>NZ_CP178543.1:0-1135000 GCF_047276495.1 Capilliphycus salinus ALCB114379 | reverse complement strand
CTCGGGATTCAGCTCAGTTGCTTCGATTTTCAACTACAGGACTTTCACCTTCTCTGGTGCAGTTTTCAACTGCTTCGTTTAACTTCCGCAATCCTTTGATGCTGTCCCACTACCCCTTCTGTATTTACAGAAGGTTTAGGCTGTTTCCCTTTCGCTCACCACTACTTAGGAAATCGCTTTTGCTTTCTTTTCCTCCAGCTACTAAGATGTTTCAGTTCGCTGGGTTCGCTCTCACTCGCCTATGGATTCAGCGAGTAGTTTCTAGGTTGCCCTATTCGGAGACCTCCGGCTCAATGCTTGCTTCCAGCTCCCCGGAGTGTTTCGTCGGTCGCCACGTCCTTCTTCGCCTCTGTGTGCCTAGGGATCCACCGTTAGCTCTTTGTAGCTTGACCACTTTTTAATGTCGTCTGTTACGGTTCTACCTTTTTTCCTGATTCTCTATGCAGTTTTCTAGGTTCTGGCTGAACTTTCGTCCAGCATCCTAACGTCATTTCTGACTTTTAGGTGCTGTACAGTTGAAAAATCCGAACCAAGAGTTTGAAAGCCTGTTTAATGCTGTTGTCCTTGACCGACCTAGGATGACCTTAGCGAACCTGAATCGTTTTTGGGTTGGCTCGACTAAAGTTAGGTCTCCCTAAAAAGGAGGTGATCCAGCCACACCTTCCGGTACGGCTACCTTGTTACGACTTCACCCCAGTCATCAGCCCTGCCTTCGGCACCCTCCTCCGCGAACGGTTAGAGTAATGACTTCGGGCATGGCTAACTTCCATGGTGTGACGGGCGGTGTGTACAAGGCCCGGGAACGGATTCACCGCAGTATGCTGACCTGCGATTACTAGCGATTCCTCCTTCATGCAGGCGAGTTGCAGCCTGCAATCTGAACTGAGGCAAGGTTTTCGGGATTAGCTCCTCCTCGCGAAGTGGCTGCCCTCTGTCCTTACCATTGTAGTACGTGTGTAGCCCAGGACGTAAGGGGCATGATGACTTGACGTCATCCCCACCTTCCTCCGGTTTGTCACCGGCAGTCTCCCTAGAGTGCCCAACTTAATGATGGCAACTAAGAACGAGGGTTGCGCTCGTTGCGGGACTTAACCCAACATCTCACGACACGAGCTGACGACAGCCATGCACCACCTGTGTTCCGGCTCCCGAAGGCACCTCCGAGTTTCCCCAGAGTTCCGGACATGTCAAGCCCTGGTAAGGTTCTTCGCGTTGCATCGAATTAAACCACATACTCCACCGCTTGTGCGGGCCCCCGTCAATTCCTTTGAGTTTCACACTTGCGTGCGTACTCCCCAGGCGGGAAACTTAACGCGTTAGCTACGGCACTGCCTGGGTCGATACAGGCAACACCTAGTTTCCATCGTTTACAGCTAGGACTACTGGGGTATCTAATCCCATTCGCTCCCCTAGCTTTCGTCCCTCAGTGTCAGTTGCGGCCCAGCAGAGCGCTTTCGCCACCGGTGTTCTTCCCGATCTCTACGCATTTCACCGCTACACCGGGAATTCCCTCTGCCCCTACCGCACTCCAGCTCTTCAGTTTCCACTGCCTTTCAGGAGTTGAGCTCCCGTCTTTGACAGCAGACTTGAAGGGCCACCTACGAACGCTTTACGCCCAATCATTCCGGATAACGCTTGCCTCCTCCGTATTACCGCGGCTGCTGGCACGGAGTTAGCCGAGGCTGATTCCTCAGGTACCGTCACTTTCTTCTTCCCTGAGAAAAGGGGTTTACAACCCAAAGGCTTTCCTCCCCCACGCGGTCTTGCTCCGTCAGGCTTTCGCCCATTGCGGAAAATTCCCCACTGCTGCCTCCCGTAGGAGTCTGGGCCGTGTCTCAGTCCCAGTGTGGCTGATCATCCTCTCAGACCAGCTACTGATCGTCGCCTTGGTAAGCCTTTACCTCACCAACTAGCTAATCAGACGCGAGCTCATCTCTAGGCGATAAATCTTTGACCTTCCGGCTCATCCGGGATTAGCAGAAGTTTCCCTCTGTTGTCCCCGTCCTAGAGGCAGATTCTCACGCGTTACTCACCCGTCCGCCACTAACTCCGAAGAGTCCGTTCGACTTGCATGTGTTAAGCAGACCGCCAGCGTTCATCCTGAGCCAGGATCAAACTCTCCGTGTTGATTTCACCACTGAGTTGAGTCCGCTTTTCCATTACAATCTTAGTAATGACTTGCGCTTCCTCTTCTGGCTAGTATCTTTGATTTGTTACGATTCGATAACTCTTGGTTTCCCAAGACTCTCAAAAGAATTTCTTCAAGGACCTGTGCTTAGGCTTTCAAACTCTTATGTTTTCTAGGTTCGGGCGCTTTCGATGTCGTTTCCGTTTCTCGAGCGCATTTACTAATGTAGCGGACTCTTCTGGGATTGTCAACACTTTTTGGAATTTTTTTTTGAAATTTTTCAAAACCCTGATTTTATGGGCATTACAGACGTTTTGCTTTCGGCTCAACTCCCAAACTCCCGGGTCTGCCCTCCGGCTGCGCGGGTTTTTCCAATCCCAGATAGAACCCCCAAACCCAATACCCGAGTAACTGTACCTAAAAAATGAGCCACACCCTGACGATCGCCCTTCTATATTCAGAAAGTTAGATCTCGTCATCGAGTATGGCAGTTGTTGATTACAATCTCAATCAGCGGTACTGTTGCTCGGCGAACCTCCGCAGTCAGTCCCCAAGACACTCACTCAAAAACAGTCTATTCTGGTGAAGAAGTGGGAATTCCCAAACGTTTCCGCAACGATTCCGCTCTTTGAAGAGCGATCGCATTTTTCGGATCACCCTGTAAAGCCTGCTCATAAGCCTCCAACGCCTGAGCCGTTAACTTTTTCCGCTCGTAGGCATAACCCAAATTGTTGTATGCCGTAACATAATCAGGAGCAAGTTTAAGAGCCTCCTTGTACTGTCGAATCGCGATATCATATTGTTCTTGGGCAAAATAGGCATAACCCAAAGCATTGTAAACCAGAGCAAGATTCTGAGATTCCTCCTCCTGCTCCGATGTCTTTAAAGCCTTTTGAAGTACAGCGATCGCCTGGGAATATAACTTCTTATCGTTATAGATACAGCCCAACTCGTAATACTCCTGAGCCGTACCCTTCTCTTGGCTCAACTTTTTTTGCAATCGAGACAGTTGACCTTCAACCCTGCGGGTCTTAAGAATCTGACGCAACACAAAAAACCCTACTCCGAAGAGCAGAGTCACCAACAACAGCAGGTAGACAACTGGTAAATTACTATCCATCACTTTGAGTAATTGTGAGAATCTTCAAAACGAAGTGCGGCTGAAAATTAGTCTTCAGCTTGCATTCCCTATCTTAAATTCTGCTTGTACTTTTACTCAATTTACCAGGCTAGACCCAAACAAATTAACCCTGAACTTGACCCGCTTGTTCTACCACTTGGCTAAAAGCTTGCGGATCAATCACAGCCAACTGAGCCAGCATTTTACGATTAATTTGAATATTCGCCTTTTTCAAACTCCCCATAAGCTGACTATAACTCACCCCCTGGAGACGAGCCGCCGCATTAATCCGAGTAATCCAAAGTCTCCGAAAGTCCCGCTTGCGCTTGCGACGATCGCGATAAGAATTCCGCAAAGCTTGCATGACTCGCTGATTAGCGGTCCGGAAATTGGTAGATTGACATCCCCGAAACCCTTTAGCAAGCTTAAGAATTTTTTTGCGACGTTTGCGAGCAACGTTACCGCGCTTAACCCTTGTCATCGTTAATTTCCCTTAACTGATTCAATATCTTTGAAATCCCTACATATAGGGCATCATCAACCGTACATTTTCAGCGTCCCGCTCGTTAACGACTGCCATTTTCGACAAACGACGCTTGCGATCGGACTTTTTATGCTGTAAGAGGTGGCTCTTGTACGCTTTACGACGCACCAACTTACCGCTACCCGTGACTCGAAAACGTCTAGCGGCAGACTTACGAGTTTTCAGTTTAGGCATGGATTTAGTCTAATTTCAACACAGTCTACTATTATATCACATTTTACCGCTTCTCTGCGAGGATAGCGGTGGGATAGCAACGCCCGAAAATCAAATCCTAAGACAAGGGTGATTAGGGTGTCATCCGCTGATGTCGAACTTCGACACAAGTATGAACATTACCGCGAGGATTAAAATCACCCACAAGTTTAACTTCTTCGGGATCGCAGGCGGCGACAAAATCATCTAAGATTTGATTGATCGATTCTTCGTGAGAAATATAGCGATCGCGATAACTATTGATATAGAGTTTCAAAGATTTCAACTCCACGACTCGCTCGTGCGGCACGTAAGTCAGATGAAGGGTAGCAAAATCGGGATAACCCGAAAAAGGACATTTACAGGTAAACTCGGGTAAAGAAATACTCACCTCATAGCGACGTCCAACTCGGGGGTTAGGAAAAGTAATTAACTGTCCCTCCTGAATTTCACGTTCGCCATACTTAAGTGCCTCCGGCTCGGAGGACTGAAAAACTTCTTGTTCAATGGGTAAATTACTCATAACGATACCAATGGAGAATTCTTCAACCTAAATAAATTTTACCGAAGTTAGAACCCAAGTTAGAACCTAAACTTTCTTGACGAAATGTCTTCTGATTGTTCTAATGGCAATTAATCTAAAATATAGCAGGTGAACCTGGTTCTGCTTAATTGCGATCATTAGTCATACCCCAAACATTCCTAGTCAAATTGAAGTCCTATGCAAGATGTTAACGTTTCTGGCCCGAACTCATCAGAAACAACAAATGGCTATTCTCCCTCTGTCCCCATTTCTCTCTACCGAGAAGTGACAGCCGAATTACAAGCCTCCAAAGCGACACTCAACTCTTTGAGAACCCAAAACCAGCAGCTTGTACAGCAAAATCAGCAACTCCGTCGAGAATTGGAGAACCTAACGCAAGCCGCCATCCAACTTCAGCAAGCGATCAACACCGCTCAAAAGGCGAACCAGCCTGATTTTCCCCAGCAGAAGCCGCAGCCGACTTCAACTCTTGAAATTCCCAATTTCAACAACCAACCCAATGGTATTTCTTCCAATGCTAACTTTGTAGAACTGCCGATGATGACAAAGACGGTGACTCGGAGTTCACAGCAGCACAAAACCCAAGCCAACCATCCGCCTGTTTCTCCGCCGGCTTCTGGTGTTCCCGAACATCCCCCTTTGAAGCGAGAAATCCCCGATCAACTGTTTACAGAAGAACCAGAAGGTCGCTTACGTCCAACTTCGGAGTCTCAACGAGTCGAGTTAAATGGATTTTGGCTGGTGGTTTCCATTGCCTTAATTATTATCGTTGCTTTTGGAGCGGGATATTGGATTGTTCGTCCACTTTTGCAGCAACAGCAACGTTAAAACCGGAATCATCTCAAGTGTGAAGACGCGAAAAATCTCCCCCTATGTGTTGTAGAGGGAGAAATTATCATGCTATTTTTTTTGAGTCAGAACAATTTGAGCCAATTCTCAATACCTGCACTGGCAGTATCAAGGAAAAGAAGCTCGTTGATTGTTGCTCAAAAACCCAAAAAATTGCTCGAACCGATGAGAGAGATTAAGCCTGTAAAACGGTCGTTTCAGCCCACTGACTCTCCAGGGATTCCCAACTGCTCGAATCTTCTGAAATATCTGTCTCCAGTTCAAAACCGCGCTGAAATTCTCGCTGCTTAACCTGTTTGGCTTGAAGGGCTACTTCTAAACATTCAAGAGCAAGCTGGGGATTTCCGCGTCCGCAAAAGAAGACATCGGCAGCAAAATAACCATATTCAGGCCAAGTATGGATCGCAATATGAGACTCGGCTAACGTTGCGGTTGCCGTCACCCCATGAGGACTGAACTGATGAACACAAAAATCGATTAACGTTGCTCCTCCGGCCGTAATTGCATCGAGTATAGCCTGACGAATGCGTTCGGGATCGTTCAGTAAGTCAGCGGGA
Source organism: Capilliphycus salinus ALCB114379 (assembly GCF_047276495.1). Lineage (NCBI taxonomy): Bacteria > Bacillati > Cyanobacteriota > Cyanophyceae > Oscillatoriales > Sirenicapillariaceae > Capilliphycus > Capilliphycus salinus. The sequence continues at coordinate 1,129,066 of NZ_CP178543.1, read as the reverse complement.
CAATGCCAAGCATCGATAACCAGGTGGGTTCCCAATTTTTTCATTCTGCGCGGTTTCACCTCCATCCTATAGTGGTTTAAAACCTCAAACCTTATTAGTGTATCACAAAAAATTCGATAATTTTCAATCAACCGGAGAAAAATTTAGAACCGGGCTGTTAGGGATTTTCAGAGCATCGGTTGAGCCAACTGAAACCGCTGTCAGTTTCTGGAACCAACAGCGATTTTTTCAGACTCCCAGATAGCGATCGCCGTGTTAACTATTGCGATCTCTAGGCATAAGTCGCCCCATTGGGCAAAATCGCACCATCCAAGAAGACATCATCCAAACTGGTAACATTCAAACTCGCGCCGATCAAATTGGCTTGACACAAATTCGCACCTCGGAGATTAGCCCCTTTCAGAGAAGTCAACAACAATCCCGCTCCGGTCAGATTGGCGTGACTCAAGTTCGCTCCTCGTAAATCGGCTTCTAGCAAACTCGCACCCGCCAAATTCGCCCCGCTGAGGTTGGCGCCTCGCAGATTGGCTTGACTCAAATCAGCCAGTCTCAAATCAGCTTCATGCAAAATCAAACCATTGAGATTGGCTTTTTTCAAATTGGTACTCTTTAAATTGGCCCCGCTCAACCCGGCGCCATTAAGATTCGCCCCTTCTAAATCGGCGCCGGTTAAATCGGCGCCCGTTAGATTGGCCACGCCCAGATTAGCATTGCGTAAACTGGCTTCGCTCAAATCGGCTCCCATGAGATTGGCGCCGCTGAGGTTAGAGCGATTCAAATAAGCTCGAATTAGACAAGCCGAACTCAAGTTCGCGCCACCGAGTTCGCTTTCACTTAAAATGGCTCTGGTGAGGTTAACCCGACTGAGATCGATAGCGCTCAAAGTCGCCCGTGAGAGAGTGGCACCAATCAAAATCGCATCGGTCAGTCTAGAGCCATTGAGTACAGAAGCGCTGACTAAACTCGCTCCGGTCAAGTTGGCACCGGTCAGGTCGGCTTGAGACAAAATACTTCCACTGAGAATAGCCCCACTCAAGTCCGCTTGAACCAGTCGGGTTCGGGTGAGACTGGCTCCACTTAAAATTGCTTCAATTAAAACCGCCCCGCTCAAATCGGTTCGACTCAGATCAGCCCCGCTCAAATTCGCACAAATCAGTCGAGTTTGGCTTAAGTTTGCTCCGCTCAGATTGGCTTGGCTGAGATTAACTCGATTGAGATTTAGTGCCTTTAATTGAGCCGCCATCAGGTTAATTCCGCTAAAGCTACGTTCCCCTTTGGCATATCGTTTTAAGAGTTTGTTCGCGCTGAAAATTTCACTAGCCTTCATACAAAATGAATAATTTACTGTAATCTATCGTCGGCGATCGCCTCTCGGAATGAGAAGCCGACAAGTTCTTGATCATGCAATTAAGAACCTGTGAATTAGGATTGGGGGGTGAACCTGAAATTTCACCCTGAATAAAACATTGAACAGAGGACGATACTAAACTGTGTCGGTCAATGGTTAAATTCCACTCACCTTAGACCGTTGAATTGGAGGATTGACCGTCTAACCCCCGCCATTGAAAGCACAGGGTTCAGCTAGTATCGCCAGCGACGAGAACGTATTGTCGCAATGAAATTCGATTGGGGAGTAGTCTCAGTAAATCTTTGTGATGACTCAGCAGCAGCGAAACAAATTGATGCGATAAAAGGGTGATTTCAACTGAAGGGAATTTTCGACTTTTTATGATTTTGACCCCAAACTGACACGCGGTTGACCGCTTGAGTGGGCGATTGCTGTTGCCAAAGGGAGAATTTAAAGGTTGATACTGACCACAGACATTTAGCCCCATACAGGGGAAGCGATTCCCTAAACTGGGGATGGGTTGAGTCACGGTTTGATGACGTTGGACTTGCAGAAGTTTATCCCGCACAAAACCGTAGCGAGTTGGTGCTATCCCTCGCTGAGTTTGGTCGAACCTATAGTGGTTTGGATCTCCCATAGAATTTGCATCCTGTTACCCCAATCTCGAACCCTCCCTGATGACAGGGGTTATGATTGCCAATCAGGGTAAGCTTTTCTCGGTGGGGACAGTGAAATCAGGTTGTCTGATCTGTTCAACTGAATACACTGCTAAAATTGCCCCTTAGTTAAAGATAATAACTGAAAAATCAACTGGGCGGGACTAGCTTTGCAAACAAAAAGGGCGATTGATAGGTCAGTATCCTGATTTGGGGACGGATCGCCTGAGAACCATCGAAGATACAGTTTGAGTTCAGTGGACGCAGGAGGTCACATGGAAGTTCGTGGGGTCTGGATTACCAATACCGATAGTCAAGTTCTTTATTCTCGACAGACGATCGCGGAGGCTATGCAGTTTTTGGCGGAAACAGGATTTAACGTGGTCTTTCCTGTGGTTTGGAATAAGGGGGTGACGCTTTATCGCTCCGCCATGATGAGCCAACAGTTTGGAGTGGAAATTGATTTTTATGTGACTCGCGGACAACTGCGCGATCCGCTGCGAGAATTGATTGAAGAAGCTCATAAAGTTGGGTTGAAAGTGATTCCCTGGTTTGAATATGGTTTTGCCTGTTCTTATAAACAAAATGGCGGTCGGATTCTCAATAGAAAACCCCATTGGGCGGCGATCAATGCTCAGGGAACTCTTTTGATTAAAAATGGGTTTGAGTGGATGAATGCTTTTGATGTTGAAGTTCAAAATTTCGTCATGGATTTGATTCTAGAAGTGGTCAAAAATTATGACGTTGATGGGATTCAAGGTGACGATCGAATGCCTGCTCTGCCTTCTGAGGGCGGATACGATTCTAAAACGGTCGATCTTTATATTCAACAATATGGTCGCCGACCTCCATTATATCATAAAGATGAGCAATGGTTACAGTGGAGGGCTGATATTTTAACGGGTTTTTTAGCCCGTCTTTATCAGCAGGTGAAAGCGATTAAACCTCATATTAAGGTGTCGATGGCACCGAGTCCTTATCGGTGGGGATTGAATGAATATTTACAAGATTATATCGCCTGGATTGATAAAGATTTGGTTGATATGATTCATCCTCAGCTTTATCGCCGCAATTTCTGGAGTTATAAAAGTTTGGTGGATCAATTGGTTGATACTCAGTTTAAAACTTCGCAAATTTCTAAGTTGTCTCCCGGAATTTTGTTGAAAATTGGTTCTTATCGTATTAGCGAGGATGAACTTTTAAAAGCGATTGAATATAACCGCTATCGAGGTGTACAAGGTGAGGTATTTTTCTTTTATGAAGGGTTGCGGGAAAATAACAATACTTTGGGAAATGCTTTGCGCCTGGGTCCTTATTCTCAACGGGTTTCTCCCTGGTAATTTTAGGCGTTAAAGACTGCAATTCATTTTTATCGAATTAATGGTTATCGGGTTGATCATTTTGAGAAGTCAATATGAATTTAGATCGAACGGAAATCAACCTATCTGTGATTGTTATTTGTCAAAATCAATGGGAATTTCTCTGGGATGCGATCGCTTCGGTGGAAGCTTGTCTGGAAAATGTTGATGAAATTCTAATTGTGACTTCTCTTTTTCTCAACCCTGACGAAGAAGAATTTTTAAATTATTTAAGCGATAGAGGTTATATTATTTGTCAGTTTGATGATAATTTTAATCTGGCTAATCTTCTTAATTCTTCTATTCAAAAAGCGACGGGAAAGTATATTTTTCCTTTACTCGCTCAAAATACAATTGACTCAAATCATTTAATTGATGCTGTAGAAATTTTGGATAAAATACCGGAAATTGGTGTGGTTTATGGAGATATAAAGTTATTTGGAGAAAGTGAAAAAAACCGAATTCAATCTTTACCTGATTTTTCAGTTGTTCAGCTTATCCGTGAAAATTTTATTAATTTAAGTTCTCTTTTTAGAAAACAAGTTTGGGAAGACTGCGGGGGTTTTGATGTTAATATTCCGACTCAAACGGGGTATGAATGGGAGTTTTGGTTGAGTGTCGCTGATAAAAATTGGGAATTTTTTCACCTGTCGGAAGTTTTATTAAACCAAAGAGTTATTCTCAAACAACCCAATTTTGAAAATGATCGGGAAGCGACAGATCAACTCGTTCAATATCTTTCTCAAAAATATCCACAAATTTACACGTCAAATAACAGCAACATTCCCCAACCCCAGTTTATTGGAGAAACCGGGGTTTTAATTCCTAAAAATCCTTTGGTGAGTGTTTGTATTCCAACATTTAATGGTGTTCGCTTTATTTGCGAAGCCATTTCTAGTATTTTGTCTCAAACCTATTCCCCGCTAGAAATTATTATATCCGATGATGGTTCAACGGATAACACGATAGAAATTGCTGAAAGTTTTAGAAAGAAAACCTCAATTAAGATTTTTATTTTTTCTCACGAACCTTTGGGACTTGCGGAAAACTGTAATTTTGCGATTTCTCAAGCTAAGGGAAAATATATTAAGTTTTTATTTCAAGATGATCTTCTTTCTCCCAATTGTATCACAGAACTGGTAAAAATCGCCGAACAAGATGAGGAAATTGGCTTGGTGTTTTCTCCCCGCGAGATGTGTTTTGTGGATGAAGTCGCCGAAACCGATCCGGATCTAATTTCGGTTTATCAAGATTTTCAAAATATTCATCAAGGGTGGTCAAGTTTACAACCCATTCAACGGGGGGAAGAATTACTAAGCGATCCGCATCTTTTGAAACATCCAATTAACAAAATTGGCGAACCGAGTACGGTTTTAATTCGTCGGGAAGTCTTGGATAAAATTGGAGGATTCGATCCGCAACTGAATCAATTAGTCGATCTTGATTTATGGCTGAGAATTTTGGGAGGCTATAAAGTGGGGTTTGTTAATCAAGTTCTTTCCTATTTTCGGCTTCATACCCAACAAAAAACCTATCAAAATATTGCTGAAAATGTTTCAACCGATCTCAAATTTTATCACAAACTTTATTGCGATCCGGTTTATGATTTTTTACCCGTATCGGTTCGCGATCGCGCGGTTTGCATTTATACAATTAACTTAAATCATTTTTATCTGTATTTCTCCGAGAATAGTTCGGGAACTTTTTTAGAATATTTACGTCAACTGAGACAGGAAGTAGCCAACTCTTGGCTAACACTTCCCCCAGAAAACTTTAATACAAAACCCTCGAATTCTTTCAAAACAGTCTATCGCATCTTGCTTAGAAATAAACGTTTGAGAGCGGAACCTTTAACTGAATCTGAACAAATGTTTGTGAAGTCTATTGTCAATGAAATTGATAATTCATCGACTAATTTTAAAACAACCCGATCAATTTTAGCATTGATGCTGTATCCAAATTTTACTCAATTCTCATTCAATCCCGATAGAATACTCATAGCAAAAAAGCTAGATAAAGATATTAGGGATTGGATGAAAAGAGGGATTTAGTTTCGGATATTATCAAGATTCAATCCAGTAAGAACGAGTTTATCTATAACGTGAATCAAACCAGAGAAGGATGTGTTAAACTCAATTGTTGTGCTTTAACTGAATCCAGTAAACACAATTTGGAGAATTATAAACAATGGCTTTTACATTAGTCCCACTCGGTTTTGTTGGTTTTTTTGGATTTCCGGTTTTAGGCGGAACAGACGATGCGGATACCATTTTTCTATCCCCAGGTCAAGCTTCAAATTCCGAAGTTTTATTATTAGCAGGAAACGACAGTTTACAAGGCCCAAACGTTAACGAGCCATTGCTTGTTAATGGCAATAGAGGAAGTGATACAATAACGGGGGGAACTAACCGAGATACTGTCTTTGGAGGAATTGATGGAGATCGAATTTTTGCCAATTCTGGACAAGATCAAATCTTCGGAAATTTAGGAAGTGATTCCCTAGAAGGTGGGTTTGATGGCGATGCGATGTATGGGGGTCAAGATGATGACTTTCTCAACGGTGATGAAGGAGATGATACCCTATTTGGCGATCGCGGTGATGATATTTTAGATGGTGATGCGGGGGTTGATGATTTAATCGGGGGTGAGGGAGAAGATACTTTTGTTTTTGATCCGGGAGAAGCGAGTCGAGATTTTGAAGATGTTGATGCCATTTTTAATGGGTTTGAAGCGGGAAATAGTTCTTTGGTAGGAGATAAAATTGCGGTTCCTAGCCGACTTATTAACCAAATCGACCCGTTAACATTAGAGCGAAATTTTGATGCGAATGGCGATAACAATCTCGACATTGCGATTCAACTTTTTGATGGTCGGTATCTGGGAGTAATTATTGATGACGGAACCTTACCCAATCGCCTGTTTTTAGATGTAGATTTTGTCTTCAATGATGGCTTTGATTTTAACGTGTAGCCGGAGCAGTTTATCGAAAAAACAAGCAACTGTTAACAAATTTGCCAATCTTACACAATTTGCCTGTTGAGCCGCATAATTGAAAAGCAACTCTCTATCTTCGAGTACAATGACTCTGAGGATAGAAAACTAACTCAATCAGGAAACAAACGGGTATGGATTGGAACACCCTAAAAAAATCATTGCATTCGCCGAAATTAGCATTACTCTGTCTATCTGTTGGTTTTCTGTTAATTGGAAAAGTCGCAACTCAAGCCACGACAACCGCAGAAGTGATTGCACAAATTGAGCAACTCAGCAACACCAACCGACAAAACCGACTATTAGCCGTTAAAACCCTCAAAAAAATCGGTTCTCCTGCGGTTCCCATCTTGATAGAAGCCTTGAACGATCCCGATGTCAACATTCGCAAAAATGCGGCTTTCGCCTTGGGTGCGATGGGTGCAGACGCCACAGAAGCGGTTCCGGCTTTGCTTTCGGCGTTGAAAGATGCGGATCAAAGTGTTAGGATGGATGCGGCGGTAGCGTTGCGACACATTGGGCCAACGTCTCGCGAGGTTCTCAACTCCGCGATCGCAGACTTAACCCAAGCGTTGAAGGATGAAAATCCCCAAGTTCGTCAGGGTGCGGCGTTTGGCTTGGGAATCCTCGGGCCTTCGGCATCGGAGGCGGTTCCTGATTTAATTGCAGCCCTCAGAGATAGCGACGAAGACGTGCAGATTTCCTCCGCGATCGCCCTCAAACGCATGGGACAGGCGGCGGTTCCCGCTTTGACAGCGGCGTTGAATGACGAACAGATGCAAGTTCGGGCGAAAGCCGCTTTTGCTCTCGGAAAAATTAACGCAGAAGCCGTTCCTAGCGTCACAGAGGCTTTAGAAAATAGCGATCGCCAGATTCGTCAAAATGGGGGTCAAACCCTTAAAAACGCCTTTTCTGGCTCGCTCCACGCTCAGGCGAATCGTCCCAACCCTCGCCCCACGACTCGCCCAGCGCCTCGGGGAAATAGTCCCACGACTCGCCCCGCACCGGGGGGAAACAGTCCGATCACTCGCCCCAACCCTCCCCGCAACCCTCGCCCCAACCCTCGCCCGAATGGTTCTCGCTGATCGAGTATAATTAGTTATTTATAACTTATTCTCGGAAGCTGAATGTTGGATCGTCTCTACACTGAGGCTGTAGCGTTGTATGATGCGGGATATTTGTCTGAGGCTGAGGAAAAATATCAGCAGATTTTAGCCTTAGAAAATACCCACGCTGATGCTTGGCGAGAGTTGGGGATGGTTTATTTTTCTCAAGAACGTTATTTGGAAGCCCTCGATGCCTTTTATTCGGCTTTAGAACTGGATTCATCACAAGCGATTCAATATTATTATTTGGGGTTAGGATTAACGGCGACAGAAGATTTCAACGCAGCTATTTCAGCTTATGAGGTAGCTATTTTTATGGCTCCCGATTGGGCTGATACTTATCATAAATTGGCGGAAGTTTTTCTAGAAGTTGGTGAGATTAAACGGGCGGAATTTTACTATAAAAAAGCAATTGATCTTGATTCAAATAACCCGAGTTTTTATGTAGATTTGGGTAATTTGTTGATGGGTAAATGTGAAATTGAAGCGGCGATTGCAACTTACAAAGCGGGCTTAGAATTTGAACCAGAAAATCCGTTTATCTTGGAACAGTTGGGGATGGCGTTTATAGCGATAAAAAATACATCTCTGGCTGCATTTTATTTAGGAAATTCAACCTATTATCGGGGGGAATATCCAAAAGCGATTCAATTTTACCAAGATTATCTTAAAATTGAAAATCAAGATGTTGAGGTTTATTTAAAGTTAGCTGACTGTTATCAAAAAATTGAACAATATTCGCAAGCAGTTAGTATTTATCAGCAAGCGGTTGAACAGATAGTTGAACAAATACCAGACTCAACAGACGGTTTGATAAAGGTTTATTTAGCTTGGATAAATACTTTACAAGAAATCGGAGAGACAGCAGCAGCGATTGATTTAGTTGAGAATGCTTTAAAACTGTTTCCCAATGATTTTTCTTTAAAATTCGCCCACCAACGCTTACTTCCGATTTTATATAATAATTCTTCGGAAATTGAACAATATCGTCAGAGGTTTTCTGAGTTATTAATTCAATTAATTGCGAAAACTGATTTAAGTTTACCTGAAACATCAGCGAGTTTATTTAAAGCGATTTCAAATCATACGAATTTTTACTTGGCTTATCAAGGCTGCGACGATTTACAACTACAAAAACAGTACGGAGAATTCGTTCATAAAATTATGGCGACAAGCTTTCCGCAATGGGTTAAACCGATAAATTTCCGCTTTGTTCAGCCAAATGATAAAATAAAAATTGGCTACGTTTCGTCTTTTTTTCAATGGCATACTGTGGGTATTGTCTTCTTGGGATGGTTGAAGCAGTACAACCGTCAAGCCTTTGAAGTGACTTGTTATTATACCGGAAATGAGGAAGATGATGTAACAAGTTTATATCGTTTTTATGGCGATGATTTTTATAGATTAAATGGTGAATTTGTTGAGAGTGTTCAGAAAATTTATGCGGATAAACAGGATATTTTAGTCTTTTTGGATTTGGGAATGTGTCCGCTAACCACACAAATTGCGAGTTTACGTCTGGCTTCTATTCAATGTGCAGCTTGGGGACATCCGGTTACAACAGGTTTACCGACAATTGATTATTTTATCTCTCCAGAGGTACTGGAACCGAAAACCGCACAAAATCATTATTCAGAAACATTAGTTCGTTTACCGAATTTAGGCGTTTATTTAGACAAATACCAGAGTCAAAAGTTAGAAAAACAACCTTCAGATTTTGGATTAAAAAACAATCGGGTCATTTATCTATCTTGTCAGTCTGTGTTTAAATATTTGCCTCAATATGATAGAATTTTTGTAGAAATTGCCAAACAAGTTCCTCACGCTCAATTTGTGTTTGTGTCTCACTGGAACTCAGCAATTACTGAAAAGTTTAGACAACGATTAAAACGGGCTTTTGCAAAAGGGGGTCTAAACAGCCAAGACTACTGTATAATTTTACCCAGACAGGAAAAGTCGAATTACTTACAATTGAACTTAATCGCTGATATTGGCTTAGATACGATTCAATTTACAGGATTTTTAACAACCCTCGATAGTCTAGGCTGTAATCTTCCTATTGTTACCTGCGAAGGCGAATTTATGCGAAGTCGTCAAACGGTGGGAATTCTAAAATTTATCGGAGTAACAGAAACAATAGCACAGAATGAAATCGACTATATCAAAATAGCCGTTAAATTGGGATTAGATCCGGTTTTTCGTTCAGAAATTGTTAACAAAATTAAGGAAAATAAATCGGTATTATATGAAGATAAAAACAGCATTAAAGGTTTAGAAGACTTCTACCGAAAAGCACTCGCCAATCCCATTGAAAAGTTTAGTTAATCAAAGCCGAACGCCGAATCAATCAATTAATTAAAAAGTTCGGATTTCGTCAAAACATATTATTTTTAACTAACGACAAATTTTGAGTATAAAATATAAAATGAACGGACTTTAAAAAGATAAGGTTAACCCAACGAATCGAGCGTATTGAATATGAAAAATATTAATCCAGCGATTGCTCTTGGTGAAGAACAACTCAGTCAAATTCTAGAGATATTACCCATTGGAGTAGCGGTGATTCATCGAGAAAGTGGTCACACCTATTTGAATCAAAAAGGACGAGCATTGCTTGAACAAGAAGCGAACACCCGCATCTCCCTTAAAGAACTGTTAAAAACTTACCCTATTTATCGCTTAGGAACGGAAGAACGCTATCCTTATCAAGAACTACCCATCGTACAAGCATTAAAGGGTAAAAGGATTAAAGCAAAAGATTTAGAAATTCGGATTCAAACAAAAGTCATTTGTTTAGAAGTAGAAGCAACTCCGATTTTAGACGAACAAGGAAAAGTAATTTGTGCGGTTGTAACCTTTGAAGATATTACCGAACACAAACGCATAGAAGCGGAACGGTTAAAAGCCGAAAACGCACTTTGGGAAAGTCAACATCGGTTTGCAACCCTAGCAAAAGCCGCTCCAGTGGGAATTTTTAGAACAGATACTCAAGGTAAATGTTTGTACGGTAATGATATCAGTTTTGAGATGATCGGCTTATCTCAAGAGGAGTCAATGGGAGAAGGATGGACAAAAACTTTACATCCCGATGACGTTGAGGACGTGCAAAAAAAGTGGTATGCTTTCGCATTAAACGGTGTTCCTTTTAAGTGTGAATATCGTTTTTTGCGTCCCGATGGTAGTATTATTTGGGTCTACGGACAAGCCGTCGCCGAAACCGATATTAATGGTAATGTAATTGGTTATGTGGGAACGATAACAGACATTACGGGGACGAAAGAAACGGAACTCGCTTTACAACAAAGCGAAGCCAAATATAGGCGGTTAGCCGAGAATATTCCGGGTGTCATTTATCGATATGTTTTGCATCCCGATGGGAAAGATGAATTTATCTATGTGAGTCCGAGAATTAAAGAAGTATACGGAATTGAGCCAGAAATTATCTTAGAAGATTCTGCAAATTCTTGGAATATTATTGTAGCAGAAGATGTAGAAAAACTCCGCTTTTCTACGCTGATTTCCTGCCAAACCTTACAGCCTTGGTCTCAGGAATATCGCATTACTAAACCCGACGGTGAAATTCGATGGATGGAAGGCTTTTCAATCCCCGAAAAACAACCAAATGGTGATGTAATTTGGGATGGATTTATTATCGATATTAGCAGCCGTAAAAAAGCAGAAGAAACCTTAAAAGAACGAGAAGCTTATTTACGAATGGTAGTTAATAATGTTCCGGTAATTTTGTGGGCGACAGACAACAACGGTATTTTTACATTATCAGAAGGGAAAGGTTTAGAAGGATTGGGTTTACAAGCCGGGGATGTTGTGGGAAAATCAGCTTACGAAATTTATGCTGACTTCCCCAGTATTATTAGAGGAATCCATGAAACCTTAACGACAGGTAGTTCTTATCACGCTCAAGTGGAGGTGAACGGTCGATTTTTTGAAGCTTTGGGTAATGCTTTTTCTGACGAACAAGGAAACTGTTTGGGGATTATCGGTGCTTCTTTTGATATTACCGAACGTCAACAAGTTGAACAAATCTTAGCAGATTATAATCGAATTTTAGAAGCAAAAGTTGCCGAACGGACAGAAGCTTTACGTCAAAGTGAAGAAAAATTTAGAGCCATTTTTAATCAAGTGTTTCAGTTTATAGGCTTAATTAAACCGGATGGAACCTTATTGGAAGCCAACCAAACCGCCCTTGATTTTGGAGGAATAAACCTGGAAGATATTGTTAATAAACCCTTCTGGGAAGCCCCTTGGTGGAAGATTTCACCCCAAACCCAACAACAACTCAAAGAAGCCATTACCAAAGCCGCCCAAGGAGAATTTATCCACTATGAAGTCGATGTCTTAGGAAAAAATACAATTGCAACGATTGATTTTTCTATTCGTCCAATTCGGAATAATCAAGGAGAAATAATATTATTAATTCCGGAAGGGCGAGATATTACCGAACGGAAACAAATGGAAGAAGCCCTAAGAAAAGCCAACCTCGAATTAGAACGTTTAGCCACCTTAGACAGTCTCACCCAAGTCGCCAACCGTCGTTATTTTCAAAACTACTTAGAACAAGAATGGAAACGACTGACGCGAGAACAACAACCTTTATCATTAATTTTATGTGATGTCGATTATTTTAAACGATATAACGATCATTACGGACATCCAGCCGGAGATGATTGTTTAATTAAAGTCGCCCGAGCGATGCAGCTTGCAGTCAAACGTCCCGCCGATTTAATCGCCCGTTACGGAGGAGAAGAATTTGTAATTATTTTACCCAATACAAACCTAGCCGGAGCCATTAAAGTAGCCGAAGAAATTCAAGAAAAAATTCATCAACTGGGTATTCCTCACGCTCAATCTCAAGTCAGTCAATTGGTAACATTAAGTTTAGGAGTGACGAGTTTAATTCCCGGCGTTGAAAAGACAACCGCCGAACTGATTGAAGTCGCCGATACTGCTTTATATCGAGCCAAAAAACTGGGAAGAAACCGAATTTTTCCTTCAGTTCCTCCCCAGATTGTGCAGAATATAGGTTGTGAATATTTAGCAACTCCTCTTGTTAGTGAGTAGCAGAAAACCCCCGTTTCTTACCAAAAAACCCGGTAACTTTCTCGAAACCGGGTTTTTAAACTAGAAAGGATCAGCAGCCATCAAATCAGCCGCATCCACATCCATTAAAATCGCTAAAATCTCGCTACCCAAGCTAACTTCGGTATCACTTCCGACTTGAGAAATCGAGAGTTGATCGGCACTGAGATCGCCTTTTAACCCTAACAAATCAACTCCGACTTCAAAATCAACAATCGTATCAACCCCTTCACCAACGGCCAAAACAAAGGTATCAGAACCCTGACCGCCCGAGAAATCATCCCCGGTCAAGGTATCATTACCCAAACCGCCATCGATCAGGTCATCCCCATCATCGCCCCAGATGCGATCGTTACCTTCATCGCCAAATAGTTGGTCATTCCCGGCTTTACCGCCAATTTGGTCATCGCCCAAACCGCCATAAAGGGTATCATCACCGCCAACGGTACCACCCGGAGAACGGCTATTGTCGTCACCTCGGAGAGTATCATCGCCTTCTTCGCCGTAGATGATATCATCGCCCAAACCGCCTGCGGCCACATCGTTACCGATATCCGCCCGGATCAGGTCGTTGGCGCCGTCTCCGACCAACGTTTCATCGGCGGGCGTACCATCAATCAAATTGGGGAGAACATCACCAAACAGCGTCCGGTACATGATCTCGTAAATTTCGGTATTATCAACCGTACTCGGCAATAAATCGGCATTGAGACCGTAGGTTTTGGAAACAATACTACCCGCAAAGTCCGGCGTTCCCACATAAGCAATACCAAAGGGAAACTGATCGCCACTGGCGTCGGGTGCAGAAATAAACGGTTCGCTGTCGCGTCCTTCCGCCCCATCGAGGGGAACTTCAATGGCATCGGAACGATCCGCTTCTGTCGGGTTCACACCAACAGTACCAACCGTTTCCCCACTGACATCATCAACTTCCAAACCGCCCGCATCGCTATCTGCTGCGGTAATAATTAAGGTGTTGGGGTCTTGGTTGTCAACGAAGTCCATCGCCACGCCGATCGCATCATCGGCCCGTTGCATCGCTTCCACAAAGCCGCGAGCGTTATTATTGTTGGGGAAGTTATCGGTACCTTCTTCTTCCATCACCACAAAGAAGCCATCGGGATCTTTAGATAAGATCGGCAATGCAGCTTCTAACATTTCGGCAATAGTGGGCGGATTTTCGTTTCCGGGTTGGCCGTAGTTTTCCAAACCTTCGGCAAAATTCGCTTCTTCGGTGGTGTCGTTGTAGGTGTCGGTCGCCGCAAAAATCCCCAGAACCTTTTCGGTATCTTCTGGCAGACTTTGCAGTTCTTCGCGGGTGTAAATGACCGTGTACCCCATTTCCTCGGCTTCTTCGATCAGGTTGCGACCATCTTCGCGTCTTCCCTCCTCGCCAAAGCGACCGAAGGTTCCAACGGGCAGATAATCAATTTCACCGCCCCCGAAAATAATATCAACGCCAGATTCTAAAATTTCGGCGGTGATTTCTTCGGTTTCGCCTCGGTTGATCACATCGGCCAAAAACGCCCCGGTTCCCGGTTCGGCGATAATACCAGAATTAATAATAGCGGTAGCTTTTCCGGCTTCGATCGCTTCTTCCATGATCGTCATTCCCCGCTCCCCGGAACGAGAAATTACGGGAACGCCGTTTTCATCGAACCCAAAGGAAGGTGCGGGTGCTTTGGTTCCGGTGGCGTGCGTTACCGCCCCAGAGTTGGAGGTTCCCACCAGTTGGTCTTCCATGTGTCCGAGATAAACCCCGGCGTTGCTCATCATATCCCAATTTAAGCGACCATCCGGCCCTTCCTCCACGAAACGGGCCGCCGCAAAGTGGGAGGGGCTGGTCCCGTCCGGGTGGATAAAGATGACGTTTCCGGTGTCTTTTGTCGGTTCCGGTGCGGGTTTGGGTGCTTCGGCGGGAACGGGCGAGGGCAGTTCCACATCGAACAGCGTTTGGTACATGATCCGGTAAATGTCGGTGTTATCCACTGTACTGGGTAACAGATCGGCATTGTAACCGAAGGTTTTGGCAACAATACTTCCCGCAAAGTCGGGGGTTCCGGCAAAACCGACGCCGAAGGTGTACTCGTTACCGTTGGCGTCGGGGGCGGAAACAAAGGGTTCGGTATCGCGGCCGCTGGCACCGTCGTAGGGAACTTGAACCGCATCGGAGCGATCGGGTAAAGTGGGGTTAACGCTAACGGTGCCAACGGTTTCGCCCCGACGGTCTGCGACTTCTAAACCGCCCCCGTCGCTATCTGCTGCGGTAATTAACAGGGTATTGGGTTTGACGTTTTCGATGTAGTCTTGAGCCACACCAATGGCGTCATCGGCCCGTAAAACCGCTTCGATGGTGCCGCGAGCGTTGTTATTGTTGGCGAAGTTATCGGTGGCTTCTTCTTCCATTACGATAAAGAAGCCGTTCTCGTTTTCCGGGGAGAATAGATCTAGCCCCAGAGTGGCTTCTAACATCTGGGCGATGGTGGGCGGGTTTTCGTTTCCGGGTTGACCGTAGTTTTCCAAACCCGCCTCGACGTTGGCTTCTTCGGTGGTGTCGTTGTAGGTGTCTTCGGCCGCAAAAATCCCCAGAACTTTTTGGGTATCTTCCGGCAAACTTTGCAGTTGTTCGAGGGTGTAAACGATGGTGTAACCGAGGTCTTCGGCTTCTTCGATTAAGTTGCGACCATCTTCGCGAGTACCCTCTTCGCCAAAGAAACCGACGGTTCCGACGGGGAGATAGTCGGTTTCGCCTCCGCCCATGATCACGTTAACACCGGATTCGACGATTTCGGCGGTGATTTCTTCGGTTTCGCCCCGGTTGAACACATCGGCCAAAAAGACGCCCGTTCCCGGTTCGGCGATAAAGCCGGAGTTGATCACGGCGGTGGCTTTCCCGGCCACGATCGCTTCTTCCATGATCGTCATTCCGGGTTCAACGCCCAGGTCGGGGCCGCCAAGTTCGGGGCTGAGGCCAGAGAGGGAAACGATCGGATCGCCGTTTTCGTCTAAACCGTAAGAACCGGCAAAGGGTTTGACCCCCATCGCATGAACGACCGCCCCGCCGTTGGAGGTTCCTACGAGTCGGTCTTCCATGTGTCCGAGATAAACCCCGGCGTTGGTCATTTCGTCCCAGTTGAGGCGGCCGTCGGGCCCTTCTTGAACAAAACGACCCGCAGCATAGTGAGATGGACTGGTTCCATCGGGATGAATGAAGATAACGCTATTAGACATTTTGATCGCTTTCCAGGTAGATGCGGACTATTTTTTGAATGCAAAAACTCTACTGAGTTTGAAGTGACTTTGTTGGGACTTCAAAGCTCAATTGAGAAGATGAAATTGTGATAACAACTAACCGTTGCACCCAGATGAACGAATCAGAATCTATAAAAAATCAAACATTAAATACATTATTTCAATGGGATTAAATAAAAATTATGCTTTAGTTATTTTTAGGTTAAACTTGCCAATCAACCCATTTTCAAAATAAAACTGATTCATTAATAATCAATAAATCGGACATCCGCATAAAAAAAGTAGAAAGCAAAACTGCCTTCTACTTGAATTTTTATTGTTATTTTAATAGGGTGAAGTTCAGTTCAATCCGGGGACGAATCGAAATTGAACTTGATAACTGTTCGGTTTCTATCAGTTTTGCAACATTTGTTGAACTTGTTGTTTTAATTGGGGATTTTGTTGAACTGCGGCGATAATTTCTTGAAATCTTTCAACTTCTAATCCTTGACTTTGTACCGCTTGGTATTTTCTCTCTTGTGTATTTTGTAAAATTTCTCGAACTTTAACCAATGCTTTTTCAAACTGCTGCTGTTCTTCGGCCGAAACTCCAGCAGCCGAGGCGGGTGCTTCACCTTGCTGGCTTTGTCCGATCTCCACAAATCTTTGAGGAGTCAAGCCCTCCTCTTGAACAGCTTGAGCCATTCTTTGTTCTGCTTCCATCTCAATCGCCCGTAACTGCTTGAATGCTTCAGCAAATTTTGCTAATTCTTCTGGAGTCACTTCCGATGAAGCAGCTTGTGCTAGAACAGTCTGAGGAACCGAAGTAAGAGTTTGGCTGTTCGCGGGAAAACTACCCACACTTAAAAGAACAAAAGATGTAGCGAGGCTTCTCAACAGAAGTGATTTGAGCATTGTTTTTTCCTTAAAGTTACAGGTTTGGCTGACTCCCTTCTCCTGATCGCTGTATTGACGGTTTTCTACCAGAAGCGAAGAACTCATTAAAAGTTTAACCGTTATTCAGTCATCATCCCTAATTCTAGAGATAGATTTTTGAATCACCCCGACAGAATTAAAAACAATTAATCATTTTGCCTGGGGAGTTGCGATCGCTGAGTTCACAGTATAAGGGCCGCACGCCTTCACGTTAGCACCTATCTAAATTTCCGACAAGCTCAATTCTAAAGGTTGTGCGCTCCCCAACCCGATGAAAGAATGTGTCTTGAGAATCTCAAACAATTCTGTAAAAATGTTGAAAACATTTCAGATCGGATCGCCGTTTGCAACTGCATAGGTCTAAAAAGGCTCGATGTATATATCAATGAACCCCCTAAAACGGGGAGATGGAAAACCAGGGAGCAATTGCCATGATCAGTGAACCGATGGAATGTCCTAAATGCAGCAAACACACCCTGATTCAACGCCACAGTGATTTATATCAATGTGTAAGCTGTGATTTTGAACGAGATTTTTCTGAGACCGTCGTAGAAGACTATCAGCCAGAGGATAATGACGGAGGCGGGATTTGGGTTTTCTTTCTGGTGGTTTTCACCATCTTTGCCCTTCTGTGATTTGAGATTTTCCCGGTGGGGGGGGAAGTTTGTCCGATTGGAGATTAACAAGTAATAGAGTTTGGGCTAGACTGATGCTTGAATAAAATTCAACAGATGGCGGCTCCGACTTTTTATGAAACTCCAACGAACCCCTATTTTACTGCTGTTTTTGGGTTTGGCAACCCTAGTGATCGCGATTACCGTTTCTCAAACTCATCGTGCGATCGCTCAAGAATTTCCTTCCCAGACGATGGAAGTAGCCAATCAAAATATTGGTTTGCTGCAAACCTGCGGAATTCAGCCCCAAGCGGGGCGGACGGGAAATCCCGAATTGGGTCCGGTTGTAGAAGTTCCGGCTTCTTTATATCGATTTCGCCGTCCGGTGAACTGGCAAAATTCAGCCGCAACGGGTAACTATACTCAACCCAATTCGGCCAACGCACCCCGAGAATATCAAGCGATCGCCAACCGGACCAATTACGGACAACGGTATCTTTATGATGTTAATGGCAAACCGGTCAGCAATGCTCCGATTGTAGTGTTGCACGAAACCGCAGCGACGGCTCAAAGTACGATTAATTTTTTCCAAACCTATCACACCAACGAAGACGATCAGGCCAGTTATCACACTTTGATTACTCTCAACGGCGATGTGGTTTATATTGTTCCCCCGGACTTGAGAGCCTACGGCGCCGGAAATTCTGTGTTTCAGGGAGAAGCGGTAAAAACGGATTCCAAATTTCCCCCTTCAGTGAATAATTTTGCTTATCATGTTTCTTTAGAAACCCCTCCCGATGGCTTGGGTCGCGGCTCGTCTCACAGTGGCTACACCATGGCACAATATCAGTCTTTGGCTTGGTTAGTGGCTCAAACGGGCGTATCTGAAGATCGAATTACCACTCATCAAGCCGTCGATCGCTCTGGAGAAAGGTCCGATCCCCGCAGTTTTGATCGAGATGTATTTTTTGGGTTGTTGCGTCGTTATCCCAAAACCCGAGAAATTGTCATCGGCTGTCAGGCGCCTTCTGTCAATCAATAAGCCGGTTTGAACCGTTTAGTTCTCTGAGAAGCGATCGCGGGGATCAATCTTACGCTTCTCCCTCGCTACAATCTAAGGAGTAATTCCCAAACGACCCGCAGCGCCCCGTTGTAGGGCTGTTACCCGCTGACTATTGGAAAAAACGCCTTCTCCTTGCAGTTGAGTGAGTGCGGGTTTGATTTCGACTTTAACGACTTTTTGAGTGGAGATCATAACGGTTTGTTCGGCGAGGTTAAAGGTTAACCAGGGCTGATTTAACATCTGTTGCAGTTGTTGTCCCAATTGGTCTGCGGCGATGGGAACGCTTAAGGTTTCGGCTTGACCATTTTCATAATAAAATGTAAGCTGTGTAGCGGTTGGTTTGGTTTGCATGGTTGCAAAAGAACCTTTTGCCATGATCAAATCCTCAAATTAAATCCTTGCTTTTCTATCATACCTTTTCTCTATTTTAGTTGATTTGAACCTTCACCCTAAATTGCCAAAATTTAAGGTCTAGTAGAAGGCTACTAGACCCTAAATTTCATTGTACTAAGTTGACTCAAGCAGATTTTAAGGAAGTTAGATACAGGTAGAATTGTTTAAAAACAACTAGGGTTTACACAACTTACAACCGTCTTCGTGAACTCGCCTCTTTTTAAGTCGATACAGACTTTGATTATGACTCTGACCCCAAACTCCACCGTCTAACCGACTAAGTTTATAGAGATTTCAGGGGGGGTAATTTACCCTCTACAGTGTCAACAAGATATAGGCTTAATGAGGTCAACCCAAGGGTTGTACAGCAGTTGATTAAAGCAGAGGGACACAACTTTAATCTTCGGGTTTTGAATAGCGTTTTGTTGCTTTCAATGTGTCCTATTAACTTAATAAGTTAGCACAGCTTTTCGCCAAGCAAAACCCCTATCTAAAAAAGTTGACATAGCTTAACATCCTGAGACAATAGGGAGATGGGAGTCAGGAGACAGGAGACAGGAGTCGGGAGTTGCTGTGTTCAGGAGGAAAGAATTACCTATTACCTCTTGCATGGTTGCCTTTCCCCTTTCCCCTTTCCCCTTTCCCCTTCCCCCTTTCCCCTTTCCCCTTTCCCCTTCCCTTACTCAACGCAATATCAAGATCCAAGTTTGAGAACCGACGACGCCATCGGGTTTGAGGTTAAATTGTTCCTGAGCGGCTTTGACAGCGGCCTGGGTTTGGGGACCAAAAACGCCATCGGCTTGACCTCGGAGAAACCCCTTGGCCCGCAAACGTTCTTGCAGTCCGACAACGGCTTCTCCTCGCATTCCCAACCGCAACACGGGAAAACTGGCTTCTGTAGTTGAGGTTTTCTCAGAGGTGGGGGTTGCAGCAGAAGCACAAACACAGTCGTTAGCGGTCGAGGTTGACCGGGAAGATGTCTCATCTGGGGGAAATAATCGATTCCAGGTGGCGGCGTTTGTCACCCCTGTAACGGGCAAATTTGCCGCCTGTTGAAATTGAGAGACGGCTTCGGCGGTACTTTCGGCATAAACCCCATCAACCTCTCCGGTATAATAACCGAGTAACTTGAGAGCGGCTTGTAACTCCAACACTTCTGCACCTTCGCTTCCGGTTTGCAGAGTTGGTCGAGTCAGGTTCAGTTGAACCAATTTTTGTTCGGGAGTTTGAGCCATGACCGGGGAAACTGGAGCGAGAAGTTCCCCCGAGATAGCACTGGCTAACAAACTACTGAAGACAACCCCAATAGATCTCTGCGCTAACTTCACAGCACTGTTCCTCTACACCAAGATAGATAATACTCGATCTACAGAAGCGATTAACAGCGAATGCTATTTGTTGAAGACTTCGACAAACGCGCTTGGCCCAACCATAGAAAGATAGGGTTGAGTAAAATAACGATTGGCAACGGTATAAATATCCTCAACTGTAACCTCGGCGACATCGGCTTGAAATTGGCTATCAAATTCAATTCCCAACCCCAAGGTTTCATACCAGCCGTAGACTTGGGCGAGTTGACCGTTGGTTTGTTTCCCGAGAGCATATTGACCCAGGAGTTTATTTTTGGCAACTTGTAATTCGGCTTCTGTCAGGGGAACTTTTTGCAACCGTTCGACTTCGGATCGTAAACCGTCGATCGCGATCGCCGTATTTTCTGGCGCAGTTCCGATATAAGTCACAAACTGGGATATATCCAAACGAGTGGGATAAAATGCGGATACATCGTAGGCTAACCCCCGTTTTTCTCGCAATTCTACAAATAAACGACTCGACAGGCCATTTCCCAAATAGGTGTTAATCAGTTTTAAAACGGGATAATCGGGACTGTTGACCGAACAGGTGAGATACCCTAACATGATTACAGACTGTTGAGTTTCTTGGGGAATCACCCCCGTCTGAGGATTTAAGCTTAAAGTGGGTAAAACCAAGGGCGGGACGGGTGTGGGATCGGTTTCCCAATTTCCAAACACCTGATTGACTAATACTGTTGCTTGGTCTACGGTAATATTGCCGGCTATTGAAATAATTAGGCGATCGGGGCGAAAATAGGTTTGGTGAAAGGCTTCTAGATCTTCACGGCTGACTTGAGAAATGGTTTCTTCGGTGCCTAAACTCGAAAAAGCGTAGGGATGATCCCCATACATGATCCGACGCAGTTGATCGAAGGCGACAGAAAAGGGTTGTTCTTGCTGAGATCGTATTCCTTGAATGGTAATTCGTCGTTCTAACTCGACTTCTTCGGGGGGAAATGTTGGGGAAGTCAACAGTTGACTGGCGAGTGTTAAGATCTCCTCAAAATCGGCGGAAACGGTTTTCAGACTGAGCAAAAAATAGTCTGTTGACGCATCAGCACTTAGACGGGCACCGACCGATTCAACTTTTTCTGCTATTTCTAAAGAGGAGAGGTTTTCGGTTCCTTTTGTTAGGGTTGCGGCTAATAGATGAGACAGTCCCGCTTGAGTGCGCGTTTCCCAACAGGTTCCGGTTTTCAGAAACAGGCGAGTTGATATTATGTCTGCGGTCGGATTTTCTTTGACTAATAGTACGATACCATTATTGAGAACAATTCGATGAATGTTCTGGCGGTCGAGGGATTGAGTTAACGTTTGAGTCACAGTTGATCCGTTCGTTTGGTTTGAAAGTGATTCGGGTGTCAATCTATCGGATTTTAAATTCAGATAGACTTAGAGTTACAGATTTTACACCACATACGGTTTGATGGCTTTACCATTGTTTGTAGCAGGTCGTTGTTTGGCTTGATACCAACAAGAGATTTGACTTAATCTCTGACTTCTTTAGACTACATTCGTCGTGTTGTCATTGAGCTTCTTATTCTTCCCGTGAAGGCTAAGAGGGTCAAGGGTGATACTGCTGCAATCAGATTGGCAGATTGAGTCTGTAATCTGGGTTTTGGTTTCTCTAATCTAGGTGCATAACTATGAATACTATATCTCAATCTAACTGTCCTGTGTGCGGTTCTTCTCGGTGGAAGGTTTTTTTTAAAATAGCGGATGTTCCTGTTTTGTGCAATCTTTTGTGGAACGAACGACTAGCGGCGGAAAATTGTCATCGGGGAGATGTGAATTTGGCTTTTTGTTCTGATTGTGGTTTTATTAGTAATATTGCCTTTGATTCCCAACGTTTGGACTATACGCAATCTTACGAAAATGCGTTGGATTTTTCTCCTCGTTTTCAAGAGTATCTGACTTTTTTAGCAAGGGGTTTAATTGAACGTTACGATTTGCGAAATAAAGAAATTCTAGAAATTGGGAGCGGAAAAGGGGAGTTTTTGATGTTGCTTTCTCAACTGGGAAACAATACTGGCGTTGGTTTTGATCCGAGTTATATTCCTTTGGAAGAACATCAAAAAACTGAGCATCGAGTTGAATTTATTCAAGACTATTATGACGAACGCTATGCCGAGTATCAAGGGGATTTTATTTGTTGTCGCCACACGTTAGAACATCTTCCCCAACCCACAGCACTTTTAGACACAATTCAACAAACAATTGAGCGTAAAAAACCCAATATTTTTTTTGAGGTTCCCAATGCTTTAGGTATTTTCAATAATTTGGAAATTTGGGATATTATCTACGAACACTGTTGTTATTTTTCGCCGACTTCTTTTGCTCACGCTTTTTCATCTTCTGGCTTTAAAGTGGAGAGTATTGTAGAAGAATTTGGCGGACAATTTCTCGGTTTAACAGCCTATCCGGGTGAAACGGTCAAAATGTTAAGCCCAGAAAAAAAAGAAAAAGTTCAGCAACTCGCCGAGTCTATTATACAATTTTCAACTAAATTTCACCAAAAACTAGACTTTTGGAAAAATCAACTAGAAAGCTTTAAAAAGGCTGGTAAACGGGTAGTGAATTGGGGTGCGGGTTCAAAAGGGGTGATGTTTTTGAATTTTCTAAACGTTCAAAATTATATTGAGTATATTGTCGATATTAACCCTCGAAAACAGGGAATGTATGTTCCAGGAACGGGTCAGAAAATTGTATCGCCGGATTTTTTAAAACAATATAAACCGGATGTTGTGATTGTAATGAACCCCATTTATCGAGATGAAATTCAAACAATGCTTGAAAATATGGGTTTACCAAATTGTATCATAGAAACGGCAGTTTAAAAGACAGTTTACAGGGAATAGGCAATAGGCGCTCTTGCAATAGGCGCTTCTTGCAATAGGCAGTAACCAGTGAACAGTAACCAGTGAACAGTTTACAGTAACCAGTAATATGTGAATGGAGAATAGTAAATACTGGTAACTGAAAAAACTGTTCCCTCTTAACTGGTGACAGGTGTTGCAGCGAGGGCTTGCGCGGGTTTCCCCCATGAGCGCGTTCCTTGCGACGGGCGCGGTTTCCGTCAGAAGCACAGTTCGCAAGAGAGCGACTGCTGAACCCGAAGGGTGACTGTTAAGATTGCCATCCTTTCATAACTTTTTCAGCCAGGGTACTGAAAGACTGTCCCAATTGCTTTTTCAATTTCCATCGGCTAAAGGCTTTCTCATATTCTTCCCCTTCTGTTTGATAAGTTCTCCAAGCAGCTAAGGCGAGGAATAACCCCCAAACTAACATAATAGAAAGGGCAAAACTAATCCCGTGTGTGGTGACAATATTAAGTAAAATCAGGAAAGCGCTAACAATCCCAAATTTAATTAAATCTTGTCTCAATTTCTGACGGCGTTGGGCGTTAAAAATCAATTTTTCCCGAGAATCTTGTTGAAAAAGACGCCATTCTTGTTCGGCGAGTTCTAATTCTGCGGGAGAAATACCCAATTCCATCCCAATTTCTACTAATTGAGTGCGGGTAAGTTCTCCGTTTTCTTCTTTTTTTGCAAAAGCAATCCGCAGAATTTCTTGTGCATCTTGTTGAATATAAGTTTGGGTAATGGAATTTTCGGATGTTTCCATAGTAAATTTCCTATAGGCTGACTTCCTCTGATTTTAATCCTACCAAATCCTGATGGGAACTGGGGAGAGGATGTAGGGAGGATTTCTCGACTGTCAAGGGCGGATATTGTTAATCTCCATGAGGGATATAAGTTTAACTTCCCAAGGTGTACAGCCAACCATCTCGCCCACAGATGATAATTTTATTATCCCAGACAACGGGAGTAGACTCAAAGGAAACGTCAGGTTTAAACCGCCCAACTTGTTCAACTTTCAGGCGATAATATTCTCCCCGGGCATTTTCTAAGGCGTTGGTGTCGTCCGGTTTGGCTTCTTCCCAATACAAATTAAACAGATAAACGCCACCGTATCCGGCGGTCACTAATTTATAACCCTCGGTAAAAATCGGCGTAGAAATTGAAGCCCCAATTCTTTGTTTAAAGACTACAACGGGTGTATCATAAGTTCGTTTTAATAACGGTCCTTTGACTTTTTTTCCGGTAATTTTATCTTGAGAACCAATATAAAGATAACCATCGATAGCATTGGTTGCAAATAAAGCGGGAAAATTATTGGGGTTGTATTCATCATTCAAAGCCACCGAACCAATTATTCCGCCTTTCCAACTGGCGACATTGGTGTTTCCGGTGGGTAAAAACCATTCAACGCTGTCTTGAGGCGGTTTTTCAGGATTGAGTTTAATGACTCCGCCTTGACCGGGAAGAAATTCTTTTTCTATCGCACAAAAGAGTTTATTTTGTTTGGAAATAGCAACGGTTCCATCCAAATCTGAACCCGTGTAAAAATCCCATATAATTTTGCGTTCGTCGAGACTAATCCCGTAAATATGACCGGAACCGGACGCCAAAAATAAACGGTTATCGAGGCGAGACGGGGAAGACTCACTAACAATATTTCCCCCTTGTCGTTTAGAGTCTGAAGAACTATAAAGTTTAACTTCCGATAAAATTTTCGGCTGCAAAAATCCCGACTTTTTCTGAGCGGTTGTTGTGCGAGAATCTAGAAAATATCCCACCCCATTTTCTCCCGCATTAAAAATAACACCGTTTCCCAAATCCAAAGCGGAACTATCATTATCTCGGCTATAAGAAGCGGTTTTACGAATATCCAATTTCCAGAGTTCTTGACCAGTTCTAAAAGAAATCGCTCTAAAACTGGGTGCAATTCCATTTTTCGGTCTGCCCGTTCGACTGCCTTGTAAAATCACAATTTGATTGTTTTCGGATGCGGTTTCATCAAGATAAATACTCGAAGACCCTTTAATTACATCATCAAATTTATATTTCCAAACTTCTTCGTTGGTTTCAAAATCGATTTTTCTCAAATGATAGTCATAGCTTCCAATCACCAAATATATTCTACCTCTATCCCGCGTAATTGTCGGCTGACCCGTCCAACCCGCACCACTCCAAACTTTGCGGGTACTCCCCACATAAGTCACTCCGGTTCCCAAAGGAAATTTATGAATAATATTCAACCCGCCCGGAACACCCCGACCATAAAACCTTCTCTGAGGATTTCCTAAAAAAGTGGGAACTAACAAGTCGGTTCCCGGTGTTAAATAACCAATGATTTTATTAAAATTTTCATTAACTTCTTGTTCGGTTAACTTGCGGTTAAAAAGATTAAAAAACAGCCCCGGAAACAGCCCACCCATTAAAAATCGGGCGGAATATTTGTGAAACTGTCGTCTGGATAAGTTCATATACGGTTAGCAAGTCAGTTGTAAAAAATTATTAAACCACGAATTGCTGTGATAGGTAGAAAATGTTATTTTCCTAGAGTTTTGGGGTCGTTTACGCTAAACTAGAAGACTAATAAACGGACTCAGTATGAGTAGGTGTTCTTATGGCTAACCGTCTTGCCCAGTCCAAAAGTCTCTATCTTCGCAAACACGCGGACAACCCCATCGACTGGTGGCCCTGGTGCGATGAAGCCCTCGAAAAAGCCAAACGAGAGGATAAACCGATTTTTCTTTCTATTGGTTATTCGAGTTGTCACTGGTGTACGGTGATGGAGGGTGAAGCGTTTTCCGATGGGGCTATTGCTAAATATATGAATGAAAATTTTGTCCCCATAAAAGTTGACCGCGAAGAACGGCCCGAAATTGATAGTATTTATATGCAAGCGCTGCAAATGATGACGGGTCAAGGGGGTTGGCCGCTGAATATTTTCCTCTCTCCCGATGACTTGGTGCCGTTTGTGGGCGGTACTTATTTTCCGGTTGAACCTCGCTACGGACAGCCGGGATTTTTAGAAGTTTTGCGGCGGGTTCGAGGGTTTTATAATACCGAAAAAACTCGCTTACAAAATCTAAAAGAAGAAGTTAGAAAGGCTTTAGTTGAATCAACAATTTTGCCGACTTCTCAACTGAATGAGGGGTTATTAAAACAAGGTTTAACCACAAATACGGGCGTTATTAGTCGCAATGATTTTGGCGGGCCGCGTTTTCCGATGATTCCCTATGCGGATACGGCTTTACATGAAACTCGCTTTGATTTTGAGTCGCCTTACGACAGTCAACAAGCTTGTACTCAACGGGGAACTGACCTCGCTTCCGGGGGAATTTATGACCATGTGGCGGGCGGTTTTCATCGCTATACCGTTGACCCAACTTGGACGGTGCCGCACTTTGAAAAAATGCTCTATGATAACGGTCAAATTGTTGAATATTTGGCGAATTTATGGAGTCATGGCGTTGCTGAACCCGCATTTGAACGGGCGATTTCGGGAACGGTTAGCTGGTTAAAACGAGAAATGACCGCACCTGCTGGATATTTTTATGCCTCTCAAGATGCGGATAATTTTACCAGTTCCGAAGAAGTTGAACCGGAAGAAGGGGCGTTTTATGTGTTGACTTGGCAACAGTTAGAGGAGATTTTAACGCCTTCGGAATTTGGGGAAATGCAAGCCCAATTTACGATAACAAAAGCCGGGAATTTTGAAGGTAAAAATGTTTTGCAACGCTGGAATTGTAACGAACTCAGCGAACAAATCGAATCGGCGTTGGCGAAGTTGTTTGCTGTTCGTTATGGTTCCCAACCCCAGGATTTAGAAACGTTTCCTCCCGCTACCAATAATCAAGAAGCTAAATTAAAAGATTGGCCCGGTCGTATTCCTCCGGTTACGGATACAAAAATGATTGTGGCTTGGAATAGTTTAATGATATCCGGTTTGGCGAGGGCGGCGACGGTTTTTGAACAGTCGGAATATCTGAAAATTGCCACAGCAGCAGCCCAATTTATTTTAGAAAATCAATGGGTTGACGGACGTCTTCATCGGGTAAATTACGATGGAAATCCCGATGTTTTAGCCCAGTCTGAAGATTATGCGTTGTTGATTAAAGCGTTAATTGATTTGCATCAGGCTAGTTTGTTAGAGGGAAGCTTTCAAACGCCAGAATATTGGTTAGAAAAAGCGGTTCAAGTTCAACAGGAATTTGATGAGTTTCTCTGGAGTGCAGACTTGGGCGGTTACTACAATATTGCCACGGATGCGGGGGAAGAATTATTAATGCGAGAACGCAGTTATATTGATAATGCAACCCCGGCGGCGAATGGGGTGGCGATGGCGAATTTGGTGCGTTTATTTTTGCTGACCGAACAGTTAGATTATCTTGATAAAGCCGAAGCGGGAATTCAAGCGTTTAGCAGTATAATGGAAAAGTCGCCCCAAGCTTGTCCGAGTTTGTTTGTGGCGCTCGATTGGTATCGAAATAATACCTTAGTTCGCAGCCATGTAGAACACATTAAAGCTTTGAGTTCTCAATATTATCCGGTGGCGATTTTTAAAGCCGATTCTAGCCTTCCAGAAGGAGTAACGGGGTTGGTTTGTCAGGGGTTGAAGTGTAAAAAACCTGCCAATACTTTTGAGGAAATGCAGCAACAACTCGAAGAAAGTCAAACTCGTTCATAAATAGTTTTTAAAAAACCTGGTTTCTCGGAGAAGCCGGGTTTTTTGTTCAAAATCTTTGTTTCTTTAAAAAAGTGGTATTTTTTTTAATGAGTTGTCAATTTGTGGTTAAATTAACTGTATTATCTAGTCTAAATTTATCGGGTAAATGTCAGAAGATTTAAACTCGATTTGGAAACAGCTTAATAGTTCAACCATGCTGCGTTTCCTATTACTGTTTGCTTGTGCTTGGGTGGTTGTCCAACTGATTAGTTATTTTTACTCTGTTATTACAATTTTTACGATTTCGGCGACATTGGCGGCGTTATTAAATTATCCGGTTCAAAGGCTTTCTCGTTATATTCCCCGAGGTTTTTCTATTGCTATTGTCTGTATAACCGCCTTTGGGTTGTTAATTGCTTTAATTACTGTTGTCGGGATAGAAGTGATTAACCAAGGACAGGAATTTGTAACGAGTTTACTTAATTTTTTGCAGGATTCTAATGTTAATCCGGTCGATAAGTTTTTAGATTCGATTAATATTGAAAGAACTATCGAAGCTTTACAAGCGGGACTTTTAACGGGTTTGGGTTTTGTTCAAGGTACTTTTTCTAACTTTTTAAGTTTAATTTTTATTGTGGTAATTTGTGTTTATATGCTGATTGATGGAAGTAAAATTTGGTCGGCGTGTTTAAAAATATTACCTCTAGAAATTCGCGAACGCTTTTCTTTAACGGTTCACAACAGTTTTATTGGTTTTTTTCGCGCCCAATTTATATTGGTTTTATTCTTATCAACTTCTGGGTTTATTGCTTTTAAACTTTTGGGGGTTCAATATGCTTTATTTCTCAGCATTATTTTAGGTTTAATTGACATCATTCCCGGTATTGGTGGAACATTATGTGTAATTGTTGTTGGTGTCTTGGTGTTTTTATCTCAAGGGGGTTGGATGGCAATTAAAGTGTTAATCGCCGGGACAATTGTCCAGCAAATTCAAGATAATCTCATTTCTCCTAAAGTGATGAAAGATAACTTAAATATTAATCCAGTGTTTTTGTTTTTTGCGTTATTTGTTGGCGAACAAATTGCTGGAATTTTAGGGGTATTTCTCGCGATTCCGATTGCTGGAATGTTGATTAGTTGGTTTAGTAAACCCGCAGAGCCAGAAGTTTTATCGGAAAAAAATCCGTAAGTTTTTACTCGGGGGTTTCTTTTTTCGGACGGGAAAATAACGCCCGAAACCAAGTGGTTTTACTGAGGCTATTTCCCCACATAACTATTCCCGTAATCAACATAAATAGCAACCCCAACCCATTTAATAAAACATAAACGGGTTCGAGTTGCTTTCCGAGATATTCTCCTTCGTGAATCACCATTAAAAAGTGAACTTGATCGCGAGACAAACCAAACCAACTCTTTCCCAAACGATAGGCTACCCCCGTAATTGCAGTAATTAAAAAGGGCAAAATGATAATCGGTGCGAGTTGGCGATGGAGTTGGCGAAGGGTACGAAGATTCATAGGAGATTTATCGACAAAATGACCATTATTTAAGTTTATCGAATGTCGGACACTTTGTTAATAATGATCGGTTTATTCAACTCTACAGAATCATTGTAAAAATCATCGTAGGGTTGAGAGGGAGTCGGAGAGGGAACGGGTGCGGGTGCGGGTTCCGGTTCGGGTTGATAGGGTTGGCTATTATAATCTTGATAACTATCATAATTATCGTAGCCATCATCATAATTCCCGTAGTCGTTAGAACTGTCATAATTGTCATAACGTCGGGGTTCGGGTGCGGGTGTTGGCGCCGGTGCGGGTGCAGGGTTGAGCCATTCTTCCCAAGTTTGAATTTGAGGTTGAGCGGCGTTGTAAGCATTGGTTCCGTAAGGAATTTTCTTCAAGGTGGCGATCGCCGCAGGTAAGTCATAAACGGACTGATCCAAGCCTATTTCTAACATTTCCTGACTCCATTCGGAAATCAACCGATCGGCAAGTCCTCGCGAAGAACTCGAAGGAGAAACACCAGATGCCAATTGAATCGCTTTGACATAACTTTCTACTGTACCACTGGCGGCAATATTTTGGGCATCTTGAACATTTTTAGTATCTTGAAGTTCGGCTTTCCATTCATCAACCTTCATTTTGGCTTCGGGATAAAGCACAATTCCGGGTTTAATTTGTTCGGCGACAGAAATAGCTTGGGCTAAATCTCCATCGGAAGCAATTTGAAGCGCCCGATCTAAAATCGGTTGATATTCTAAACGTTGACTTCTTTCTGTCCATTCAGAAATCCGATCTTGAGCTTGATCGTAAAGCGCCCGTCCTTCGCCAATTTGTTTAGCTTGAGAAATGGCTTCTTTGAGAGATTTTACATCTCCAAAACTGGCTAATTGATCGGCATTTTCTAACAGCGGACGGTCTTCAATTTCCTCGATTTTCTGAGTCCAACGCACCATTTGAACCTGTGCATCTTCGCCCCGAGGATTAGAAACGGGAATGCTTCTCAGTTCAGCCACAGCCGCTTTTAAATCTTTTACCGCTCCGGATCGGGCTAATTTTCGAGCTTTTTCTAAAGTTGCAACATCGGCGATCGCCTGTTGCCATTCCCGAATATATTGTTGTGCTTTATTATGAAAAGGGCGACCCGGATTAATTTTTCTAACTTGAGCGATCGCATCTTTCAAGCCTTCCACCGTATCCAAAGATGCGGGAATATGAGCGCGAGCCAAGACGATAAAATCTTCAATTTCCCGGTCTAATTTTGCCCGTTTGGGGATTTGCTGCGCCATATTAATCGAACGCTGCCAATCTCCCGATTTTAAGTTATCTTCTGCCAATTTCAGCGCCGTTTTGCTGTATTCTGTAATATCTTTGCTGGCTTTCTCATACAAATAGCTTTCTGAACCGATTTCCTCAGCTTTTTCAATCCCGGCAATGAGATTATCAAAGCCGCCTTCTTCCGCTTTTCCGCGTGCTGCTGCTAAAGTTTTGCTTTCTTCGCGAACAATTTGAACAAAATCGGTAAGTTCTTGATATTTTGTCGTTTCCCAATATTGATTTCCGATATTCAGTAAACGAGTTGCTTCTCGAAAAGCTAAATTCGTCTGTTCTTGGCGCAAATGATCCTCAGCTTTGCGGTAAATTCCATCGGCTTCTTTCCACAGTTCATTCCATTCTTTAATTCGTCCTTCCACCTGAGCCAAAGCCGGAGTATCTTGAGGAACTTTGCGAGCATTTTCTATCGCTTTTCTCAGTTCCCCCGCTTGAAATAAATTTTCACTCAGCAGTAAGATATCGAGCGACCATTGTTCAATGCGACGGTTAATTTCGGGTCGCAGAGGATGAGTTTTCGATAAACTATCAACCAATTCTATCGCAACCAATAAATCCGAAACCGTCTCTTTTTTCGCGGCCGTTTCTGCACAATATAGCCGTAAAGAAGCCGAAGCAATTGGCCAAAAGATTTTCGGACAATTGGGTAAAGAAGGCGATCGCAACAGCATCGAACTGGCCAAATATCCCACCCCTCCGGGCGTCAGAATCATCAACACCAACCACAGAGGCGCGAACTTAATCAGCAATTGACCCTGAGAAAGTTTCGGTTTGGGGGGCGGAGGTTGGGGAATGGGTTCGGCCGGAGGAATGGCCAAAGTCGGGGGAACGACCGTCTCCGGTTCGGGGTCAGTGTTTGGGGGTGGAGGGGATTCTGGTTGAATTTTGGTCGGTTGAGTCGATTGTTCCTCAATCCCCGACTCCAACAGCGCCCGCAACTCCTTGAGTCGTTCAGCGCGACTTTTCCGCACCGAGGAAGGTTGCGGAGACAATGGAGGATTGTTTTTTGGTTGCGAGGATAATCGTTCGATCCAACGGCTTTGTTTGTTGTGTTTTTCACTCATAGGTATGTTAACCCAAAACAACTCTCACCACACACAGGCCTGACTCCCGACCCAACAGTAGAAACACGGAGGAGCATCTACCGCCAGGGAAAAGGGGAGAGAGGTTCAAGCTCAGAGTATAGCGGCCAAGCGCTGTATAACAACTTTAACCCGATGATTCCCACAGTCCCCTACTTCCCTACCCTAGTTTGGCATGGGGTTTTAATGTTACTGCGCGATCCGATAAAAACGTGCAGCAAAAGCCCAGCTTTCATCAAAATAAAATCGATCTTCTCCGAATCTTAGGTGAATCGGTTCGCGATCGCAACTCCTCAATCAATTGAGAGAGGTCATCGCAATTGGCTTGATAGACTTCCCCGCAAAATTCACACTTGGCCTCGGCGCCGTTGTCTTGTTCGATCATGTCCTGCAATTCGGCTTCTCCGAACATTTTGAGAGCGTTTAAGACTCGTTCAAAGGAACAACCACAATCAAAGCGTACCAGTTGCGAGGTCGGTAGAATTTTTAAGTCCATATCTCCCAACAGGTGTTGGAAAATGTCGGGTAGGGTTTGGCGCTGGCGTAACAGGGGAGTAAACCCCGATAACGTTTCGACCCGAGATTCTAGGGTCTTCACTAATTCTTCATCGGTTGCGGCCTTCGGCAGGACTTGTAATAATAATCCTCCGGCCGCCTGTACGCCATCACTATCGACAAACACCCCCAAGATTAAAGCAGAAGGGGTTTGATCGGAGTTGAGAATATAGTAAGTGAGATCGTCGCCAATTTCACCGGAAATTAATTCAACGGTACTCGAATAGGGGTAGCCATAGCCTTCGTCCCGGACCACGTAAACAAAGCCGTTGCGACCCACAGCGCCCCCAACGTCGAGTTTTCCTTTTTCGTTGGGTGGAAGTTCGACATCTGGATTTTCTACATATCCCCGGACAGTACCATCTAACCCCGCGTCAACGAAGATGCGACCGAGGGGGCCGTCTCCTTTGATTTGAATGTTGACTCTCGATTCCGGTTGCTTCATACTCGAAGCAAGTAACAATCCTGCTGCCATAGTGCGACCTAGCGCGGCTGTAGCAACCGGGGAAAGTTTGTGGCGTTGTCTGGCTTCTTCGGTTAAACGGGTGGTAATGACTCCCACCGCACGAATTCCATCCGAGGCCGCCGTAGCGCGAATAAGTTGATCAGCCATGCTTACATTTCTTTACACTGCCTGTCCTCCCTCATTGTAGTTTTTTCTTGGGTGACTGCTGAGGTCGGGCGCGATCGCTTAACATTAAGACAGTTATCAGTGAACAGTGACCAGTTATCAGGAAAGGGGAAAGGGGAAAGGGCAAAGGGAAAAGGCAATTCTTTCCTTCTGAACTCCTGAACACAGTAACTCCTGAACACAGTAACTCCTGAACACAGCAACTTCTTTTTTCCAAACTTCTGACAATAACTTTTAAAGATTATGTTAGGTACTTTTCAACAAAGCAATCTTCGTATTGAAGTCGAAGCGTCAGAAGTGACGATTCGCGAAAGTTTATTGCGTCCAAATCAGCTTCAAAAATGGTTGTGGCCTCAGCAGTTTTCGCCGGGACTTCCCGAACAGTTTCACACCGGGATGAGTTTTACCAGTTCTATTGGGCCTGTTACAATTCGCCATTATGTTGATGTGGCGGAGTCGAATTGTCTCCGTTTTTTGTTGAGTGGTGGAATTGATGGTTTTCACGAATGGTATTGGGGCGAAGGTTGGATACAGTCCCGACTTGAAGGTTTTTCTGTTCTCCCGTTGAATTTGGGTCAAACCGTTAATTTAATGCGTTTTAAAGAGTTTTTGAGCGAGCAAAATCAGGTAAAAGTGGCTTCTTAATGTCAACCCTAAAAACTTAATAACTATCGTTATAAACCCGCCCTAAAAATCATTAAATATCCTGTAGGGGCGGGTTCGCGTTTACCTATAAAACCAACCCAAATTGTTGTAAACCCGCCGCGAACACAACCGAAAATTAAGAATTAATTGAATATTTATTGTGGGGGTGGGGCGGGTTTATACAGGTTATTTGTTAGAATTCTAAATTCGGGCGGAACCCGCCCCTACGGGTTGATGGTTTATTATATGTTTATTGTTGTTATCACCTGTAGGGGCGGGTTCGAGTCAACCTAGAAAACCCAACCCAAATTGTTGTAAACCCGCCGCGAACCCAACCGAAAATTAAGAATTAATTGAATATTTATTGTGGGGGTGGGGCGGGTTTATACAGGTTATTTGTTAGAATTCTAAATTCGGGCGGAACCCGCCCCTACAGGTTGATTATGATAATAAATTCATCGGTAATTTAATGTTGTTGTTTAATTTTATATTAATTTTTTGAGCAGTTGGAAATTTTTGTGATGGGTGCATTTCATCGGTTTCCCAATTGTAGGGATTATTTAAAATATATTCTTGAATTTTTGTTAATGTGTTCTCGTTCCGAATAATATGTTCGTAATATCCTCTTTGCCATACGGGAATTCCTGATAGCGATCGCAATTGATTAATTCGACGCGCAGAAAATGTTTTCAACCCTCTGACAACTTTGGATAAATTATGCCTAGAATTGGTTAAAATAATAATTCCATGAATATGATTTGGCATAATCACAAAACTATCTAATTCGATACTTGGATAAACTTTTGTGAGATTAAACCAATTAAAATGAACGACCTCACCATAACGACTTAAAATAACATTTGCGTCTTCAATCTGACCTAACAAACATTCACGTTGACTAATACAAACTGTAATAAAATATGCCCCAGGTTGGCTGTAATCATATCCCCGCAGACGAATTGATTGGCGATGATGAATATCGGGATTGTATTTCATATTTTTCAGAAAGTTATTATAATCTTTTAATTATATTCAAAATTTAAAGATTTTCCAACCCTGTAGGGGCGGGTTCACGTCAACCTATAAAACCAAGAAAAATTGTTGTAAACCCGCCCCGAACCCACCGAAAATTAATGGTTAATTGTCTGTTTATTGTTGTTATCACCTGTAGGGGCGGGTTCGAGTCAACCTAGAAAACCCAACCCAAATTGTTGTAAACCCGCCCCGAACCCATCATTAAATTAATGGTTAATTGAATGTTTATTGTTGTTATCACCTGTAGGGGCGGGTTCGAGTCAACCTAGAAAACCCAACCCAAATTGTTGTAAACCCGCCCCGAACCCATCATTAAATTAATGGTTAATTGAATGTTTATTGTTGTTATCACCTGTAGGGGCGGGTTCGAGTCAACCTAGAAAACCCAACCCAAATTGTTGTAAACCCGCCCCGAACCCATCATTAAATTAATGGTTAATTGTCTGTTTATTGTTGTTATCACCTGTAGGGGCGGGTTCGAGTCAACCTAGAAAACCCAACCCAAATTGTTGTAAACCCGCCGCGAACCCAACCGAAAATTAAGAATTAATTGAATATTTATTGTGGGGGTGGGGCGGGTTTATACAGGTTATTTGTTGGAATTGGAAATTGTAGCGGAACCCGCCCCTACGGGTTGATGGTTAATTGAATATTTATTGTTGG
The DNA here is from genome assembly GCF_047276495.1 of Capilliphycus salinus ALCB114379. Classification (NCBI taxonomy): domain Bacteria; kingdom Bacillati; phylum Cyanobacteriota; class Cyanophyceae; order Oscillatoriales; family Sirenicapillariaceae; genus Capilliphycus; species Capilliphycus salinus. The sequence continues at coordinate 1,093,961 of NZ_CP178543.1, read as the reverse complement.
TATAGCCTGTAGGGGCGGGTTCGCGTTTACCTAGAAAACCCAACCCAAATTGTTGTAAACCCGCCCCGAACCCAGGCGAAAATTAATGATTAATTGGATGTAAATTGTATATTTATTGTGGGGTGGGGGGGTTTATACAGGTTATTTATGGGAATTATAAATTTTTGCGGAACCCGCCCCGACGGTCAATTGTGTTGTAATTTGGTGTTATAATTTATTGTACTGTGTATTTCTATTCTAACTTTATATGGTAACTGTTCAGTCTGCTTCTAAACCGCTTTTGGGATTATCTTTAGAAGAATTAACCGCTTGGGTTCAACAACAGGGACAACCCGCCTATCGCGGAAAACAACTCTATCAATGGATTTATCAAAAGGGAAGTAAATCTCTGGGCGAAATTACCGTTTTTCCGAAACAATGGCGAGAACAAGTTGCAGATGTTTCTATCGGTCGTTCAACCATTCATTATCGTTCGGTTGCATCCGATGAAACGGTAAAATATCTGCTAAAATTGGCGGATAATCATATTATTGAAACCGTTGGAATTCCGACCGAAAAACGTTTAACGGTTTGTGTTTCTTCTCAAGTCGGCTGTCCGATGGCTTGTGATTTTTGTGCGACGGGAAAAGGGGGATTTATTCGCAATTTAGAAACGCACGAAATTATCGATCAAGTTTTAACGGTTCAAGAAGATTTTGGGCGACGAGTTAGCCATATTGTGTTTATGGGAATGGGAGAACCGCTTCTCAATACTAAAAACGTGGTGAACGCGATACAATCTCTCAATCAAGATGTCGGTATCGGACAGCGAATGATAACGGTTTCAACGGTGGGAATTCCCCAACAAATTCGTCAATTTGCTGACCATCAACTGCAAGTTACTCTCGCAGTCAGTTTGCACGCTTCTAACCAAAAATTGCGGGAAAAACTGATTCCCAGCGCCGAACATTATCCCCTAGAAAAACTGTTAACAGATTGTCGGGAATATGTCAACCAAACCGGGAGACGAGTGAGTTTTGAATATATTCTTCTGGCGGGTTTTAATGATAAACCGGAACACGCGATTGAACTTGCAAGTCATTTGCGGGGTTTTCAAAGCCATGTGAACTTGATTCCTTATAATCCCATTTCTGAAGTCGATTATCAACGCCCGAGTACACAACAAGTGAATACTTTTATGAAAGCGTTACAAGAACGACATATTGCGGTGAGTGTGCGTTATTCTCGGGGTTTAGAAGCGGATGCGGCTTGCGGACAGTTACGGGCTTCTCAAGTGAAGAATTCTCAAAACTAACTCACAGTCTGACGAATTTGTAAGGGGGTTTTTCCCAAACGTTGCTTGAATAAGTTGGTCATGTGACTTTGGGAAGAAAACCCGCAGTTTATCGCAATTTCTAGAATAGACTGTTTAGTTTCTATCAGCAACTTTTGAGCGATTTCTAAGCGTTTCTGGAGAATATATTGATAGGGCGTTAACCCCAAACTTTGTTTAAAACAGCGCAAAAAATGATATTCACTCAAGCAAACCAATTGGGCTAAATTTGTTATGGTAATCGCTTCGCCGTAGTAAACTTCAATATAATCAATGACCTGTTTTAAACTCCGCTTTGAAAGTCCGCCTTTAACCGTTGGAAGCGGATGTTTTTCTTGAGAATGACATTCTATTAAACGCAACAAAAACGTCATACACAGGCTTTCTTTGTACAAATTTGAAGAACTCTCTGCATTTTCATTAACTTGTGCTAAACTAATTAAAAGCTGTTCAATTAGGGGATCTTTTTGCTGAAATACCGAGTTTAACTCAAAGCATTTTCCCTCTAAAAAACGTTCGGCGTAGTGGTTAAAGAGTTGATGATCAACCGATGCAATTATCCCATGACAATTTTTCCACGCAGCCCAATGAGACGCACCCGTTGGAAAGATAAAAAACTCACCGGGAGATAAGCATAAATCCTGTGTGCGATCGCTATTATGACGAACCGCAAGACGATAAGGACCTGTTGTGGTTAACCCGATCATGTGGCGAGTTAATCTTGTTTGTCCCGGATCTTCACTACTATTATTGTCGCAGCGATAGAGTTGAATCATCTGGGCGGGCGTTTCGTAGGCCACAGATTTGGGGTTGGTGATAATTGCCATCGCAGTTTAGCAAAAATAGAGTTTAGCAAAAATATAAAATGTTTCGCAAAAATTCGCAAGACAAAAACTTTAGACTTGCTTAATACTAAAGTTAATTCTACAAAATAGTGAATTGTTAATGAATACTCCCCTTAATCTTTTTTCCCCGGTTCAACTGGGCGCTTATACCCTGCCTAACCGAATGATTATGGCACCGATGACCCGTTTACGGGCGGATGGAACGGTTCCAACCCAACTGATGGGAACTTACTACGCTCAACGGGCCGATGCTGGATTAATTGTAACCGAATGTACGATGATTTCACCGCTTAGTAATGGTTACATGAATTGTCCGGGAATTTATTCGCCCGAGCAAGTTGAAGCTTGGAAACTCGTCACCCAGGCGGTTCACGATGCGGGGGGGCGGATTTTTCTGCAATTGTGGCATAGTGGACGGGTGGCGCATTCGTCGCTGTTGGACGGTCAACAGCCCGTCGCCCCCAGTGCGATCGCAGGCGAAGGACAGCTACACACGCCCGTTGGGAAGGTGCCGCTAGAGACGCCTCGGGCTTTAGAAATTGATGAAATTTCAAAGATTATTGAACAGTTTCATCAAGGGGCGAAAAATGCGATAGAAGCGGGTTTTGATGGGGTAGAATTGCACGGGGCGTTTGGTTATTTAATCGATCAATTTTTACAAGATGGTTCTAACCAACGTAACGACAAATATGGCGGTTCTGTGGAAAATCGCGCCCGTTTTTTATTGGAGGTGGTTGAGGCGGTAACGCAGGTTTGGGGCGGCGATCGCGTGGGGATAAAATTATCTCCGAGTAATACGTTTTATGGGATGAAAGATTCCGATCCGAAGGCGACGTTTAGTTATGTTATCCAAGAATTAAATCGGTTTAATTTGGCTTATTTGCATTTGATGGAACCGAACGAACAGGATTTGGCGAATCGTGAGGTTTTGAATCCGGTTTTGCCCATTTTTCGCCCCATTTATTCGGGAACTCTTGTTACAAATGGCGGTTATACTCAAGAAACAGCGAATATTGTTTTGGGTGAAAATATGGCGGAGGCGGTGTCGTTTGGTCGGTTATTTTTAGCGAATCCTGATTTAGTAAAACGGTTTGAACTCAACGCGGTTTTAAATGAACCAAACCCCCGAACTTTTTATGGTCAGGGGGCAAAAAATGCTGAAAACGGTTATACTGATTATCCGTTTCTCGAACCGTTAAACGTTTAATTGAGTGAACAGGAGGGTTAATCCCTCCTCAATTTCGGTCAACAGAATTATGAATTATGGATTATAAGTTATGAATTGAAAATTAATTCTGGGAGTACAAAGATTTTTGACATCCTCCCGCGATTCCTTTGTCAGAATTCATAATTCAGCATTCATAATTTCGTCACTTGCCCAGAGGCTATTTTACACCCACAAGAACGGATTTGACGGGCTGTAATTTTCCCGCATAAAGACCGGGTGCTTGTGCTTCGATCACATTTCCCGTTTGCGGACAAGTTACCATCAAATAGTCGCAAACCGAACATTCTGTTTTAGTACGATCGCTATAGTGCCAACGTTCAGCCAAAGCGCCACAATTCGGACAGTGAACGGCTTGTTTAGTTACGGTTTGAATTGATTTTTGTTTTGTAGTCATTTTAAACACCAACTGTGTGATTGAGTAGAGGTTTTTAAGTGAGGTTCAATTGATTACCGATCTCAGGCTGTGGAGATGTAACCAGGGGTGACTCCCTATGATTCCTACAATTCTAGAGTCACAGAAAAGAAGGATAAATCTTGTTCTACTTATCCTTATAGCTTCTCATCAACGAGATCTCCTTTAAATCCTTCTTTCGGCATATTTCATTGATCCCCGAGTATAACTTCTGTAGATTTTCCTGATTTTATAGAGCATCTTATCACAGGTTTCTCCAAAAACGAGCAATTTTTTTCGTGAAGATACTTTAAGGTTAATCCTCAAAAAAGATTAAAAAAAGTTAAACAAATCAGACAAAACGGGGCATTAAGACTAATTTAATACTATCAACGGTTTCGGGCTTCAACCGATGCCACTAAACCGTTAAGTTCTTGCTGCATTTGGGTTTTAACCTGCTCATAACAAGTCTCGACATAATCGTGATCTAGAGCGGCTTTCCGGCCATAGCGTTCAAAGTAAATGGGCGCACAAACCCGGGTATAAATTTGAGCAGGTAGAGGAAAATTCGGCAACGGCCCGATGCTAATTCCCCAAGGAAGACCCAGATAAATGGGAAACACTTTGGGGTCAATACCCAATAACCAAGGCATTCCCCACTCGTGCAATTGTTTGGCCTGTTTGTAAAAATCTCCTAAGACAATTAAAGTATCGTGGGCGCCCCAAGAAATGAGGGGAACAATGGGAACTTCTTCTCTTAAAGCCAGTTTGATAAAGCCTTTACGTCCAGCAAAATAAATTTGATTTCGCATGGAATGGGGACGAAAAACGTCTTCGCCTCCTCCCGGATAAACGGCGACTGCTGCATTGCGTTTAAAAGCGGCGATCGCCATTCGCGGATGGGCGATCACGGCACCGCATTTGATCGCCTGACTCGCCACTCCCGGCGCCGCTTTCCACATATTCGGGTGCATCAACCCATATAATAAGCGATCGGTTCCAAAACGCCGAAACCAGTCATATAAACTCATGTGCATATCCGGTGAGGCTAAACCGCCATTGTGGGAACCGACGATCAGAAATTTATCCTCTGAGGGGACATGGTGCCAACCGTCTGTTTCCACGCGAAAATAGTACCGATAAAACCATTCCCAAACGGGCATTAAAGCGTTAATATAATCGGGATCGCGTTCATCTAAAGACCAACCATCGTAGGGAGAACGAGAAACAGAGCGACTGGGATAAGCGGAATCAAACACTGCGATTAAGAATTTTAAATATTACCAAAGCCTAAGATAATCTAGTTTTCCAAAAAGTGCCAATAGATAAAGATAAACTAGAGATTAGTTTTCCCACTCGCGCCGTCTCATGGTAAACTTCAATCTAGAGGATAAAATCATCGCCGAGATTCTCAGCAACGCTCAAGTGATTGCGGTTGTAGGTCATTCTGATAAACCCTCGCGAACCAGTTATCAAATTGGCCAGTTTTTACGCAATGTCGGTTATCGAGTTTATCCGGTTAACCCAACGGTAACGGAAATTGACGGTCAACCTTGTTATCGGAGTTTAACAGAAATACCGGAAAGAATTGATATTGTTAATGTGTTTCGTCGCCCGGAATTTTTATCAGAAATTGTCTCGGAAGCGATCGCAGTTGAGGCGAAAACTGTTTGGGGACAATTGGGGGTTATCGATGCAAAAGCGGCCCAAATTGCTGAAAATGCCGGCTTAAATTTGATTATGGATCGCTGCATTAAAATTGACTATACCAGACTCAAGCCAATTCAGTAGAAACCCGGTAACTTTTATGAAACCAGGTTTCTAGAATAATATCCCGGCTTCTTTTCCCCCCTTACAAAGGGCAGGGCTGTTTCATTCTCAGTTAAAAATTGCCGGGGGGGGATGGGGGGATGGGGGGATGGGGTGGTGGGGAGAGGTCTTTTTTCTGATGAAAAATAACTTTTTATTAATAAAAATTCTCCCAATCTCCCTACCTCCCTACCTCCCCACCTCCCCACAAATCAAGTTTTAGGGCTAGAACGAAACGGCCCTGCCTTACAAAGGGGGGCTAGGGGGGATAAAAGCCAGGATAGGAGGTTAGGAACTTTGGATTGAAAGTCCCACTTTTTAAGGGGGATATAGGGGGATAAATTAAGCCTTTTTCAAGACCTTATTCACACGTCGCAGGTTCAACACATCGCTGATATTTTTAATCTGAACACAGGTGTGTTCGAGTTGATCGCGATCGCAAATTTCTATCCCCAATTCGATCAGTGCCGGTGAATCTCGGAACGTTTTCACTTGGGCGCTACAAACATTGACGTTATTATCTTTTAATCGGGATAAAATATCATTCAAAACACCAACGCGATCGAACACTTCGATTTGAATTTTCACCCGATAAGTTTGAGGACGAGTTCCATTCGCTGTAACCGGATTCCAGCTAACCGGAATTAAGCGATCGCCAGAAGCTTTATTAACATTTTCACAACCCTGTCGGTGAATAGAAATTCCTCGGGTTCGAGTTACCACCCCAATAATCGGTTCGCCGGGAATCGGACTACAACACCCCGCAATTCCATATAATAACCCCTCAACTCCCGCAATCGGCGATTTACTCAAAGAAGACGCCGGACAGGTGGGAGGAATCATGTTCGCCAGTTGAAGATTGGTCTGGGATTCTTTTAGAGACGCTTCCTCAATGTGACTGTTCCCTTTAACCGCATCTCGGAGTCGATTAACCACTTGATTTAAAGTGACTTCACCGTATCCCATAGCGGCTAATAAATCATCAACACTGTGATAATTACATCGTTGAACAACGGCTTGCATGGCTTCGGATTTTAGCAAAGACTCAAAGCCATTTTTACCCATTTCTTTTTCAAGTAAACTGCGACCTCGGTCAATATTTTCTTCCCGATGCGATCGCTTGTACCACTGACGAATTCGGTTTTTCGCCGTGCTAGTTTTAACAAAATTCAGCCAATCTAAACTCGGATGAGAACTTTTTTGAGTGAGAATTTCAACAATATCTCCATTCTTCAATACCGTATCGAGAGGAACAATGCGATCGTTAACTTTCGCCCCTTTGCAATGGTTGCCAATTTCGGTATGTATTCGATAGGCAAAATCCACCATTGTCGCCCCTTGACAAAGTACAATTACATCGCCTTCGGGCGTAAATACATAGACATCTTCATCGAATAAATTATTCTTGACACTCTCTAAATACTCATTGGCATCTTTAAGATCATTTTGCCATTCTAATAATTGCCGCAACCAAGTAAACTTATCATCCGCATTACTCATCTTGGTATAACTCGAACCGCCCGTTTCTTTATACTTCCAATGGGCGGCGATCCCGTATTCAGCAATATGGTGCATTTCTACCGTGCGAATTTGCACTTCTACCGGACGTCCTGTACTGCCGATCACGCCCGTATGTAGTGATTGATAGCGGTTCGGTTTGGGCAATCCAATATAATCTTTAAACCGACCCGGAATCGGGCGAAAAGCATCGTGAACAATGGCTAAAGTGCGATAACATTCTTCTTTTGTTTCCACAATTACCCGCAGGGCTGCCAAGTCATAAATCTCGTGAAATTGCTTTTGACGGTGGTGCATTTTACGATAAATGCCGTAAAGATGCTTGGGTCGCCCGGAAACTTCATAGGATTTGATCCCCGCTTGTTCGAGTCTAGTTCTCAATGAATCCGCGACTTCGGCTAACTTTTCTTCGCGAATATTTCGCTTATCTGCCACTAAAGTTTGAATCTCTCGATAAGCCTCGGGTTCTAAATATTTGAAGGATAAATCTTCTAACTCCCATTTAAAGCGACCAATCCCCAAACGGTGGGCTAGAGGGGCAAAAATTTCTCGGGTTTCTAGAGCAATACTCCGACGTTTGTGATCGGGTAAAAACTCCAGGGTTCTCATATTATGCAGTCGGTCTGCTAATTTAACCACAATCACCCGGATATCTTTTGCCATTGCCAAAAACATTCGGCGAAAATTTTCGGCTTGGCGTTCGGTTTTGTTAGAAAAATTGAATTTTGAGAGTTTAGTTACCCCTTCTACAAGCTGTCTAACTTCCGAACCAAAATGACTTTCAAGTTCGTCGGGTGTAACTTCCGTATCTTCGATCACATCATGCAAAAATCCGGCAGCAACTACCGTCCCTTCACTGCCTAAATACCGCAATAATCCCGCCACCGCAATCGGATGATTTATATAAGGTTCTCCGGATTTGCGATACTGTCCCTCGTGTAATTTATAGGCAAATTCAAACGCTTTGCAAACAATCTCACTATCGGGACAAGATTGATCCGAACAAGTATTATGATTGTGATATTGATGCAAACACTGTTGTAACCAGTCGGGAATGTTGCAGTCGTAGTTGATTGGGGTTGTTAGAGTGCGAGTGTTCATGGCAGTTAAACCTAAGAATTACAGATAAAAATTCACGGCCGACAAGCGACGTTTATCTTGCTTTTTTGAGGGAAAATAATAGGGAAGTAGAAGTTCTACTCAGTTGCTCCGAGCTTGCAATTTGTTGAATTTCAAGTACAACAATAGCTGAGTTGCTTTTTGGTTTGCGGGTCGAGCATGAACAAAGCAACATCCGCAAATATTGAAGTTTAGAGCAGTTTTTCCCTACGAATCATAACAAGTATCAAATCGCTGTCTCACCCGGTGAGGGTAAGGGAAGTGATGATAGGATGAAGTTACCCGTTGTCAGCGGTCTCTAATCAGTTCTCCATAGTGGACTGATATTGACTCTGTGTATCCCCGTTTCCCCGGTCTGACAAACTGGGAGAGTTTTCATTTCTCTCAGTGGTACTGATAACTCTTTCTTCATCTTTTTTTTGGTGAGTCAGTAGATTTGAGTAGCGCGAACTTGGTATAACCACACCACTGTTCTTGCTTGATGCTAACTCACCGAATCGAGCGTTGGATGGGGATTGTCAACCCTCAAGACTTTACCGAATCCGGCTTTCGTCTCTGGGGGGTTGTAAGCGGAATTTGCCTAATCTTAAGATTCTAAAGCTTTAAGCTTTGGTTAATATTGACAGTATATACGAATTTCTTAACATTATGTTACCTGAACGGCATCGTCAAGCGATCGCTCAACTGCAACAGACCCTCGAACACCTACAAAATCAGTTAACAGAGGCGAATCTGGATAAAGTTACCCTGACTGCTGCTTTCAGACAAGCCCAACAGCTTTTAGAGAATATCCTTCAGTTGGGGGATGGGGATGTATCTCCCTCGCTGGTTTCACCTCTACAATCCTATTTAACAGAAATCCACAAACAGATGCGACTTTTAGAAATGGATTTTCGGTTTCTACAAACCTCTCGTCAGACTGCAACCCTGCAAACTCGGCAAACTCAAATGCGATCGCGTGTTGCTACCCTGATAGGCTATTGTAAGTCTTTATTAGACAAATAATAGCATAGACGAATGAAATCTCTGTACCATTTTAACAAATCCACAACTTTGTCTATCGGATTTGTTATTTTCGGTGTCTTGGTGCGTCTGGTTCAATATCTCAATAATCGCTCTTTGTGGTTTGATGAAGCTAACTTAGCGTTAAACATCGTTAACCGTTCCTATCTCCAGTTACTCAGTCCCCTGGAGAACAACCAAGCCGCACCCCCCGGTTTTTTGTGGATTGAAAAACTATCCATTCAAGTTTTTGGCAATACCGAATATGCGCTGAGATTGTTTCCCTTTTTGGCGGGAATTGTCTCTTTGTTGGCGTTATTTATATTCGCCGAACGTTACGCCTCCAGATGGGCCGCACCTATCGCCATCGCTCTTTTTTCCAGTTTACCCTATATCGTTTATTATGGCACTGAACTTAAGCAATATTCTAGCGATATTATGATTGCTTTATTGCTGAGTTTGTTACTCGTTCCAGTTCGCTATAAAATTCTCAACAAACGACAAATTATAGTTTTTTTTGTTATTGGAGGAATCGCCATTTGGATTTCTCATCCGGCAATTTTTACCCTGGGAGGACTGGAACTGGCTTATCTAATTACTACACCCAAGCAACAGCGAAAAGCCCTATTATTCAACAGAATCCCCATTTATCTAACTTGGCTTTTTAGTTTTGGCTGTCTGTATTTTCTCACGATTAGCAATACCTTAAATAACGATAATCTCGTTGACTCTTGGAAAGCCAGATATCCTCAATCGATTTTGGATATCCTTTGGTTACTCGATGCGTTGGGGCGATTTTTCTATAGACCATTGGGTTTTATCGGAATAATAGACGGCGTGGCGATATTGGCGTTTATTGTCGGTTGTGTCGCCTGTTATCGGCGAAATCGGATTATATTTATGAGTTTAACTGCGCCCGTTATTACCACTTTAATCGCCAGTTATCTCCATAAATATCCCTTTCGAGAACGTTTAATTTTATTCCTGGTGCCGTTTTTTCTGATTTTAATTGCCGAGGGCGTTATTTTTCTAATTTCTCAAACAACCCAACCTCAAACAACCCAACCCAAAAAATGGGTAAAACGATTCGGTATATTTGTCTTGGTTGCGTTATTGATTCATCCGATTACAAATTCAACCTCTATCATTTTTAAACCCGAACTCAAACAAGAATTTAGACCGATTCTCGAATATGTTAAATCCAATCAACAACCGGGCGATAAAATTTATGTCTATTTCAAAGGTATGAGTCACATGAAATATTATGCGCCAAAACTCGGCTATTCTCAAACCGATTATATTTTGGGAACCTACGAACTCCCCGACGAAGGCGAAATTTTACCCGCAGAATGGCAACGATATCAACAAGAATTTGAACCCTTCCGAGGTCAAAAACGAGTTTGGATAATCTTTAGAGTTGATGACTCCGAAGAAGAAACCCTATTATCTTATCTCAATCAAATTGGTCGCCAAGTTGATATCTACAAACAAAAAGGCGCTTTCGTTAGTTTGTATGATTTGAGTTCATAAATTTTTCCGAGAACTCCAATTTTTTATCAAACCCCAAAATAAATAGGCCGCACCCGTTAAATCCGTGCTAAACTCATGCTAAAATTAAATGTAAACCAACAAAAATCAACCGCGTTTTCTATGAATGACTCAGCCACATGGAATCTAACAGAAGCCCAAAAAAAATTTGTTCAACTTATTCAAGCCGTCCGTGAAAATCCACAGCTAATTACTGACGATCAAGGAAAAGTCGTCGCTGCTGTTATTGAAATTGAAACTTTCCAAAAATTTATCAATTGGAATCAACAAGAAAAACAACAATCTGTAGGGGATGCTTTTGCAACTCTCCATCAAATTTGTGCTGAAGAAAATTATACTCTAGAAACTCCCAAACGCCTTGATCGTCCCGATCCATTTATTCATTGATCTCAATGAGTTATCTTTGTGATACAAACATTATTAGTGAACTTGCGCGACCCCAACCCAATCCGGGTGTTTTGAACTGGAGTCGTCAGATTTATTCAATTAAACTCAGCGTGATTACCCTCGAAGAAATTTATTACGGTTTGGCTTCAAAACCCAATTCTAGAATTAAAACTTGGTTCGATCAATTTCTAGAAATGTATTGTGATATTCTACCCATAACCGATGAAATTGCAAAAATGGCGGGTGAGTTGCGAGGAAAACTCAGAACTCAAGGTCAACAGAGAACCCAAGCCGATATGCTAATTGCAGCAACAGCAAACGTTCATCAATTGACGTTAGCTACACGCAATATTCACGATTTTCAAGATTGCGATATTCAACTTTTAAATCCATTTACAGATTAGTTTTTTTCTCACTTTTTATCAAAAGTACCCCGTTCGCTGGCTATTTAAAATGAAGAGTTTTTGACAACTTCTCAATCCTATTTCTTTTGAACCTATTGTCAATTTTCCCCGAAGCGTGATAAATCAATAAATGAATTTTAACCTGCCATTCCCCATGTCCGATCCTCTTTTTTGCGTCGAACATCTCCGAGTCGCCTACCCCAGTCGCAGCGATACCGTAACTTGGGCGGTTGATGACGTTTCTTTTACCCTCAAACCCGGAGAAAAGTTGGGGTTGGTGGGGGAGTCCGGTTGCGGAAAATCAACCCTCGGAAGGGCGGCGATGCGGTTGCTTCCAGACCCCACAAAAATCGAAGGGCGAGTCACCTTTGCGGGAAAGTCGGTGTTTGAAATGAACCCCGGACAGTTGAGAAAGTTTCGCGGCGAAGCGGTGGCGTTGGTGTTTCAGGACCCGATGACCCGTCTTGATCCCTTGATGACTATTGGCGATCATTGTATCGAAACCTTGAACGCCCATCAACCCCAACTTTCTCGCTTGCAAGCCAAAGAAAAAGCGATTGAAACATTAGAATCGGTGAAAATTCCGGCGAGTCGTTGGTCGCAATATCCCCACGAATTTAGCGGCGGAATGCGTCAACGGGTGGCGATCGCTTTGGCGTTACTTCTCGACCCGAAATTAATCGTAGCCGACGAACCGACAACCAGTTTAGATGTTACCATTTCCGCCCAAATTTTGCAAGAATTAACGAGATTGTGCGAACAACGGGGAACGGCTATTTTATTAATTTCCCACGATTTGGCAATGGTCGGGGAATATTGCGATCGCATGGCGGTTATGTACGGTGGAAAAATGGTCGAAATGAATACAACCTCCCAAATTTTACAACAGCCCCAACACCAATACACCCAATCCCTTTTAGATGCCGCTTTACACCTCCAAGCCGTCGAAGAAAGTTCGGAAACTTCTCCCGATTTAGAGAAAAAACCCCAACCGTTATTGAGTGTTAAAAACCTCCAACAACACTATACATTAGAATCGAATTTTATTCAACAGTTTTTCACCAAAAATAAATTAGCCATTAAAGCAGTAGACGGGGTAAGTTTAGACCTGTATCCCGGCGAAATCTTGGGACTGGTCGGCGAGTCCGGCTGTGGAAAAAGTACATTATCTCGAAGTATTTTACAGTTGGTTCGTCCAACGGGCGGAAGCGTTGAATTTGGAGGTCAAGAATTAACAAGTTTATCTCTTGAAAAAATTCGTTCCTATCGCCGCCAAATGCAGATGGTTTTTCAAGATCCCCTCGCCTGTTTAAACCCAATGATGACCATCGGACAGGCAATTTCCGACCCGCTTTTTATTCATAAAATGGCAACCCCAGAAGCCGCAAAAACGCAAGTATTAGCCATGTTAGAACGAGTTGGATTAACACCGGCATCGACTTATTTTGAACGTTATCCCGGCGAATTGTCGGGCGGACAACAGCAGCGAGTTGCTATTGCGAGGGCGTTAATTACCCGCCCCCAATTAGTGATTTGTGATGAACCGGTAAGTATGTTAGATGCCAGCGTTCAATCGCAAGTTTTAGCCTTAATGTTAGAACTGAAAGAAGAATTTAATTTAACCTATTTGTTCATCACCCATGACCTTTGGGTTGCGAGATATTTATGCGATAGAATAGCCGTAATGAACGCCGGAAAAATTGTAGAAATCGGTTCAACAGAAGACCTTTTTAAACATCCCCAACACCCCTACACCCAAACCCTTTTGGGTGCGGCACCGTTGTTAGCCCGTTCCATTAATTCCTAAGCCTTAAAAAACCCCTATGTTCAGGTTCCATTAAATATAACAGAAAAACCGGGTTTCTTAGAGAAACCCGGTTTTTAGGAATTTTCTACCCCCACCAACCTCCCCAATCCCCCCTTAAATCCCCCCTTAAAAAGGGCAGGGCCGTTTCATTCTAACAAAATCCAAAGCCTAGACCACCTGTTATTAAGCCATCTTTGACCCTCTGTAATTGACACAAAGCCTAAAAGTCTAAAAAGATTAATTGCAATAGTTTGAAGAATCGATAAATTCGTTCGTGCTTGAAAGTGAGCTATAGAAGAATCATCTTCTTTGAAGATCACATCCTTGACCCAATGCAAGCGATTTTCAATTTGCCAATGACCTTTTATTTTTTCAGAAAAATAATCGGCTTTTTCCCAAACGCTACTGATGTAGTAAGCGACTTGATGATAGTCCTTTTTACCTCTTTTACCCCATCTTTCAACTCGGATTAAGCTTTTAATTTCATACCAACTAGATTTCAGGGAATCTATACTCTTGAAGACAGCTACTTGGCGTTGAATTTGGCGACCATGACTTTTATCTTGCTCTATCTTGATACTCAAAGGCTCTTGATTGTGGGCGACAGACTCTAGAGCTTGATACAATTTTTTTTGATTCTTTTTGACGGTGATTAAGTAGTGATTTTTTGATTCAATAATTTTTTTAACGGTTTGCTTTTGGCAGTGCAAAGCATCCAGAGTAAATACTTGATTCTTCAGGGGAAAATCTTCGATGATTTCTTGGACTTGCTTAATTTCTGAACAGCGTTTGTTCTCAAAGCAATTTAATCCCAATACAACTTGATATTCTTGACTGTACAAGGAAACAAATGAAACAAAGTTTTGATGAGAGTTGCCAAAATTGTCTACAGTGCTGCCTAAGCTTTTGCCATCAATACAGACCCAATCCCTCAAATCATCAGATTCACATAGACTACTAGACCATTGATTAAAAATGTCCTGAAGATTTGACCAGTCTACTCCCATCAGAACTCGTCTTATGGTTGATGAAGATGGAACTTTTGGGGATGAAATCTTAAATTTTTTAACAATTAGCTGTTGATTGGCTTTGGCAAAATCTCCCATCGCTCTATACCCTAAGTATCCCTGCATCGCTGCCAAAATTACTATCAATAGCACCAACCATAATGGATGCCTTCTGCCCTGGCGGCGGCGAAAGTCCTTGACTTTTTTAAGTTCTTTAATTAGACTATCCATAGATAAAATTTAAGAAAAAACTGGCGATTGCTATCATTTTACATCCGGCGCGATCGCCAGTTTTATTGTTCAATTCCCGCCTTTAAGAATCAGAGTGGAACAAGCCGTTTGAGTCAGGCGATCGCTATGTTTTTCTAAGATTTTAGGTGTTCTGAAGAAAAAAGGGGTGAAACTGCTTCCAATTTTAGCTCCTCGCGATCGCAAAATTTTAGAATGAAACAGCCCTGCCTTAAAAAGGGGGGTAGGAGGAGGCTATTTATTAAAGAAAACCGGTTTTTAGGAATTTTCTACCCCCACCAACCTCCCCAATCTCCCCTTAAATCCCCCCTTAAAAAAGGGGGTAGGAGGAGGCTATTTATTAAAGAAAACCGGTTTTTAGGAATTTTCTACCCCCACCAACCTCCCCAATCCCCCCTTAAATCCCCCCTTAAAAAGGGGGGTAGGAGGAGGCTATTCCCTCTCCATTAATAAATAGTCCGATAAGGGACACAATTTCCCTCTCCAACTAATAAATAGTCCCTTTGGGACACAATTTCCCTCTCCAACTAATAAATAGTCCCTTTGGGACACAATTTCCCTCTCCTCGTAGGAGAGGGTTAGCCAGAGGTGGAGAGGGTTAGCCAGAGGTGGAGAGGGTTAGGCAGACGTCAAAATAAGTTCTAAAAAAATGGTATAACAATGAGAGTACATCTTTAAGTATCCGTACAGTTACCCTCAAAAAACACAAATACAGTTAGGGTTCACTCATCTACCGGAGGTGAAAAATTGTCACCCAAATCATCAAAAACCGCCCATCCTCTCACTCGCCTACTTCGCTACAGCCATCCTTACCGGATGCAAATTATTAAAGCGACAATTTGTTCAATTTTAAACAAACTCTTTGACTTAGCGCCCCCGGTTTTAATTGGTGCAGCCGTTGACGTTGTAGTTAACCAACAAGACTCATTTATCGCCCAATGGGGAATAGAAAATGTAGTCGCCCAACTGTGGGTATTATCGCTGTTAAGTTTAATTATTTGGGGATTAGAATCAAGCTTTGAATACGCCTACGAACTCCTGTGGCGAAACTTGGGTCAAACCATTCAACATGACCTTCGTTTAGATGCTTACACCCATTTACAAGAATTAGAATTAGCCTATTTTGAAGAACGCAGCACCGGAAGTTTGATGTCTATTTTAAACGATGATATCAACCAGCTAGAACGGTTTTTAGACTTCGGTGCAAACGAAATTATCCAAGTAATCACAACGGTAATTTTAATCGGAGGCGGATTTTTTATTCTCGCCCCCGAAGTGGCTTGGTTTGCCATGTTACCCATGCCTTTTATTATTTGGGGTTCGCTAATTTTTCAAAAACGTCTCGCCCCCCGCTATGCAGAAGTCAGGGAAAGAGTCGGCTGGTTAAACGGACAGTTATCGAATAATTTAAGCGGAATTACAACCATTAAAAGTTTTACCGCAGAAGACTACGAAACCCAACGAATAACCGAACAAAGCGAAGCCTACCGCCAGAGTAATAAAGGGGCAATTAAACTATCTTCTGCCTTTGTTCCGCTGATTAGAATCTTGATTTTCTTTGGATTTATTGCTACATTATTATTGGGGGGAATGCAAGCAATAAACGGACGTTTGGCGGTGGGAACCTACAGCGTTTTGGTGTTTATTACTCAACGTTTATTATGGCCGTTAACGCGACTCGGAGAAACTTTCGATCAGTATCAACGGGCGATGGCTTCTGTTAACCGGGTGATGAATTTACTCGATACACCCATCGAAACCCATCCGGGAGATATTCCCCTTCCGGTTCATCAAGTCAAAGGGGAAATTGAGATTAAAAATATTACCTTTGCTTACAATAATCGAGTTAATGTTGTTGAAGATTTATCCCTGCATATTCCCGCCGGAAAAACTATCGCAATTGTTGGGGCGACCGGTTCGGGAAAAAGTACATTAGTTAAACTTTTGCTGCGACTCTACGAAATTCAATCGGGAATAATTACCCTCGATGGAATTGAAATTAATCGCATAAAATTAAAAGATTTGCGTCGGGCGATAGGTTTGGTTAGCCAGGATGTTTTTCTGTTTCACGGCACCGTTGCCGAGAATATTTCCTACGGAACTTTTGATGCTTCCTTACCCGAAATCATTGCAGCCGCCCAAGTCGCAGAAGCCGATAATTTTATTCAAAAATTACCCCAAGGATATGATACAATAGTAGGAGAACGGGGTCAAAAATTATCCGGCGGACAACGACAGCGAATCGCGATCGCCAGAGCCGTGTTAAAAAATCCCCCGATATTAATATTAGATGAAGCGACCTCTGCCGTAGATAACGAAACAGAAGCCGCCATTCAGCGATCGCTAGAACAAATTACCAAAAATCGGACAACTATTGCGATCGCCCATCGTCTTTCAACCGTTCGTAACGCTGACTGTATTTACGTTATGGATCGGGGAAAATTAGTAGAACGGGGACGACACGAAAAATTGTTAGAAACCCCCGGAATTTATGCGAGTTTGTGGCGAGTACAATCTGGATTAACAGTGAACAGTAACCAGTGACCAGTGAACAGTGAACAGTCAACAGTTATCAGGTAACAGGTAACAGTTAATAAGAGATCCGACTAATCAATCAGCGTCATGTAGGGGCGGGTTCCGCATTGATTTTGAGGACCACTCCGAGATTGAGTTAAACCCGCCCCGGACTCATAACAGGTATTAATCAAGCGGAGATAATATAACAAGTACCGTGCAGTAAAAACAGTTTTCAGTTAACAGTTTTTTCCCGACTCCCGACTCCGGGGCGGGTTTATATAAGTTGTCTGTGGGAAATGATAAATCTATTGCTGAACCCGCCCCTACATGACTTCTGACTTCCTCTTGCCTCTTGCATGATTGCCTTCTAATTAAAGAGTCGCAAAGTAGATGCACCAATGCAATATTAAGTGGATCAAAACCTAATTTGGGGAAATTAGATTCACTCATTATTGTCGGTGTTTTTGCGCTCTTTCCAATTGATTCCCAGTCGCTTGAGATAGTCCCACCCCCGTTGGGGCCAGACGTGTTGGCGACCGGTTTTTTGGGCAATCCATTCGGCCACCTTCGGACCAGACCAGGCACCCCCATCAGGAGCAGGGCCTTGTAACGCCTCCTTAAGTTCCTGCTGCTGCGCCAAGGTTAACAAGGAGCGAGCAACAGGCGGTTGGCGATCGCGGCTGCGGTTCCTGACCGAACCGGGGCCTTCACGGTTATAGCGGCGAATGATTTCCTTAGAATAGTCGTAGTTTAAACCCACAACTTCAGCGGCTCGTTTAATAGTCCAACCGCCAGCAACAAGCTGAAGAAGGTGCCATCGACGAGCTTCGGTGGTATCCCTAGCCTGTCGATAACGGGCTTTTAGGTCTTCAGTCGTTAAGTGGGGTTCTAGATGAGCTTTTGGTGGCATCCTCCTCTCTCATCACATCCGGAACGTTAATCGATCTATCCAAGATCTGCAAAGAATTCCGGAGTGAATCCGAGAGTGATAGAAAATTCTTATCAAACAACCATCATTGATTAGTGGTTTTTGCAACAGGAGGCGGAGTATACAGTCACCAGTCACCCTCCGGGTTCGCAGTCGCTCCTTGATGGAAGCCACCAAGACCGCGCTGCTCACCAGTCACCAGCGCAAACTTGCGACCCGGCGGAATAGTCGGTAGCAAAGTTTGCAAGAGAGTGTTTACAGTTAACAGTAATCAGTTTCTCCTGACTCCTGACTCGGTGACTCCTGACTCGGTGACTCCTGACTCGGTGACTCCTGTTCACTGGTCACTGATAACTGTCTTAAACCTTTGCAGGTTCCTCTAACATCAATTTTGAGCGTTTGATGGGTTCTGGAACATCAATCGGATATTTCCCGGTAAAACAAGCCGAACAGAAGCTTTGAGGGTCTTCGTGGGTCGCTTGTAGCATTCCTTCCCAACTCAGATAAGCCAAAGAGTCCACCCCAATATGTTGAGCAATTTCTGCAACCGACTTCTTGGCGGCAATTAATTGATCCTGGTTATCGGTATCAATTCCGTAGAAACAGGGATGAGTCACGGGAGGAGATGAAATTCTCATGTGTACTTCGCTCGCACCTGCATCTCGCAACGCCTTAACAATTTTACCGCTCGTCGTGCCTCGAACAATCGAATCATCCACCATGATCACCCGTTTCCCTTCCAAAACATCTCTTAAGGGATTAAGTTTCATGCGAATCCCCGCTTCTCGCATTCCCTGAGTCGGTTGGATAAAAGTCCGACCCACATACCGGTTTTTGATCAATCCTTCCATGTAGGGAATATTGGATTGTTGGGAAAACCCAATCGCCGCCGGAATACCCGAGTCAGGAACCCCAATCACCAAATCCGCCTCAACCAAAGACTCCTTTGCCAAAACCCGACCAATTCGCATTCGATAGCTGTAGAGACTTTCCCCTTCCATGATGCTATCGGGTCTGGCAAAATAAATCATTTCAAAAACACAAAGTTTCCGAGACGCTTGTTGTTCCCACTCAATAGACTGTAACCCGTCTTCGGTAATCCAAACCATTTCCCCCGGTTTGACTTCTCGTAAAAATTCGGCGCCGATAATATCTAAGCCGCAAGTTTCAGACGCCAAAACATATCGAGTCGGGTTGGTATCTAACGTCCCAATTACCAGAGGACGAATTCCATGAGGATCGCGGGTGCCGATTAATCCCACTGGGGTCGCAATCGTTAAACTAAATGCACCTTCGCACATTTTAAAAGCACTGATACAACCATCGACCCAGTTTTTACCCGAATCCACTTCAGAAGCGATCGCCAGGGCGATTAACTCTGTATCTGTAGTGGTGATAAAACTATATTGGCGTCGGGTCATTTCCTCCCGCAATTGAGGAGTATTAACGAGATTACCATTATGAGCCACCGCCACCGATCCCAGACGGCTATTGGCGATCGCCGGTTGAGCATTTACCACTCGACTCGATCCGGTCGTCGAATAACGAGTGTGACCGACTGCGAGATTTCCCTTTAATTCACTGAGGATTGATTCATTAAAGACTTGGGACACTAACCCCATGTCTTTGTACAAATACAGCTTTTCTGACTCAAAAGTGGCAATTCCTGCTGATTCTTGACCTCGGTGTTGAAGGGCGTACAAGCCAAAATAAGTCAGTTTGGCAACATCTTGACCGGGTGCATAGATCCCGAAAACACCACAAGCTTCTTCGGGTTTATCGGGGTTTTGAGGCTTGGAGTCGGAGCAGTCGGTCGTAAGCAAATCGTTTGGCATCATGGTTGGGTGCTTGTGTTTAATGTCAGAATAACCAGGAATTGGAATCTCCTTGAAAGCTGTGCAGTGCCAGATCAAATTTCTAGCTGTGCGGTCATTGCATCTGCGATCCCTCATTTAAACAGTAGCGTAAACTAATACACACGTCATCTGAGTTTTCATCCCCCTTTAGTGTTGTCAACCGATCTCCGGTTGGTTTTGGTCTCTCTAAGCTTCGGGTTTGTTGGGATACAGACTCCAGGGATGTTGGTTGCACCCCACCGAAAGAAATTTTATAGTCGGGAGTTATGGCAGGCGCTCAAATGTCAGCTACATTGGAAATGATCGGTTTTTGCAGGAAATGTGAGAATGTCAAACTCCGCCACAGTCATCACTCAACTTAAACCCGCCGACAAGCGAGAAGTTATTGTCTATCAACCTTATTACGACGAGAAAAGCCGCAGATATTTACCGCTATCGATTAGCCTCTACAAAGAAAAAAGTTTGGAAGGGGCGCGTAAAATTGACAGCGGTGAGGATATTCCTTTTGTCGCCACCTGGAACGTTTCTTCCCTACCGGCCGATCTGACTCGTTGCCGGGTTCAGTTTGATGGTAATGCCGATCTCAGTTATGAAGTTACCATGTCAAACTATGAATTTATTCGCTATTTAATCGACGTGCTACAAAACTTTGGCCGCAATCGCACCATTGATTTTTCTCAAGAGTTCTACAAGCGCTTACTTCATTATCTCGACTAACTCAATTCAAAACCAAAGAAGTTCAGGAGTCAGGAGTCGTGATGTCAGTCGTCAGGGAAAAACTGATCACTGACAACTCTAATAACTCTCTTGCGAACTTCGCTCTCTTGCAAAGTTTGCAAGAGAGCGACTGGCGAACCCGGAGGGTGACTGGTGACTGTAAAACTGGTGAGGTGGTTTGGTGTATCATAATCTCAATTACTGGAAAATGATCCTCAAGCGTGGGAGCCTCGTTGATTGTAATCGGGAGCGCCAATGCCAATCGTCGTGCAGAGGTCTTCCCTAATGAAATACAATAAAAACAGCCAAAACAACCACAAGACTCTAAGACCCATTTGGGCAGGGCTTAACATCCCGTGAGGCTGATTGCCAGCGGCAGCAAAGTTGACCCGATGGCGAGAGAATCAAACCTAGATACTGACCCGGAGTAAGCAATGCGCTTTGATTTGAGCAAGCTAAAATCTATAGTTCTCAGTCTGGGTGTTATCGCTTTTGCTCCGAGGAGTAACAGTTTGATGATTCAATCGTGGGATGAAGCGATAAGTAAGCTTTCAGCCAAACCCTATTTATTCGGGGCATTTTTCAAGCTTACTCAAGAGTTAGATTAATCAATCAGAAGTTTTGATATTCCCTCAGG
The DNA here is from genome assembly GCF_047276495.1 of Capilliphycus salinus ALCB114379. Taxonomy (NCBI): domain Bacteria; kingdom Bacillati; phylum Cyanobacteriota; class Cyanophyceae; order Oscillatoriales; family Sirenicapillariaceae; genus Capilliphycus; species Capilliphycus salinus. The sequence continues at coordinate 1,072,680 of NZ_CP178543.1, read as the reverse complement.
CTTGAGTCAAAGGGAAAAGTGAAATTGAGCGTATAGAGGAGTCAATGACGTGGCTAAGTCCGCCAAGTACCTATTAATTGGGTCAACGCAGCCTTTCAGTGGTAAATCGGCAATTGCACTGGGGTTAGCGCGTCAGTTGCGATCGCGTAATCTTCAAGTGGCTTACGGTAAACCCCTCGGAACCGAAATCAGTAATGCCGCAGAACCTTTTGATGCTGATGTTCAGTTTGTGGCGACGACCTTGGGACTATCAGCCGATCAGGTCGGTTCACCTTTGGTGATGCTCACAGAACGCACCATACACAGTAGACTACAAGGGGAAGATACAACCAACTATCGCCAGTCGATCGCTTCGGATGTAGAAGCCTTAAAAGGTGATTTAATTCTGTTAGAAGGGCCGGGAACGCTACAACAGGGCAGTTTGTTTGATCTATCTTTATCCCAGATGGCTGAAGAATTGGATGCTGCGGTCATGCTTGTTGAACGTTTCGAGTCTTCGGCGGCGATTGATGGTTTTCTCGTTGCTAAAGCCAACTTGGGCGATCGGCTGATGGGTATTATAGTAAATGATTTGCCTGGGGAACGTCAGGAAATCGTTACGAATGTTATTCAGCCCTTTCTCGATCGCGAAGGTATTCCCCTGTTGGGGATTTTACCTCGAAATGATCTGTTGCGAAGTGTCACCGTTGAAGATCTGGTTAAACAACTTCAGGCGCAGGTGCTTTGCGGCGGCGATCATTTGAATGTCATGGTTGAAAGTCTCAGTGTTGGGGCGATGAATGTCAGTGCGGCGATGAAATACTTCGATCGCACTCGCAATATGGCCGTGGTCACTGGGGGCGATCGCACCGATATTCAGCTAGCCGCTTTAGAAAAATCAACCCACTGTTTGATTTTAACCGGACAAATCACCCCCGATCCGATGGTGTTAACCCGGGCCGAAGATTTGGAAGTCCCGGTGTTAAGTGTCGATCTCGATACCCTAACCACAGTCGAAATTATCGATCGCGCTTTCGGTCAAGTCCGAGTCCACGAACCCAGTAAGGTTGAGTGTATCACCCAACTGATAGCCGAGCATTTCGATCTCGAAAGCTTTATGAAACGCTTGGGTTTAGAAGTCCCTGTTCCTTCTAATCTATAAGCAAAAGTCCAAGTCTACATTCAACCCGCCCCCGCACAAATTGGGGGCTTTTTTTATAACAAATCATATCTAGAAGCTGTAGCTAAAGTTACAAAATCTGAAGTTTTTCATCCGCTATCCTCCCATCACAAACCAGAAGGGCTATACTAAAAGTAATGGAAAAACACAACAAAACAAGAAAAACTGTCCACTATGAACAAAAACTCCAACAAACACTCCAACGAACTGGCTCAAACCCATCGGGCCAACATTCAAAAACGTCTAGAACACCGTCTCGAAGTTGCCAGAGCCAAAGGAGATCAAGAGTTAGTGCGGCTTCTAGAAGCAGAGAAACAACAACTCCTCTGACAACAGACAGCAGGCGGGTTCATGGAAAACCCGCTTTAATGTTTTCAATGCTGTTATCGACCGCCAACCACAACATCCTTCATCCGAACGTGCGGTCCGCCGACACTCACCGGGAGAGGCATCTGACCGCTTTTTCCACAACCGCCATTGGTATAGGTTAAATCATTGCCGATCGCTTCAATATCCTTGAGCGTTTGAAAGACATTCCCAGTTAACGTTACATCGCTGACCGGTTCGGCAATCTGACCGTTACGAATCATATAGCCTTCTGCCGCCGCAAAGGTAAACATTTCCCCGTTCGTCTGACCGCCCAACATTCGCACCGCATAAACCCCTTCATCGATATCAGCAATCATCTCCTCAAACGAGCGATCGCCGGCTTCGATAGCAGTATTAGTCATACGGACAATGGGGGGATAAGTCGCATTCAAAGCGCGAGCATTTCCGGTTGGAGATTCTTTCAGTTTACCTGCGGTTTCCCGATTATGCAAGCGTTGAGTTAAAACTCCATTTTGAATCAAATATTTGCGTTGCGCCCGAACCCCTTCATCATCATATAAAATCGAACCGGGTAAATCAGGAATTGTGGCATCATCAATCACATTAAGCTGTTCAATAGCCATCGGTTTACCCAGTTGTAATAACTCCTGCATTCGCGGATTTTCATAAACAAAATCGGCTTCAGACAGATGACCAAACGCTTCGTGAATAAACACACCCGCCAAATAAGGATCGAGAACCACCGTATATTGACCGCCTTTGACAGACTCAGCTTCTAACTGACGAATAGCACGTTCGGCTGCACTTTGAACCCGATCTTCAATCCCGATTAAAACATTATAATCAGAGCGAGAATTAATCGATTCAAAACCTTGTCTGACCGTACCATTATTGGTCGCAATTGCTCCAAAACGACCCGTCACATCCAGACGTTCTTGAGTGATACAACTGCCTTGAGAATTGACAAAATAGGTGGTGCTAAAACGGTCAGTATAACTTACGGCTGTGGTTTGAATGCGAGAGTCAAAATCCAACAGAAGTTTGTTATAATTTTCGATGAGTTGACGTTTTTCTTGCAAGGAAATTCCTCGCGGATCGCGACCCAATTTCACCGAAACCTGATCCTCTATCGCTTCAATTTCAGCCAGTTGGGTGGTTTCATGTCCGATTAAATAGGCTTGAGAAATGGCTTCGGTAATGCGATCGTCAAGTTCGGACAAACCGTTAAACGTGACAAAACTCCAACCCCCTTTGTGACAGGCGCGAATACCCCCCGCAAGGGAAAAACTCCGGTTCACGGCGTCTAAGCGAGAACCCCGAAAAGAAATAGATGTGGTTTCGCTTTGTTGGAGTCGAATTTCAAGATAGTCTACGCGATCGCGATGAGTTTTGATGCGATCGAGCAATTGTGTTTCAATAGCAGTAGTCACCTGTTTTAGTCCTTGGAAAAGTGCCACTTACATTGTAGGGTGCGTCAGAGAAAAAATTGAGCGGTTCAACTCAAAGGTTAATCTTCGGACCCACCCAAGCTTACATGGTAGGGTGGGTCAGACAAAAATTTATCGGTTAAATTGTTAGGTTAATTATCTGACCCACCCTACGAAAATTGATGAGGGTAGGGTGGGTCAGACCAAAAATTTATCGGCTTAAGTGTTAGGTTAATTATCGGACCCACCCAAGCTTACATGGTAGGATAGGTCAGACCAAAAAGTTATCGGTTGAACTCAAAGGTTAATTATCTGACCCACCCTACTATTCTAATCTGACTTATGCAAAAATTAAGAGAGAAATTTGGTAACTATTCCTGTCAAACTCTGCAAATCATTTATATCGGTTAATGCCAAATCCTTAAAAAGTGTTTTAGCCTGCTTATGATAGGTTTTGAATTTTGACTGTAGCAGTTCTTTTTGTTCAAGTTTAGCGCCCTTAGAAAGTATAGAATTAACAGTTGCTAACATAGCCAGAGTAATAACAACTGCTACACTTGCCGCAGCTACATCAATAATTCCTGTTGGGGGAAGAAACGACTCGACAAACAAAAATAAACTTAAACCCACAGTCTGAGACAAAAATGTAGGAAGAACTGCAATAGCTGCCGTTGGAGAGAGAATCTGACCCGTGTATAGATAATACAAAGATCCAATAGCCGCTGCCTGCGTTGCTGTTATAAAAGCAGCACTACCCGGAAGGAATGCTTCAGCCGCTACTGCTACTAATGCTGCTACAATTATTCCAACAGCATAAGGAGTTTTCTCAGCCATGTGTCTTGCGAGCAATAAGTCCTTTCCCTTTTTTTGGAGGAACTCCTCAATATCCTTACGAAGCTGATAAACACCTCTAATATCCATCTTGGGGAGACGACTTTTAGGGTCGTAACCTTTTGCACAAGTTGGATAGATTTTATCAACTTTCAAGTCATTTTTCCACTGATTTATTACCTCATCAATAACCGTTGGATCGAGGTCATCCCACTCATCAATCTTATTGAGAACTACAAAGATTGAATCACAATGTTTTCTCAAATCATCTAGATTTTTTTTCTGAGAAGCATCTGATGATCCTGTGACGACAAAAACTCCTACATCGATATGTTTGAGAAAATTTTGAGTTACATCGCTATTTTCCGCACGCACATCATCAAGTCCTGGTGAATCAATCAGACAGACTTTTTCATCAAGTTTTAAGATGGTTAAACCTTTTGTAACTCCTGAAATCGCCCCTACTTTTGCTATTTCTAAAGCTTGCCTTCGGCTGAGTTTTAATAAAGCATTGATTAAAGAACTTTTTACCGAGCTAACTTTCCCAATAATAGCAATATTTAACGTCTGAGATAAATCGGGTACTTTTTCAGAAAACTTGGCTTTAACTCTATCAAAGAAACTATTCTCGTCTAAACCGTCAAAAGCTGAACCACTCATTTTTTGGTAACTCCTACGACTAATGGGGTAGCAACTGATATGATCTCCGGTTGATTAATTTTCTTATGGGGGTGGGGCGGGTTTAATTCAATCTCGCAGTGGTCGTCAAGCTCAATGCAGAACCCGCCCCTACACTTGGGATTATTGATTAGTCGGATATCATATGACATCAGGTTAATTGCTACCTCTACTATCAAGATTAGACTTTAAATCTTTGATAGCCAAGAGAATAATTACTGAAATCTTAGAAATGTTTAACTGTCAATATCAAAGGTTATTTTCCTTGTTCCTCAATAATTATTTGAGAAACAAACTCATATTGAACTAAAATTATATCTGAAGAAAATTTACCTTAAAAAGTAAGATTTTTAATCGGATTCTGGGGTTAATTCAGTATTAGTGATGAGATTTGCGTTCTGAGGATTGAACAAGTCTAAATAAGAATTCATAACTTCAAAGTAAGCATAAGCCGTTGTATTACCCGGTGCAAACCAAAGCGCTGAAAGAAAGTCTTTAAATGCTTGCTCACTATTATTATCGGGGTCTAAACTCAGATTTTGTTCGGCTCGTCTAGCAATATGAGCCGCTTTAATCTCAGACAAAAATATTTGAGCCAATAAATAATTAAAATCCCCAGACCCCATCGGTAAAAAGATCCAGAAGCATAAAAGTATTGCGGGTTCTGTAATTTTCATAGAATTAACCCAACTGTGAATAATTGATCATCAGCTTAATCCGGGGAATTTTAATTGAATCGGATAGAGTTCGTCCGAGGGTAGGGTGGGTCAGACAACAAATGTATGGGTTTAACTTTAACGTTAATTATCTGACCCACCCCAGCTTACATGGTAGAGGGTAGGGTGGGTCAGACCAAAAAGTTATCGGTTGAACCCAAAGCTTAATTATCTGACCCACCCTACGAAAATTGGTGAGGGTAGGGTGGGTCAGACCAGAAAGTTATCGGTTAAATAGTGAGGCTAATTATCTGACCCACCCTACGAGGTAGATAGTCACGCACCTTATAATTATTCGTCTTCTGAGCCTACCATAATTCGCTGAAGTGAATTGAGGCCCTTCTTAACGCGCCGAGAAACGGTAACAGCGCTAATACCCATGCGTTCGGCTGTTTCCTTCTGAGTTAAGTCGTAGAGGAAGACAAACTCTAAAACCTTACGAGTCCCTTCTTCTAACTTGGCTAAGGCTTGCTGTAAACGAATTTGGTCTTCTTGAGCGAGTTGAAAGCTGCGGTAACGGGTATCGGGAACCAATTCTCCCAGACAGGTAGTCCCTTCGTTTTCATCTTGAACCGGAGCATCTAAACTCAACAGAGAGCGATTATAACCCGCAAGTTTCACCTGACCCCATTCTGTTTCTGAGATACCTAAGCGGGCGGCTATTTCCGCATCAGTCGGCTGTCGCTTCAGTTCCACTTGCAATTGTTGAGACAGCTTCATTCCTTGACGTTGGAGAGTCACCCAATGGCGGGGAACTCGTAGGGGGAGACTTTTATCTCTGAGGTAATGTTGGATTTCTCCGCGAATATACGGAATCGCAAAAGAACTAAAGGCGTGACCCTTAGATAAGTCAAACCGTTCAATGGCGCGAATTAGTCCAATACAGCCGACTTGCTGCAAGTCATCATAGCTTTCGGTACATTGGTTAATCCAGTGATGGACTTCTTTGCGAACCAGTCCGATATTAAGCTGTACAAGCTGATTCCGGAGTTCTTTTGAGGGAGAACACTGGTACTGACGCAGTAGTTCTAGAGTTTCGCACTTGATGGTGTTGGTGGCTTTGGCTAACATAGGTCAATCCTCTCGTTGGTAGAGCAGGCTTCTGGTAAAGTTTTGAGATGATATCAGTCTCGGGATGAAACTGATTTGTTTTTCTATTGTTTTTTGAAATTCAGTAAATTTACGGAGAGAACTTTCTAAAGATTAGAAAATATCCATAAATTCACGTAGGTATACAGTGTTTATATACAACTGTTAGAAAAGGAGATATCGATTTATTCCTCCAGTGCCAAGTATAAACTAAAAATCCTGTAACGGCAAGGGTTAAACTCGGGTTATCAACCGGGCGATCGCTAAGGGTTGAATCCTAAAAATTTATCAGATTGGGGAATAAATAAGCGTGAAACGGGTTGATTCAATTAAAAATTTAAGCGGAGTTTATGAAACTTAAAATGATATGAGACTGCTTTGAAACAATCGTTTAAAATGTATCGATGGACAATCAAAGCCAAGAAGCAGCAATCAAAAAGAGGGACAACTTGCCCCTCCAAAGCATTGATTGAACACTAAACCCCCAAACCGGGAAAAATAAAGCAGTTCAACCTAAATTGTTAAAAATCAACCGACTAAGAGCGCTTAGGTTCTACACGAGCGTAGAATAAACCGCGAACCTTGACTTCAACAGCCTCTTTCGCACCTAAATCTGAATCTGAAGGTTGTTCGCTCTCAAAAATTCCGGCAATTTCGCCTGTATCTCCATCAACCTTAGACACTTGCAGAGAAATCTTACCCGCATCAACTTGAGTATCCGCCAGCTTAATATTAGCTTCAGCAAAGGTTTCCTCATCGGCGGTTGCCGGGAGAGCAACAGCGTTATCATAACCAGTCGCCAAACCGCGACCCTTGGGATCGAGGAAGGTAGAACCGCGATAAGAAGGAACATCAAACACGCCTTCGAGGTCAGTGGAAGTATTAATACTCGATAAACCGGGTTGACTTTGAGCGACCAAACCTTTGATAGTAAACAAAAACGGAACCTGTTCGCCACCGGGAAGCCGAACAGTAATCGGCTGAAAATCTATACCGTATTTTTCTTGAAAGGTAAGAACACCGTTTTGATCAAATTTTAAAGAGCCGCCCACCTGGTCTAGACTATAAGTAAATCGAGTTAACAATCTACCCGGAACGAATTCAGCTTCTTTGCGTTTGCTGGTGGGTTCTTCCTTGACAAAATAATTGGTTGGCTGCAAACACAGACCGGAAATTTCATAGGATGTGTTGGCATCAAGAGCAATGGAACCCCGAGCGGTTTCCGGTAAACTCGGACAGTTAACCGCTAAACCGGTATTAACGATGTCATCATAGGTCAGTAATTCTCGATCTTTTGTTTCTGGCCCGGATGAGCAAGCCGTTAGTACACTCAAGCATAATGCTAAAAGTGTAGCCACTAAAGCACGATATTTCATTTTTAACCTCTATATCCCCAATCGATATGTGACATATTTTCAGCGATCGGTCTCTGTTACCATGAACTTGACCGATCACAAATCGAACACTTATTGTCTGCTATTTGCGATTTTTCCCGGAGAATTGGGAATCCGATCGCAGACTTTTTATCTTGTGCAATCGGGACTTTCAATGATCGCCCAATAGAGAATTGTACATGGCTTGTGACTTTTTTTGTTGCCTAGAGTATGAATTTCTAGCAACCTGAGCTAAACTACTTAGGTAGATCTGCTGATTGACTGTAGACTCCCGTATATTCGGGGTCGAGCCGCCCAAACTTGCCAGATGTTCTAGACAAAGCTGAGAATTGAGAAACAATAGAGCAAGCTGCATTGATCATGGAATCAGAAACCAACTTTCAATCAGAACCGTTTAAGTCTCAGTTAGAATCGCTAACCCAGACGATTCGCTCAATGAGCCAAGACGTTAAAGGAGATACAGTCGCACTGTTGGCGATACTACGCACTTTAGAAGTCTTGCATCGAGAAATTCGAGAAAGCTGGTTTCGAGAGGCTTTACCGGATAACCGTCAGGCGCTTTACGCCTTACTCAAAGAGATCGAAGCTTACGGAGGCTGGCCCTATATTCCCCGGGCTTCCTTGCGATCGCTTCTACAAAAACTCACCCTCGATCTCGAAGAAGAAGATTCTCCCTCCTCCAACGAATCCTAGAAATAGAATACTTAAATTGTTGCCAAAGATCATCAATGGGGAATTTTTTGGGGTCAGGAGATGGAGAGGAGTTGCTGTGTTCAGGAGTTCAGAATTCCCCTTTCCCCTTTCCCCTTTCCCCTTTCCCCTATTGCAAGATTCCTTATTGCCTACTTAAACTTTTATCTTTTAATCATCTATCGTGACAGTAGACCAAATTTTAGAACGCTTCCAACGCTTTGGGGTTCATCTCGGCTTAGAACGAATTGAAAACCTACTCGCCTGTTTGGGCAATCCCCACCACCAGGTTCCCATTATTCACGTTGCGGGAACCAATGGCAAGGGTTCCGTCTGCGCTTACCTGTCCTCAATTTTGACTCAAGCCGGCTATCGAGTCGGACGCTACATTTCCCCTCATCTGGTAGACTGGACAGAACGGATTTGTATCAACGAACAGCCCATTTCCCGAACCGATCTCGAACGAGTCCTGTTAGAAGTCGAAGCGGCGATCGATCCGAACCAACCCTCTCCGACCCAGTTTGAGGTCATTACCGCCGCCGCATGGCTTTATTTTGCCCAACAACAGGTAGATATTGCCGTGATCGAAGTCGGTTTGGGCGGACGACTGGATGCAACAAATGTTTGCGATCGCCCGTTAGTTAGCGCTATCGTTTCCATTAGTCGCGAACACTGGCAACGTTTAGGCCCGACTGTGGCGCATATCGCTAGAGAAAAAGCGGGGGTTCTCAAGGCCGGATGTCCGGCGGTCATTGGTAAACTGCCCCCGGACGCTCAAGCAGTTGTCGAACAGCGCATTAATGAATTAGACTGTCCGGCAGTTTGGGTAGAAGCGGCAACTGCGACGCACAAAAAAACATCACAAGGATTAACAATAGCGATTTATCAAGATATTGAGTACCCTTTACCCCTGTTGGGACAGGTGCAACTGATCAATTCAGCGATCGCGATCGCTGCGATAAAATTATTACAACAACAACGGTGGCAGATTTCCTCGGAAGCGATTTGGCAAGGAATGACAAAAACTCGCTGGTTGGGAAGGCTACAATGGACCAATTGGCGCGATCGGCGACTGTTAGTTGATGGCGCTCACAATCCGGCAGCCGCCCAAGTTTTGCGTCAATATATTGATAGTATCAACCCTCAATCCGTTGAAGATGCCGGGGTGAATCACTCACCTTCTACATCGAACCAACAGCCGATTACTTGGGTGATGGGAATGTTATCTACAAAAGATCATGCTGATATCTTTGAAGCCTTGCTGCGTCCGGGAGATCAATTGTATTTGGTTCCCGTACCCGACCATAGTAGCGCCGAACCGGAACAATTAGCGGCCTTAAGTCGCCAGATTTGTCCGAGTTTAGCCAGATCTCAAGCTTATCCCGATTTGATTGCAGGTTTAGAGGCGGCCGTCTCATCTGCGTCTTCAAACTTAGTGGTTTTGTGTGGTTCTCTTTATCTGGTGGGTTATTTTTTAAGCCTTCAGAATTCGACTGTTTCTTGACAAAATATCTACAAAAACCGATAATTTTGAGAAGATTGTGTCGTGTTTATTTCCCTATTTATTCTCATTCTTGGAGTTAGTCCCGCAATTATTTATTGGCAGTTCCGCCAACGAATTGAAACCCGTGTTATCGGTCAGCTTTCCACAGTGGGAACGGGTTTGACCGTTACCCATTGGCGCAGATCGGACTTACCCCCCGATGCCCAATATGTAGAAGGAGTGGGCTATTTGATTGGCGATCTTTCCTGCCAATATAATGCACGTTCGTCTTATATTCGTTGTGCGGTAAATCCTTCTGGACCTTGTGAAGATTGTCGTTTTTATCAGGCAAAATCACTTTCTCAGGAGGAAAACTAATCCCCAAAACGAGTAAAATCACATGGACGATATCGACAGGAGTTCACAAGGGCTAGGGGTAACAATGGCGGAATCGAGGTGGTAATTTTGAGTTGCTCAATTGTCAAGAAAGTACAAAATGCGATCAAAATGATTTCCTAAGGATTAAATTTTTCCAAAGATCGATCGCGATCGCTTTGAGCAAGATTGACCCGCAAATGTACTCAAGCTTCAGATCCTTTAGGGTCAGTCTAGAGGGAGTTTAGGCGATGGGGTCTAAATGCTCAAACCCGCAATAAATCTAGGTTTACTGGAGGTTTGAGCGGGTCAATGTTGGGAGGATAATTGGGATTGAACTGAGCCTATCGACTCAACTTTTGGGTCAAAATCCTACAATTGCCAGTGGAACAATAGGATAAACTTGCCTATTACAAAGCAGTTTATGCTAGAACAGCCATCAGTTCTCACGGGAGAGAAAACAGGCGAAAATAGCTTCAGGAGGTACACTTAGCATGAACAAAGAACAGTTAGTCCAAGAAACTGCATACAAAGCAGGAGTCACCAAAAAACAGGCTGATGCGATTGTCTCAGCCATTTGTGAATGTATCATGGATGCAGTTGCAGAGGGTGAAAAGGTAACGCTGGTTGGGTTTGGTTCATTTGAAGCCAAACATCGCAAAGCCCGTGAAGGTCGAAACCCAAGCACAGGCCAACCGATGACGATTCCCGCAACCACCGCTCCTTCTTTTTCCGCCGGGAAAGCCTTTAAACAAAAGGTTGCCAAAGATCCCGATGAAGAAGACTCAGATGAAATCGTAGCCTAAAGCGATCGATTGGGTTAACAACATTCTCAGCGTCCTAATTCACTCCCCTGTCAGGTTCGTTAATTTTCGGCTTGATAGGGCTGTTGCGAGCGGGTACATCCCAAAAGCCCGGTTTCTCAAAGAAACCGGGTTTTTGAGTCTCTAGCAACAAGTTCTTCTGATATGAGATCCGACTAATCAATGAGCGTCATGTAGGGGCGCGCCTCAGCATTGAACGAGGGCGATCACTCCGAGATTGAGTTAAACCCGCCCCGCACCCATAAGACCCATTAATCAAGCGGATATCATATGAGGAGGGGGCGGGTTTAGATCGGTTGTCGGCTGGAGTTGATCGATCAACGGCGAACTCGCCCCTACAGACGCATCTGCTGACATCTGAGGTCTATTGGCGGGTTTAGATCGGTTGTCGGCTGGAGTCGATCAATCAACGGCGAACCCGCCCCTACAGACGCATATCCCGACACCAGACACCTATTGACGGGTTGCGGTTGACGGGTTTAACTCAACTCGTTCGCCGTAACGGAGTAACATTTCGACACTGGCGAGGCGATTTTCCCAACTTTCAACTTGATAGCGTCTTTCTAAGGCTTGCAGACGCATAGACCGTTGAAACTGGGCTTGAAACGCACTCAGGAGGCGTTGAGCATTGTTAAAATTTTGAGCGGTGGGATTAGCCGCCAACTCATTTAACGCTTCGCCCAACTCCTCTGCTTTACGACTCAAGGCTTCTAATTCGTTGTCGCGAATCCATAAACGGTCATTAGCCAGGAGAAAACTCCATTCCCGTTTCAAAGCCGTGTAACGGTCAGCCGCCGCCACAAACGGTTCACGGTAAGGGATCGCAGTGGAAGGACAACCTTGACGACCACATCCCTGAGTGCGGTTAAAAAATCCCTGCAAATGATAACCAATGGTTTCGACGGCAAAAATCGAATATCCGCCCGTTGGCAGGTCCCGCAAGGCTTGTATTTGATCGATCGCGACAATTTCGGGAATATCCAGTAACTTCACCGAAGGCACAATTAAAGTGGCTCCCAGACGGTTAGAATCAGTCAGGGGTTGAGTAATCCGCTGTAAACGATTCGTATCGAGAGAATAAGTCATCGGGACCAACAGATCGACATAATTCTGTTGCGTCCAAGTTTCCCAATGTTGTTGAATTTTACGAATGCGATCGGCTTCGGGATGGGGAAAAACGGCGACGGAGAAAATCACATCCGGGTATTGCTGTCGGAGAAATTGAGACACTTCCCGAACCATGCTATTAACCTGTTCAACCCGGAAATTCGTCCACTGTTGCCACAATTGAGTATCTTTCGGGCTAATCGAGATGGGATCGACTCCGGTTAACTGGCGAAACTGTTCCCGTCCGGCGGTACCGTAACCAAAGTTAAAATTGCGATTGGGATCTTGAAACGGATAGCGAATATAATCAAGCTGTATCCCATCAACATCGTAATTGTAGACAATTTCTCCAACGAGCCGCAAAATATAACTGCGAACTTCCCGATTTGCCGGATCGAGATAAGCTTTACCGTCGTTTTCATGCCACATTCGACCCCGATTATCCCGGTTAACCCAGTCGGGATGAGCCGTTAAAACAGGCCCGATATAGGTGCTAGGCTGACCAATTAAGGGATTATGACGCTGGTTGGCGGTTGCAAAGGTCCACAACCAAGCGTGTAACTCCATTCCGCGGTCGTGAGCGAGTTTAACGGCGCTGGCTAACGGGTCCCAGCCGCGAGTTGAGGGGTTTTGCTGGGGTGCGACTTTTGTGGGATAGATGGGAAAACCGGCGTTAACGGTTTCAAAGAAAACGGTATTAATTCCCGCTTGGGCGAGTTGGTCAAAGATTTTGGCGAGTCCCGCTTCACTTCTGGCTTGAACAATGGTCCCGCGATCGAGCCAAACGGCGCGAATTTCTGCCCCCGCCCGTTGTCCATCTATGGGATAATTTTCCCAGAGTTTCTGACGAGCTTCTAACCATTGTTGACGAGCTACGGCCCAATTTTGTTGGTTGACTAACTCGGGAAAGTCTTTGAGAACTTGCTCAACAAAGGCGATCACTGCTGTTGCGGACTGATTATCGATTGTATTACTTTGGGCGACTTCGTTGAGTTGAGTCGATGCGACTTTTAAACTGACGGGGGTACTGCTAGAATTGGCAGCAGCCAGAGCATTTTCAAACCGCCCCAACAGGTTCATCAACTCTTGGCGCATTCCCATCGCCATGTATTCATCGATCGGTTCGTTTCCGGGTGTAACGCTTAACCCCGCAGGTGCGACTTGATCGGAGGGATCGACAAAGTTTTCCGGTACGCTTCGGTTATTAGCCCCAGAGGTTGAACCGGGTGATAATCTCGAAAGCACAGAAGAATTTTGACCCGCAGAAGCCGCAGGAGTGGGTTGAACCGGTTGGGTTCTCGCGCTCGGCTGATTGTTATTGTTATTGTTGTTATCGGCTTGTGAACGGGAGTTCTGTCTGTCTGTACGCTCTCGGCGGTTGGCTTGATTTCTCGATCTCGGTTGTGTCGGAGGAGCCGCAGAAGTTGGATTAGAATTACTGTTACGATTGGCGGCTGTATTTGCCCGAGAAGTATGACCGGCCGCAGAAGTTGGATTAGAATTACTGTTACGATTGGCGGCTGTATTCGCCCGAGAAGTATGACCGGCCGCAGAAGTTGGATTAGAATTACTGTTACGATTGGCGGCTGTATTCGCCCGAGAAGTATTCCGACGATTACTGTTAACGGTTGGTTGTTGAACCGGAGGCGAAGTTGAGGTATTATTCGGTTCTGGATTTTCCGGCGGATTCTGCACCGGTTGTTGAACCGGAGGCAAAGTTGAGGTATTATTCGGTTCTGGATTTTCCGGCGGATTCTGCACCGGTTGTTGAACCGGAGGCGAAGTTGGGGAATTTAGGGCTAAACCGGGATTTACAGACCCTTCGTAGCGATTAACCGCCGCTTGTAACCACAGGGCATCTACATCTGCTCCTTCACTACTTCCCCAGCGCCAACCGATGTAAGTTGCACTGCGGGTGGTAATGACAGACGGAGATCCGCCGCTTCCGGACCATACGCCTGCGGTGTAGCTTTCTAAGCTGGAGGGAATGAGTACGCCCCCGTTAACCGTTCCTTGGCTTTCAACCGTCGGCGACCATTGGGTTAACTCCCGACAAATTTGTTCTTGACAGCGATGGCTTTTAGCTTCGGGTTGGGCGGGGGTACTGAGTGGAAACGCCCAGTAGGACCCCAATAATGTCCTCAACAGTTGACGGGCTAAAGGCGTTGATTTCTGACCAATGGGACCGCTTGCGATTAATTTTCCGCCTTGATTAACCCATTGTTGTATAATTTTAACCTGTTCTGTCCTGAGGACTTCTACATTGGGTAGAAATAAAACTTGAATGCCTGCTAAATCCGTCAGACTGCGGATATTCTCCAGATCAACCGTTGTATAATTGACCCGGCTGGCTTTGAGCCGACTTTCGATCTGGCTCCAATCGGTTGCACTGTCAGAGCGAACCACTCCCAACACTGCACCCGCTATGGCGGTCGATGAGGGTAACAGCACCCCACAACCGATAAATGTACCCGCCAGAGTTCCGACTAAAGCCTGTGTGAGAAAAGATAGCGAGTGCTTCTGAATCATTGCTGTATTAATTTATTGCGTTGACGACGTTCCCTGCCTCACAGTTACACGTTTGTCAACCCCAATTTTAAGGGATGACAATTCAAATTTGATGAAAAGTAACCGAATTCGGTTAACTACACCACAAAACACACCCCGGTCACGGAAATCGTAGATAAATCTTCACTATTCTACAAAGATTTAAGTTATGTGGGAAAGAGCCTATATTTTACCTTGGGGTTTGAACTCAAAATGTTAAATTAGACAGTTTTTGAGAATTTTTAGCCGTTAGACTCCAAATCACCAATAGCGACTCGATCATCTTTGACCCCAAATGTTGACCCCAGCTTTCAACCCGAGTCGTCGTTGGGGGTATACCTGAATGCGATCGCCGCTGTTGAGTGAGGTCTTCCAATTCTCCAGGATAGTAGATCGGTTGCCTGGGATCAAGGCGTGGGGTTTGGCATAAAGCGGAAATGGGGGCGGGTTTATATAGATTGTTTTTAGGAATATAGAGATTTTGGCTGAGGAAAGCCCCTACACAAGTCCGGTCTTCCACAGCAATTAAAATCAAGAGGAAAAATGAAACGGACAGGACTTAAAAATGGGGTGAATTGCAGATAAATTCCCTTATACTTTCTCCAAATTTAACGGTATTTCTGATTGTACTATCCCTATTAATTTCGTTTTGACAACCAATAAATTATTAAAACATATAAAAGTTAGCCGCAAATAAATTGACAATAAATGCTATGAATTAGGCGGTAATTCTAACGGAAGCGCCCCTAATAACCCTTTACGAAAATCATTTAAAATTTGACAGGCGGTGCGTTCGATATCGTCTTGATAAGATTCCGCCGCGAGTTGATGTAAATACAATTCTCCGGTTGTCAGATGATCGGGAGTAAAATTATAGCGATCGCCGAGCTTACTTTCTAACCCCAAATCTTGCAAAAATTCGACCAATGCCGCAGCAACTTCTTGATTTTCATAAGCCGCCTCGCCGATATCTTCACAGATAGCCAATTTTAACGCTTTTTCTTCACTTTTAATCCGCGAAGGAATCACACCCGGCGCATCCAATAACTCAATTTGATCGGAAATTCTCACCCAACGAAGCGATCGCGTAACCCCCGCACGTCTGGCACTTTCTACCACTTTTCGCTTCAATAACCGATTAATTAAAGCCGATTTTCCCACATTCGGAAATCCTATCACAACCGCTCGCACGGGACGAGGAAGCATCCCCCGACTCTTGCGCTTTTCGTTAACCTCAGCGCCCACTTTTTGAGCGGCTTTTGCAATTTCCGCCACCCCCTGTCCCTGTTGGGCGTTGGTAAAATAGGGTGTTTCCCCCTGTTCAATAAACCAATCTTCCCACTGTTGCTTGACTTCGGGCGAAATCATATCCATGCGGTTAACAACCAACACCTTCGCCTTGCTTCCCACCCATTCGGGAACTTGAGGATGATGGGTTGACACAGGGATACGCGCATCCCGCACCTCTAAAACGACATCAACTCGTTTGAGTTGTTCTTTGAGGTTGCGTTCAGCTTTAGCGATGTGACCGGGATACCATTGAATAGCCATAAAACAGAGGGAACGACGGATCAGGGAAGAATTTTGTAGGGGCGGGTTCCCCATTGATGTATGTTACTCACTAACAATCTTTATGAACCCGCCCCCTCGCACCGACCAGTTAGTTTTCAGACATACAGGGAATTTCATCCCGGGTAGAGGGGGCGGGTTGACAAAAGTTGTTTCTGGGAAGACAGACATCTTGGCAGAACCCGCCCCTACAGTTGTAATGTGAGGGAATTTCATCCCCGGTAGAGAGGGCGGGTTGACAAAACTTGTATCTGGGAAGACAGACATCTTGGTTGAACCGGCCCCTACAGTTGTAATGTTAGGGTACAACCAAAATGGGACAGGGAGAAAGATTAATCACCCGGTTGGTCACGCTGTCGGCGGCATTCCCTTCGGCCAAACCCATCCCCCGACTTCCCATCACGATGAGATCCGCCTCAATTTCATCGGCGACATCGCAAATGGTAAAAGCGGGTTTGCCCTCACGTTCGAGGGTTTTCACCTCAACTCCGGCCTTAACAAACATGGCTTGGGCTTCTGCGAGCAGTTTTTGAACCGCTTCTTCAGAAGTCATCTTCTCCGAATGGGGAGGTTCGCCGGTTTCGTCTTCCTCCGGTTCGAGGACGGCCAGGATCACCAGGTTGGCCTGGTAAGTTTTAACAATGTTAAGAGCCACATCAGCCGCTTCACGGGCTTCTCGGCTTTGATCGACAGGAAGTAAAACAGTCTTAAACATAACACGTCTGCTCCAAGACGCGGACTCCGGTAAAATGTTTACGGTGAACGGTTATTGATGAAAAGATATCATCATATCGATTGATCGACCGCTTAAACGCTGTTAATCAGTCAGTAGCTCCGCCCCGATTCCATTTGAACTCGATCATAAGAACCAATTAGGAGGTTAATCCTGTGACAAAGAAAACTGTAGCAAATTTATCGGCATCCGACTTATCCGGGAAAAAGGTACTGGTGCGGGCGGACTTTAACGTGCCAATCGACAACGGTTCTATTACTGATGATACTCGGATTCGCGCTGCCCTGCCGACGATTCAAGATTTAACCTCCAAAGGCGCTAAGGTGATTCTCACCAGTCACTTTGGTCGTCCGAAGGCTAAGGTGGTTGACTCCATGCGTTTAACGCCTGTTGCGGGTCGTCTGTCGGAACTGTTGGGTAAAGAAGTTAAAAAATGTGACGATTGCATCGGTGATGAAGTTGCTTCTGTCGTTAACTCGATGAATGATGGCGATGTGGTGCTTCTGGAGAACGTTCGCTTCTATGCGGGCGAAGAAGACAACGACCCCGAATTTGCCAAACAATTGGCGTCTGTTGCGGATATGTACGTTAACGATGCGTTCGGAACCGCCCACCGCGCCCATGCTTCCACTGAAGGCGTCACCAAATACCTCAGCCCCAGTGTAGCGGGTTTTCTGATCGAAAAGGAACTGCAATTCCTCAAGGGTGCTATTGATAATCCCCAACGTCCGTTAGCGGCGATTATTGGCGGTTCTAAGGTGTCTAGTAAGATTGGTGTGATTGAAGCCTTACTCGACAAGTGTGACAAGCTGCTGTTGGGCGGTGGGATGATTTTCACGTTCTACAAAGCCCGGGGTTTGAGTGTGGGTAAATCTCTGGTTGAAGACGATAAAATCGAACTGGCCAAGTCTTTGGAAGCCAAGGCCAAGGAAAAGGGCGTTGCGATGTTACTTCCGACGGATGTTGTTGTCGCCGATAAGTTCGATGCAGAAGCCAATACTCAAACCGTCAGCGTCGAAGAAATTCCCGACGGTTGGATGGGGTTGGATATTGGTCCGGAGTCGGTGAAAGTCTTCCAAGAGGCTTTGGGCGACTGCAAAACGGTTATCTGGAACGGTCCGATGGGTGTGTTTGAAATGGAGAAATTCGCCAAAGGTACCGAAGGCATCGCCCGCACTTTAGCCGATCTTACCGGAACTGGAACCACTACCATTATCGGGGGTGGTGACTCCGTTGCTGCGGTTGAACAGCTTTGTTTGGGTGAGAAAATGAGCCACATTTCTACGGGTGGCGGCGCGAGTTTGGAGTTGCTTGAAGGGAAAGAATTACCCGGTATTGCGGCTTTAGATGAAGCGTAATTTCTAATTACTATTACCGTTTTTTGGGTGCGTTGGCGATCGCGTAGGCGCACCTTTTTTTATCAGTTTTTTGTCGAAGGATTTAGAACAACAGCAGAGTTAACATCCGCAAATGAATTAGCTAAACAGCTTTTCAAGAAAATAAATCAGTATTTTAGGAGCAAACTGATTTGAATTTTAGGATTATAGGAGAAATTAATGATATTGAAACGATTGCAGTAGGGAACTCAATCCGAGAGTTAGAACGACTGCGAAAAGTTTATGGTTCTAGAAGGTGGCGAAAACTCAAAGTAATTGCTACAATTCAACTTGAAGACGGAACAGTTTGTCGAGCAGAAGTTCATTGGTATGAAGCTCATGGACTTGGTAAAAAAGAAATGAAAATCAAGTATATTTTGGAGTAAATCTGATGGAATTTGTGATTTGCATCAATAACCAAAATTACACAGCTTCTTTGGAAGTGAAGAAAATCTATCAAGTGATTCCCGATAAGTCTGCCAGTTTGCATGACATGATTCGAGTCATTGATGAATCTGGAGAAGATTATTTATATCCTCAAAACTACTTTATGTCTGTTGAACTTTCCGAAGCAATTATAAAAGCGATCAGCTAGCGCCACGCTACGCGAACGCAACGATTAACTAATTAACTCATAAGCGATTGGATAATTGAGTAATATCATGTTTTCTCTGACATGGCTTTCAAATGTTATAATTAATTTTTGAGGTTAATCTAACGTAAAAATGAATAAGTTTCACGAAGGTCAACACAATCAACAACATTTATCAAATGAAGAACAGAACGAATTAGAAGCCCTAGCGGAAGCCGAGTTAGCCGCCGCCAACGAACGAGCAAAGAAGCTCTTATAAAAAAAATAATCGCCTAAATAATTGTTACTGCTTTAAAAACATAGCCTACAAGTCAAAACAATGAGTCAATCAATCCGTCAAGAAATTGCCATGTTAGTTGGAGAATTACCGGATGAGCTTTTACCAGAAGCTTTGACACTTTTGCATTCTCTAGTCGAAAAAGCCGAGAAAACACATTTAGAAGATTCCTCTAATTTTAACTCGGATGAATTTGACAAGACAATAGCAGCATATCGAGTGATTAGCAAAAAGTATAAAAATGCTTTACGGGAATTAGCCCAGTGAACGAACCGCTATGGATTTCTGAAGAAGTTGTGCGAGTAATTCATCAAGATCAAATTCAACAGCATGGGGGTTATTTAGGAGTTAGGGATGAAAATCTTCTAGCTGCGAGTTTAGCTAGACCTAGACATTTATTTGTTTATGGTCAACCCAATTTATTTGAACTGGCTGCTGCTTATGGCTATAGTTTGGTCAAAAATCACCCCTTTATTGACGGAAATAAACGCATCGCTTTTGTCGTCATGGCAACTTTTTTATTGGTGAATGGTTATTTATTGGATGTTCCAGAAATGGAGGTTGTACAAATGATAGAACGGTTGGCGACAGACCAAGAAACTCAGGAGTCTTTAGCTCAATGGTTGAGAGAAAATTCTATTGAGCAAAGCTAACAGCATTTGCATAACCTCCCGAACAAAAGTGAAGCCCCCCAGCCCCCAACTTTGGAAATAGCCCCCCTCTTTAAAAGTCCCCCAGAATTGGGGGATTTAGGGGGCGGGGTCACGGGGGCGGGGGATTTAGGGGGCAAGAGAAAACAGCCCTCCACCCCCATTTGCATAACCTCCCGAACATCAGATATATATTGTGATGAGTGGTTCTTGCGGTGAGGAAATCCAATTGATGCGTCTACCCCAACAGTGGCTATCGGTTCTCAGCGTTAACAGCATCTTTCTGTTGAACTTGGGTTTCCCTTTGTTAACCCTACCCACAACCCTTCATCGCGGAGAAGTTATCGCCCAAACTGACCCCAATGTTGAAGCGGAAATATTATTGAGGCAGGGATTTGAACTGTTTCAACAAGGGACGGCAGAATCTTATAAACAGGCAATTGTAGTTTTAGAAAAAGCGCTACAACTTTATCAGCAAGTAGAAAACTTGGAAGGACAAGCTGCTAGTTTGTTAGGACTGGGTAGAATTTATGATGATTTGGGAGACTCTCAACGGGCGCTCTTATTCTACAACCAATCCCTTCCCCTCTTGCGACAACTGGAGAATAAAGCGGCTGAAGCTAGAACTCTTGCTCTTATTAGAAATCTCGGAAAAAATAACTCTACAGACCCCAATGTTGAAGCGGAAAGATTATTACAGCAGGGACTTGAACTGTTTCGGCAAGGGACAGCAGAATCTTATCAACAGGCAATTCCAGTTTTTGAAAAGGCACTACAACTTTTTCAGCAAGCGGGAAACTTGGAAGGACAAGCGGTTAGTTTGTTAGGACTGGGTAGAATTTATGATGATTTGGGAGACAAACAAACCGCCCTCGATTACTTCAACCAATCCCTTCCTTTATCGCGACAGGTGGGGGATAAGGCGGGGGAAGCGAGGACTCTCAACAATATTGGCGGTGTCTACTCAGATTTGGGAGACTCTCAGCAGGCGCTCGATTTCTACAACCAATCCCTTCCTTTAAGGCGACAGGTGGGGGATAAAGCAGGGGAAGCGACTACTCTCAACAATATTGGCCTGGTCTACTCTGATTTGGGAGACTCTCAGCAGGCGCTCGAATTCTACAACCAATCCCTTCCTTTAATGCAACAGGTGGGGAATAAAGCGGGGGAAGCGACTACTCTCAACAATATTGGCCTGGTCTACTCAGATTTGGGAGACTCTCAGCAGGCGCTCGAATACTACAACCAATCCCTTCCTTTAATGCAACAGGTGGGGAATAAAGCGGGGGAAGCGACTACTCTCACCAATATTGGCAATGTCTACAATGCTTTGGGAGATAAACAACTTGCCCTCGATTTCTACAACCAATCCCTTCCTTTATCGCGACAGGTGGGGGATAAGGCACAGGAAGCGACTACTCTCAACAATATTGGCAATGTCTACAATGCTTTGGGAGATAAACAACTTGCCCTCAATTTCTTCAACCAATCCCTTCCTTTATCGCGACAGGTTGGGGATAAGGCGGGGGAAGCGACTACTCTCAACAATATTGGCAATGTCTACAATGCTTTGGGAGATAAACAACTTGCCCTCGATTTCTTCAACCAATCCCTTCCTTTATCGCGACAGGTTGGGGATAAGGCGGGGGAAGCGAGCACTCTCACTGGTATTGGCCTTGTCTACTCAGATTTGGGAGACTCTCAACTTGCCCTCGATTTCTTCAACCAATCCCTTCCTTTATCGCGACAGGTGGGGGATAAGGCGGGGGAAGCACTCACTCTCAACAATATTGGCGGTGTCTACTCAAATTTGGGAGACTCTCAACTTGCCCTCGATTACTTCAACCAATCCCTTCCTTTAACGCGACAAGTGGGAAATAAAGCGGGGGAAGCCACCACTCTCTCTAATTTTGCTTTCCTCAAACGCAGTCAAGGCAACCTCACCGAAGCTTTAACAGACATAGAATCAGCGATTAATATTATTGAAGAACTCCGCACCAAAATTATTAGTCAAGACCTACGAACTTCTTACTTTGCGACAGTTTATGGTTATTATGAATTTTATATTGATTTGTTGATGGAGTTGCACCAACAAAACCCCAATCAAGGCTATGATGCCAAAGCGTTACACGCCAGCGAACGGGGTCGGGCGAGGAGTTTATTAGATATTTTAGCCGAGTCGGGGGCGAATATTAAGGAAGGGGTTGACCCGCAATTGTTGGCGGAAGAACAGAAATTACTGCAACGACTCAATGCGTTAGACCAAACCCGACAACTCAATCCGGGAGAAAGAAATATTGATGAATTAAAGCAGGAAATTGAAGCGGTTCGCGGCGAACTCCGAAACCTAGAAGTTGAAATCAAACGCAATAGTCCCCAATATGCTAATTTACAATATCCCTCACCGTTAACCGCCTCGGAAATTCAGCAACAAGTTCTCGACGATGAGACAGTGTTGTTGGTTTATTCGTTGGGAACTGTACGCAGTTTTTTATGGTTGGTGAGTACAACGGAAGTGAAAAGTTATCAACTCCCCAAACGTTCAGAAATAGAACCGTTAGCAACATCTTTTTTACAAGAAATTCAATCTTTGGCTGTCGTCCCGCCAACGGGTGAAAAGTTGAGTCAAATTTTATTATCTCCCGTTCTCAATCAGTTGGGAAATAAACGGTTAGTTATTGTTGGGGATGGGATTTTACAAACCGTTCCGTTTGCGGCGTTACCGATTTCTAGCCCTGTTTCTAGCCCACTAAATGCCCCCAAACCCCCAATAATGGGGGCTTTCATAGATGGGGGACTTGGAAAAATGGGGGACTTTGAATCTTCACTCCAGACTGTAAAAGTAGCATCCGTAACTTCTAATATTGAGGGAACTTTCAACAACTTTGAAAAGATTAGTTCCCCCCAAATTTGGGGGGCTAGGGGGGCTATCAACCCTCAGTTAAAGACTTATCGCCCCCTAAATCCCCCGGCCCCCAAACCCCCAATAATGGGGGCTTTCATAGATGGGGGACTTGGAAAGATGGGAGACTTTGAAAACTTTAAAAAGGTTAATTCCCCCCAAAGTTGGGGGGCTAGGGGGGCTATCAACCCTCAGTTAAAGACTTATCGCCCCCTAAATCCCCCGGCACCCGTGACCCCCAATAATGGGGGTAATGGGGGTATTCTGGGGGACTTTGAAAAGATTAGTTCCCCCCAAATTTGGGGGGCTAGGGGGGCTAAACTGACCTCAAGCGAAAGTCAGGGGAGTCAGAAAACCGATAATTCTTCCCTCCTTTCAGGGGGGATTGAGGGGGGTCAAAATCCTAATTCTTCCCGACTTTTAGGGGGGACTGAGGGGAGTCAAAATCCTAATTCTTCCCTCCTTTTAGGGGGGACTGAGGGGGGTAATTCGACCTCTCCCCCAACCCCTTTCTCACCCCCCTTTTTAAGGGGGGAAGGGGGGATCAAAGTAAGTCAAAATGCGAGTTATACACCGTTAATTGTTCAGAACGAAATTATCACATTGCCTTCCGCTTCCAGTCTGGCAATTCTCCGAGAACAAGTTCAAGGACGAACACCCGCCCCGAAAAAAGTTGCGGTTATTGCTGACCCCGTTTTTGAAGAAAATGACCCCCGTTTTCAAATTGCATCGTCAACAAAAACCGAAACCAATGATGTTAATAAAATTGTATTAAGACAATCTCTAGATGATTTTTTGGGTAAATCTTTTGGTCGTTTACAACACACTCGCCAAGAAGCAGAAGCAATTTTAGCGTTAGTTCCTGATAATTTAGAACGATTAGCACTAGATTTTAATGCTAACCGTCGAACCGCAACCGATTCTAATTTATCTCAATATCAAATCGTTCACTTTGCGACTCACGGACTGTTGAATGAAACCCAACCGGAATTATCAGGATTGGTGTTTTCTCTGTACGATGAACAAGGAACAGAAAAACCCTGATTTCTACAATTAAATGATATCTTTAATTTAACCCTTTCCGCCGATTTGGTGGTGTTGAGTGCGTGTCAAACGGGAGTTGGTCAGGAGATTCGGGGCGAAGGATTGGTGAGTTTAACGCGGGGTTTTATGTATGCCGGCGCGGAACGAATTGTCGTTAGTTTGTGGGCGGTTGCGGATGGTTCTACCTCGGAATTTATGCAAAATTATTATCGAAAAATATTAGAAATAGATTCAAATCCCGCCACAGCGATGCGAGAAGTTCAGTTAGAAATGATTCAGTCTGATAATTATAATGCACCTTTCTTTTGGGCGCCGTTTGTGTTTCAGGGAGAGTGGAAAACCGGACTTTCAACCCGGTGATTTATCCCCCATTATCCCCCGCCCCCAAACCCCCAATTTTGGGGGCTTTGATAATGGGGGTAAAAGGGGGACTTTCAACACATTCCTTGCCTCCCTTTTTAAGGGAGGTGCCGCAGGCGGAGGGATCAAAGCAATTCAATTTCACAGAGAATTAGTAGGAGTGAATCGTTGTTTTTAAGCTGTTAAATTTGAGGTGTTTAAGCGAATATTATGCTAAACTCATTTATAAAGGATTAACTATATCTTTAAACACAACATTTAAAAATGTCTTTGACTTCTCGTCGGCGTTTCGTTGAATTTGCGGGTTCAGCCCTTGCAACTCTCGGACTCAATTCTGTGAATTTGCTTCCCAAATTCGACCGTTACGGTAAAGTATTGGCCGAAAGTACCCCTCGGAAACTGGCTTTGTTAGTCGGGATTAACCAATATCAAGATGACCCGTTAAACGGCTGCGTTAACGATGTAAGAATGCAGCAACTTTTACTGATTCACCGTTTCGGATTTAATCCCCAAGATATTTTAATTTTAACCGATAAACAAGCAACCCGTCAAGGAATTTTAGAAGCGTTTGAAGAACATTTAATTAAACAAGCAAAACCGGGTGATGTTGCAGTTTTTCATTATTCTGGACATGGTTCTCGTGTTCTCGATCCCAATCCCATTCCTCTGAAAAGTCCGATTGTTGACGGTACGGGTTTGAATGGAACTTTTGTTCCGGTTGATAGTTCCCTTCCTGCGGGTTATCGGAATGTTGGCGGCACCGTTGATGATATTATGGGACACACTTTATTTTTGTTGATGTCCGCAATCAAAACTGAATATTTTACCGCAGTTCTTGATAGCTGTTTTTCGGGATTAAAAACTAGAGATTTTCAAGTTCGTTCGCGAGATGGGGGAGAAAAAATAGAAATTTCGCCCAAAGAAAAAGCCTATCAAGAACAGTGGCTTTCCCGTCTTGATATGTCTCCCGAAGAGTTTGTACAAGGATATCAAAAAGGCGTTGCTAAGGGTGTAGTTCTCGCTTCCGCCCAACCCAGTCAAACGGCTAAAGATGTCAAAATTCTTGATTTTCACGTGGGTATTTTTAGTTATTTATTAACTCAATATCTCTGGCAAAACACTGGAACCCCAGAAAATGCGATCGCCTATACAAATGAAAAAATTCCGCGAAAATTAGCTCAAAATCCACTTTATGAAGTTAAAATTGATAGCAGATATGAAAATAACCCGATGTATTTTATACCAAATACGAGTCCGGTAGCCAATGCGGTGATTATGGAAATAAAAGGAAATCAAGCCCAAATTTGGTTGGGAGGATTAACAACCGAACAAAAAGCGCAATTAAAGCCGGGAACCCTATTAAATGTTGTCAATTCTCAATCCAATTCATCGGGAAAAGCTATCTTTCAATCTCGTAATGGTTTGGTTGGAATTGCCACAATAAGGGGAAATCTGCAAATTGGAATGTTATTGTCTTTGTCATAGAAATATTATAAAATTAAATAAAATCCTCCAAATATAAGAGCAGGTTTAGCCTGGTAAACCCGCCCTTATACGACTTAGGAGGACTAAATTTTACCGATTAACTCGGTTTCTGCGAACGGTTGACTGTTAATTAAGCTTTCGGTTTGGTTAAATTAGCACAATAGCCTTCATCAACCACTTTTGTAGAAATACGAGCGGGTTGAACGTCCACGCCTTTGGGGAGGGGACGGGAAACGGTATGGAAACCCACCTGCTTACAGACCACTTGGTTACTGCCGATCGCAGCATAATCCCAAATGTACACCTGAGGATCGTTTGGAGTTGTATTTGTCGTGGCGTTAGCGGGTGTGAACGTGCCTGAACCCCACAAGACTAAAACCAATGCCGTTAAAGCGGCGATCAGGTACTTGAACATGGCGAATCGTTGGTTTGAAAAGTCAGTTAATCAATTGATTCCTATTATATCCTCAGAATCTTCAATACTTATCAAGTTTAACGGTTCCATTTTCCCCTTCTGGGTTCTCACCATTTGGGGTCAAGATCCAACATTTGTTAAACCGACTCGATTACCATAAATAAAACCCCGTCTGATGGAACGGGGTCAATCTGGGGTGTTTCTCTATGCATCTGTAAATAAGATATCAAGGAAGCTCGGTTCACCACAATGTATGAATTACGGATCTTTTTTTTTGATCGGAACCGCAACTTACGTGAAAACACGTAGAAAATAGCGGTGTTGTTCTCACAACAGATACATTGAGGCAAAAAATCCGCTTTTCTCACCCCGAAAAACTCACCCGGAGAACACCCCTGATGAAGCTCAAACCCTTTGCTATTGCGGCACTTTTCCTTACACTCAGTAGTACACTTAGTTGTTCCAGTCTGACCGCAGACCAAACCCCCGAAAATTTGACAGAAAATTTCTCGACGTCCACCCGCACCTGGGACAACGACAGCGAACAAGGTTTTCAACAGCGCAGTCTGGCCATCCGTCAAAGAGTCGCCTCAGAAGACCTCAATAAACTCGATGCGTGGTGGCGACGCATTAAACTGGGCGATCCTCACAAATACGTGCTTCCCGTTATTCTCGCCCGTCTGAGTCTACCCGAACAGTACGACCCGGAAACCCTTTGGCCGTTTTTACGCAGTTTGGACAAAGATCGCCCCGACTTGTACCATTTTCGCGCCATTCACGATATTCGCCTGTTTTTCCTGCTTCGCGATCAACTTCCCCCCGACCTCGAAACCACCTATCGCCAGATGTTAGAAAGTCCCGAAGTCACCCAATGGATGGAACAAGGCACCGAAAATCATATGTTCATGCAGCGGGGATCGGGACTGGCTTTGATGGATGGTAGCGGTTGGCCAAATGGGGCGCCCGGTGTGGCTGCAACCAATGAAGCGTGGTTACGGACTGAACTCAATAAATTTCTCACTATCGGTCAGGGCGAGTTTCATTCTTCAACTTACTACGGTTATGCGATCGCCGGTTTGCTGAATATCTACGATTTTGCCAAAACTCCCGAACTCCGACAACTCGCCAAAGCGACTCTCGACTGGTTTGCAGCAAATATGGCGGTTCGTCTCAGTTGGGGAACCGCAGGGGGCGCCGAAAGTCGGGGGTTTGATCGCGGGACTTGGGATGGTAGCGAGTTGGCTGCGGTCGCCTGGGTGTGGTGGGGGGATGACCCGCAAACGGCTTCTCGTATCCCCCAAAAATACGCTTGGGTGGGGGTTCCGGCGGCGTTGAGTTCCTACCGTCCTCCTGCGGAAATGACGGCTTTAGCCAAAAAAGAAGTCAAACTCCCGTTTTTATTGAAAGCCAGTCATCCGAATTATTATAGTTATCATCAAGATAATCAATTTTGGGAAACGTTTTATATCACGGAAGATTACAGTTTATCTACGCTGTTAATTCCGTTTCGATCTTATCAGGTTCAGGGGACGATTAACGCCCAATACGCGACCTATAAACTGGTTATTCGCGACCCCAAAGGTGTTAGTAATGCGGTGGTCGGTTTGGGGGGAATTTATCACAGTCCGATGGCTGCGGGGAATTCTCCGGGCGATCAATTTTTGCAGGAAAAAGGAACGGTTCTTTATCAATTAAGGTTAAGCGATCGCGATCTTGAAGCGGGGGTTCCTGCGCGTTCTCATTTGGTGCTTCCGACTCGTTATGGTGAACCTCAAAGATATAAGAATTGGTATATTTGGCAAGTTGAAAATGTTTGGTTATCTGTTCGGGTTTGGGGAGATACGATAGACTGGAAACCGCAAGTTTCAGAAACCGATTCTGATTATCAAGTGTTAGCTGCAAATGGGGTGAATACGGCTTGGATCACTGAGGTGGTTTCTCTCGATGATGCGCCCAATTTGGAAGCTTTACAAAACCGTTTAGACCAAACGGAAGTTGACGATCGCCTCTGGACGAATTTAGGTCAATTATCCTATAAATCGATCACAGGCGATCGCTTAGAATTGATTTACGAACCCAATGGCGGTATTGGACGGGGAACGGTGAATGATCGAGAACGTATTTTAGGAAATTGGGCGGTGTTGGAGAGTCCTTATTTGAAACAAGAATTATCCGGTGGTATTTTAGAACTTATTCACCCGGAAGGACGTTGGAAATTACGCACAACATTGGCGGCGCCGGAATGGGAGGAGTAAGCTTCTTGTAAGCGTAATTTTTTGTCTCCACAAGATTCATAATCTCTACATCCTAAGGCTTCTTCTGTTAGCGCCATTTTAGGATTAACTGTACATTTGAGGCGATAATCTCCGGTAAAATACGCACAGCGACTACAAGGAATACTATGCAGGCGTTTAAGATGATGAATTCCATCTCTAAATGCTTGCTGTAGACTCCATATAAACAAAGCGGTTAATCCCAAGGCGCTGATTGAATAAAGCAAGCGCACGGGATGGAAGGTTATACTTAATAGAACGACTTGAATCATTAAACTTACGACCTCACAATTAATAGTTTATAGAGGTTCTTTGAAGAACGTCTAACCTTTGATTTCGGACTTTTCTGAAATACAAACAATTCCGCTTTTGATCGTTAATCTAAGTTAGAAATCATCGACGGTATTTTTTAAGTATTTCATCTTATATTTTCGCATAATTTTTATAGACTTTCAGCTAGTATATCGATTAATTTAAGCTTACTCTATTGACAATAATCGCCGTTTAATTATCCAGAGTCTATAGAAAATGGAACCTGATTTTTAAGGGTGAAAATTAGCATTAATTTCAATAATATTTTTTCTTTGTCCGGTATTAACTGGTGACTGGTGACAGGTGTTGCAGCGCGGACTTGGCGGTTTCCGTATCGGAGCGCGAACTCGCGACTTGGCGGTTTCCGTCGAGAGCGAAGTTCGCAAGAGAGCAACTGCTGAACCCGGAGGGTGACTGGTGACTGAAAAGGGGCGGGTTTATTTCACTTATTTGCTAGTAATTAAAGGTTAACTCGAACCCGCCCCTACAAAGCGCCCCTACATGACTTATAAATAGCCTTTGAGGGTTGAACAAATTGGAGTTTTGGCTTCGCCCTGAGTCGAAAACCACTCCATTTCTGACCAGAAATTGAGAATTTTGTCTTGAACTAATTGGGGATAAAAGTGATGGAAGAAATGACCGCCTTGGGGAACTTGAACAACGCGATCACCGGTTTTTAACATACTTCTCCAGCCTTGTAATTCCTGATTATCGACAATCACATCATCTTCGCTTCCACAAACCATTAAAGGTACTGAAACGGGAATCGGAGATAAACTGGTTCGTTTGAGTAAAGAATGAACGGAGAGGGATTCTTTTAAGTCTCGATCTAGCATCGACATTAAGCGTAAACGGGTGGCTAATTTCTGATATCCGAATAAGGTTTCAACGGTTTTTTCGAGTAGCACTTGACGACTGCAAGGCATCAGTTGAAACTGTACATAATAATGGGCTTTCCAGTCTACGGTCGGATGAACTCCGACGGATAATAGGGTTAAAGATTTGACTCTTTCGGGATGTTTATTGGCGTACATTAATGCCAGTAACCCACCCGTGCTATGACCGATTAAATGAATGGGTTTATTGTGGGATTTCAGATAATCATGCACTAATGTTACTGCGGTTTCCATACAACTGGGTTCGTCTGGACTTTGACGGTATTCCCAATAGGCGAGTCTCATGGTTTGAGACAGTTGATTTACTAATTGTTGGTCAAAGTGTCGCAAACTTGAGCTAGTATTTAACCAAAGTGCATCCGCTAAATTAGACATGAGATTGACTCCAAATGAGATAGATTTACAGATCAAACAGCAAACTGTTTTTGTTCGGACTATTTTTATATTCAATTTTAAAAAAACTTAGAAAGTCAGAGATCGGTGAATGTTTGTAGGGGAATCTCTGACGCGGTTTAAAGATTAAATTCCAAATTCTGTTTTCAGTTGTTCTACCCAACTTTTTATCCGTTTATCGGTGAGTTCAGACTGATTATCTTCGTCTAAAGCTAAACCGACAAACTTACCATTTTTAACCGCTTTTGAGGTTTCATGTTCGTATCCATCAACAGACCAATGACCGACCGTTGTTCCGCCTAACTCGGAAATTTTTTCTTCTAACATTCCCATCGCATCTTGGAAGTTATCGGGATAACCGATTTGATCCCCATTCCCAAAATAGGCGACTTTTTTTCCGGTAAAATCGAGATTATCCAGTTCCTCAAAATAACCATCCCAATCACTTTGAAGTTCGCCAATATTCCAGGTTGGACAGCCAATAATTAAACAGTCATAGTTTTGTAATTGTTCTAATTCGGCTTCTGCAATATCGTACATTTCGACAATATCTTCGCCGCCAAATTCGGCTTGAATCATTTCCGCCGCCGTTTCTGTTTTTCCGGTTGTTGTTCCGAAAAATAAACCAATTTTTGACATGATTTCTCCTTGAATTCAAGAATAAACGTAGACCCCAAAAATAATCCTCAGCGTTGAGATTTCAGCAGAGAAAAGGGTGCTGTTGTTCAACTCGGGCTGAGTCTTTTGAGTATTAATAGGATAAATTCTCAATTGTTGGAAAAAATGTTCTCCGGGTTGCTAAACCCTGCTTTCAGTGACTTCTGGAATTCTCCTTAATTCTAAATTACCAGACCCGCCCAACTATTGCAAGTCTTTTTCAATAAAATTTTGGATTTATTTCCGTTTTGGTGCTGAAAACGGTTCCGCGATGGGGTTTTCAGCCTGACAGCCCCGAAAAAGAGTTGATATAGTCTCTCAATAAATTAAATAATTATTTTACCCCGAGCCAACTAAGCGATCGCAGAGAAATCGGCCCGGAGGAGAGTTGTCAGGGTCCGGGGCTGTCTTATAATTAAAGAGCAAAAACAGATCGCAGCAACAAGTCCAAGGCGATCAGTAGTTTATTGGGATTCTGGAGTGGCCTGTTGGTTTTTTCGTCGCCGACAGCGATCGGAACAGTATTTGACCTCATCCCAACAGTCAGCCCACTTTTTTCGCCAGGTAAAAGGACGGCCACAGACAGGACAAATTTTTGTTGGCAAGTCAGATTTAGAACGCTGGCGAGCCATGTTAAGTTATTTGAGTTGCAGGTGATCAACAACTAGCATACCATTGTCCAGGTTATAGACGGTGTTAGACGAAGCATTAGCCAACATACGGATTATATTAGTCGAGCCGGCCGGAGAATTAAACGTCGGTTCAGTGGCTCGAATTATGAAAAATATGGGATTGCGACAATTAGTAATCGTCAATCCCCAATGCGATCCCCGAAGCGAGGACGCCAAAAAAATGGCCGTTCATGCAGCCGATCTCCTCGAAAGCGCAACCCAAACCGCAACGCTCCCAGAAGCCCTATCGGGATGTCAACGGGCGATCGCAACCACAGCACGGGAACGATCCCTCGACAGAAGATTAGAACATCCCCATAATGCTTTAGGATGGTTACTGGAAGCGCCAGGAGCTTTGATTTTCGGCCCGGAAGATCGAGGACTGAGCAACGAAGAACTCAAGTATGCTCAAAGATTTGTTCGGATTCCGTCGAGTTCAACCTATCCGTCGTTAAACCTGGCGCAAGCGGTGGCCGTCTGTTGTTATGAACTGTCTCAACTGGCGAACCCGATCCCGAATCTTTCGCGATCGAACTTGTCTTCGAGTGAAGTTTCTCAGGGGGGATCAGTTCCGGTTGGATCGACATCTCTAGCGCCGCTCGAACGTCTAGAAGGATTTTACGAACATCTCGAAACCCTCTTGCTGAACATTGGTTATCTTTACCCCCATACGGCGGCGAGTCGCATGGAAAAATTTCGGCGCTTGTTTAATCGCGCTAATTTATCTCAAACCGAAGTCGATATGCTCAGGGGAATTCTCTCACAAATGGAATGGGCCTTAAACTCCTCTCAACAATCCGGTACAGTTGATGATACTCTGATAGCGTCATCTGATGCGGTTGCAGATCGGCCGTGCGATCCCCAGAGCAATGCTTTACGGGAAGGCTCACCCTCAGTTGAACAGCCAGCTAAAACTTTAGAGAGCGAATCCTCAAATGAAAGCTCAATGTAGTGTTGAGAGATCTAAAATCAAAGATTCTTCTGTTAACAGCAATTGCTGTCTGTGTCCTTGTCAATTGTGGACTTATTCTGAGAAACAGATATCTCAATCGAAGAACGGATTAAGCGATTTGCTGGAAATTCAAAATCTAGACTTGCGAAGATTCAAATAATCCGTTTTTGAGAAAAGTCGCTTTGGGGAAACCTAAACCTGCGCTTTTCGCTTTTCGACTCCGTATCCGTTTGATTTTAGTTTGGTTGATCACAGTTTATTAGGTGTTTGGTGTGGCCCAGCGATCTCCCCGTCATTTATCGCTCATTTCTTCTTCTAACTCCGGCTCTCGCTCTCGGGAGTCTCCCGCTCGCAGTCGCTCTCAACCTCCGGCTTCGCGGCGTCGGCGTCGTTCTCGTCGGAACGCTTCATCGGAGTCTCAGGGCTTTTTCAAGGGGTTGATGAACCCTTTGGCGCGATTCAAATCCTCAAAATCGACAAATGCACCCTCTCGTTTCTCCTCGGGAAATGTCCCGCTCTCTCGTTCCCCGGAGTCGTTAGAACCGTTAGTTTCTCAACTGCGCCAACAACAACAAACTCGCTCCCGACAACAGCAGCGCCCCAAAACTCCTCCGAAACGTAAGCGCGGACGTCAAAGTTCAAGTTCGCCTTTACCGCCTTTGGTTGTCAGTAATCGCAGAAATCAGAAGCTACCCTCTCCCCCTTCTAACCGTCAAACTATCGGTATCACCCCGACGTCGGTTGTGACTTCTGCGCCCTCTGCGCTGTCTTCTCGCCCTCCGCGAGTCGCCAAAAGGCCAAAACGTCGCTTTTCACCGATGATTTATGGGGCGCGTTTGTTGATTTTGGGAATTGGGATCGGGGTGATCTCCGGTACCGTATTATCGATCTTAAGTTCTCTCGGACGTTTGGGTTCTTCTGCGGCGTCTACGGCTAATTTAGGTCTTGAGGCGCAATTGGAAGCCACTCCCACCCCGGTTGGTGTGGAAACCCTTCCTTTATCGGTTCAACTCAACCAAGAACTCAAAAGTCTTCAACAGCAAATCTTAGGTTTAACGCGAGAAAATACGGACTTAACACCCGGTATTTTATTGGTTGATTTGGATACGGGCGGCTATGTTGATATTAATAGTGAGTCGGCTTTACCCGCAGCTAGTACGATTAAAGTTCCGATTTTAGTGGCATTTTTTCAAGCCGTTGATGAAGGTAAAATTAGTCTCGATGAAGTGTTAACGATGGAAGATGAGCATATCGCCGGCGGTTCGGGTGATATGCAGTATCAACCTTCGGGAACTGAATACACGGCTTTGGAAACGGCGACTAAAATGATTGTGATTAGCGATAATACGGCTACCAATATGTTAATTGAACGCTTGGGGGGTGCGGAGTTTCTCAATCAAAAGTTTCTCGATTGGGGCTTGAAAAATACGGTGATTCGAGATGTACTTCCCGATTTAAGAGGAACGAATAAAACCACAGCCAGAGATTTGGTGAATTTGTTGACCCAACTCAATCAGGGTGGATTGGTTTCGATGAAATCTCGCGATCGCATTTTTAGAATTATGGAGGAAACCGAAAATAATACTCTGCTGGCTAGCGGTTTAGGTCGCGGTGCGGTTATTGCTCATAAAACGGGGAATTTAAAGTCGGTTTCTGCTGATGTGGGTTTGATTGATTTACCCAATGGAAAGCGGTATTTATTGGCGGTTATTGTTGAACGAAATGATGAAGATTCGGCGGCGGAATCTCTGATTCGCAATATTTCTCAAACGGTTTATGAAAGTTTCAATCGTTCACCTACCACCGAAACTGAATCAACAGACAAAGTTGAGGACGGTGAAAATTTAGACGGTACAGAGGGAGAAGAATAAGAATTATCAGGACAAAATTAAAGCATCTAAGGGGTTTTAGAAGTTCATCGGTTCGGAAGTAATCGCGCCTTGTCCGAGTGCTATGTTATCCGTTGAAACTTCTCCCAATACACCATTTTAGACTATTTTATGAAGTCTATAAAAGTCGTGCAACGGCGCTGCTGAAGTCTTCGTAAGGCTTCACCCCGATTATGGTTTCTACTAATTCACCGTTTTTAAAGAGCAAAATAGCCGGAATACTTCTAATTCCAAACCGTTTAGCAAGGGGTTTATTAGAATCGAGATCCAGCTTGAACACTTTGGCGCGATCGCTATACTCATCAGCCAATTGATCGATTAAAGGTGCTACAATTTTGCAGGGGCCGCACCAGGTAGCCGTGCAGTCTACAACCAATAAGGACTCATTTGCTAAAAGCGAATCAAACTCAGTTTCATTTTGAATAAATGTAGCCGTACCCATTTGTTTATCTCCAAAATTGTTTATGATTGGGATCGATCGGTCAATCAGCCCCTAGCCGATCTCAAATCGGTTCTAAATACTCTGGAGTTACTCTATCGCGATCTGCACCTCAAAAATCAAAACCAACTTAAAAGTTAACGAAAATTTCTTGACTACGTTTCTGTCCAAACCAATTGCGAACCCTGTCCCCAAAACCCATCGTATTTTTTAACTTTAATATCGCCCAATACTTGAACGTGACAAGCTAGACGGCGAGTGGTTTCGGGAGAATGGGGAGGAAGAGATAATCTGGCTTTTTCTCGCCACTGAAGTTCAGAAACTTCCCCAACAATTTCCACCGCACAAGTTCCACAGGTGCCAATTCCCCGACAATTGATGATAGAAGCCTGACCATTATAAAGATCGATACCATTTTTCAGTAACACTTGACGCAAATTTTCACCGCGATCGCAAGTAATCGTTTTTCCCTGAACCTGAATACTTACCATAAAAGTGTTCTCCTCAAGTGAGGCTAAAGATATTTTTAAAGATTTTACCAAGTTTTAGCAAAAATATCCCCCTCAAAAAAAAGTTGCCAAAAAGACTAGACAAAACCGGGGGGTAAAATTAGATAATAGAAAAATTGAGTCTTTCAAACCAACTCAAAAAAAATATACAACTCAAACCCTGCCCATTCAAACCTCAAACAGAATCATCCCCAGATTCTAAACAATACTGGTGATTTTAGGGGCGAGTTGAACCTGTGTTAGTTCCTACGAACCCATCAGATAACCATCCACCAAAACACCATGACTCACCCCACCTGCTGGATTTACGATACCACGCTGCGAGACGGCGCCCAACGAGAAGGAATATCCCTCTCGATAGAAGACAAACTGAGAATTGCTCACCGTCTGGATGCGTTGGGAATCCCCTTTATCGAGGGCGGTTGGCCCGGAGCCAACCCCAAAGACGTGCAGTTTTTTTGGCGACTCCAAGAAGACCCCCTGACCCAAGCGGAAATTGTGGCTTTTTGTTCGACCCGCAGACCCGGAACCAGTGCCGCCACCGACCCCGCATTTAAACCGATTTTATCGGCCGGAACCCGTTGGGTGACACTTTTTGGAAAATCCTGGGATTTACACGTTATAGAGGGTTTAAAGACCAGTTTAGAAGAAAATTTAGCGATGATAGGAGACTCCATCGAGTTTCTGATCGCTCAGGGTCGGCGAATCATCTACGATGCCGAACACTGGTTTGATGGCTACAAACAAAACCCGGAATACGCCCTCAAAACCCTAGAAGCCTCAGCCCGAGCGGGTGCGGAATGGTTGGTTCTCTGCGATACGAATGGCGGCACCCTTCCCCACGAAGTTGAGGAAATTACCCAAATTGTCGTGGAAGCGGTGGCAAGTTGGGACTTAAACAGTATACCGCAAATCGGGATTCACACCCACAACGACTCGGGAACCGCAGTCGCGAACGCACTGATGGCGGTTCGGTCGGGGGCGAGAATGGTTCAGGGGACAATGAATGGTTACGGGGAACGTTGCGGAAATGCCAATTTGTGTACGGTTATCCCCAATTTACAACTCAAACTCGGTTATTCTTGCATCGGGGAAGACCAAATTTTCAAACTAACAGAAACCAGCCGGTTGGTGAGCGAATTAGTGAATTTGGCACCCGATGAACACGCGCCGTTTGTGGGGTTATCGGCGTTTGCTCATAAAGGGGGAATTCATGTGTCAGCCGTCCAGAAAAACCCGTTAACTTACGAACATATTGAACCGGAAAAGGTAGGAAATAAACGGCGAATTGTCATTTCGGAACAGTCGGGTTTAAGTAATGTTTTGGTCAAGGCGCGGAGTTTTGGCATTGAACTTGATCGCAATCATCCCACTTGTCGGGAAATTTTGCAACGGTTAAAAGAATTGGAACATCAAGGCTATCAGTTTGAAGCGGCTGAAGCGAGTTTTGAGTTGTTGATGCGAGAAGTTTTATCAACTCGAAAATCCTTGTTTGAAATTAAAGGGTTTCAGGTTCATTGTGACAAACGAACCGAAGACATGAGCAGTTCTTTAGCAACGGTAAAAGTAACGGTAAATGGAGAAGAAATCCTCGCTTCGGCGGAAGGAAACGGTCCGGTTTCGGCGTTAGACTCGGCGTTAAGAAAGGCGCTATTGAGTTTTTATCCGAGTATTGCCCAATTTCAACTGACCGATTATAAAGTGAGAATATTGGATGGGAGAGAGGGAACATCTGCCAAAACTCGGGTGTTAATTGAGTCGAGTAACGGTCAGAAACGGTGGACAACGGTTGGCGTTTCGACGAATATTTTAGATGCGTCTTATCAGGCGGTTGTTGAGGGGTTAGAATATGGTTTATTATTAACTCAATCCCAAGAAAATCCCGTTTCAGTAAAGTTGAGTTAAACGGATTTATCCCCCTCGCCCCCGCTTTTCCGGGGGTTAAAACCCGCCGACAATAACGGTGCAAAATCACCTTTGCTTTTTCAGCAGTTCCCGGTAACGTTGAAACAGGGGTTCGGCTTCATCCAAGCGTCCTTGTTCTTTGTAGAGTAATGCCAAGTTGTTGAGGCTGGTAGCGACATCGGGATGGTTTTCTCCCAGGGCTTTCTCGCGGATAGCCAAGGAACGTAGATAGAGGGGTTCGGCTTCATTGTAGCGTCTTTGGGAACGGTAGAGTTCTGCCAAGTTGTTGAGGGTAGTGCCGACAAGGGGATGGTTTTCTCCCAAGGCTTTCTCACCGATAGCCAAAGAACGTAGATAGAGGGGTTCGGCTTCATCGTAGCGTCGTTGGTTTTGGTAGAGTAATGCCAAGTTGTTCAGGCTGGTGCCGACATCGGGATGGTTTTCCCCCAAGGCTTTCTCCGAAATAGCCAAAGAACGTAGATAGAGGGGTTCGGCTTCATTGTAGCGCCCTTGGTTTTGGTAGAGTGTTGCCAAGCTGTTCAGGCTGATGCCGACAAAGGGATGATATTTTCCCAAGGCTTTCTCAACAATAGCCAAGGAACGTAGATAGAGGGGTTCGGCTTCATCGTAGCGTCCTTGGTCACTGTAGAGTCCTCCCAAGTTGTTGAGGCTGGCGGCGACATCGGGATGGTTTTTTCCCAAAATTTTCTCGCGCATAGCCAAGGAACGTAGATAGAGAGGTTCGGCTTCATCGTAGCGTCCTTGATAGTTATGCAGTTGACCCAGAAAATCGAGCGATTTAGCAACGGCAAGATTCTCCGATCCTAAAGCATTCTCGACAATTGTCAAAGCTTTTTCAACCAGGGGAATGGCATCATTGTATTTGCCTTGGTCATAGAGTTGGCGTGCTTGTTGAACGAGTCGTTTGACTTCCTCAAATTCATCGGACTGTTGAACCAATAACACGGGTGAGTTTGTCTGTCGGCTAGCAGCTTGATGTGTTGCTGTTAACAGTGTAAAACATCCAACGAAAACCGTTAGCCAGAAAAAGGGGTTGCGGAGAGTTCGCTTCATCGGGTAGATGCCAATATCAACTTCATAATTTCTTATCTGTGAACGGTGTTAAACTTATGCAATTTTGACCCCCCTCAGTCTTCCCGAAAAGGACCGAAGAAAGTTCACCCCCCTCAGTTCACCCTAAAAGGAGGGACTTTATAAAAATAATGCGATCGCTGGATTAGCAAAAATCCTTTAAAATTTCAATATAGCTATTCTCTGCACCCACTCAATATCTTTAACTGTCCTATGACTCCTACTGTTGTTAAACCTTCCGCTCTTTTAGGAAAGATTATAATTCAGCAAACGGATCAGATTAATCTATTCAAGTTCACCGATGAACTTCAAGAACGCATGGAACAACTTCTTGATAAGAAAAAAGCGGATTCTCTCACGTTTGAAGAAAGTACAGAACTCGACGCCATTGGAGAACTTGATCGGATTTTTACTCACATTAATGCAATGTTGGCTGCTCAAAAATGACCATTGACCAAGCTACAAGAGAACTGATTCGACAACGAGCAAATTACCTGTGTGAATATTGCCATTCTCCCGAAAAACTTAGCGCATCTCGTTTTACTATCGATCACATTATTCCCCGTTCTTTAGGAGGTTCCGATCAACCCGCAAATCTAGCTTTAGCCTGTCGTCGCTGCAATGAACGTCGTTATAATTTTACAACAGGATTTGATTCGGAAACTGGAGAAACTGTTCCCTTATTCAACCCTCGTCAACAACGATGGTCAGATCATTTTGTCTGGACAGCAGATGGTACTAATATTATCGGAATTACTCAGATAGGTAGAGCCACCTGTGATCGCCTTGACCTCAATGATAACCGCTATAATCAAGAAGATTCAATTCGCTCAACTCGACGTTTCTGGGTACAAGTCAATCAACATCCTCCTCAAGAAGATAGTAGACAGACAGCAATAGAATAATCATTTTAGTTGCTAGGAAAGTCATCGGTGCTAATGTTCTATCCTTCCGATAATTAAGGTGTTAAAAAATAGAGGTGTTCGCCGGGAACTGATTGTAATTTTGATAATTCTCCCTGAAGTTTTAGCCGACCGTTTTCTAACAAAATAATCCAGTCCGCTTGGTTAATAACTCGGGGTCGGTGACTAATTAAAATGGTTGTTCTTCCCCGTCTTTGTTGGAGGAGTCGGGAGAGAATTTCTGTTTCGCTGAGGGGGTCTAAACTGGCGGTTGATTCGTCTAAAATTAAGAGAGAAGGATTGGTTACAATCGCTCTTGCAATGGCTAATCTTTGTCGCTGTCCGCCGGAAAGATTGGCGCCAAATTCCCCTAAAATGGTCTGATATTTTTCGGGAAGTTGACTAATAAATTCATCCGCTCCCGCAATTTTACAGGCGTGTACGATGGCTTCAAACGGTATTCCGGGATGTCCCAAGCGAAAATTGTCGATAATCGAACGGCTCCAAAAATGGGCATCTTGGGGAACTAATACCACCTGTTGGCGCAGACAGTCTCGGGATAAATCCTGTTGGTTGTACATTCCCAATCTAATATTACCCGATTGTAGGGGATACAAACCCGCTATCAGTTTGGCGAGGGTACTTTTTCCACAGCCGGAACGTCCAATTAATGCAATGGTTTGACCGCCGGGAAAGACAACGGAAAATTTATCGAGTAAATTGACTTGTCCTCCGTAATGAAAGGTGATACTATTACATACGATATCCGCATTTGGGGGAATGAAAGCCGAGGGTTTTTGATCGGTTTCTAAGCCTTCGGAGGCGGCATCAATTACATCTGCCAATCGTTGGGTGACGGTTTGTACCCGGGTCAGGTCGTCTGTAAACCGAACAATAGAATTAACGAAAACAGTAACATTACGTTGGAGGGCGAGAAAAGCGAGAAGTTGACCGATACTGAGGTTGTTTGCGATAACAATTCGACTCCCAAACCAAAGCAAAGCAACTCCACCGACTCCGCTAACTAACCCGGAGAAAACATCGTTGATAATTGCAATTTGAGTGGTTCTAAAGGCGAGGTTGGCTTGTCGTCCAAAACGAGTTTGAAATTCTTCCCAAAAGTCCGGGGTGCTGTTTGTGGTTTTCAGGGTTAATGCGCCTTTAAAGGTTTCGACTAAAACGCCTTGAGTTTCCGCTTCTACTGCAAAGAACTGACGTGTTTTTTGGCGGAGTTGAGGAAGCAAAATAAAAGTCGATAAAACCATTAATCCCCCGATAATTAAAGCGGCGAGAGTGAGGGGAATGCTATAAATTAGCATGACAATGAGGGAAACAATCGCCACTAAAAGCTGACTGGGTAAACTCACAATAAATTGGGAGACAAATTGATTGAGTTCTTGAATATCTTTGAGACGGCTAACAATATCGCCCCCCCGATGGGTTTCGTAGTAACTGAGGGGAAGATACAACATTTTTCGCCCAAATTCCATCACCAACCCCAGTTCTAAACGTTGAGCAAAGTGAACAATTAAATTAGATTGTACCAAGCCCAAAGCGCTGCTAAACAGGTTCATAATGATTACTGCTACAACAATCGCTCGCAGCAGTTGTAAATCTTCTCGAACTAAGACTTCATCGGTAATAATTTGGATTAAAAAAGGAGAACCCAGAGCCAGCAAACCCAGAACAATATTAATCGCAAAAACTTGCATTAAAACTTGACGATAAATCCAACCCCGTTGAATCCATCGCCAGAAATGGGTAATTTCATCGCTCTTTTGCAGAAAAAACCGTTCGGGATCGGGTTCAATTAATAAACAAACCCAGTCATTCCATCCGGCAGCTAATTCTTCTTTAGAAAGTTTAAGTATTCCCAAAGCGGGATCGGCGACAATATATTTTTGGCGTTTGTAGCCGTAGAAAACGACCCAATGATAGCCTTTCCAGTGGATAATTAAAGGCAGAGGAACTTGATCAATTTCGTCTAAAATATCGGGGTCAGCCCGTACAGGTCGAGCGTTAAACCCAACGGCTTCGGCGGCTTGTTGAAGTCCGAGTAAGGTGGTTCCTTGTTGACCCGTACCGGAGACTTCTCGCAAATGGGGAAGGGTGAATGTGCGTCCGTAATATTTGGCTACAGTTGCCAGACAAGCCGCCCCACAGTCTTCTTCACTTTGTTGTAAAATAGCGGGATATTTCATAAAAGAGGCAATCTTGCTACAGGCAAACTGTTAACTGGTCACTGGTCACTGGTGACTGTAAACTGAAAAAACTGGTCACTGATAACTGATAACTGTTCACTGTAAAAAAACACCCGAATGTGACGGGTGCTTTTGGCAGGACTAAGTATCAAAACGAAAGGGCTACGGTATGCAGCACCCGGTGAGGAAATTAGTAGCAATAACGGGGAGAACCGCTGTAGTAAGCGGGGTAGTAATGATAGTCATAGTCGTAGTCGTAAGATTTTTTGTAGTGATAGCTAGACTTCTTGTAAGAATAGCAGTCACAGTGAGAGCCGCCATTGATGGTAGAAGACTCTTCTTTAGAGATGTCAGTAAACAGTTTCTTGGTCTTGTTTTCGGCCATGATAAATGTCCTCGAAACAACAAATCGACTGTGCTTTAATGTAACTCAACTCGGACTGAATCGATAGATATTCATCTAAAGATTGACTTGAGTCTGAGAAGTTGCGACTATGTTAGCAGGTAACTGTTTAGATTTCTAGTCTTTTTGGTCAAATTCGCGTTAAGATTTGTCAGAATGCGGATTTTTGGACAACTTTCCCGCGCCAGATCGGTGTATCTAAGGACAGCAGAAGAAATCTAGGTGTAGATGTCTTCTAATTATTGTTTGATCGATGGGGCGAGAACCACTTTTTGAGATCGCTCTTTTCAGGTGTTTCTGATGTGTTATGGCTTCTAACTTTCGACCGATAGAACTTCAGCCTTTAGATAGTGATGACTTTTTACCGCCCATTAGTCGCTGGACCCAGTGGGGGGGAATGTTGTTGCTCGGAACTTTTGGCGTGTCTATTGTGCTGTTAGGTTTTATTCGCTATACTCCCACTGTAAGGGCGCCTGTGGTGGCTGAACCCGGAGGCGAGATCGAATTGGTTCCGGCAGCGACGAGCGGCATTGTAGAGCGGATTGTGGTCAGGGAAAACCAACCCGTAGAACAGGGAGAGGCGATCGCTTATGTGGATCAGTCTCTACTGTTGAACCAAAAGCGCAATCTTCAAGACCGACTGGCGCAGTTGCAACAAGAACTCGATCAAGTCGATGGTTATGTCGCCACCCTCGATGAGCAAATTTTGGCGACATTAGAATCAAAAACCCCTCGGCGATCGCGTCAAAAGGGGGAGGATTTGACGGTAGAATCAGCAGTGGTTGAGCTAACCAAGTCAACTCCAGAAGTGGCTGCATCGTTGGCTCAAGAACGGCGAACGCTTCTCAAACAACGATGGGAGGTCAAACAGCAGTTCGTTGAGTCTCAAAGACAGCTAGAACAAATTACAGCTTTGATCGGACAGAGTACCATTCGCTCCCCCCGGGCGGGAACGATTATTCAACTCAATCTCCCGAACCCCGGTCAAACCGTAGAAGCAGATGCGATCGTGGCGATGATGGTTCGATCTGAAGTTCCATTGGTCTTTAAAGCTTGGGTCAGAGAAAGCGATATTTCCCGCCTGGAAGTCGATCAACCGGTTCATTTGAAAATTTCTGTGTATCCTTTTCGAGAATATGGTATGCTAAAAGGAAGGGTGAAAAGAATCTCCCTAAACGGCATTGCCCCTCAAGCCTCTGCTCGTCAAACGTCAAAAGCGTCTTACGAAGTTCTCATTCAACCGGAAAGCTCGTATTTGGTGAAAGGCGATCGCCAGTACAGCATTCAGACGGGGATGGAGGGAACGGCTGAAATTCTCGTTACTCAAGAGCGTCTCCTGATCTGGATTTTGAAGAAAGCCAAATTGGTGAGCAACTTTTAAAAACCGAGTTAGAATTCCTTCAACCCCGCACGGGAGGGAGGGAAAGGGAGACAGAGAACTCTGTAGAGTCCAGCCTTTGGGGTGAACTGGAAATTATCGGAATTTCGAGAACCTGGTGGCGGGTGAAAACGGCGAAAGT
This sequence comes from Capilliphycus salinus ALCB114379, assembly GCF_047276495.1. NCBI lineage: Bacteria > Bacillati > Cyanobacteriota > Cyanophyceae > Oscillatoriales > Sirenicapillariaceae > Capilliphycus > Capilliphycus salinus. The sequence continues at coordinate 1,029,613 of NZ_CP178543.1, read as the reverse complement.
CAACGTCAGACTGGAAGCGGTACAACCCCCCGAGGCGAAAGGTGAGCGACCGAACAGATTTTTGATAACTTCATCTAATTTCTAACGCTAAAGGGGTGAAAAAGCCTGAGAGGATTTCTGTGCAGAGGTGGAAGAGTTGCCGGTGAAAATGAATTTTTGTGCCGAGAATAACACAATTTGCAATCAAGTATGTTATGGTATGAAATAAGTAGCTAGCTTCCCGAAAAAATCCACAGTTTATGCGTAGGTAAACTCTCAAGCACTCACACTAAAGCATTGGGAAGACCAAAAAAAGAAAACCAAGATTTAAACAACTAAAGAGGTATTATGAGCCAACAGGTTATACACCAGATGGAGAAACTACAACGTCAGGTGGATTCCCTCGTTAAATCCGATCTAATCAAGCCCACCGACCGCCTTTGGAAGATTGCCTTTCTCTATGGCGACGAGTGGAATTACTGGAAAAAAGAACTGTTAGAGTTTGGTTTTTCCATGCAAGATCCGATTAGCGAACTCCTCGCCGTAGAAGGTTGGGACGAAGATTAAAGATCGAACATCTCAACATCGATTAATCGCCATTATATTGCTGAAAGTTGAGATGTTTATCAGTCTTTTAATCAGGGAAAATGATGACGATGATTAAGTTAATTAATCAGTCAATTCAAACAGTCTTGTAAAGCTTGACAAAGCTGTTGAGCATCATCATAGCGATCGCGAGGTCGATACTCTGTCACCCGCTCAATGACGGTTCGCAGTTGAGGGGTAATTGTGGGAACACTTTCGAGATTGAAGCCATAGCTACTACCGCGTTTACCATAAAAGTTTAGGGGACTCTCACCGGTCAACAAAAAAATCAACGTCGAACCGATCGCATAGAGATCGGAAAGTGTTAAAGGCTGTCCTCGATCCTGTTCTGGGGCGCTGTATCCCTCCGCACCGATGCGGGTTCCGGGAGGAGTACCAATCTCCTTAACCGCCCCAAAATCAAGGACAATAATCCGTTGATCGCGAGAACGCAAAAGCAAATTAGCGGGTTTAATATCGCGATGAATAATGGGCGGATCTTGAACGTGAAGGTAGCCCAACACCTCGCAGGTTTGGATCATCCAACCGATCGCCTGTTGAGGAGTAACCGGCCCCCGTTGCTGGACAATCTTTTCTAAGTCTTGACCGTGAACCATTTCCATCGCCAGATATTTCTTTCCCCCTTCCACAAAAAAGTCGTAAAACTGAGGAATTCCCTCATGGTTTAAGGCTTTCAGGGTTCGGGCTTCCCGTTCAAACAGTTCTTGAGCCTTGGCAATTTGTGCCATGTCCGCGTTCATTTCCTTGAGAACCACCAACGCCGGAATTCTGGTCTTACCGACAATTTGAGGTAAACTAGACTCGCTATTCCAAGCCAAGGTAGTGGTTCCCATTCCGCCCTGTCCCAACGTCTTTAAAACGTGATAATTGCGGATACTGCGTTCAATCTGGATCGGTTTACCGCAATGAATACAAAATAAGTTGTTGGGTGGGTTTCCGGCGTGGTTACAGCCGGAAGGACTTGTCATGGAAACCGGACGGGCGAATTGCCAGTTGAGTTTCAGCAAAGGGCCACCCTTTGCCAACTCAATTAAAGTCCCCTCCGAAACGATCGCCTGAGAAGTCAGCACCCCATTCACAAAAGTGCCATTCGTCCCCTTATTGACCAACATCCATTTTAGGGGATTATCGCTAATTTTACGAAGTTGTAGGTGGTAACGAGACACCAACGGATCGACAATTACAACCTGATTATCGGCCGCCCGTCCGATCTCAATAACAGACTGTTCCTCAAATTTCCACTGTTTTTGAGGAGTCTTATTCTGGGGATCGAGTAGCGTTAACGTCAGTACATCAGCCATTTTAGAAGACTCAGGCCGAATCATCCTCAATTACTGCACCCGAATTTTTGCCAAACTCGTATTGCGGTAATAGTGCATGAGAATCTGATAATAAGTGTATCCTGCCCTAGCCAAATTATAAGCTCCCCACTGGCTCAAACCCACACCATGCCCAAAACCCCGGCCAACAATAGTAAAATTACTAGAATTGGGCTGGCGGTTAACGCGAAAACGGGTGCTTCTCAGTCCCAAAGCCGCAGCTATTTCCTCTCCCGTCATCGTGCGAGTGCCACCTTCACCGACGACTTTCATCGTCAAAATACTTCCAAAGGCAGTTGTTCTTTCTGGAGTCATCGAAACCACTTTACCGACCCCAGAAATGCGTTCAGACAGTTCCGCAACAGAAAAGCTTCTCGTCCATTCAAAGACGGGCGAACCCTTGTCATAGTCCGGTACGCCCCGCAAATAGGGTAAAGCATCATCCCAAACATCCTCGACATTTTCCGTGTGTCCGCCCGAAGACGAATGAAACGCCGCCAAAATAATTTGACCGTTGTGGGTTAACACCTGTCCTGCTGTCGAGTTAACAGCCGCTTGGGTTCCTCCCGACTCGGTAGCTAACCCCTTGTAAACCTGCCACATTTGGTCATCGCCGAGGTCATAAATGCCGTTGCTGCGTTCCCGCTTGTAAAGGGCGTAGGTTCGGGCGGCGACGGCTTGGGCTTTCAAGGCTTCGAGGGGCCAACCGCCATCCATTTCCGCCCCCAACACGCTGTAAAGGTACTGTTCGAGATCGACATAGTTAACTGCGGTGACGCCGCCATCATCGGGAACCAACAACACCCGCCCCCGATACCAGCCATTACCGATCCAAACGTGGCCGTTCCCCGTCGGTTCGACCCAGAGTTGACTGCCTTTCCATTCACCCAAAGCAATATTACCCGAGTTGGGTTTTGCCACCAACCCGCCTTGAGGGGAAATTTGTCCCAAGGTTTGACCGTTGGCGTTGCGGACAACCGCTTGGGTTGAACTTCCCACTTTCACCTGTTCGGCTTCTTCTGTGACAGCAACCCGCAACAACACCGCAGCTTGGGCGGGTGCCACCATCAACAGCCACAGCAGCAGGGAAACCCAAGCGTAGCGTTTGAATTGTTTAATCTGTCGCAGGGGATACATGAAAACACCAGTCAAAAATAATCCAGAGTTCATCATCTAAGATCTGAGAGTTGTATTCTGTGGGTACGGCAACAGCTAGCGTAACCGTTCAGCCAAATTATTCTAACCTCTTCCAGAACAATCATCAGCTAACATGGACGAATAAATTATTTTTGAAAAAGTTGACTAATAGCCACTAATCTTGGCCCTGTTACTTCTATTGTTGAAGAATTCTCTCTGGTAAATGCTTTTTCACCTACAAACGAAACATCTTTTTGTGATGGAATATTAATTCTAATAACAGAGTGTCCTTTGTAATTTATAGTATCAATTTTTGCTAGAACTTGAGTTTTTAAAGGTTCTGTTAAATCAGATTTGCGGATTGTCTTAATTAATAACTCAACATAATCCTCTAATTTTTTACTTAAACACAAGGCTTCTCTATCAATTCCTACAATATACCTGCCATTGATTTCAATAGGGTGAATCCTGTCTAATTTTTCAATTCTTTCTGCATCTGGCTTTTTATCAGCTACTCCTAAAAATATATATCCATCAGTTTCGGGATTCGAGTTTGCAATTCCACAAATTGTGTAAACAAGTTTTTGCAGCAAATCATTATTTAGCTTCCTATTCTGTGATAGATCAAGCAAACCTTGTTTACACTCATACTTTGTAGTTTCTATCCGAGAACGAAGTAAGGAATTTTTTAATTCTTGTATTAACTCAGCACCTTGTCCCAAAGATGATGTATCTTTTTGCACAAAAAATCCTTGTATCAATCCTTTTGTTTTATTAATATTTTTTTTTCGATCTTTTATCTTCGCATAGCGACGGCTTAGATCTAAGTCCTTTTGAAGGTTTTCAAGTGCTTGCATGATCTCGTGAGGATCGGCGGGTAGAAGCTCAGACTCTATAACCAACTCAAAAAAAGCCATAAAAATTGTATAAAATGCCTGTGGTATTGAATTACTACTACCAGGGTTAACAATATTAACCAAACACTTATTATCTAAACTATATGCTTCAATAGTTTCTGCAAGTACAGAAAAAGTTTTTACAATATTTTCTTCTATTCTGTCTGCTCCATAGGTAATCAGAGCGTTCTCAATACGCTGAAAATATTGACTATCTTCGTTATAAAGATCATCTAATCGCTCTGAACTTCTTGGCAAAGGTTCAGACAGTAAGATTGATGCTGCAAGATCTGCAATCATATCTTCATCTTCACTATCACGCAGTTGATTTATGCTGAGAATGCCTTGCTTGCACCACAAAGTATCTTCTGCTTTAATCCCATACCCTTGAGTATTTTTAGAATCAATGCTAATCTGTGGCATCTCAAATAGGCGAAGTGTTTTCGGAGTATCATCTCCACGCAGTTTCATAGCAATTGTACGAACTACTTCTGCAAATTGTGTTGTTACACCTGCTTGTCGTCTCTCTTGATTGCTTAATTGCTTTCCACCAGAATTTATTCTTCCAAAAACCTCTGTTATGTCGTTTTCATCCAGTGCAGTATAGATAGTTACTGCCAATTGATAATCAATAATGTCTGCACATTCTTTTCGGGATAATTTTTCCTAATTTTCTACAAATTGAAATTTTTTTTCGTCAGCCAATTGTTTTGCATAAGAGAATTCGTTAAGATCGAAGTATTTACCCTGAAATGAAAATCCATTTTCAATAAAATCACAAATGGCGTTAAGTCGCTGCATACCATCTATAATCTCATACTTTCCAATCCCATGAACTTGAGGACGTTCAGCCAACAGAATTAAAGGGATTGGATATCCGTTTAAAATACTTCCAATTAGCTTTTCTTTTTCGGCAACTGACCAAATCAATTTTCTTTGATACTTTCTGTTAACTAATAAGTTACCATTTCGGTAATCCCGATAAGCTTGACTGATTGGAATTCCACGTGGAATGATACTCATACTTCTGCTCCCTTATTGCCAAGTAAAAACATTTCTCATAATATTATTATAGGATTATCCTAAAAGTACAAGATGAGTATTTCTATTATTGACGAAGTAATTGAACAGTTAAAAGCCATGCCCCAACACCTGCAATGGCGGGTGCTTGAATTTGCTCGAACATTGGTAAATCTTGAAGTTCGAGGGACTCCGGGACAACAATTGCTACATTTCGCAGGGTCTATTCCTCCCGATGACCTTCAGTTAATGCGCGAGGCTATCGAACAGGACTGTGAACAGGTAGATATTAATGAGTGGTAGATACTTACTAGATACTAATATTGTTATTGCTCTGTTTGCAGACGAAGCGACCGTCAAAAATAATCTTGCTCAAGCCAGTGAAGTTTTTATTCCAACCCCTGTTATTGGTGAGTTGTATTATGGTGCTAGAAAGTCAGGACGATCTCAAGCAAATTTAGCAAAAATTGATGAGTTTATTGCTAACAATACAGTGCTTTTGTGCGATGTTGAAACTGCTCGACAATACGGTGATATCAAAAATAAGTTAAGGCTTAAAGGTCGTCCATTAACTGAAAATGACATTTGGATTGCAGCGATTGCGTTACAGTATAGTCTAATTTTGGTGACACGGGATGCTCATTTTCTGGAGGTTGGGAACTTGCAAACTGCAAACTGGTGAGTTTTGTCGCCTCTGCTAACATTAACACAATAAAGCTTTAATTCAGTTGTAAACTCTATCGATATTCTACCTATACAAACATTCTCATCAAAGTCATGGTTCAAACGGTTTCCGCTCAAGACATTAATCTCCGGTATTTAATCGATCATTTTCAGTTAGAACGGGTTCAAAATCAAGTTGAATTTTTTCCCGAGTGGCAAAACAACACCGACGAACTTAACTCAACCGAAAAACAATGGTTAGATCAGGTTCAACAGGGATTTATTAATTTGCTGAATTATCCGCCTTTATCAGAAAATTTGGTTAAAATGGGGGTGATTGACCCAATTTTATTTATAGCTGGATTTTTTCTTTATCCTTATCATATCCGTTCGGAAGAATCAGTAGAACTGGCATTGGAGGATGAAGATACAATCATTAGAGGACGGATGGATACTTTAGTCTTAAAAGATGAACTTTGGGTAATGGTGATAGAATCTAAAAAAGCCGGATTTTCAACTTATGCGGGTTTGGCTCAAATTTTGGCTTATATGTTAAGTCATCCCCATCCCGAACATCCGAATTATGGACTTATTGCCACCGGAGAAACCTTTGTATTTGTGAAGTTGGTTCGCGAAGATGTTCCTCGATATGCGACTTCTAAATTATTTGCGACTCTCAACCCCGGTAATGAACTTTATGATGTGGTTCGCATTTTAAAATCTTTATGCAAAATGGCGATCGCTCAATAATAGACGATAATTTGTTGAAATGGCGATCGCAGTTTGAGGTCTAAAATTAAAGATAACTCACTTTACCGTTACGATCGCCGATTGTCCTCACGGTAGAAGCTAAAATCTAAACAGGATCAACTTTCGATCTCTACTACAGTTGGCTAGATGGCGGGAGGCGCTAATTTTGCAGATTACTTTCTTAGGGACCAGTTCCGGTGTACCAACGCGATCGCGAAACGTTTCTAGTATAGCCCTGCGTTTACCCCAACGGGCGGAACTTTGGCTGTTTGACTGCGGCGAAGGGACTCAACATCAATTTCTCCGCAGCGATCTAAAAGTTAGCCAAATTAGCCGCATTTTTGTAACCCATATGCACGGCGATCACGTGTTTGGGTTGGCGGGACTGTTGGCGAGTTGCGGTTTGGCGGGAAATGTCAAACGCATTGACTTGTACGGGCCGCCGGGACTCGAAGACTATCTGCAAGCTTGCTGTCGCTATTCTCAAACTCATATTTCTTACCCGTTTGCAGTCCATCAAGTTCGCCCCGGGGTGGTTTACGAAGATGATGAATATATTGTCAGTTGTCAGCCTTTGAAACATCGAGTCACGGCGTTTGGTTATCGCGTTACCGAGAAAGATAAACCCGGACGGTTTAATGTTGATAAAGCTAAGGCGTTGGGAATTCCACCGGGGCCGATTTATGCGAAACTAAAACAGGGGGCGGTTGTAACGTTACCTGATGGCCAGAAAATTAACGGTTCTCAATTCTGTGGTCAACCTATCCCCGGACGTAAATTTGTTTATTGTACCGATACGGTTTTTTGTGATAGTGCGGTTGAACTGGCTAAAGGTGCCGATGTTTTGGTTCACGAAGCCACTTTTGCCCACCAGGACGCGGAACTCGCTTTTCAACGCTTGCATTCGACCTCTACAATGGCGGCGCAGGTGGCGTTGATGGGGGGAGTCAAAAAGTTAATTATGACCCATTTTAGCCCCCGTTACGCGCCGGGAAATCCGATTTTATTGGATGATTTGTTAACTGAAGCGAGGGCTATTTTTCCAAATACGGATTTGGCCTACGATTTCTTCAGTTATGAAATTCCCAAAGTTGAAGAAACGGTTGCGGCTTGATCTTCTTCAATAGACGAAATTGTTGAATGGAAAACCTAGACAACTATCGCCAGATTATCAAAAAAATACTAATAGAATATTATCAGATGACGGTTTCCCAGGTCAAGACTCCCGAGAAATTTGAGGTCAGCGATCGCCTTGCTTTTGATGAAATTCGAGATCAATATCTTTGGTTTCGCTTTGGATGGGAAGATAAGAAGCAAGTCCAGCATATGATTGTCTACATTTGCATTAAAGATGGCAAGGTTTGGGTAGAAGAAGACTCAACAAATTTATGTATTGTTGATGATTTGCTGTCGGAAGGAATCCCTCAAAATCAGATTGTGTTGGGTTTCCATCACCCGAGTAAAAGGGGTTTTACCGAATTTGCTTCAACTTAATTTCAACCCAATTCATTATTCATTCAACTTGGTCAACACAATAATGCAAAATCCCCAAAACTTGACCCAAATTCGTGATCGAATAATCTTGCAAATCAATTTCAATTCTCTGATCGATTAATTGCAAAAACTTCCAGTCTGTCCCGGTGGTAACGCAGCCGTAAATAATTTGAATATCCTGCTGGCGACGTTGGTTAAACAGTTGGGCGGCCAACATTTTAGCCATACATTGACCCAAAGCGCCGATCATATTATCTTTTTTGGCTTCTACCAGTACAATAAAAGGGGCTTCAATGTTGAGCGGATCGGAAGAATAACTAATTAAAAAATCACAAAAGCCGCTCAATCCCTTTTCGATATCTACGGTAAAATCTTTACCCGAAAATAAACTAATTTGCTCCTTAAGTTGGCTTTTGAGTTCAAATAATATCGGGGCGGTAATATATTCAGACCGGGATTTTGGCGTGTCTATTTCTAAGGCGAAAGGCACAAATCTTTCTAAAACTTTCTCCAAAAAATCACTATAATCAACCTCTGAAAGATTGGCAAAAATACCAAATTTTTCGCGAATTTCTATACCAAAATTTAACTTAATTTGTTCAAGACTAAACTGAGTATAGGGCATACATCAATCACTCGCTATAACACTAGAAGCCTGTCGGTGAAAACGATAAACATTGACTTCGATCCTCCGGTAGAGGAGAAAATCACCGTTAAAATCTGTTTGCAGAAATTGCCTCAACCTTCAACAACTGCGCCATCGGTCAAACTTTTTTTGATTTAACAATGATCTGAGATTATTCCTCACCCAAGCAGATTTAATTGGATTAAGTCCCCATTAATTGTAAAATAAACCTTAAATTGATTCAATGACTGTAAAATTGTTAGGGTATAAAATATGACAGTAGCCGCTTCAAAACCCACATCAGCTACACCCGAGTTTTGCGAAGGAATTCAGTATTTTAGTGAGAATTTTCCTGAGTTTGACACCTACGGCAAAAACCCCGTTATCGCAGAAGGCAGTCCATCGATCAGCGATCCCAACGATCCGGCTGCCGCTTATCAGACGCTATTATACGCCGATGCGCTGCGTTACCTGATCCTGCAAGTCACCGCGAGTAAAGCCTCAGGACACCCGGGCGGTTTTGCTAGCCAAGCCGAAGCCTACGCCGCCCTCGTGATGTTAGGCCATAAAAACATTATGACCGAAGTCGGACATCACGCACCCGGATTTTACAGCGCCATGTTCATCGATCGCTCCTTAGAAGACATGGACATTTTCAACGTCCAGCAACTTCGCGATCGCTTCCGTGAAATGCACGGACTCCTCGGCCACCTTTCCGGCTACATTCCCGGCTTGCTCAACCCCGCAGGCCCCCTCGGACAGGGACAACACTTTGCGATGGCGGCGGCGATGTTACACCGAGACACGCTGTTTCCCTTCACCTTGGGCGATGGCGGAATGGGCGAACCCTACCCGGTTAGCAGTATTGCCCACTTTAACACCGCCTACCCAGAAGTGACAAACTTCTTACCGGTATTGGTGTGGAATGGCTACAGCCAGGAGCATCATAGCATGGTCTCCACCAAAACCAACGACGAGATGATCGCCTACTGGAAAGGCAACGGTTTCGCCGAAGTGGTCTTAGTCAATGCCAAAGACTTTGACGATCAAAACCAACCGGGGGATTACGTTGATAGTACCGCATTTTCTTTCCAAAAGCGCCTTGAATTTACCCAGGCCGTGTTAACCGGAATGGATCAAGCCGCAAAATTGGCGATGGGCGGTAAACTAACCATTTTTATTATCAAACAACTCAAAGGCGCCGGCGTTCACGCCCGGGGTTCCAAGTCTCACAACCTCTATCCGAAAGATACCCTCGACAGTCCCCACATGATCGAGACTTTAAAACAACGCGCCCTTCCCCCTGAAGTTTGGCAACTGGTGCGAACCAATGCGGTGCGGGCATCGGGTGGACCGGCTTCCAAAACCGTTGTCACCGAGTTTGAATATCCCTTACCGGAGTTGATCGATCTCCCCTTAAACGAGTTTCCGGTTGGCGGAGATAAACAGGTCGCAACCACCGCAATGGGAGAGTTAGTCGCCTATGTCGGACAGCACGATCCCAAATTTGTGATCACCAACGCCGACGGTAACGCCGCATCCGGTATCAATAATATTAACATTGCCCTGAAAATTGTTCACCCGACAACCGATGACACCTACTATCAAGGGCCACAGGGTCAAGTTTACGAACCTTTAAGCGAAGATGCTTGTGCGGGGTTGGCCGCAGGTTTGGCGTTAATGGGGGTTCGCACTCTCTGGTGTTCCTACGAGTCCTTCGCCGTTAACGGTTTACCCATCTGGCAAACGGTGACGCAGGCGATGGCCGAGTTGCGCCGTCCGACCCCTTCAACGATAACATTATTTACCGCAGGGGCGTTAGAACAGGGGCGCAACGGTTGGACGCACCAACGCCCGGAAATTGAGGCTTATTTTGCGGCGATGATGCGAAATGGGAATATTTTCCCCTTATTCCCGACGGATGCTAACAGCATTCAGGCCTGTTATGACTGGGCGTTAACGACTAAAAATAAGGGCGTTACGATTACGGCGAGTAAGTCACCTTTACCCATTCGTACTACTTTTGAACAAACCCGTCAAGCGTTGGATAACGGGGGAGTTGTGTTGCAAGAAATACCGGGCGATAAAACCGTTGTATTTGCGGTTATTGGCGATATGACGTTAATTCCGGTATATGAAGCGGCCGAACAATTGCAATCTCAAGGGATTGGTTCTAAGATTGTTTCTGTTATTAATCCCCGCCGTTTGTACCGTCCGAGCGATGTTGCTTGGGAGAGTTGTTCTCAACCGGATGGCGAGTTTATTAGCGATGAAGCCTTTGAACAAATGTTTGGCGGCGATGGGTTAATTGGCGTAACGGGCGGCGCGAGTTTGATGTTAGAACCGATTATGTTACGCAGTACCGCAAAACGGGATACTTTTGCTTGGAAACGGGGCGAAACGACTTCGAGTGCGGGTCAGTTGATGGCGTTTAATAATATTACCGCAGATGCCTTAGTTAAACGGTCCGTTGAGTTGGTTGGCTAAGTTTCAACTCAAAATTTTTCTCGAATAATTAACCCTAAAAACCCGGTTTCTATTGAGTTACCGGGTTTTTAATTAGATTGTTACCAACCCTAGAGATCTAGATTCTGTCTAAAAAGTCTTTATAAGTTATATCATCTCTGACTAATCAATTATCGTACTGTAGGGGCGGGTTCATCCCAGATTTTGATGACCACTCCCAGATTGAATTAAACCCGCCCCGCCCCCAGAACACCCATTAATCAACCGGACATGATATCAGATCAGATTCAAAGAAAAACGACTTGATTGGCAAAATCTTCTAGTTCTCCTAGTTTAGCATAAAATTCTAACTCCTCAATCGCATAGCCAATAGAAACTTGAGGGCTTAAAAAGAAGATTCCTATAAAAGTTTCACCCTGGTTATGATAATCTTTAGCCAAAACTAAAAAATCATGGTCAGTTGTCACAAGCGGGCGATTGAGTTGAACTGAACGACCCAGAATAATTTCATCTGCTGCATTACTTTTATCATCTTCCTGAGCCGTTAGCACATCAACACCTCTTAATTGTAAGCCCAGTTGAATCGCTCGATGAACTGGAGCATCAAAATAATAGGATATTGCCATTTTTATGATTTTTCTTCTCGTTTTTGCCTCACTCTTTGCTTAAAATTTGAGGTCTGATGACCCACTCCAATTTCTGTGAGTTCGGCTTGAAGGGTTTTAATCATTTGTTGTTCTTGTTCGATTTGAGCATCAACTTCAGTTTGATAAGTATAGTAATAGCTTAAAGCCGAATAAATTGCCGCCAAGGAAATTTCAGGGTGTTGAAAGTGAAGTTCTTCTGGACTCCAACCATGAGCGTGTTTTTCTTGAATCAATTGAGAGACAAAAATTCGACTGTTGGCAATTTTCGCACGGCGAGACGAGTCGATTTCTAGATATTGCCAAGTTACGGGATTTTCAGTGGTGAATGTCATGGGTGAATGGATATAGAAGGCTATCTGCTGTTTCTATTTTAATCTTTGTTTCTCTTTATAGAAGCCAATAAACACAATATAATGATCGGAAAGTCGGATCGGTGAAATTCAGCCAACTCTGAACTGATTAAGTTAGACTGGTAATGCTTGGTCTGACAGTACGCTTTGCGAACAGTTGAGTAAAATTCATGTTGGTTAGCCCCTCCTCTGTTTTACAATGGTTAAAGCATAAAGCAGCTAATGTTTCCCTGCGAACCGTTTTGATCGTTCCGTTTATTACCCAGGTTGTCACAACTGTTGGTTTAGTCGGTTATTTTTCTTATTATAATGCCCAACAAGCGGTTAATGATTTGGCGTCTCAACTGCGAAATGAACTCACCGCCAGAATTAATCAACAGCTTGGAAGTTATATTAACGCACTTCATTCGATTAATCGTCTGAATGTAGATGCTATAGTTCAAGGTGAAATTGATTTTATTTCCGGTGACGGGGTGAACCAGTTTTTACAACAAATTAAAATAGCACCTTATGTTAATAGTGTTTATTGCGGAGAAGAACAAACGGGTAATTTTATCGGCGTTGGTCGTACCTCTGATGTCAATTTTTTTGAACTAACAATTAGTAACGCTTCCACTGACTATCGTATGCACCGATATCGCTTGGATGTGAGAGCGGATCGAATGTATTTTATCCGCGAACTTAACCCTTATGATCCCCGTATTCGTCCTTGGTATCGAGCCGCTCAAAGTTCGGGTCAAGCGACTTGGAGCGAGATTTATTTGGATTTTACCAGTCAACTTCCCACCATAACAGCAAGTTTACCTGCTTACAGCACCAATGGCAATAGTTTTGTTGGAGTTTGTGGAATTGATGTCTTATTATCAGAAGAATTGCGTCAATTTTTGCAAAAATTAGAGATTGGGGATTCGGGAGAGGCGTTTATTGTTGATCGTTCGGGTAAATTGATTTCCAGTTCGGGTAATGATCGATTAAGAATTAAAAATCAAATGCCACTTAACGCCTCAGATAGCCGCAATTTTTTAGTCAATAAAACGGCCAGATATTTAAAACAAAATTATGGCAACCTCAGAAAAATTCGGCGTTCTCAACACTTTGATTTTCAACTCGCAGGTGAACGTCACTTTGTCGAAGTTTTACCGTTTAAAGATGGTCGGGGTTTGGATTGGTTAATTGTGTTAGTCGTCCCCGAATCCGACTTTATGAATCGCATTCATAGTAACAATCGCACGACTTTTTTACTTAGTGTTATTGCTCTGATTATTACGACAATTTTAGGATTAATTACCGCCCGTTTGATTAGTTTGCCCATTTGTCGTTTGAGTCAAGCCAGCCAAGCGATCGCTCACGGCAATTTTAATCAATCTGTTCAGCCGGAGAATATTAAAGAACTGCGGATTTTATCAACATCTTTTAACAGTATGACTCAACAGCTTCAAGAATACTTTACGGCGTTAGAAAAAACCAACGAAGAACTTGAACAAAGAGTTGAAGAACGAACTTATGAGTTGCGTTATGAAAAAGAAAAATCAGAACAATTATTACTAAATATTTTACCACAAGCCATTGCCGATCAACTCAAACAAGGAGAAACAACGATAGCCTCGGCGATGGAAGAAGTAACGATTTTGTTTGCAGATGTTGTCGGTTTTACGCCTTTATCCGCCAAAGTTCCCCCGATAAAATTGGTGAGTTTACTCAATAAACTTTTTTCCAGTTTTGACCATTTAGCCGAACGGTATAAACTCGAAAAAATTAAAACGATTGGTGATGCTTATATGGTGGTTGGCGGTTTACCCCTTCCCCAAGAAAATCACGCCGAAGCGATTGCGGATATGGCGTTAGAAATGCAAGCCGTTATGGAAAATTTTCAAGCAGAAACGTTTTTAGAAGATCTAGAAGAAAGCGAATCTTTTCAAATTAGAATTGGAATTAACACGGGTTCAGTTATTGCGGGGGTGATTGGAATTAAAAAGTTTATTTATGATTTGTGGGGAGATGCGGTTAATATTGCGTCTCGCATGGAGTCATCGGGAGAACCGGGAAGAATTCAAGTTACAGAAGAAACTTATCAACGATTAAAAGATAATTATGATTTGCAACCCCGAGGCGAAATTTCTGTTAAAGGACGGGGGAAAATGAAAACCTATTGGTTAATGGGAAAGAAACAGTTCAGATAGCGGAATTTCTAGCTCTGGGAATGCCAAAGGTGTTATAATATTATCAGCATTGAGAACGATTTCCGATTGATATCCATTCAAGAATTGAGATTAAAGTACATCCCCCGGTCTTTCTCCATCTACTTCAATTACCAGTAAATCATCGGAATAAAACCATTTAATCTCACCTTTGCGATCGCAAACCGCCACCAAATGAAAATGGTTTTCTTCTTCAACCGCAGTCAGACTCAAACCGGAACCGCTACGGGTTGATTTATAAATCCCAAATCCCGTTCCCATTAAAATATAACGTTTTCCACTTTCTTGATGTTCAACAATCGTTGCCATGTTGATTCACGCTCTTATTTTGAGTATAAGGACTCATTATTAGTTTGAAAACTTTCCCCGATTAAATAGTAACTCTATTTTATCATAAAAGTTCCGCTCAAACTTAAATCTTTAGTCCTCACCGATCATACATGAATCTGGCAACTCGACTAACTTTTTTTTGGAGGATAAACCGGATTTAATGGTCACTTGAGATTTGGGGATATTAAATTGTTTGGCTAACAGGGTAATTAACTCTTGGTTGGCTTTACCATCGACAGGAGGGGATTTCAGATGAACGATAAAACCCCCATGTTCTTCTCTCAAAATTGATTGTTGTTTAGAATTGGGTTTGACTTTCACTTCTATTACAGCCAAAATAGTTCTCCCGATCTGGATTTGATCGGTTCTTATTTTAGCACGGTTGCTGTTAAAATTAATCCCTCAATTGAAACTTGCACCTAAAGTAATAGGAATATTTAGCGATCGCAAAATTGATTCAACCTCAACAAAATCGTAGGGTAAAGGAGGTAGCATCGGACGATAATCTCGTTCGTGGGGTTCTCCGTGACGCAAAACTGCATTGACAACTAAACAGGGTTCTGAACTTAAATTAATTGCACCGTGAGGAACACCGGGGGGAATTTGAATTACTGCGGGAATGCGATCGCTAACGGGAATATAATGATATCGACGATTTTGTAAAACTGCTATTACAAAACTTCCTCGCACTCCGAGAAGTTGATCGGTTTGAAAGTGGTGAACAAATAAGTTTTCAACCGCACCGGGTTCAACTTGCACAAGCAGGGTTTCGTGGCTGGTTTGCGGGGTATAAAACTCAATCATTCCCGTTTTTATTGATTCTAGAGAACGGATTTCAACTTGTTTGGTTAAACTCATTTTAACGCTTTTTAAATTTACTACATCCCTCCAACTTTAAGTTAATTTACTTTTTCTTTATTTTTTGTTAAAAAGATAACGAAATGTAATAAATTTTAGTATTTTTAGCTACCATTTATTAAAAAAAACAAAAAACTACACAGTTAAGAGCTAGCTGTGTAATAATAAAAGATTATAGAAATAGAAATTAAAAACCCGGTTTCTATTCAGTTACCGGGTTTTTGGAATGGGTAGGGTGCATCAAAGCATTCATCTTGTGATGACAAAAGTCAATCTCTGGGATTTGATGCACCCTACTCAAAAAATCTGGGGTGTACAAAAGTCAATCTCTGGGATTTGATACACCTTACTAAAAGAGATTTAGAAGCCGTTACGCGCCCAAACTACCATCGAAATGGAGAAGGTGAACACAACCAAAACGGCGACCCAACCTAATGAGAGAATATCCATAGCAGTGTACTAACGTAATGATGACAAAAATGTTTCAGGTTCGATCATATCTCGAAATTGACCCTACAGCGCAACCGTTTTGGAAGTTGAGATGAAGATAGGGAAACTAGGAAAGCTGTAAGGTTGTGACTCGGTTGGGTGTCTCAGAAACGCTGACACTCAGCAGTTTAACGTGGGGTTCAACGGGTATCTGAGCGAAATACAAACACATTTCTTCGGTGGTCCCGTGAGGACATAAGGGATGTTCGTTAATTTTTTCGGGAAGATCTTCAGCCCAAAGATACAGTTTATTTTCCATTTCTACCATATCCAACCCATACAAATCTCCGGGTTGACAAGTGGCGGCGAGTTCGAGAATAATTTCAAAAGTATGAAGGTGAAAATTCGTCCAAATGGGCGGATTACAATGTTGACGGCGTAAAGTTGCTTTAATCGTATAATTAAAAGTAACGGCTTGATGATGCACTTGATTTTCAAGCGGAATTATCCCTTGATAGGGAACAGTTGGAGAGCGTTTAAGAGGGGAAGGATAGTGCCAACGGGAATCGATCATTTTTATTTAGTCTACACCCAAATATTTATGTAACTGAAGGGAAAGTCGATAGTAAGGATATTGTTTGAGTAAGTCTAAAACGAGAGGAATTGTGTAATCTCGTTGCGTCCATTCGGGCTGTAAAAATACGGGAATTTTAGGATTTTGGGGTAAATATTGCTGGTAAGATTTGAGTTCAGAACCGGTTTCAATAACCAACTTAATTTCTGAAGCCCGTTCCCACATTTTCTCGACGACGGGATAACGAGAATTCAGATGTTCTTTCGGGCTTAACGTTACCCAAACCGATGAAGAAATCGGTTGCCAAAATGAGCCGGAAGTCTCAATCGAAACGGCGCGATCTGTTTTTTCAATACGGCTGACCAGTTCGGGAAGTTGAGGATAAATAAACGGTTCTCCGCCAGAAATCACGACTCTTGGCGATCGCAATTCTGCAATTAATGCTTCAAAAGAACGAACTTGGCGGGGTAAACCCACACCTCCATTTGCATAGCCCGTATCGCAATAATGACATTGAACCGGACACCCCGCTAACCGAATAAAATCCACCGGGGTTCCCGCCCAAAACCCTTCACCTTGAATCGTATTTTGAAACGTTTCATGGATGGCAATTTCATTCATCAACGATGCCCAATCCTTTATCTAACTGACTATTCTATCTACCACTTATTTTAGCTTTGTATCCCAACTTTGTGAGAATCTCAACTAACTTTTGGCTATGATCGCCTTGAATTTCAATTGTATCGTCTTTAAGCGTTCCTCCCGAACCGCACTGAGTTTTCAGTTGCTTGACTAATTTCTGCAAAGTTTCCTCAGAAGATTGAAAACCGGAAATCACGGTCACAGTTTTTCCTTTGCGACCTTTACGAGAAGCTTGAACCGTTAAATTTTGTTGAGCCGGAGGTAAATCCGGTTTACCCCGTTCCAGCGCCGCAGAATCAGTATTTTGACCAAATTCCGAATAAATGACCCGATTTTTCGATGAATTTTTAGCCGAATCCGAATTGTGCTTGGATGCCATAATTGTTTTAACTTTTAATTCCACCTCACCCAAAAAACTCAGTCTGGGTGTAGAGTATCCCCCACAATTTTTGAAAAATCAATGGGGGAAACAATCAAACGAATTAACATTAGCACATTGCCGCGTTAACCCGACGATTATTATTCGCCTCTTCTAAAATAGCACCCTGCTGTTTTAGGGTACTGAGGACCTCAAACGCCAAGCCCATCGCCTTGACAAAAACGGCATCATGGACAACCGCATCCGTCAAATTTGCACCCTTGAGATTGGCGCCTTTGAGATTGGCATGAGTCAGGGTACAATTAACGAGGTCAGCTTTAAACAGGGTTGCTTGACTCAAATCGGCATAGCTGAGGTTGGCACCGGTTAAAATAGCCCCGCTCAAGTCCGCTCCGTGCAAGTCCGCCCCGCTCAAGTCCGCTCCGGTTAAGTCCGCTCGGGTGAGGTTGGCACCGCTGAGGTTGGCGCCGCTGAGGTTGGCACAGTATAAGTTGGCTCCCATCAAATCGGCTTTAAACAGGTTTACCCCCAACAAGTTGGCCCGAAACAGGTTAGCCCGAAATAAGTTGGCACGAAACAGACTCGAACCGCTCAGGTTGGCGTTACTCAGTTCGGCTCGAAATAAGTCTGTGTCGCGAAAATTGCGTTCTCCAGAGGCATAACGGCTTAAAAGTTCTTCACTATTCATGGTTAATCGTTGTTTTTCGTGTTTGCAAGTCGATATACTTTAATTGTCCTCACCGAAAAGCAAAATCAAGCAATTGTTTGTGAAGACTTAATTGTTTGTAATTTTGAGTAAAATTTGTTCAGTTGAGCAGGTTAGTTTGCCGTTTACCGATAAAATAAGGGATAGTTTCAGTCTCGGAGAGCCAGTCATGGCAGAAAAACTTGAAATTCAACCGCGAGTGGGTGTCATTGGCGGCGGACAGTTAGCCTCAATGATGGCAGGTGCAGCCCAGTCTTTGGGGGTTTCTGTGGCGGTGCAAACCCCCAACCTCAAAGATCCTGCGGTTGTGTTGGCGACAGATACAGTTATCGCAGAAATTGAAGATGCTCAAGCCACAGCGAAGTTGGCAAATTGCTGTGATGTGATTACCTTTGAAAATGAGTTTGTTGATCTTGAGAGTCTGTTTCCCCTCAGTCAACAGGGGGTTTGTTTTCGCCCCCGTTTAGAAGCGTTAAGTTTGTTGCTTGATAAATATGACCAGCTTTGTTTTTTGCAAGATTTAGGATTACCTATTCCTCAGTTTAAAGCTTTTACTAAAGGTGAGGATGACGATCAAGTTTTGGAAACTATCGAGAAGGCTTGGGGGTTTCCGGTGGTCTTGAAAACTCGCCGTCACGGTTACGATGGACAGGGAACTTTTATTCTTAACGATGAAGCAAGTTTGCGTTCAACTTGTGAAAAATTAGGCAATACTCCCCTATTGTTTCAGGAGTTTATTCCTTTTGAACGGGAGTTGGCGGCGATCGCGGCCCGTTCGGTGAGCGGTGAGGTGGCGGTTTATCCTGTAGTCGAAACTCATCAGATTAATCAAGTTTGTCGTTGGGTGATTGCTCCGGCTAATATTAGTCCCACTTTAAACGCTCAACTTAATGCGATCGCGGAGACTTTATTGAATAGTTTACAGGCGGTCGGCGTTTTTGGAATCGAGTTATTTTTGACGCCTTCGGGTCAAATTTATCTCAATGAAATTGCTCCCCGCACTCACAATTCCGGTCATTTTACCCTGGATGCTTGTGAAACTTCTCAGTTTGAGCAACATTTACGCGCCGTCTGTGGTTTACCTTTGGGAAGTCCTCAGATGCACTGTCCGGGGGCGATTATGGTGAATTTATTGGGTTATGAACAGGCTACAATTGACCTGCAAACATCCCCGCGACCTGTCTATGGGGACAAGCTACAGCAACTCGCCGAAATTCCCCGTGCTTTTGTTCATTGGTATGAGAAAACCGAATCCCGTCCCGGACGAAAATTAGGTCATGTAACGGTTTTACTGGAGAGTGAATCTCCTGAACAACGCTACATTGAAGCTCAGGCGATCGCTCAAAAAGTTGAATCCATTTGGTACACTGAGAGCAGACAATAAATTACGGGCAATAGTCGCCAAAACCTTTGACGGTTGAGGAGCAAAAATCAGTTGATGTCCTCAGAGCGCCGGGAAAGGCTACGCGGCTAAACTGTTATACTTTTTCAGTAGATTCGGGAGAGAGATACAATTTATCAAGCTATCAATTATAAAATTTAATTTGTATTTTTATGTGTTCAGTTCTAGGTTGTCAACGACTCACTTTAATTAACCCCAGAGATGGATCAACAAACACCAGCCATCGAAACTTATGATATTCTCATTGTTGACGATCAACCCGCCAATTTGCGTTTACTATCGAGATTACTAACTCGCAAAGGATATGAGGTGCGTCAAGCAATTAATGGGACTATGGCTTTACAAGCGGTTCAGGCGAAAATCCCTCAGTTGATCATGTTAGATATTATGATGCCTGATCTTGATGGTTATGAGGTCTGTTCTCTGTTAAAAGCCAATCCCGAAACCGCTGAAGTTCCGGTTATTTTTTTGAGTGCGCTTGATGATGTTTTTGATAAGGTCAAAGCGTTTACAGTCGGTGCTGTAGATTATATCAGCAAACCGTTTCAATCTCAAGAAGTTTTAGCCCGAGTTCAGCATCATCTGGCTTTACAAGCCATGAACCAAAAAATTTCCGAACTGAATGCTGAACTTGAACAACAGGTTAAAGAACGGACTCAGCAGTTGGAACAGGTTAATGCTAAACTGACTCAAATGGCATTTCACGATGAGTTAACAGGTCTGCCAAATCGAACTTTATTTATCAATCGTTTGGAAGAAGCGCTGCAAAATGCTCAAGCTGATTCTTCTTATCAGTTTGCATTACTTTATATTGATTGTGATCGCTTTAAGGTTGTCAATGATTCTTTGGGTCATTCTGTCGGGGATCAGCTTTTGGCTGCTGTCGCCCATCGTTTGGCTGATGCTCTCTCTCAGGTGAAGATTTTAGCACGGTTAGGGGGCGATGAGTTTGCCATTCTCGTTACCAATATTCAAGATATGACTCCCGCAGTACAAGTGGCGGAAAAAGTGATTGAAACTTTATCGACTCCTTTCAAGCTGCAAAAATATGATATGTATGTTAACGCAAGTATTGGTATTGCTTTGAGTAACAGCAGCTACACTCAACCCGAACATATTCTTCGAGATGCAGATGCGGCGATGTACCGGGCGAAAAAACAGGGAAATCGCTATCAAGTTTTTGACGAAACCATACATCAAAAAGCCCTGCAAACTTTTCAAATCGAAACGGATTTACGAAAAGCAATTTCTCTCAACGAATTAAAGCTAAATTATCAGCCGATTATTGATTTGAAAACTGGAAAACTGATCGGCTTTGAGACGTTAGCCCGTTGGATTCATACCCATCGAGGCTTTATTTCCCCAAATGAATTTATTCCCGTCGCCGAAGAAACGGGTTTAATTGTTCCGATTGGATATTGGATTTTAGAAGAAGCTTGTCAACAGTTAAAAGCTTGGCAAATTAGCGGTTTAGCCGATGAAAATCTGACGGTGAATGTGAATTTATCCGCCCGACAATTTTCTCAAGTTGATTTGATCGAGCAAATTGACCAAATTTTAGAAAAAACCGATCTAAATTCTCAAGCACTGAAATTTGAGATTACCGAAAGTGCGATCATGGAAAATCAACAAAAAGCCCAAAAGATTTTAGAACAATTTCGCGATCGCCAAATTCAAATCTGTTTGGATGATTTTGGAACGGGTTATTCTTCTTTGAGTTATTTAGACTCTTTTTCTATTGATACTTTAAAAATTGATAAATCTTTTACCGGACGTTTGGACGGAACTCCCGAACAATTGGGGTTGGTTCCTGTTATTATTAATATCGCTCATCATATGGGAATGGATGTGGTTGCAGAGGGCGTTGAAACCGAAGCACAATTAAACCAGTTAAAAGAACTTGATTGTGATTTTGGTCAGGGTTATTTCTTCGCTAAACCGTTGGATGTGGAAAATGCAACCAAACTGTTAGAATCCTCTCCCCAATGGTAAATCTTTCGGGTGTATCAAACCTGTTAACTTTATGTGATAAAAATTCAGTTGATTTGAGAAACCAGGTTTTTGAAGAAACTGTGTGATAAAAATTCAGTTGATTTGAGAAACCGAGTTTTTGGACGGGAGGTTTTTGGACGGGGTATCGAACCCGTTAATCTTTTGAAAAGAGAAAAAAGCCGTGAGAAATTGATCCCGACGACAGGCGAGAGAATCTGATCGACGAACGAACATCGACGTCCCCCAAGCTGCTACAATAGTAGATTGGCATTATTAACAGAAAAGTTGCCCACTTTTAAACCTGAGAAGTGGGTCGAATGCTAATTGTGTAAACGTTTGTGAATAGCTCTGTTTAGCGTCTACCTAGTTCTTACCTATTATGACTGATTCGATTCGCTTCCTCATGTGTTCTCCAGACCACTACGACGTGGACTATGTGATCAATCCCTGGATGGAGGGCAATATACATAAATCTTCGCGCGATCGCTCCGTCGAACAGTGGCAAAAGTTGTATCATACGCTGAAAGATCATGCAATTGTGGAGTTGGTCAAACCCCAAAAAGGTTGGCCGGATATGGTCTTTACCGCCAATGCGGGTTTAGTCCTCGATAAAACCGTTGTTTTGAGTCGCTTCTTCCACAAAGAACGTCAGGGCGAAGAACCCCACTTCAAAGAATGGTTTGAGTCTCAAGGCTTTACCGTTCACGAACTCCCCAAAGACTTACCCTTTGAAGGCGCTGGAGATGCGTTATTCGATCGCGAAGGACGCTATTTATGGGCGGGATACGGCTTTCGTTCAGAACTCGATTCTCACCCCTTGCTGGCAGAATGGTTAAATATAGAAGTCTTATCGCTGCGGTTGATGGATGAACGCTTCTATCACCTCGATACCTGTTTTTGTCCGTTGAGTGGCGGCTATCTCCTCTATTATCCCCCCGCGTTTGACTCCTATTCTAACCACCTGATCGAAATGCGGGTTCCCCCCGAAAAACGCATCGCTATCGAAGAACCCGATGCCGTGAACTTTGCTTGTAATGCCGTTAATATTAACGAAACGGTGGTGATGAATAAAGTTAGCGATAATCTTAAAGCCAGACTCTCCGAAGCCGGTTTTAACGTTATTGAAACGCCTCTAAGCGAATTTCTCAAAGCGGGAGGCGCCGCCAAATGTTTAACCCTGCGCGTCACCGAACCCATTATTCCCGATCGCCATGCTACCGTACAAATTGAAAGCCGTACCGTTCGCATGGAAGGACACTTACTCGATGCGGGGTTAATTAACCAAGCCTTAGATTTAATTGTCGAAGGTGGCGGAAGTTTCAAAGTTCAACAGTTTAATTTGGGCGAACAGCGCCAAAGTACATCCAGCGCTTTAATTAAAATTACCGCTCCTTCCCATCAGGTGATGGAAGATATTATCAGTCAGTTGATTGATATCGGGGCGGTTTCTTTAGAAGAAGATCTCCGAGATGCGAAGTTAGAACCCGTTAATCAAGCCGGCGTCAGTCCGGATGATTTTTATGTTACCACCATTTATCCAACAGAAATTCGGGTAAACGGAGAGTGGATCAGAGTTCAAAATCAACGCATGGATGGGGCGATCGCCGTAACAGAAACATCTGAAGGAATTGTGGCAAAATGTAAGCTGTTGCGAGATCTCGAAGTTGGCGAAAAAGTTGTGGTTGATGTGGTCGGAATTCGCACAATTCGCAAAACCGAATCCCGCGAACAACGCAATGCCCCCCAAGAATTTGGCTTCATGTCGGCCGGGGTTTCTAGCGAACGTCGGGTAGAATTAATTGTCGAACAGGTCGCCTGGGAATTGCGCCAAATTCGCGATCGCGGTGGGAAAGTTGTTGTTACCGCAGGGCCGGTTGTTATCCACACCGGCGGCGCCGAACATTTATCCCGGTTGATCCGCGAAGGGTATGTACAGGCGTTGTTGGGCGGAAATGCGATCGCCGTTCACGATATCGAACAGGCGATGATGGGGACTTCGTTGGGCGTCGATATGAAGCAGGGAACCGCAGTCAAAGGCGGACATCGGCACCATTTGAAGGTGATTAATGCCATTCGTCGCTGTGGAAGTATTGCCAATGCGGTAGAAAAGGGTTTGTTCAACAGTGGCGTGATGTACGAATGCGTCAAGAATCACGTTCCCTTCTCGTTGGCGGGTTCTATTCGCGATGACGGACCGCTTCCCGATACGCAAATGGATTTGATTAAAGCCCAACAGCATTATACCGAGTTGTTGCAGGGTGCGGAGATGATTTTGATGCTTTCCACCATGTTACATTCGATTGGCGTGGGAAATATGACGGCCGCCGGGGTGAAAATGGTTTGTGTCGATATTAACCCGGCGGTGGTGACGAAACTCAGCGATCGCGGATCGGTTGAGTCTGTTGGTGTGGTGACGGATGTCGGACTGTTTTTGAGTTTGTTAGTCAAGCAGTTGGATAAGTTGACCAGTCGCTATCATCTGGAAGTTTAAAGTGTGAACGGGTGTTAGGTGTCTTAGCATTTCTTTCCAACTTATGCAACTTTTGACGATCCCCCCGCCTGCGGCTTCCCCCCTTAGTAAGGGGGGTTGGGGGGATCAATTAGATAGGGCTTCATAAAGAATTGGTCTCGGTTGATAGGTTTCAGGTGATAGGAAGATCTTTCCTGTTCCCTGTTTCCTGTTCCCTGAAAAACTGGTAACAGATAACTGAAATAGGTTGCTCTATTTCCTCAATTTGTGGTTTACTAGGGGATAAATCCAATCATCTAATCTAATAGTCAACCATGACCACTCATTTTATTACGGCTGAAATTGATGTACAAGAATCTCCCCAAAAGTTGCACCAAGAAATAGAAGCAGAATTGGAAAAACGGGGCGAACCGTTGCGGTGGGCGATCACAAATGTTGACGAAGAACAGCAAAAAGTTCGCGTCGAAGCGGTGGTTACTTCTGAGGAAAAATCCTAATTTTATTCCGGTTGTGAACGTTGAATTTTGGCGATCGCCCCGACTAAAATTTGATGTTCTTTGACTTGAATTCGGGCGTGAAGGCTGTCTGGGGTATCATCCGGTAAAACGGGAACGGCAGCCTGCATTAAAATCGGACCGCTATCAACTTTTAATTCGACTAAATGCACCGTGCAACCCGTTATTTTTACCCCCGCTTCTAAGGCCTGTTCAATGGCACGAATTCCCGGAAAACTCGGTAATAAACTGGGGTGAAGATTGATAATTTTTTTGGGAAAGGCGTCTATTAAAACCGGGGTAACAATTCGCATCCATCCCGCCATTACCACCCAATCTACATCGTATTCGTTGAAGGTTTTAACAATATCTCGATCCAGGTCTTCCCGTTTTGAATAATGGCGGTGATTGAGTAAAATAGTAGTTACACCGAACTTTTTCGCCCGTTCCACCACTTTAGCGTTAGGATTATTATAGATTAAAACCTGAATTTTAGCATTAAGTTTTTGATCGCGAATGGCGATCGCGATCGCTTCAAAATTACTCCCACTTCCCGAGGCTAAAATTCCCAATTTCAAAGGAGAACCCGTTAAAGAAACAGAAGGAATAATTTCGGGAGAAATCAAGCTAGGTGTTGGATCGACAGACGTTAAATCAGAACTCATTGATGGGTTAAAACCTTACAAATTCAATCTTACTATAATCATGAAATCTTCACCAACTTCTAACCAAAGCCTTCTCGATCAAGAAGCGATCGCCGCTTGGATCTTTCTCGCCCCGGCTGCGGTTTTAATGGCTATTTTTGTCCTTTGGCCGATCGCTTACCTATTTTATCTCAGCTTTACTCAGGGTAATTTTACCATCTCCGGGGTGTATTGGGTCGGATTGAAAAATTATTGGCGTCTGTTGGTGAGTCCGGATTTTTGGCAGGTGATGGGGAATACTCTCTATTTTACCATCGCTACAGTCATTCCGAGCTTAATTATTCCCCTGATTTTGGCGGTCTTGTTGGATCAAGCTTTGGCGTTGCGAGGAATTTTGCGGACCGCTTATTTTATCCCTTCTATTACTTCGTTAGTTGCTGTTGGTTTGGGGTGGCGTTGGTTGTTTCAAACAGACGGCCCAATTAACGCTTTTTTATCCAGTTTGGGGTTCGATCCGATCCCCTGGTTAAGCAGTACGGTTTGGGCGATGCCGGTGTTAATTTTACTGAGTATTTGGAAGCAATTGGGCTTTAATATGGTCGTATTTTTAGCCGGACTCCAAGCCATTCCCATCAACCGTTATGAAGCCGCAGAACTTGATGGTGCGAATTTTTTCCAAAAGTTTTGGCACGTTACTTTACCGGGTTTAAGACCGACTTTAGTATTTGCAACGGTGACTACAGTTATTTTTACTTTGCGAAGTTTTGAACAAGTTTATGTGATCACTGGTGGCGGCCCGCTTAACTCAACCAATTTGTTAGTTTATTATATTTACGATCAGGCTTTTTCTCAGTTTGACTTTGGTTATGCTGCGGCTGCGGCTACGATTTTGCTGATTGTTGCCCTAATTTTAGTATACATCCAATTGCAAGTTTTTGAGAGTGAAAATAATCCCTAAAAATTGAGCTATCGTTTCATATCGTATCCGATTAATCAATAATCATTTGTAGGGGCGGGTTCAAATTTACCTTGAATTCTAACAGAAAACGGTTATAAACCCGCCCCGACCCCACCCATAACACTTCTCAGAGGGAGGGCGGGTTTACAGAGGTGATCTCAGGGAATAGATCGCTTAAGTCGGAACCCGCCCCTACAACGAATTTTAGAACGGATATCATATGAACTTACAACTTCTCAGAGGGAGGGCGGCTTCTGTAGGGGCGGGTTCAAATTCACCTTGAATTCTAACAGAAAACTGTTCTAAACCCGCCCCGACCCCACCCATAACACTTCTCAGAGGGAGGGCGGGTTTACAGAGGTGATCTCAGGGAATAGATCGCTTAAGTCGGAACCCGCCCCTACAAAGAATTTTAGAAAGGAAAGAGTCCGAAAAAAAATTACCTTTTTTCAGGGAAATTTGGGGCGATCAAGTCCCCCTTTCTACCCCCATTATTGGGGGTCACGGGGGCGGGGGATTTAGGGGGATATTAAAGGGGAACAACCTCCGTTTTTACGCCCATACCATCTAACATTTTCTGAATTTCATCGCAGTAAATAGCATTCATTACAATTACGCGATCGGGTTGATATTCTTTCAGAAATTCAGGCGACATAATTTGTTTACCCACACCGGGAATAAACTTACCGTGACGGTGAGGATTGATATCAACCACATACTGAATTTTATCAATAGTATCCAGAGTGGTTAGAAACGCAACGCATTTTGAACCCGAACCCCAAACAACGACCCGTTTTCCTTCAGCTTGCCACTGTTCTAAATCCTGTTTCCAGCGACCCAATTTGTTGTTGATTTCCGCTTTAAAATGCTCAACATCCCGCTTTAATTCATCGAGAGTTTCTTCAAAGGGATGAACGGTTTCCGAGGGCATTTCAATCGGCAAAGCTTCGATCATCAAATATTGATCGCCGTAATCCCGATAAAGTTCGGTAATTTCAAAGCCACAAGAACGGAACAAACGAGCCAATGAACCGGGAGTAAAATAGGAACAATGCTCGTAGTAAATATCCTCAAATGCCAAATCTTTTAGAACTCGAATCGTGTCGGGAATCTCAAAGAATACGGGAATATGAGTGCGATCGCCAATGGAACGGCGAACCGTTTGGATAAACTCAAAAGTCGGTTGAATATGTTCTAAAGTGTGGCGACAGCAGATAAAATCCCCCACATATTCGGCGTGTTTTTCCGAGTAATATTCTTGAATAAATTTCACCCGGTTCGCCGCTTCACTTTCAACTCGTCCGGGAACAACACTGGGATCGATTCCAACGCCGCGATTATTTCCCAACTCGCATAACAGGAGTAAAAAGTCTCCTTTGCTACAACCAATTTCGACAATATCTTTATTGCGAAGGTCGTATTTTTCAATCAAACGATTGGCTAAATCGAGGGCAAATTTATTAAAAGTTGGGGAAAAACTTTGTTGATCTTCGTAGTTGGGAGCGTAAGCAGACCAATGAGAATCAAACTTAGTATTCGTAATAAAGCCGCAACTCTCGCAAAATCCTAAAAGAACATCACCGGTCGGAAAATCTAAGGCGTCTTCGGGAGTGGAAAGCATTAAACAGCTATGAACCGGTACGCGATCAACTTGATAGAAAAGAGATAATCCTTGATGACCGCAATTCGGACAAATACAATCCGCTAATGTTTCTTCAACGGTGTAATTTACTGCAAATTCAGACGTTGTTTGTGAACTCATAACTAAACCCCTGGTATATTTTATGCTGATAGCAAGTGCGTCGGAAAAGTCTCGGGTTCAATCGACAATTTTCGGCTTGGGGATGGGAACGATAAATTTACCGCCCTGCTGTTTGTAAGCCTCTTGCTGCTTCATAATTTCTTCGGCAAAGTTCCAAGCCAAAATTAACACGTAATCCGGCTTATCTTCTAACAGCTTGCTTGGGGGAAAAATCGGCAAATGATTAACGCCCATAAACCGACCCTGTTTAAATTTATTCAGGTCTACAATGTAGTCCAAATGGGTTTTATTAATTCCCACATAACTCAACATTGTTGTGGCTTTTGCAGCGGCGCCATAACCAACAACTCGTTTCCCTTGCTTTTTCAAATCCCAAAGGATTTCTAACAAACCGTTTTTCACCGCTTCCACGTTAGCCGCGAAGTCTTTGTAGTAGTCAATGCGATCAACGCCTTGTTCTTTTTCTGCTTCTAAAAGCGACTTCACCGAATCTTTAACCGCTTCTTTTGGTTCTACAAATAAACGCAAAGAACCGCCATGAATTGCCGTGCGTTGAATGTCGTTGAGATAGAGAGAATGTCTTCTGAACAGGTTATCTAAAGCCGTGACCGAGAAGTAACACAAATGTTGGTGATAGATAGTATCAAACTCGCAATGTTCGACCAAATCCACCAAATAAGGGGCTTCAATGACCGCAACTCCCGTATCTTTTAAAAGGATATGAACGCCTTCAACAAAACCGTTTAAATCAGGAACGTGGGCGAGTACATTATTGGCCAGAAAAACATCCGCTTGCTTGCCTTGCGATCGCAATTCTTTCGCTAAATCTTGGGTAAAAAACGTACAAGTTGAAGGAATTCCCGCTTTTTGTGCCGCTTCTACGGGACCCGATGCCGGATCAATTCCTAACACCGGAATTCCCGCTTCAACGAAGTTTTTCAGCATATAACCATCGTTACTCGCCGCTTCAATCACAAAGCTATTCCCATCGAGTTTTCTCGACTGAATAATCGCTTTAGCGCTGTCTCCAAAGTGTTTGAGTAAGGAGGGAGAAACCGAAGAAAAATAGGGATAATCCCGACAAAACAGAATCTCAGGGGGAACACTAACCGTAATTTGAACTAACCCGCAGTCCGGACAAAAAGCCAATTCTAAAGGCGCCGTATATTCGGGTTGATCGAGTTGATCTTTGGTTAACAATCCATCTGCCAAAGGAGTATATCCAAAGTCAATAATTGACTTGAGATTTTGCGAACCACAGGAAAGGCAAGGCGGCATTTGATCGGGCATGGTTTCTACTCTCCTTATAAAGCAGACGCAGCAACATTAGTCTTCCAACGCAAGTTTTCATTCAAGCGTTCTTCAGCGAGTAACTTTTTAATGTGGGCAATTCGCTGATATTTCGGCCCTTCAAATTCTTCGAGCGTTAAACCGATTTTTTTGTAGGTATTGTAGAGTTCGACCGCACCTTTGCGGGTGTTCCACTGGGGCTGAAATTCCGGTAAAACTCGTAAAATTTTACTACAATCTACCCGATAACAACGGGTGTCCGGCCCACCATCTGCGGCGTATTCAATTTCACAGTTGGGAACGGTTTCTTTAACGATATTGGCAATATCTCGAATTTGGTAATTGTCTTCGTTGCGTCCGACGTTAAAGGCTTCGTTATGAATCTTTTCCCGGGGCGCTTCTAAAACGGCAATAAAGGCGCGAGAAATGTCTTCAATATGAACGATGGGGCGCCAGGGTGTGCCATCACTTTTGATGAAAACTTTTCCGGTTGTATAAGCCCAAGCCACCAAGTTATTTAATACCAAATCAAACCGCAAACGAGGAGAAACGCCATAAGCGGTGGCATTGCGTAAAAATGTGGGGCTAAAATTATCATCGGCCAGTTGAGAAACATCCTGTTCAACTAACACTTTAGAACGGCCGTAGGGCGTAACCGGATTGAATGCAGATTCTTCGGTTAACCAGTCGCTTCCACCCGCCCCGTAGTTGCTGCAAGAAGACGAGAAAATATAGCGAGGAATACCCGCTTGTTTGCTCAATTTTGCCAGATGAACAGACGCCAAATGGTTGATGTCATAGGTTAAATTGGGGTTGAGATTTCCCAGCGGATCGTTAGACAGTCCGGCCAAATGAAGAACCGCATCAAACCCTTCTAAATCGGAAATTTCAACATCTCTTACATCTTTGATCAGTTCGGGAATTTCAACAATTCCTTCTCCGAAGGTACTCTGACGATAAAGATCGCTATCTAAACCGACAACTTCATATCCTTTTTCCAGTAGTAAAGGAACTAATATCGTGCCGATATATCCTTTGTGACCAGTTAGTAAAACGCGCATTTTTTATTTATTCCTTCCAAGATTTCCAAGGGGCTTCACCCGTTTCCCAGAGACTTTCTAACCGACGTTTGTCGCGCAATGTATCCATACACTGCCAAAAACCGCTGTATTTGTAAGCCATTAATTGACCATCTTTGGCTAAATTTTCTAGGGGCGCTTTTTCCCACTGAGTATCATCGCCTTCGATGTAATCAAATACTCCGGGTTCTAGTACAAAGAAAGCCCCATTGATCCAACCTTCTCGGGTTTGAGGTTTTTCTGAAAATTCGACAATTTGCTCGCCATCAAGTTCTAAGTGACCAAAACGGGCGGTGGGACGAACGGCCGTCAGTGTTGCCAGCTTACCATGAGAGCGATGAAAGGCCAGCAGATCGTGTAAGTTGATGTCTGAGACTCCATCCCCCCAAGTTAGCATGAAGGTTTCGTTACCCATGTACGGCGCCAAACGCTTGATCCGACCTCCGGTATTGGTGTACAAGCCCGTATCGATCAATTCTACCGTCCAGTCCGGTTTGATTCCTTCGTGCATCTCGACTTTACCCGTCAGTAGATTGACGGTAAGGTTGCTGTTGAGCGAACAGTAGTCAACCATGTATTTTTTGATGACTTCCGCCTTGTATCCCAAAGCAATCACGAAATTATTAAAACTATGTTGGGAGTAGTGCATCATAATGTGCCACATTATGGGCTTTCCCCCAATTTCGACCATCGGCTTAGGTTTTTCTACCGTCTCTTCGGAAAGACGGGTACCCAAACCCCCTGCTAATATTCCAACTTTCATATCAAAATTGATTGATTTTGACATCTTCCTAAAGATAGAGAGTTACATTTGTTGGCACAACTGTCAAGAGACCAAGACCTTTCTTTATTAAACCTTTACAAAAACCCAATTGACGATCATTTTAGCTTCTGTTGATGTAAATAAAAGTTGTTAAGTTCTGGAAAAATTGGATCAGGGCGCCGAGCGATTCAACCGCCGAAAATGAATTTTACACAATCTTTAAGAAAAGTTTGAAATGTTGCTTGGCTGATTGAGAAGCGTCAAGGGCGATCGCTGGCAATACAGGGAATTTTAAGACAATCAATTTCTTCTCATTTTGAAAAAATTTGAAAGATTGTGTAAAATCTCCAAAATTCACTTGTAAATATTCGGTTTGTTAAAGTAGCACTTTAAATTTTTATCAAATTGCCCTAAGCTTTAAAAATTTAGTGAAAGTCTTTCTCCTGATCGCATCAACCAGACGCCTGAAAGCTTCAGTTCAAAACCAAAATTTAGTTAAACCTGAACTCCCACAAGAACTCAGACCGGAACTCACCGACACCTATTTCCGCGATCAGATCCTCGATCGGCAAGATTTGATCGACCGGAAGCTATCGGCTTGGTTAACCGAATACCCCGATCTAGACAAAATGCACGGCGAGGGTTAAAAGTATCATAGCAATTGCAATTGCAACTGCGATACTCAATCCTTCCTGAACACCGAGGAATGACTAAACTTATTATTCAAATTCCTTGCTACAACGAAGAAGAAACCCTGGAAATTGCTCTCGCCCAACTTCCGCGTCAAATTCCGGGGATTGATACCGTAGAATGGCTAATTATTAACGATGGAAGTCTCGATCGCACCGTTGATGTGGCTCGGGCTTGTGGCGTCGATCATCTTGTCAGTTTTGAATACAATCAAGGCTTGGCAAAAGCATTTATGGCGGGAATTGAAGCCTCTCTGAAAGCGGGCGCCGATATTATTGTTAATACCGATGCCGATAACCAATATTGTGCTGAGGATATTCCCCGTTTAATTGAGCCAATTCTACTCGGTTATGCCGAAATTGTTGTCGGCGCCAGACCCATCCGCCAAATTCAACATTTTTCCCCCAGTAAAAAGTTTCTCCAACAACTTGGAAGTTGGGTGGTTCGTTTAGCCAGCAACACAAATATTCCCGATGCACCTAGCGGTTTTCGGGCGTTTAGTCGCAATGCGGCAATGCAAATTAATGTTTTTAATGAGTATACTTATACCCTAGAAACCATTATTCAAGCCGGACAAAAAGGAATTGCCATAACATCGGTTCCCATTCGCACAAATCCCGATTTACGACCTTCTCGTTTGGTTAAGAGTATTCCCTCTTATATTAAACAGTCAATTTTTACAATTGTACGCATTTTTATGACCTACAGACCGTTACGTTTTTTTACGGTTTTCGGGACTATTCCCTTTACAATGGGATTTTTATTATGTGTGCGTTGGCTCGTGTTATTCTTTGAAGATATGACCCGGGCAAGAGCGCCCAGTTTGATTTTAGCGGCAATTTTAATCATCATCGGTTTTCAATTGTGGATGTTGGGTTTAGTTGCTGATGTCATGGCTGTCAACCGAAAAATCTTGGAAGATGTGCAGTTACGATTACGAAGATCGGAATTTGAAAAGTTTACAAAATCAAAACAAAACCTAAGTAATACGGATAAATTGCAGTGATCAAGCGCATCGTTTCTCTTTTGATTAGTTTGGGGATTTTAATCATTCTTTATTCCCAAATTGATCTCGTTGGTTTAGCGGAAATCTTTCAAAATTGCGATCGCCAATGGATGATTATTAGTTTGGGAATGGTGATTCCGATTACAATGATTACCGGTTGGCGACTTCAACAACTCATGCCCCAGGGAAGAAGATTGAGGTTTGCTGAGGCAAATCGTTTAATTTTAGCCGCCAGTGTGCTAAACATGATTTTACCCTCGAAAATGGGGGATATTGCCAAAGCCTACTTCATGCAGCAACGGGGACATTTAAGCGGTTCACTCTCGTTATCTCTGGTTGTATTTGAAAAGACTTGCGATCTGTTATCACTCTTGTTCTGGTGTGTTTTAGGGTTGATCGTTTATCCTGAAAAAGATCTCTTATTTTGGACAATGACCTTGGGTGTGAGTCTGGGCTGGATTGTTGGGTTGTTACTTTTAGGATCTCGTCAACTTGCCGATTACTTTTTCTTACTCGGTCGGAAAGTAGCCCCCAAAAACCTCCGAGAAAAACTCAAAAACCTGCAAGTCTCTTGGGGAGAAATGCACGAGTATTTTTGGGGTGATCAAACTCAATTGTTGAAAATTACTGCAACTTCTGTTTTGATTTGGTTTCTTCATTTGCTGCAAATTTGGTTTTTTATCCTCGCCTTAAACGCTTGGAGTCCATTTTGGGTCAATTTAGCCCTTTCTCCCCTAGCAATTTTAGCCGGATTATTACCCTTAACCTTTGCTGGAGTCGGTACTCGAGATGCGGCATTAATTTTATTTTATCAACCCTATTTTGATGCCACTACTGCTGCTGCGTTAGGGTTACTCTGTACCTCTCGCTATTTCCTCCCCGCAGTGGGTGGACTCCCGTTTTTAGGACAATATGCCACAGTTGGCAAGCCCAAACGTTCTACCCTTTCACAAGATTAAATCCATCAATTAATTAATATCGTTGAATTCTTTGACTTCGTTGAGTTAGCCTGTTCCTTGCGATTTTTCCTAATTTGACTTTCTATAATTGTGCCAACTCAATTGTCTAGAATCCTGAATCTTTAAACTTAGGGAGAATCCAACTTGAACTGCAACGGTTGTGTGAATGAATACTCGTCCATCCTAGCACAATGTTTTCGCTTCTTTGGCTTGCCAACCCCAAAAGCCGACTCAACCCCCGGTTAACCGTTTAACCGGTACGGCGTCAGTGATATCATTAAAGTGATGTTTCCTCGATTGATTGGATGAAAAAACGGGTCACGCTCACCTTTCCCCGCACCTCCGTTCAAATGCCAATCACCTATCGCTTGGCGAAAGATTTTAATGTGGCTTCAAATATTATCCGCGCTCAAGTTACACCGAATCAGATTGGCACTCTTGTTGTAGAATTATCTGGAGATATCGATCAGCTTGAAGCCGCTATTGATTGGTTGCAATCTCAAAATATTAAGGTTTCATTGGAACGGCGGGAAATTTTGATTGATGAAGAAATTTGTGTCGATTGTGGTTTGTGTACCGGTGTCTGTCCCACCGAAGCCTTAACCCTTGATTCGGATACGTTTTATTTAACGTTTACTCGCTCCCGTTGTATTGTCTGCGAACAGTGTATTTCCGCCTGTCCGGTTCAGGCGATTTCAACCAACCTTTAACGCTAAAATATCTTGTTAATGGCATTCTGATATTTAAACCGTGAACAAGGTCACTTGGCTTTCTTTATTCCTGTTGATGTTAACCTATCTCGCTTTGGGTTGGACGCTGTTTCCTGCGGAGATGACTCCCTACGCCTGGGGAGGAATTCTCGGGAGTATTGTTGTATTATGTTTCTTGTTTACCACTCCGATTAACCAGTTACAAAGGCCGATTGTAAAATGGTTTAAAACCGACTTGGGGACTTTTATTTCGGTGCTTTTTGCTTCTTTTATGATTGTGGTGATTGCCACCTATTTAGACACTTTTGCCAAAGTTCTCTTAATTTTGTCGGCGACAACATTATCTCGAATTGAATTGCAAACCCTCGGAATTAGAAGTTGGTCGGCTTTTTTTATCCTCCTGATCACTTGTTTTTCGGGTTTGGCTTTGGGTTTGGGATTTCATTATTTAATCATTGCCATCTAAATGCAACCAACAATTTCAAAAATTCCACTCATTCAACTCGCTTCTGGCGATCGCTTATTTCTGCAAGTCTACAAATTTCAAGGCGCAAAACCCGGAAAAAAAGCCTATATTCAATCCAACTTACACGGGGCTGAAATTAGCGGAAACGCCGTGATTCATCAGTTAATTGCAGATTTAATAAAACTCGACGAAACCCAACTCATCGGTGAAATTTGGCTGGTTCCCGTATGTAATCCCGTCGGTGTCAACCAACGCGCCCATCATTTCTCATCGGGGCGTTATAATAGTTACGATGGCAAAGACTGGAATCGCATTTTTTGGGATTACGAAAAAACCGATATCGATATCGCAGAATTTGCGCGATCGCAGCGCAATTTAACTTTAACAGAAATCCAACAAAACTACCGAAAACAAATATTAGAATCATTCCAAACTCTCCGAGAAAAAAGTAAACATCCCGCTCAAATTCCCTACTCAGAATATTATCGAACCCTCTTACAATCCCTCTGTTTAGATGCGGATTATCTGCTCGATTTGCACAGTTCAACCAATCAAGCCATAGATTATTTATACGGTTTTCAAAGTCGCGAAGAAAGCGCCAAAGCCTTCTTACTCGACTACGGAATCCTAATGAACGACTACGATGGCGATGCCTTTGACGAAGCCTTTATCAAACCCTGGTTAGCCCTAGAAAAACACCTTTCTGAACAACTCGGAAAACCCGTTAAATTTGATATCGAATCCTGGACATTAGAACTCGGTTCGGGAATGAAAATGAATCCCGAATCCGTCGAAAAAGGAATCCGGGGAGTCAAAAACTATTTAGCCAGTAAAAACCTGTTAAAACTCGATAACTTTCCCTTACCCGAAACCCAAAATTATCCCTTAAAACTAACCCTAAAAACCCGGGTAAAACGATATTACTCACCCACAGGGGGAATGATACAAAATCGAGTTGAACTCGGAAAATTAGTCAAAAGCGGAGAAACCCTCTATGAAATTCTCAGCTTTAACAAAACCGAAGAATTACCCCAAATTATCAAAGTCAAAGCCGAAGTAGACGGAATAATTTTTGATGTTTCCACCAATCATACCGTCAATCAATGCGACTATGTATTAGCAATCATGGAACAAACCTCAACCTAAAGATAGTTGACATCAACAGGCAATAGGCAATAGGCAAAAGGCAACAGGCAACAGGCAATAGGCAATAGGCAAAAGGCAACAGGCAACAGGCAACAGGCAACAGGCAATAGGCAACAGGGAACAGGCAACAGGCAATAGGTAAGGGGAAAGGGGAAAGGGGAAAGGGGCAAGAGTTTTTTCGATGGCTTCTTTTCTCCTGAACTTCTGAACTCCTATAAATTCCCGTATCGACTCATCAGTATTTTTCGGTGGGTGAAACCAGTTGACCTGTGAAAAAAACTCGGCGATTCGGTACCGAACATTGATAAACTAAAACCTGTAAAACGACTCAAAATAAACAGACCCTTGCTAGACGAACAAGCCAAAACCACAATCCTCCGCAAAATCCCTCACGCCCTGTACATTTGCGGAGTCAAAGACGGGGAAGAAGTCAACGGCTTCACCGCCAGTTGGGTAATGCAAGCCTCCTTCAAACCGCCTCTCGTCGTCAACTGCGTCAAACAAGACTCCAAGTCCCACGCGATGATAGAAGCCAGCGGAGTCTTTTCCCTCAGCTTTCTAGAAGACGGCCAAAAAGAAATGGCTCAAAAATTCTTCAAACCGCAGCGTCGAGTCGGAAACAAATTTGAAGACGTCGAATTTTACCTCGGAGAAACCGGCTGTCCAATTATCTCCGACTCCCTCGGTTACGTCGAATGTCGGGTAGTCGGTAGCGTACCCCAAGGCGACCATACCGTATTTGTAGGCGAAGTGATTGCCGCAGGCGTCCACCGAGACGGAGAAATTTTATCACTCGCCAGCACAGGCTGGAACTATGGCGGCTAAAAACCCCAAAAACCCGATTTCAAAGATTCTCAACCTCTAAAAACTCTAGCCATGCCTTTGATAAAAGTTCAAACCTCAGTCCCCACCCCAGAAAAATCGGAAGTCGAAAGCCTACTCAAAAGCCTGTCCGCCTCCTTAGCCCAACATCTCGGAAAACCCGAATCCTATGTAATGACAGCCTTTGAACCCGATGTTCCCATGACCTTCGCCGGCACAACAGACCCGGTTTGTTACATGGAAATCAAAAGTATAGGCTTACCCGAGAGTAAAACCAAAACCATGAGCGCCGACTTTTGTCAGAAAATCAACAAAACTCTGGGCATACCCGTCAACCGCATTTATATCGAATTTGCCAACGCTCCCGGAACCCTGTGGGGCTGGAATGGAACAACCTTCGGCTAAAACGAGACATCAAAAAACCCAATTCTCTGTGAACTCAAAAATTTCTCCGGTTAAGGAACCTCAATCCGGCTTAGAAATTCTTTACAAAGTAAGAGGCTGTGATACTATCTGGATGGATTTGCACGACTTATTCAGTAGGCAATACAAGCCTATAGCCTGTGGTGGAGGAGAGTCCAGGGATGCTCAATAGGATGTCAGAGGGATTTTTAACTGGTATGGGAAACCATAGCCAGCCACACCCCCTGCGAATTGGGGTGATTGGCGTTGGTAATATGGGACAACATCACACCCGAGTTCTGAGTTTACTCAAGGATGTGCAGTTGGTGGGTGTGGCTGATATTAATGTTGAAAGAGGCATCGATACTGCTAGTAAGTATCGAGTTCATTTTTTTGAAGATTATCGCGATTTACTCGAACACGTCGATGCCGTTTGTATCGCCGTTCCCACTCGTTTACATTATTCGGTGGGAATGACCTGTTTACAAGCGGGGGTTCACGTTTTAATTGAAAAACCGATAGCCGCCAGTATTTCTGAAGCCGAATCTTTGGTGAATGCTGCGGCTAAGTATCAACGAATTCTCCAAGTCGGCCACATTGAACGCTTTAACCCCGCGTTTGGGGAGTTGAGTAAAGTCCTCAAAACCGAGGAATTGCTCGCTTTAGAAGCCCATCGCATGAGTCCCTACTCTAACCGGGCTAACGATGTTTCTGTCGTCTTAGATTTGATGATACACGATATCGACTTGCTGTTAGAGTTGGTGGCTTCTCCCGTTGTTCGCCTAACGGCTAGCGGGAGTCGGGCGGCCGATTCCGGGTATTTAGATTATGTTACCGCAACACTGGGCTTTGCGAACGGAATTGTGGCGACTTTGATTGCCAGTAAAGTTACCCACCGGAAATTGCGTTCAATTGTCGCCCATTGTAAAAATTCTCTGACTGAAGCTGATTTTCTCAATAATGAAATTTTGATTCACCGTCAAACAACGGCGAATTATGTAACAGATTATGGTCAGGTGCTTTATCGTCAGGATGGGTTAATTGAGAAAGTTCACACCAGCAATATTGAACCTTTACACGCGGAGTTAGAACATTTTGTTCACTGTGTTCGCGGAGGAAATCAACCCTCGGTTGGCGGCGAACAGGCTCTCAAGGCTTTACGCTTGGCGAGTTTAATTGAACAAATGGCACTCGAAAGCCAAGATTGGAATTTAGAAGAATTAGAGTATCGTTTAAATTCCTCAACCGTTCGAGTCCATTAAACCCCCTAAATTCAAAGTAGTTGCTTAAGCTACATCCAAACCCGTTTTCTCACCGAAAGCGGGTTTTTTTATTGGAGTCACCGAGTCACCGAGTCAGAAGTCGTCAGGTCACAAGTCGGGAGTCGGGAGGACCGGAGTTGGGGAGAAACTGTTTACTGACAACTGAAAAAACTGGTGACTGGTGACTGGTGACTGGTGACTGTAAAGCTTGTTCGGTTTTCTACACCCACTCAACTTGACAGTCTTTGTAAAACTTTGTTACATTTATTTACATAAGTTAACAAAAGTTAAGGAGTTCGCGCATATGATTTACTTAATCGCATTAGCAGGCTTATTCATCGCAGGTTGGGCTGCTGCTGCCGTAATTGGTACAATGGCTTACTTCCGAGGCGAACAAACCAAGCCCATCCACCAACGCAACTGGGATAACGATTCTTTTGAACAAATTGCTCAGTCGGTAACAGGAACCCAAACCAACTACACTGAACGTGTTCCCGCCTACGCTTTAGATGCCTACACCAGCAACAGGTTCTAAAATGCAATACCAAAAGTGTAATTTTGCCCATCAGCACTTAGAACCTGCTAAAGGTGGAATAGCAGGCTCAGACCGTCGGGTTTTGTGATTTCCCTCATAAAGGTGGTCTGTAGGAAATCACAACAAACCTCGACTCAGGTCACAGCTAAAGCGGGCAGAACGCACTTATGTTGGATATAAGATTACCACAAGTCAATACACCTGTTAACCCGATTTTTAGGGACTCTCAGAGCATTAAACTTGTTAGGTATTCTCTCACAATTTTTCAGTTTTAATCTTGAATTTTAATTATTTTTTAAAAGTTTGTTTGTTCGCGACAACGTGATAGAGACTTCTCCTCTCCTAGAAACAACAACGGTTTTTAAACTCTCCTCTTAGCAGCCTCATAACCGGGCTGCTTTTTATTTGCGTTAACTTTCAATACTGTTGAGCGATAGTGCGTGGCTTAGGGGAAACCGTTCCAAGCCAAAACCACTAATTCACTTAACCACAAGCGTTGTTCTACACTCAGAAGACAGTCATCGGCGAGAACTTCGGCTTTGAGATCCTCTAGAGACTGGTGTTGAGATCGAGCAATTTGTATAACCCCGGCGATCGCGGAGGCTACGAGTTCTTCGCTCAGAGGTTGTTGACTGAGAGTCATCATTTCGGTCAAACTTTTCGGAATGGGATAATTCATAGTGTGAGGGGAATTTCAACCAGGTCGTTACTTGCGTTGTACTCAAAGTCAATGAAATGAGATAACTTTAACCCAAGAGTCTACATCAACATGATAGATTTAGACTCAGAGGTTGACTGTTCTGTTTCAGCAGACAGAATCGTTCGTGTCTGGGGCGATCGCCTCTACCCAATTTACAGGACTCATTTCAGTCGCCATCGAGTAACAATGCTTCCATCTAATCTAGATCAAAATCCGATCAATTCACAACTACAACTTTATCGCGATCGCCGGGTCGAGTCTGGATGATTCTTTCTGTTCATCATTCTCAACACCGAGTGATTTCTTGAGGTTTGGATACCGAACACTAGCGAATTTCTTTCTCAGTTTCGGGCTTTTCCCAAAAGCCAATTTTCATCCCATCCGTTGAATAGGTTTAATTTATGCCGCCATTTATCTTAGCAGGTCGAGCCATTTTATTTAGATTATTACGCCTTGTAATTACCATTACCGTCGAATCTTTTATTTATCATAAATCTTTTAGAATCAGTCCCAAAAGGGGGATAGAATATGCCATCATTATTGATTTATTCGCCGAAATTTTCGGAGCCATTTTGTTTACCTTCTTACAATCAGCTTCGCCGATCAATCCCTCCCGACACCTGATCATTTACTTGTTTTTAGATGACTTTCAACAGGTCGCCCTCGATGTTCTGGTTCTGAGTTTGTTTTATTTTTTACTCTTTTTGTTCGTAAAATGGATCGGGTTGCTTTTCATCAATACATTTATTTATGAAAGCGAAAATACCTCCTCAGACGGAGAGACAGCCACCTCAAATTTAGAAAAAACAACCCAATGGGGGGAACAATTTAAAGCCATAGCCAAGGCTCATACAATCAGTTACTTTGTTACCTTACTGTTTGCTCTGTTTACAATTCGTGTCTTTTACCTCTAAAAATTATGGACTGGAAAAAAAATATGGATCGGGCAAAAGTCTTCGTAAGTCCCGCAGTTCCGCCCCGATTCATTCATTGGAAAACCCTGCTTTTATTCAGCATCGTTATTTGGATTTTATCTTTCCTCGCCTTTGATGGAGGTCAAGAATTCCTTGCTGCTGCTGGCTGGATTTTAATCACCATTAGTATAGGTTGGGCAACGAGTCTACCCCCTTTTATTATCGGAAAAATCCCCTTAAGTCCTTGGGTAATTGCCACCTTTATCTGCCTGCTGCTCTATCCGATAACAGACGACGAAACGAATCTGATCGGTGCCTTAAAAGCCTGGCCAATTATTGCGGCAATTTTTATTGCAGTGTTAGAATGGTTTAAAACCCGCAACCCCGAAAAACTACCGCCACTTTTAAGCCGAAACACCTTAACAATTATAATTTTAATTCATCTGCTGATCAGTTGTTGGATAGAAATTTATTTTTTGGTGGCTCAACAAATCGAAAACAATCCCGAACTCAACCCCAATACGACTCGACCCCGTTCGGCATTTCAACAATCCCCTTCAAACTACATTCAAGCTAAAAATTATCAATTCATCAAGCCGGATGAACAATTTCCCGAAATATTTTAAACTAGAAACTAGGACAATTCACGCAGAGACAAGAGAAGGCAATGGTTATCCAAAAACTAGATAAACTCCAAACAATGTTTGCTGAGATGGAACGGGCATTAATCGCCTATTCCGGTGGAATCGATAGCACCTTAGTCGCAAAAATCGCCCGTGACGTCCTCGGCGATCGCGCATTAGCAGTAACAGCAATTTCCCCCTCTTTGCTCCCCGAAGACTTAGAAGAAGCTCGAATACAAGCCGCAGAAATCGGGATTCATCACCAAGAAATCCAAACCCATGAAATGGAGAATCCCAACTATACATCAAACCCGGTTAATCGCTGCTACTTTTGTAAAAGCGAACTGCACGATACCCTCAAACCCCTAGCATTACAATGGGGATATCCCTATATCGTCGATGGCGTAAATGCCGATGATTTGCGGGATTATCGTCCGGGAATTCAAGCCGCCAAAGAGCGGGGAGTGCGATCGCCCTTAGCCGAAGTGGGTGTTAGCAAAGCCGAAGTCAGAGAACTCTCAAAAATACTGAGTTTATCGGGATGGAATAAACCCGCCCAACCCTGTCTAAGTTCTCGGTTTCCCTACGGAGAAGAAATCACCGTAAACAAACTCCAACGAGTCGGACGAGCAGAAGTTTACTTACGAAAACTCGGGTGGCAAAACTTGCGAGTTCGTTCAGAAAAAGATACCGCTCGCATCGAACTTCCCCCCGAACAAATCAAAGAATTCGTATTAACAACCGACTTACCCCAATTGGTCAAAACCTTTCAAGAATTTGGGTTTATCTACGTCACCCTAGACCTAGAAGGCTATCGCAGCGGTAAACTCAACCAAGTCCTAACGCCAGAAGCCATAGGACAATCTTAAAACTGTCCCCAAACCTCCATCATATACAAAATGACCCCACCATGAAGATATGGCAGGGAGCAGGCGACAGTTAAACGCTAACTTCATTGTCAGGGGAACTGCGGAGGAGACTCAGGTGAGGTGTGACAATTTGATGACCGTCCATATTCCCCCGGAGAAAACCTCCATTTTGGGCGTTTCCCCTGCCCTTCGTTCTGCGTACCCCGACACCTTTGAAAGAAAAGCTTAGAATTAATGAAAGACCTTATTACCTAACTCCAGGTAAAAAAGGATAATTCAGTCCTGTGATTGTTTCAATAAGATCCTAGTGTCGTACTCTACCCAGAACCCCCAACCGCTCGATCTCGACAAACTATTTCCGTTTCAACTCGATCCCTTCCAGCAAGAGGCGATCGCAGCTTTGAATGCGGGTAAATCTGTTGTGGTGTGCGCCCCAACAGGTTCGGGAAAAACGCTCATCGGGGAATATGCCATTTATCGCGCCCTCAGTCGGGGAAAACGAGTATTTTATACCACGCCCCTCAAAGCCCTGTCTAATCAAAAATTACGAGACTTTCGCGAACGGTTTGGGGTAGACAACGTAGGCTTACTCACGGGCGATATTTCCATCAACCGAGAAGCGGCTGTCGTGGTAATGACCACCGAAATTTTTCGGAATATGCTCTACGGGACGCCCATTGGCGAAGTCGGGACCTCCCTCGACGGGGTAGAAGCCGTTGTCCTCGATGAATGTCACTACATGAACGATCGCCAGCGGGGGACCGTCTGGGAAGAATCAATTATTTACTGTCCGGCTGAAATTCAACTCCTGGCGCTGTCCGCAACTATTGCTAACAGCGATCAACTCACAGACTGGTTGTGCAAGGTTCACGGACCAACAGAACTGATCTATTCTAACTTTCGACCCGTTCCCCTAGAATTTCACTTTTGCAACACTCAAGGATTGTATCCCCTTCTTGAGGACAATAGCAACGAACTTAACCGCCATTTGAAAGCCAAAAAACGGCGCAATAATCGCTACAACAATAACCGTCGCTCCCGTTTCCCGACCCAACAACAAGGTCAAAGCTTGGCAAGCGCCCTCAAGCAATTGCAAAAGCAGGAAATGTTTCCGACCATTTACTTTATTTCCAGTCGCAAAGGTTGCGATCGCGCCGTTGTCGATCCGAAATTAGAACGTCTTTCTTTTGTCAATTCTAGCGAAAGAGATAGCCTCAACAGCGCCATTAACAGCTTTTTAAACGCCAACCCGAAATTAAGACAATATAAAGCGTTAGACTCCCTCAGCCGGGGAATTGCCACATATCATTTAGAACTGCCTCCGGCTTGGAGAATGTTTGTAGCCCAACTCTTTCAACAGGGTTTAATAAAAGTCTTATTTGTTCCCGAAACCCTGTTTGTTCTCTACGAATTGCAAGAAGAAGAAATGCTCCCGGCGATTTATTTTATCTTCAGTCGTCGGGGCTGCGATATTGCCGTTGAAGAATGTTTTTATGCCGTCCACGAACTCGGGTTTATTTCCCTGGTTAACGAAGAAGAAGCCGCCCTATTAAGAGAAAAAATAGATATCTTTTTTGCCCACAATACCGACGTTTCGCCCACCCGCAGCATCGAACCGTTGTATTTGGGAATAGCCGCCCACCACGCCGGCATTTTACCCACCTGGAAAATGTTGGTTGAGGAATTATTTACCCTCGGTTTAATTAAAGTTGTTTATGCCACAGAAACCCTCGCAGCCGGAATTAATATGCCCGCCCGCACGACGGTTATTTCTAGTCTTTCTAAACGGACAGATGAAGGAATACGACTGTTAAAACCTTCGGAATTTTTGCAAATGGCGGGTCGCGCCGGACGCCGGGGAATGGATTTATTAGGTCATGTTGTCACCGTACAAACTCCCTTTGAAGGGGCGACAGAAGCGGCCTATTTAGCCACAACTGAACCCGATCCTTTGGTGAGTCAAT
Organism: Capilliphycus salinus ALCB114379; assembly: GCF_047276495.1. NCBI lineage: Bacteria > Bacillati > Cyanobacteriota > Cyanophyceae > Oscillatoriales > Sirenicapillariaceae > Capilliphycus > Capilliphycus salinus. Next base: position 985,623 of record NZ_CP178543.1, on the reverse strand, counting down.
TTACGCCGAGTTATGGGATGGTGTTAAATTTATTGCAGACTCACAGTTTAGAACAGGCGAAAGCGTTAATTGAACGAAGTTTTGGTCAATATTTGTCTACGGTATCGCTTCAGCCTCAAGAACTTGAAATGGAACAACTTCAAGCAGAATTGGCCGATATTGAAGCAAATTTGGGCTTGGAAGGCGATAAAAATATTGCCGATCTCGAAGCGGTTATTGTTAATTATGAGAAGTTACAAGCCCGTCTGCGGGAAGAAAGACGCCTGTTAAAAGTTTTGCAAGACCAAGCCGAGGAAACTCGAAGCGCTACCATGTCTCAGGCGTTGGTTTCAACGGTGTTGGGAACTGTTGTTAGTTTGAGGGGGAAACACGTTACTGCTGCGGCGAGAAACCCCGAAGATCAACCTCTGGCTGCGGTGTTGGTCGCCCAGACGCCGAGTCCGGGTCAGGCGCCTTATTTTCTCTGTTTGGGTCAAGATAACCGTTGGTATATTGTGGCGGCGTCCGATGTGGTGGCGTTGCACGGGGACTTACCTCGGTTGACCGCAGTAGACTATATGGATATTCCTGAAATTCCTTATAAATTGGGTCAAAAACGCAAGGGAGATGCAGTTTCTCTGGCGATCGCCGAACAAATTCCCGATGTACCGATGCCGGAAATTCCCCCAGAAGTTCAACTACAAATGCAGCAAGTTGAGGAGATTGAAAAACAGTTAGAAACTCATCCGCTATACGAATGGGGTAAGCCGCAAAAGTTGTTAAAACGTCGGGAACGTTGGGTTGATTTGAATTCGGAAATTCGATTATTACAGGCGGAAATTGAGGCAAATCGGGGTCATTATTGGCAGAAATTTTTAGATTTGATTTTGATTTTACAGCAGTTTGATGCTTTAGATCAATTGCAACCGACGCCTTTAGGTCAGGCGATCGCGGCAGTGAGGGGCGATAATGAATTGTGGCTTGGAATTGTGTTGATGTCCGGGGAGTTTGATGATTTAGAACCTTCGGAATTAGCGGCGGCTTGTGCGGCTTTGGTGACGGAAGTTTCGCGATCGGATACTTGGGCAGATTATCAACTTTCTCAACCCGTACAAGAGGCTTTAGAGCGACTTTGGGGGTTGCGGAAAAATTTGATTAAAATTCAGAGTCATTATCAAGTGGAGTTTTTGGTGTTACCGGAACGTTGGGAACATCAAAATTTGAGCGCAATTATCGAACAATGGGCGAATGGAATTGATTGGTTGCAGTTAGTTGAACATACGAGTTTGGATGAGGGAGATTTGGTGAGAATGATTAGAAGAACGTTGGATTTTCTCTCGCAAATTCCCCACGTTCCCCATTTGAATCCCATTCTAAAAGATAAAGCATCTGAAGCCAAACGGTTATTAGATCGTTATCCGATTAATGAAGATGTAGAATAAATCTTTTGAGCGGGTTTAAACAGTGACCAGTGAACAGTGAACAGTCAATAGGTGTCAAGGTTATTGTCAGGTCAAATGATAACTGAAAACTGATAACTGATAACACTCATCACTGTAAACTGTAAACTGTAAAAACCCACCCCTACAGAATTATTATTAATTACCCGGACTCAGAGAACCACCTTAGCCCTATTGTAGGGGCGGGTTCTCAAATTATCTATCGTAACCAGAAATAACTAACATAAACCCACCCCGATCGCGATTGATCTGATCTGCGGTTGATCAATGTTGTTAGGGGTGGGGGCGGTTTAAACAGTGAACAGTGAACAGTCAATAGGTGTCAAGGTTATTGTCAGGTCAAGTGATAACTGAAAACTGAAAACTGAAAACACCGATCACCGATCACTGATCACTGGTCACTGTAATGAGGCGCGCCCCTACAGAATTATGATTAATTACTCCGACTCATATGATCTGAGGAGTTCTTTAGCCTCCATCAATCCTAGTTCAAACCCGGTTCTATCCGAATGAGATTTTTAGGGAACTGAGAGTTAAGTTAGATTATAATTTCAAGATTAACAAAAGCATTCACAAACGAAGAATCAAAGGATAACAAATGATTGGAACCACTCAGCACACCCTAGCCGACGAAATAATTCAGTCCGGTATCGGGTTACATAGCGGCTTAAAAACAACCGTTCGGATTTTACCAAGTTCAGGTGTAGGACGCTATTTTGTGCGGGTTGATTTACCCGAAAAACCGATTATTCCCGCTAAAATACAATCGGTTGTTTCTACAACCCTTTCGACAGAATTAGCAATTTTCGAGGAAATTAACCATTTTAAAATCAGTATTCGTACCGTCGAACACTTATTATCCGCCTTAACAGCAATGGGAGTCGATCACGTCCGCATCGAAATTGACGGTCCAGAAGTTCCTTTGTTGGACGGATCGGCTAAAATCTGGGCAGAAGCGATCGCCGAAGTGGGGCTAGCAATTACCTCCCAAACCACCCCGGTGATACCCATTACCCAAGAAATCATCGTGCGTCAGGGCGATGCTTTTGTGGCGGCTATTCCCTCAGACGAAACTCGCTTTAGCTACGCCATAGATTTTAACAACTTAGCGATCGCTCAACAGTGGCACAGTTGGGCGCCGGACCGAGAAGATTTTACCCAAACGATCGCCCCCGCCCGTACATTTGTGTTGGAAGAACAAATCAAACACCTGCAACAAGCGGGATTGATCAAAGGCGGAAGCCTCGATAACGCTTTGGTTTGCGGAGACGACCGTTGGTTAAATCCGCCATTGAGATTTTCAAATGAACCCGTGCGTCATAAAATTTTAGACTTAGTAGGGGATTTGAGCTTGCTGGGAATTATTCCCCAAGCTCATTACTTGGCTTACAAGGCCGGTCATCACCTACACACCCAACTGGTTCAACGCATTCAAGAAGCCGCCCTAGCTGCCCTCTGAAGCCTCTGTGGTTGAATTTTGTTGCTCTAGCTGACTGATTTAATGGGAAGCTAAGTCTAACCTGTCAATTGGAAAAAATGTCTGACGTGAAATCGAATTCTGTACATTCTAACCCTGTGGAAACCCCCAACGGTACCGGGACAACGGTAGTCCAAACCGTGATGGGAATCGAAGAAATTCACAAGCTGTTACCCCATCGTTATCCCTTCGCCCTCGTCGATCGCATTATTGACTATGAACCCGGTAAACGGGCGGTGGGGATTAAAAATGTCACCTTCAACGAACCCCATTTTCAAGGGCATTTTCCCGGAAGACCGATTATGCCGGGTGTACTGATCGTGGAAGCGATGGCCCAAGTTGGCGGTGTGGTTTTAACCCAAATTCCCGATCTCGAAGGGAACTTGTTCCTGTTTGCAGGCATCGATAAAGTTAGGTTTCGCCGGCCGGTGGTTCCTGGCGATCAACTGATGATGACGACAGAGTTGCTGTCTCTCAAACGCCGTCGTTTTGCGAAAATGCAAGCCTTTGCAGAGGTTGACGGAAAACGGGCTTGTGAAGGCGAGTTGATGTTTTCGTTGGTTGACTAATTGGCCTTGTCGGGTGATTTTAGCTTCCACGGCGAGAAGCCCCAAATCTGAAAACGCAGTGTCACTGTGGGATGAATCGCCGACGGGGTTTCTCAATTCACCTAGTTTCGTTAGAATAAAACGAATTTACTCTAAAGATGCACAATGAGAAACGTAGCAAAAGTCAGATTATATCCGACGGATGAACAGAAACAAGCTCTTGCAAAAGCGTTTGGCTCTGTTCGTTGGGTATGGAATTACTGTCTTGCGCTAAATAACCAAGCCTATAAGGAAACAGGTAAGGGAATCTCAGGAATGCAGCTTAAAAAACAGCTACCAATTCTTAAGAAGCAAGAAGAAACAGCTTGGTTAAAGGAAACCTATTCACAGTGTTTACAACAGTCTGTTTTAAACCTTTCTAGGGCTTTTGTTAATTTCTTTGAAGGTCGAGCTAAATTCCCTAGATTCAAAAGTCGTCATGGAAAGCAGTCAATTCAATATCCTCAAAACGTCAAAATTGTTGACAGTTATTTAAGTTTTCCCGTGATGGGCAAAGTTAAAGCCAATATTCACAGGACTTTCGATGGAAACATCAAAACAGTTACAATAACCAAGACAAAAACCGAGAAGTATTACGCTTCTATTTTATTTGAAAATAAGGAGACCGAACCACCAATCTCAGACAACGGTAAAGCTGTAGGCTTGGATTTGGGACTCACCCATTTTTTGATTACAAGTGATGGATCTAAATATGATAATCCTCGTCACTTCAAAAAACATGAGCGGAATTTGAAGCGAAAGCAACAAAAGTTATCCCGAAAGAAAAAGGGTTCTAATTCCAGGAACAAAGCCAGAAGATTGGTAGCAAGAGCGCACGAAAAAATCCTCTTCGCGAGACAGGACTTTCTGCATAAGCTATCTCGCAAGATTGTCAACGAAAACCAAGTGATAATCGCTGAAAACCTTAATGTAAAAGGCATGGTACGCAACCACAATCTAGCTAAAGCAATAAGCGATTGTGGATGGGCAATGTTCTTGAACTTTGTAGATTACAAAGCAAAAAGGGACGGAAAAACCTTTCTGGAGATAGATCGGTTTTTTCCGTCCTCAAAGACTTGCAATGTTTGTCTGAATGTTGTTGAAAGTTTGCCGTTAGATATTCGTCACTGGGAATGCAATCATTGCCACGCCAAGCACGACCGAGATATTAACGCCGCAATCAATATTCGAGATGAAGGTTTGCGAGTCATCGCCTCTGGGACGGAGGCGACTGCCAGTGGAGGGAGTGTAAGACCAAGCAAGGGACGCAAGTCTTCTGTGCGGCAACTCCCGATCAATGAACAATCTACCGATGCTTCGATCACGATTGTTCAAGAAGCTGGAAGCTTACGCTCCCAAGCGAAGCGTCTGCGTAAGTAGTTCACAATGAATAAATTTTCCCGTTAAAAATTCTGAAATCACCTAAGTTCTGAAACATGAATTCTCAAATCCCTATGATCACCTTAATTCACCCCACTGCTGTTATTCATCCCAACGCCCAACTCCATCCCAGCGTTAAGGTCGGAGCCTATGCTGTGATTGGGGAAAATGTTAAGGTGGGTCGTGATACCGTTATCGGTCCCCATGTCGTGATTGAGGGGTGGACTGAAATTGGCGATCGCAATCAAATTTTTCCGGGTGCGGTGATTGGAACTGAACCCCAAGATCTAAAATATACCGGAGCGAAGACTTTTGTCAAAATTGGCGATGATAATTTGATTCGAGAATATGTCACCATTAACCGGGCGACTGATGAGGGTCAAGCTACCGTTTTAGGCAATCAGAATCTGTTGATGGCTTATTCTCACATGGCTCATAATTGTGTGATAGAAGATCAAGTGATTATTGCGAACGGCGTGGCGTTGGCGGGTTATGTTTATATTGAGTCTCAAGCGAGAATTAGTGGGGTTTTAGGGGTGCATCAATTTGTTCATATTGGTAAACTGGCGATGATTGCGGGGATGACCCGTATTGTTCAGGATGTACCTCCGTTTATGACGGTGGAAGGAACTCCCCCAAAAGTGCGATCGCTCAATTCTATTGGCTTAAAACGCGCAGGTTTCACCCCTGAAGAATTAGCCCTTCTCAAAAAAGCGTTTCGGATTTTATATCGTTCGGGATATCGACTCGAAGAAGCGTTAGAACAGTTAGAGTTGTTACCCGATAATCCCAGTTTACAACATTTAAGTCGTTTTATGCGATCGGCAACCCGTTCGGGGCGTCGGGGGTTAGTTCCGGGGAAACTCAGTTCCAGTGGTTCGGAAGAATTTTAGAAACATAAATAAATCATTGAGGATAGAAAACACGAACAAAAGGTTGACTGCGATAACGACGGTAAATATCGAAATCTTCAGCAATTAAATGTTCGGCTATAAAAATTCAGTTTTCCAATGCAGATAAAAATTGATTTTGTACTCTAATATTTGCAGCAAGCAACCACATCACTTCAGTTACACAACAAACGGTTGTCACTAATTGACTCGTAGAAGTGCTAAAAAACTGAACAACTTGTTGATGATAGCGATCTGGGCGATTATAAAAAGCGACCATTATACCACTATCAACCAAAATAGAAGAATAATAAGCAGTCATAGCGAATCACGTTCTTTATTTCTGGCTTGAAGATATTCGGAAATTTTTTGTTGGCGGATATCTCGATCCGATAAATCAGTTTCACTTTCTAGTAACTCTTCTGGATAACCTCCCATTCTTTCCAAAATCGTTTGAGGTTGCTTTAAGCTCATAGAATAGTTACGCAAGAGTTTTTTCACTAATTCTTGGCTGGTTATTTTCTCTTGAGATAAGATCTCTATTAAATATTTTTCCGCTTCGTCGTCAAGGTTAACGGTGAGCATGATTCTTTAAAAACAATTGAATTGATTTTTTGATTTGATCAGTTTTCTATTTTATCACTTCCTCAAACATAACTTTAAACTTTATCACAAATGCGCTCACCTGTTATCTGTCGGAAGTTAGATAACCGCTTGCTGTGAAGATTGAGTATAATAAAAAGAAGAAATTGAGTAAGGGATTTCTCTATGCTAATGAACTCTGAACTCACGCAAGACCAAGTTCTCGCGGCTTCCCGACTAAAATTTCTAGATGTAAGTGGGGAAGAACGATATGCGCGTCCGATGGGTTACGATCAGGAAGAAGATTTTTTGATTGTTTCACCGGAAGATCGCCCTTTAGGACAATGGGAACCGATTATCATTAGTCAAGTTTTAGAACTGTTTGATTAATGAAAAACCAAGACCTTCAGGGTGCTTTTCTACAATTTTCAACCCTAAGCTGTTCTATATTTTAACTGTATTCTGGAAATTCGTTTCAGGTTTTTAGATTCCAGGTTTCAGAGATTGGTTTTAATCAAATTTAGATGGATAACCGCTTCAAAACCCCATTCAGTTTTTAACTTCTCAAGCGAGGACGGATGAAGAAGTCGGACAATAAATGCTAAATTCTTCTATGGAAGCGGTGCGTTTTTCTCCTTTTTGATTGGCTTGCCAAATTTGACCGCTATTGACATCAAAACAGGTCAACCAACCTTTTCCATAAACCCACGTATCAATACAAACCGCATACCCAAAACTAATCGGCTGACCGCTTTTTTGACTGGTATGACCACAAATCATGGTTTTACCGGAACAATGGGGTTGGGCGTGATAAAATCGAGTCCAAAATAAATCGTGACCGGATTGTTGAGATAAAGGTTTATGAGGGTTCACATTCCCGTGAACAAAAAAATGTTCTTCTGTTTCCCACCAATCCTGACAAATATTGGCGATAAAATCAAAATGTTCGTCGGGAATATTGTCTAATTTTATCTTTTTCTTGGGGGATGTGGCGTAGGAAGCGAGGGTTTCCCGTCCTCCGCAAGCTAACCACCCTTCTAAACGATGAGGATAATAATAAGCATCCAGCATCATTATTTCGTGATTTCCCCGCAATGCGACCAATTGTCCGGTCTGATGGAGTCCGATTAAACGGTCGATAATGCCTTTGGAGTCAGGCCCGCGATCTACATAGTCACCCAGGGTAATTATGCGATCGGTCGGTTGGAGTTTAACTGCTTTCATCAGCGTATCAAACGCCACAGAACAGCCATGTATATCACCAATAGCAAGTATTCGCATAAAATACTTAATCCAGTCTATCCGGTTAATTATATCCAAATTTTCAGATTTGTGATGTATTCCAGTTATCTCAATTGGAAAAATTAAGAATTAGATAAACGGGTCAGGCATTCCTCTCAAGCTCGATAATAACGCCGATTATGCTTATTATAGTAATCATCAATCCAAGCCATTTTTAATTGTCCGGTTTGATTGGCTTGCCAAATGCGACCGCTGACCACATCCAAACAGGTCAACCAACCCCGCCCATAGACCCAAGTATCAATACAGATGGCGTGACCGATACTAATGGGTTCGCCGCTTTTTTGGCTGGTATGACCGCAAACCATGATTTTTCCCGAACAATGGGGCGGAGGATTGGTAAATTTTTGCCAAAATAACATTCGTTCGGGTTGTTGGTTTAGGGGTAAATTGGGATAAACATTGGCATGAACAAAAAAGTGGGATGCGGTTTCCCACCAATTAACACAAATATTCTCTAAAAAATGCCAGTGTTCATCGGGTATGCTGGTGAGTCCTCGATTTGAACCGGTTTTCGAGTATGATGCTAAGGTGCTTTCTCCGCCGGCGGCCAACCAGTGATAGAGTTCGTAACGATGGCCCGATCGCGCCCGCAGCAGCATCAGTTCGTGGTTTCCTCGCAACGCCACCAGTTGTCCCCGACGATGCAGTTCTATTAAGCGATCGAGAATTGCTTTTGAGTTCGGTCCCCGATCGATATAATCCCCAAGCGTTATAATCCGATCGCACTGTTGAGGGTTCACAGTCGCCATCAGCGTCTCAAACGCATTTAGACAACCGTGAATATCACCAATTACAAGCGTTCGTCTTGGCTTGTGAATTTTACTCATGCACTACCACAGGAGTTCCAACTGAAGCCCACTCAAACAGCCATTTGGCGTGGTTTACGGCGACATTGGTGCAACCGTGACTCACGGGAGTGCCAAACAGATTGTGCCAGTAGGCGCCGTGTATCGCCATACCGCCATCATAGTACATTGTATAGGGAACGTCCGGCACGTCATAGCCGGGGCCTGTCATCCGGGTTTCTCGATATTTGGTATATATTTTATAGGTACCCGTGCGGGTTGGGGTTGAAGCTTTCCCGGTTGAAACAATTACCGCATAAACGGCTTTATTCCCTTCCCATGCGATTAACCTCTGTCGGGTTAAATCAATCTGTATCCACCGTTCGGATGAATCCTGTAATTCTAGCATCCGATAGGCGATCGCATTGTGATATTCGTCGGCTAAAACAGGGGTTGATTCAGTCGCAATCACATTTAAACTTAATGCAACACTCGCCAGGAGAGTTCCCAAGTTCCGCCATGTTTTCCGATTGTTCATTTTGTGCATAATCTCCTCCACATTCTTTGCATCCATCGGATTTTAGATGAAAGTATTTTAGTCGATCTTTGTTGAATTTCACCTAAATTTTTCTCAAATGTTGGGTGAGGATTTGCGCCCCGTCTGCGATCGCTTTCCAGTTTTGTTCTCTCAGCAGTGACGGCGGAAATAATTGGCTCGAAAGTCCGACGGCAATCGCCCCCGCTTCTATAAAGGCTCGGGCATTTTCTAATGTTACTCCCCCGGTTGGAATTAACGGAATTTCTCCGAGGGGACCCCGCAAGTTTTTAATATAAGCCACTCCGCCGAGTGTTGAGATGGGAAATACTTTCACACAACTGGCTCCGGCTTGCCAAGCGTTGACGATTTCTGTTGGAGAAAATGCACCCGGAATAATCGGAATCTTTAAGGATTTTGCTTGTTCTATTAATGCGGGGTTGGTGTGGGGAGTAAACAGAAACTCGGCTCCACAATCAACCGCTTGGTTAATGTCTTCTTTGGTTAATAATGTACCCGCTCCTATGATACAATTCGGTAATTGGGAACACAGTTTAGAAATTAATTCGGTGGGGCGATCGCTATTCCAAGTAATTTCTATCAGGCGAATTCCTCCGTTGGCGATCGATGCGGCCATTTGGGTTCCCAATTCCAGATTTGGAGAACGAATCACAGCAATTACACGATTTTTCGTTAATAATTCTCGCCAGTCTTCAGGCTTCATTTGCTCTAGATTTGGTTTGGTTTCGATTGGTCAAACCTTTTATTATACACCCTAAAAACCTAATTTTTCAAAGAAACTGAGTTTTTTGGAACAAACAAAAGCCGACAATTTGAACCGAGTTCATCACTGCCGACTTTCTGAATTTAAAACCGATTTAAACAAACAGAATCTAAAAAAATCCAACATTAAAATTCAATCAAAAATCCATAAACAATAGACTTTCATCGCGATTTATGTTAAATAATTTAACCGATAAGACCCGTCTTTTTTAACCCAGATTATCGTCGAGTATTCACCAGATTTGCTTTAAACAAAATTGCATTATCTAGCTTGGCACCTCCCAAATCCGAAGCGCTCAAATTCGCACCGGTTAGATCGGCATCGGTTAAATTTGCCCCTCTCAAATTAATTCCGGCAATATCAATCCCCGCGAGACTGCCTTCTTGCAGAGTAATTTGACCCAATTTTCCAATCGACTGACGAGCATCTTGAAGATTTGCACCGGTTAGATCGGCACTTTCAAGATTAGCACCCACCAAATTCGCACCGCTAAGATCGGCGTTGGTGAGATTGGCGATCACCATTCCGGCTAAACTTAAATTAGCTTCACTCAAGTTCGCTTTGGTTAAATTTGCCCCGTGTAATTTAGCCGCGATTAAGCTTGAATTGTTGAAATTCGCTTGGGTTAAATTCGCCCGAATTAAATTAGCTTCATTAAGATTTGTATCGCTTAAATTTGCACCTTGCAGGTTGGCACCTTCGAGATTAGCACCGCTTAAATCCATTCCCGTCAGTTGAGCATCGCTGAGATCGCAGCCTTGACAGTTGTTGGTGTCCTGCAACTGCTTGAGATGTGCCGGATCGAGGGCGATCGCCGGATTAACTAAACCTACTTTCATCAGTAAAATTGCGGTGGCTGCTATTACCAGTTTCATTCCCACACCCTCGGTAAACTCTATAGTCTTTACTATTCCTTATTTTAAAGAACCGAGAAATGAGAAGAATCCCGCTTTAGTGTGATTATCATCGGACTATCGGGTGATAGAGATCACTGAAATCGGGAACAGGGTTTTCAGTCACCAGTCACCCTTCGGGTTCAGCAGTCGCTCTCTTGCGAACTTCGCTCTCGGCGGAAACCGCCGGGGCCGCGAGTTCGCGCTCATGGGGGAAACCCCCAAGACCGCGCTGCTTCACCAGTCACCAGTCACCAGTCTTTCACAGTCACCAGTCACCACCGAACCAGTCACCAGTCTTTAGAGTCACCCTCCGGGAACGTCCGTTGCTTCGCGACTATTCCGCCAAGTCAGCAAGCAGCGAACCCGTCACCAGTGAATACAAAGAACAGGGAATAGGAGACAGGAGTAAGCGCGTTCGCTATCGGAAGCTTCGTCTACAGAATTGCCCCTTACCCCTTACCCTTTACCCCTTCCCCCTTCCGCCTTCCCCCTTCCCTATAGCCTATTCCCTGTTCCCTGATCCGGTGTTCCCTGTTCCCTCATAAACTGTTTCCCGACGCCTGAATAAAAAATTCCCTTGGAATTGTCCAACCGGACGTGCAAAAATACTGTAGCGACTAACTCAAAAATCTATTGTCAGAAATCAGTATGGTGCAACCTAAATTAATTATTCACGGGGGAGCGGGAAGTTCGATTCACAGCAAAGGGGGGATTGATCAAGTCCGCAAAGCTCTTTATGGGGTTTTAGAAAAAGTATATCCTCTGTTTGAGCAGGGGATCAGCGCGACCGATATTGTTGTTGAGGGGTGTCGGCATCTCGAAGATGAACCTTTGTTCAATGCCGGAACCGGTTCGGTGCTTCAGTCGGACGGTCAAATTCGCATGAGTGCGGGTTTGATGAATGGGTCCACCCAAAGTTTTAGCGGCGTGATTAACGTTTCTCGGGTTAAAAATCCCATCGACCTCGCCCAAGCGTTGCAGGAGTCTATGGATCGCATTTTATCCGATCAGGGCGCGGCTGAACTGGCGCGAGAATTGCAACTTCCGATTTATAATCCTTTAATCGATCGCCGGCTTAACGAGTGGATGGAGGAGCGCCAGCACAATTTTACCCGAGAAATGGCGAATGTGGTCGCTGAACCTGCTCGTATGGGTACTATTGGCGTGGTGGCTTTGGATACAGCAGGAAGGCTGGCTGCGGGAACTTCTACAGGCGGTAAGGGGTTTGAAAGAATTGGTCGGGTGAGCGATTCTCCCATGCCTGCGGGTAATTATGCCACATCGGAAGCTGCGGTGAGTTGTACGGGTATTGGGGAAGATATTATCGATGAATGTTTCGCGGCTCGTTTGGTGGTTCGGGTCGCCGATGGTTTATCGTTAAAGGATGCCTTGGATCGCTCTTTTGCAGAAGCCACTGTACGAAAACGGGATTTTGGGGCGATCGCGATCGATGCGGCGGGTCAGATCGGTTTGGGTAAAACCTGCGATGTGATTGTTGCTGCTTATCACGATGGTGAAAAAATTGGCGATAGTTTGGAAATGGAAAAAGGAACTCAGGTGTTAGTAGTTTAATTCGGGGTTTCTGGCGGTTGTGGTGCGTTCTAAAAATGGTTCTTTGATAATCGAGAAATCCTGAACGGTTCTGAAATTATGTCATTTTAATCTATTGGCGATCGCACCCAACTGCCAGAATTCGATAGAACCTTACAGGAACGTCAACCAGGCGAACGGTTCGCTTAATTATTGCGATCGCAAGGGATTAATCCAGAAGATATTTAGAAATGAAAAATACACCCGAACCCTGAAAGCAACATTCTCAGTTTATTCATAAGCATCACGACGATGAATAATTAAACTAACAATGACCTGATTGTTTTCATCATCAATTTGATAAATTACACGATAGTCGCCGATGCGATAGCGATAACGACCTGCAAGATTTCCTTTCAGTGGTTTAATGTTCGGATGATTTCGCGGCGTTTGTTCTAACACTTCCAAGCATCGGGAATTTTTTGAGCCAAAGGACGATTTGCTGAGGTATAAAACTTCTTTGCTTTCTGGGTCAAAAGAACTCTATACATCGTTGCGAACTTCTCGCCAATCTGTTAAATTTCCCTCAACAATATCGCGGTCAGCTTCTTCTAAAGCGTTCATCAAGCCAGGAATAGCGAGTAATTCGTTGGTTGCGACTTCGCTTTCATCCTCTGCCAACTTTGCTAAGAATTCATAAGCCAATTTAACCTGATCGGGTGATAGTTTTTCGGCGTATGCTTTTATCTGATCGCGCATCTGTTCAGTTTTCATCAGGTTCTAATCAACTCTATTCCGATTATACAATCAGTGGGAATCAATTTGGGGATGGTTTTTATGCGATCGCGTAGTCTTCCGTCAGGTGTATCGTTTTTTTAATTAGTTAGACTTCACTCCAGTTTAATTCAACTGACTGTTATCAATAAAAAAAGGGTAGAGATTTTCTCTATCCTTTAATTTTATATTTTAGCTTATGTGCGATCGCAAATTATATAGTTATTTCCGTCAATAGAACTTTATACGATGAATGATGAATGGGGTTCTTGTGGTGATCAGACTTCTGAATTATAAATTATGAATGAAGAGATTAAATATAAGCTTATATAATCTTAAATGTTTTATAGTTTTAAAATTTTAATCACAACTCTCAAATTTAGGGAATTTTGGCTGAAAATTATTCGCAATAAGCAACGAGATTGCGTTGTTTCAGGCTTTATGGTATTCTAATAGTCAAGGGGGACGTATACCTTGATAGAATTTTGTAGCCCTAAAACCCCATAAAATCGTAAAAAGTCTTGAAATCTTGACGCTGATCTCGACCTGCAATCGCACGAATTTTGAGGATGCGCGAATCTTACCTTGTGGGCTAGAGTTGACAAATAGCTGGTAATATGTATGTTGAGTTCTTGAGGGTGTAAGGAACAGGGGACAAGGAACAAGGGTCACAATTCATAATTCACAATTCTGATCATATAATTATATGGTGAACAAATTGGTGATAGATTGGAAACGGAAAAAGGAACTCAGGTGTTAGCGGTTTAAACCTGTTCAACACTGGGAGGAACGATTCTCAGTTTGGTCAGATTTTTATCGATTTCTCTGAGGAGTTCCAAGTCTTCTTCGGGTAAATAAGAAGTTTTATTCTTTTCTAAATTATCGCCGTTGAGTCGTTTTTGCAGAAAAGAAAACGCTTCTCTAAATTCGTCGGGTTTGGCAACAATAGGCGAGTCAAAATGACAAGCTACAATTCTTTCAAATTGCCAGTTGGCTACCCAGTCAGCCCAAATTAACGTTTCTACCGGGGCGCGATTGAGAATTAGGGTTTGTAAAATCGGGGCGACTAACAGCCGTTTTTCTTGCGATAACGCTTGAAAGGATTGTTTCCAGCCCTGTTTCCATCGAAACGGAAATAGACCAAAATAGTTTTTTGAGGAACGGTCTGGTGCTTTCGGCGCTTCTTTAATTGCCTTCGGAAAGGGAACGGTATCCAGCGAATTCGGGCGAAAATAAAAGGAAAATAAACAAATGCGCTGCCATCCTTTCAAACGGTTGGTTTCGTTATCAATGATATCTTCAAAAGCGTTATCTCGGGCGTGAAATAGCAACGGATAGGGATCGAGTTGTAAAATTTCGGGGGGACGTTCGGGAACAGAAACTACAATATCGGTTACTAATAATGTACGCGATCGCCGATCAAAAAATACAACTTCTGAAAACCGTCCCGGCCCCAAATAAATCGGCCCCAATGTGGCATAATCGAACTGATCGCTAAAGGGCGCTTGGCTGCTATCTTCAGGTAAAATATGGGTGCGTTTTGCGGGTAAACCCAACCAACTTAAAGGTAAATTTACCGGAAAACTCCATTGACTCGGAGCGACAAAAACTTCAGCCTGGGGAAACTGACGCGCAAACGGGCCGACAAAAACTTTGTGTTCTATCCCGGAAATTGTCGGTAAAATAATATATTTGACATCCCCATGTTCGGCGACTAATTCGCGCAGCAAACGAATACATTCGGGCGTCGGGGCGACGGGGGCGTAAATGAGCAAGCCACCGCCTTCGAGTTTAACCACGCTCATCCGAATGGGAACAACCACGTACAGAATGCCCTGAAGTTGATCGAAGGTCCATAAGGTGTCTTTGATGACTTCTCGCCGCAGGGTTCGCCGCTGTCCGTAGGGATATAGCGGTGCTGCTGGCCACCAGGGCCACGAAAAGTCTTTTGAACGGATGGACTGTTGCATGGGCTTCGGCTATCGATCGCGATCGCTGTCTCAAAAGTTTAGCAGATTTTTGTCAACAAAAGACGGGTGTTGTCAGGTCTGAAGTGATATCATGTCGGTTTGTTAGCTCTAAGAATTTAGAAAAGTAGAGGGTTGAAGGATAAACTTTTCTTGAACGCCTAAAACTGAAACTTTTTGATAAAATGAACGGTCTAAACTGTTATCAGTTTTTCTGATTTCCAAGATGATCTTATCTCTTTTGTTAACGTCTATTTTTTTCGGCCAAGCTCAACCTCCCGCTACAGAAATTGTTCGACCCCAAGAGGTTCGTCCGTTGCCGGGTGAGTTAGATAATATTCCGGTTTTTAATAGCAACAGTCCCGAACTTATTTTATCAGAAGGAATTTTATTGTCAACCTTTCCACCCGAGGGTAAAAATAATCCTGAAGCGCATTTGAATTTTGCCTTTAAAGGACGGTTTGATCTGTTTGCTCATCATGTGGCGAAACCGCAAGAACCGGGAGATTTACGAACGCTTTATTTGGGGATTTTAGTTCATAATCCCAATGATAAACCGGTGACGGTGAAGGTTTTAGAAGGGGCGAGTTATTTGAGTCAGCCGGATGCGCCGTTTATTGAAGTTCCGCCGGTTGTTGATAATTCAAATGGAAATATTTATGCGGGTCCGGGTGGTCGGGTGATGAGCGATATTTTAAGGGGAAAAAGACAGGATATTTTTCCAAAACAAATTGTAATTCCGCCTGAAGAAAGCCGAATGTTATTGAATGTGCCGATTCCGGTTAGAGGTTTAGAACCGCCTTTAAATGGTCGTTCAACCTATATGCGTTTGGAAAGTAGCGGAGAGGTTTATGTTGCGAGTTTGGCAAAATATGCCCGCAGTGGACGCAATGGAAACGAATTTTCGCCTTCGCTATCTGAATGGAAAAATTTGTTAAAAATGGGAAAATTATCGACGCCTCGGGACCGTCCTCCAACGCCTCCAAATACAGAAACAAGTCAGATTATTTACGGACGGGTTGCAGGAGTGTCTAGAGGTTCGGTTTGGAATGCCAAATTAGTTGATAATGCGGGGGGTTCTCGTTTGACAATTCCCGAACCGGGCGGGGCGTTTTCTTATGGAATGAGTACGCTACCGAAAGGATTATTAGGAACGAATCAAAATCAAAGCGCTGAAATGTTAGTGCGCTATCCCGATACGGCTTATCAAGCGCACGGAAATTATGGGGTTCAATACAGTTTAGATTTGCCGCTTTATAATCCGACTAATCAAACTCAAACGGTGGTTTTAACGGTACAAACGCCTTTGAAAGAAGATGAGTTATCTGAAAAGGGATTAAGATTTTTAGAACCGACTGCGCCCCAGACTTTTTTTCGGGGAACGGTTAGATTTCGCTATATTGATGATCGGGGAAAGCGTCAAATGCGATATGTTCATTTAGTTCAAAAACGAGGACAACAGGGGGAACCTTTGGTTAAGTTAGAAATTGAACCGCAACAACACAGGCGGGTTGAATTTGATTTTCTCTACCCTCCAGATGCGTCACCGCCTCAAGTTTTGACGGTGAAGACGTTGGAAGACTAACAGCCAAGATTGAAAGATTGTGAAGATTTTCTCGAGTCAAAAATGATTGGTTTAAAATGGGAAGTAAACTACAGAAAGTAGACTGTTTCTGACCCGTCTCAACCCGAGAGTGCAAAAGCTGTATCTATCTCAACAGTAGCAGTTCGGAAACATTGGATAATTAATTTGGAACCTCTATTTATTGTGAACACAAATGCCCTGGTTTGTTAAGATTGAAAAAGGAATTGTCGAAAAACCAGTCTTTGATCGGTATGTTCCGGCTCATGTAGCCTACGTCAAAGATTTAATCGACAAAGGACACAAAGCCAAAACCGGTTACTGGGGGAAACGAGGCGGAGGAATGCTTCTCTTTGAGGCGGCTTCGCTGGCCGAGGCCGAGGCGCTCGTTGAGCAAGACCCTTTGATCCAAAATCACTGCGTCACCTATGAACTACACGAATGGTGTGTTGTGGTTGAATAAATTAAAAATTTGTGTTAACTTTATAAGTGGCTCGGATCTACGCGATCAAGACGCCCAAATCTTGTCAGGACCGGAAGGTAGCAGCAACACGGGATGCTCTTGGTAGGCGTAGTCTCCGGGTCACTTTTGTCTGTAGGCAGATAGGAGGATAGGAGGCATTATGCAGCGAGGTTTAGGAGATCTCGTCCAGAAAGCTGTTTACTTGGGGGTCGGTTTGGCTGCTTATGCGGGCGAGAAAGCGGCTAAAAACATGGCCGAGTTGCGAACCGAAGCTCAAAAGCTCGCCGATGAACTGGTCAAGCGGGGCGAGATGACCGCAGAAGAAGCCCGTCGTTTTGTAGAAGATACCCTCAAGCAAGCTCAACAACAACCCCCTCAAACCAAAACCCCGACCAAAAATCCGCCGGAACCCCGCCAAATTGAGATTATTGATGGTGAAGAAGACGAGCCTCAGTCCGCCGACTCCGCCGAACAATTGCGTCAACAAGTCGAAAACTTACGAGAAGAATTGCGTCGTCTTAAGCGAGAGTAAAATCTGACCGATCAAGATAGAAGGCAGTGTTATACTGGATTTCCAGATGAAGCCTATTCTGGGCGGCTTTGTCTGAATTATCGTTAACACACAGGCGGCAGATCTGATGGAAGATTGGTCAAAAGGCTTTTTTGAAGCAGTCGGATTGGCAGTTTACGAAGTCGAAAAGTTGTTCACAGATTTAACTAGAGACTGGGATCAAATGGTTGATGAACTGACCAAGTTTTCTGAAGAAATTACCGAAGAAGTTCACAATAAAATTTTTCCCGAGTTGGAAGAATACTTCAATGAAATTGTTGAACCGATTCTTGATATTTACTTAGATTTAGACTTAGAATTTGACGAGACTGAGTTTGAACCCTTTGTCACCTACGTTCACCCGAATTCTACTCAAAATGTGGCTTGTCGGGGTTGTCAACATTATCACGGTCATGTTTACGGGGGGAATTTGCTCGTTTGTGGAATGCACCCTTCGGGCGTAGAAGATGAGACTTGTCCGGATTGGGAATCTCAATAAAATTCCTTTTTCTGCTCATCTAATTTAGGGGTTGAAAACTCCAATAAAACCCTTTGTCAAATCAAGATAACACATCCGGTCTTTTTTTAATAATTCCCTATTCTCTATTTTCGCTGTTTTGGCGACCTTTATCAAGCGGTGAATCTACCATTAGAGGAAACTTCCTTATTCGGAGTTCCGAGATTTCCATTATCGATTCAACTGAGATCTTATCAGAAAAAAGCCGTTCAAAGTTGGTTTGCTAACCGAGGACGGGGAACCTTAAAAATGGCAACCGGAAGTGGTAAAACCATTACCGCTTTAGCAATTGCAACCGAACTTTACCAAAAGATAAACCTACAGGTTTTATTGGTAATTTGTCCCTACTGTCATCTGGTGACGCAGTGGGCGAGAGAGGCGGAAAAATTTGGCTTAAAACCGTTATTGGCGTTTGAAAGCGTTCACAACTGGCAACGTCAACTTTCCGCCCAACTCTATAATATTGGTTCGGGTTTTCAACCGTTTTTAACGGTTATTACCACCAATGCGACCTTGATTTCGGAGGGGTTTCAGTCTCAACTCCGGTATTTTCCCGAAAAAACGTTAATTATTGGCGATGAAGTTCACAACTTGGGTTCGCCCCGTTTGGAAGAAAGTTTACCCCGAAATATTGGGCTGCGTTTGGGGCTATCCGCCACACCCGAACGTCATTATGATGAGGAAGGAACTGATTCTATTCTAACCTATTTTGGGTCGGTTTTGCAACCGGAATTAACCCTCGCCGATGCGATTCGTCAGGGGGCTTTGGTTCACTATTTATATTATCCAATTTTGGTCGAATTAACCGAAGCCGAAAGTCGCGCCTATTCCCGGTTAACGACTCGAATTGGTTGGGCGTTGATGGATGAAGAAAAAATCGAAAATAATGAAACAATTACGGCTTTATTAATCCAAAGGGCGCGATTAATTGGTTCGGCTGCTAATAAAATTCAGGCGTTGCGTCAGTTAATGCAAAATCGTTTGCAGACGACTCACACCTTGTTTTATTGCGGCGATGGGAGTATGGATAACAGCGAATTTTCATCGACTCGTCAGTTAGAAGCAACGGTAAAATTATTGGGAACTCAACTCGGTTATCGGGTGAATACTTATACCGCCCAAACGCCTTTAATTGAACGAGAAAAGCTTCGTCGTCAGTTTGAAAGTGGAGAATTACAGGGGTTGGTGGCGATTCGTTGTTTGGATGAAGGCGTTGATATTCCGGCGATTCAAAATGCAGTTATTCTCGCCAGTAGTAGCAATCCCCGTCAATTTGTTCAACGTCGGGGGCGAATTTTGCGCCCTCATCCCCACAAAGAACGAGCAACTTTATTTGATATGATTGTACTTCCGCCCGATTTGGGGCGAGATACTTTACAAGTTGAACGAAATTTGTTGAGAAAAGAGTTAAAACGGTTTTTAGAATTTGCCGATTTAGCCGACAATGCGGGGGAGGCGAGAATGCAATTATTACAGTTACAAAAGCGATATGATTTGTTAGATCTTTGATTGGGCGACAAGATCGGTTAAAATGATTTAAACACAATCCCAACTGTGATACAGTAAGATTTAGATAAAATTTTAATCAATAACATGAGTTTACAATATTCTGAAAGTTTAATTCGGACAATATCTAATGTTTTTTCCGAAAAAAAGTCTTCTTATCAAACCGAAAGCGACTCAAACAATCTTCAAGACCCCTTAGCCGATGCGTCTCCCGAAGTCAAAGAAATAATAGAAAGAGTTTTGCAAGCGGAACGGGATAAACTCTATATGAAAAATCCCCGCAATATTAATGATGATATCCTCAAAATTATTAAGGAAGTGGTGCAATGAAACTGATTTCGATTCGTCTGTGCAATTTTCGCCAATTCTACGGTCAAACTCCAGAAATTGTTTTGGCTTCGGGAGAACGAAATAGTACCGTTATTCACGGCAATAATGGGGCGGGAAAAACCACATTGATGAATGCTTTTACCTGGGTATTGTACGATAAATTTAGTGCGGCGTTTGCGGCTTCTGAATATTTGGTCAATAAAAGAGCAATCACGGAATCCGAACCCGGAAAACCCGTATTGTGTTGGGTGGAAATTGTCTTTCAACATGACAACAAACGCTACCAAGTTAAACGGGTTTGTCGCGCCTATAAAAACAATAAAGATATCGAACAATCTCCCAGTGCATTGTATATGCAAGTCGCCGGAGATGATGGACGCTGGACGATTCCTCCCCAACATCCTGATGATATTATTAATCGGATTTTACCGCTCAGTTTACATCAATATTTTTTCTTTGATGGCGAACGAATTGAACAAATTGTTAGGGATGATAAAAAAGCCGAAATCGCTGAAGCAACCAAAGAATTATTAGGCGTAGAAGTTTTAAATCGGGCGATCAAACATTTGGGAGAAGCGAGAAAGTCTTTAGAAACCGATCTCAGTTTAATTGGAGATGCGGAAACGAAAAAATATATAAAAGATAAGAAAAAAGCCGAACAAGAAAAAGAACGCCTGATTAAACGTCAAGCGGAAATCGAACAAGAATTAGAACATCAAAATGAATTAAAAAGAACCCTCAGCAGTCGTTTGTTAGATTTAAAAGGCGCCGGAGAACTGCAAAAACTCCGGGATGAACTCGAACAACAAGCCAAATTAATTCGAGAACAACTTCAACAAGCCAATCAAACCATTCGCCGAGAAATTTCGACCCGAGGTTATACGGTTTTCCTCTCTGAATCTATTCTTAAATTCCGAGAAAAATTTCAACAGTTGAGAGAAAGCGGAGAACTTCAAACGGGAATTACACAACAATTTATTCGAGATTTACTCCATCAAAATAATTGTATTTGCGGGAGTGAATTAATCCCCGGAACCCCCAACCGGGAAAAAGTCGAAAGTTGGTTGGGAAAAGCCGGAGTTGCAGATATCGAAGAAACTGCTATTCGGATGAGTAGCCAAGTCGATGAAATTGAAAAACGAGTTCCCGAATTTTGGCAAAAAGTCGATCAACAGCAAGCCAACTTAAACCAAAATCGAACCGAATTATCGCGGATAGAAACCCAACTGGATGATGTGAAAAAGAAGCTGAGAAATTTCCCAGATGAAGATATTCAGCAACTCCAAAAACGTTTGGATGAAGTGGAAACTAAGATTAATAATCTCAACCGGGAAACGGGTTCAAATCAACAACAAATTGAGACGGCTAATAATTCGGTGAGTCAATTAGAAAAACAGATTGACAAACAAAAAATGAACGAGATGAAACAAGTCTTAGCCCAGAGACGGATTGAAAAAACCCAAGATGCAATTAGCCGTTTAACTCAAATCAAAGATCGATTAGATCAACAATTTCGGTCGCAATTAGAAGATCGAGTTCAACATATTTTTAGTCAAATTTCTTTTACACCTTATCTCCCCAAACTAACGGATAAATATGAATTAAGATTGGTTGAAACCACAGCCGGAGATGAAGCCGAAGTCGCCGCTTCTACGGGAGAAAATCAAATTCTCAGCCTATCTTTTATTGGCGGAATTATTGAAGGGGTGCGAGAATGGAGTCAAAAAAATACCCTGATGGGTCCGGATAGTAGCACTTTTCCGATTGTAATGGATTCTCCGTTTGGCAGTTTGGATGAAATTTATCGCCGTCAAATTGCCAAAATTATTCCTCAACTTGCCAATCAATTAATTGTTTTAGTCACGAAAACTCAATGGCGGGGAGAAGTCGCCCAAGAGATGGAAAAACGGATTGGAAAAGAATATATTTTGTCTTATAATTCCCCAAAAACCGATTGTGATGAAGACTTTATTGAGTTGGGCGGGGTTCGTTATCCTTTGGTTAAACACAGCCCGAATGAGTTTGAATATACGGAGATTTTAGAGGTAACTTATGAATTTTAATTAAGCCGATTTTAACTTATGATATGATCAAGGCTAGGGGCGGGTTCTGATATGATATCCGGTTGATTAATGTGTGTTATGGGGCGGGGCGGGTTTATGTCAATCTCGGAGTAGTCGTCAACATGAATACAGAACCCGCCCCTACGTTTAGGATTATTAATTAGTCGGACATGATATGAATTGATTGATACTTTCCCACCAACAACTGATATAAACCCGCCCCGGTGTCGGCTATTGCCTATTACCTATTATTACCTATTGCCTATTCCCTATTGACTGCGTAAAAAAACAACCGTAAGAACAGTTATCCTACAGTTGTCCGGTGTCTAATCGGCTTTAAAAACAAGTTAACCGTTCCCAGGCGATAAAAGCCTGGGCTGACGTTTTACGGGCTTACCGAGAGAAATTTCGGAAGATTATTTTTTCCGAAAATGCAAAATTCCCCAGGTGAGATAGCCTTTCTTTCCAGATTCGATCCAATGATTTAAACCCTGTTTCATGCGTTCAATATAGTCTTCGCCGCAGGTTTCTAAAGCTTCTTGATAATTTTCATCAACCGCCTTGAGAATCCGACTGTAATGATTGACCAACTGTTCAGAAAGATTGGCAATTTCAACTTCCTGAAAGCCGGTTGATTTTGCGACTTGGCGATAGAATCCCATTGAACCCAAAGAGTCTAAATGAATGCGATCGTAAACGGGTTGAAGTACATTTTCGGGACAGTCATCGCTTTGCATGGGATCGGTGAAAATAAACTGTCCACCGGACTTAAGAACCCGATAAACTTCTTTGAGAACTAAAGAGCGATTTCCACTGTGTAAAATGGCATCTTGAGACCAGACGACATCAAAGCTAATATCATCTAAAGGAATATCTTCAAAACTACCATCAACAACATCAATTTTTGAGCTTAAACCTTGTTCTCGGTTTAACAAACGATTGCGTTCGTTTTGAACTTCGCTGAGATTCAAACAAGTGACATGACAGCCAAATTTATTAACAAGATAACGAGCGGCGCCGCCATAACCCGAACCGATATCTAAAACTCGGCTATTTTCATTCAGTTTCAGGCGAGAAGCAATCTGTTCAACAGTGCGGCGACTCGCCTCAAATACGGGTTCATCTTCGCTTTTGTAAATGCCAACGTGGATATCTTCTCCACCCCAAATGCTGGCATAAAAAGCATCTGCACTATCACTATTGTAATAGTTGCGAGCGGTATCCACCGTGTTGGAATAGGTCATTTTCTTTTGTCCTTGTTCTTCACTTTCGTATCGCTTCTCAGCAACATGAATGAAGAAATCCGGGTCATCTTGGTGATAGGTTTCTTGAAAATCGCCGTAGGTTTTAATCCGTTGAAAACCCACATCTTGCATCAGTTTACGGGTGTAATCTTTCCGCAAAGGATACATATTTAAGTGAAAAACGGATTTGTCGGGGAACTCGTAACGAAAACGAGCTAAACCTTCATCAACGTGTTCGGGTTCGGCTTTAACATTTTCTCCGCAGTAGTAATAAATATGCTTGGAAGAAAAGCCGCTATCGAGGATTCCATCATAATTGCGCTGATCTAAAATAAGTAGACCATCGTGGCGCAAAGCCGCATAAAATTCCGCTAAGGCTTTTCGGCGATCGCGTTCAGAAAACAGATGAGTAAAAGAATTTCCCAGACAAATAACCGCGTCAAATTTACCATGAATATCGCGATTAAGCCAACGCCAGTCGGCTTGAACGGTGCGTAAAATTAATCCATGATCGCGACCATTTTCAAAGGCTCTGGAAAGCATTTCTGGACTTCCATCTGCACTGACGACTTCAAAGCCAGCTTCCCGCAAACGAATGGAATGAAATCCTGTTCCCGTGGCGACGTCTAGAATTTTACGAGCGCCATGTTCTTTGAGAATATCAATAAAGAAATTACCCTCACTTTTTGCTCGGGCTTCCCAACTGATCAGTTGATCCCATTTACCCACAAAATCCTGAATATATTCACGCTGATAGTGAGCGGTGTCCCGAACCGCAATGGGGTCAGAACCGTAGTCTTGTTGTTGAGAACGTGCTTTGTATTCAGTTTGCATTGCTATTTTTGTAGTTATGCTTTCTTTCTGTACGGGAAGAAGAAGCCTTGCTAAATTTTGAGTGGTTACTCAAGAAGAATATTTGAGGTTTCCAGTTTTGTGCTACCGCCATCTGGTCAAATTTCTGAGTTTGAGCTTGGCTTCCCAACCGGGTTTTTAGAAGTGAGTTGACAGCAGCAAACCAGAAGACATCTTTCATTCAACCACAGAATTTGAAAACTATCAAAAGAAATATTTTTGATGATCGGGTCAATCTTTAAGGATTCGATCCGAAATCAAAATTCACCCGGAAAACCCTTGAATCCCTCTTGTCATCTAGGATGAAGCTCTTTTCGATTCGGCGAGAAATTGACGAAAAGTTAACTCTTATTAACTCGAAGGTTTTTAAATTTTTAATAAAATTTTAAGATTTGCTTATAGAAACTTTAAATTTATACAAATATACTATAGGTTTAAAGATTTTATTTTAAAATTTTGATCATTAAATCCCGGCTTTTGAGTTGACAAGTCACCGCAAATATTGAATAATAAGCGTTTCAGTGCCAGCAGATGTCAGAAAATTAAATCGAGCTATCTCTAACTTTAAAAAAATTAATCTCTCGGGGCGACTAATATTTGTTACGATCTAAGTTTGGATATTCAAAAGTTTTTGACAGAGGCGATCAAGTTTGGGTGCGAACTTTTCAACTCAACAGCGGTTCAGACAGGTTGAAGCTGCAATTAAATCCTATAGAATTGACCCCCCGAAAATTCTTCGCCCAACCCCAAATTTAAAATCGATAATTAAGACTAAAATAAAGACCCTCATCTTGAATATTATCACCGCGATCGCGAACATAAACCAGAGGAAAACCATAGTCAACTCTTAAACTCATTACCGAACCCCTCTTAAAAAAAGATCACATTTGAACGGTCGGATCGCCCGGAGAATCGCGCTTTAAAGTAATCCGAAAAAATCTAAAAAAATAGTACCAAAATTCAGCGAACTTGGTACTAAAGCTGTATTATAGAGAGAATATTATCCGAGCAACTCAACCAACTAAGAATGCTCAAGTTGTTCGCTGCTTCGCTCCAACATAGACTCGTGTAAATGCTGTTCATGTTGACGTTCTTTTGCAGTCAATTCCCGGGCTTGTTCGTTGGTTTCTCCTTCAACATGGCGATCGACTTCCTCCTGGGCGCGATTTCGCATAGATTCATGGAGATGTTCATCATGCTGACGTTCTTTGGCCAGCGACTCCCGGGCTTGCTCTTGTAGACTCATGGTTAATTACTCCAGCTTATGAATTTATTCAGAATTTCTAATAACACTGTGCCATGATTGGGGAAAAAATGTAGCGAAGTTAACAGAAAAAAACATTCCCAGTCCGAAACTCCCCAAAAAAGGGACACCTTCACCCTGAAATCAAACAAGGTGACAACAAATCCGTTATCTAGGCTATATTTTTCGCAAATCACTGACAACGGACAATATACAAATTAAGATTGAATCATTGATGTCTCAAACTCAAGACAAATGATCCCTGTTATTCTCGCTGGTGGTAAAGGTGAACGGTTTTGGCCATTGAGTCGAAAGCATCGACCCAAACAGTTTTTAAGCCTAGATGGGAGTGGTGAGAGTTTACTGCAAACAACGGCTAACCGCCTGCTTTCCCTGGCTGAAAATTGGGAGGGACTGTGGGTGGTGACTTCGACCCTGTTAGCCGATGGCGTTCACAAACAGCTTCCCCAATTACCCGAAAAAAATATTTTAGCCGAACCCGAAGGTCGCGATACCGCCCCTGCGGTGGCTTGGACAACCATAGAAATCGCCCGTCGTCACGGAGAAGACGCTGTGATTGGATTTTTTCCGGCGGACCATTGGATAGGTGAACCGGCGATTTTTGAGAAGACTTTAAAAGCGGCAAAAGAGTTGGCTGCAACCGAAGATGTGATTGTAACTTTGGGTGTAAAACCGAGTTATCCGGCGACGGGTTACGGATATATTGAACAGGGTGAAAAGTTGGGAGTCTTTGATGATTTTCCCGCTTATAAAGTTGTCCGATTTACCGAAAAACCCGATCAAGAAACAGCCGAAAAGTTCCTCTCAACCGGTAAGTTTAGCTGGAATGGCGGGATTTTTGTTTTTCGGGCGGGTGTCATGCTTAATGAATTGCGAACTTATGTTCCCGACTTGGTAAAAACGTTAGAAGAAAAAGGTGCAGATGCTTATTTTGAATTGTCAAAAATTAGCATTGACTATGCCCTGATGGAAAAGACACAAAAAACCTGTGTGATTCCGGTAGAATTTGCCTGGGATGATTTGGGCGATTGGAATGCTTTAGGGCGCTTGCATGAAAGCAAAGATTCTAACGTTGAATTGGCTCACCATGTGGGAATGGAGACCAAAAATTCAATATTATTTAGCGAGAATAAAGACGACATTATTGTGACTCTGGGTGTAGACGATTTGTTAGTCGTCCGGGAAGGAAATGTAACGTTAATTGCCCACAAAGAACGGACTCAAGAAATTAAGCAACTGTTGAAGAAGTTAGCTGAAAATCCCAACTTACAACAATTCTTGTAAATCGATTTCGATTGAATTTTTGTTCTAGCATCATCAGGGAATATTTGATTGGATTGAATGCTGAACTCTTGAAAACTTTTCAGCCAATCACACCAATCTACATACCCAAAATATAACTCTCTGAGGGTGCATCCAGGGGAAACCCTGAGCCAAAATTTGACACTTTTCTTGTTAGATTTATCAAAGATTATATTGAGGATAACACGTTAAAAAATTAAGCTTCTGCAAAATCAACATTTTCGTAAAATTCTGCGATCTGAATTTCCAACTCAAAGCAACTCAAAGAGAGGGTAATATTTCCCTCGTTATATTCTGTAAATAGCCATTGGTTGACATCGGTTTTAACGTCATGTTCCACGTGTATCCGGTATTGGTCAATCAAAAGATATTCTTGAAACGTTGGAATAGAACGATAAGCCTCAAACTTTTCGCTGCGGTCATAATTTTGAGTCGATTTCGATAAAACTTCCGCAATAAAACGGGGATTCATAACAGTATCTTTGCGTCCGGTTTGCAGTTCTAACGGTTTAGAAACCACCATCACATCGGGGTAAGTGTACAAACTAACTGCGGGTATCCAAAGCCGTTGGTCTACATGAAACCTCTCATAAGGTTTGCCTTTGAGAAAGAGACTCAAAGCAATATAGAGATTACCAGAAATATCATTGTGGTTAGGTGTTCCCGCAGTCATCGGAATAATTTCACCATTACGATATTCGTTGCGTGTTTCGGATGTGAGTTCTAGTTCTAGATATTCTTCAATCGTGTAGATTTTCTTCTCAGTTTGAGCGATCATGTTAATTTTATCCCCAAATCTTCAATCGGGTTTTACCGCTATTTTATCAGTTGATAACCCTTTTTCCGTTTTTTCCCCTTCTGCGATCGCCTTTTCCCTAACAATGTCTTCGATAAATTCCATAGAATTTATTCTAAAAGATAGTTAATCTTTATGTTGATTTTTGTATAAGATCGAAAATTTATCAGCTAGTCAGGTTGAATT
Source organism: Capilliphycus salinus ALCB114379 (assembly GCF_047276495.1). NCBI lineage: Bacteria > Bacillati > Cyanobacteriota > Cyanophyceae > Oscillatoriales > Sirenicapillariaceae > Capilliphycus > Capilliphycus salinus. Next base: position 958,037 of record NZ_CP178543.1, on the reverse strand, counting down.
TTATTTCAATCTTTGTTATAATTTAAGTCCGGTAAAAAAACAAGAGCATTTACAATTAGTTTTGTAACTGAGTTTGTTGCAATAAGTCAATAGATAATCAAAATTTTTAAAATTATGTCTAGTATCAACACGGGTATAGAATGGACAGATAGAACTTGGAATCCCACGACGGGCTGTAATAAAGTAAGTCCGGGCTGTTTAAATTGCTATGCAGAAGGGATAACTAAACGTTTTACTCACAACTTTCCTCAAGGATTTGCTTTAACATTACATCCAGAAAGATTACCAGAACCTTTAAAATGGCGTAAACCCAGCCGTATTTTTGTGAACTCTATGAGCGATCTTTTTCACGAAGATATTCCTCTGAATTTTATTCAAGATATTTTTCAAGTTATGCGTCAAACACCTTGGCACGTCTATCAAATTCTAACAAAGCGACATGAACGTTTACTCGAAATCGCTTCCGAACTTGAATGGCTAGATAATATTTGGATGGGTGTGTCTGTTGAGAATCAAAACTATATTCATCGAATTGATTATTTGCGCCAAGTCCCTGCAAAAATACGGTTTTTATCCTGTGAACCCCTATTGAGTTCTTTACAGCTTAATTTACAAGATATTGACTGGGTAATTGTGGGAGGAGAATCGGGATTCAAACATCGTCCTCTAAAATTAGAATGGGTGCGAGATATTCGTCAACAGTGTCAAGTTGCAGGAGTACCATTTTTCTTTAAGCAAGTGGGAGGTAGAACTTCTAAAGCAGGAGGAAGACTACTTGACGGTGAAATTTGGGATGAAATGCCAAAAATTTGGTATAAACATCAAAAAAGATGGCAAAGAGATAATATGATAATGAGTCGTAAATCCAGTTAACAAAGGGAGTTTATTCTATAATTTCGGTGGAAATGTAACCTTAACTGTATCTCCAAATGTGCCTTTTCTGCGTTTGGATGGATCGGTAGTAACTTGACCTTCAGCTTCCAGTTTCAGGAGAACATCTTTATAATTTTTCTTGATATAACGTTTATTAACATGATGCTGTTCATAAATTTCTACCATCGTTTTTGTTTGACCAGCAAATTCATCCAGCAATAGATTTTCAAGTTCGTCGAGAGGTTTAGAAAGTTCAAATAATAGGGGCTGTTCTTGGGTAGCTTGATTATATTCAAAAGTGGGAACACCCTGTTCTGTACTCGAACTTGCCCCGGCCATAATTTCTTTCATTATTGAATAACCCCGAACATTTTTGGAGACAAAAATCAAATGATGGCTGGTTCTTGTTCCTTTACTATTTTTGAAGCAAAAAGGTAAAACATACTCCCCTCCTATTGCTTTCAAAGCTTGAGACAGTTCTTCAATTATTATTAATTCTCTTTGATGGGGTAATTTTGACTGAAGTTCTTTCCTCAGAGAATCTGCCCGTTCATTTCCAAATAGAGACTGCATATGACTTTCTACATAGGAATTATTTAAACCCATATTAATGCGATTATAATTGAAGAAAAAAATACAATCACATCCCCAATCTTTAATCACCGATCCGATCAGCCGAAGTGACAATCCTCTGTATCCCCAAGGATCGATGAAAAATAAGGTAGGAATGAATCGCACCCGCTCTAAATTTTGAATAATTTCTTCTCCGACTTCTGTATTGAGTATTATCGGTTTATTTCTCAAACTATTTATGGCGGGAATAGAATAAATTGCTTGCTGAAGTGATTGAGTATTGTTAGAATCTACATCATTGAATAAAGTGACGAGACGTTCTCGCATATCTGGATCTTCAATTGCCCGCTCTAAAATTTTTAAGGGGGTTGACTGAGAACCATCCTGATAACGACCCGGCCCCAGAAAATAGATCGATATATGCAATATTTTTGCCCCATTTTTTAGCCTGTGGTATGATAACTTTTGCCCAAGCCCAAAAATACTTGGCTACAATTTCAGCCTTGATAATCGATTGTTCTTTTGACTCATCAAAGAAAGAGCTATCAGTCATAACTGTTTTTGAAAACTTATGATAGATAATTTATAGGGGCGCAACAGTGTTACACCCCCATCCTAACCTAAACAATTACGCTGAGTTAGGGCAGGTTTATAACCGTTGCTGCTGAGAAAAAACAAATCTCGGCAGAACCCGCCCCTACAATTAACCTCTAACCCAACAACGCCTTCGCCTTAGCAACAACATTGTCAACGGTGAAGCCGAACTTCTCCAGAACCACTTCACCGGGAGCAGACGCCCCAAAGGTATCAACGCTGATGGTTGCGCCTTCATCAGTCACATAACGGCACCAACCGAAGCTAATCCCGGCTTCCACCGCCAACCGCTTCTTAACGGCTTTCGGGAAAACGGACTCTTTGTAAGCTGCATCCTGTTCTTCAAACAACTCCCAACTCGGCATCGAAACCACCCGAACTTTCTTTCCTTCTTCGCGCAGTTTCACCGCAGCATCAACGCAGAGGTAAGTTTCGCCGCCCGTACCAATCAAAATAATATCGGGAGTACCATCACTGTTATCGCTGAGGACATAAGCCCCCTTAGCAACCACATCAATGGAACTGCCCTCTAAATTGGGCAAATTCTGGCGGGATAACGCCAACAAGGTCGGCGCCGGATGAGCGGATTTTGCCTTCTCTACGGCCACCTTATAGGCTCCAGAAGTCTCATTTCCATCAGCCGGACGAATCACAATCAATTGAGGAATTGCCCGCAGGGAGGCAACGTGTTCAACGGGTTGGTGAGTCGGGCCATCTTCGCCGAGGGCAACGGAGTCGTGAGTCATTACCCAAATCACGCCCGCTTCCGCCAACGCCGATAAACGGATGGAGTTCCGCATATAATCGGTAAACACCAAGAAAGTTGCACCGTAGGGAATCAACCCGGAACCGTGCAGGGCGATACCGTTACAAATAGCGCCCATCCCGTGTTCGCGAACCCCGAAGCGAACGTTGCGGTTTTGGTAGCTGCCTTTTTGGAAGTCACCCAAGCCTTTGAGTAAGGTTTTGTTGGAGGGAGCCAAGTCCGCCGAACCGCCGATTAATTCCGGCAATACGCTTGCGATCGCATTTAAAGTCGCGCCCGACTGGTTGCGGGTTGCATCTGCTTTGGTTTCGGGGGTGTATTTCGGCAGCGCATCGGCCCAATTTTCCGGCAGTTTCCCGCTCAACATCCGCTCAAAAGTAGCCGCTTCTTGGGCATACTTGGATTTGTATTCTTCCCAAATTTTGTTCCATTCCTGTTCCGCTTGGGCGCCTTTATCAATGGCTTTGCGGAAGTGGTTGAGGGCGTCTTCGGGAATTTCAAATTCGGGATAGTTCCAGCCCAAATGTTCGCGGGTGGCTTGAACTTCATCTTTACCCAAAGCCGCACCGTGAACGTCGTGGGTGTTGGCTTTGTTGGGGGAACCGTAACCAATGATGGTGGTAACTTTGATCAGCGAGGGCTTATCGGTAACTTCTTTGGCTTTTTGGATAGCTTCCGCGATCGCATCTAGGTTGGTGTTACCGTCGGGAACGTGTTGAACGTGCCAGCCGTAGGCTTCAAAGCGTGCTGCAACATCTTCGGTAAAGGAGATGTCGGTGTGACCATCGATAGAGATGTGGTTGTCATCGTAGAAGGCGATTAATTTGCCCAGGCCCCAGTGTCCGGCCAGAGAACAGGCTTCACCAGAAATCCCTTCCATGTTGCAGCCATCACCCATGATCACATAAGTGTAGTGATCGACCAGTGTGCAGTCCGGTTTGTTGAAAGTTGCAGCTAAATGGGCTTCTGCTAAAGCGAGTCCCACCGCATTGGCAATTCCCTGTCCTAACGGCCCTGTGGTGACTTCAATACCCTCGGTAACGTGGTTTTCCGGGTGTCCGGGGGTCTTAGAACCCCACTGACGAAATTGTTTAATTTCATCGAGGGGAACACTGTCAAAACCCGTCAGGTGTAGGAGGGAATACAGCAACATACAACCATGACCCGCCGACAAGACGAAGCGATCGCGGTTGAACCATTTGGGGTTTTTGGGGTTAAACCGCATAAAGCGATCCCACAACACAAACGCCATCGGCGCTGCACCCATCGGCAATCCGGGGTGGCCTGAGTTAGCTTTTTGTACCGCATCAATCGCTAAGAAGCGGATGGAGTTAATGCAGAGTTCTTCGAGTGATTGGGTTGCAACAGCCATAGTTATCGTTTCTATATATTTTCTGGACGTGTGTAAGCGAAGCCCTGCCGAAGGCCGCGTGAACAGACTGTTCGGTGGCATCCGGGTTTGGGTTGTATCGAGGGTGAAAACAGGCTTTTTCATGCCCGACTCGCGATCGCAGCCCTTTTACCCGTTCTCACTCCCCGGACACGATCTCGAATGCAATTTAGCCTAGAATTAACAGTTTGTCTGTTCCCTAGCTCGCGTTTCGAGTTTCCTCAACAATAGTGAGAATTGTCCTGAGGCCACATCTTTAAATCTTCTCATCTGTGGGAGTTACAAGCAAGCTTCTTTTGAAGGGAACAGGGGATAGGGGGATGGGGAGGTGGGGTGTAGGGGGAATGGGGAATGGGGAATAGGCAACAGGCAATAGACAGAAGGGGGGTTTAGAGTGCGTGGGTGCGTGGGGTTAGGGTGCGTGGGCAAGTCAACCCAGTCCCAATCCCCAACACTAAATCCCTAACTTCTAAACTCCTGAACTTCTGCCTGTTGCCTGTTGCCTTTTGAGTTATTTAATGTTTTAGGTTTTAGAAATGCTTGGCGATTAATTCGGGAACCTCGGTGGCGTTGACTCGACTGTAGCGGGTTTTGTCGGGCATGACCACCACGTTGGGGCCGGCTTTACATCGTTTGAGACACCCTGTTTTCTTGATGGTGATTTGTTCTTCGAGTCCCCGTTCTTTGACAACCGTTTCTAAGGCCGAACACAAATGGTTTCCGCCCTTTTTGCGACAATCTGACTTGTCACAAATGAGGATTTGGGCTTTAGCGGAACAGGTTTTTTTCGCTTCTTTTTTGGAAGAACAAGGTGAACTGCTGACCTGTCCTTCGGCGTTCAGGGCGATGATTTCTTCGGCTTTCATTTTGATTTTGCCGCTTTTGGGATCGTATTTTTTCATCCCACTGACTTGAACTTGCCGCCCCGGAATTAATAAACGTTCACAGACTGAACGAGAGTCTTTGGACAGTTTGATCAGATGCAGCCCTTCGGAGGTCATCAGTTGTAGATATTTGGGTTTGCTGCCATCGAAGAATACATAGGTGACTTGGCCTGCAAAATTGAATTCCGTAATTTGTTTATCAGTTTTGGACATTGGTTTCAGGGTAATCGTGAGTTATTCGGGTTGAGATAGTTGAAGTTCCCCATTAGAGACGTTCTCATCAAACGCCTTAATCTTTTGAGGAAAGCGTCGATCGCGATCGCAAGCGCGATCAGTCACACTCAGTTTGCCAACAGCGTTCTAAGCTTTCGAGTAAATCTTGACGGGAGGCGCTGAACTGTTTAAGGACGCTTGAGAGTTGAACGGCATGGTTAGTGTTCGTGATCTGTACCCGCAGGGGTTGCTCTACCTCGCAGGAACAGGGGATTCCTAACTCTTGTAAGCGTCTGTACACTTGCCACCGATCGGTCCAGCAGTTGACCTCGATGACTTCGCTGTTTTCGGGCTGTAACTGTGATGAATTCATTACTTGTACCAACTGCAACTAATTTCTACTTAGTCCTGACCCGCATATCGGGAACTTCGTCAAAAGTTTTCCGATTGAGTCTTTAATCTCTAGCATATCTTAAGTAAAAATATTTCTCAATAGGGTCGGTGAAAAAAGTCGGTTGCTCGAAATTCCTTCTAATACAGGCAGAATCAGGCTTTAAGGTAGATTGACAAGTGAATTCACAATTCTATAAACTAAGTTCATTAGCAATAACGGTACTTAATGCGAGGAAATCAAGGCATGACTGAGATTCAAAGTCCGGTGCGTCAGTTGGGCGAAATGGGTGACAACCCAGTTTTATTTGACCATTCCGTTACAGGGCCGATTTGCGAAGGTATGAATGCCTTGTTAGCAAGCTTTCAGGCACTTTACATCCAATATCAAAAACATCATTTTGTGGTTGAGGGAGCGGAGTTCTACTCCTTACACGAGTTTTTCCAAGAAAGCTACGACGAAGTTCAAGAACACGTTCACGAACTCGGTGAGCGTCTCAACGGTTTGGGGGGTATTCCGGTAGCCAGCTTCAGCAAGTTGGCGGAAATGTGCTGCTTTGAACCCGAACCGGATGGATACTACCTATCCCGCCAAATGCTCGAACATGACCTCGCCGCCGAACAAGCCATTTTACAATTGTTACGCCGTCAAGCCGGACAAGCTGAAAGCCTTGGCGATCGCGCAACTCGTTATTTATACGAGAAAATTCTGTTAGAAACAGAGGAGCGTGCTTACCATATCGATCATTTCTTAGCAAACGATACGTTAGTTCAAATGAACAGTTCCAAATAACAAGTTAAATAGCTCAAATTGAAGAAGGTTTACGAAATAAAGTCGGGAATTGCCTAATTTCCCGGCTTTTCTATGTTTTGTAAATGATTGGGTGGGGTGTCGGGTGTCGGCGATTGGGGTGCGCGGGTAGTGGTTTTGAGTCGCATCAGCTAAACCCTAAACCCTAACCCCTGTCTTTTGCCTATTGCCATTTTAAACAAAATGATCACCGACGGTAGAAGTGGGTCAGATTAATACCCATAAGAGTCCTCTTCGATATAGTCATTTCCGTAATCTAAAGACTCATCTTCATAATCGGAATAGAAGCCTCTATCTTCATCAAAGCTATCATCTGACTCAAAGATACCTTCCTCGTTCAGACTTAGAAATGTATCCCATGTATTATCGCCAACAATACCATCTGAGATCAGATTATAATCTTCTTGGAATTCTTCAACGGCTTGCTGAGTTGCCTGGTCGTAAGTTCCGGTTATGCCCTCGCTACTGTCATAATATCCCAGTTCATCGAGCATAATTTGCACGTCTTCCACAACGGGACCGACCTCACCATAAGTTAGAGTTGGAGCGGTTGCGACTTGGTATTCATCCAATCTTCCATCAACCACTTGCGCTCGCGCAGGCGTTCCCAGAAGAAGTACAGGAGCAAAAGCAAGCACAGAAATTGTACCCAAAGATGCAATACCGGATTTTAAAATTCTCTTAATCATAGTATAATTTTCTCCTCAATATTTTTGTTCTTCAAAATTCTTCAAAGCGTTTTCTACGCCGATTTCTTATTTTCTATTTTGACAAAATCAGCGAAGAGGATCATCATTCATTAGTTTGAAGATTAAGTTTAAAAACCGCTATTCTTAGCGAAATCGGTGCGACTGTACCCACCTCTAGAGATAAATTAACTCACCACAATGTTATATTTTCCCGTGTTAGGATTGACACCAATACTGTCTACTTCCTCAACTACAAACTCAACATTATTCATTTTTTTGCTTGCCAACACAGTTTTTAGCTGATGCCGGATTTCTTTCTGCGCTTCTGCTCGTTGTTGGGAATCTAAACTATCTTTCAAAACGGCTCTAAAAATGAATTTCTCTGGATTGATCACTTGAATCTGAAATCTTTTTAGTAATTTCGCTCTGATCTCACCGATGGCAGTATAATGAATATAATCTTCTTCTCCTTCTTCGTTGAGAAAGTGAGGTCTATCTTCATCTCGACCGACAACCGATCTAACTTTCGTAAAAGGCATGAGTTGATTATTATCTTCAACTGTTTCTAATTGATCATCCATGTGATATCGAATCAAAGGCAACGTATAATTGTACAAGTTTGTCACCCGCATTTTCTCGGCTTCTATCTCGAAGATATGGTTACTTTCCATTAAATACATTCCGTCAAATTCCGGCTTAGACAAACCCAACAATAAAAATTCAGCACTGGCGTAGGTATTGAGGATGGGTACTTGAAAAATGCTTTGAATATACTTTCTGTCTTTCTCTACTAAGGGTTCTCCGCCTGTTTCGATCAGTTTTGGATTAATTTTTAGCTTCCCCTCGGCTTGGGCTTCTCCTAATTTTCTGATTAGAAATGCGTAACCGGATAAAATTGTCGGTTGAAACTGGTTTAAAGCGTCTAGAATTTCCTGAAAAGCCAAATTGATATCTAAAATTTTTGTCGCTTGGAATAGCGGATAGAGTTTTTCGCACGCACTGACGATGGTTACTCCGGCAAAGTGACCTTGAGATGCTGCAATGTAAGCAATTTTTTTAAAAAGGCTAAATTTTGATTGATTTTGGTTCAACAGGTAAGCAAGTCCTTGAGCCATTTCGGTTTGTGAATACAGGTAGTAACCAACTTCTCCAGATGTTCCCGAAGTATGGGTGACAAAATATTTGTTCAAAAATAAATCATTCGGGTTTTCAGAATTGGCTAAAAAATCGATAATCTTTTCTTTGCTAATTTCTGGATGGGTGAGAATTTCATCGAAGTTTTCTAGAACGTCTGTTTTGTATAATACTGGAAAATCAGTTGGCTGACAGTTTTTCGGGTCTATTTTATACTTTTCGATGATTTTCTGATAATAGGGAGAACGTTCGGCAACAAAATTAACCAACTTTCTGAATTTATTAAGTTGTCTTTGGGCGACTTGAGCGGGTGTAAGATTTAGAATCTTCTTATTCTCTAAAAAAGTTTTGGCGACTTGAAACTGAAAATCCAACATTATTTGAGAATGAGTTCAGAAAACAACACTCAAATTTTACTCATATATTCCTCTAATTACCGTTGGCTCTGCTCTTTTCTACCTTTCGGATGATTTTTAGAAAAGAGGGAACACCGGAACAGCCGCTTCTAGCAATAGGCAACAGACAACCAGCACTAAAGGGTTTCAGCACTGATTAATCTTGCATCATACAGAGAGGTTTATTAATATCCGGGTACTTAAATTAACTCTCCAAAAATACAAAAAGAGTCTCAACCGAAGCTGAGACTTTCAATCAGATTTCACTTGATTTTTTTTCTAAAAACTAGATGTTAGTTCTCTGAAGCGTTCAGTTTTTTCTTGGTTAACAAGCCACCCAAACCAATTAATCCGAGTGCGGCGATGGTTCCGGGTTCGGGAACAGCTTGAGATTCTTGGAATTCAACATTGAGTGCAATATTATCTAAGCCAAAGCCAGCAGGTCCAGAAAAGCTTTGAGGGATTTGGTTGGAGAAAGCAAGAGTTACTTCTTTACCGATATTTGCTTGGAGGAAAGATGTAACATCAAAAGAACGTGCTGTCCAATTATATTCACCGACAGTACCAGCTTCAAATGCTAAATCAAATACGTTGAATACATCGCTATCGGTAAATAAATCAACACGGAAATGACGATCTAGGCTTCCAAAAATTTGCGTAACAGCCGTATCTGACCAACTCAGAATTGCAGATTCAACATTCTCTGCAATACTAAATGATTGTTCTAAGCGAAATTCTTGAGGTCCATCACCATCAAAGCTGTTATAGGCTGCATATGTTCCCTCTGTAGCTGATTGTCGCCCAAAACAACCCGTTGTTCCTGTTGAGTTAACGTTCCAGTCAGTATCACATCCTCCTGAGCCATTATTGGTTACTGACCAGTCGGTCAAATTACCTGTTTCAAAACCACCGTTATTAATTAAATTAGCGGCTTGAGCGGGATTTGCTCCCAGGAAAGAAAGGCTAATAGCTGCGGTGCTAACGGTGGCGATGGAGAGTTTCTTTAAGAAGTTAGTTGTCATGTTTTGGGGTTGATTGAGTGCGTGTTTGTTTTGTTGTTCCTAGTATGGCAATGAATTTTTAACCGCACAATTGGTAATGTTTCTGAGCCTGAAATTAAATAATTCAAAATCGACTTGTGTCTTTTCTCCGTATATTTTCGGTTGAAAAGAACTACTTTAAATACTCTTTAAAATTTTTTTGATGAATTTGTTCTAATCTTTATCTAAAAAATCTTGACAAACCTGGTGTTATAGGTTATATCCACCTGTTTTGATGAAAACATCAAGACTTTAGGTATAAAAAATTACAAACGAAGGGGATAAAGGTTAAGCTATTGAAAAAACTTATTAATTTCTAGTCTGTGATTAGCTGAAACGATAACAGAAGCTAGATTAACGATATACAGGCGATCGCAGTGAATTGAACTTCCGATCAACTCAATCATTTATAAGATGACAGCCAAACTTGAGCCGGTGTATCTATCTTTAGGATGAGATTTTCAAGATTACAGACTGTAGTATTTGTGTTATAGATTCGCTTTCAGCATCCAAACCCGGTGCGATCGCGAGCTTACAGAGAAAAACTATTACGTTTGTGTGATGGTTTCAGTTTCGGTATCCAAACCCTTTGCGATCGCGAGATCACAGAGAAAAACTATTACGTTTGTGTGATGGTTTCAGTTTCGGTATCCAAACCCTTTGCGATCGCGAGATCACAGAGAAAAACTATTACGTTTGTGTGATGGTTTCAGTTTCGGTATCCAAACCCTTTGCGATCGCGAGCTTACAGAGAAAAACTATTACGTTTGTGTGATGGTTTCAGTTTCGGTATCCAAACCCTTTGCGATCGCGAGCTTACAGAGAAAAACTATTACGTTTGTGTGATGGTTTAGCTTTCAGTATCCAAACCCTTTGCGATCGCGAGATCACAGTGAGAAACTATTACGTTTGTGTGATGGTTTCAGTTTCGGTATCCAAACCCTTTGCGATCGCTATCTTAGAGAATGGATGAAGAATGTAGTCGAGAACCGGGATACTGGCATCGTAGATGAAAATATGTAGTATTTGTATTACAATGTGAATATCTGAGTAATGTGCAATCCCGACCCAGAGTCGGGTAATATGCAACAATGAGCAAAGAAAGACGATAAACATCCCGCACGGAGTTAGAGTTGTGGAGTCTCGATATAATCCTGCATCCATTGAACAGAAGTGGCAACAAACCTGGGCTGAAAGTGGTTCCTACAAAACCCCAACCGACGCCCAAAAACCGAAATTTTACGCCCTGGCGATGTTTCCCTACCCTTCAGGAAACTTACACATGGGTCATGTTCGCGTCTATACCATTACCGACGTGATCGCCCGACTGAAACGGATGCAAGGCTATCGTGTCCTCAACCCGATGGGGTGGGATGCTTTCGGACTTCCGGCGGAAAATGCGGCGATCGAACGAAACGTACATCCGGCGAAGTGGACTTATCAAAATATCGCCCAGATGAAGCAACAGTTGGAACGTTTGGGCATTTCCTTCGACTGGGAAAAAGAAGTTGCAACCTGTTCGCCGGACTATTATCGCTGGACGCAGTGGATCTTTTTGCAATTTTATAACGCCGGACTCGCCTACCAAAAAGAAGCCGCAGTCAACTGGGACCCCATCGATCAAACGGTGTTGGCAAACGAACAGGTAGACAGCGAAGGCCGTTCCTGGCGTTCCGGGGCAAAAGTCGAACGGAAACTGTTGCGTCAGTGGTTCCTCAAGATTACCGAATATGCCGAGGAACTGTTAAACGACTTGGAAAAACTCCCCGGCTGGCCCGAACGGGTGAAACTGATGCAGGCCAACTGGATCGGCAAGTCTACGGGGGCTTATTTGGAATTTCCGGTTGCGGGGATGGATGACGAAAACATCGCCGTGTTTACCACCCGTCCCGATACAGTTTATGGTGTCTCCTACGTGGTGTTGGCGCCGGAACATCCGTTAGTTGAACAGGTGACAACTCCCGAACAAAAAGAAACCGTTGAGGCGTTTATCGAAGAAGTCTCCCAAGAAAGCGAGATGGATCGAACCGCCGAAAATAAACCCAAGCGGGGCGTTCCCACCGGCGGAAAAGCGATCAATCCTTTTAATAATAAGGAAGTTCCCATCTGGATCGCCGATTATGTGTTGTATGAATACGGAACCGGGGCGGTGATGGGAGTTCCGGCCCACGATACCCGAGATTTTGCCTTTGCCAAACAGTACGATTTGCCGATTATCACGGTAATTGTACCCGATGATGCCGATAACGCCGATGAGGAGTTGACCGAAGCCTACACCGAACCGGGAGTAATGGTTAATTCTGGCCCCTGCAACGGCGAAACCTCCGAGGGCTGCAAATTGGCGGTGATCGAATACGCCGAAGATGAGGGCTTGGGTCAGGGGCGGATACAGTACCGTTTGCGAGATTGGTTGATTTCCCGACAACGTTACTGGGGGGCGCCGATACCGATTATTCACTGTCCCAACTGCGGGGCGGTGCCGGTTCCCGATGAAGATTTGCCCGTCGAATTGCCGGAAAATGTCGAGTTTTCGGGGCGGGGGGCGTCGCCGTTGGCGAAGTTGGAGGATTGGGTTAATGTTCCCTGTCCGACCTGCGGGACGCCGGCGAAGCGGGAAACGGACACGATGGACACGTTTATCGATTCATCGTGGTATTTTATGCGGTATCCCGATGCCAAGAACGATCAGCAGGTTTTTGATCCGAAAGTTGCTAACGATTGGATGCCGGTGGATCAGTATGTGGGCGGGATCGAACACGCGATTTTACACTTATTATATTCGCGGTTTTTTACGAAGGTAATGCGCGATCGCGGATTGTTGAATTGCGATGAACCGTTTAGCCGTTTGTTGACTCAGGGAATGGTTCAGGGGTTGACCTATAAAAATCCGGTGACGGGTAAGTATATTCCTTCGGCAAATGTGAACCCGGACGATCCGAAAGATCCGGAAACCGGCGAGAAATTGGAAGTCTTCTACGAGAAGATGTCGAAGTCGAAATACAACGGCGTCGATCCGTTGGAAGTGATGGCGAAATATGGGGCGGATACGGCGAGGATGTTTATCCTATTTAAAGCGCCGCCCGAGAAGGATTTGGAATGGGATGATGCCGATGTTGAGGGGCAATTTCGCTTCTTAAATCGGGTTTGGCGGTTGGTTAGCGAATTTGCGGAAAACACGCCGGTTAAGTCTTCCAAAAAAGCGGGGGATTTGAGTAAGGAGGAAAAGGATTTAAGGCGGGCAATTCACACGGCGATTAAGGAAGTTACGGAGGATTTGGACGGCGAATATCAGTTTAATACTGCGGTGTCGGAAATGATGAAATTGAGTAATGCAATTTCTGACGCGAGTTGTACGAATTCTCCCGTTTATCGCGAGGGAATTGAAACGTTATTGAAGTTGTTGGCGCCGTTTTCTCCGCATATTTCTGAGGAGTTGTGGCGGAGTTTGGGTTACAAAACTTCGATTCATTCTGAAGGTTGGCCGGCTGTCGATACCGATGCTTTGGTTGTCGATGAAATCACTTTAGTGATTCAAATTAACGGCAAAACTCGCGGCACCATTCAAGTTCCCGCCCAAGCCGATAAAGCCACGTTAGAAGAATTGGCGAAAACCTCGGATGTTGCCCAACGTTATCTGGAAAATCAAGAGTTGAAAAAGGTGATTGTTGTTCCCGGTAAGTTGGTTAATTTTGTGGTTCCGCAGGCGAAATAACCTGAGAAAAAACCCGGTTTCTATTGAGTTACCGGGTTTTTGTTTTTGGCGTGTACAACGATTGTTCAGCTAAAAAGAAAAGAGAAGCTACAAAAAAAGAGAATAGGTGCATCAAAACTGATATCATCTCCGACTAATCAATCCGAAGTGCTGTAGGGGGCGGGTTCATCCAGGATCGAGGGTGACCACTTCGAGATTGAATTAAACTCGCCCCACCCCCTGAACAAAAATTAATCAACCGGAAATCATATGAGATTTTGTGTTAGATAACGGGGGTTAAATCTTCTTCTGTGAGAGGGGTAGAAGAGGAAGTCATGGGGTCATATCCGACAAAACAAGGAATAATTTCAGGTAATTCTCCACCTTCGCTAATGGGAGTTAAACTGTGTTCAAACGGAAGCTGAATAATGTCATTATCGGTTTCAGAAAGAGTCGGAAATTCTTCCCCATTTGAACTTCCCATTAACAGATCAAATTCTTCATCACCGGGAAGTGGGAAGGGAAGAATTGTCACTTCTCCGTCTATCTCGCCTTCAGAAATAGAAAGTTCTTCACCATTTGAACTTCCCGTTAACCAATCAAATTCTTCACCAGTTTCGGGAAGTGGGAAAGGAAGGATTGTGAATTCTCCGTCAATTTCACCTTCAGAAATAGTGGGAATTTCTTCACCAAATCCGGGAAGTGGATAGGGAAGGATGGTGAATTCTCCGTCAATTTCGCTGGGGCTAAAATCATCGGGAAAGGTTAACGGTTCTCCGTCAAAATTGGGGAAGTATTCAATAGCATTATCAGAAAGTTCTCCTTCCGGTAATTCTTCATCGTCAATAATTGTCGGAAAATCTTCGAGATCGTCGGGAAGTTCTTCTTGATCATCGACAATAGAATCTTCGAGATCGTCGGGAAGTTCTTCTTGATCATCGACAATAGAATCTTCGTCAATAATTGTTGGAAAATCTTCGAGATCGTCGGGAAGTTCTTCTTGATCATCGACAATAGAATCTTCGTCAATAATTGTTGGAAAATCTTCGAGATCGTCGGGAAGTTCTTCTTGATCATCGACAATAGAATCTTCGAGATCGTCGGGAAGTTCTTCTTGATCATCGACAATAGAATCTTCGTCAATAATTGTTGGAAAATATTCGATATATTCCGGAACTTCAGAGAGTTCTAACTGATAAAATTGTTCGATGAAATCTTGGAAATTAATTGATTCAGAGAAGTTGGTGTCTGAATTTAAAAAATCTGTGGATAAGTTCCTAAAATTTTGGGGTTTGGGAAAGCGAGAGTGTTGATCGGAACTGTTAAAATTGCCTGGAAAATCGGAACTTTGAATAGAGATAGGTAAGAATTCAGAACCTAATTTTTCTGACGAGTTTGAATCCTCTGAAAAGTTCAGAAGATAGCTGATAGTAGCGATTATTTTTTCGAGGTTGAAATCCTCTGGTAATTCCCCAGACGTAAAAAGATCATCAAAGCTGAAGTTTTCAGGAAGCTGGGATTCTTCTGAAAATTCTTCGAGAGTGACGGTACCGCAAAAGTTGAAGTTTTCAGGAAGCTGGGATTCTTCACCCTGAACACGTCTTCCATCCCCCCGGTTTGTAAGGTTGGTATTTTCTGATGTTTCTGTTGAGGAATCTAATGTTGCATTAGTAGTCTGATTCATGTTCATTTTCCTAATATTTGTTCAACTCAATTGACAATTTCAGGTGATTAAGCACGTCAAAAATGCACCCTCAAAGAAGGTAATTTACTCAAAACTGATTAGGCTAGAAAAATTAATTAGTGTTTGGGAAAAATCTGACAAGGTATTAGATAATACCCTGTCAGATGGATTGGACTCTCGTGAGATTTGGGTTGGACGACTTCGGACTCGTTAATCCCCGATTCTCATTTCCTCAAGCTTATCACTTAAGTTATATAAATCCTAAAGTGAGAAAAACAAAATGTCAAGTGAACTTTTGGATATCCGCGAGAGTGTAGCGGCTAGAATTCTCTCTAGATAATACTTTCAGCTTTTCTCACTTAAGTTATAAAACTACCAGGGACTTCCGATCATCGTGAAACCCGCCCAATAATAGGGGTGAGATAAGTTCTCAGGGGTTTGGGAGTCCGTCAGTATCGAAGGTAAAGGGGTGTTTCCTCGGGTTTGTCGCAGTGCGTCTCCCTCCATCCGCACTTCTCCCCGCAATAACGCGAGTTGGGCTTGTCTGAGGGCTTCTGCTTTGATGGGACTGGACTTTAAGTGAGCGTAAAATTCAACCATTAGCCCCAACGTCCCGACGTCGCTGACTCGCCACAAACTGGCCAAAGCGGACTTAACTCCGGCTCGATAGGCTAACCCCGCAAACCCCATTTCGGTTTCCGCTTCTTCTACGTTTCCCAATGCGGTTTTACAGGCGCTTAAAACTAATAATTCCACTTGGGGTTGTTTGTACCATTTTAAGTCTCGCAGTCGATCTAAGGGAAGTTTATCATCCCAAAATTGAATATAAGAATCTTCTTGGGAGATGAAATTGGCATGGGTCGCCAGATGGATAATTTCATAGGATTTTTTTTCGCGTTTTTTTTGGAGGTTTTCTAAGGTAAATTCTTGGTTAAGTAGGGCATCTCCCGGCCAGAGTTTTTGAGTAATTGTGGCGACTTCTGTGGGAACGCTCGGGAGAGAGGGTTGATCTTCAAATTCTGACATTCCCATTGCTAATACTTCGGCGTCTTTGAGTCCTTTATAGCTGACATCGGTCAGGTTTAAACTAGGAATTAAGCTATAGTTGTATTTTTCAATTAAAAACTGTTGGCCATCGTGTAAAGCGGCGAGGGGAAGCGATCGCAATCTTTCATCTAAACAAAATAATAAGGTATCAATTCCGGCTTTTTTTAAGTCCGCTTCGAGAGGTGCAATTAACCATTCATAGAGTTTGCGAGCGGCTGGCCATGCTGTAGTTTTCGGATCGCTTATTTCCCAATAAAACTCTCTCGCCAAACGGTTTAGTTTTTGTAAATCGGCTTCGGGGATACTTTTTACAATTGATTGACCGTCGGGTAAAACTAACATTAAACTGAGTCCGTCTTGAGTTTTTATTCTTAAACCGTCAATCTGTTCGATGGAGTGATTGGGGTGGGTTTTTATATAAATTACGGCTGGTTTTTGGGTGGTTTTTGCTTCAATTTCACCCAATATATTTTGAATATTTGTTTCGGGAAAAGTAGATTGTAGGGCGATTTGATAGTTGCGATCTGGATTGAGATGACTGGGAATTAAAGATTGCAAAGATTGAGGATTAATAATTGGATTAACAGACTGATCTAGAAGTAAGTTAATGTTGTTTTCTAAAGTTGCCATATTGGGACTCACCAAGTCCGAACCAATTGACAAAGTATCATTCACTTCAAATAATTGATTGCTATCTGAAGAAATAGTGGGCAAAATTAACAGTTCAACATTGGGAATTTCATCGACAAGATAACTAATTTCGGGAGCGTTGGGATTTTCAACTGGGGGTGGAGGTTCAATCGGAAGGATCGGTACAAATGTCGCTTGTTCGGTTGTATTATTAGCATTAAAAGATCGAACGGGTGTTGATATTGGCGGCGACGGAGTAGTAATTTGTGTTGGAAAAGAGGGGTTAAATGGAGCAATTTCTACAGGTAAAGATTCATCAAAACCCGGATTTCGATCTCGACGTTCAACAGAATTGTTAGAGTTGGCGTTGGTTAGGGTGATGGTATTATCCTCGTTGATAATAACATTTGTTGCATGGGTTTGAATGCCGCCCGTTAGCATTTTAGGTAGTGCGACTATCGGAGTTCCTAACGGGTTGGAAATTGCCTGAGATTGAACTTCTAAACTTAATAAATTTCCCGTTTGAGAAATCCGCACTAAGCTATTACCGGGAACCGATTCAATCACGACATTTCCTTGAGACGCTGAAACTGTTCCTAGATTTATGACAATATTACCGACTAATCCTAAGGTATTTCCGGCTTGAACCGTTAAATTTCCGTTATTAATAATCACACCCGACGGATTATTAGATAATACAAAAGCGCTCGGAGAACCATTGAGTTGTGAATAGTTATTGGCTTGAAACGCTTGAAACCAAGTTTGAGGAATACCGTTAGAAAATTCGCCCAAACCAATAGCGGTTGATGTGGTTGCAAAAAAAGAAGCAGGTACATTTAAAGTGGCGTTGGCGCCAAAAACAATCCCAGAAGGATTCATTAAAAATAAATTCGCATTGCTCCCCGTAACTTTAATCATACCATCAATTCGAGAAACATCACCCCCGACAATTCGAGTTAATATATTGCGGGTTTCTGGGGTAGAAATAAAGTTGGCGGTTTGTCCAGAATCTAAATTAAATTGCTCAAAACTGTGAAATAAATTTCCTCCGTCCTGAGAACGACTTCCGCCTTGAATATCAAAGCGAGTTGGGGTATTTTGTTGGGGTTGTGTCGGCGTGACTCTTGTTCCGGTTCCGTCGTTGGCTGGTGTGATTTGTGCCAAACTCGAAATCGGAATCAAGCCTAAAAATAGGGTCAAAGTTATTGTTTTTAAAATCGGATTGTTCGCCATAATTTAAGGAGGTGATTGATTGATTTTTTCAACTAACTGCTTGATTTCAGTTTGGCGGGGCTGTTCTCCTAACTCCTTATATTGATTGTACGCTAACATTAGCCAATTTATCGCTTCTTTTTTTTCGTTCAAAGTGAGATAAATTTCGCCCAAAGCGGTTTGAACTTCTGCAATTCCAGAAAGGTCTTCCTCTGGGATAAATTCCAGAGCCTTTAAATAGTTATCTTTAGCCAAAAAAGGGAGTTGTATTTCTTGATAAATTTCGCCCAGTTTATAATAGATAGCTGGTTTTTTTTGATTCGGTTTGAGCAAAGATTCTAATTGATTAATTGCTTCGTAATTTAACTTCTGTTTTTGATAGAACTCAACCAAAGCTAAAGTTTGGGCTTCTCCCTTTAATTTTTGAGCGAGTTTCTCGGTTTGAGCGGTAATGTTTTGTTCGGTTGAGGGTTCTAAAATAGAAAATCCGATTCCTAGCGGGTCTTGCTGTGAAAAAGGGGATTCTTCATCGAGAGAGGAAACATTATTATCTCCGTGAACAATAACCACATAACGCACTCCTGGCTTTAAAGAAATATTTCCTTCATAAACCACTTGATTTGAACTAACTTCTGTTTCCCAAATTGACTCCGAAGGACTCTTAAGGACAACGGTATAACGACTGACTCCGGTGACGGGATTCCATCGTAAAACTATGGATTGATTATTCAGTAATAAAGTATGGCGGGGACTGATAACATAGGGAATTTTATCGCTAATAAAAATTTGATTATTGCTGCGAGTCGCATCGGGAGAAACACAGCCATCGGGAGTTTCTACACATTCTGTTTTTGCTTGTAAACATCCTTCCGTTGGTTGGGAGATTTTATCGGTCGGAGCGTTCCAAGTTTCCCAGTTTGCATAACAAATTGCCGTTAATTCAGACGAAGATATAGATTTAATTTGATCGTCAGCATAGAGTTCAGTCCCCACAAAGACTTGATGATAATCCGACCAATTTCGCCGTTTTATAAAGACCTCACCTTTGGTTTCAATGACTCGTCCAACGGGTAAAATATTGTTGGCTGCATAAACGGGTTTATAAACAAGTTGAGATGGGTTTTTTAGCGTTAAATTTACTTTTCCCAAGTTTAAAATTAAAGCGAGGGTAAGTAAAAACACTAAAACAGACTGGAGTTTCATTAAATTTCTCCTTCCGCTTTCAAACGTTGACGAACTAGACTTTTCCAGGTGATAGTCTCGGGGTTTTGAATTGAATCAATGTTTAAACAATTTTTTCTCACCTTTTGTAAGGTTAACTTTTTTTGGGGAATTTCTTCAAGTACCTGAGCCAGTAAACAATGAGCGGGAGCATTTTCTGAATTGATTTCTATGGCGGTTTGCAAATAAACCAAAGCATCAGAATACTCCGTTTGTTGAGCGTAAGCCCAACCCAGATTTTTATATAAGTCCGATTCCATTTTAAAGGTAAAAGGTTCGGGATATTGTTGTTTGAGAGTCGGAATCAGTTGTAACCCCTGTTGTAACTGTTCAATTGCTATTGTACTATTTCCATCTAACCAAATTTGCAAACGCGATAAATTATTAATGGCGGCGACTTTAACATAATAGTTTTGGCTCTGTTTTGCAGACTGAATCGCGGCTTGATATTGGCTTCTCGCACAACCAAAATTTTGTTTATCTTCGCAAATTAAACCCAGTTGCAAAGCGGAAGCCGCATTATCTGGATTAAACTGTAACGCCAATTGATAATAAAATTCTGCCCGTTCTAAGTTATAATTTTGATAATGCTCAAACCCAATATTGGTTAAAGTTTTATCAATTTGAGGTAAAATATAAGTTTGAATAAAAATCGGAATCTGAGGACTAATGAAACGAACGCTGATTGTTCCCAGCAAAAACCATCCTAAAAACTTGAGTTGAGATAAAGCGGTTTTAGATATATTTTTGTGTTCCTGTGTAATTTTTTCCCGAACTTTTTCCAACCTCTGAAGCAATAGCCGTGTATTTTTTGGTCTATTTTTAGGGGAAGGTTGCATCAACTCATTAATCAAATCAGCAAATACATCCGAAATCTGATTAGCTTGATTTTTCCATTGAATTTTACCCGTTTTTTCTTCGGTTGGAAAGTTCATCGGAGACTGACCCGTAAGCAAATGAATAAAGGTTCGACCCAATGCAAAAAAATCGGACTGTAACACCGCTTTTCCGCTCATTTGTTCGGGTGCGGAATAACCCATTGAACCGACTTGAGTTGAACCCCAATCCCCAATTCCCACCGTACCAAAATCAATCACAGCTAACTGTCCATTTGGTCTTAAAATTAAATTAGAAGGTTTTAAATCACGATGTAATAAATTTTGACTGTGAAGTTGATCTAAAATTTCTAGAATTTGTTGTAGCCAGTCTAGCGCTTCATCTTGAGAGAGTTTTTGATTTTCGTTTAACCAAAGTTCTAAATTTTGTCCCTCTATTTTTTCCATCACCAAACAATGAAGCAATTGATTGGTTTTAGAGGGATAAACGGTAAAATAATCATCCGGTTCTACTCTCGGAATTCCCGGATGACGCAACCACATTAATACCCTTGCTTCCTGTTTTAAAAGGCGAACTAAATCGGGATTATTGTTATATTTTAAAACTTTTAAAACTTTTAAACTTCCCCAATCTTCCAGTCCGGCTCCCCAATCTTCAACTTCAAAAATATCCGTTGGATGTCCCGATTTTGGTTCCTTTAGCGGTCGAACAATTCGATATCTTTTCTGAATTAATAAAGGGGTTCCACAAGCTTGACAAACGTCCAGTTTATCAGAGTTTTGGCGGTTTGAACATTGAGGATTAATACAATAGCTCATTTTCGCATTTATCACTCAACTTGTAGAATTTGGAGCAGCTTTTGGATATTTTGAGTTGTATATTGACTTCCAAAAAACTGCTGATTTAAATGGGATAAACTGTCTTCGAGTCGCTGAATTGCCAAATTAAAGCCTCGACGATTTGCTAACAGTCTAGAACTGAGTTTATTTTTGATAATCTCCAGAATCGAATAATATTTTTTAGGACTTTGTTCCGTTTCTAAAGGATAAAGTTGCAGCAACCAAAGAGATTCTAAATCTTGATGTTGGATTAATCTCATAATTTCTTCTTCAACTTGACGAACAAATTGTTCGAGCGCATATTTCATCACAACGGGTTGAAGACCAAACAAAGTTTTTCCCTCTTTCTGACTTTTTTCAATCAGTGAACGTCTTCCCAAAGAACCCATAATTTCCAAGATTTCGGATGCAGATAACGGAATTAACATCTTTGCTTGAATTTCAGAAAGTTGTAAGGGTTGCTGTTCTAATGCTAACCAATACATCATTTCTTTCTCTGCGGTTGATAATCGTTCAAAAGGTTGATCTAATAACGAGCGAACATCCCCCATTAACAGGGTATTTTTAATAAATTCTGAAACCCGACCCGAATATAACTCTTGAATTGTTGCCGAAACAATTTTAATCGCTAATGGATTATACCCATAGCGTTCCGTTAAACCTTTCCATTCTGAACTGACTGTTAATCCCCGTTCGGCTAAAATTTTCTCGGAGATTTCTTCTGAACCTGCTAAGGCTAAAGAACGGACTTTTGCACCTTCTAACAGAACTAAATCTTTGAGTTTTTCCGAACTCGCCAACATCAAGCAACTTTGATGAGATTCTTCAGCGATTCGCTTAATGAGAGTTCCATATTCTTGATAGTCTTGAGCATAATAACCCGCGAGTTGCTGAGAACTGAGAATCATCTCTACATCGTCAAAAATAATCAAACACCGAGAAGTTTTTAAAGCGTCAATCAGTTGAGCAATCAAAAAATAGCCGTCTTGAGTTAACAAATCCTTCGCCGATTCTTGACCCGATAAAACGGTCAGAATATCCGCCAATAACAGCTTTAAAGAAGGGGCTTGACGGAGCGACCGCCAAATGATAAACTCAAATTGTTCGGTTAATTGTTTGGCTAATTTCACCGCTAATGTCGTTTTTCCCATGCCCCCCATTCCCAACACAGCGATTAAACGACAGCGATCATTTAAAAGCCATTTTTTCAGTTGAGAAAGTTCTTTTTCCCGTCCATAAAAAACCTCAATATCGGGCGCCGAACCCCAATCATAATAAGAAGTTATTTTATGAGAAGTTGTTTTTTGAACCGAAGCAGGGGGAGTAAACTCCGATGAAATCTGCTGTTGTTGATAGCGAGAAACCAATAATTGCTGCAACTTTGCCATTTTTCCCGGCCCCTTTCCCGAAATTTCAAATTTGCGGTAGGCTTCTCCGAGACGCTTGCGAACCGTTTCCGGCTTCAAGTTCAGTTGGTTGGAAATAGCAGCAATAGACTTCCCCTCAAGTAACGCTTTTGACAGCACTTCGAGTTCTGGCTCAGAGACACCATGCTCCTGTGCTATCTCTTGGAGAAAGTCTGGGGGAATCAAAGTCATGCCGTCCGTCATTGTAAAAAATCTTACATCTATTGTACCGCAATCTCCAATTCTAAGTGAGATTATACCTTGAATCCGGCTGTTTGGTTCACTTAAGTGATACAAAAAACCCGATTTCGCAGAAGAAACCGGGTTTTTGAGGTGTAAAAATTAATCGAATTGTCAATTTAGGAACGCTGGTTCCAAGCCGTTTCTGCGTCTAAAATTGCCTGTTCAACCGTTTTTTGATTCAACATTGCCGCCTGTAAATTATCATAAATAATCTTCTGCAATTTTTTGATATCTTTCAACGGGGGAAGCAAAATATCCGTTTCATCCATCTGTTTTGCACTAATAATTCTGGCTTCATCTTCCTGGGTATTTCGCCCTTGAACCGGTCGAAAATAACTATCTTTTAAAGCTTCAACCGTCGAAGGTAATACATTGGCATTTTTTGCAAAAGCTAATTGATTGCTAGAATTAGTAACAAACAAGGCAAATTTGAGCGCATTTTCAGGATTTTCTGTTTCCCGAGGAATCACCAAATTCATCACCGCAACGCTTTTTTTACCCGTTTCTCCGGTAATTTGCGGGGCGGGAGTTGAAACTTTAGCAATAGTTGGGGCGTTTTCTGCAATGGCTTTAAAAAACTGTGGCCCCGATGTTAAAATAGCGATTTCTCCCGCTTGATATAATTCTACAGCCCGTCGGTGTCCTTGAGTTAAAACTTCTTGAGGAAGCAAATCTTGCTGATATAAATCAACCCAATATTGAAAGGCTGCTATTCCTTCGGGACTGTTGAATGCGGCTTGACCTTTGTCATCAACTAACTGCACCCCCATTTGAACCAAAGACTGCAAAACTTGAGAAGAATCTTCGGGAACAAACGAAACAAAAAAAGCATATTTTCCCGTTTTTTCTTTAACCGTTTGGGCGACTTCTGCTAATTCTGTATAGGTTTTTGGCGAGGTTTTTAATCCCGCTTTTTTGAACAAATCTTCATTGTAAATCGTGATTTGCGTCGTTAAATACCAGGGAATCCCAAAGGTTTTTAAACCGCATTTTTCACCCTCGCAGCTTTCAACACTGTTGGCTTTCCAGATATTTTCTAAATACTGCGATCGCACATTTTCATCAACTTGTTCATCCAAATTTAACCAAGCATTTCTTCCGGCAAGTAAAGCCGCAAAATCGGGGTTTAAATTCACGACATCCGGCGCATTTTTTGCCGAAACTGATGCCAATATTTTACTTTCCATCGCCGACCAAGGTACATCGACCCAGCGAACTTTTAAAT
This sequence comes from Capilliphycus salinus ALCB114379, assembly GCF_047276495.1. Taxonomy (NCBI): domain Bacteria; kingdom Bacillati; phylum Cyanobacteriota; class Cyanophyceae; order Oscillatoriales; family Sirenicapillariaceae; genus Capilliphycus; species Capilliphycus salinus. The sequence continues at coordinate 934,250 of NZ_CP178543.1, read as the reverse complement.
CGGGATGTTCCGCTTCAAAATTGGCAATTAATTGATTAAAATAATCGGTAAACTGCGGTTGAAGTTGCATCGTCCAGAATTCGATTTCCTGACGGTTATCATTTTGATTATTATCAGAACTAACCGTTGCACAACTGACAACAAAACTCAGCAATAAACCAACTAAAGCGAAAATTCCAAAGCGTTTCCAAGTGTTCAGGCGTTTCATGGCGTGGGAATGTTTACTCGCAAGACAGGACGAAAATTGAGGATATTTGTTTCTAGAGATAAATGTGGTAGATGAAAGCCACAAGTTTCTATTCCCAGTAGGGTGGGTGACAGCCCCAAATTTTCTATACTTAACAGTCAAGTTCTAAATGTCACCCACCCTACCATTAACAATAAAATTATAGATGTCACCCACCCTACCATTAAAAGTGCGTTAAGCTACCCTAACACACTCCATAATTAACCGATTAACCTAAATGTAATGTTGCGTGTTTCCATTATTATTCCGACGTTGAATGAAGCGAGTCAACTCAACCGTACCCTCAACGCTTTACATTTACTGAGTCCACCCGCTTGGGAAATTATTGTCGTAGATGGTCACAGCGAAGATGAAACCGTTTCTATCGCCGAGTCTGCGGGAGTTCAGGTTATTTCTTCGGCGACTCGCGGACGTTCAACTCAAATGAACTTAGGTGCGAAAATAGCAACCGGAGAAGTTCTCTGTTTTCTACACGCAGATACTTTAGTTCCCGATGACCTCGTGACTATTATCGCACAAACCTTGTCCGATAAAAATATTGTTGCGGGAGGCTTTATTTCGCTGATGGCGGGTCCTCAAACGACTCGCTGGGGTATTTCCCTACACAACTACCTGAAAACTTATTATGCGCCATTATTGTTTCGTCCCCATTTATTTTTTCGCGGACTGCGGTTATTATTTGGTGATCAGGTTATATTTTGTCGCAGTCAGGCGTTTTGGGACTGTGAGGGGTTTGATGAGAGTTTACCGATTATGGAAGATGCCGATTTATGTCGTAAACTGGTTTATATTGGACGAATTCGTTTAGTTAACCGGATTGTTCAAAGTAGCGATCGCCGTGTTGCCCGTTGGGGTTCGTTCAAAGCAACTTTAATTTATCTCTATATTGGGTTACTTTGGGGAATGGGTGTATCCGCAAATTATTTGCAAAAGTTTTATCAAGATATTCGATAATAGTCTTGTAGGGGCGGGTTCCGAAAAGATGTTTATTTCTCACCCATAACCCTTGTAAACCCGCCCCATCCCCTCAACATTTTCGGGCGGTTTTTTAATAATTCTTTCTCACCCACACACATTTTTTTCCGGGTTTTCGGGGCGGGTTGATCTAAATTATTTCTAACCCACACACATTTTTTTCCGGGTTTTCGGGGCGGGTTGATCTCAATCTCGGAGTAGTCGTTAAAGATATTGTAGAACCCGCCCCTACCAAATTTTCGGGTTTTTAGGAACGGGTTGCTAACAATTATTTCGATGAAAATAGAAATAAATTTTTACCCGATCCTACGTTTGTTTCAGTTGAGACGTGCGAGTTTTCAAATCTTCAATGGTAAACAATGCTTGAAATTTTAACCCCTTTTCCGCGTAAAGTTCGGCACCCCCCTGTTGGCGATCAACTAATGATATAATCTCCTCAACGTGATAACCCGCCTCTTGCAGTCGCGTCACCGCTTTTAAAGCCGACTGTCCGGTTGTGACCACATCTTCCAAGACCACCACCTTCGCCCCTTTTTCCAATTGCGGCCCTTCAATATAAGCCATTGTGCCATGTCCTTTGGCTTCTTTGCGGATAATCAAAGCATAAACGGGTTTGTTTTCATAAGCAGAAACCACACTCACGGCCGATACAATCGGATCGGCGCCCAAGGTTAAACCGGCAACCGCAGAGGTATCAGACGGTAACATCCCACAGAGAAGCCGACCGATCGCCAAAGCCCCAAAAGGATGCAAAGTCACCTGTTTTCCGTTAATATAATAAGAACTTTTCTGTCCCGATGAGAGAACAAAATCTCCCTCTTGATAGGCAAGCTGACAAAACAGATCCAGCAGGCGATCGCGCACCGTATCAAGAGAAGCCGCGGTCAGATCGTCGGATAAAAATTGCAGTTGAGATCGATCCATAAGAAAATTAAAATATCGAAGACTCGCAGATCATCTATAATTTTTTCGGGCAAGACTCACCGGGAGAGTCTTGAAAAATGATTAGCCGATCTATATCCTAATCGAAAATCGAGTTAAAATTTGAACAAGATTATCGAGGATAAGCATAATGGGTCTAACTTCAAAGTTCCTCAGTGGTGTGATGGCGGTATCGGCACTTTCAACCGTGTGGGCGACTCAGGCGATCGCTCAAGTTGAAGTAGAAGTTCCCCCCAGAACGACGTTTAACCCGGTTGCTGATGAATTTAACAGGGCGGCTTCCAACAGTTCGGCAGATATTTTTAGGGCGCAATCTTTGTTAGGACAGGTTCAATTTATCTTTGGGGTGGGTTTTCCCTGGCCGAACGGGTCGATCGGAGCCTTTCCCGAACAAGCCTTAGCGCGAGATACCCGAGGTTTAATTTTACTGTACCGGGATGCTTTCCTCAAACAATATTCTAGCGATCCGGTGATTCGGGTGATCGATCTGCCCAATCCCTACAATAGCTCGATTTTGACCCAACCGATCTACACCGAATTTAATCGGCCGGCGGTTCCATTTAACGGACAACCTTTACCCTAAACTGAATACCGAGGTTCTCGTTATGGCTGATGCACAAAAGTTTTATATTGTCAAGCGTCCGGCGGGAAATTGTGAAATCGTTTCGGGTGAGTCTGTTCCCAATTCCGAAGACGGCCAAATTGTCGAACAGTGGGGGCCTTTTGAGTCCCCCGATGAAGCTCTTGCCCGTCGGGTCGGTTTAATTCGGGCCGGAAAATGTCAACCCCAATAGCATCGAATGAGGTGTAAGTGGATCTAATCGTCATCGATGAAAGCTGGTATCAACCCCTTCCGGGGCTAAAAACCTCGATTTCAGCCGGAGGAGTGGTTATCCGCCAGCAAGACGGGCAAATTTACATTGCCGTTGTCCAAGAAAGTCCCAACCGACCCGGATATGTTTTACCCAAAGGTCGCATCGAACCCGGAGAAACCGCAGAACAAGCCGCCCGTCGGGAAATTGAGGAAGAAGCAGGTCTAACGGACTTACAGAAAGTAGCAGAATTAGGAAGTAAGGAGCGACTGAGCTATTCTAAAACCATGTGGAAAAAAACCCACTACTTCCTATTTACCACCGAACAAATAGACGGAAACCCAACCGATCCTCACAAGGTTTACAAACTGTTTTGGCTTGCCTTTGATGAATATCAAAGCTTATTTTGGCCAGAACAGCGAGAACTAATTGCAGCCCATCAAGACTTAATCGGTGAGTATTTGAGTCAATAAAGACCTACTTCGTTTTAGCTTGAGTTTTTTGAGCGGCGGCAATTTCTTGATTGAGAACTTCGAGGGCCTTGGCAAATTGGGGATCATCGGCTGTCCCGATCTTCGCCCGTTCTTTGCGGAGTTCTTCGCGTTGTTCTTCGCTCAGTTCAACTTGAACATCGGGTTGAATGCCTTCGTGGTTAATATCTCGACCGTCTGGGGTAAAATACTTGGCAATCGTCACCGCCAGTCCCGAACCATTACCCACACCCCGAACCGACTGCACCAAGCCTTTACCAAAACTCTTGGTTCCGACTAAAAGCGCCCGTTCGTTGTCCTGTAAAGCCCCCGAGAGAATTTCACTGGCACTCGCCGAACCGCCATCAATCAACACAACCAACGGTTTATCGGTCAAAGCGCGATTATTCGCCTTTTGACGGTCCAGTTCACCCCGACGGTCTACGGTCGAAACAATATCGCCTTGATCCATCCACATCCGAGCAATTTCAATACTCGCATAAAGCAAACCGCCAGGATTAGAACGCAAATCTAAAATATAACCGGTCACATTTTGCTTTTCCAACTCGACGATAGCTTCTCGCATTTCATCGGCAGCATTGGCGCTAAACGTATTTAAGCGAATATAACCCACCGTTCCCATCGAACCATTTTGAGTCGAATAACGCACGGGATGAATTTCGATTTTCGCCCGGTTAATGGGGACAACAATTTCTTCATTTCCCCGTTGAATGGTCAGCTTCACCTGAGTTCCCACCGGACCGCGAATCAGTTTCACCGCCTCGTTGATGTCCATGTCTTTGGTACTTTGGTCATCAATTTTCAGAATAATATCCTGCGCCTGAACTCCCGCTTCAAAAGCCGGTGAATCTTCAATGGGAGAGATCACAATCAGCTTTTTCGACTCCTCATCCTGAGTCAGTTGAATCCCGACGCCGGTAAGTTCTCCAGAAGTATCAATCTGCATATTCTTGAATTCTTCTGGGTCCATGAACCGGGTATAGGGATCATCAAGCTTCTCCAGCATCTCCCGGATGGCTTCATAAGCCTGTTCATCGCTGGTATAATTCCGGTTCAGATACTCAGTCCGAACGGCTGTCCAATCAACTTGATTAAATGTTCCATCAACATAATTTTTTTCTATAATTTGCCAAACTTCGTCAATCAGTTCTTTAGGACTTTCTCGAAACGACGCTTGACTGGAAAGATGTATTCCCGCACCGGCAACCGCAACTGCTGTTAGCATGACTGCCGTTGCACTGACAACAAGCCCACTTTTTGATACAACCATTTGTCTTTTGAACCGGAGGAAAGGACTGCAATTTTATTATGCCCAATTTAGCACAGGCAATGCTATCTCATGTACTGTCAGTACACATATCTACAACCGCAAGGGGATATCACAGATAGCAAAGAAAGAGACAAGCCAACAGTAACACCAATCTCTAGACCCCTCTAGTTATATGCTACAGTTTACCGCTTGGCTAAGGGCAATCTGTATAACGGATAACTGGAATAGAATTGGATCGGTTATCACTTTGTCCTGTCTCTTTAATTAATTTAACTAGGGATCGATCCAACGTCCATCGGCTTTGATTAAATTAATTAATTCTTCAACTCCTTTGTCTTCTGGTACTTTTTTGACTTCTTCTCGTCCGCGATATAACGAGATATAACCCGGTTGTTTCCCAACATAACCGTAGTCCGCATCTGCCATTTCGCCGGGACCATTAACAATACAACCCATCACCGCAATATCCAAACCGGTTAAATGTTTGGTTGCTTCTCGAACCTTGTGTAACACATCTTCGAGGTTAAACAATGTTCGACCGCAAGATGGACAGGCGACGTATTCCACCATCGTTTTTCGCAGTCCCAACGCTTGCAAAATACTATAACAAACGGGGATTTCTTTTTCCGGCGCTTCGGTTAAAGAAACGCGAATCGTGTCGCCAATTCCTTCGGCTAATAACGTACCAATACCTGCGGTAGATTTTATGCGACCGTATTCGCCATCTCCCGCTTCGGTGACGCCCAAATGCAAGGGATAATCCATTCCCAATTCATCCATCCGTTTCGCCATTAATCGATAGGCTGCTAACATCACCGGAACCCGAGATGCTTTTAAAGAAATCACCAAATTTTGAAAATCCAAAGATTCACAAATCCGGATAAATTCTAACGCCGATTCGACCATTCCTTCGGGAGTATCGCCGTATGTAAATAGCATTCGTTCGGCTAAAGAACCGTGATTGACTCCAATCCGCATCGCTTTCCCTTGATCCCGCAAGGAAACCACCAACGGTTCTAAGGTTTCTCGAATTTTATCCCCAATTTCATCAAATTCGGCTTGAGTGTATTCGCTGCGATCAGATTTGGGTTTTTCAAACACATATAACCCCGGATTGATGCGAACTTTATCAACGTGTTTGGCAACTTCTAGGGCGATTTTCATCCCATTATGATGAACATCCGCCACCAACGGAACAGGTTGATAAGTTTGGGCGAGTTTTTGTTTAATATCTCCGACCGCTTTGGCGTGACCCACACTCGGCACCGTTACCCGGACAATTTCGCAGCCGATTTCATGTAAACGACGAATTGCCGCTACAGAACCGTCTATATCCATTGTATCTTCGTTAATCATCGATTGCACGACGACCGGATGACCGCCGCCAATGGTGACATTTCCGACTGTCACGGGACGGGTTTTGCGACGATGAATCATCGTATCAACAGCAGGTTGAGAAGGGGTTGAATCTTCAGTGGGACGGGGTAGAGTTTGCATAGTTGAGTTGTCGTTTGCTGTAGCAGAGATTTCAAAATATTTTTTCTCCTACTGATTAGGTTGCCACAGAAGTGGCGCTTGTGGGAGAGGTCTTTTACAGTCACCAGTCACCCTCCGGGTTCAGCAGTTGCTCCTTGATGGAAACCACCAAGACCGCACTGCAACACCCGTCACCAGTCACCAGTGAAGAGGGAACAGTTATCAGTCACCAGTGATGTAGGGGCGGGTTCGGTCCAAATCTATATCTTCCCCTGCAAAACTGTTATAAACCCGCCCCTAAGCAGTTAGCAGTTTTTGGAGTAGCTTAAATTGATTTTAGACATAAATCATTTTGTGGGTCATTCCTCCATCAACGACAACGTTTATACCGGTGATAAAAGTTGCTTCTTCTGAAGCTAAATACACCACCATTGCTGCAATATCTTTCGGCTGTCCGACCCGTCCAACCGGATGCTGTTGGTGATCTTCGGGTCTGAGTTGAGATTGTTGTTCTTCTGAGGTGATAATCCAACCGGGACTCACACAATTAACTCGAATATTCGGCCCCAAACTATTCGCTAAAGCGTGAGTTAAAGCCACTAAACCGCCTTTAGCCGTTGAATAAATTTCGGTATTCGGTTCTGACATTAAACCCCGAGTTGAAGCAATATTGATAATTGTACCTTGATGTTTTCGTAAATGGGAAACCGCATATTTTGTGCAGAGAAAAGCACCCGTTAGATTAACCGTTAACACTTGATGCCAACTGTCTAAACTTAACTGTTCAATCGGTTCGTTTTCCGGGTCGGAAATTGCCGCATTATTCACTAAAATATCCAAACGCCCAAATAATTCTATCGTTTGATGGATGGCAGTTTTAACGGATTCTTCGTTAGAAATATCGGTTTGAATAAACTTAATTTCTCCCAACTCACTCAATTCCGTTTCTGTGGAGTTTCCCGCTTCCGAATCAATTTCTGCAATAACAACGTTTACCCCAACTTTGAGAAGACGTTGGGCGATCGCTTTCCCAATTCCCCGACCGCCACCCGTAACAATAGCAACTTTATTTTTAAAACTCATAATAATTCAATTTACTGGCTGTTATTCGTTTTTTACACTATTGTTAAAATATTATCTACCCTCGGAAGACATAATTTTAAACCTTACCTTTTTATCGAAAAAATCATCAATGTAGGCTTGGCTTTAATTCTAATATTGGGGTGGGGGCGGGTTTAGTTCAATCTCTGATTTGTATTATAGATCTTGTCGAACCCGCCCCTACAATAAATAAATAAAAGGAATAAAAACCGGGTTTCTCAGAGTCTATGTAAGGGCGTGTAGGGGCGCAAGGCTTGCGCCCTTTTTTGCGCCCTTTTTTGCGCCCTCTGATGCGTCGTTTCATTCTAATATTGAGGGGCGGGTTTAGTTCAATCTGTAATTTGTATTATAAATCTTGCAGAACCCGCCCCTACGCCCTTTTTTTGCTTTAATTCTAATATTGGGGTGGGGGCGGGTTTAGTTCAATTTCTGATTTGTATTATACATCTTGCCGAACCCGCCGTTACACCCTTTTTTGGCTTTAATTCTAATATTGGGGTGGGGGCGGGTTTAGTTCAATTTCTGATTTGTATTATACATCTTGCCGAACCCGCCCCTACAATAATTCTATTACAATCTAGAGGATGATGGGTCAATTTTCATCAGTTATTGAATTAGACAATTAACTGCTTTGTTTGACCCATCCTACGGGATGAATTAGGAATTGGACTGAAGTTGTTGTAAACGTTCGCGTAAAATTGACCCTTGTTTTTCCGCTTCAGCCAACGAATCTCTCGCCGCTTGAACAACTTCCGGGTCAGCTTTATCAACGAAATTCTTATTGCTTAACCGCTTAGAAATCGACTCAATTTCTTTTTCCACTTTCGCCAATTTCTTCTCGGTTCGTTGCTGTAAACTGGCAATATCAACCACACCCGCCAACGGAATTAACGCTTGAATTGTACCGATAACACCCGCTATGGTTTGACCCAAATCTTCGGGTAAATTCTCGGTAATTTTCAACGTTTCAATCTTCACCAAATCCTTGAGATAATCCTCACCTTTAGTCAAAATATCCCGTTCTTTGGCACTTTCACTTTGCAGAATAGCGGTAACTTTTACTTTGGGTTTAATATCCGCATCCGCCCGCAGATTTCTTAACGTCCGAATAGTTCCAAAAATCAACTCAAATTCGGTTTCAAGTTCATCATTAATTAAACCCGTTTCTAACTGCGGATAGGACTGAACCGCCAAACAATCTTCTTCCCCCGTTTGAGTTAAAGTATGCCAAATTTCCTCAGTGATATGAGGCATAAACGGATGCAACAGCTTCAGAATTCCCTCCAAAACGTAGGCTAAAGTTTGTTGGGCGACCAGTTTTGATTCTGCATTTTCGCCCTGCAAACGGGGTTTAACCAGTTCAATATACCAGTCACAAAAATCACCCCAGATGAACTCATATTGTTCTCTGGCTGCTTCTCCCAACCCGTAACTTTCCAGATAATCAGAGGTTTGTTTAACGGTTTTATGGAAACGAGACAATATCCATTTATCGCACAATTCTAACTTTTCGCTATCCGGTTTTCCTAACGCTTGGGGCGTTTTTCCCTCCAAATTCATCATTACAAACCGGGAAGCATTCCAAATTTTATTGGTAAAGTTCCGCGACGCTTCAACGGAAGCCGATTCATCTTTTTCGCGGTCATATTCTAGGCGAATATCCTGACCCGCCCCGATAACTTCTTTAATCAGTGTATAACGAACCGCATCCGTTCCATATTTATTAATCAGCAATAGCGGATCAATCCCATTTCCGGCAGTTTTTGACATTTTCTTGCCGTTTTCATCGAGGATTAACCCGTGAATATAAACGGTTTTAAACGGCATTTTATTCATAAAATATCCCGCCATCATCGTCATTCGGGCGACCCAAAAGAAGATAATATCAAAACCCGTTGATAACGTATTTGTGGGGAAATAAGTTGCTAAATCTGCCGTTTCTTGCGGCCATCCCAACGTTGAAAACGGCCACAAACCGGAAGAAAACCAAGTATCCAATACATCGGGTTCCTGTTGCAGTTTAACGTCTTTGCCAAATTTTTCGGTGGCTTTTTTAACGGCTTCTGCTTCGGTTTTGGCAACAACAAACGGCGTGTTATCGGTAATTTCTCCGTCGGTTTCGCTAACCGCATACCAAGCCGGAATTTGATGTCCCCACCACAATTGACGGGAAATACACCAATCTTCTAATTTTACCAACCAATCCCGATAAACCTTCATCCAACGTTCGGGAACAAAACCGGGATTATCTTCGTTATCGAGACAATTTAACGCCTTATCCGCGAGGGGGCGAATTTTAACAAACCACTGAGTTGATAATAGCGGTTCGATGGGAACTTTTCCGCGATCGCTGTAGGGAACGCTGTGTTTATAATCTTCTATTTTAACTAAAAATCCCTCTTTTTCCAACTGTTTGACCACATTTTTTCGGGCGACAAATCGATCTTGTCCCTCAAACATTCCGGCGTTTTCATTCAGCGAACCATTTTTATTTAAAATATTAATCATCGGCAGTTGATGACGCTGACCCATTTGAAAATCGTTCGGGTCGTGGGCGGGTGTAACTTTTACGCAACCCGTCCCAAATTCGGGGTCAACAAATTCATCGGCGACAATCGGAATTTCCCGGTTCATAATTGGTAAAGTTACCGTTTTTCCGATTAACTTTTTGTAGCGTTCATCGTTGGGATTGACTGCAACTGCGGTATCTCCCAACATGGTTTCGGGGCGAGTTGTTGCGACTTCAACATAACCGTTCCCTTCGGTTAAGGGATAGCGAAAATGCCACAAATTGCCGTTAACTTCTTTATTTTCGACCTCAACATCCGACACCGCCGACTCGCTAGCCGGACACCAATTTACCATATATTGACCGCGATAAATTAGCCCGTCTTCGTACAACCGAACAAAGGCTTCAATCACCGCATTCGCCAAGCCTTCATCGAGGGTAAAACGTTCTCGCGTCCAGTCGGCTGAAATTCCCAAACGTCGCAGTTGTCCGGTAATTGTACCGCTAGATTGTTCTTTCCATTCCCAAGCCCGTTCTAAAAATTTATCTCGTCCCAAGTCAAAACGGGTTTTTCCTTCTTCTTTTAGCTGTCGTTCGATAACGCTATGAACCGCAATACTAGCATGATCGGTTCCGGGAAGATAGAGGGTATTGTAGCCCTTCATGCGATGATAACGAATCAGGGTATCAATCAAGGAATTATTGAAAGCGTGACCCATGTGAAGGCTTCCCGTAACGTTGGGAGGCGGAATCATAATACAATAGGGTTCACCGGGATGGTTGGGGTCAGCTTTGAAGGTTTGTTTCTCTTCCCAGTAACTTTGCCATTTGGCTTCGGTGGTGAACGGGTCGTATTTGCTTGGGAGGTTGGGGATAGTTGAGGTCATGGGCGATAATCGCAGACAATGTTAACGTTTTGAATTGCTCTTAACATTTTGCCACAAAGCTTGAAAACCGAGAGACTTTATCTTGAATTTTTCAACTTTTACGGAAATTTCTACTTACTGTTGTAGAGGATGGAGATGTTCAGATGATTTTTTAGTCTGGGTTAATATGTTTAGAAAATTATCGTTTTTTACGCTTATTTCTGTGGGTTTGGCTGTGAGTCTTGGCGGTTTTGCCATTCATCGGGCGAACTCTCAAAACCAAACCGATTCTAATATTTTTGATCCGGTAGAAATCCAACAAAAAAAACGGTTTATGGGGTTGGATGTGGTTAAGGTTGATCTTCGTCCTTTTGGTGAAAATCGTTGGGTTGGGGAGGTAACGTTTGACGGCGAAGTAACGGTTAGTGGAACTTACAAGCCGAATACTTTAATCGGTGACAGTCAACAGGGGAGTCCTTGTTTCTACGTTGATAAACGCACAGAAAACCAACTCCCTCGGTTAAAGGGAGATGAACGGTTTATGTGGTTTTGTTTTAATAATTCTCCAGCGGTTTTAGAGGCGTTGGGAACGGTTGAAAAAGATGTTAAAATTGTGATTGATGACTACAAAACGATTTATATTCCGAGCGATGTTACCAATACAGCAACGTTTGTGCGTTCGGTTTCTCGCTAGTTAAAAATTACACCTCAGCTATTTCTTTCTAATTACCGCCTCACCCGTCACCTGTGTTGTAGGGGCGGGTATTTACAGTCACCAGTCACCCTTCGGGAACGTCCGTTGCTTCTCGACGGAAACCGCCAAGTCAGCACTGCCTCACCAGTCACCAGTCACCAGTTGTTTCAGTTGTCAGTTAACAGTTTTTCCCGACTCCTGAACTTCTGACTTCTGACTTCTGACTTCTGACTTCTTACCTCCCCACCTCCCCATCTCCCCAACTCCCAACTCCCAACACCCAACTCCCGACACCCAACACCCAACTCCCGACACCCAACTCCCAACACCCAACTCCCAACACCCAATCCGTGAATGAGTAAATTTACCTCTCCACAGTTTAAAAAGAATCGTTATAATAGGAAACAGGTTCCGCTGCGGCGTTGGTGACTGCCTATATGTTTTTTTGATCTGTAAATCTCAGTATCCGGGAACCAGAGAAACTTTGAGTGGCAGTAGACCGGACTTAGTATCCGGAAACTTCAAGCTCAACAAAGGTACCCACCTAAAAGGCATATTGAGGTCAAAAACTGGGGTAAGACGGCGCTGCGGTAAGCCTAATTTCTCTACAATAGAACGATACAACCCCGTTTAGGTGTTTTTCACTCCTGAACAGTCTACAATTGGACAAGAACAGTTTAAGGTTTTTAAAAATTTTAAGTTTTGGGAGGATTTAAGCCAGTGCAATGCTAAGATTGGCTTAAATTTTTTTATGTTTTATTCTTATGTCTGTCCCAAAAACGGGTTTGGAAATGTATCAACAGCGGGTTATCGCCGTCTACAACAAACAATTATACACCCGTTTACCTTCTAATGGTTTTACTCCCCTTTCTAAAGACTGGATACGGGTTTTTCAAGATGAAGCCCAACTGGTCAAAGAAGTTATGGCTTCTCAAGATTATTCTACCCGGTTGGCGGTTTTGTTGGGGGATTCTTTGAGTATGTGGTTCCCCACCGCTTTGCTTCAGGAAGGGAGATTTTGGCTAAATCAAGGAATTTCTGGAGATACAACGGGAGGAATTTTAAAACGGTTGTTTGCGTTGGATGGGGTTGAACCGGATGTTATTTATATCTTGGCCGGCGTTAACGATTTAAAACTGAAAACTCCCCCCAACGTTATCCTAACAAACTATCAACGCATTTTGCAAGAATTACAACAAAAACATCCCAATTCTCGGATTGTCATTCAATCTTTATTTCCGACATCGCTACCCAGTCCAATTTTATCGTTTACCATTCCCAACGCTCAAATTTTGCAACTCAATCAAGACTTGAAATTCTTGGCTCAACAATCAAATGTAACCTATTTAGATTTGAATCCTCGTTTTAGCGATAACTCGGGAAATTTGCGTTCAGAATTGACAACCGACGGCTTACATTTGACTCCTGCGGGTTATCAGGTTTGGCAATTTGCACTGAATCAAAGCGAATCTCGGTTAACGAAAGGACGGGATGAAAAATATCAAAAATGGCTGCAATCTTCCCCCGAATTTACGTTAAATGGAAAATCCTATCGTTGGGTTTCTTATACTGTTAAACCGGGAGATACGTTAAAAACTATTGCTTTCCAAACTTTTGGAACAGACGAATTTGACTACTGCGATTTAATTGCAATCCGAAATCAGCTTAATTCCGAGTCCGTTCAAAACTATCAAACCCTAGAAATTCCGACCCTATAATTCCAAAAATAATCACAAGAAATCATTTCATTTCCGACTCATCAATAATCATGCTGTAGGGGCGGGTTTTTACAGTTTACAGTTATACAGTTATCAGTTACCAGTTTTTACAGTTATCAGTTATCAGTTTTTACAGTTATCGCGGGTTACTGGTCACTGTTGAGGGCGGGTTTATGTCTATTATTTCTAGGAAAACATAGATTGACTCGCAACCTGAACGATACCTGTTCACTGTTCACCGTAAACTGTTTAAACCCGCCCCACCTGATAACACCAATTCATCAATCGAACATCATACAATTCCAAAAATGTAAAAACAGACCAGAAACCTATCTCTTGAAAAATCAGCCCTCTAAAGTTTGAGAAGCCTGTAGGTTTCCAGTCGGCTTTTGGGTTTTGAAACAGTTTTTAAGGATTAATTTATACAGACATCGAACTGGCTTGTCGAGAAGCCATTTTCTCAAAATAAGCCTGAGTTTGTTGTAACATTTGCTCGCGGCTATCTTGACCCTCTTGAGTCAATGCGGGAACTAAGTTACGAGCCTGCAACGTCATGTGAAGTTGGAGGTCAGCCACGTACTCGCTGACATCGTGACGCAGTGAACAGGATGGATATTGTGTCATCTGTGGATTCAAAGGGTTCTCCTCGTGAACGGTCAACTGCAATCGGTAACACCCCTAGACAGTATCATGCAAAACTGGCTTTCTCGTCAAATGCTTAACGATCTGTAATCCTAAGTATCAAAGTCATTTATACTCTGTTACATTTGAGCCGACGAAAGCAGACGAAAAGCCAGGACTGGGAGACCCGGGAATGATTCGGAGTCAAAAAAATGTTAACAGCAAAACCAATTGTGGGTATGCTGAGAACAATTTTAAACACACCGATGTGACTTCCCCAATAACGCAAGAGTTGAGTCAGACGGGACGTCGAGACTTATGGCTTCTCCGACATCCGACCGGCTCCCAATTGTGTTAATTTTTACAACGAGTTCCACAGTATTGACATTTGAAGCGTTTACCTGTTTACTGACACCACTTTTATGGCTAATCTTATTGGTACTGCTAACCCAGACCTACTCGAAGGAACACTTGAGGCTGACCTCATCGAAGGACTCGAAGGCGATGATACCCTAATTGCTTTTCTGGGTAACGATACCCTACAAGGGAACTCAGAGAATGATTCCATATTGGGAGGTCGAGATAATGACTTCTTAGAAGGGGGTCAGGGAGATGACTCGGTATTTGGAGAGTTGGGAAATGATACCGTCGCCGGCGATGAAGGAAATGATTTATTATTCGGTAACGAAGGCGATGACTTTCTCAGCGATATTGGCGGAAATGATATTTTCTATGGCGGTCAAGGGAATGATACAATTCTCAATTTAGAAGGGGATGACCAACTCTTTGGCGATCGCGATAATGATATCCTTTATACAGGTTTGGGGTTAAATATCCTCACCGGAGGAGGCGGAGCGGACTTATTTGTAATTGGTCGCCAACTCAATGGCGGTTTAACCGATATTATTACCGATTTCCGAGCCGGATTTGATTTGATCGCCTTAACAGATGACTTAGAATTTGAAGATTTAGAATTCGTACAAACCGGAAATAACACGACAATTATTGAGCGGGAAACCCGAGAAGAACTTGCGATTTTAGAAGGGATTCCCCGAAATAGTCTGGTCGAATCGAACTTTACAAAATCTATCCAAACCATCACTTCAGTTCTTGAATTTAGCGAACAATTTATTAATATCCAAGAAAATCAAACTTCGGCTTCTATAGAAATAGGCATTCAACGAACCGGCTCTCCTTTCAACACAGTGGGAGCCACATTATTGTTATCAGAAGACAACGCTTCATCCGACGATTTAGACTTTCCCTCCGCCGGAATAGAGGTGGTTTTCGCGCCTTTTGAAACCTTCAAACGAGTCACCATTCCCATCAACAACGACGAAGAATTTGAGGGAGACGAATCGATTAGTTTGCGGTTAATCGATCCGATTGGAGGCGCCGCCATTGGGGGACAAAACGAATTTTTTATTAATATAGAAGACGACGACCGACCCCCCGCACCGCCGGAACCGCCGCCCAGTCCCACCCCCGAAGACGATTTACCCGTCCTTCCTCCGACTCCTCCCATTACCCCCTCAACGGTATCGGTATCGGTATCGCCGACAGCAGTACCCGAAGATCAAGGTCAGCCCTTAGTTTATACGTTTACACGTTCGAGCGGTTCTCTGGCGACAGGGATTATCGTTGACTTTTCCGTCGGTGGAAATGCCGAGTTGGGAACAGATTACACTGTAAGCGGGGCTTTGGATTTTTCAGAAGAATCAGGACGGGTGATACTTTCCCCCAATTCTTCAGCGACTCAAATCACCCTAACCCCCATCGCCAATAATATCTTTGAAGCCGATAAAACCATTGAATTAACCGTCGCCGAGTCCGGAACGCTCTACCAAGCCGATCCCAATAATTCCTCGGTAACAGGTACAATTGTCAACGATGATGATCCGCCCGATCCGCCCGTTTATGACTTTACAGAAGCTCAGTTTATTGGCGTAGAAGGCGATCCGGACAATCCTCAACGGGCTGAAATTGTCGTTCGGCGATCGGCAGATGTGGATTTACAGTCCCGGGTTGATGTTATATTAACCGACGGTACCGCAGTTGCAGGAACCGATTACGAGACTCCCCCCCAACCCACTCCGGTTGTCTTTTCACCGGGAGAAACCGAAAAAACCGTTTTTGTCGATCTGATTCCCAACCTGGAGGAACAACCCGCCAGAAGTCTCAATCTCAGCTTTGGGAACTTCGAGATTATCACCGAAGATGGTAATCTCATTCAAGGGGGACAAGCCGGCGTCAACAACCCCAGCGCCACCCTCACCATTAACGACGACGACGGCGCCACCACCTACGAATTTACCAACTCGTTATTTACCACCTCCGAAGGGAATGCTTTAAATACCGTTAACGTCGTTGAAATCATTCGTTCTGGACGGCTTGATCCTTCTTCGGTGACGGTAAACTTGCAAGGGACTAATAATGCTTCACCGAATGTAGACTTTGCCGATGGCCCGATTACAATTAATTTTGCAGCCGATCAAAATATTGCAACGGTTCCTATTGAAATTATCGGAAACACCACCGCACAGCCTAACAAAACCGTCAGGTTGTCTCTGGCGCCGGGTGAGGGCGAAAATATCGGAACGGAGAACCCCGTCGCCGATTTAATTATCGTTGATGATGATGATATTCCCACCTACGATTTTACCACCAATCAATACACGGCCAGCGAAGAAGACGGGACGACTCAAGTTGTAACGGTTCTTCGGGGTGGAAATGCGACAGAAGCGTCATCAGTGGATGTGGTTCTCACCGCCGCCGCAGCTAACGGCGCTATACCTGGAGAAGATGTTACACCGGAACGAATTACGGTTAACTTTGCTCCCGGTGAAACCTCTCAAACGATTTCTTTGGATATCCTAGACGATACCATCGAAGAAGAAGCCGAAACGGTGAATTTGACTTTGGAAAACTTCGCCCCCGAAGGACAAACCGGTAGCACTTTCCCGACTGCGAATTTGGTGATTTTAGATAATGATTCGCCTCCGGTTTATAATTTTGTTCAGCCCACTTTTACCGCTGTTGAAGGCAACGGTCCGAATACAACGAATGTGGTTGTTGTTCAACGTTCCGGGGAAATTAGCAATGCTTCTCGGGTGGATGTGGTTTTGACTGAAGGAACAGCCGCCCCGGGTCGAGATTATACTGAGGGTCCGATTACAATTAATTTTGGACCGAATGAAGACACTCAAACCGTACCGATTCAAATTTTAGGGGATGTTTTGGTCGAAAATGATGAAACTCTTGAGTTGAGTTTTGACAATTTTATTGTAATTGGTGATAGTGGTCAGGAAATTGAAGCCGGACGAGCGGGAACTTTGCAACCGGAATCGGTTTTAATCATTGAAAATGATGATACTCCCACAATTTCAATTACCGCTACTCAACCCCAGGCTATTGAAGCCGATCTCAGTCGTGAAATTGAGGCTCAAAATGGTATATTTCGGATTCAGCGATCGCCAGAAGCGGCTAATCCCTTAACGGTTAATTTAACGGTTTCTGGGAATAAATTGTTGTTAGATGGGCAAGATTATGCACTGCAAGTTGGTCAAAATACTGTTCCGATTGAGGTCGATCCAGAAACGAATACCGGAACCGCAACGGTAACTATTCCGGTCGATCAATTGTTTGTAGATGTGGCGTTAGTTCCGGTTGATGATCCGCAAGCCGAAGCCGATGAATCTCTGACGTTAGAAATCGCAGAAATCGACGATTCTGGATATGTAATTGATTCGGAAAATAATCGGGCAACGGTGACGATTTTGCAAAATGATACGCAAGTTACCCGGTTAACCGATAGCGATCAAATTAATGATGAACAGGCTTATTTTAATGCGGTTGAAGGTTCGTTACGACAGGCGTTAATTAATGCGGAAGCTTTTGAGGGTGACAATACAATTACTTTTGCTCCTCAAGGTGCTGGCGCTAATAATACCATTAATTTGGTTGCCGCCTTACCCAATATTAACAGCAATATTACTTTTGATGGCCCCGGTGCGAATTTACTCACCGTTCAACGCAGCCAGGAGGAAGGTATTCCTAATTTCCGCATTTTTACAATTAATGGCGGAAATGTCACCTTTGAAGGTTTAACGATTGCCAATGGAATTGCACCCGGAACGAATTTTGATGATTCCGGTAACGTTCAAACCGGTAGCCGAGGCGGTGCAATTAATGTGACTTCCAGCAGCAGCACGGTCAATATTACTAATAGTGTTGTCACCGGAAGTCAAGCGAATAATGGCGGTGCAATTGCTAATTCGGGCCGATTAAATATTAGCAATAGCACGATTAGCAATAATATCGGGGTTAATGGTGGCGGTATTGTTGTGATTGATGGTTCTGTGAATGTTACTAATAGCACGATTGCTGGAAATACGGCCGATTTGGGCGGAGGAATTTTCAATTCAATTGCTTCGTTAACCCTCACAAATAGCACCGTTGCCCTCAACAATGCTAATAGCCGAGGCGGGGGAATTCGTAATATTGGGGGGAGTGTTAGTTTAAAGAATACTTTGGTTGCGGGTAACACTTTAGATACCACCAACCCAAATGCAAGCGAACCCGATTTATCCACTTCTACTGATTTTCCGGCCAATAGCGGTGGAAATAACTTAATTGGAGATGCGACCGGGGTGAATGGCTTGACAAACGGACAAAATGGTGATATTATCGGTGTCGATCCTAACGCTTTATTAATTGGTGAATTAGCCGATAACGGGGGATTGACTCCGACGATCGCATTGTTAGAAGGAAGTCCGGCGCTCGATGCGGGAAATGCCAACTTTTCGGGAGCGTTTACCAACCCCGGAGGCTTCGATCAGCGTCAGGTTGAACCGTTTAATCGTATTGTTGATGTGATCGATATCGGGGCGTTTGAATTCCAGGTTTAAGCGATCTAAAAACCCGGTTTCTCTGAGAAACCGGGTTTTTGGGGTCTAGGAAAAGTCCCTCACCCCACCCCCCTTTTTAAGGGGGGATTAAGGGGGGATTAAGAGGGAATCAGGAACAAATCAAACCTTACTTAACAACACCTCCGACAGCAGCAGCCTTAGCCGCCGCCGCTTCATCGGGGTGAATATTCAAGCGCGTCAGGTTAATCCGTCCTTTACTGTCAATTTCGCGAACCTTGACAATCACCTCATCGCCAATAGCGACTTCATCTTCCACCCGAGGAACCCGATAATCGGCCAATTGGGAAATGTGAATCATCCCTTCCTTACCGGGAAGCACCTCCACAAACGCCCCAATGGGAATAATCCGAGTCACGCGACCGACATAAACATCGCCTTCGTTGAGTTTGCGGGTCATCCCTTGAATAATCTGACAAGCCCGGGCCGCTTTATCGCTATCGGTCGAGGCAATCGTAACCGTCCCATCGTCATCGATATCAATTTTAACGCCGGTTTCCTCGGTAATCCCTTTAATCGTTTTTCCACCCGGCCCCGATCACCAAACCGATCAGATCCGGATCGATCTTCATGGTTAACAGACGGGGCGCAAACGGAGACAAATCGGAACGGGGTTTTTGAATCGCCTCCAGCATACTTTCTAAAATATGGAGACGGGCGGGTTTGGCTTGATGAATGGCTTCGGCAATTGTCTTGATAGACAAGCCGGTGATCTTCATATCCATTTGCAGGGCGGTAATTCCGCTATCGGTTCCCGCAACTTTGAAGTCCATATCGCCCAAAAAGTCCTCAATTCCCTGAATATCGGTGAGAATGCGAACTTCTTCGCCTTCTTTAATTAAACCCATCGCCGCCCCACTCACGGGTTTAGAAATGGGTACCCCCGCATCCATCAGCGAAAGCGTCGAACCGCAGACCGAACCCATCGAAGTGGAACCGTTAGAAGATAACACTTCCGAAACCACCCGAATCACGTAGGGAAACTGATCCTTAACGGGTAACACCGGTAACAGGGCCCGTTCGGCTAAAGCCCCGTGACCGATTTCCCGTCTTCCTGGCGCCCGCATCGGTTTGGTTTCGCCGACGGAATAGGGCGGGAAGTTGTAATGGTGCATATAGCGTTTTTCGTCTTGGGGGTGCAGGTCGTCCAAGTCTTGGGCGTCTCCGGGCGTTCCCAGAGTCGCGATCGATAAAACTTGGGTTAACCCCCGGTTAAACAAACCGCTTCCGTGAACCCGTTTCGGCAAAAATCCAACCCGACAGGATACCGGACGGACTTGATCGAGGGTTCGACCATCGACTCGGACTCCTTCTTGAAGGATCTGTTGTCGCATCAATTCGCGGGTGATGTCTTTGAAAATCCGGCTGATCGCTTTGGGGTCTTCGGTGGTGAGAACTTTTAACGGATCGTCTTCCGGTTTTTCGGCGATGGGTTCTTCGATTTGAGTGAGTTTGATTTCGTCTAAGTTGGTATCGCGCTCACTTTTTGTAAACTGATACTGAGTCAGAACTTGTTTAATCGGTTCGCTGCTCCGTTCGCGAATAAATTCTAACAGGGTTTGGTCTTCTTGGGGCGGTTCTCCCGGCCCGATGACGAGATTGAGTTCTTTGGCGATCTCTTGTTGGGCTTTAATTAAGTCACAAACCGCCTCATAACCAAAATCGATCGCTTCGATGATATCCTGTTCCGGGAGTTGGTTGGCTCCCGCTTCGACCATCACCACTCCCTCGGGGGAACCGGCGACCACCAGATCGAGATCTCCGTTTCTGACTTCTCGGTATGTAGGATTAATAATAAAATCATCCCCTAACAACCCGACTCGCACGGCAGCCATCGGCCCGTAAAAGGGGATTTCAGCCAAGACAACCGCCACCGACGCTCCCGTTACCGCCAACACATCCGGCGGCACTTGTTCGTCCATTGAGAGGGTTGTGGCGACTATTTGAATATCATCCCGAATCCAACCCGGTATCAGGGGACGTAGAGGACGGTCGATCAAACGGCTCGTCAGCGTGACCCGATCGGGCGGACGTCCTTCCCGACGCAGGAAACCCCCCGGAATTCTACCCCCTGCGTAAAGTCGTTCTTCATAGTCTACTAACAACGGCAGAAAATCGATTCCGGGTCTTCCTTCAGCACGAGTTGCAGTGACTAAAACTGATGTATCTCCCGACTCGATTAATACCGCTCCACCTGCCTGAGGCGCCAGTAATCCAATTTTCAGTCGAATATCCCGTCCATCAAAGGATATTGACTTGTCAATTTCTTCCATGTATGCTATTTCCTTCTCTTTTCACTATTCTATTGCGGTCACGAACAGAAAAAGTTTGGTATTCTCGACAACCTTTGCTTTTCTGTTTGGTACTGCTCTATACTCTAATGGCGGTAAGCTTCTCACCGAAGCACAGAGGATAGAGCCGATTGAGAGGAGGTTAGAATTCCCTCATCTCTCATTTTAGAAAAAACAGCCAATGAATGCCTGAGATCAGTATAATACCGAGTAAGAGGCGTTGCACCCGTTTGATCTGTCAGTCGAAAGTTTGGTGGACTGATTTTTTAGCATGGAGTTGCCCAAAGGGACTAGATTGGCATAATCTACTCAGTTGTATTCTTGCCATCCATTCTCCTTATTGGGATACTTGTTTGATGTTTGGGTTCTAGATCATGCTCGACTGTTCCTGGTTTAAGGTTCGCTAATTCAGAGATTCTGAGCTAGTTTATTGAATATAGTTGCACATTATACTAGATCGCAGACCCGTTGGTTAATCTGTCCCTACAGAATGCTTAAATACATTATATAGAAGCTTTTGGGTAACAGCCCGAGCGCCGGAACCGAACCAATCGATGATAATCTGTTGCTCAAGTTTACTCAATAATCAAATAATGAATTAATGGATGAAGTGGTGATTTAAACCAAGATGAGTTGATTGAAGTTGGAAGTCTGAGGATTAATTTTAAATGGCAATTTTACACGGAAGTTGGCTCCAGCAATCTACAAGTTCTTTCTTGATTTGGGCTGAAAACTGGCGTCGCATTACACCCAACGAATTTAAGACGGCTGATGGAATTTTGGATTATCCCTTTGCGTTAAGCGCGACCGAACTTAAAAAGGGGTTAAAGGAACAACAGTTATCGGTAGAAAGCAATCGAGTTGTTAGCGAAATTCTCGCCCTTCCCACTGAACTTTCTCAAAAAACCGGATTAAATCCCCTTCAGTCCAACCCTCAACTTGACTCGGAAAAACATTTAGAATCGGTTTGTCTTTATCCCTGGAAAATTGAAGGAATTTGTCTCAACAGTACAGAAGCCTTTGAGTTTTTACAATCCCTTCCTCTGGGAAACCTAACGACCGAAAACTCATTTTTAGGCTCGGATTTGCAGTTTTGGAGTCATCTTTCTCGCTGGAGTTTAGATTTACTCGCCCGCAGTAAATTTTTACCCAGTCTCACATCTAACCCCTCAAAAGATAGCGTTTTCGCCCAATGGAAACCCTTACTCGATAGCGCCACAGATCAAGCCCGATTAATTCGTTTTTCCAAACAAATCCCCTCCGCCTGTCGGATGTATCAACTTTATTCTACTTCTCAACCCAACAACACAAAAAACTACTTAGCCCTAGATTTACCCCCCAATCCCCAAACCTTAATCGAGGATTTTCTAACCGAAATTATTGACAGTCAAGTTAGAAAAGTTGCCCAAGAAAGCGAGAAAAAAGCCATCACAAACCTCACCGCCATTCAACCCGGCGTTCAAAGTTGGTTACACGCCTTAGCCAGTGACTCTCAGCACGTTCAATCCGAAAATTCCGAATTAGAACCCCTAGAAAAAATCCTCAAAAATTGGACGGCTCCCCTCCAACAAACCCTCGCCGAACATAACCTTTTTAGAACCGGTTTTCACCTTCTTCCCCCCGAAAAAAACGAGAAAAACTGGACGCTCGACTATTGCTTACAAGCCATCGACGAACCGGAATTTTTAGTAGACGCCCAAACCATTTGGACTCATCCCGTTGAAGCTTTTGTTCATAAGGGACGCACCATTAAACGCCCTCAAGAAACCCTCCTCAAAGGTTTAGGTTTAGCCTCAAAACTTTATCCTCTCCTCGAACCCAGTTTACAAGATGCTCGCCCTCATTCTTGTGTATTAACCCCTTTACAAGCCTACGAATTTATTAAAAGTGTCGCTTGGCGGTTTACCGATAGCGGTTTGGGAGTGATTTTACCCCCGAGTTTAGCCAGTCAAAATGGATGGGCGAACCGTTTAGGATTAAGTATTCAAGCGGCGACATCAAAATCAAAACAAAAGGGCGGTTTAGGATTAAATAGTCTGTTGAATTTTAAATGGGAATTATCCATCGGGGGTCAAACGTTATCCCAAACCGAATTTAACCGGTTAGTCGCCCAAGAAAGTCCGTTAGTTGAGGTCAATGGCGAATGGGTGGAGTTGCGTCCGTCGGATATTAAAGCCGCTCAAGCCTTCTTTTCGAGTCGCAAAGATAAACTTTCACTCACCCTTGAAGATGCTTTACGTTTATCAACCGGTGACTCGCAAATGGTGGAAAAATTACCCGTTGTTAACTTTGAAGCGGGAGGAAAATTAGAGGAACTTCTCAATACGTTAACCAATAATCGTTCGCTAGCAGAAATTAAAACTCCCAATAATTTTAAAGGAGAATTACGCCCCTATCAAGCCCGAGGAGTGAGTTGGTTAGCCTTTTTAGAAGAATGGGGTTTGGGCGCTTGTTTGGCGGACGATATGGGGTTGGGAAAAACCATAGAATTAATTGCATTTCTCCTTTATTTGCAGGAAAAAGAAAGCTTAGACGCTCCCGTTTTACTGGTTTGTCCGACTTCGGTTTTGGGAAATTGGGAACGAGAAGTTAAACGGTTTAGTCCGACGTTAAAAGTCACGGTTCATCACGGCGATAAACGCAAAAAAGGAAAATCCTTTACATCCTTCGCCCAAAAATATGATTTAATAATTACCAGTTACCCGTTAACGTTTAGAGATGAGAAAGAACTAAAAACCGTGACTTGGAAAGGATTGGTTTTGGATGAGGCTCAAAATATTAAAAATCCCGAGGCGAAACAATCAAAAACCGCGAGAAATTTAGAGGCGAATTTTAAAATCGCTCTCACAGGAACCCCGGTAGAAAACCGCCTATCAGAATTGTGGTCAATTATGGATTTTCTCAATCCTGGTTATTTGGGACAGAAACAATTTTTTCAGCGAAGATTTGCCATTCCGATTGAAAAATACGGCGATACAGACTCATTACAAACGTTGCGTTCTTTGGTTCAACCGTTTATTTTACGGCGTCTAAAAAGCGATAAAGATATTATCCAAGATTTACCCGAAAAACAGGAAAATACAGTCTTTTGTTCACTCTCAACCGAACAAGCTAGTCTATATCAAAAAATCGTCGATCAGTCGTTAGCGGAAATCGACTCAGCCGAAGGAATACAGCGTCGGGGGATGATTTTAGGCTTGTTGGTGAAGTTAAAACAAGTTTGTAACCATCCGATTTTATTAAATGGAAAGTCTACAAAAACCGGAAAAAACAAAATAGAAAATCAGAGTTTAAGCGCTCAAAGTTCGGGTAAATTACAACGGTTTAAAGAGATGCTGGAAGAATTGCTTTCCGAAGGCGATCGCGCTATCGTGTTTACTCAGTTTGCAGAGTGGGGAAAAATCTTACAACCCTATTTAGAACAACAATTAAACCGAGAAGTGTTATTCTTGTATGGCGCAACTCGGAAAAACAAACGGGAAGAAATGATTGATCGCTTTCAACAAGACCCGCAAGGGCCGCCGATTTTTATTTTATCATTAAAAGCGGGAGGTGTGGGATTAAATTTAACTCGCGCCAATCATGTTTTTCACTTTGACCGTTGGTGGAATCCTGCGGTAGAAAATCAGGCGACAGATCGGGTATTTAGAATCGGTCAAACGCGAAATGTACAGGTTCATAAATTTGTGTCAACGGGAACGTTAGAAGAAAAAATCCATGATTTAATCGAAAGTAAAAAAGCCTTGGCTGAACAAGTCGTGGGAGCGGGAGAAGATTGGTTAACGGAATTGGATACCGATCAGTTAAGAAATTTACTCATTCTTGACCGAAATTCGGTCATTGATGAAGAAGAATAATTCACCAGTTACCAGCATTTTTGGAAAATGTTCGGTCTCGCTCGCTCGACACCAACCTACAAAACCCATTTTCTTTTAGTAGGTTGGGTTGAGGTTACGAAACCCAACACCAGTAGATTTGGAAAATGTTGGGTCTCGCTGGCTCGACACCAACCTACAAAACTTGAAAACCTACGGATTTAGCAATTATGACGAACTATGACATTCAAACAGATCGGGAATGGTGGTCACAACAATGGTTAGATTTACTCGATAAATATCGGTTTAAAAAACGCTTGGAAAGGGCGAGAAATTACGCCAGACAGGGAAATGTATTAAGCATCAATTTTGAAGATCAAAAAGTTAAAGCCCAAGTACAAGGAACCCAACCCGAACCCTATGAAGTGTCACTGTGGTTAGATCAATTTAGTGATGAAGAATGGGGATTTGTCATCGAAACTCTGTCTCAACGGGCGATTTTTTCTGCTAAACTATTAGCGGGGGAAATGCCTCAAAATATAGAGGAAGTATTTGCAGCCAATGGTTTAAGATTGTTTCCCTTTAGTCTCGATGATGTTCACGCTCATTGTAGCTGTCCCGACAAAGCAAACCCCTGCAAACATATCGCCGCAATTTATTATTTGTTGGGCGACCGCTTTAGCGAAGATCCGTTTGTTTTGTTTCTGTTGCGGGGTCGTACCCAAGAACAAATTATCGCAAATTTGCGTCAGTTAAGAAGTCAAACCGAAGAAGAAACCGAAACCAAACCGCAACCTTTACCGGAAACTGAAACCGTTAATTCTTATCCTCCAAAAGTCGAACAATTTTGGCAATATAACGAACAGTTAGACCCGTCTTTAGTGGTAATTACACCGCCAGCAAGTTCGGATAATGTCTTAAATGTTTTGGGTTCAATTCCGTTAGAAACAGCCGCAAATCAAACGCCAGGACGTTCAATTTCAGCCAGTGAAACCGTAATGCAGTATCTCGATACTATTTACAAAAATATTAGCCAACGAGCCGTTTTAATGGCGCTCAGTCGGGATGAAGAGACTCAGTAAAGGAGGATGAGGAGTGACCATTTAGGATGTTGAGAACTTCCCCAAGTTGCTGAGGAGAATCAATTAAAGCATCGGGATGATGTCGGGATAAAATTTCCGGGGAGTTAAACCCCCAACTCACAGCAATTATTTTAATTTTAGCTTTTTTTGCTGCTTCTATATCTCGGGTTTCATCTCCGATGTAAAATGCTTGTTCGGGTTGTAAATTTTCTTGCTTGAGAATGGTTTTGATATATCTAGACTTTCCAAACAAAGTCGAAGCCGAATCAACCCGATCAAACAAATGAAAAATTTGATATTTTTGGAGAACTTCAGTAACATTTTCTCGGGAATTTGAAGTTAAAATATAAAGGGAATATCCTTGATAATTTAATTGTTGTAGAACTTCTTTAATTCCGGGGAAAAGATGAACATATTGGATATCTTTTTGTAATTCTTTCCGAATTCGTCGCAATAAAAAAGGTAATTTAAAGATAGAAATTCTAGAACGTCTAATAATTTCCCAAGTGCTAAGATCTTTGAGTTGATCTAGGTCTTCCGGGCTAGCGGGTGGATATCCAAACTCAACCGAAAGACGATTTGTAATTTGAGCGATCGCATCGAGTGTATCTGCTAATGTTCCATCAAAGTCAAAAATCAGGATATGTTTCATGGGGGGGTATAATTAAAAAACGATTGTTTGGCTAGCCATGCTTTAAGCATCAATTATAATCTCTTAAACGAACTGCGCCCCCTCAAAGGAAGCGCATTGAATAAATTCTCCAATTCGGTTATAATTACAAGGGGATAGTCTCAAACCCTAAAATTTGATGATTCAATCAATCAAAATATTTTCCGGCGAGTCATCTTCGCGATGTTGCCAATTAATATGAGGAATACAATCAAAAGCCTGTTTGAGAGATTCTTCCCAAAGCTTACGAATTTTAGCCAGATAGGGATCGCCCAAACGCAAACGCAACCGATGTTGAATCACCAAACTGTCTTTTTCGTACATCACCAAATTAATCGGCGGCCCGACAGAAATATTAGATTTCATGGTAGAATCAATCGAAAGTAAAGCGCATTTAGCCGCACTTTCTAAATTGGTGTTGTAAGTTAAAGCCCGATCCAAAATCGGCTTACCATACTTGGTTTCTCCAATTTGTAAAAACGGAGTATCGGGCGTGGCATGAATAAAGTTTCCCTGACTGTAGATTAAAAATAACTCGGGATTTTGGTTTTGAATTTGACCGCCTAATATGAGACTACACTGAGCCTCAATCCCATCTTTTTTCAGCCAAGCTTCGTCATACTCTTGAATTTTTCGCAGTTTCCCCCCAATATAACGGGCGATTTCGTACATACAGGTAATATTGTGCAGATTCGTTTCTTCCTGCACTTTCAGGTCTTTTTCCAGTTCGCTAATTATCCCTTGAGTGATCGATAAATTTCCCGCCGAACACAACAGTATAACCCGTTCTCCGGGGTGGGAAAAATCAAACAGCTTTTGATAGGTTGAAATATAATCAACCCCTGCATTTGTGCGCGAGTCGGCTGCCATCACCAGGCCAGAGTTTGTGATGATGCCAAGACAATAGGTCATATCACGTTTGTATTTGAGTTATGCCGACAATCGTACAACAGGCAACAGGCAACAGGCAAAAGGCAACAGGCAATAGGCAATTATCAGTCACCATATGCGGGTATCTCCTTCGGAGACGCTGCGCGAACGGCAGTCGCTTCACTTGGGGAGACCCCAAGACCGCGCTGCCTCACCAGTTATTAGAGTTGACAGTAAGCACTAAACAGTTTCTCCCCCATCTCCCCATCTCCCTACCTCCCCATCTCCCCATCTCCCCATCTCCCCATCTCCCCATCCCCCCTGACCAGTAAACAGTGACCAAGTACCGTGCTGTTACCAGTTTGACAGCGTTAACGTGGATAACCCAGCCGTCAACTCATCCGTTACAATCGCGCGTTAACCCTGATAACCCAGCGGTCAACTCATCCGTTTACCATCCTGCCCATTCCCTATTCTTTAGAAAAATTTAAGAAATTTTGTCTAACGTGATGCAATTGTGAAGTTGGTTTACAGGTAGTGTCTACAGATTAAGTTTGGACCTGGAGCCGACTCAACCTTAGGGGGGATAGGCAGAAGTTCTAAGAAATGTTAAAATTCTTAACATCAAATTATTGAGTAATGTTAACGTCCCGATCCCAAGCCAAAAATCAGACGGGTTCGGTATTGGCTCAACATTGCTTAGTGTTGGCCCGGTCCTACTCGGCATCGAAAGCCAACTCGAAGCACCAGCCAACCGACACGCGAAGAGCGAAAACCTGGGAGGGTCTTAACTTCAAACCACTATAGCTCGAGGTATCCAGCGGGAGATGAGCCATGAGAATTGCTAAACCCACAGATACAGATTCAGTACGCGCTTACCTGCGGGAAATCGGTCGCGTTCCCCTGTTAACCCATGAGCAAGAGATTCTCTATGGTAAACAGGTGCAACAGACCACAAGTCTCGAAGACAGCAAAGAGAAACTTGCAAAACGCTTGGGTCGCGAACCCAGTTATGCAGAATGGGCGGAAAACGTCGGCCTATCTATCAACGAGTTAAAACAAGCTCTCGAAGATGGCCAAAATGCGAAGCGCAAGATGGTTGAAGCGAATTTGCGATTAGTCGTATCTGTGGCTAAAAAATATATCAAGCGCAATGTCGATCTTTTAGACCTGATCCAAGAAGGCACCATCGGAATGCAGCGGGGAGTCGAAAAATTTGACCCCACCAAAGGCTACCGGTTCTCAACCTACGCTTATTGGTGGATTCGTCAAGCGATCACCCGGGCGATCGCCGAAAAAGGCCGAACCATTCGTTTACCCATTCACATAACAGAAAAGCTTAACAAAATCAAGAAAGCCCAACGTTCCTTAGCCCAACAGCTAGGACGCTCCGCCACTATTGGCGAATTGGCTTCGGAATTAGATCTAACTCCCAAACAAATTCGCGAATATCTCGAACGGGCGAGAATGCCTCTGTCTCTAGATTTGCGAGTGGGAGATAACCAAGATACCGAACTGGGAGATCTCTTAGAAGATACCAGCGCCTCCCCAGAAGATTATGCCTTACAATCTTCGATGCGTTCGGACTTGGAAGTTTTAATGACCGATCTCACCGAACAACAGCGACAGGTGTTAGCCCTGAGATTTGGCTTAGAGGATGGACAAACCATGACTCTGGCGAAAATCGGCGATCGCTTAAACATCAGTCGCGAACGGGTGCGACAAATCGAACGGGAAGCCCTAACCAAACTGCGTAAACGCAAACAGGATATGGGAGACTATCTCGCCAGCTAAAAAAAACACAGCAATCATTTTTCAATTCATTCATATATATAGGGTTCGGAGTCTGCGGTTGACCGATCCGATAGAAAAAGAGAGCGTCATAGAAGTCAAACGGCTTGTTGATCCTCTACTTGGCTTCCGGGTTGTCAACTTTAGACTCCGAATTCAATTAAGTTCGGTGTAACAACAAGTTTCAGCAAGTAATCCTGCTAAATTAAAGTATGTAGAGAAAGAGACAAAAGCTAAAAATTACCAACCCTTATCCCCAAATAGCTTCAAATTGGAATTCTTATCGAGCGGAGGTAGACAGGTGAACAATGAAGCCAATCACAACTCAAGATTTTTTGAAGAAGGAGAAGGAGGCGAAGGACATAACTTGCTCTGGCAATACGTGCAAGCGATGAGTCCCGATACCATTTCTCAATTATCCAAACCCAGTTCGTCCGATGTGTTTCAAGTTATGGAACGAAATATTATCGGATTGTTGGGAAATTTGCCTTCAGAACATTTTGGCATGAGCATCACCACCAGCCGCGAACACTTGGGACGGTTGTTAGCCTCGGCGATGATTAGCGGTTATTTCCTGAGAAATGCCGAACAGCGGATGGCTTTTGAACAGTCGGTCGAACAAATGAGCGATCGACATCCCGATCGCTAATTCACCTTTTTCGGTGACTCCCGATCGGATGAGTTTATCAAGGGCGAAAATCAAGCAGTTGCGGCGATCGCTATTGGCTTGGTATCAACAGGAGGGTCGAACCTTACCCTGGCGGGATAGTAGCGATGCTTACGGGATTTGGATCGCAGAAATCATGCTGCAACAAACCCAAGTCAAAACCGTCATCCCCTATTATCAACGCTGGTTAAGTCAATTTCCCACCGTTGAGGCGTTGGCCGGTGCCGATCTGCAACAAGTTCTCAAAGCGTGGCAAGGTTTAGGATACTACGCCCGGGCGAGGAACCTGCACAAAGCCGCCAAAATTGTGGTCGAACAGTATCAGGGAAAATTCCCCAACCAACTCGAAGCGGTGTTAAAGTTACCCGGAATTGGGCGAACCACAGTCGGGGGAATCCTCAGCGCCGCTTTTAATCAGCCCATCTCTATTTTAGATGGTAATGTTAAACGAGTGTTGGCTCGGCTGACGGCGTTAACCGTTCCCCCACCGAAAGCGTTAAAAGACCTCTGGCAACTGTCGGATATTTTACTCGATCCCAAGCATCCGGGAACGTTTAACCAGGCGATCATGGATCTCGGTGCAACGGTTTGTTTACCGAAAACGCCCAACTGTCAGCAATGTCCTTGGAAAACTCACGGTCCGGCTTATTTATCTAACCTACAACATCAACTTCCCATGCGCGAAGCCGATCATCCCTTACCCCATAAAATTATCGGTGTTGCTGTTATCTGGAACGAACCGGGACAGATTTTAATTGACAAACGACCCGCAAAAGGATTGCTCGGAGGGTTGTGGGAATTTCCAGGCGGTAAACTCGAAGCCAACGAAACGATCGAAGAGTGTATTCGTCGAGAAATTCGCGAAGAATTAGCGATTGAAGTCGAAGTCGGATCGCACTTAATCACCCTCGAACACGCCTACACTCATTTTCGCGTTACCCTCCATGTTTACCATTGTCGCCATATCGGTGGAGAACCTCAACCGATCGAATGCGATGAAATTCGGTGGGTGACATTAGATGAAATCGATCAATATCCCTTTCCCAAAGCCAATGAGAAAATTATCGATGCGATAATCGCGGCGAAAACATCTTGACACCCGGTTAATCGATTTTTCTTTAAAAGTGATAAACGGGTAAAGTGAAATGAAAACAACTGCCTTTATTGAGAGACGAATCTACCCAAATTTGACCGTAATGGGCGCGAATAATCCGTTTGCACAGCGATAAACCAATCCCATAGCCATCTTGAGATTCGTCCCGTTGCAGTCTAAACCGATCTTGAAAAATGCGATCGCGATTTTCTTCGGGAATACCCGGCCCGCTATCGCAAATACTCACCTGGATTTTTTGAGTAGTCCGGTGCAAAATTGACACTCGCAACGTTCCGCCTCGGGGCGTGTATTTGACCGCATTATCCAACAAATTGACAATCACCTGACGAATGCGTTCTTGATCGGCATAGACGGGAGGAATGTCATTCGGTATATCGGTTTTCAGTTGCAAAGATTTCCCCTGTAACTGAGTGCTAAACTCGCTCAAAATCTCTTGACAGAATTCCGCCAGATCGAGTTTATTCGGTTGCAGCAATAATTTAGCACTCGGGCCAGTTGCCGTTTGCAAAATATCCGTGATCATGCGATCGATGGTTCGGATCTGGTTGCGGGCTTGTTGAACCAAACGTTCTCTAAAAGCCTTAGCGATCTCAGGGGACTCTTTTTGCTTTTGAGGATTTTGATGAGAAGCCAGCAACGTTTCTAACGCCAGAGATGCAGCCGTTAAGGGGCTACGCAGATCGTGAGCGAGAATTTCAATAATCCGATCTTTAAAACTCAGTTGTTGTTGCAGTTGCTCTCTTTCCTGCTTGAGACGAAACACTTCGTCGCTGAGTTTGATCAGTTCGGCCACATAAGCCACCGACGTCACCGTGTTGGCACTGTTGGCACCAGCAGAGGCTTCCGCGTGGGTTTTTTGATCCAAACAACAGCATTCCTCCAAGGCACGCTGCCACCGGGGCCACCAATGTTCGAGTTGCATCACCAGATCGCTACCCGCCAAGATATGGCGAGGTTCCGGGAAGATTTTCACCAGGGCGGGGGTTGCCACCAGTTTAAAATATTCCGCCAGATAAGGCTGTTGTCCGACATCGATCACTTGCAGTTCATAAGGCTCTTGAGAGTCTAATTTTTCTAGAAATTGGCGGATCTCACCGATCTGTTCCTTAGAGCTAGGACGCTGGTCGGCGAACAGAAGAAGCTGTAGACACGCTTCCGGATTCGTTGATTTTTCTGGAAATACCTGCATGAAATCTGTTTGTAGCAGGGAGTATCTACCGTTTAGGCTGTCTCTCGGATGACAAGAGTTAAGCATTGGCAAAAGATAATTACATAATAGTTTAATTTAAGATCTCCTTAATGATTCCATTTTTTTAGGAGTCAGGAGCTACAGTCGGCAAGCGTACACTCAACAGTTAGTTATCTGCGATTTGTCAGTGACGATTCAGTAAGACAGGCTACCAGTTACCAATTACACAGAACTGAGACGATCGCTATTTGAGTTTAACTTATGAGCGCAAATTATGGCATAGTAGGGGATTGAGACATTTAGGGGAACAGGCAATGTTGGCAAATTGGCAGAAAAATTCATCACTCCAACTCGTCGTTAAAGTCGCGATCGCATTTTTTGTCATTTGCTTGGTTCTCTTGCTACACCGCT
This sequence comes from Capilliphycus salinus ALCB114379, assembly GCF_047276495.1. Classification (NCBI taxonomy): domain Bacteria; kingdom Bacillati; phylum Cyanobacteriota; class Cyanophyceae; order Oscillatoriales; family Sirenicapillariaceae; genus Capilliphycus; species Capilliphycus salinus. The sequence goes on along the minus strand of NZ_CP178543.1, from coordinate 901,703 downwards.
ATTTCAGCTTTTACGCCTCTTACGATCACGGCATTTTTAACCAAGTCTTCTGGAATAACGCACACGGACGGTTTTTTCAAAGTTCTCTGTCTTCGGCGCTATCAACCAATGTCGTTCATCAGGGTCAGTATCCCGATGTGTCTTACCACCGCCTCGGTCAACACTTCACTCCGGCTTTACTCCTCTGGCTACCCATCTACGCTTTATTTCCCTCCCCGGTTACGTTAATTTTCCTACAAGTTACCTTTGTTACCGCAGCAGGTCTGATTTTATATATTTTAGCCAGAGAACATCTAGAACCGCCCTTATCTGCCCTGATCGCCGCTAGTTTTTACGCCGCCAACGCCGTTATCGGTCCGACTCTGGCAAATTTCCACGATGTTTCCCAAATTCCCCTATTTGTATTTAGTTTGCTGTTGGCGATGGAAAAACGCAAATGGTGGCTATTTTGGCTGTTGGCGGTTTGTATTTTAGGGGTACGAGAAGATTCGGGCGTCGCGTTGTTTGGCGTCGGGGTTTATATGATTTTAAGCCGACGTTATCCCAAACAGGGAATTGGCGTTTGTATCCTTAGTTTCGGCTATATGATTTTACTGACAAATCTAATTATGCCCTTGTTTTCTGAGGATATTTCCCAACGGTTTATGATGGAAAGGTTCGGTCAGTACGCCGAAGGAGAAGAAGCCTCTACCTTAGAAATTATTTGGGGAATTGTTAGCAACCCCTGGCGGTTAATTGTTGAACTCTTGACCCCATTTTTTGGTACAATTAAATATTTGCTCGGTCAATGGTTGCCCTTAGCGTTTGTTCCCGCCGTTGCACCCGCTTCTTGGATGATAGCCGGATTTCCATTACTGAAACTATTTTTAGCCAAAGGAGAATCGGTTTTATCGATTACCATTCGCTACGCCATGACCGTTGTTCCCGGATTATATTATGGTAGCATAATTTGGTGGGCAAATCGTCAGAAACAAAATCCAGAACAACAACTTCCTTCCCGCAAATTTAAACGATTTTGGCTATTTTGTATCGGTTTATCGTTATTCTTTACTTTAACGTCCAACCCCAACCGCACCCTTTACTTTTTAATCCCCGACTCCGTTCAACCTTGGGTTTATATTCCCGTCACCAAACAATGGCCCCACGTCGCCCAATTTCGCCCGTTACTCGCCCAAATTCCACGCGATGCCAGTGTCGCGACAACAAATTATATTATTCCCCATCTTTCCAGCCGTCGGGAAGTGTTAAGGTTTCCTCAATTTGAGTTGCGAAACGATGCCGGAGAAGTGGTAAAAATGGACTATATTCTTCTTGATTTGTGGCAAATGCAGCAATACCAAGAAGCCTTTAAACGGGAACGGGGTCAACTCAAAGAAATTGTTCCCATTCTTGACCAGTTTACCGCCACAAATGAATACGGCGTTATTGGGTTTGAAGACGGGGTTATTTTATTACAAAAAGGAGCAACATCCGATCCAGAAGCGTTAGAAAGTTGGAAACAATTCAGAAAAGAATTAGAACCGATTTTAGCCGAAAATTAAAAGTAGGGTTCATCAGATTTTTAAGTCAATTTTATCAAGTTTTCATCTTCTGTCTGATGCAGCCCAAAAATTACTTGAGTAGGGTGCATCAGATTTTTAAGTTAATTTTATCAAGTTTTCATCTTCTGTCTGATACACCCTATAATACAAATGATCGGCTGTAACAGGATTAAATCAGATACAATATCTAATAGGACTCAAAATAACACCTACTATGACCTTAACTCTAAACTTAACACCCGAATTAGAGCAATACCTGAAACAAAAAGCCGAACAACAGGGACTTTCGGTGGAAGCATACGCTTTACAACTGTTAACCGAGCAAATCTTAGTAGCAAAAAAACAAGCTAAAGCCGTCAACTTACTGCAATCTTGGCTAGAGGAAGAAGATATTCAAGAACAGAAAGAAACAGGCGAATATTTAATTCAGTCATTGGATGAAGATCGTCTCTCCCATCGTAAATTATTTCCTGTTGAAATGAAAGGTGTAAGTTGGTGAACCGAGTCATACTTTTAGATGCAGGAATACTTGGCTTAGTCACGAATCCAAAACGTTCTGCTGAGAGTGTTGCTTGTACTCAATGGCTGCAAGGAATTGTAACATCCGGTGTTCGGGTTATTGTTCCAGAGATTGCTGATTATGAAGTTCGACGGGAATTGCTCAGAGCAAACAAAACGCGAGGAATTGATCGGCTAGATGAACTAGCACAGTCACTAGAATACCTTCCGATAACGACTACTGCAATGCGCCAAGCGGCAATATTTTGGGCGCAGGCACGTCAACAAGGACAACCAACAGCAGGAGACAAAACGATTGATGCTGACATGATTTTGGTCGCGCAAGCTGTGACTCTTGGTGTTTCAGATGTTGTTATTGCGACAACCAATGTAGGACATTTATCTCGGTTTGTATCGGCAGATTTGTGGCAAAACATTTCAATTTATTAGTTGCTACCCAAGCCAACGATCAATACATTGAGTAATGATTATTGGCTGTTAATTCATTGAACACTTAAGTTAAAGTTATTTGACTCCAACACCACTTTACAACACTTCCGGACAAAAATCCTAATCCCAAAGCAAAGATATAAGTTGAAGCTATAGGAAGTATATCAGCCGAAAATACTGATACGGCTTTAGCTATTACTAGCAAAATAATAGCCATTAATACTGAAAAGAGAAAACTTCTCATCCAAAATGCTGCGGTTACTCCAATTCCAAGCAAAATTATGGTAAACGCCAATTGAAACAGGTTTAACATCTCATAAAAAGGCTGTAAGAAGCTAGTCTCCATGTTTTTCAATCTCCTTGAATCATTTTCCCTTTAAACCGAAAGTAACTTAATTCGTTCTATGGTTCGTTGATTTTCTTCCGGGGTGCCAACGGTAATGCGTAACCCGCCTCCCGTATGACGAATTAATGTTCCTTGAGACTTGAATTTTTGCTGGATTTGTTGTAATATTTTATTAGAATCAACATCGGAATCTCCCGAGTCTAAAGAGTTGAGACGAACATAAACAAAGTTAGCGTTACTTTCCCATACTTTTAATTGGGGATGTTGACGAATTGCATCAATCAACAGTTGACGTTGGGCGAGAATTTCGGGAATGACAGCTAATAACTCATCCTGATTATTTAACGCAAACTCCGCCCCCAACTGCGAGAAAGTGGGGAGATTATAAGGAAGTCTAACTTTCTCTACAATACCAATTAAATCGGAATGAGCGATCGCATATCCAACCCGCAACCCCGCCAACCGAAACGCCTTAGAAAATGTTCGTAAAATCACCCAATTGGGATGTTGAGAAAGTTCGCCAACAAGAGTCGTTTGACTAAACTCAAAATAGGCTTCATCGATAACAACTAAAATCTCTGGGGGTAAGCTTTTTAACCAGTTAATTTCCGCTTCCGTTAAAGCATTCGCCGTTGGGGAATTGGGATGAATCACAAAAACAACTCGAATTGGCGGATTTTGGGTTTGTTTAATTGCCGTTTTAGCCGCCTCTAAATCCATTTCAAAATTAGTCTCATTCCGACCAATTTTAACGGGTTTAATTCCCAAAGTTTCCGCCAAAATTGCATACATAGAAAACGTGGGATTCGCGACTAAAATCGAACCTTCTCCATTCAAACAGGTGGCAATTAAAAGCGCTCGAATTAATTCATCGGAACCATTTCCAACCGAAAGATTAGCAGAATTAACAGAAAATTCTGCATCGGGAATTCCTCGGTTAACGTATTGAGCTATCGCCTGTTTTAAGGTAGCATGAAAACCATCGGGATAACGATTGGTTTCAATTTCATGCTGATAAGTCCAAGCCAGCTTTTGTTTTAACTCGTCAGGAAGATCGTAAGGACATTCATTGGTATCCAAACGATCTAAAATCAGATCGGATGAAACTGGAGTTTGAGACTCTCCACTCAGATGGGGAACATAAGCTTGAAATTGAGCCAGATCGTTACGGATGAAAGGAAGCATAAGCGAGAAACGGTGAAGAATAAAAAGCAGTCGGGCGGGTTTATATCCGTTGTTGGTCTAAATCTTAGAAAATAGTAACTTGAATATACACCAAATTATAAACGATCATGGGTTCTCTTAAACTTGATATTGGTTATCTTCCCACCCCGCCGGAATTGGTCACGGAAATGCTTGACAAACTGCACTTAAACGGGGATGATATTTTTTATGATCTAGGCTGCGGCGACGGACGAATGGCGATCGCTGCGGTTCAACGCTATGGGATGAGGGCGGTCGGTATCGATATCGACCCGGAACGCATCTCGGAAGCCGAAGAAAATGCTAAAATTGCCGACGTTGGCGATCGCGTAGAATTTCGTTTAGAGAATTTATTTGAAAGCGAGATTGGGGAAGCAACAGTTGTCTATCTTTACCTGTTACCTCACCTCAACCTCAAACTCAAACCCCAGTTTAACCAACTGCAACCGGGAACTTTAATTATTTCCCGAGATTTTGATATGGGAGACTGGAAACCCGACCAACAATTTCACCTTCAAGGCGTCGAAGAAGAATCAACCTTTTACTGTTGGCGAACTTGACGAAATAATAGGCCTAATTTGGTCGCTTCTGTGGTAATATTATGCTGCTTGGCAACTTGTTCGGCTCCCAATTTTCCCATTTCTTCGAGTTGTTCGCAAGGGGTATTTAAAACGGCTTTCATGGCTTCTTTGAGCGATGGAATTGAACCGGCGGGAACCAACCAACCGTTTTTATTCGGTTCAACTAACTCCGGTATTCCCGCAATATAAGTGGTTAAAGCCGGACGTCCCAAAGCGAGGGCTTCCATCAAAACCACCGGTAAACCTTCTGCAAAACTGGGTAAAACTAAGGCTTGGGCGGCTAAAATTTGTTCTCGAACTTGGGTATTTGTTGCCCAACCGGTAATTTCAATGTAATCTTTGAGATTAAGCTGACTCATCAAAGTTTCTATCGGATGTCGTAACTCTCCGTCTCCGACAAAAACCAACTTAAATTTGACTCCCTCAGCCGCCAGTTGACTAACCGCTTCAACCAATAATAAATGACCTTTTTGTTCGCTCAAACGACCCACACAAACAAACCGGGGTTCATCGGGAACCGGAACGTGAGGCTGTTCGAGAAACAGGTGATCAACTCCACAGCGAACCACCTGTATTTTAGACCATTGTTTGTAATCGCACCAGCGATAAAGTTGACTTTTTCCAAAAGAACTAATAGCGACAACAAAACTGGCGTGATTGATTTTTTCGGTTAAATTAATGGCTTGGGGTTTATCAAATTCTTCGGGTCCGTGAACGGTAAAGCTGTAAGTTGGACCTCCCAAGGCTTTACAAAGCATTGCTACCGTTGTGGAGTTGGTGCCAAAATGAACGTGTAGGTGTTCAACTTCCGACTCTAAAAGCCACCGCAACAGCACGCAGGCTTCGACCAGATAGATTAAATGATAAAGGATACCCCGTTCGGATTTTTTTCCGACTTTTAGGGCTAGTTTGAAGCCGGAAAACAAACGAAACGGACGGGTTAGAATTGCCCAAAGTAAACTCAAAAATAATCCGATTACTCCGACATTTAGGATAAATTTGGTTTTGGCGAGTTCCTGTTTGTCGGCTTCGTCTACGAGTTCATCTTCGAGGGACCGAACCGAAAACCGCAGCACTTCTATTCCTGTGGCTTCAACCGCTAAGATTTCCCGACGAATGAAGCTATGGCTAACTTTGGGATATTGGTTAACGAGATAGGCAATTTTCATCTTTTTACAGGTTTCGCGTATAAGATATCACTGTAGGGGCGGGTTCCAAATAGATGTATCATGTTCCACAGACCGTTGATATAAACCCGCCCCGGTCTCCAAAAAAAATCACAACACGGGTGACTAAAATAGCCCCTATTTGGAACTGACTCCAACTTGATCTCGTTCGGTTCTAACCCATTCTTTTTCACGTTTGACGAGAAAACCGAAATAGAGGGGAATTTTCCAGAGAATATAAAGCGGTACACTCAGCAATGTTAATAGCGAAATTCGTTCTCGACCATATTTTCCCCAAGCTGCTAAAATAGCGATTAACATCAGTCCGCCTGCGATCGCACTTAAGAGAGCCGGTTGCCAGGATAAACCGATAATTCCTGCTACTGTCGCGATGATTGTTGCAGCCAACCACAGCATTACCAGGAGGGATAATGGCGGTACAAACAGGTCTAAAGCCATTACAAATAAGTCCAAGCGTCTTTGGTTTAAAGAGGCTTTTAACAGTCGCGGAACTTGAGTCTGGATGGTTTGTAGGTGTCCGTGTTCCCAACGGGTTCTTTGTTTGGTGGCGGCTTGTTCTTGTTGGGGGAGAATACCGGTAACTCGTCCTTGATCGCAGTATAGCGGCGCATGGCCTGCGATCGCCAAGTCTACCCCAAGCTGCATATCTTCGACAATATTACCGCTGGCGAGGCTAACTTCCCGCAAAATAGACCAGGGAAAAGCCATTCCGGTTCCGGTTAAAGCGCAGGGAAAATTGAGGCGTTCGAGTCCTTGGGGGCGAACCTGATTTTTTACCAAAAAAGCCAGTGCCGAGATAGAATCTTTAGGTGTGGGTTTTTCGGGAATTTCCATCAAGTATAAAGCTTGTACGGGTCTTTGGGTGGCGATCGCTTTTTCGGTGATTTTTTCGATTGTTCCCGGTTCCACTCTACAGTCGGCATCTACCATCACTAAAACATCTGGAGGATCGGCTTGGAGGAACTGTAAACCGTAGTCTAGAGCGTAGCCTTTTCCCCGCTGTTCCGGGTTTTGGCGCTCTAAGACGGTGATGCCGGTTTGACGGGCGATTTCGGCGGTTTTATCGGTGCAATTATCGGCAATAACGACAATTTTATCGTCGGGTTTTAATTGAGATAATAAGGGTTCAATTGTGGCAGCAATTCCCGATTCTTCGTTGTGGGCTGGAATTAATATCGTGACTCGGGGTTGTTTAGAAGCGGGAGTTAACTGTTGGGAGAAATTCGGAAATACTGCCAAAAGACATTCGAGAACAAAGACAAAAATTGGAATTGATAGTCCCAGGATTATTCCCAGGAGAATAACAATTAATAACCCGTTCATGCTTGACCTCTAGATCCAGATCTTTTGTTAATTTTATCAGGTCGCGCTCGGCAATGACAAGATAAGAGTTTTCTAATCAAAATCAAAAAGGTAATCGATTGGAGCGGGAGAGAAGAAGGACTGTTATAAATTTTAGAGCGGGCTTCGGGGGAAAGATAACTTGATTGAATCGTAAACAGAAGCACTTAGATTTTACCTCTAGAAGTGATGAAAAGTAGAGCTTTACAAAAACTTTAATAAAGTCGAAAAGATTTTACAAACAGTCACCCGGAGAAGTCCAAAGCGAGATGGGATAATCAAGTGAGTTAGGTTGCATTCGCGATGGATCGAGAAGCGATTGTCCCGGTGGAGGGAATAAAATCAACAAATCCCTTTGAGATCTAACCTTCGAGGGCTGACGATCGCAACAGAGAAGCACTATACTGGTTCGATAGAAATAAATTGAAACAAAAAGCTGCCTGATGGTCTGTGTTAGATGTTAGAGCGGAGCCTAATTTCAATTGCAACGGGGAGAAAAACCCGAAAACTTGTTCCACCGTGCATCAACAGGTTAAAGCCTGATTCAGCCATGATAAGCAGGGTGTAGGGTTCAAATCCTTTCTTCTTGAAACAAAGAACAATGCTAATTCAATCGATTAGGATATCTGTCACCAACCTCACGCTACTGACCCTGATCAGTCTGAATCTTCAGTTACCCGTTTTCGCCCAGAATCAACCTCGGACTTCCCCAAGCAATCAGACCCCCAATAGCGGAGCGCTACCCCAACTCGATAGCACCTATAATTTGGGTACGGGCGATCGCTTGCGGCTGGATGTGTTTGGAGTGGACAAGTATAGCGGCGAGTATTTGGTTTTAACCGATGGAACCGTGAATTTACCGGGAATTGGGACTGTTGAGGTTAGAGGGCTAACTTTACCCCAAGCCCAAGCGAGAATTTCTCAGCGATACAGTGCGTTACTGAAACAGCCTGTGATTACCCTAAGTTTGATTGAATTTCGTCCGGTACAGATTGCGATTTCCGGAGAAGTGAACCGTCCGGGGTCTTATCGGATGGCGGGAGTCGCCGGTCAAGCCGGAGGGGGCGATGGACAACTTCCCCGAGTCACCCAAGCGATTCAGTTGGCGGGGGGATTGACCAAAGCGGCGGATTTAAACCGGGTTCAGTTGCGACGGGTGACGCCCAATGGTTCGGTCGTGACGTTGAACCTCGAAGAATTGATCGAAGAAGGGAATTTGAACCAAGATCCGATTTTACTTGATGGGGACAGTATTTATATTCCAACGGCGGTGACGATTGAATCGGCTCAAATTCGTCAGATTGTTTCATCGGGTTTGGTTTCCCCGGAAAATGAGCCGTTACAAGTGGTAGTTGTTGGGGAAGTGTTTCGTCCGGGAGTTTATACGGTTAGTGCAGAAAATGATAATTCCGACCCCCCCACCGTGACCCGAGCGATTCAAATTGCGGGGGGAATTACCAACTCGGCTGATATTCGCAATGTAGAAGTCCGTCGGATTACCAGAAACGGGTTACAAACAACAGAGATTAATTTGTGGGAATTGCTGCAATCGGGCGATATTAATCAAGATCCTTTTCTGCAAGAAGGGGATACAATTGTGATACCGCAGGCTTCTGAGATTAATCCGGCTGAGGTCGAAGCTTTGGCGACAGCCAGTTTTGCTCCGGCAACGATTAATGTGAATGTCGTCGGTGAAGTGGTCGATCCGGGTATTTTGGAAGTTCCACCCAATACACCTCTGAATCAGGCTATACTGGCCGCAGGGGGATTTGATAGTGTTCGCGCTCGCAAAAAAGAGGTGGAATTAATTCGCATCAATCCGGATGGTACAGCCACTCGGGAGAAGATTATCATTGATTTAGCGGAGGGAATTAACAATCAAAATAATCCGCTTTTACGAAATAATGATATTGTCGTGGTCAGCCGCACGGGGTTAACTCGTTTTGGAGATCTGACATCAGAATTTTTTAGACCGGTCCGGGATATTATTACTCTGAGTGCATTTTTAAGATTGTTTGGTGGAAATTAATCATCAAGTAGAATCGGGAAATGCCTGTGTAGAGTTTCTCGGAATAGACCGCTGTCAAGACAAAATTTCCTCAAGAGTTTTGGGAATCTCAATCAATTCAAACTGCATCAAAAGTGCTGTCATTGAAATATCAACTGATAACATAGAGTAAGGCTATTTAAAGTTCTAGGTAATTATGCAGCGTGATACTGTAGCGATCGACTCAGACGATCTCAAGACTTCCCAATTTGCCGATGAGACAGAGGAGTTAGCGTCTTCATCTGGGGGGGGGTTAAATTTAGCTCCACTGTTAAGGACAGTTCAGCGAAAAATCCTTTTGATTGCTGGGGTGACGGGAATTGCTATCTTTGCAGCCAATAAATATATTGAAGATCCACCTCCGAGTTATACCGGTAATTTTGAGATGCTGGTTGAACCGGTCACTTCAACCGATAAGCTGACCGATCCCTTAACTTTAACTCGAACACAGGGAAACCCCAATGAGAACTTATTTAATTTAGATTATCCCACTCAGTTAGAGATTTTGCAAAGTCCGGAAGTTTTAGATGAGATTGTCAACGAAGTTCAAGCTCAATACCCGGAGTTTACGCTGAAACAAATTCAAAAGAACTTAACTGTTGAGCGTTTGGTGGGAGAAAATAAGAGATTCGATCAAACCAAAATTCTGCAAATCACCTATGAAGGGTTAGATCCAAATTTGGTGCAGTTTGTTTTAGAAGAAACTGCCGAACGCTACTTAAAATATAGTAAAGAAGAGCGCAGCAGCGGGATTCGGGAAGGGATTAAATATATTGATACTCAACTTCCGGATTTAGAAAGAAGGGTAGATCTGTATCAGACTCAACTCCAAAATCTTCAAGAAGATTATCAACTGTTTAATCCTCAAGCTCGGGGTGAAGAACTCTACGAACAAATCCGTCAGCTAGAGACTTTACGGAACGAAACTCAAAGACAACTTCAGGAATTAAGAACTCAGTATAGCAATTTGCAAGCTAAACTGAACTTAACGCCAGAAGAAGCGATGGCAGCTTCGGCACTAAGTGAAGCTCCAAATCGAACTCAATTATTAGCAAGTTTAACAGAAATTGAAAACGAAATTGCCAAACAATCTGCGGTTTATAATACCAATACACCGGAGATGCAATTACTGTTGCAACAGCGAGCTAATATTGAGCGCTTACTCGCCGAGGAAACCCAACGGGTGTTAGGACAAAATGCGCCTAATATTTCTGCTAATTCTTCAGTTTTAGGATTTCAAAGTTCAATTCGTCAGCAACTCACCGGACAGCTTGTAGAGGTGAGCAATCAAATTGAAATGCTGGAAGTTCGTCTGGCCGGACTCGAACAATCTCAATCCCAATTTGAGCGACAAGCTCAAGTTTTTCCGAGCATTTCTCGTCGATATGCCGAATTACAACAGCAGCTAGAATTAGCCAACGGAAACCTGAAGCGACTGTTAGAACAGCGAGAAAAACTACTTCTCGACTCGGCACAAGATAACGTCCCTTGGGAAATCATTTCTCAACCTATAGTTGAAGAAGGCGAAAGCGATGGTAGCAATAAAAATCTGATGGGTATAGCCGGGGGTTTGGCAGTCGGATTAGCCTTATCAATCTTAATCGAAAAACTCCACAATATTTTCTACGGTATAGACGATCTCAAAGATGGTATCAAACAGCCGATTCTGGGAATAATTCCCCGTCAAAAACGACAGATCCCTCTAAATTTGTTCGGCAGTTCTCAACAGAAGGTATCCAAATTTATGGATGCTTTTGACGCCCTATATGCCAATATTCGTTTTCTCTACGGAGAAACTTCTATACGTTCGCTGGGGGTTTGTTCGGCCGAGTCTGGAGATGGGAAATCAACCATCGCTTTACACCTGGCTCAAACGATAGCCAGTATGGGCCAAAAAGTGTTGATTGTCGATGCTAACTTGCGTCATCCCCAACTGCATCAAAGTTTGGGCTTACCCAACCAAAAAGGATTGAGCAGTCTTTTGACCGATAGCCGCATTGCACCGAGTATTCTCATTCAACAGTCCGCGATGGCCGATAACCTGTTTGCACTGACGGCGGGAACTCCGACCGCTGCGGCCATTAAACTGTTAGGATCGGCTCAGATGCGGCATATCGTCGATGAACTGCAAAAGACCTTTGACCTGGTAATTTACGATACGCCTCAGTTACGAGACTATACCGATGGGGTTTTTCTAGCCGGACATCTCGATGGTTTAATTATGGTTGTGGGAGTTGCCAAAACCCATCAATCGGTCACGGAGAAAGTATTGGCTCAACTTGATAAGTTTCATCTTCCCTGTTTGGGTGTGGTCGCCAACCATACCAAACGGAACTCCGACCGCAAAAATCCTCCCTACTTAGCACAAACCATTTCCGTCCGCAAAACAGAAGAAATTGAGCAGTTAATCTAATTTCATCCTGAGCCAGTCACATCTGCTTGAGTCCGGTCTATTTTCTAGAGACAGACCCAGGAAGTCATCACTTTGAAATCAAACATTGATTTCAATTATGGCGATCGGGGTGGCATCTTAACAAGATTAAGAGGATGTTTGTATCCTCTAACTCCTGACATCACATAGACTTGAGGGTTTAGGTGGTATACTCGGCGTTAATTTTCACATAATCATAACTCAAGTCACATCCCCAAGCTTTGCCGACGCCAGAACCGTTCCCCAAATTGACTTGAATTAAAACGGTATCACTCTTGAGGTATTCCCCGGCGGCGGCTTGCTTTAAATACTGACTGGCGGCGGCGCGATCGAAGGGTAGAGGTTGACCCTTTTCCATTAACAGAAAATCTCCCAATTGTATTCGCAGATCTTCTTGCTTGAACTTGACCCCCGCACGTCCGGCGGCGGCGGCAATTCGTCCCCAATTGGGATCGCGGCCAAAAATCGCCGATTTCACCAGCGACGATCCGACTATCGTCTTCGCCACTTGACGAGCGTCTGCTTCATCGGCGGCGCCGCTAACTTGCACTTCAATCAAACAAGTTGCCCCTTCACCGTCGCGAGCGATCGCTTTGGCTAAATGTTCACAAACCGCTGTTAGCATGGCTTCGAGGCGATCGGCTTCCGGGCCTTTTCCGGTAATGGCGGGAGTGCGAGATTGACCGTTTGCCAAGGCTATCAAAGTATCATTGGTGCTGGTATCGCCATCAACGGTAATCTGATTAAAACTGCGATCGGCAGCCCGACTCAACATTTCTTGCCACAGGGGAGGAGAAACGACCGCATCACAAGTGACAAACGCCAACATGGTCGCCATATTGGGATGAATCATCCCCGAACCTTTAGAAATGCCCCCAATGCGAACCGGGCGATCGCCAAACAGGGTTTCTAGGGCGATCGATTTGGGGACTAAATCGGTGGTAATAATCGCACGGGCGGCTTGTTCCCCCCCCGACTCGGAAGCGGAGGCGACTAACTGGGGAATTGCGGCTTTGAGAGCGTCCATTTTAATTCGTTGACCGATCACCCCGGTTGAAGCGAGTAAGACCGATTCGGGTGCAATATTTAAGGCTTCAGCCAGTGCTTGAGCGGTTTCGATCGCATCAATGTTACCCTGTTCTCCGGTTGCGGCGTTGGCTTGTCCGGCGTTACATAAAATCGCTTTAGCGCTGGCTTTCGCTTGGAGTTGCTGACGACAATAATCGACACAAGCCGCCCTAACTTGCGAGGTGGTAAAGACTCCTGCGGCGATCGCATCGACATCGGACAAAATTAACGCTAAATCCGGTGCGCCCGATGGTTTTAATCCCGCCGCCATTCCCCAGGCTTTATATCCTCTCGGTGCGGTGATTCCCCCTGAAATCTCAGTCCAATCTGACATGGTTTCCCCTTCCCCCTGTCTGTTTTAACAGAGGCACTTAGCATTTCAAGCCCCATATTATACCAAGTCAGAAGTCGTGATGTCAGAAGTTCAGGAGTTACTGAAAACTGACAACTGAAAAAACTGGTGACTAAGATTGCAAACTTTGCGGAAGATTGCGAACTTCGCTCGCGATCTTCCGCAACGGACGTTCCCGAAGGGTGACTGTAAAACTGGTGACTGGTGACTGAAGAAGAGGTGTGATTTTTACACAAAACAATCCTTTATTACAGGTCAAACTAGCTCATGGAAGCGTGGCTGCGATCGTAGCTGGTGCGGAAGCTTTCGTTGGGCTTACCTTGAATCGTGCTGTGATAATCACCGACTTCAACACCCACTTCATCAGCGACGCGATTGAGCATTGCTTGTTGACGATTTTTAACCATCATGTGATGGCGCATCATTAAAGAACGGGCTTGATCTTGAGTACACATTTTGATGGCTCTCCTAAATTTTTAATGAATCTTGATTTTTTCTTAAACAATTGTGATGAATTCTCAGAGGAACTCTAGCTCACATTTAGCTCATGGACGCATTGCTGCGATCGTAGTTTTGGCTAAAGGTGGGGTGGGGTTTTCCTTGAATGTGATTCCAGTAGTTTCCGGCTTCTAGACCGACTTCGGCGGCAGCCCGATTCAACATCGACTGCTGTCGGTTTTTGATCAGGTGGTGATGGCGCATCATTAACGCCCGTGCTTGATCTTCGGTACCCATATCTGTCTTCCTCTTTCGTGGTTTGGTGCTATCGGATGAGTCCGTTTCTTTGACTCACTCTTTTATCATACACGAAAATTCTGTAGTCTATTTTACAAAATAAGCTTAAATCACAAATCTTTACAAAACTTTACATTAGGATCAAAAAAAAGACCCTCTCCTTCGGTCTGGCTGTAAACACCCTTTGAGCTTCAAAGAGGGATAATATTATGTCCGACTAATCATAATCATGCTGTAGGGGCGGGTTCAGTCAAGATATTTACTACTACTCTGAGATTGAGATAAACCCGCCCCCACCCCCAAAATAAGTGGGGAAGTTGAGGTTGCTTAGAGCAGGGGTCGATAGACGTGATAATCAATATTGGGAAAGATATTGTCGATGGCTTCAACTTTTTGCAACCAACCGGAGTCGATTTTTCCTTGCAGAACATCCTCAAACAGCTTGTTAAAGCGCATCAGATGAGATTGAGTGCGGCGCACCGCATAGGGAACCATCGTTCCGGTACTCATAATAAACGCCCAGTCGGAAGATTGAGCCAATAATAACTCCCGTGCGGCTTGGTTGAGGGCGCGACGTTCGAGTTCATCGGTGGGTTCTCGACAAGCCATTGTAATCATACGTTCGGCGGCTTTGTGAAGGTGAGGATAAATCCAACTGTTGGTATGATTGAGCCAATATTCGTGAAATCCTTTGTAACCCCAACTGGACTGGGCGGGTTTGCAGACTTGGTTGGTGGGGTATTTTTTGAGATAATCGGCCAAATGGATCATTCCGTAGGTTTTTTGATCGAACCAAGTTTTGCGGAATAAATAATCCAAGAACCAGGGACCTTCATACCACCAATGTCCAAACAGTTCGGCGTCGTAGGGCGAGACAATCACCGGAGGACGCTGCATAATACTGTAGAGATGCTCAACTTGATACTCCCGGTTTTCCATGAAATTTCCGGCGTGTTCGGCGGTTTTTTCCCGCGCCCAATAGGGATCGTATAATTCTTTCTCAGAGAGTCCGACACCCCGACCTGTAATTTTATGATATTTAATGCCCGTATTCTTGCGCTGACCGTTGGGCATGATATAGGGTTTAATATATTCGTACTCGGCTTCCCAACCCAAATCTTTGTAAAATTCTCGATATTCGGGCGCTCCCGGATAACCGACTTCCGAAGACCACACCTGTTGAGAAGATTCGTGATCTCGCGCAAATACAGCAACGCCAGATTCGGTAAAAATGGGGGTGTAGGTGCCAAAGCGGGGACGAGGACGGGCGTAGAGAATTCCGTGACAATCGGTGAGAAAATAGCGCAAACCCGCATCGGCAATTTGTCGGTCTAAACCATCAAAATAGGCGCATTCCGGTAGCCAAATTCCCCGAGGGGGACAGCCAAAATTTTCTTCATAATGTTCGCAGGCGACTTTAATTTGCGCCCAAACCGCCTGGGGGTACATTTTCATCAAGGGTAAATAACCGTGAGTAGCCCCGCAGGTGATAATCTCTAGGTTATTGGTATCTTGAAATTGCTTAAAGGCGGCAATTAAGTCTCCCTGGTAGCGTTCCCAGACTTCTCGAACTTCTATGAATTCTTGAATGTAGTGTTCGGCTAAGTAGCGCAGATGACCGTGATGTTTGTTGCGTTGGGCCTCTTTTTCAATGAGTTCCTGAAGTTGGGTTAGATGCTTGTCAAAGCGCTCTTGCAGGAGGGGATCGCGTAACATTGACACTAAAGGCGGTGTCAAACTCATGGTCATTTTAAAATCAACCCCATCCCGTTTCAACCCTTCAAACATCTTGATCAGGGGGACATAGGTTTCTGAGATCGCTTCAAATAGCCATTCTTCCTCTAAGACATAATCGCTCTCTGGATGTCGGACAAAGGGCAGATGAGCATGAAGAACCAGAGCGAGATAGCCAATAGCCATAGTGATTTAACTTGAGTAGAGAGAAAACAGATAGGGGGTTGGTGATAACTTTACAATATCTTTAGATTCTACGGCGAAATGTGAACAAAGCGGCGATGATGATTCGGGTGCGTAGGGTTTTCCTGACTTTTGATTGCTGAGTTGGCTATCTCTCTCTATTGGTGTGGGTGAATAAGCGGCGATCGCTTTACGATTGATTTGATCTGTCAACATTGGGTCAAAACCGCCCCTAACTGCGGATCGGATCATCGTTTTTGATTTGCTATTGTTCAGGATATCATTAGTTGGTTGCTCAATGGTAGTCTTTCTTTGGAGATGGGATTTAGGCCAGATCGAACAGTAAGATTTCCGCTTCGCTGCTGGCTTTGAGGGTGATTTGTCTTTGTTCGCTGATGGCGAGTCCATCCCCGGATGCTAAAAGTATATCATCGAGGAGCAGTTCACCCCGAACGACTTGCAGCCAAGCGTGACGGGAGTTCGGGAGGGAATAGGAAATGCGATCGCCGGTCGGTACAACGGCCGCAAATAGGTTAACATCTTGATGGATTTTTAGCGCTCCGTTTTTTGGGTTGGCGGACCCGATGAGTTGAAATTGACCGGGAGTTTCTAATAGGTTAAACGATACTTGTTCGTAACTGGGGGTGAGTCCGGTTTGGTTGGGAATTATCCAAATTTGCAGCAAGTGAACCGGTTCGGTTTGGGAGGCGTTAAACTCGCTGTGAAGAATACCTCTCCCGGCGCTCATCCGTTGAAGTTCTCCGGGTTTAATAATTGTACCTGTTCCGGTGCTATCTTGATGTTGGAGGGCGCCTTCTAAGACATAAGTAATAATTTCCATGTCTCGATGTCCGTGAGTGTCAAACCCCGCACCGGGACCGATTCGATCTTGGTTAATGACTCGTAAAGCCCGAAAGCCCATGTGTTTGGGGTCATAATAGTTGGCGAAAGAAAAGGTATGATAGGTGTTTAACCATCCCCAGTTTGCTTGTCCTCTTTCTAGGGATTTACGAAGGGTAATCATGGTGACAAACTCCTTGAATTTATTGAGAGAACTCTATTTATTTTTAGGGTAGATCAAATTGGGGTAAACTGGGAAGTAGGCACTTTGATGTAAGACGGTATCTAAAAAGTAACTATGCAAGCTCCCCAAGAACAACCCAAGAAAGAACATTGTCCGGCTGAGACGACTTTAGCGATGATCAGTGGACGCTGGAAATTGTTGATTTGGCGGGAGTTGTTTTCGGGGGTGAAGCGGTTTAATGAACTTCAGCGAAGTCTAACGGGTATTACTCAAAAGATGTTAACCCAACACCTGCGAGAAATGGAAGCGGATGGTTTAGTTTATCGAAAAGTTTATGCAGAAATTCCCCCAAAAGTTGAATATTCGCTAACTGAAACCGGAAAGAGTTTACAGCCTTTAATTGAACAAATGCACGAATGGGGAATTGAGTTTACAGTCACCAGTCACCCTCCGGGTTCACCAGTGATAACAGTTGACAGTAAATAGTTTCTCCCCACCTCCCCATCTCTCCATCTCCCCCGACTCCCAACTCCCGACTATTGCAAGAAGCGCCTATTGCAAGAAGCGCTTATTGCTAGAAGCGCCTAATGAGAAGCAAGCTTTTTTTGTTGTTCTTTGGGAAGGGGTTCGGGAACAAAAGCGGGAAGTTGAATGGTAAAAGTAGAACCGACATTGAGTTGACTTTCAACGAAAATTTGACCCATCATCATTTGACAAAAACGCTGACTGATGGATAAACCCAAACCCGTCCCGCCATATTTGCGAGTGGTAGAATTATCGGCTTGAACAAAAGGCTGAAAGACCTTTTTAACCTGTTCGGGAGTCATACCAATTCCGGTATCAATCACCGAAAACATTACCCAATTATCCGATGAAAATCTTTCGGAGTTGTGATCAGAATTTATTGTTCTTTCTGGGCAATGATTGTGGCAAAAATCTTGATGTTCTGCGGAAACCCGAAAAACTTTTAAAGTAATCGTACCTTCTTGAGTAAATTTAGCAGCATTACTCAAAAGATTTAACAAAACCTGCTTAACTTTTGTGCGATCGGCATACATAAAACCGATAGTTTTAACGCATTCGATCTTAAATTGGTTGTAGTTTTTGCTGGCTAAAGGCTGAATAATTGCCTGAACTTCATCAATCAAAATAGCAATATCAAACTGTTCCAAATAAAGGTTCATTTCTCCGGATTCCAATTTGGAAATATCCAAAATATCTTGAATCAGAGAAAGCAAATGTAAACCGGAAGATTTAATCTGTTCTAAATCGGGAATAAAATCAGTATAGCCAAAATCTTGAGCATCTTCGCGAAGCAAATCGCTGTAGCCAATAATAGCATTTAAAGGAGTCCGTAACTCGTGGCTCATACTGGCTAAAAATTCACTTTTAGCTTGGTTGGCGGCTTCGGCGGCTTCTTTGGCTTGTTCCAATTCAATTTGAGCCAACTTGCTATCAGTAATATCGCGAACAATCGCCAAAACCTCATTTTTACCACTGACAACAATTCGGGCTTCAAAATGGCATCGCTTCCCCTCAAGAAAAGATTCATATTCAAAGATTTGAATTTGGTCACTTTCCAGAGCATCTTGAACGTGATCGATATAGAGTTGGGCAACGTGTTCCGGCCAAAGATCGTAAATCGTTTTATTGAGATGTTTGCTCAAAGACTCCAGTAAAAATCCATTGCGAGAAGCTTTAAAATCGAGAAAAATTCCTTCCCGACTGAAGCGAAACATTAAATCGGGAATAGCATTCAGTAAAGCGCGATTTTTAGCTTCACTTTGGCGGAGAGCTTCGGCGCGATGTTCTAAACTTTGAATCAACTTTTCTTTACTTTCAATCAGTTCTCGCAACTGATCGGTCATACTATTAAAAGAATCGGCGAGTAACTCCAATTCATCTTGAGTGCGAATTCTAATTTTTTGAGTCAAATCTCCCTCGGCTAAACGCTGTGTAGCGGCGGTCATTTGTTGGAGAGGTTCGGTAATGGATCGGCTCAAAATTAAGGCTAAAGCTGTCCCGGCGGTAGCGGCGGCGATCGCGACCATTAAACCTTGGTTGCGAACGGCAATCATTTTAGTTTCCAAAGGCTCGGTAGATAAACCCACGCTAACGGCGCCCAAACGCTGACGTCCGACTTTAACGGCTTTTCCGGCGAGTAACTGATGTTCTTCCCAACGAAAAATGGTTTGATCGCTTTGGACTAAGACTTGACCAAAGGGATCGGGTTCAACCCGATGAACCAAGACACTATCACTGTAGGCGTCGGCGACAATACGACCTTGCTTTTCATAAATGCGTCCGGCGGAGAGAACCTCATCGGCTCCGAGTTGCTCCATAATTTCTTCCATGAAATCAGCATTGAGCATATAAAGAGAGTCGGCTGTTGTCACCGCCAACGCATCTAATAAAATATCAGCTTGTTGTTCAAGTTCTTTGCGAAAAGTTTGTTGTTCGCGACGCAGAGACAGCCAGGTAACGCTGACCACAGCAACGATGACCAAGCTTGTCATGGCCAATGTTAACTTGGTTGCTAACGACACCCGTCTGATCCCAAAAAGGCGCATCCAACTCACCTGTTTTTGACCTTCTCATACAATTCTCGCATTCTGTCGATGTCTCCCTCAGTGGGGAAATTATCAAATTTTGTTGTCTCCTCAAAATTCTCCATCACCTCCCGACCTTCAGGAGACTGATCCATATTGAGTAGAATTTGTTTGATCTGTTCAACCAGTTGAGGATCGAGTCCACCTCGAACTAAAACGACGTGACGGGCGACCTTTTCTGTTTCGG
Source organism: Capilliphycus salinus ALCB114379 (assembly GCF_047276495.1). NCBI lineage: Bacteria > Bacillati > Cyanobacteriota > Cyanophyceae > Oscillatoriales > Sirenicapillariaceae > Capilliphycus > Capilliphycus salinus. The sequence goes on along the minus strand of NZ_CP178543.1, from coordinate 882,186 downwards.
CTAAAACGGTCATGGCTTCGCGACTTTCGGCGGGAATATTCAAAAAACTGCGATGATCGATCGCCGCCGCATCGACTCGACCGCTAATTACCCATTGAATGTTATTTTGGTCATCTTGACTAAAAACATAACCAACTTCATCGGGTTGTACGCTTTCATCGGGTGACTCTTTTTTGTTCATGTTTAAACCAGCTTCGATCATGTGAACCATCGGTAACACATAGCCAGAAGTCGAGGTGGGGTCATCAAATGCGACTTTGTAACCTGTTAAATCATTTAAACTGGTAAATCCCCGATCGGTCATGGCAAAGATGACAGTATAATAAGCGGCATCACCGCCTTTCCAACGCCGGAGAATGGGTTGGGCATTGGAGAGTTCACTGACGAGCATCGCCGGATACGGACTATCGAAGTAGATATCCACCTGGCCTGATTTAAGTAAGCTTGCCATTGCTTCTACATCTGGGGCGACCTTGACTTCGCCGATCCCGATGCCAAATTCTCCGAGATTTGCGGCCAAATAGTCGGCTAAGGGTTGAAAACGCTTAATTTTTTTGGCCGGCTGACTGGTGACATCTCCAACGACAATGGTTCCCGTTAACTCAGAGTTTTCCGCAGGTTTGCTGATTTCGGGGTCAGAGGCTGTTGTTTGAGTCGTACAACTCACTAACAGAGTTGTTATCCCCACGAGCAAAGTTTTTCCAAAGAAGTTGCGTAGCATTGGGTTTTTTTGTGTAGTGGTGAGTCAACAAGAGTCTTTACTTCAAGTATGACATTGGTGTGAAACGATACTCTATTTTCAATTAGACCAGTAGATGCAGAGTGATTTCGCAAACTAGGAGCCTGGTACTGAGCAACAATTGTGAAAAAATCATTAAGTTCAATCAACCCATCTTGAACCAAGCAACAGAATAAATCATAGCCTGCTCATGGGGTGATTTTAGCAAACCTAGTCGCTCTCCACCGAGGATTCAACTGTATAATTTGCTTTACAGAGCGGTTCTCAAACCGGATCTTTCGAGGGTTTTTTTAAAGATTTAGTAAAAATTCAGTAAATATTAGGATATATACTTGTCAATTTACATCTAAAAGTGCAAGAATTCTGTATACTTACGGATGAACAGAAATGCTATTGCGCCGTTAGTGTTACCAATACACTTAGTCATACATATATAATGTTATATCTTCTGGGCATCTGTTTTTGAAAAACAGAGGGTTGCATCTGCTTTCAAGGGGGTTGGGGGGAACCCAGGGGTCAAAACCTTAGAAGCGTTAGAAGTTCAGGGCATCTGAGCAATTGCCAAAATCAGGATTTCTCGGATCTTGTATTTTCTATCCAAGTTTTGACACTTTTTATGCAAATGGTTTGACACAATAAACATGAATTAGGAGGTCTTGAAATGAAAATCTTTGATCGGGGAAACAGCATCTATTCTAACAAAATGAAACAATTTTTTCTCTCGGCAATCCCGTCTACATTTTTACTCGGTTTTCTGGCAACTTCGGCAACGGCCGCTACTCTTAAACTCGAACCGATTGGCACTTTTTCCACCGGAGTCTTTGATGATGAAGCTGCCTTTATCTCGGCTTTCGATCCCTTTACAAGTAATTTATTTGTAACAAATCGTAGCAATCAGTCGGTTGATATTCTCAACCTGTCCAACCCCATGAACCCCTTTAAAATTGGTGAGGTGATCATTCCCGATCTCAACCCGGATCTGTTTGGGAATGTCCTTCATGTGCGTTCATTTAGCTATGATACTCAGAGTTTATTTGCGGTAAGCGTCGAAAACGTTAATCGTCAAGACAACGGCAGTCTGTTATTTTTCAACGCCGATGGTAGCCTGTTTAATGGCAGCTTAGATAATTCCTCGGTTATGGTAGGCCCGTTACCGGATATGTTCGCCTTCACACCGGACGGTAAGAAAATTTTGACGGCCAATGAAGGGGAAGCCAACGATGAGTATACGATCGATCCGGAAGGTTCGGTGAGTTTCATTGATTTAGACAATCTGTTTGCAGGTTTAGCCCCCACAGAGACTAAAATTGGCTTAACGGACTTCAATGAAGGCGGTTCCAAGGCAGATAAACTCATCGGCGAAGGGATTCGGATTTTTGGACCGAATGCGACCGTTGCTGAGGATCTCGAACCGGAGTATATCACGATTTCTGAAGATGGCAAAAAAGCCTGGGTTTCCTTCCAAGAAAATAATGCCATTGGTTTACTCGACTTGGAAACTCGGGAATTTACGGAAATTGTCGGACTGGGATACAAAGATCACAGTTTACCCGGTAACGGTTTAGATGTTAGCGATCGCGATGACGGCATTAATATCAAAAATTGGCCGATATTTGGGATGTATCAACCCGATGAAATTGCCTCTTATACCGCTAATGGTAAAACCTACATTGTGATCGCCAATGAAGGTTCGGGTCGTGAATTTGATGGGTATAACGAAGAAGTTCGGGCCGAAGATTTAACCCTAGACCCCGATGCGTTTCCCGAAGATATTTTAGATGAAGACAAACTCGGCCGTTTAACAGTAACAAATGCTACGGGTGACACCGATGGCGACGGGGAGTTTGAAGAACTTTATACCTTTGGCGGACGCAGTTTTTCGATTTTGGATGAAAACGGAAATATTATCTTTGATAGCGGCGATCAATTTGAAAAAATTACTGCTAAATTGTTCCCCGAATACTTCAACGCCGATAACTCCGAAAATAATTTTGATAACCGCAGCGACAATAAAGGTCCGGAACCGGAAGGCGTAACCATTGGTCAACTCGGGGGTCGTACCTATGCCTTTATCGGTTTAGAACGGATTGGGGGAATTATGACTTATGATATTACCGATCCCTATAATCCCTCCTTTGTCAGCTACGATAATAACCGGGATTTCTCTGTAGAATTTGACGAAGATGAAGAGGGGGAACCCGCTCCGACTCCTGAACAATTAGCCGCAGTTGGTGATTTAGGTCCGGAAGGATTACTATTTATTGATGCCAAAAATAGCCCCAACGGAAAAACCTTGTTGATCGCGACTAATGAGGTGAGCGGAAGCACAACCATTTATAGTGTTGAAAGAGTTCCCGAACCCGGTACAATTTTAGGTCTTTTAGCGACCAGTGCGTTGGGCGGTTGGATGCTGAAACGTAAGCGTTCAAATTAGGTTTTTAACCCCTAGAAAACCCTTTTTATAAGTTTTGACAAACCCGGTTTCGCAGGAGAAACCGGGTTTTTGCAGTTCAATTTTTAACGGCTGTATTTGAGGGGTTTAACGAGTGAATGTGACGGTTCATTTCCTCTAAATATCGGGATAAAACCGAGTATTCACCGGAAGGAAGGAGAGGATCATTTTTGGCGGTAACGGTTTTTTCTAAGGGTAAAATCCGAAAGTTATATTTATTACTCGCCCAGTAACGATGAACCCATGTGGGGATAGCTTGAATTTCGGTAAATTCTATGGTTTCTTCGGGGAAAGATTTCTTGATGTTGACTTTAAAAATTACACCCAAATCTTTATAATTTCCCCGTTGGTTCGAGACAAAGTTCCCCATAGAATAAATAGCAACGGCTTTTTTATTGTTTCCCGACTCATCGGTTCGTTCAAAGATTTCGTAGGGTTGAACGACGTGAGGATGACTTCCTAAAATAATATCCGCTCCCGCATCTACTAAATTTTTTACTAATTTTTTTTGCTGTTCGTTGGGTTGGCGTTGATATTCGCTCCCAAAGTGCAACGCAACGGTAACAACATCAACCCCTAAATTTTCTGCGGCTTGGATATCTTGAATGATCTCTGCTTCGTTAATTAAATTGACTAAATAATCTTTTCCTTCGGGAATGGGGATGCCATTTGTTCCGTAGGTATAGGCTAAAATTGCCATTGATATTTCGTTTTTTTCGAGAATTAAAATTTCTTCGGCTTCTTCGGCAGATGCGGCAGTTCCAACGGGTTCTAAGCCACGCTTTTTAACGTTTTCTAGGGTTTTTAAAAGTCCCGCTTCTCGGCGATCTAAAGAATGATTATTGGCGGTGGTTAAAACGTTAAATCCGGCGTTTTTTATCGCATCTGCCAGGGTATCGGGTGCATTAAATAAAGGATAACCTGTATAGCCGGTTTCCGGTCCCGCCAAGGTGGTTTCTAAATTTCCAATTGCCCAATCTCCCTGTGAAATTATCTCTTTAACTTCGGTAAAAAAGCTATCATAATTATAGGTTTTTGTGCTAGAATTATAACCGGATTTAATCTGAGTTCCGTGCATCATAATATCCCCGACTGCGACTAATTTGGCTTCGCGAGTGTAGGGTTGAGGTTGGGGCGGTTCGGCGGGAACCGTTGGGGCGGTTTGTTCGACAAGGGTTGAGTTAGAGTTAGAGCATCCTGAAATTAAAACCAGACCGAAAATTAAAATTCCGGTTAAAAATTCGCTCGGTTGTCGAGTTGTTTTCATGGGTTCACTCCTCAAGTTTCTATCAGACTTGTTCATTTTAGAATGAGAGTGACGCTTTTTAGCCGAACAGCAAAAGTTGATAGAACAACTATAAAAAAAGCTAGATGAATAGAGAGTGGGAGCAAAACTGGACAACATCGGGAGTTTACCCTATGCTGTTGAGGGGGTGCAAGGCTTCAAAATTGAGGGTGAGATTGAGGAGAAATGCTTGGAGAAATTGCATAAACGCACCCAGTCGATCCTACTATTAAAGTAGAGCAGCCTCAATCAAACTGCTCTGGAAAAGGATCTTCTGTGTGATGGGGTTTTCAAGCGGCTTTTTCCTCGGATGAGGCGGTAGTTTGTTGGTCTTTCACCACAACCCATCGCCCGGTTTCTGGGTCGCGATAGGTGGTGAACGGATTGGATTTTAAGGGTTTTTCGCTATTTTTCATGGTCTTGCTGTGTTGAGAGATGACAAAGCTCATTTGTGTGGTCATACTGTGATAATGACTTGAACCGTCACAATTTACCGTGATTTCTTTTAGAATCCGGTTGTGAAACAGATCAACCTAAGCTTGTGACAACAAACACAGACAATTTGTAATATGATCTGCTAGGGGATAAGTATTAAAAATAACCAATTTAAAAGATAAAAAATTGTAACAACACCCCTCGCCACCTCTCCCTACCCTCTCCACCTCTCCCCAGCCCTCTCCTACAAGGAGAGGGGGAAAATCGTGTCCCAAAGGGACTATTTATTAGTTGGAGAGGGAAAAGGTGTCCCGTCGGGGACTATTTATTAGTCGAGAGGGAAAAGGTGTCCCTGACGGGACTATTTATTAATCGAGAGGAGTTGGGGGGAGGTGATTTCAATAATTAGCCGTACCCGGAAGTTAAAGCAAAGTTAGTGCATGGATGAGTTTTCTAACCCATCGGGTTTATCGTGAGTCGCCAACCGGTCTAATAAGGTTGCACTGGCTTGATTTAACCCAATTAATGACACTTGAATTCCCCGTTTCCGGAAGCGTAAAACCACTTTATCAACCGCATCCACCGCAGATTGATCCCAAAGGTGGGCGTGGGTGAGGTCGATGGTTACTTTTTCTAAATCTTCGTGGAAGTCAAAAGAATTGAGGAAATTCTCAACAGAAACAAAGAAGATTTGACCGTTGACACTGTAGATTCGTTCCCGTTTTTCTTCTATTAATAGTGAGTCTATAAAAATCAAAGCGGCAATCTTGCGACTGAAGAAAATCGTACTCAATGCCACCCCAATAATGACGCCAATGGCTAAGTTATGGGTGAGGACTGTTACCAATACGGTTGTTACCATCACTGCGGTTTCATTCTTGGGAATTCGGCGAATATTGCGGAGAGAATTCCAGCTAAAGGTACTGGTAGAAACCATAATCATTACTGCAACTAAAGCCGCCATTGGAATTCGGGCGACCCAATCTCCGAGTAACAGAATAAAAGTTAGTAGAAAAATGCCTGCACTCAGCGAAGAAAGTCGAGTTCGTCCGCCGGAACGTATATTAATGACCGACTGACCGATCATAGCACAACCCGCCATTCCGCCAAAAAATCCGGTGACAATATTGGCGATTCCCTGACCCATTGCTTCTTGGTTTTTATTACTGGAAGTATCGGTGAGGTTATCGATAACATTGGCGGTCAAAAATGACTCCAATAAACCCACCAAAGATAAGGCTAAAGCGTAGGGAAAAATGATGTTTAAAGTTTCTACGTTTAGCGGTACAATTGGGAAGGCGAAACTGGGTAAAGTATCGGGTAAGGTTCCCATATCCCCAACGGTTGGAACGTCTAACCCGCCGGCGATCGCAATAGTTGTTAAAACGACAATGGCAACCAGCGGCGACGGGACGGCTTTGGTGAGGCGGGGGAGTCCGTAAATAATTCCTAGTCCGGCAAAAACCATCACGTAAACCAGCCAAGATGCCCCTTGAAATTGGGGAAGTTGGGCGTTAAAAATCAAGATGGCGAGGGCGTTTACAAAGCCAACCATCACCGCCCGAGGCACAAACCGCATCTGATTTCCGAGTTTGATCCATCCAAACAATAGTTGTAGAAAACCGGTCAAAATTGTGGTGGCAAATAGATAGTTTAAGCCATAATCTCGGACTAATGTTGTCATTAATAATGCCATTGCCCCCGTTGCCGCAGAAATCATTCCGGGGCGTCCGCCGAGAATGGCGGTAATAATGGCGATACAAAATGAGGCGTAGAGTCCAACTTTGGGGTCAACTCCGGCTATAATGGAGAAGGCGATCGCTTCGGGAATCAGGGCTAAAGCCACTACCGATCCGGCGAGAATGTCTTTTTGGACGTTGGAAAACCACTCATGGTAAGTTAGGATTTTTTTCATTTTCTCCCCCAAGTTAAAGGACAGATTGAGTTTATTTTTTGTTTCTCTCCACACCAATTCGCCAATACTTTTGATGAAGATCGCTTGATATTTTGATCGGAAATATCGTTTTCTTTGCTAATCCGCGATCGCGAAATCAAAACCAAGTCTTTTCGGAAATGATTCAGTACAATTTACTACCCTTAACATTTGGAAAGCATACTGTCAAAAAAATTTTGATGTTTGGGTAGACTGGCGTTAACTCCGATGAAGTGAAGACTCGCTGAGACGATAAATATTTACAGACGTGCGATCGCCTGCTTCTAGGCTGTTATTTTTTCAGTGAAACTTTAATTTTTTCGGGGCGGATCGTTGGAGTTCGTCCGAGATTGAGTTTTTGATGAAATTCGATCAAACCCGATCTAATCTGCTGCATGAATCTCCCCACATTACTAACTTTACCGGACTTTACCTCAGAAGTCAAGCGGTTGTTTTTCTCTGCAAAAATGATGAACAATTGGGATAAGAATTTAGACGGTTAAATGGGGATGGGAGAATCTACATAAATGGTGGGTTCTTTCATCTCAAATTCTATTCCATAACTCATTAATTTCTGCGATATCTTTTTGTTGGCGAGTTCTAGCAAACGTTTTCTAAGTTGGGTTGAATCTTCACTCGAACCCAAGATAAAAAAGGTAACTCTCGCCCGTGAACCGGGTTTGTTTTTGGGTTGAAGTAAGGTGATTTTGGTACTTCCCGGATCGATTCCATAGAGGGTGTCTGTACTTTCTTTAACGATTTTATCAATGAGGGCGGTTTCTTGTTCGGCGAGTTGGCGGGTAAAGTCAAGATAGAGTAAAACCATGACTTTTTTCCCTCGGGTAATATTTTCTATATCTTTGGTTGCCATGATAGAATTAGGAACAATTAACAGGGTATTCCGCGCGGCGACTCGGATTTTTGTTGAACGCAAACCAATCGCTTCGATGCGTCCATAAATGTCTTCTTGATGGGGATTAAAACTAACTCGGACATATTCACCGGGAATGTAAGGACGATCTAAATAGATAACAATGGTTCCAATTAATTGTTCTAAAACTCTTTGGGCGGCGAAGGCGATGGCAATTCCTCCAATTCCCAAACCCGCCACCAAACCGACCAAATTAATATCGTGGATATTAGCAAAAAAGATAATAGCAAATAAACCAATAATCACATTAAATAGCGTCTCTAAAATAATTACAAATTCGTCGGGTTTTAAGCCAACTTTTTGAATGATCACAATTCCGTACAGACGCAAAAATTGACGAAATAGGCGAGAAATTAACCAAGATGCGCTAATGGTAATGCTTAAATATAGACAAAACCTCAAAAATGCGTAAAGTTCTTCATAGGGTTTGAGGAGGTTTAAGCAAAAACCGATTAAGATTAAAGTTCCGGTAATTCTAATTCCGCCTTTTAAGGGGATGATAAAATTTTGATTAATTTGATTACCAAACTTGGGCGAGACTTTTTGATTAATAAAGATAATAACTCCGGGAGTATATCGACCCACAATTAGGGATAAAATCGCAAAAAATAGAAAAGCCAGAAGCCTAATTCCTAAACCGATGAGAAATCTTTGAATCTCCTCATCCCAGGGAAAAATTTCTTGAATAATAGTTGGCAGATCCATGTTAGATATTGACGGGAGAAGTAACGTTTATTCTTTTTTCTTCGATATCAAATTCTATTCCATAATCTTGTAATTTTTGGGTGATATTTTGTTCGGCAATTTCTAACAGATGAGTGCGAAACTCCATCGAAACATCGCCGGAACCCAAAATAAAGAAAGTAACTTGGGCTTGAACCAAGATAGAATCTTCATCGTTATCGCTGAGAATTTCTTTAAAATTAACTTGGGTGATGCGATGATCGATTCCAAAAATATCTTGAGTGCTATCCAAGACTATTTGACGAATAAAAGCTTTTTCTTCTTCGGAGAGGGAACGATAAAACATTAAGTGAATCAGCGAGATAATCTTTTTGGCATTGGTGAGGTTTTCAATGCTGACTTGTGTTAGAATATTATTGGGAATAATCACCAAACTTCCTTTTCCCGAGGTTCTAATTTTAGTCGAACGCCAACCAATCGATTCAACTCTCCCAAAGGTTCCCTCGGGTAAGTGAATATAATCATCAATGACAAAAGGTCTATCTAAATATAAAACAATTCCCCCGAGTAATTGTTCTAAGGTTTTTTGCGCCGCAAATGCTACGGCTAACCCGCCAATTCCCAAACTGGCGAGCAAACCAATAATATTAATTCGATGAGTTTGAGCAAAGATAAACACAACGATAGTGACGATCAGAATATTAGCAACCGCTTGAATAACAATTAAAACTTCGCTGTTGAGTTTGCGCCGCGTTTTAACCGCTTTATCTAACCAATAAACCTGATAAAACTGTTTAAATAATCGATTCAGTTGCCAACCAATGGCGATTGTAACGATAACACCCAAAGGAATTTCAAGCAACTTCAACCATTCGGGGAGGGGAGCAATTAAAAACGCCGCATCAACGCTAGCAATGAGGAGAACAAACCCCAATTGATTTTGAAAGGGAACCACAACTTCTTGATAAATTTGTTGAAGTTCGGGAGAAGCAAAACGAGCCGTTAGCGTTCCAACCAATCGGGGAATTAAAAAGGTAAATAATCCGATTATATTGAACAATCCGAGTATAAAAGCGACTCTCATACTCAAAACCGATAGCCAAGTTTCGGGTAAAAAATCTAACGAATAAGCTGAACTCTGAGCGAAGAACATAGCAACGAAAATCATAAAAAAACTCAAGTGATCAAGTTATTAAATTGACTTCTTAAATTAAAATTGACTGTGGTTTCAGTCTAGGTATAAATTTCTAACTGTTCGTAAACGTTAATAGTTAATTGTATCATTTGGTTGTATGGATTTTGTATCCACAGTTGACGGATGGGGGTTTCGGGTTGAGAAGTCATTTTGACAGGTTTCCCCGACATACAGGTATAAACCTGCTGTTTGTTTCCACAGGGAACGACAACATCTCCTGTTTTAATATTAACCACCAATTGAGTCGCGGGGGGATTAAGTTTAATAACTTGCTCGGGAATTTCGGGTAAAATAGTTCTAACGTAAGTTTTCACCGGTTGAAGCGGTTGTTGCTCGGAAGTCGCCGTCAAACACAGGGTAGGAGCGGGGTGAGAGACGACCAAGACCAATAGTAAAACCACAGTCAGAAAAATTCCTCGTTTCATTGAGTTTGAGGAAAGTAGAATTGACTCTAAGGTAATTTTACCGTAAAAAGGATCAACCCGTTCAAAAAAAAATGGAGAAACCCAACTCAATGAATTTCTCCTCTACCATAAAGAGAGCTATGAAAACGTGACTGATCTGACTACCAAGGTTGAGAAAAGAGAATCAAACAAACAGATCAATGATTTGTCTGTCCGATGAATTCTGAGAGTTCAACACCCTAAGAACTATATTTATAGTCTATTCCCTCTCAACCGATAATAACAGTCCCTCTTTTAAGCGACATTCCCCAGACGCCTGGGAATTTCAAACAGATTAATTAGATTTGAGATACTCTTCTAACTTATCAGAACCGCCAATTAGTTTCCCATCAATAAACACTTGCGGAGTAGAAGTGGCACCTGTAGCCGCTTTGATGGAACGAGTCGAAATATCATCACCCAAGACAATTTCTTCAAAATCCCAACCGCGATCTTTCAGCATCGATTTTGCTTTCGTACAGTAAGGACAGCCCACTTTACTAAACATTGTAATGGCTTTGGGTTTAGTGGCGCTCGGATTAATATAATTGAGCATTGTTTCGGCATCCGACACTTCAAACGGATCGCCGGGAACCTCGGGTTCGATAAACATTTTATCGATTACACCATCTTTAACGAGCATAGAATAACGCCAAGAACGCTTTCCAAAACCCAAATCGGCTTTATCGACTAACATTCCAATTTTTTCACTAAATTCCCCATTTCCATCGGGAATCAGGGTGATATTTTCCGCCTTTTGATTTTTCGCCCATTCATTCATTACAAAAGCATCATTGACGGAAAGACAAATAATATCATCAACTCCACTTTGTTTGAACGCGGGAGCCAACTCATTGTAACCGGGAAGGTGAGTCGAAGAACAAGTTGGGGTAAACGCACCGGGAAGGGCAAATACAATTACTGTTTTACCCGAAAATAATTCACTCGAAGAAATATCAACCCATTCACCATCCTTGCGGGTTCTGAATGTAACATCATTGGGAACTCGTTGACCTTCGCGATTTTCTAGCATAGAGATTTTCTCCTATTAACGATGTTCAAGTTGAGTTTTCTAGGGCAAATAAAATTGTTGGCGGGAGAAATAAACTCGGTATTTTTCTACAAAAATCGGCTTATACCAATTCTTTATGAAGCTGCATCTAATTGATCCCCCCGGCTTCGCCACCCCCCTTTTTAAGGGGGGATAAAGGGGGGATTGGGGGGTTGGGGGGGATCATCAAAAGTTGCATGATTAGAAAGAAATGGTATTATTTCCCCGAACAAATTCTTCGCCACTGTTATTATGCAGCTATTATGCAGCGATCGCTTCGGAGTAGGGAACAAAAGATTTTTTAGTCGCCCCACAAATCGGACAAGACCAATCTTCGGGAATGTCTTCAAATGCGGTTCCGGGTGCAATTCCAGAATCCGGATCGCCTGCAACCGGATCATAAATCATCGAACATTGTTTACAAATCCATTTTCCGCTAGTTGCGCTTTTGGCGAGAGGTTCTACCCCATCGAGCGCCTTTAACGCTTCGGTGTATTGGTTGGCGTGGTGGTTTTCGATGGAAGTGAGGAAACCAAAGTTTTGAGCGGCTTTGCGGAAAATACCGGCGTGTTCTTTGGATTCGGCGATTTGCTCTTCAAACTCCGCAACGGCGCTTTCATCGCGATCTTGGCGAGCTTGGGCGGTAAATTCGGGATACATGGTGGTGTATTCGTAGGTTTCGCCCTCGATCGCCAACTCCAAACACCGGGAGATCATCGCTTTTTTCTCGGCTTCGCTCAAGCGGTCAGCGTCTTCTACGACCAATTCCGGGTGAATGAGACGGAAGTGAGCAAAGGCGTGTTCGGTTTCTTGGTTGGCGGTTTCCCGAAACAGTTTCGCCACATCCGGCATCCCCAATTTGCGGGCGACTTCGGCAAAAAATAGGTATTTGCGGTTCGCCATAGATTCCCCTGCAAATGCGGCTTCTAGGTTTTTCGCCGTGTTGGAGTTTGACAGATCCATAGTGTTCTCCTCGTTGCTTAAAAGGTTGAATGATTTGATTGATCCGTTACTATCTCAGAATAATTCTGATTTAAGAAAATGTCAAGCAAAAAACTAAAACTCAGATATTGCCCCATCTTTTCTCAGATGTGATATAATGTAGGAAAGATTAGCCACAAAAATAGGATCATGGTCAGCAATGCAACAAAAGAAATTGAAGACCGAATGCGAGCCAGAGGACTGAGGATCACCCCCCAACGGTTTGCAGTCTACGCGAACCTACTTTCTCGTTTCGATCATCCGACTGTTGAAGAAATTTTGGTTGATGTTAATCGGGATTTGCCGATTTCGTCGAAAGCAACGGTTTATAGTGCCTTATCGGTGTTGCGAGAAGTGGGGTTAGTCCGAGAAGTTTTATTAGAAGAAGGGGTAACTCGTTATGATGCGAAAGTCGAACCCCATCACCATTTTTGCTGTCAAACTTGTGGAAAAATTCAAGATATTGATTGGGAAACCTTTAGTAGCTTGCAATTAGATCGGCTTCCCGAAGGAATAAAAGTAGAAAATTATGAAGTGATTCTCAAAGGTGAATGCGATCGCTGTACAAATTATTAGACCAATATTATTGTAGGGGCGGGTTCAGCCAAGAGCTATAATATTCGTCAGAAATTGAACTAAACCCGCCCCGCTTTCAAGAAATATTATGATTTTAGGGATTAAAACTCGCAATTAAAAACCCGGTAACTCGTAAGAAACCGGGTTTTTCCAATGTGCAGTTATGGCAATTGTTCAGTTAGAACTATTTGCGCTTTTTCAAAGCAACACCCGTTACCCCACCAAAAACAAATAGAGCGATAAAACTCGAAGGTTCGGGCGCTTTCACCATCGCGTAGGTGTTTTTCACTTCCACCAAAGTTAAATAGGTATCTTCGTCAAAGTAGCGAGAAAAATCACCAAAATAAAGCCCACCCATCAACTTGAGATTATGCCCATAGTCCCGGTCGGTAGTAAACGCCGTTGAAGGGATAAAGTTATCGCTGCCGTTAATCTCAAAAAAGTCATTGTTACCCGCAGTTTCTATCCGTCCAGAAATCGAGAAGAAATCAATCATTTCTTCGGTAGAATTCTCAAAGAGGAAGACGGATATATCACCCTCACCAATGGCGTTTTTACCGACGGGACTGTTACTAGCGACTTCGAGTTGAAACCGCGATGCAAAACTAAAAGAAAATGTTTCACCGGCTTCAATAAAAAAGTCATGCCCAATAACAGCAGCTTCGGTCTTGGCAATACCGATATATTCCTGTCCGAATCCTGAGGTTTCTGCCTCAGAAAAGTTGCGTGCAGAAGTAGGAGGAATTTCTATATTGAAGTTCGCGATGGTTGCTGCTGATGCGTCAACTGAACCGTTGGTTGCGAAAGTAAAAGTATCCTCATCGGTGAAGGTTTCAACGCTTAAAGGATCGTGACTAAACCAATCTAAATAACCCTGGATAGCTGAACGAGCAAAAGTGTATGCAAGACTAGGTGAAGCCGTGAGAGTTAATGTAGCGAAAACGGAGATTGAACCTAAAACTAGATTTAACGGATGTTGAAGTTTTTTAAGCATGACTGATGGTAAGATCGTTGGATTTCTAAACAGTTCTGACAGTTTTTAGATGAAAGGCTAAATTGATGAATTGTAGATTAGCAATTGATTTCTATAAGAGAGCTAAAACTGTCAGAAAACCGTAATTTATAAAGCTCTCCGAAGCTCTAATTTTTCTGATTTTTAACTTGTATACCCATCCCCAGAGATGCACTTAATATTCCCATAAAATATCCCCAGCTAGGCGTTTATCCTAGCCGATATTTAGTCGATCTTTCCCAATGAATAGATCGTATTAATGGATTGGGTGTTTTTAGTTTAGTCCGCTCGGTATTCGGAAAACAAGATAGTAACTTAAAGTTTTCAGCTTTTTTTGTAAAGCTTTAATAAAATTATTTCTTGTCCAACCTGTATTGAAAAAAACTCAACATAAGTCGGTGATCATCAATAAACGTTCAACTCGAAAAGCGCGTATCCCTTAGAACAAGGGACTGACAAGGTTTAGCATTGTTCGTTTAATTCCCCCAAACTACTTAATATCTCTTTGATGGCGGCGAATACAAAACCCAGTATTTTACGCGCATCGGGTTTCTGGGGTTGAGAGGAACATATACTCCTATCAACCCACTTGATATTAAATTAAGTTAGGATTGCTTGCGCTTTTTCAAAGCAACACCCGTTACCCCACCGAAAACAAATAGAGCGATAAAACTCGAAGGTTCCGGAGCTTTCACCATCGCGTAGGTGTTTTTAACTTCCACCAAAGTTAAATAGGTATCTTCGCTAAAAGGCCGGGAGAACTCACCCAAATATTCCGCAATAATGAACTCTTGATTTCCCCCAAAATGTTGTAGGGAATCATCCAATAAAAAGTGAAAGTTATCGCTGGCTTTGGCGAAAAAGAAGTCATTAGTCTCAGCAGTTTCTAACTGTCCGGAAACAATGAAGTAATCCAGCAGGCTATCGGTGGCTTCGTCAAACAGCAAGAAGGAAATATTAGCCTCAGCAATTGCGACTTCACCCGGAGGTCTTTCGATGGAAGTTTCCAGGTCCAAAGATGACAGAAAATCAAAAGAAAATGTTTGACCTGCTGGAATGAAAAAATTATAACCAATCACGGTAGCTTCGCTGTATGCCTTACCGACATATTCGATTCCACTTCCCTCTACCTGAGCAAAAGAAGAGTTAAATGCAAACGGCTCAATCTGGGCGAAGAAAGCATCAAAATCTGCGTTCGCAACAACAGAACCATTCTCGGTACTGACCGTAAAAACGTCTCCATCTGTTAAGGTGCCAACACTTCCGGGAGCATGGCTAAAGTTATTGATGAAAGCGTCAGCAGATGAAGAAGCAAAAGTCGCGGCAATACTGGGTGAAGCCGTGAAGGTTAAGGTTGTTAAAACGGGAATTGAACCTAAAAGTAGATTGAAACGCTGCTGAAATTGTTTTAGCATGACTAATTTGATGATTGTCTTGTTATTATTTCTGAACAGTTGTAACGGTTTTTCGGTGAGAGGCTAATTTTTTTTAGGTTTCTTAGCCCCGTTATTTTTCGAGAGTATCAACACTCTCTTCTTAGGCAAATAGAGGGAAGACTTTGAAGATGGAATTTTTGGAACGTTCAACTGTTTTATCCATCCGTAAAGATGCACTTTTACCCCAAAACAAGCTGAAAACTGAATTTTCGGAACCTTCAACTGTTTTATCTATCCGTAAAGATGCACTTTTACCCCAAAACAAGCTGAAAACTGAATTTTTGGAACGTTCAACTGTTCTAGCTATCCGTAAAGATGCAATTTTACCCCAAACAAACCGTAGCTAGGTGTTCTTCTTAGCTAATGGATGGATTATCGTAATGGATTTGTTAGTATTAGCTTAGTCCGATTGGTACCCAGAAAAAAAGATAGTTTTTTAAAAATTTCAACTTTTTTTGTAAAGCTTTAGTAAATTTAGATCGACTCAAGATCAAACTTATAGCGCTATTTGCGATCGGGTACATCCCCAAAATCTGCTTTCTATTAAGAAACTTAGTTTTTAATCGAATATCTCGACCGATCCCCGAGATGGAGAGATGGGGAGTTCGAGCCGAGGGTCAGGAAATTCATCTCAAGTTGTTATGGGTGAGAATTGGTCGGAGGAACCGATCTTCCCAACCCCCAACCCCAAACCCGATGGTCTAAATGTCCATCCTCAAAGCTGCTAAAACAGATAAACTCTCAATAAGTTTGTCTCAAAGTGGTTTCAATTGAACTTCCATTTTGAAAAATTTTAATCAATTCATGGGAGCGGGTTTTTCCTTCGGTTAACATCTGTTTGAGGGGTTGTAATAAATGCCGATCCGGATCATCTTGTAAAGCGATTTCTACCGCATTTAAAATCTGAGTCGCACTGGTGAAAATCTCCTCATGTTCAAAACCCAACTTGGCAGAAATTTGATGTAAATTCGCATCGGGAATGGTAGCACGACCCGATAAGGTTTCATCTAAAATTAAACCTTTTAACAAGGCTAACAGCGCCGCATAGATGCGAAAATCATCACAAGTATCAAACGCTTTAAATTCTATTCGGCCGACTTCTGCGGGGATTCTAGCGACTTTGGTGAGTGAGGGAACGCTTTTAATTAATTGTTTTTCTTCAGCGACAAACACTAATGTAGCCGATCTTCTGCCGGTTCGGATAAATGTTCTCACCGATAAACCTTCCCATAACTGTCCGTTAGAAAAGGGAGAACTATAACTAAATGGCACAATATAAGGACTGTAATAAGTCAGTTTTTGACCCACATCAATCAGTTTTTCTATGGATAAATCGGCGAACGATAAGTTTAAATCCGGTCCATAAGTCACCATGTAAATTGTAGCGGTGTTTTCATCGGGATGACTCTGTAACTGTTTAATTTCGTATTCGTTTAAGGGGGGTTCGGGTTGAAAAACGGAAGTGTAGGGATTAAAACTGGTGAGAACGGGTGTAAACCCAAAATTAGCCGCCATTTCTCGCAATAATTGAAAACTGGTTGTTAATTCATCAATTGCCCCTTGAATATCATTATGAATTGTTGTTCTAATTTCAATCCCTTTTACCGCACAATCAATCACTTTTCCTGATTCATCAAATCTTTCAAATCCTTCGATATACCAGCGCTTTTTTCTAATTCCCGCATCGCCAACTCGTAATTGTAACTCATCGTTGGGGTAAAGGGGGAGTTGGTCTATTATTTGCTGAAAATCTGCAAATTTTGTACGGGAAAAATCCGCAAAGTGTCCTTTGGAGTTGAGGAAAGCAACTTCGTGTTCTATACCAAAGAAAAACATTTGAGTTAGTAATAAATCTGTATTTAACTGTAACCAGGGATTCTAGGGCAAGATTGACAGCTTGACAGAAAATCACCCATAACCAATTTACCATGAGTCGAGATTCTTCTATCGATTTTTCAAGGAAAACTTGACCAGAAAAAAAGAGCATATTTCTACGCTCCCAATTCTGAATAGTTGAATTGATATTCAGATAACTTTGAAAACTAATCAATCAATTTTTTCGCTTTGTCTTTTAAGTTTTCAATTCCGTGCTGAATTTCAGCTTCGGCTTGCTTCCTTTTTCCTTCCATTTTTTGCTCAGGATCTCCGGTAATTTCACCTACTGCTTCCTGAACTTTACCTTCAATATTCTTAGCGGTTGCTTTGATCTTATCTTCTAAACTCATGTTATTACTCCAAGTAAAACATTAGAGGGATGTAACAGAGAATAGATTGAGGATATCTGTTTGTCAAGCAACCTTAACCTTTCTTAATCCCGTCTCAAAGTTGCCAAATTCGTCAAGAGTTTAGATAGAAATTAAGAACAAGTTGAAAACCTCTTTTATTGCTATTTTATCCCTAAAACTTACAACACGCGCAAAATACTAGGAATCCGATTAACAACATTAAAGCTTTGAATTTCATCAAGCGCCCGTCTAAAATTCCCCTCTCGAACATCGTGGGTAACAACAACAATTTCCGCCAATTCTCCGTGCGTATCAATCTGCACAATCGATTCAATACTCACCTGATGATTGCCAAAACAAGTCCCCAACTTGCCAATTACACCCGGTTCATCTTGAGTCACAAAACGGGCGTAAAAACGAGTCATTAAATCTTCCATCGGCGCCAAATTACAATAATGTTGATGGGTACAACTCATCAACGGATTAAGTTCGCCCGAGACGGGAGTATTGAGAAGCGCCGCAATATTCAAAATATCGGAAACAACAGCGCTCGCCGTCGGTCCAGCACCGGCACCCCGACCAAAAAACATCACCTGTCCGATGGGTTCGCCTTCAATTAAAATGGCATTGTAAACATCATTAATACTCGCCAAAGGATGCGCTTTTGGGAGTAAAGTGGGGTGAACTCGAATTGATAGTAAATCGTTTTCTAAAGTGGCTTGAGGATCGCGACTGGCGATCGCCAGTAATTTAATCACAAATCCCAAACGTTCCGCATAAGAAATATCGCTGGCGTTAATATTACGAATTCCCTCACAATAAACCTCACTAAGTTTAATTCGTCCACCAAACGCCAAAGACGCCAAAATCGCAATTTTATCAGCAGCATCCAACCCGTCAACATCCGCAGTCGGATCGGCTTCGGCGTACCCCAACTGTTGCGCTTGGGCCAACACTTCGGCAAAATCGGCCCCTTCCTGCTGCATTCGGGTGAGAATATAGTTGGTGGTGCCGTTAACAATCCCCATAATGCGGTGAATGCGGTTGGCGCCGAGGGACTGTTTCAAGGGTTGAATCACCGGAATACCGCCCCCGACAGCCGCCTCCAACATCACATAGACGCCCTTTTCGTTGGCTGCGGTGAAGATTTCATCGGCGTAGCGAGAGATGACGGCTTTATTGGCAGTAACGACGTGTTTTCCGTGAGAAATGGCTTTGAGAATCAGCGATCGCGCGGGTTCGAGGCCGCCAATCAACTCTACCACAATATCGACTTCCGGATCGGTGACAATTTCCTCCAAGTCGGTTGTCAGTATGGCTTCCGGGAGTTCAACCCCGCGAGATTTTGACAGCGATCGCACCCCAACCCGATGTAGGCTTAACCCTTGCAATAGGGGATGTCGTCCGTTGGTATCCAGTAGAATTTGTGCGGTTCCTGTCCCAACGGTTCCGAGTCCCAACAAACCAATCTTATAAGCCACAATTCCCATCCGTCCCTAATTTCTGATTACTCTATTTTGACATTGAACCTGACACAACGGCTTATGGACTTCGCCAAAATCTAAAATTTTTTGGAAAATCACTGGAGTACCGCCAGGAGATGCTACTTTATATCAGACTAACAAATGATAAAGACTCTCAAGAAGTTTAAACGGGCTTGGGTGGGGGAAAGTGAGACAAAATGAAACTTAGTGTCAAGAGCTACAGAAAACAAAAGTCGGTTTTCTGGGATAAAACGCGAACAACCGGGGGAGCTTAACTACAATGCTTGTCATTAAACAACTCAGCAAAACCTACGCCAACGGGATTCAAGCTTTGCGAGAAATCTCCTTAGAAATCGGTTGCGGGATTTTCGGTTTGCTAGGTCCCAACGGTGCCGGGAAATCTAGCTTTATGCGAACCCTCGCCACGTTACAGGATGCGGATTCTGGATTGATCGAACTCGACGGCTTAAATCTGCTGAAAAATCCTCAAATCGCCCGCCAACGGTTGGGTTATCTTCCCCAAGATTTTGGGGTTTATCCGAACGTTTCGGCTGAGGATTTATTAGATCAAATCGCCGTTTTCAAGGGATTTACTCGCCCCTCACAGCGCCGCGAACTTGTCGCCCAACAGTTGCAACTGGTCAATCTTTACGAGCAAAGAAAACAGAAATTAGGAACCTTTTCCGGTGGAATGCGCCAACGTTTTGGTATTGCTCAAGCGCTTCTGGGTTCGCCCCAATTGCTAATCGTTGATGAACCCACCGCAGGCCTCGATCCGGTCGAACGGATTCGGTTTCAAAACTTGCTCGCAGAAATTAGCCAAGATCGGGTGTTAATCCTTTCCACCCATATTGTAGAAGATGTGGCGGAACTTTGCAAGCAAATGGCAATTCTAAATCGGGGTGAAATTATTCGCTCCGGGAGTCCCCTATTTTTAACCGAAACATTGCAAGGAAAAATTTGGATAACCTCAGAATTAGACGCCTCGAACCTCCCCGAAAACTGCACCATAATCACCGCTCGAATGTCGAGGGGAAAACGCTGTGTTCGGGTGTTGAGCGAGACTCAACCGGGCCAACATTTTCACCCGGTTGAACCCGATCTTAACGATGTTTATTTTACCGCATTACGATTAGAATCCTTCGCGATCGCCGCTTAATTATGAAGTCTATATTTTTTGAGATTGTTCGGTTTGAAATCCTTTACCATTTGCGTCGCCCAACGTTTTGGCTGATCGCGATTTTATTTTTTGTGATTAGCCTAACCGACAGTATTTCTAACGCTGGAGAAGGGAACGCTTTCTTTTTTGTTAATAGTCCCTCCCAAATTTTTCAAACAACCATTTGGTACAGTATTTTTGGAATTCTTGCGGCTTCTGCCTTTGTTGCGGAAACTTTTGTGCGAGATACAAACTATCGCATGGAAGCGTTAATATTAGCGACACCCATTCGGAAATGGGATTATCTAGCCACCCGTTTTATCGCCGCCTTTGGGATGACGCTTTTCGCTTTTTCCAGCTATTTACCGGGAATGATTTTGGGAACAATGATGCCCGGACTCAATCCCTTTGCCTTGGGGCCGTTTCGCCCGGATGCTTACGTTTTTAGCTATATTCTGTTTATCCTGCCCAATCTATTTTTAGTGTCGGCAATTGCCTTTTGTTTGGCTGCAAAAACCCGCAGTATTGCCGTCACCTATGCGGGGGCAATTGTTTTAATTATGCTTTATCTCGCCTCTTTAATTATGGTCGGCGTAGATGTAATTAATTTTGAACAATATCGCCTTTGGGCAATGTTAGATCCCTTTGGGTTTTATGCCTTAGAAGAAAAGACATTATCCTGGACGGTCTATCAACATAATACCCTGATGCCACCGTTAAGCGGTCTTCAGATTTTAAACCGTATTTTCTGGTTAACAGTCGGTTTGTTGCTGTGGAGTTTCAGCTATCAAACTTATTCAATGAAACTCTTGAATACATCCCGTGTTCGGAGAGATAAAAAATCAAAATTACCTCAAAAATTGGCTACTGTAAATCCAAATTATCGATTCAATCCAATTCCTATAACTCCTAAAAATTTTGGTTTAAAAACCTTCTTGAACCAGTGGCTTTATCGTAGTATTTTTGAAATCAAACAAGTTTTAACAGGACGGGCTTTTTTACTGTTAACAGCCTTTGGTTTAATCAGTCTAATTATCACCGCAATGGGAACTCGTTCCTACAACTATTCTAATCCCAGTACCGATATTTTAATTCATTCCGCCAACCTCTATCTCGAATATATTCTGTTTGCAATTATCATCGTTTATTCAGCCGAATTAATTTGGCGTGATCGCCAACTCCGTCTGCAAGCCGTTATCGATGCTACATCCGTTTCTAATGGCGTTTTACTCTTATCAAAACTCACCGCTTTGTTTGCCATTATCACCCTTAATTTACTGTTAGCAATGGCGGTAATGGTTGGATATCAAGCTGTTAACGGATACACCGATTTTGAGTTTCCGCTATATTTTCAAATGCTATTTGTAGAACACGGGCCGTATTTTTATCTGATCGCAATACTCGCCCTTTTTACCCAAGTTATCACCCGTCATAAATACGCAGGGATGGCGTTAGTCGTAATCATTTCTCTGACCAAAATCCCTCTAGATGCCCTGGGTTGGTATCATAACCTCTATCGTTTTGCGGCTACAAACGATATTGAATATTCCTTGATGAATGGCTACGGTCATCTATTAACCGGACATCTTTGGTACAGTTTATATTGGGCTTTGTTCGGTGCAATTTTGATAGTTTTGGCTTATATAACCTGGCCGCGCGGAACCTCTAATTTTCGTTTAATCAAACATTGGAAACAAGCCTGGGTAAAAACCAGTCAGACCGTTAAACAAACATTAGCCGGGTTAATTGTTGCTTTTGTTGGGGTGGGGGGATGGATTTTTTATAATACGAATATTATCAACCAATACCAACCCCCCGGAAAAGAAGAAACCGCAGCAGAAATAGAAAAACGCTTCAAACAATACGAAAATCTACCCCTACCCGTTGTCACCAACACCAAAGTCAATATAGAACTATATCCCGAAGAACGTTACTTCGTTGCTAACGGCGAATATCGGTTAGAAAATCGCACCAATACCCCCATTAAACAGCTTCATCTCCTCAGTTTTATTAACTTAAACCTCGCCGAAATCAACTATCCCGGTGCAACATTAAAACAAGCCTATCCCGAATGGGGATATTATATTTATGACCTGGAAACCCCGTTAAAACCGGGGGAACGTCAAACCCTGAAATTTATCACCAAAACCAACCGTCCCCGAGGATTTCAAAATCAGGTTGATAGCGATGATGTTTACATGATTTATCCGAATGATGTCGTCGGAAACGGTACAAATTTATATAGTCCTTTTATTTTACCCTTTGTTGGTTATACCAAAATGGTTGAACATAAAAAGGCTTGGATGCGTCATCAATTTAATTTACCCCCTTTAGATGAACGGATGCGAAGTCATAACAACCCAATTGGTTTATCACAGGGATTAATGCTAACTCATTTAAGTTGGGGTAGTACAGATATTACCATTGGAACCTCTGGGGATCAAACCGTTGTCACAACCGGAAAATTAGTCAATCAATGGAAACAGGGAAATCGCAATTATTTCCAGTATAAATCTACCTCAAAAGACAGAGGTAAGTTTACAATTTATTCCAGCAGTTATGCCGTTTATAGAAACAATAATTATCGGGTTCCGATTGAAATTTACTATCATCCCAAACACGAAGAAAATGTTGAGCTAATTGCCGAACACGCGGGCAAAGCTTTAGAATATTATGAGCAAACTTTCGGCCCCTATCCGTTTGAACAGGTGCGGGTTGTGGAGTTTGTTTATTATGATGGAATGGTTTTTTCGGAAGCCGGAGTTATCGGTATTCCTGAAGTATTGGTCTGGAAAAGTGAAGCCCAAGGTCGGGGAAAAGATCATATAATTGACTGGGTAAGTTATCTCTTGGCTTATGCTTGGTGGGAAGATCAAATCATCGCCGCAGATGTAGCGGGAGGGATGACTATTCGAGAATCTTTGAGCGCTTATGCGAGTTCTCTTTATCAACGTTCTCGTCGCACCCCCGAAGAACAACGCCAAGCCAAACAACAGTTTCTCCGGGATTTCTTTCGTCTGCTTGGTAAAATTGACTTCCAAGAACCCCCGCTCATTGATGTGTATAATGAGTTACCTATCGCCCGTCATAAAGGCGGTATGATTTTAGAACAAATTGAGGATTTAATCGGCAAAGAAGCTTTACTTTCGGGAATTCAAAGTTTTCTCCAAAAGTATCGTTATCAACCCGCCCCCTATGCAACCGTTCTTGATTTGCGGGATGCGATTTTAGCTCAATCTTCTAACGAGCAACGAGAAATTATTAGCGAATTATTTGCTAATGTTATTACTTATCAGGTGGGATTATCGGATGCTGTTTTTGAGGCGTTACCCGATGGAAAATATAAAGTTAAACTTCGGGTAGAAGCACAAAAGTTATACACGACGCAGCTTGGAAAGCAAGAGTCAGAGGCGTTAGATTTACCCCTAACGATTTCTCTTTCTGATGAAAATGGTAAGCAGATTTTCAGCAAGAAATATCAAATTTCCGACCAAAATGCAACGATTGATTTAGTTACAAATCAGCGACCCGCCTATGCTGCTGTTGACGGGAATTATTTGCTGCCCTCCGCTTTTTTACAGGATAATATTAAGCGCCTTCGTCCGAGGTTGGGGAATTAGAAATTAAAACCAACGTCCGCCCCGAAACCGCCAGCGAGGAAATAAAATTCGCGTTAGGCTGACAGAAGCGAGGTAAGTCGCTAACCAGACCAAACTGTAATGACAGATAAATAATCCCAGATGAAAAAGTTGGGGGGAAATGCCCGGTAAACCGACGGTTTGGGCTAATCCTGCCACAAATAACCCTTCCCAAATTCCCCCGAATAGTTGAAAGACTCCGGGCCAATCTCGATCCCAACGGAATTTTTGCAGGTAGATATACAGGCCATCCCAAGCCAACCCAAACAGGGCGATATATCCCAAAAAGGCAAAGTAGACCCAACGGGCTTGACCGGAGTTGGCCAACCAGAAGGGGACAGTCACAAATATACCGACGGTGGCCAACAGCAATATACGGGTTTGCCAGCGTCCAAAGAGGGTTGGAGTCATGGAATGTTTGATTTATCCGGGCTATTTTTCACAAATTGTAAAGTTTTGTAAATTTACTTGTGGGGTGACACCCATCATGGTCTATACTACTTATATAGTAGATGCACCCTGATTAGACCGCCCATCAAGTCATGGGCGTTTTTCTTTTTCACCGACTCGGGCCAACCCCAATTATTTCCTCGACTTGGGAGGAACGTTATGGGGTCTCAACACCCACTCAAAAACCGAGAGGGCGCGAGTCGGACGGGCTTTAGAGGTTTTCGTATCCGGCTGAATTAATTTAGTTTTCACTAAAACCTGTGTAATCCCTCTTTCTAGAGGTTCAAAGGGCGATTTTTCGGAGGAATTGGGAACTTCATCGATCTGCCACCAACTCCCGAGACAGTAACCGCAGATACTTGCAATTACTCCAAAAATAATGCTTAAATTTAAGAGATACCCCAACCCAAAAAAGGCAAGGGTAATCACTAAGCCAAAGCTTAATCCGGTCAATAATCCAGTGGTTTTAGAAGAAGAGGATGCCATAGATTTTCACGATGGTTTCATTCTCTATTGAACC
Source organism: Capilliphycus salinus ALCB114379 (assembly GCF_047276495.1). Lineage (NCBI taxonomy): Bacteria > Bacillati > Cyanobacteriota > Cyanophyceae > Oscillatoriales > Sirenicapillariaceae > Capilliphycus > Capilliphycus salinus. The sequence goes on along the minus strand of NZ_CP178543.1, from coordinate 857,557 downwards.
GCAAATTGATGATTTTGACCAAATTATGGTAAAAAAGATCTGTATAGTTTTAAGAATCAAGCGGGTTTGGCGTGAAAAAATGCTAAACTCTAGGTAATTAAACGCTAGAGAGAGAACTCAAATTTACCAGTCTTGTTGATTCAGTTTTTTCGGCAAATTCAAGCGGGGAAATTGATAAAATGTATTCCCTTCTTCGTCAATATCGGGTAACGCCGAAAATACCTTTGCTTGTCGTTCTAAATACTCTTGGGCGACTTCCGCACTGACTTGAGCGGTGGCGGCGAGTTGAATTAGGGAAATGCGACTATCTTGGGCTTCTAATAACTGATAAAATGCGTTATCGAGCCGACGTTTTTGTTCTTTATTGCCGCCAAGTTGAACCATTAACAAACCGACCAAAACTCCTAATCCGGCAACACAAAATAATTCAATAAAAGCCATAATTTCTGAATAAAATTAACATCAAACTTCAATTTTAAATGTTGATTGAGTTGGCTGGGATTACTGCTAACGGCTAATTTCCCCAATTTAGAATTAGCCATTAACAGTTTAATTGATTGGGTGGGGTGTTAACGTTTCAGTTTAAGCGTCTTGGGGTTCAACTAAATTTTCAGCCCCTTTAACGACTTTAGCCGACTCAATCACATCTCCTTGCTGAATATTCTCTAAAACTTTTTTACCCTTAGTTACATATCCAAAGGCAGCAAAACGACCATCTAATAAGTTTAATCCAGCCGGAGTTAATTCGGGTTCAAACAAGAAAAAGAAAATTTGAGAAGAACCGCCATTGGGCAAAGGTTCAGGACGGGCTAAAGCAACAGTACCGTAAGCCGAAAAAGGTAAAACCGGTTCATCTCGATAACGACCGATTTCTTCTAAAGTAAAACCGTAAATCGGTTCAGTTTCTCCGCGAACTAAAATTTCCAAAGGAATATCGCGCTCTTTGTCGGTTTTCGGGTCAATAAACCCCTCCGCCTTTCCGGGAGGATCGCCGACTTGTAAATAGTAAGAATCTTCGGCGCGAATAAACTTTAAACCATCATAAAATCCCCGTTCAACCAAATCCACAAAATTACCCGCAGTTAGTGGGGCGCTGTAGCCATCAGCAACCAGGGTAATATCACCGCGACTCGTTTTAATCTCAACAGTAGCTCGCCCTTTTAGCTGAGGTAAATTAGCATATTCGGCAGGAACTTCAAAGGGAAATTCTGTTACCATTAACTCCTCAAGTTCACCGATTTCTTGAAGAAGTTCGGCTCGGGTTTCGAGTAACTTTTCGCCATCTTTGACTTCGAGCGCTTCCCGCAAAGTCTCCATTCCCGCTTGGAGTTGATTAATAATCCCTTCAGCTTCAGCTTGTTTGTCCGGAGGGATACTCGCCAACAATTGAGATTCTTGAGTCGTTAACACTCGCGAAGCGATCGCAATATCTCCGCTAATCGGACTCCAACGCCGTCCCCGAATGCGGGTAGCAATTTCTTCTAAACTGCGTTGCATCTTCCGCACCGGTTCGTTATCAATGGGTAGAGCATAACGCAATAACGCTTTACCATCAGTAATCGCATTTCCTTGGGGTAACACACTTTCACGCTTGGGTTCACTACTCCCCCCGCCAAAATCCCACCAAGCGCCACTCAAACCCATTGAGAGTGAACACAACAAGAGTAGGACCACTCCGGTTTTCAACCAACGTTTGCAAGTCTCCATCATAGAATCAGGCCAATGCAGCATAAGTCTCCGATTTGATTCACTTTCTCATCTTACGGGTCAACCGCGACCCTTGAACGGCAAATTCTGGCGTGAATCTTAAGAACTCAAGCACAACACTACAGATGAGTACCCATTGAGCGGTAAAATAAATAGCCGATTGTTTCTCCACCCACAGAAACTCCATGATTTCCAGTAATGATTTTCGCACAGGTGTCACAATTGAATTAGACGGGCAAGTTTGGCGAGTCGTGGACTTCCTCCACGTCAAACCCGGAAAAGGTTCTGCATTTGTTCGGACGACACTCAAAAATGTGCAGACCGGTAACAAACTTGAACGCACATTCCGAGCCGGGGAAACCGTTCCTCAAGCGAACTTAGAAAAAAGTGTGATGCAATACACCTATAAAGAAGGTGAGCAGTTTGTCTTTATGGATATGGAGACTTTTGAACAAGCTCCCCTCAACCCCGATCAAATTGGCGATGGGGTAAAGTACCTTAAAGAAGGCATGGAAGTCAACGTTGTTCGCTGGAATGACCAAGTTTTAGAAGTAGAACTGCCCAACTCCGTTGTTTTGGAAGTGACAGAAACCGATCCTGGCGTTAAAGGGGATACGGCAACCGGAGGTACAAAACCCGCTACCGTCGAAACCGGTGCAACGGTGATGGTCCCACTGTTCATTTCGATCGGAGAGCGTATCAAAATTGATACTCGCAGCGATACATATTTGGGTCGGGAGTAGACCCCCTCTCCTCTTTGCAGTGTCATACTCTGTTAAAAATTAGGAGAAACAGGCTCAATTTAAGATTCAATATCCAATATCAATCCAAGGGAGACATACCAACTGTGCAACTCGATCTCAACCAGCTTCGTGAATTGTTGGCTGACATTGATAAAACGAATATCTCTGAGCTAACCCTGAAGAGTGACGATTTTGAACTGACTGTTCGCAAGGAAATTCCCCTCGGCGAGCGCTCGTTGTCACCGATGGATTCTATGCTCACTGGTGGAGTTCGGAGTTCGGAGTTGGCATCGTCTCCTGTTGTTTCCCCATCTCCAACTCATCTGTCTGAAAAAGCCACATCTTCCGGTAGTCCGACTTCATCGGTTCCCTCATCTTCTCTTTCTTCCGATACCAAATGGGTTGAGGTGACTTCTCCGATGGTGGGAACGTTCTATCGTTCTCCTGCTCCCGATGAACCTCCTTTTGTTGAAAAAAGCGATCGCGTTACCGTCGGACAGGTGGTCTGTATTATTGAAGCCATGAAGTTGATGAATGAAATTGAATCGGAAGTTTCCGGTCAAATTGTTGAAATTTTAGTCGAAAATGGCGCTCCTGTCGAGTACGGTCAAGCTTTAATGCGAATTAATCCAGAATAGGGAAAGGGGAATAGGGAATTTACAGTTATCAGTTATCACCTCACCCGACTTGTAGGGGCGGGTTCCGCGAAGATTTATATCTTCCCACAAATAACTTACATAAACCCGCCCCTTTTCTGTCAACACCTCACCAGTTATCACCTCACCAGTCTTGTAGGGGCGGGTTCCGCCAAGATTTATGTCTTACCACAAATAACTTACATAAACCCGCCCCTTTTTCTAACTAATATGATAGATATCCGGTTGATTAATGCCTGTTATGGGGTGGGGCGGGTTGATGTCAATCTCGGAATAGTCGTCAACATCGGGGTCGAACCCGCCCCTACGTTTAGGAATATTAATTAGTCGGAGATGATATAACGACTGACCCAATCGACTTTTCCCGACTCCGGGGCGGGTTTATATCAGTTATTTCTAGGAAAACATACATTGAGCGCAGAACCAGCCCCTACCAACCCGACTCTTGACTATTGAAATTCGGCTTCAAAGTTTTTGCGGGTTGCGGGTTGGGGAACTTCTAAGCCTTCGCCTCCGAGTATTTCTAACGGTTGACCCCCTACCAAGATCCAAACCTTCGCATCGGGGTTAAGACTGCTTGCGGTATAAATCACCTGTCCCAAACGTCCAATCATCGAAGCACTGCCGCCCCCTGTGGTAAACTCCGGTGATAGATCGACGTAGACCTGATTAGAATCAGCCTGAACGCTCAGAACTTGCGTTTGGGGTGGAATCTCACTAAATCGATTTTCATCGGTGGGTTGAGCCAATAAACGCTTGAAAGCGGCTTCTAAGACTACCCCCGGATCATCTTCGTTCACCTCAACGGTAACGGGCGTAGGCACCCAGGCAATTTCACCGTTTTGATCTTGAACCCGGTAGATTTCAACGGTTTTTTCAACGGTTCCCGGTTGTTCGGCTCCCGGTGGGGGAACTGGTGTCGGTGGTGAGGTTTCCCCCGGAGAGGGAGAGGGAACGGGTGAAACCACATCCGGTTGTTCGGTTTGACGGGTACTCAGCGTCCACCAGGTTATTCCTCCCCCGACTGCGATCAATAATGCGGCGATCGCAGCGATAATACCAACAGGTTTAGTATTCTCTTGCATCGGATCTCTCATCGCTATTTTCTGATTAAAATAAGCCTCGTTTTCGGGCAACAATCCTAAAAATATCTACAGTCTGTTACCCGACGGGTTCCGACATTTTTCTCAAAAACTTGAGTTGAAAAGGCGATCTTAAGACGGGTTCGGAGTTAACAAAATAAGCTGTCGCGATCGCAGCGAACGTACCCCTTCCAAGTCGAGTTGGACTTCAGACAAAATCTCTTGAACCGTTTTTTGAGGACGCTCGGAGGTTTGGGATTGTTCCGACTCGATAAAATCGGTATTGACCTCACAAGCTCGCATAAATTCAAACTCCTCAGAAGACAATTGTACCAGTTGGTAATCATAATCAAACAGAGTTTGATTCGGCCAGCCATTGAGACAGGGACTTAATTCGGGAATAGCAGCCAATAAAGTCTCATCTTTTGACCAATTCGAGCGGGGTAAAGGAGAACGCCCGAGGAAAAACTCATAGTGAGTAATTTGGGGATCGAGCAGTTCAATTAAACGATAACGTTCGCGATCGCTAAGTTTTTCAACTCGTTCCATTAATTCGGGAGATTTTCCCAATAAACGCTCAATCTGCCAATAACTGCGATTAGAAAAGCCGACAAATTCTAACCCCGAAGCATCAATTAACTCAAACAACGTTTCAACATTGTAATCAATTTCTTGGGGATGAACATACATATCTGCAAAACACTCATCCCGTTGATTTTCTAGCGCCCAACGTTGAGCTTCATACTGAACCAAACGGTTATCTGGAGGGAGCGCTTCAAAAATCTCACGACCGATCTTAACCCCTTCTTGGTAATTATTGCGGGATTTACCTTGCATCAAAGCGATCGCCCGTTGCATCAGACGAATTTCCCAGCGTCCCAACTCAGCATACACAAAAATGTGCATCAAACCACCCGGAGCCAACTTCAACGCCAAAGTTTGCAGTCCGCGAACCGGATCGGGTAAATGGTGGAGAACTCCGACACAATTAATTAAATCAAACTGACCCGGAAGTTGAGCAACATCATACAAACTCAAACAGCGAAATTCCGGCGTCGGGGTTCCGGGTGTAGAGATACCGGAGCGTTGAGTGCGTTCTTTGGCGACTCGGATCGCCCCCTCGCTGAGATCCATACCGATAACAGCCGCTTGGGGGTTAAGCCCGATCAAATATTCGGTACTCGAACCCGTTCCGCAACCGGCATCGAGAATGCGAATCTTTTCTTTGGGGGGAGTGCGACCGGTACAAAAATTATAAGCCGCTCGCCAACACCAACGCCAGTTATATCCCGGTGGGGGTTCGTCGAGTAACGGGTCGGGGGGAAAAGGGTAAGTATCGTAAAGTCGTTGAACCGCAGTGCTAATTTCTTCCATAGTTTGTAAATTTTATCGAACCGCAGGAGATCGATCTCAAGAATAAGAGTGAACAACAGAGAACTGTAGCAGCAGTCCGAGCCATTGACTACAACCGCGAAGTCATAGTAGCCTGGACGGTTTGAGCGGCGAGTTCCGCATCCTTTGCCCACTTAGTTGACAATCGCCGTAATAAAACTTATTCTTTTTTCTCAGATAACTTCTCCCAAATCTATACAATAAGTTTCGATACGCTTTTTAACAAAAACCGAGTAATCAACCCAAATCATTTTAATCTGAAAGAACGATTTGGCTAAAACAGATTGCAAAACGGGCAAAGGTCAGCGAGTATAAATGCTTACCCGACCCGGTGGCAATTTGGAAGCCATCAGATTGAAAACTGTAGCGATTCTATTGTAGGGAGCAGATTAGATACAGATGAGTGTAAAAGCAAGTGGTGGCAGCTCTGTTGCACGTCCCCAACTCTATCAAACTCTACCGATCTCAACCATTTCTCAAGCCGAGCAACAAGATCGCTTTTTAGCCAAAGGCGAACTGAGCGAACTAGCAACCTTCTTTAGCTCGGGGAAACTGCGTTTAGAAATAGCTCAGGTTCTGACCCAAAACTCAGAACTGATCGTATCCCGTGCGGCGAACCGGATTTTTACAGGCGGTTCTCCTTTAGCCTTCCTGGAAAGACCCCAAGAACCCGAAATGGCAATGGCGGGAGCCGGTGCCGGGGATATGAACGTCGCCGAAGGGATGAAATTAGGAACCATTTCCTACATTGACAACAAAGGCGGTGGCGGAATTTTCTCCGGTTTGCGATCGCTGTTTGCCGATGCGGGCGGTGCAGGTCCGGCGGTATTTATTCCCCCCGGTTTCCAGCCCATTAACGTCTCTCGCTACGGTCCGGGTAACATGACCAAATCCCTGCGAGATTTAAGCTGGTTCCTGCGCTATTTAACCTATTCAATTGTTGCCGGCGATCCGAATATCATCGCCGTTAACGTGCGAGGACTGCGGGAAATCATCGAAAACGCCTGTTCGAGTGCGGCGACTTTGGTTGCATTGCAGGAAATGCGGCGGGCGTCACTGGGCTACTTCAAGCAAAATGCAGACGCTCAAGAAATTGTCAAGCAATACTTTGAAGTCCTGATTTCTGAGTTTCAAGGGCCGACCCCTTCTAACAAACTGCGTCAGCGTCCGAGTAGCGATCAGCAGGGCTTAGAATTACCTCAAATTTACTTCAACGCCGCCGAACGCCGTCAAAAATTTGTGATGAAGCCGGGTTTATCGGTGGTGGAAAAAGAAGAGGTGATCAAAGCCGCTTATCGCCAGGTATTTGAGCGCGACATTACCCGGGCTTACAGCCAAGGCATTTCCGACTTGGAGTCCAAAGTCAGAAACGGCGAAATCTCGATGAAAGAGTTTATTCGTCGCTTGGGTAAATCTCCCCTGTATCGCAAACAGTTCTATGAACCGTTTGTCAACAGCCGGGTTGTAGAATTGGCCGCCCGTCACTTCTTGGGTCGGGGTTTGTCCTCTCCCGAAGAATTTAGCAAATACTTCGCGATCATCTCCGAAGGCGGTTTGGCGAAACTCGTCGATGCGATGGTAAACTCTCAGGAGTATGCGGACTACTTCGGCGAAGAAACCGTCCCTTACCTGCGGGGATTGGGTCAAGAAGCCCAAGAATGCCGCAACTGGGGGCCGCAAATCGAGTTGTTTAACTACAGTGCGCCCTTCCGCAAGGTGCCTCAGTTTGTGACTCTGTTTGCAGCATACAATCGACCCTTACCCGATCAACACGTTTACGGTCAAGGCAACGACCCGCTGGAGATTCAGTTTGGGGCAATTTTCCCGAAAGAAACTCGCAACCCCAAAAATAGTCCCGCACCCTTTAGCAAGGATACTCGCCGGATTCTGATTCGCAATGGTGCCGGAATTGATAACCAACTGAGCAACCCCGCGGCCCGTCCGAACGATCCGGGTTCCTTGGGGCCGAAAGTGTTCAAGCTCGATCAGCTTCCGGGAGGTTACGTTAGCAGTCGGTTTAAGCGTTCAGGAGGCAGTAACGGTAACAGCGTTAAGTTCTCCGAAAGCTCGACCCAAGCGGTGATCAAAGCGGCCTATTTACAGGTGTTTGGTCGTGACGTTTACGAAGGTCAGGGCCAGAAAGTTGCCGAAATTAAACTCGAAAACGGCGACATCACGGTACGGGAATTTATCAGAGCCTTAGCTAAATCTGATACTTTCCGCAATATGTACTGGACTTCCCTTTATATTTGTAAAGCGATTGAGTATATTCATCGCCGTCTGTTAGGACGACCCACCTATGGGCGTGCGGAAATCAATTCTTACTTTGATATTTGCGCCAAGAAGGGTTTTTACGCTCTGGTCGATTCTATTATCGACTCTCAAGAATACAACGAGTCTTTTGGCGAAGATACGGTTCCTTACGAGCGCTATTTAACTCCGGGCGGTGTTTCCCTGCGAACCATGCGGGCGGGAACTTTACCGGAGAAAATGCCCCAAATTACGACCGTTACTCAAGCCCCAACTCCTCGCTTTGTGGAACTCGGTACCCCTGACAATATGAAGGGTCAACTCGAAGTCCAAAATCGGGTTTCTCAAGGGGTGAGTCAGCGACGTCAGCAAACTAAGGTGTTCAAGCTGACGAATACTGATGATAAAGTGGCGTTGAAGATTTTAATTCAAGCGGCTTATCGTCAAATTTTCGAGCGGGATATTGACCCCTATGTGGCGAAAAATGAGTTTACCGCTCTCGAAAGTAAGCTCGGAAACGGAGAAATTACCGTTAAAGAGATGATTGAGGCGTTGGGTAGCACTTCTCTGTATATCCGGGAGTTCTACACCCCTTATCCCAATACGAAAGTGATTGAGTTGGGAACTAAGCATTTCTTGGGTCGGGCGCCTCAAAACCAAGCGGAAATTCGCAAGTATAACCAAATTTTAGCATCTCAAGGCTTGAAAGCGTTTATCGGGGCGATGGTTAATAGCGCCGAATATATTCAGATGTTTGGAGAAGATACGGTTCCTTACCGTCGTTTCCCCACTTTACCTGCGGCGAATTTCCCCAATACTGAGCGTTTGTATAATCAGCTTACCAAGCAAAATGATGACATTGTGATTCCCAGTTTTGAGCCTGTGGTTGCTAGCGATCGCAGTTAATCAACTTTTGGGTAACGTTAAGCGCTAATTTGTTTAAATTTTAGCTCAATATTGTTTTTCCCCGTTCAACTGAATGGGGATTTTTTTGTCGGTACGCTAAAATCTGGCGTTCCTCAGATGTATGAGGTATATCCCCAAAACCCCTTTCTGTTAGAAACCGGGTTTTTTAATCCCCACTGTCCCTCACCCAATTTAAAAAACCGCTATAATTAATATCATGTGAGGAGTCTTTACAGAATCTCCTTTGAAGTGAACAGATAACCATCTGTTTTTAAACCCAAAGTTGATGTTTTGATGTTAGTCAAAGAGGTGAGTTTCTATGGCAAATTCTCGATTTCCTTTTGCTAACCGATTACTCCCTTGGTCTGTTGTGATTGGTGTTTTATTGCTTTACTGGTTGGGAGTCAACCTGATGATGTAAAGCATCGGAAAACTTAGAAGTTAGGGGGCGTATGCCATACGCCCCTACGTTTTTTGTGTTGCATTGTTTTTGGTATTTTATATGATATCCGCTAGAATTATTAATGAGTCGGATCTCATATTAGATCAAAAAAATTGTAGGGGCGGGTTCTGCACTCAATCTATGTTTGCGATCAATAATTAATCTAAACTCGCCCCCGCTCCACCTCAAACCCTAGCGCTTCTAGCGGTTTTCAATTTTTAGAGTCACAGTTGATTAAAAAACAGTTTGGGGTGGGGTTAATAGAAAACCCACCCTCTGTTTTATTTAGACAATTTTGACGGTTTAAGACGCCACTCTCGCCGCAGTGCGAGTCCGTCGTCGTCCCGTTGTTTGGGGTGCGGGGGGTTGGGATGATTCATCCGAACTATTGTCAACATCGGGAGTATTCATCAGCAACACCACTAACGGATTATTTCTGTTAAGTTCCCGTTTTAGGGTGCGCTCAATAGACCGTTCAACTTGAGTTTCTACCCCAACCCAGTCTATCTCTTTTTGACCATCAAACGTCCGCACAAACTCTGACCAACGATCATTTAAAGTCAATTCAATCGCTTGAGTAATCGAATTATCCAGCACCGTTTGGTCTACCGATGTGACAACACCTCGGAAATGAATCTTCGGTTTAGCCATTAATTTACCATTCAAATCAACCGCCACCGCTACGGTAATTACCCCGTCTTCAGCCAGTTGACGCCGTTCCCGCATGACATCATCTTTAACAACCCCGGTCCGGGAAGAATCAACCGGTTCAATTCCGGCTTTAACTTTATCAATCACACCGATAGAATCTTGGGTGAGTTCAACCACATCCCCATTATCGATGATGATCATATTTTCTGGGGGAATTCCCATACTTTGAGCGGTCTGAGAATGTTTAACCAACATCCGATGTTCGCCGTGTACCGGAACAAAGAATTTTGGACGGGTTAACGCCAGCATTAATTTTTGATCTTCCTGACAGCCATGACCCGAAACGTGAATGCCTTTATCGCGACCATAAATGACGTTCGCACCCAACATCATCAATTTATCAATGGTATTGACAACGGCGATGGTATTACCGGGAATGGGGTTCGCAGAAAAGACAACGGTATCACCTTTTTTAATGCTAATTTGTCGGTGAGCGCCGTGAGCAATGCGCGTTAAAGCTGAAAGCGGTTCTCCTTGCGACCCGGTGGTGAGAATTAACACTTTGTCATCCGGTGTGTCTCGCAACGCATTCAAGGGAATAAATAAATCATCGCGACATTTAACATACCCTAAATTGCGGGCGTGAGCAATCACATTCAGCATCGAACGACCGACAACCGCCACCGAACGTCCTTGTTTTTCGGCGATATTGAGAATAATATTAAGTCGGTGTACCGAAGAGGCGAAAGTCGTCACCAAAATGCGTCCGGCAGCTTGGGCAAAAACCCGATCTAAGTTGGGAGCCACTGAACTTTCTGAGGGTGTAAATCCCGGAACTTCTGCGTTTGTCGAATCGCTCAACAAGCACTGAACGCCTTTTTCGCCGTATTCTGCTAATCGTTGAAAATCAAAGAATTCTCCATCAACCGGGGTGTGATCGATTTTAAAGTCACCGGTATGAATAACCACACCAACCGGGGTATTAATGGCAACGGTAAAACTATCGGCGATTGAGTGCGTATTGCGGATATATTCGACTAGGAAATTCTTACCAATTCTAACAATTTCTCGCGGACGAACGGATCTTAATTCGGTGCGGTCGGAGACGCCGGCTTCTTCCAATTTACCCTGAAGTAATGCCATCGCCAGTCGGGGTCCGTAAATCACCGGAACATCAAATTGTTTGAGGTGAAAGGGAATACCGCCAATATGATCTTCGTGACCGTGCGTAACGATCATCCCTTTGATTTTATGGCGATTTTCTCGCAAATAAGTAACATCGGGGAGGACGATATTAACGCCGTGCATTCCGTCTGTGGGAAAAGCCAGTCCCGCATCGAGGAGAATAATTTCATCTCCGTATTCAAAGACGCAGGTATTTTTTCCAATTTCGTGTAAGCCGCCTAAAGGGATAATCTTTAAGCCATTTCCATCGCTTTTGGTTACGGGTTTGCGAACAGATGCTTTACTTTTAATGATCGGTGTTGTTCCGTTTTTAACCATGTTTTCCTTTGTGTGTGAAGGTGTATGTTTAACAATGAACTCAGATAGCTGAACGTTAATTTGAGTTGAAAACTCGAATCATAAAACTTCGATCAACTAACGACTAAATGTTCATATATATTCAGTTGTCTGAAACTTTGTTTTTCTTATTTTGCCTTTAAGATTTGAGCAGTTTGAGTTCACTTAACACTTGCTGTAATTGTTCAATAACTTCAACAGAAGGGTCACACAAGGGGGGGCGAGTATGACCGACTTTCCAGCCTTGCAGTTTGAGGGCCGCTTTCACTGGAATGGGATTTGTCATTAAAAAAAGTGCCTTAAATAGCCCGAAGAGTTGTAAATGAGTTTCGGTGGCGACCTGCACGTTTCCCGCTTCAAAGGCTTCAATCATGTGCTGTAATCGATTTCCCACCAAATGACTCGCAACGCTCACCACTCCGCTACCACCCACTGCCAATAGTGGCAATGTTAGAGAGTCATCTCCAGAGTAGATCTTAAATTCTGGAGGTGTCAAGCGTCGAATTTGACTAACTTGGTCTAAATTGCCGCTGGCTTCCTTAATCGCGACAATATTCGAGATTTCTGCTAAATGCGCTACCGTTTCAGGTTGTAGACCCACTCCGGTACGGCCCGGAATGTTATAAAGCATCATCGGTAGATCGGGGGTTGCTTGTGCGATCGCCCTAAAATGTTGGTACAACCCTTCTTGGGGAGGTTTGTTGTAATAGGGAACCACTTGTAGTGATCCATCTAATCCTAGTTTAGCAGCTTTTTGGGTCGCTTCGATCGCTTCTCGTGTAGAATTCGATCCGGTTCCGGCCATAATCTTGGCTTTAGAAGAAACCGCTTTCTGCACAACTCGAAACAGTTCGTACTCCTCCGACCAACTGAGTGTCGGAGATTCCCCAGTTGTTCCACAAACGACCAGAGTATCCGTACCGTTGTCAACCAAATGAGCGGCTAATTCTTCTGCCACTTCATAGTTAACGCTACCATCCTCCTTAAACGGCGTGATCATCGCCGTCATCACCTTTCCAAAACTCACCATCTATGTTCTATCAGTTGTGCTGTTTCTATTCGCCTAGCGTGCGTCAGGCGTAGGCTATTAACCGATCATTTTGCTGCTTGTACGGAGTGCGGTTAGACCCGAGATCGCGTTCCCAAGCGTTTCGGGCGTCCTATCTGCACACCTGCTCAATTAATGACTAGCAACCAGAGACTCTCGACCTAAAAGATTCTTGGCCACCAATAATTCGGCAATCTGTACGGCGTTCAATGCGGCCCCTTTACGAACTTGATCGCCACTCAGCCACAGTTCTAACCCACAGGGGTGGGAAAGATCTTGACGGATACGACCCACTAACACCGGATCGCGACCCGTTGCATCGATGGGCATGGGGAAGTAGTTGGCCTGCCAGTCTTCTCGCAGTTCTACCCCCGGAGCTTGAGAGAGAACCTCTCGCGCTTTGGCGACACTGAAGGGTTCGTCAAACTCTAGATTAATCGCTTCGGAATGGGCGCGAAGTACGGGAACCCGCACACAAGTTGCGGAAATTCTCAAATCTTCCACCCCAAAGATTTTCCGAGTTTCATTAACCATTTTCATCTCTTCTTGGCAATATCCCGCCTCATTCAACGGTGAATTGTGAGGGAATAAATTAAACGCCAGGGGATAGGGAAAAATGTCCGTTTGCGGGGTTTTGCCGTCTAAAATTGCCTGAGCTTGGGCCTTCATTTCTTCCATTGCCCTAGCTCCGGCACCGCTGGCCGACTGATAGGTAGAAACCACAATTCGGCGGATCGGCTGCACCTGATACAACGGCCAAACGGCAACGGCCATTAAAATTGTCGTACAGTTGGGGTTGGCAATAATCCCCCGATGAGAAGCCGCCGCCTCCGGGTTCACTTCCGGGACAATTAACGGCACCTCAGCATCCATTCTAAAGGCGCTGGAGTTATCAATCACCACCGCCCCGGCTTCTACGGCTTTGGCGGCCCACTGTTTGGACGTCCCCGCACCGGCTGAGGCCAGAACCAAATCGACTTGGTGAAACGACCCTTCGTCAACGGCCTCAACGGGGAGTTTTTCGCCTTTAAACGCCAGTTGAGTTCCCGCCGACCGGGGCGAGGCCAACAGTTTCAAATCTGCTAGGGGAAAGTTGCGACTTTCCAATAACTCTAGCAATTCCGTCCCGACTGCACCTGTCGCTCCTAAAATCGCAACTCGGTAAGACTTAGACAAAGTTCAGAACCCTCCCTCAAAGACAATTCTAAAATAAACCTGAAATTTCAATAACAAAATTAATAACAAACAAAATCGGTAATCTACAATAGGAATCCGTATCTAATATAAAAACATCCTCTCACAGCCACAGGGTCTCAATCACAATTGGGGTCGGGCAAGGGATCAAACTCTGCGGGCCAATTACGGCTCACCATCAACAGTGCGATCGCGAGATAAGATACAATTGCACATCTAGTCATCGCCTAACTCAACCCAAATTATAATTCCCCAGAGTCAAAATGTGTTGAGGGGTTATTGAATTCCAGAATACCACGATTATGAAAGTTACCCAGGAAAAACTTCCCGCTAGCCAAATTGGGCTAGATATCGAAATCTCTCCGGAAATGTCCAAGAACGCTTACGAGCAAGTGATTCGTCAGTATGCTCGTTCGGTCAATATTCCTGGGTTCCGGAAAGGGAAAGTCCCCCGTCATATCCTCGTCCAGCGCTTGGGAGTCAGCCGGATCAAGGCGGCGGCCCTTGATGATTTGATGCAGCAGTGCTTACCGAAGGCGGTTGAACAAGAAAATATCCCGGCCATTGGCAGTTTTGAACTCCGAGGTGATGTGGAACAATTGGTCGCCCAGTACGAACCGGGACAGCTTTTAACCATTAAAGCGGCGGTTGATGTCGCCCCGGAAGTCCAACTCGGCCAGTATAAAGGCTTAACCGTACAAGCCGAAGAAGTAAAATTCGATCCGGCCCGGGTCGATGAAGTGTTAGAACAGGAACGGGCGAAATTATCGACGTTAGTTCCCGTCGAAAACCGTCCCGCCCAAACGGGAGATGTGGCGTTTGTAGACTTCAAAGGTATTTTTGCCAATGAAACCACAGAAGAAGGCGAACCCCGAGAAATTCCGGGGGGAAGTGCGGAAAATTTCCAAGTTGAGTTAGTAGAAGGACAATTTATCCCCGGTTTTACCGAAGGGATGGTTGGCATGACCCCAGGGGAAACCAAGGAACTTGAGGTTACATTTCCCGAAGATTATGGCAATGAGGAATTGGCCGGACAGCCGGCGAAATTTACCATTACCTTAAACGAACTCAAGGAAAAAGAACTTCCCGAACTTGATGATGATTTCGCCCAAGAAGTCAGCGAGTTTGAAACCTTGGCCGAACTGCGAGAGTCGTTAGAAAAGCGCTTTACTGAAGAAGCCGAAGAACAAACCACCGCCAACAAAAATAAAGCGTTAATTGAGGCGATTGTAGCCGATCTGCAAGTTGAATTGCCGGAAACGATGATTCGACAAGAAGTTGATCAAGTTCTGACTCAGCAAGCCATGCAGTTAAGTCAGATGGGGGTCGATATCAAGCGGCTGTTTACCCAAGAAATGATTCCCCAAATGCGGGAACGTTCTCGCCCCCAAGCCATTGAACAGCTTAAACAGTCTTTGGCTTTGCAAGAAATTGCCAAGCAAGAATCGATTACGGTTTCGGACGAGGACATTCAAGCCGAAGAAGCCAAAACAATGGCCCAATTGCAAGGCCAAGAGGTCGATCCCGATCGCCTGCGGGAAGTGGTCAGCGAGAACTTGCTGCGGAAAAAAACCTACAGTTGGTTGGAGGAAAACTGCACGGTAGAATTGGTCCCGTCCGGATCTTTGAGTGAGTCCGAGGAGTCGGAAGAAGCCGAAACTTCTGAAGAATCCTCCGAGGTGGAAGTTGAAGTTATGACCTCCGAAACCTCAGGCGAGGAGGAATAAGTTTAAGGGGACAGGGAATTTACAGTCACTCATAACTGGTAATGAGTGACTGTCTCTCCCTCTCCCGTTTGAGTCGAATTAAGGCATAATAGATGATATAAAGTTCGACGAATTCAAAAACCGCCTAATGTGAAGAAGGCACTGGGTTGAAAAATCTAGAGGTTAATTAATAACATATCGTTGAGAACCGATTATCTATCCCATGATTACATCTGAGTCTTCTCCTCACCCCATGTTGAGTTATAACAATCGCGATGTCATTAGCGTGAGCCAGAAAGAGCGTTTTTCCACCCCTCCGGCGAACGTGATGATTCCTATGGTCGTCGAACAGTCGGGTATGGGAGAACGGGCGTTTGACCTTTACTCCCGTTTGCTCAGAGAAAGAATAATTTTTCTGGGAACCGCGATCGATGATGATATCGCCAACGCCGTCAGCGCCCAGATGTTATTTCTCGATGCGGAAGATCCGGAAAAAGATATCCAACTGTACATTAATTCTCCAGGCGGTTCTGTAACAGCCGGAATGGGAATTTACGACACCATGCAGCAGGTTCGCCCGGATGTGGTGACGATCTGTTATGGTTTGGCTGCCAGTATGGGAGCGTTTTTACTCTCATCGGGGGCCAAAGGAAAACGGATGTCCCTTCCCAACGCTCGAATTATGATTCACCAACCGTTAGGGGGCGCTCAGGGACAAGCGGTGGATATTGAAATTCAAGCCCGAGAAATTCTCTATCACAAGCAGACTCTGAACCAAATTCTGGCCGATAATACCGGTCAACCTATCGATCGCATAGAAGCGGATACCGAACGGGACTTCTTCATGTCCGCTGAAGAATCCAAAGAATATGGTCTAATAGATCAGGTGATTTCTAAACAGAATCGTCCTATTCCTGGAGAATCTGTCCCAGCAACATAAGACGAGGCAACTATGTCCAAATACGACTCCCATCTAAAATGTTCCTTTTGCGGAAAATCCCAAGAGCAGGTTCGGAAGTTGATAGCGGGGCCTGGGGTCTATATCTGCGATGAATGCGTGGAGTTATGCAATGAGATTTTAGATGAGGAGTTGTTTGACTCCAATCCTACCTCTCCCCCGCCTCCACCCCGTCCCCAAGCGGCTCCTCCCCCGAAACGGCGTCCTCGTCCCAGTCGGGTGGCGCTCAACCAAGTTCCCAAACCGGTGGAAATTAAATCCTATCTTGACAATCATGTGATCGGTCAAGATGAAGCCAAAAAAGTTCTTTCGGTGGCGGTTTACAACCACTACAAACGGCTGGGGTTTATTCAAGGGAAAACCCGCCAAGCCGCAGAAGATAATATTGAGTTGCAAAAGTCCAATATTTTGTTAATTGGGCCAACCGGAAGCGGCAAAACCCTGTTAGCGGAAACTCTGGCCAAGATGTTGGATGTTCCCTTTGCGGTGGCGGATGCGACGACCCTCACGGAAGCGGGTTATGTGGGGGAAGATGTGGAAAATATTCTGTTGCGATTGTTACAAGTTGCCGATTTTGATGTCGAAGAAGCCCAACGGGGAATTGTCTATATTGACGAAATCGATAAAATTGCCCGCAAGAGCGAAAATCCCTCCATTACCCGAGATGTCTCGGGAGAAGGCGTTCAACAGGCTTTGCTGAAAATGCTAGAAGGGACGGTGGCCAACGTTCCGCCCCAGGGTGGACGCAAACACCCCTACCAAGACTGCATCCAAATTGATACCAGCAATATTCTGTTTGTCTGCGGGGGTGCTTTTGTCGGTCTAGACCGAATTATTGAGCAGAGAACGGGCAAAAAGTCAATGGGCTTTATTCAAGGTGAAAAAGAACAAGCCAAAGAAAAACAGTCGGCTGATACCTTGAAGAAAATGGAACCCGATGATTTGGTCAAGTTTGGGTTAATTCCCGAGTTAATTGGCCGAATTCCGATGGTTGCCGTACTCGATCCGTTGGATGAAAAGACGTTGATGGCGATTCTCACCGAACCCCGCAGCGCTTTAGTTAAACAATACCAGAAATTGCTGCGAATGGATAACGTGCAGCTAGAATTTGAGGAAGATGCGATTAAAGCGATCGCCCAAGAAGCTTTTCGTCGCAAAACCGGTGCGAGGGCGTTGCGGGGTATTGTTGAGGAATTGATGCTTGATGTCATGTACGAGTTACCCTCCCGCAAGGATGTAAAACGATGTCAGGTGACAAAAGAAATGGTTGAGAAGCGATCGACGGCGGAGTTGTTGGTTCATCCGTCTTCGCTACCGAAGCCAGAGTCGGCTTAAAGGAGTTTAAACCGAAGCAAAGACTTCCTCGGCCAAACCAAAAGAAAGGGTCATTCCCGCCCCGCTTAAAGCGTTAACCAGAGTAACGCCTGTTTCGGGTTGGGCGATGAATTCTGTTTTTCCGGGGATTTTCGCATAGACTCCATTCCAAGTTTCTGCAATTTCTAATGAGGGAACTTGTACAAAGGTTTGGAGATAGTCGAGAATATAGCGATTAATTTCCGCTTTGTTAAAGGGATCGGGAGTTAAACCGTATTCGTGAGAGTCTCCAATGGTTAATTCCCCTTGAGAATTTTGGGAAACCATCACATGAATTCCCCATTTTGGAAAATAGGGCGTTTCCGCTTGAATTCTATTTTTTAAAGTGCTGAGAGACTGACAGTGAGAAAAGCCGGAATAATGGGTTAACGTTAACCCTCCGCACAGGGAAGTCCCAATTTTAAATTGATTCGGTTGGGGAGGGGTTCGCATCATTTGTAGTTTAACTTTTGTCATCCCACTTTTGCCATAAATATCGGGATAAAGGGTTTCAAAATCTCTCCCGCTACAGACAAAAATTTGATCGGCTTTCCAGGTTTTTCCTCCCGCGATCAACTGAGGAGAATTAATCTCGGTGACTGCGGTTCCCCATACAAATTTTACCCCATATTCGGCCGATAAATACGCCGGAATTTTGGCGATCGCTTCTCGGGGGTCAACAATAACTTCGGTTGTACTCCACAACGTCGCGAGTAACCCTTCTGTTTTTAGGGCTGAACTTTTTTGACTGGCTTGTTTTGGAGTTAATAAAGCCACCGAATCAATTTGTTTTCCGGTTGTGGCGATAAATTCTTCTAAAACTGCTAATTCATCCCGACGATAAGCCGTATGAAGGGAACCGCAACTATCCGTATGAAAGCCGGCTTTTTGGGCAATTTCTAGCCATATTTCTCTTGATTTTAACGCTCGATTAAATAGCAAACCTTGGGGTTGACCGATCGGCCAAATCATACCAAAATTGCGAATAGAAGCCCCGACTGCTTGTTGATTGCGTTCAAAAACGGTAACGTTTAATCCTCGTTTGGCTGCGGCTAAAGCATGGGCTAAACCGACGATTCCCGCCCCGACAATTGCCACTTCTGTTGATATAATTTCAGCCATAATTTTAAAGTTTATATCAAGTCCGGTTGAATACCCATTATAAAAGTGTGGGGTGATCGGGAGATTTTGACTAACAGATAATCTTGACTTTGTTTAGGGTTTCAATCCAAACCCTCGCACCACAACCGAGCGGATTATCGGGACTATAGACGACACGACATCCTCCCGGTATTTCGACAATATGCCCGTAAGTATTGGTCTGACCCTTCTTGACGGTAATCACGGGAAGTTGTTGCTGTTGTTTTTGATTTTGCCGAATTCTATGAGAGTTAACGTGAATAATGGTTGTTGCAGGCTTTTTGGGATTGCGCCAACGGGGAGCGGGGCCTCTTGTTCCTCGTTTAATAATGGGTTTGCCCTTAACCAGAGGAATTAGCCACATCTTCCCGGTCTTATAAGCACCTTGGACTCGGCCTTCGCTCAGGAGAACTCGCAGTCGAGCGGTAGAGATTTCTAAAATTTGGGCTGCTTCTGTGGTACCTACAATCATTGGACTCCTTTTGGACTATTTGGAAATCGCAATAGTTTTGACAACTTTATAACTCAATTATAAATCATCTGCCGATCAATAGTCAAGGATCTGCTATTCGGTGTTCGGAGTAGCGTGGTTCGACGGAAACCTGTTCACTGGTCAGGTGATAACTGGTCAGGTGTCTGTTATTCGTTGATTATAGAACCGGATTTGATTATTGAGAGTTTATAAATGAATGATGATGTTTTTCAGTTCGATTAAAGCGTTGAGTAAACCATCGTTGAGGTATTGTTGTAATTGTTCTCGGCTATGGCTACCATTGGTTACGGCTAGGGATAACAAA
Source organism: Capilliphycus salinus ALCB114379 (assembly GCF_047276495.1). Taxonomy (NCBI): domain Bacteria; kingdom Bacillati; phylum Cyanobacteriota; class Cyanophyceae; order Oscillatoriales; family Sirenicapillariaceae; genus Capilliphycus; species Capilliphycus salinus. The sequence continues at coordinate 838,011 of NZ_CP178543.1, read as the reverse complement.
CAATTGGCATTTATTCCCGCTTGCAAATCAACGGGCGTATCGCCAATATGTACGACTTTTTTTGAGTCTTTTATTCCGAGTTTGTACATGGCTTTTTGTATCATGTAAGGGGCGGGACGACCTTCGTTATTATAAATTTCATCGGGTGTTACTGAAACTTGAATGATAGAATTTTCTGAGCCAATATAGTTAGAGTTTAATCCTTTATTCCAACCCAATCGCTGTAATATAATATTGGTAACTTTTCGATAAAATCCGGTGTTTAAAGCGATTTTTATTTGATTTTTTGTTAACCAGTTGAATAATTCTAAACATCCCTCTGTTGGTTCAACGGGCTGAGTTAAATAATGATTTTCTAAGAGGTTTTTGAATTCGCTATAGGAACCTTCGACTTTTTCGGAATAATTGGGATTTTCTGAGCCAATTTGTTCAGCCCATAGGGTTTGAAAGACTAACTTTTTTGACCATCCCATCATGGAATTGATGCGTTCGTAGTCTGTATTTAAGCCCGTACTTTTTGCGGCTTGAAAAAAACAGTCTTGAACTTCGTTGTTATCTTTAACGGTTGTTCCTGCCATGTCAAAAACAACCAATTGAATTGTCGCCATTGAACAATCACAAATTAGAGCCGGAGTTTAACAGTTTTAGGCTTTTGATCAAATTAAAGTCTATTTTGTTCTCAAGTTGGCGAATGCAAAGCTTTTTTTAACAATTGCTACGGGTTATAATTTTGGTATTGGGGGGCGGGTTTGGGGAAGTTATTTCTAAAATAGATAAGTTGATTTTAACCCGCTCCTACAGTTGGGGAGACGGGTATAATGTCTATTTGAAAAACCCGGTTTCTGATTATAGAGTGAGTTTAGATAATATTTTGCCACAATGTTGATTAGCCGGAACCGCTTCCATCATTTTTTTTGGATAAGGAAGATTAAGTTCGGTCATTAGTTCTATAAATGCTTGGCGATCGCGTCCGACAAAACGAGAATTAAAACGCTTTTCTTCGCCAATAGTTGAAACAGTTTGTCCTTGATAATCGTGAGCGGGATAAACTAAAGTTTCCTCGGGTAAAATAAACAATCTTTTGGTAACACCATCATATAATAAACCAGGATCGCCGCCTTGCAAATCTGTCCGTCCGCAGCCGCGAATAAACAAAGCATCGCCCGTTAAAACCCGTTGGTTATTAATCAAATAAGCGTGATGACTATTGGTATGACCGGGAGTTGATATCGCTTCAAATTTAAGGCTTCCGACCGATAAAACGTCACCATCGGATAAATAAAAATCCGCACAGTCGGCCAAACACCCTTGGGGAACTCCACCCAAACACCCGGTTAATTCTCGAAGTTTACCGGTTCCGGTAATATGATCGGCGTGAATGTGAGTTTCCAAACAAAATTGTAAAGTCAAGTCCAATTCTTGTAATAATTTAAAATCTCGTTCAACCCGTTCTAAAACCGGGTCAACCAGGACGGCTTGTTTAAGAGTGAGATCGGCAATTAAATAGGTGTAGGTACTGGAATTGGGGTCAAAAAGTTGGCGAAAAAGCATCTTTTGTTAGAGGTAAACTAGATAAAAATCAATCTTTCCGAAGAATATCCTTCCGTTGGAGGAAGTCATCTTCCGAAATATCGCTTATTCTAGAAGTAGATAGAGATCAAAATCATCTCTATTTTTAGATGACATCGGGAGGACATCGAACAATGAGTATCTTCTCCAAAGCCACACTGGTCGCCGCCAGTACAGTTTTATTTTCCGTTGGTGTATCAACTTCGGTTCAAGCCCAAAACCCGGCTCATGTTGAACAATTAATTCAAACGGGTGCTTGTCCGGGATGCGATCTGCGGGGAGCAGATCTGAGCAAACGTCACTTGATCGGAGCGGACTTGAGAGAAGCCGATCTGGCGGGGGCGAATCTAGCATACACCAATTTAGAGGGAGCCGATCTCAAAGGTGCCAACCTCAAGGAAGCAAATTTGCGGGGTGCATTTTTAAATAGTGCCGAGTTAGACGACGCTAACCTGACTTTCGCCAATTTAACAAATGCGAACTTAATTCAGGCTCAACTGGAGGGAACCAACCTGATCGGAGCGGATCTAAATGGTGCAAGCTTTTTGGTACAATCTCTCGCAGAAGCTCAGTTGTCCCCAATGGGTTCGGCCGCAGAACTCGGAGAGCAGGAGCAGTTAAGTATTGGGACTGAAGATTCTCGTCTGACTTTTCCGGTGGGAGGAGCAGAACCGGAGGAGTTTGAATATACCCGAGAGTATCTCAATGAAGTTTTTGAGCCTCTCGAAGGTAATCAAAACCCAGAACCGGATGTAACAATTCCTATTCCTCCTCGAATTGAATTTTAGTTGATTTTGAGAGTCTTCAATTGAATAGAGAAAAGTAGAACCCCAGAAAATTGCGAAGAAAATTGTCAAGTTTTTGACGGGCGAATAACAGGCGAAATTCAATTATAAAAATTGTCGCAACTGGTACTCGGCGAGTTGTTTGGCTTGAGCAATCGTTTCTGAAGGTTCCCAAGTGCCTTGAGCAATTAAATCGCCTTCAGGTGAACGATATTGATAGCTAACGCGATAGCAATCAATACCCTGAAATTTGTTTGGAGTTTCCTTTTGAATCTGAAGTTCAACTGTCCCTAATTCGTCGGTATAAGTGGCTTGACAAGCATGATCTTGTTCTTTCCAATCTAGTTTGGACGAAAAACTAACTTCGGTTTTTGTTAGGGTAGTCCAAGTTGCAGATAAGGCGGATTGGGTTTTAACAGTTTCGGCGAGTTGAGAATAAATGTTCTGAGTTTTCATAGGTTAATTCTGAGAATTCGGTAGATGTTGACCGCGAAAAAAACAAGCATTCAGGCTGCACGTACTGCAACTGACTTCTGATTTCAATTGAATTGACAATTTCAGGCTGAAAGCACAGATTCCTTGACAAAGATTTTTTCTGTCAATAGAATCTATTATTAATAACCTACGCCGTAGAGATGATCAATTCCTGAAGTTTAATAAAATCAGGATCATCATTGACTTAGATTGAACAAGCTTTCAATCCAATTCACGAGGCTAATCGACTTTAACAAGTCTGAATTGATTAGAATTCTCTCATTCTATTACTAGGCTAACTACAGTTTGCCCAGTTTTCTATGACTGGTTTTTTTCAATTCGAGAGACTAATTATGAAACTGAACAAACAAAATATTAATACAAAAAATTCGGGAACAGCAACTCATGTGATCGGAGCTTGATGAAATCTTTACAATAAAATTGTTACCTAGAAAACATTACTTTACATCAGAGGGCGTTATGTAAAGCTGTTGGGTTTGATTTGAACGACTTCCTGGGTGAAAATAATTGATCTCAACCTCCAAAATGTTAAGTTTTATCTTAATGATCTCCAGAAAGCCAGTTGATGGGATTTACACTAGGCGACAATAGGACTCTACAGCAAAATAGTTGATTTGACTGCCTCTGTTGTTACAAAAACCAGTAACATCATCGCAGTGGATTTAGACTTCAACTTACTGAGGGGGATAGACCGATCACGATCGTCGAATTGAAGGGTTTTTCACGCTCATGGCTCTATCTTTGGATAGAATATTTTTAACTCTCAATTGAACAAATCTGATGAAAATTCTGATTGTGGAGGATGACGGGGAAATAGCCCAACTCATCCAACAAACATTAGAAAATGAAGGATTTTCCTGCGAAACCGCCCGAGACGGTTGGGCGGCGTTAGAATGGTTTCAAAGCCAGCAGCCAGACCTGATCGTGCTTGATCTGATGCTTCCCGGTCTTGATGGCTTAGAAGTCTGCGCCCGTATTCGCCAACAACCGGGCGCCAAAGACCCTTATATCCTGATGCTGACAGCCAGAGGAGAAGAAATTGATCGGGTGATTGGTTTGTCTACGGGGGCTGATGACTATCTGGTTAAACCCTTCAGTCCCAGAGAGTTGGTCGCCAGGGTGCGGGCTTTGTTGCGTCGGAGTTTGCGTCATGGGGGACAAAGCCAAGTTTACCGCACCGCCCATTTTACCGTTGATATCGATCAACATTTGGCTTACCGACAATTAGACTCTCAAACTTCAGAAACTTTAGATTTAAGTCCTTTAGAATTTAATTTACTGGTGACTTTTGTGAGTTATCCGGGTCGGGTTTGGAACCGAACTCAATTAATAGATAAACTGTGGGGAGATGACTTTTTTGGCGATGAACGAGTTGTCGATACTCATATCGCCCGACTGCGAAAAAAAATTGAACCCGATCCGACTCATCCTCAGTTTATCAAAACAGTTGTGGGAACCGGATATAAATTTGAAGATGCAACAATAGATAGGTGATGATGAATAGGCAAAAGTTATCAGTCACCCCGGTTGTAGGGGCGGGTTCCGCAAAGATTTATGTCTTCCCAAAAACAACCTACATAAACCCACCCCGATGATGTCTATTGGCTGATCACTGATCAGGTGTTCACTGTAAACTGTAAACTGAACCCAACCCGCCCTGACTCGGTGGCAATGGTAAAAATTAATTATGGCTAAATTGAACTTGCGATCGCGTTTACTTTTATCTCATTTGTTAGTGATGGGAGTCGGACTCGGGAGTTTTATTTTAATGAGTAAAGTCTACTCTCCTCGCTTATTTGTTTTACAACTCGAACGCCTCGAACAAACCCAATTTTTTAATGTTCGTTCGGTTAAAACCTATCTGGTTAGAGGATTTGAAATTACTTGGAATCGCAGTACCTTATGGTCGGTTGGTGTGGGTGCAACTGCGGCGGGTGCGTTGAGTTATTGGCTGGCTAAACGCATCACTCAACCTCTCACTCAAATGCGAGAAATTACCCAAAAGTTTGCCGCCGGAAACCTAGACGAACGCATGGTAAAAAGCGAAATTCCCGAACTCAATCAACTGAGTTTAAGCTTTAACCGAATGGCTGAAAGTATCGAAGGAATTGAACAGCGACGTCGGGAATTAATTAGCGATATGACTCACGAATTAAGAACGCCTTTAACGGTGGTTCGAGGGTATTTAGAGGAAATGTCTGAGGGTCGAATTGAACCTTCTGATGAACTTTATTATCGTTTAATTCGAGAAACTCGCCGTTTAGAACGGTTAGTAAATGACTTACAAGAACTCTCGAAAGCAGAGGCGGGATATTTGGTTATTAATCCTCAACCTTTGCATTTACGTCCGATTTTAGAGTCTTTAGTTGCTCGTTTTGGCGATCAATTGTTGGAAGATGGGCCGAGTTTAAAGTTGGATTGTCCGTCTAATTTACAAACCGTTTTTGCCGATTTAGACCGCACTGAACAGATTTTAGTTAATCTTTTAGGAAATGCGATTCGTTATACAGAAACGGGTTCGATTACAATTAAAGTTTGGCAAGATGTAAACTGTGTTTGGGTGGAGATTATTGATACCGGGGTTGGCATTTCTGAGGCGGATTTACCCCATGTTTTTGAGCGGTTTTGGCGGGGGGAAAAATCGCGATCGCGTCAGTGGGGGGGAACGGGAATAGGATTAGCAATTACTAAGCGTTTAGTTGAACTACAAGGCGGTAAAATAGAGGTTGAAAGTGAACTCGGAAAAGGGAGTACATTCCGCTTTTGTTTACCGATAACTTAAATTACTGCCCAACTTGAAAAATGTTTTCTGCGGTTAAATTTAACTCTGGGAAAATGAGAGATTCTATGCGTTCGCTTCCTCGATATAATTTTACCATATATTCGCCTTCGAGCATTTGATAAACAGAAATTGTCGGTTGTTTGGGATTGCCAATATATCGCCTTCCCCCCAACCCCAAATAATCAATAATCCAATATTCAGCAATTCCCAGTTTTTCATATTCTCCCAATTTCACAGAGTAGTCATCTTGCCAATTTGTACTCACCACTTCTACAACTAATTTTAAACTTTTGCCTCGGGTTAAAGTTGAGCGTTTTTTCCACAGGGGTTCCTCAGTTAAAGCGTTTTTATCAATTACCGCAATATCGGGACTATAACCGGTATTTTCGGAATTAATGGGTTTAAGAATACATTGTCGAGGAATTAAATAGGACAATTTAAGACGGCGTATCTCTAACGTTAACTCTGCTGCTATTTCACCTGCGACTTGTTCGTGAGTTCCTGTAGGTTGCATTTCGATAACTGTTCCTCCGTGCAATTCAAAACGTCCGTAGCCATCGGGATACCAATCTAGAAATTCTTCTAGGGTGAAAGCTTTGGGCGTTGATAAAATTTGACGCTTTGATGTGACTTGACTCATCGTTGATTTTACCTCAATTTATGCTAAAATAATTCTATCATTTTCCCGAGTCGTAATATGAATAAGTTCTCAAGAAAATACTTATGGTAATTTCCGATAAATCTCAAACCGAAAACCTGTCTTTAGATGAATTTTTAGCCTTACCGGAAACGACACCCGCCAGCGAGTATATCGACGGCAAAATTTATCAGAAACCCATGCCAAAAGGAAAACATAGCTTACTCCAAGGTCGTCTGAGCGAAACAATCAATCAAATTGGTTTACCGACAAAAACGGCTTACAGCTTCCCCGAGTTACGCTGTTCGTTTGGCGGACGGTCAATTGTCGCGGATATTGTTGTGTTTGAGTGGGCAAATATTCCCCTCGATGAAGAAGGCGAAATGAGCAACGATGTTAACATCCCACCGGACTGGACAATCGAGATTTTATCACCCGGTCAAAATACAACTCGCGTGATTAATAATATCTTGTTTTGTCTGAAACAGGGAACAAAATTGGGTTGGTTAGTTGACCCAAAAGAACGATTGGTGTTAGTTTTTAAACCACAGCAACAACCGGAAGTGATCGAAGCTGAACAAATTTTACCCGTTTTGGAAGTGTTGAAAGATTTACAACTTTCAGTTAATCAATTATTCAGTTGGTTAAGTTTTCCGTCTTAAGAAGGGTAATGAGGATTGTTCAACTGTGTCAATCTTCAAAATTTAGTTTTTGCTCTCTATTGAATTAAAAATTAAAATTTCATAGGTGATTAATTTTGCTAAACTAAAAAATTCTAGTCCTTTTGCGGTTAACCCATCTTGTAAGTTAGCAATAATTAATTGATTAATAGCTTTGTATGTTGGTTGTACATTTTCGGTGATATCCAATTTGTGAACAAGGTCAAATCCAATTTCTTGAGCGATTTTTTTGTAACTCTCGAGTCCGATAAACTGCACAACTTGCGTTGCTTTTGAACCGTAGGTATCCGTAATCATCCGACTCAGGACTTGCGTTTCAAAAAATGACCAAAATAACCCTAATTTAGAACTAATCAAAAAATCAACTATAATTAATTTTCCACCAGGTTTAAGAACCTGATCAGCTTCAGCAAAAAATCGTTTTCGACTAGGAAAAGCAAAAATACATTCTAAAGCAATGATGATGTCAAACTTCTCGGAAAACTTAGGAAACTGACAAGCATCTCCGTGAATAAACTCCACAGAATTTCCATTGATCGGCTGAATATTTTCTTTGGCTTTATCAATTTGAACCGGATCAATATTGAGACCAAACAGTTTTAAATTGCTGTAAGTTTGATTCAGTAAATTAATCGTTCCTCCAAAGCCACATCCAGCGTCTAGGATATGAGCTTCTTTCGGGAATTCGAGCCAATTCTAACACCAGTTTGGAGAGATTATTTGCGGCTTTACCAAAGTCTTCTAATTCTCCTGTAGCTTGTTGTGGATCTTGCCAAAATCCCCAATGAATATGCTGACCAAAAGCCGCTTCTAACTCAGGTTATTGTTCAAATTTTTCAAGGAGAGAATCAAAATATCCCATATTCTTTATCCAAAATAGAGATATATTATCAGAAGTTTCAAAGATTTACAACAATCAAGAGAGGAATTCTGAGAAGTTAGAGGGGTAGGGTACGTTACACTGAGGAAACCGGGAGAAAATGTGACTCGATGTATAACGATAAAAGTCGATTTCACAAGGCTTAGAGGAATTCCTAGCCAAATGTCACAAAATTGTTAACTCACTGTCATACCCCTGTCACATCTATCCCCTATCTTAAGAATTGTCAGCCCAAAACAGAAACGTTCCTCGACAAGCTCCTCACACCCCTGGGCTGACTTTTCCTAATACTTTTATAAAAGCAAACAGCGACATTATATAAAATCACTAACCATGACCACAGACATGAAAGACTTTGATTTTTCCTCTGATTTTAACACTCAATCTCGCACTCGCAAATCATCGAATTCTCTCGTGAACAAACTACTCAGTTCAACGGCATTTATCGCACTCGGCGCCGGATTAGCCATTGGCGGAACGCAATTAATTAATGCTCAATCTGGCACCGAAACCATCTCCAAATCTTCTATCATTCCATCAGAAGAAACCATTCCCCCGGCGGGAAATACTATTAAAATGCCGTCTAATTTTGTTGCGGCTGTCGTTCAAGACGTGGGGCCTGCGGTGGTGAGAATTGACGCTCAACGCACCGTAGAAAATCAAATTCCCGAAGCCTTTAACGATCCCTTTTTCCGTCGTTTCTTCGGCGATCAAATCCCCAATATTCCCGACAAACAAGTACAATCCGGTACCGGTTCGGGCTTTATTATTGACTCCAAAGGCGAAATTATCACCAACGCTCACGTTGTTGATGGGGCGGATAAAGTAACAGTTACTCTCAAAGACGGGCGGAAATTTGAAGGGAAAGTTGTGGGAACCGATCCGGTAACAGATGTGGGGGTTATTCACATTGAAGCGGAAGATTTACCGACGGTTAAACTGGGAAATTCCGAACAATTGCAACCGGGAGACTGGGCGATCGCGATTGGAAATCCGTTAGGATTAGATAATACTGTTACCACCGGAATTGTGAGTGGAATTGGACGTTCTGGCGCTCAAGTTGGAGTTCCCGATAAACGAGTCGAATTCATTCAAACCGATGCGGCAATTAACCCCGGTAATTCCGGCGGCCCGTTGTTAAACCAAAACGGGGAAGTGATTGGGGTAAATACGGCAATTTTACAAGGCGCCCAAGGATTGGGTTTTGCAATTCCGATTAATACTGTACAGGAAATTGCCGATGAATTGGTCGCCAACGGTAAAGTTGAACATCCATTTTTGGGGATTCAAATGTTAACTTTAACGCCGGAGTTAAAGAACGAATTAAACCGCGATCCCAATAGTGGAATCATGGTTAACGAAGATGAAGGCGTTTTAATTGTTCGGGTTGTTCCCAATTCTCCCGCCGATCGCTCTGGTTTGCGGGCGGGAGATGTGATTACCCAAATTAATGGTAAAATCGTTAAAGATGCCGATCAAGTGCAGCAAGCCGTTAACCGAGAAAAGGTGGGTAGCCAATTAAATTTAGGACTGCGCCGTAACGGTCAATCTTTAGATTTAAGTGTCCGTGCGGGTGCTTTTTCTCCCGGTCAATCCTAATCCCATTTAATCAATTCAAACCCCATTTTCTATGAATTTGTAGGGGCGCACGGCTTGCGCCCTAATATGATATCATCCGGTTGATTAATTATCTTATGGGTTTTGGGCGGGTTTAGTTCAATCTCTCAGAAGTAGTAAAGATGTTGTAGAACCCGCCCCTACAGCTTTGTCTGAGGATGATCAATTATGAGTTTTTAATCTCCGTTACCACCCAATCAAATGTTTCCAAAACTTTTTTGAGTTCGGCTTCATCTTGAACAGTCGATAAACGAATTGCGGGGGATCTAAACTCGGTTTGATCGACGGGAAGGGATAACCCAATTGAACTAAATTTTCCTCGAAGTTCTACCCATTTATCTTCGCGATCAAAAGGCGGTTGAGAACCATATTTAATCGAAGAAATTTCTAGGCGCCCGGAAATATCAACGCTAAATAATTTATGAGGTTTTCTACCCTTTTGATGCACAATTGCGGCAAAACCCCCATAAATATCTCCCGTTCCCCACTGCACATCGGTTTCCGACTGCTTGCGGGTCCAAGCGTGAATTTTTCCCGCCATTTCCGCCTCATCAACACCCCGTCTAACCTTGAGTTCTTCAAAGAAAGAATTTTCATCCCAGTGGCGTCTTTCCCCGGTTGCACTGGATTTTTTCTGCTGTGCTTCTGCGGTTTGACCGATCACGCGGGGGACCAATGTTTTTAAGCCATCTTGAGAAACATATTGTTTAATTTCTAACGCCCAAACTTCTACCGGGTCCGTTTGTTCATTGAGAAATTCAACAATACGTCGCAAGGGGGCGGGAATTTCATCGGCGACAAAAATCAGACGAATTTTTCCGGCTTGAATGTTTGTTTTGACCTTTTGCCAAAACCGTTCTTCGTCGGAATCTGAACCCAAAAAGTCCTCAAAAACTTGTTCGGGATCGCGACCTTGTTCGCGACAATTGGATTCAAATTGAGCAATGGTCGATTCTAAGGGCCAATAGATGCCAACATTGGCGGCATAGTCGAGCATTTGACCGAGAATTTTTTGACGAGTGTCGGCGTTATGAGAGCGTTTAATTTCGACTAAAGTTGGAATTGCATCTTGATCGAGAAATAAATGATCCAGTGACCAACGTCCGCTCGGTTCTTCTTCTCCGGGAATTGCAACTTCCCGAGAAATGAGCAACCACCGTCTGGGTGTCGCCCGATCTATTTCATCTCCTGCTAACAAATTCGGATAGGTTTCTAACAATTCTTGAAGCTGATCTTCAGAGTCGTAAGCTTGCTCCATCATTTCCACAAGCTGATCGTCATCTTGGATCAGATATATACCTCCACCCATAGCCATTATGCCAATTTTATTGGTTTAAAATTTCTACTAAAAATCTAGCGTTGAGATTCACCCCACTAACCCATCAACAATTTTAAGACTGATTTTAATGATGCAAGAGTCTCAATTTTTGTCCCTGTTTTGGATTTTTTGACGAAATCAGCCTTAAATATTATAGTATCGATGAGGAATTAATTTCTTACCACTGACCTGTAAATACCCGTTCAGCAGGTCCGCTCATGTACAAGCGATCGTCATCGGCTGACCATTCAATCATCAGACATCCTCCGGGTAATTCTACCGTTGCAGAGCGATCGCAGTTTCCGGTTAACACACCCGCCACCACGACAGCACAGGCGCCGGTTCCACAAGCGAGGGTAGCACCGGCTCCCCGTTCCCAAACCCGCATTTTCAGATAATCGGGTTGAATCACTTGGACAAATTCGGTATTGGTTCGCTCTGGAAAGGCCGGATGATGTTCAAATTGGGGGCCAATTTCGGCCAAAGGAATCGCCGCCACATCTTCAACAAAGGTGATACAGTGAGGATTGCCCATGCTCACACCCGTAACGAGCCAGGACTGTTCGGCCACCGACAGAGACACATTGATCACTTTCTCATCGGCTTTTGCGAGAGTTGTGGGAATCTCTCCTGCCAGCAGTCGGGGTTTTCCCATATCCACCTTTACCTGTCCATCCGGGAGAATCTCTGGCGCGATCAGACCTGCCAAAGTGTTTATTTTGTAGCGGACAGAAGACGGATGCTCTTTTATTTTACCGTCGCGGCGTTCTAAGTCGGCGATAAATTTTGCCAAACAGCGAATCCCATTGCCGCACATCTGGGGTTCGGAACTATCGGAGTTAAAAATCCGCATAGTATAATCGGTGTCGGAGGTTCCGGGCAAGGCAAAGATTACCCCATCAGCGCCGATCCCAAAATTGCGATCGCACATTTGCATCGCCTGGTCTGGAGTGACGAGAGGTTCTGACTGATGACGATTGTCAATCAAGATAAAGTCATTACCCAAACCCTGGTATTTTGTAAATTCAATTGCCATTGCATCCCTCCACAGTACACAAAATTAAGTCTAGCAGAGGGCCGATCGCTTTATGTGTTTAGTTGTTAAAATTATACACAGGGGGGGACAAACCCGATCTACAGATGGACAATTTTTTAGAGTTGCCGGGTGTTTATTGGTGGCGATGACAAAAAAATCCAGAAGCAATTAGATGTTGCTCCCGGATTAGAGTTTAGACATTGGGTAGACAGTTATTACTCAGATAAAATCTTTGGGTTTTCTGCAAATTCCTGAATTTTTATTTTTCGACTCATCGGTTACAGAATCCCCAAAGATAGCCCTAGTTGAAACTCCGTTCACTCTGTTGGATCATTGCCCAATCCCTCAATTGGACAAATTCCAACATGAACATCCAAGGTAGACATACTCTTTACTCATCAAAATTGTGCGGGTTTTCTGCAAATCGCCAAAATTTTCTAGAGGGGTGGGGCGGGTTTAAACAGTCAACAGTCAACAGTCAACAGTACCGTGCTACTGGTAACTGTAAACTGTAAACTGTGAAAAGCCGCCCCTACAGATGATGAAAACTGCTTAACAATTGATTGCCGATTCTCGATGATGCTATATATACTTCGAGACATCTTCTTGACAATCATCAGCCAAATAGGAAAGCGCCCGAAAACGCAAACCAACAAGCTGTTCATAGAGCGGGTTAATTTTACACATGGGCGGAATATGAACAATCTTGCGACCAAACAGGGTAACATCCCGTTCAAACGGACATTGGGGAGGAATCATCTTGCAGATAAAACGAGCCACTTTCGGATCGTGAACCTCCCAGTCATCCAACCAATGTTTAACCGGATGCAAAACATCAAGCTGATGTCCTTCGGGAGGTTTAACGATTCCACCCTCAGCGCTTTGAGCTTGTTTAGCCTCAAGATCTTCCAAAGTATGCCGCAAAGACTTTAAAACCTCATCATTGAGATCCAAAGCCTGACAAAACTGGTGCATGAGGTCATCTTCGCACACGGAATAAATCCCATCGGCTAAAGCAACCATTACGGCAGTTCTGAGGAAATTTTCTGCCATTTCGGTTCCTTTTCCCAAATAGGCGGCTAACTCCTGGGGCGAAATGGGTTCGAGGGTGGATACATCGGTATCTGTTCCCAACTGTTGCTGGGTCAGAGAAACAATTAGATCTTGTTCTTCTGTATCAAATTGTCCATCTGCCAAAGCCAGAGTCAATAGTCCACGTATCCATGCGGTGGTTTGTTCGTTGGTGTAGGGTGATTGAGCAGTCCTAGTCATAGGTTACGATCTCTATCGGGAGATTAAATGGGGACTTGGAGAAAAGCTACTCTCCAGTTTTTACGATAACTGGGCTACGATATCTCGATCAACTTTAATCCTCTCGACAACGGGGAGAAATTCTCGCCTCAATTTCTAGACCTAAGCTGTCATCGGTTTAAGAATAGTTACACCATAAGCCGTCGGTGATAGATATTGTTGAGCCGCAGTTTGCAGATCTTCGGCGTCGATCGCTTGAATGCTCGCCGGATAGTTGAAAGCTACGGTTAAATCTCCGACGACAGACTGATAATAACCGTAAAGTCCGGCGCGATCGCTGGGTGTCTCATTTCCAAAGATATAACGATTTGCAACTTGAGTGCGAATGCGAGCAATTTCGGCTTCTGAAATTAACTCCGTTTGTACCCGTTCGATATGTTGAGCAATAGCGGCTTCTACTTCGGCTATATTTTCGACGGGAAGCCGAGCGGAGATATAAAATACCCCTTGTAGGCGTTGAGTCATGTGACTGACGGAAATTGACGAAACCAAGCCCCGGTTTTCTCGCAAATCTTGAACTAAACGGGCGGTTCGTCCCTGACCTAAAATCGTTGCTAAAATATCGAGGGCATAGGTTTGATCGAGTTGATTCAATCCCGGTGTCCGCCAAACCATCATCAGTCGGGCTTGTTGTAAACTCGGATCGACGATCTCCTGTCGAACTATGCTGTTAAAACGGGTTTCTGGAGTTAAATGGGCGGTTATCGGTTCAACGGTTGTTGCTTGTTGGGGTTGAGGATTAATTTCGTTAATGGAATTTTCGACAATTTCAATCAACTTTTGAGCCGGTAAATTTCCCACAACTGCTACTGTTGTCGAACTCGGTTGGTAGTGAGATCGATGAAAATCTCGCATTTGTTGAGCGCTGACTTGAGCAATGACCTCCGATGGCCCTAAAACCGGACGTCGGTAGGGAAGCCGTTCAAAAGCCATTTCCATCGAACGTCGGAAAGATCGCCGGCTGGGATGATCTTCTGCACGACGTATTTCTTCGAGTACCACAAACCGTTCCCGTTCAAAAGCATCCTCGGGAATACTAGCATTAAACACCACATCGAGTTGTAACGGGGCTAACTCGGCAAAGTCTTTCGGGGCGGTTGTGATGTAATAGTGAGTGTAATCTTGGCTGGTGGCTGCGTTGGTCACAGCCCCCCGTTCTTCGATGAGTCGCTCAAACTCACCCATTTTCAGCTGGGGTGTTCCTTTAAACACCATATGCTCTAGAAAATGAGCCATACCGTTAATATCATCCGGTTCATTGACCGAACCCACATTAACCCACACGTTTAGGTTCACCGCTTCGACGGGTAACTGTTCTGCTACAATCGTGAGACCGTTAGATAGCCGATGTACCGTTGGTGCATTGATCGAACGACTAGAAGAGGGTTTGATTAAAGTTGAGGTCATTGGCTGCCATCCCACATTGTTTTTTCTCTTTCTATCTTAAGACGCTTGCCTTTTATCTTCAGCACAGTTTGAGACATTCTTCAAAATTTACCGGATAATTTTAGCAAATTCTCCTTTGACTCTGCCAAAGCGATCGGTTTCGTCTAGATTAACTTACTCTAAGACAATTGCAGGCTTGTTTTTCGCGTAACTTCTACGGTCTGCTCAACTTACACGTTTTATTGTTTGCGGGATTATCCTCCTACAGTTGCCGAGTAGAACACCCGATATTGCGATCGCCAATTTTTCTACAAGAGAGTCTGGGGATCGATATTTAACTCTCGCAATTTTGCAGCTAATTTTTCATTTTTTTGTCGTTCTATTTCCAATTGTTGTCGTTCCATTTCTAATTGTTCTTGATTGGCTTTTGCGGTTTCTTCGGGCGTTAAAATTAATTCCCCTTCGGGCGTAAAAAACCGCAACTGTTCCCGTTCAACCCCCAAACAAAGTTGAAGTTGTTGACTCCAAAGCAAACCTTTTTCATTCGGTTGCAACTCTTGATATTCTCCATCGAGCAAATGAAACCCTTTAAACTCCAATGTATGGGGATCAAACCAAAAATAGTCCGGTGTGCGGAAGGTATTCTGATAAATTAGCTTTTTCTCTCCTCTATCTGTCTTGGCTGTCGAGTCGGAAAGCAATTCAATAATAATATTAGGATACTTCCCCTCCTCGGCCCAAACCACCCAACTTTTCCGGGGTTTGCGTTCGGTTCCTAACACCACAAAAAAATCGGGACCTCTAAAATCTTGAGTTTTAATCTGGCGGGGACTATAATAAATTGTTAGATTTCCAGCCGCAAAAAAATCATCTCGATCTCGCCAAAACCATTCCAAACCCGATAAGAGTAACAAAATTTGTTTGAGATGCAGATAACTTTCCAAAGGCGGTTCCTCACTGTACAAATCACTCGGAGGAACTTCAATTTCCTCGGAGTTTTGAGTTTGCCAAGCTTCCAAATCTTTCGCTACGGACATAAAAAATAGGGCTATAAAAACACCGAATAACGATTAGTTTAACACCTCAGGCTCCTTCTGGTGGCGATGTCTGCGCGATCGCCGAAGATGAATTATGATAAAATACGTTAAGAAATATTAAGCCAATCCATGTCAAGGGTTCACAGAAATCAGTCAAAACCGCGAGTTATCGTAGTTGGTGCGGGAATAGGGGGACTCACCGCAGGCGCGTTACTAGCCCATCGGGGTTATGATGTTCTCATCTTCGATCAGGCTATCGTCCCCGGAGGATGCGCCTCCACCTTCAAACGACGGGGGTTTACGTTTGATGTGGGGGCTACCCAGGTCGCCGGACTCGAACCGGGAGGAATTCATCATCGAATTTTTTCTGAACTCAATATTGAACTCCCTGAAGCCACGCCTTGCGACCCGGCTTGTGCGGTATTTCTCCCCAATGAAACCTCACCCATTAGTGTTTGGAGAGATCCGAAAAAATGGGAAAGAGAACGTCAAAATCAGTTTCCGGGTAGCGAACCGTTTTGGTTATTAATGAACCGATTATTTCAAGCCAGTTGGCGGTTTCAAGGACGCGATCCGGTATTACCTCCCCGCAATATTTGGGATTTTTGGCAACTGATAAAAGCACTTCGTCCCGATACGGCCATTACGTTTCCGTTTACGTTTATGACCGTAGCCGATGCGTTGCGTTTGTACAAATTGGATGATAATTTACGGTTAAAAACCTTTTTAGATTTACAACTAAAACTTTATTCTCAAGTTGATACCGAAGAAACGGCGTTATTGTACGCAGCAACCGCTTTGGGGGTTTCAACCGAACCCCAAGGGTTGTATCATTTACAAGGCAGTATGCAGGTGTTGAGCGATCGCTTGGTGGAAGCTTTGGAACGCGATGGTGGTAAACTGTTAATGCGCCATACTGTTGAAGCGATCGAAACCGAGAACGGTCAAGCAACCGGAGTCCGGGTTAAAAATCAAAAAACCGGGGAAGTTTGGCGAGAAAGGGCTGATTTTGTGGTTGCAAATGTGACGACTCAAAATTTAGTTCAACTGACGGGAATGGGGAAAAGTCAACCTCAAACGCCTTCTGAGTTTCTCCAACAGGGTTATAAACGCCGAGTTGATAAATTGCCTTCCGCTTCCGGCGCTTTCGTTGTATACTTGGGTGTGGAGCAATCTGCTATTCCGCCCGGATGTCCGCCTCATCTGCAATTTCTCTATGATTACGATGGCATCATTGGGGAGAATAATTCCCTGTTTGTTTCGGTGAGTCATCCCGGCGATGGACGCGCACCGGAGGGGAAAGCGACGATTACCGCTTCGAGTTTTACCGATACTCGCCAATGGTGGAATTGTGACGATTATCAAGGGTTAAAACAACAGTATACTAAAGATGCGATCGCCCGCTTGAGTTCCTATTTTCACCTCACCCCGGAAACGCTTGTTTACCAAGAAGCCGCTACACCTCGCACTTTCGCACATTTTACCGCCCGCGATCAAGGGGTAGTTGGGGGAATAGGTCAACGAATACCGACCTTTGGCCCGTTTGGGTTTGCCAACCGCACCCCTTTTGACAAGTTATGGTTAGTCGGAGACTGTACCCATCCGGGAGAAGGAACGGCGGGGGTGTCTTATTCGGCGTTAACGGTGGTCCGACAAGTAGAAGCCAGTCGCTTGTAGAAATTTGTCGAAATTATCAATCATCGTGAGTATTTCGCCGTCAAGGTCTGTATTTCAAGCCTTGACGGTATTTTTATTGAAATTTCGGGTTAATTTCTATTGAGTAGTTAGATCGAGTTTCCATTTCTCCTCGATGTTAAAGCTTGTGAGTCTGTATAAAAGAAAGTTGATTGGAACCCGTTTCTATGTATTAAAAATAAGAAGGTTTCACAATTGCTAAAATTTGCGTATTTTTACGGATAGCAGCGAGTCAAAAAAATATAGTGATACGGAGAAAATATCTTCTAGAACTCCCAAAAGAGAAAGTGAAAAACTTGGGTTTAACTAAAAATAGATAACTGACCCTGAAACTGGCATTATAGAAGGATTTTTCTTGAAATGAAGCTCGACAAAAGTATAACATATAATATCTAATCTTGAACTTTATTTTTTTTCAGCTAGCTAATGTTTATCAAATCAGTAAATTTGTAAAAATTCTGTAAAGTTCCCGGAAAAATACGGACATTGGTTTTTCAATAAATTACACTGTACATATAGCTGAAGTCCGAGAAAATACTGAGATGTTAATAAACTAACAGGGGCATCTCTTGCTTCAGACTTAGAAAACACAAATTTCTGAGTCTGAAATTATCCGATAACAACCATTCTTTATCCTTAATCCTTGAAAAAACTCTAATCGAAAGATTAGAATCAAACCGGAGTGCAAATTGATGACTACCCCTATTAGAGACATAATTGCTGTTTACGATAATCTACCCGAAAACAGTGACGATCGCTATACAGCGCCAGAAGTTAACTCTCCCAAACAGACATTTACCCACGACTTTCAGGTGGGAGAACAAAATAACCTGACCATTACAGGTTTTACGAGTCAAACCAGTGAAAACTATGATTTAGTGTCCTTTGTGGACAAAATCAATATCAAGCGAGTTGATAATGATGACATTAAAGGCGAACGACAAATCATTTGGTTTGAACAGGAAAATAGAACCAACAGCGAGATTTCATTGAAACCCTCCCTAGTCACCACAATGGAGGAGAGTTTGTACAGTGGGGTTATTAACAGAGGAACCGATAATATTTTTGCCAACCAAGGCAACACAGATAACAACAATAATAACATTGAAAGGGTAGACTTTGTTGCTAGCAAAGGATTATCAAGTCCGCAAGAATTCTTAGATAAAATTGGCTTTTTAATTTTAGAAAGAGGTGGAAACGATCCGCTTCAAATTGCAGCGATAACAGCAATTGATGAAGAAGGGAATCCGACAGCATTTGGAAAACTTCAAAATATTAGTGCAGATAGTTGGGGGAAATCATCCAATTCAATTCTCGCTGAAGTGATGCGACAAGACCCCGGTGAAGCGAATTTACGTTCCACCGCAGCTTTAGGGAGTGTACAAGCGATCGCAGGACTTTTTATCACCTACGCCGATCTCAAAGTTACTAACGATCAAACCTTCTATGGGTTCTCGCTTTTTCCCCCGGATGTTAATGATAGTAATGATTTAGTTGGTTTAAGCGATTTTCCGAAAAATACACCAGAAGTTGATGCAAAACAAAGATCTTTTGGTAGCTTAGACTTAATTTCAGCCGGAAGAATCTTTATTCAAAAAGATGTAGAATTACCGCCCAAAATCATCAATAACGACGAAGTGGAAATCGGGGAGATTTCCATAACCGAAAATACAACCTTAGTCACTGATATTGATGCGATAGACGAAAAAGATACTGAAAGCAAAGGTTTAACTTATCAGATCAGTAATGGAGAGGATAGGGATTTATTTACTATCGATCAGACAACAGGAGAATTAAACTTTAAACAGCCTCCAGACTTTGAAAACCCGACAGATGTTGATCAAGATAACATCTATAAGGTTGAAATTACTGTTACCGACTCTGATGGTTTAACCGATGTTAAAAGCTTCAATATTACTGTTAGAGATGAAGTAGAAGATAGCGAACCTCCGGTAGTTGAAGAACCTCCTGTAGTTGTTGAACCTCCTGTAGTTGTTGAACCTCCTGTAGTTGTTGAACCTCCGGTAGAACCTCCTGTAGTTGTTGAACCTCCTGTAGTTGTTGAACCTCCTGTAGTTGTTGAACCTCCGGTAGAACCTCCTGTAGTTGAAGAACCTCCTGTAGTTGTTGAACCTCCTGTAGTTGTTGAACCTCCGGTAGTTGTTGAACCTCCTATAGAACCTCCTGTAGTTGAAGAACCTCCTGTAGATAACGATGGTGGAAATGAACCTCCGGTAGAACCTCCGGTAGTTGTTGAACCTCCGGTAGTTGTTGAACCTCCTGTAGTTGTTGAACCTCCGGTAGAACCTCCTGTAGTAGAACCTCCGGTAGAACCTCCGGTAGTTGTTGAACCTCCGGTAGTTGTTGAACCTCCGGTAGAACCTCCGGTAGTTGTTGAACCTCCGGTAGTTGTTGAACCTCCTGTAGTTGTTGAACCTCCTGTAGATAACGATGGTGTAAATGAAACTCCCGATAATAACGGAGGAAATGAGAACGAAACTCCCGATAATAACGGTGGTGTAAATGAAACTCCCGATAATAACGGAGGAAATGAGAACGAAACTCCCGATAATAACGGTGGTGTAAATGAAACTCCCGATAATAATGGAGGAAATGAGAACGAAACTCCCGATAATAACGGAGGAAATGAGAACGAAACTCCCGATAATAACGGAGGAAATGAGAACGAAACTCCCGATAATAACGGTGGTGGAAATGAACCTCCGGTAGATAACGGTGGTGTAAATGAAACTCCCGATAATAACGGAGGAAATGAGAACGAAACTCCCGATAATAACGGTGGTGGAAATGAACCTCCCGATAATAACGGTGGTGGAAATGAAACTCCCGATAATAACGGAGGAAATGAGAACGAAACTCCCGATAATAACGGTGGTGGAAATGAACCTCCCGATAATAACGGTGGTGGAAATGAAACTCCCGATAATAACGGAGGAAATGAGAACGAAACTCCCGATAATAACGGTGGTGGAAATGAAACTCCCGATAATAACGGTGGTGGAAATGAAACTCCCGATAATAACGGTGGTGGAAATGAAACTCCCGATAATAACGGAGGAAATGAGAACGAAACTCCCGATAATAACGGTGGTGGAAATGAACCTCCGGTAGATAACGGTGGTGGAAATGAACCTCCCGATAATAACGGAGGAAATGAGAACGAAACTCCCGATAATAACGGTGGTGGAAATGAAACTCCCGATAATAACGGTGGTGGAAATGAACCTCCGGTAAATAACGGTGGTGGAAATGAAACTCCCGATAATAACGGTGGTGGAAATGAACCTCCGGTAAATAACGGTGGTGGAAATGAAACTCCCGATAATAACGGTGGTGGAAATGAACCTCCGGTAAATAACGGTGGTGGAAATGAAACTCCGGTAAATAACGGTGGTGGAAATGAAACTCCCGATAATAACGGTGGTGGAAATGAAACTCCGGTAAATAACGGTGGTGGAAATAAACCTCCGAGATCATCTTCTACTCCTCCAACAGAAGACACAGATGACACCAGTATTCCCCGAACCGATGACGGAGAAAACGAAGAGAATTTACCCACACCTATCCCAACAGGAAATAACTCAAATTGTGGATGTTCAACCATTCCTAAATTAGAAGCAATTTCGTTACCGAAGCGTCTAACGCTTAACGAAAATTTTGTGAAAACAATGGGAATTTCCATTAACGGAACCGAAGCGGATGATCTTCTCGCAGGAACCTTAGAGAACGAAGCACTTTTTAGCTTTGGTGGAAAAGATATTCTCAACGGAATGGAAGGTGAAGATTGGCTTGAAGGGGGTAAAGATGACGATCGCATTCGCGGTGATATCGGTGGGGATACCCTGCTTGGAGACAGTGGAAATGACACCCTTTTAGGAGGTCGAGACTCGGAAAATTCCGCAACCCGTGACACCAACGGAAAAGACTTGATGCTTGGCGGTTTGGGGAACGATTTCCTATCAGGAAATGAGGGAGAAGATCGGCTGATGGGAGACGAAGCCCACGATATGATTTACGGTGGAAAACATAACGATATCCTCTTTGGAGATGAAGGAAATGATACCCTCTGTGGCGACGAGGGAAATGACACAATTATCGGGTCGAATGGTAGTGAAAACGCCGTTGGTGATGCGGGAGAAAAAGATGTCTTGTTTGGTTATACCGAGGATGATTTAATTCAAGGTGGTCACGGACAAGACGAAATTTATGGTGGTAAAGGAAATGATTTTTCCTACGCCGGAAAAGATAATGATCGGGTTTGGGGAGATCTCGGAGATGATACACTCTCGGGTGATGAAGGCGATGATACTTTATTTGGTGATACCAATGACCCCAACACCACCTCACCCGAAGGACAAGATATGATTTGGGGAGGTTTTGGAGATGATTTTATTGGAGGAAATCGTAGTAATGATACCCTGATGGGTGGTGAAGGAAACGACACCATTCGAGGTGGAAAAGAAGATGATTTTCTCTACGGAGAAACGGGAGAAGATGTTCTTTTTGGTGATTTAGGAAATGACAAACTCTGTGGAAATGATGGAAATGATATCCTGTTTGGCGATACAGAAGATGAACTCGCTTCTGGCGGTCAGGATACTTTAATTGGTGGAAATGGAGATGATTTTATCAGCGGAAATCAAGCAGCAGATATTCTTTGTGGAGGTGAAGGTCAGGACAGTCTTTATGGTGGAAAAGATAACGATACTTTGAAAGGAAAAGCAGGGGTTGATTGGTTATCTGGAGACGAAGGAAATGATATCTTAACTGGTGGAGAAGATGTCGATTATTTTGTGTTCTCTGCTAGTAGCGGAACCGATATCGTTGAAGATTTCCAAGTTGGGGAAGATTTAATTGTGCTTGAGGATGGTCTAAGTTTTGCAGACTTAGCGGTTTTCCAGCGGGATACTTCCACCGTTATCGGTATTTTGGAACTCGGTCAACCCATTGCAATTTTAAACAATGTTTCTGCATTTTCTATCACCGAAGACAGTTTTATAACAGAAACTGAGTTGGTGGGATAACCTTTATTTTCCAATAATCTATAAACCGGGTTTCTAGGAGTAAGCTTTATTTCTCAACCGAGAGATAGCTTCAGAAACCCGGTTTCTGACCCCGAGAGATAACTTAATAAACCCGGTTTATAATGGAAATCATATTAAGCGTGAGGTGCGCCAGGATCGCGATTTGGAGGATTTCCGCGTCTACCAGGCGAACGATAACTCATGAGTTGAGCGGCAAATTTTGATGAGAAAAGGTTGGCTTTATGACTTGCAGAAGTTAACGAAGAATTATCTTTTTTTAGAAAACCAAAGTCTTCTATTTCTGATAATATTTGTTTGACTTTCCAGTTTAAATTAGATTGACCTGACATTGAAAACTCCCCCTTATTGTACTTTTTCTCGTTCTTAAATTAACCTTCAAACTCTCCCCAAAACAATCCGGAACTTTTTCGCTAAAAAAACGTCAACATTTTGCTTAAACCCAACTAAATCATAACTACAACTTCGCGATCGTCGATCCCGAAACTACCCTATAAACCAGATGTCTGAAACAAATCCGGTTTCAGAAACCCGATAAGATCAACCCGGTTTATGATAGATTTTAATCAGGATTTGTCGTTAACATCATCACCACTCCGCCACTCATTAAAACGGCTAAACCTGCTGAGAGATTCGGCACCCAAAACCCAATCAATAAAAGACTGTAACAAGCCACAGAGACACCAAAAATTGCCCCGCTTGTTGCAATTCCCCAGACCCAAACTCGACGAAATTTCCACCCCATTAACCCCCCCAAAACAGACGCACTCCACAGCCATAAATTCTCACCCCAACCCGACCAAAATTGAATTTGAGGTCGATTATCGAGTACCGTACTGATAATATGACTGACCATTTGAGCGTGTATTTCAACAGCAGCCATTTCCCGATAAGGTTGTTCTCCGGCGCTGTAGGGCGTAGAATAATAAGTTGAAGAAGCTGTTGTTTCATCCATCATCCCAATTAAAATTATCCTATCTTGAATTAACTCGGAACTGACTTGACCTTGTAAAACTTGAGAAACTGTCACCACTTCCGACACTTTAGACCGATAATTGAGTATCGTTTGAAAACCTGCTAAATTCTTTCGTTGATGATGATAACTTCCGGGTTGCAAAGATAAGTTATAAAATAGCCTTTCACCGATTTTTATCCAATCAATATGATCTTCAAATTGCATTCCCTCAACCGCCAAATAATTCAACGCCAGTCTTAAACTAAAAGCAGTTTCTGGATGACAATCATGCTCCTGATAAGGCTTCATTAACATCAAATAACGCCGCAAAACATGATCTTGATCCAATACCACATCGCTAAACCCCAAACGAGAAATTGGAACATCTGGGGGCGGTTTAATTCCCGGTTTATTCGGGTTTTGAGGTTCGGGATACTGACAGAGAGCGACCAAATTTTTGTAATTTTTCAATTGATTAATAAATTCATCTTCCGCCCGACTTTTAAAAAAACCCAAACCCATAACACGGGGTTGACTAACGTTTAATTTTTGAATTACATTTTCCCAAATTTGTTCGGGAAGGGGATAACCATATTGATTAATATCTTGCGGCGTTGCTGCAACAATTAATAATCGTTGATCGACGGTTTCATCGGGTCGCAAACGCATCAATTGATCGAACGTTTGCCATTCCCAAGTTTGCAACCATCCTAGCGATCGCAATGCTATAATTAACAGCGTTGTTGCTACACTCGCCCCCTGCGCGACTCGAAGCCGTTTGGGGTCACTTCCCCGCAATTTTTGCCAAGTTAAGGGTTCGGTCGCCGGATTTTGACATAATACAGGCATCCAACTCGCACAGGGAAATTCATCTTCGAGGGGTTGTAGCTTTTCTCTGGCTTCTTTGACGGCTTGATGAAGGGGAATTTGATGCCATCCCCGACGGGCAAAAGTTGCTAAAAAATACCTTAAAAAAGCTTGCGCCACCGCATCAGAAACGGGTTCGCGCATGACAATAATTTGCCCCATATTTAAGTCTTCCAACTGTCGCGCCAGTCCCAACCCATCACAAGAGTTAAAAATCGCCAATTGTAAACCCCTAGCGATACTGGTTCGCAGGGCGTTTTTCAGTTGAGAAACGGTAATGGTATCGGTTTGATTAATATGCAGTAAACCCGTCTCTCCGTCGGTGTGGCTGTGTCCGGCAAAAAACAAAATATCCCAACCTTGTTTATCCCAAAGATGTTCGTCTAATTCTCGTCTTCGGGGTTCTTTAAGAAATACAATTTCCCCGTCGGGTAAGGCTTCTAAAAGTTGGCGGTCGGCTTCGATATCCACCCCAACACTGTTCCCTAAAACGGCTAAAATTCTCACTTTTCCCGGTTGAGTTTGGGAATAAATTCCCACAGATTCAACGGTACTGAGTGCCATTTCTGCATGGGGATAATCTTCAAAAAAATCCCACAAATGCCAGGGAAGTCTTCGCAACTGATCGTTATCGGTTTCGAGAATAATCCGAATTTCATCGTTGGGGCTAAGATATCGCCTCAGTTGTTGGTCAATGCGTCGAAAAGGTTGGGAGTTTAACCAAGTATTCATCTGAATTTGTAACTCAATACAAGTGCGATGAAAATCGATTTCTGAAACTTGAAGAATTTCTTCGCTATCAATTTTAATTCGCACCGACCAACCCAAACGTTGAGAGAGGGCGTTATATAATAATTGCCATTGTTTATAAAGCTGTTCTAGGTCGGGGGCGGGAGGTAAACTCCCCAAAAATTTCATTGAATTTGGGGTTGTCGTTGAGGGAGAAAATCGGTTAGTTTTGAACGGTTGATAACGCCGATAAAAAGGTGCGTTTATTTTCTCAAAACTTTCCTCAGTCCATAACTGGGCTGTAACGACGGGAAAACCATGTTTTAAGCTTCCCTGTGCTAAACTTAAAATAATTAATTTGCTCATCACTGACAACCGATAGAATAGAAAACCCCAATCAATTTTATTTTTATTGGACTCAATTTAGATGATAAAATCTTCGGTGATTTGATTATTTTTGTAGGCAGCTTTTACGGTAAACTGTTCGCCCGCCAAACCTCGAAAATAGGGCAGTTGAATAAAGTTATCCAAACGCCGCGAGGGAATTTCTCGCAAGATTTCCCCGGTTTCAGATAATAAACTGAGTTTGATATTTTCCGGCAAATAGTTCATCCCACAAGCCGGATGAATTTGAACTCTAATCCCCATTTCTGCGTCGGTTTCTGGAGTAACCGCGACCAGTAAAATAACTGTAGGTTCTCCGGTTCCTTCTCCCAAATCAATTAATTTTGCACCTCTAATACTGTCTTGAGGAGAGGATGAAGTCGGACTATCAACGGTTGATTTATTCCTTAAGTTTGCCCCACGATAACCCAAAGCTAAGGCTCGATCTAACCCCAGTAATGCTTCTACACTTTGCCATCCGTCTAGGATTGTATTTTGAAGTTTGTTGTGCAACCATTCGCTCAAATTAACCGCAGATTTTACGGGTTTTGATTGCCGAATTGTCTGGAGATAGTCTGTAAATTCTTCTAAAGATTGAAGTTGATTAACTTCTAGAGTTTCGCTGTTTAATTCTTTGACAAATCCGATAATTTCCGCTTCGCTTAAACCCGAATTTAACCGCACAAAAACATAGGCAATTCGTTCGCACTGAACTTCGGGCGGAATTTCACAAACTGGGTCATTTTCCAAAATCGGGCGACATTCTAATTTTCCATAATTTTTAACGTCTAGATCCGCAACATCCATCAAGGCTTGCATCAGGGGATCTTCGGACAAAGTTTCTTCTAAATCAAGTTCAAAACCCAAACATTCTAGATAAAATTTAACGGCATATACCGCCAATGTATTCAGATAAACCTGTTTAGATTTTGCAGTTTGACCGTGATAACTCGAAAAATTTTGAGCTTGAGAATGAGCCAATAATGAAAGCGAGACTTTAAAAGTTAACGGAGTCAAAGTCTGATAATTCATGGTATTTTCTGGCGATCAGTTCAGTTTTTATAGCTGGTGACAAGCGAAACAGATACTTAAAAAAGAAGAACCAATTCAGTAAGCTTTCTCAGGGCGGTTTGACAGAAATTGATTGCTTTGACAACCGGAGGATTCAATTGACTTCTATCTTCTTTCTAGGCGGTTTCGGCTGAAAGATACTCTTTAAATGTGGGAGCCAGTTTGCGACAGGTTCGCCCAAAAAAGCTACTTAAAGTTCCGATAGGTAAGTCAAATTGTACCGAGATTTCTTTCCAACTTTTGCCAGAAAGAACCGCCAAAGCAATGGCGCGAAAATTAGCATCGGGACGGGCGCGAATATGTTCTTTTTTGAAGAAATTATTCGGGTCTTCTTCTAAGATTTCTCGCAATTCTATCGATAAACCCCGAGTTGGAGTTAAGGGTTGTTGTTTTTCTAACACCCGTTCGAGATCATCGACGCAGGCGAAAGATTGAGTTTGGGGTGAACTAAATTGTCGATAACATTCTATGACTAATTTATCGAGTCTAAAGTTTACCCATGTCATAAATTTTCCGCCCCGGAATGGGTCATAGGTGTCTATTTTTTGGCACACATAAACTAGGGTTTGATTCACCGCTTCTTCATACAACAGTTTGTAAAAATCCGGTGAGAATTTCCCCCGATGCGGATGACACAATTTTCCCGAACATCGAATGGCTTCGACTAATTCTCTTAAGGCATATTGACGAGATTCGCTATCCGGTTGATTTTTCTGCGCTTCTAATGCTATAATTTGTAAGCGATCGTGAGTTAAGATCAAGCGCAGCGCTCGAGAACGCAACCCATTAATCCATTCCCTCACGGGTAATTTTTCCGGATTATAACTATTGATTTGTCTGTCTACCTCACTCGCCAATTGCTTGTGTACCGCTTGGTAAATTTCTAGATAAATTCCCGATAGCGGTTGACCTCGACTCGGACGACACCAACTTCGCGATCGCAAGATTTCATCAACCAGCAGATCTAACAGATGAGATCTGTCAACCGTCGATCCGCAGTCTTGAACTTGCCTAATTAACTGTTCGAGTCGCTCGTCCATGAATTTGATGACACTGGCAGAATTGAGGGTGTCTGGTGAAAATAGAGCAACAACCATTGTGGTAGAACACCCCTCGGATGGTAATCTTCACTGCTAACTCATGGAAAATTTTCCGATGTTCTGCACTTTGTTACAAAACTTAACATTTGAGCCGCGAAGAAATCAAATTTTTTGATTGGGTTGAGAGAGGATTCGATGTGGGGATGGGGAAGTCGGGTGCGGGCGAAGATGAGAATAATTTTTGATTAACAAAACAACTATTCTTTATCGGACAAAAACCTGCGACCCCACTTCCCGAGAAAAACGATTAAATTAAATGTCTCAATTGTCAGAATCGTACCAGAACCCATCTAGAAAGTCTAGCCCAACCGTCTGAATTTACCTGTGGTTTTAGGAATTGAGTCGATCTATAAACTGTTCTAAATTTTTAGGTCGATAGTCTCGGAGCATCACCCAGCGTTCCTTGACACTCTCATGGAGATCCTCAAACTGTTGAGAAACCTCACGGAGTCTTGTTCCCGGCAACCTCGTGATTGTACTTGTCAGTTTATCCGTGACAGCACCAAACAAGCTGGTTTCTTTTGCTTTGTAGTTAATATCGCACTTGGGATGGATGCGATATTCTGGCGGAATCAGATCGGGGTCAAACTCAAGCTTGAGTCCTAGCTTACCAACCGAGTCCATCATCCAAACTAACGCCCCATCCGACAAACCGCTATGTTCTCTTGTTCCCCCTCCGACGCAGCCGTGATCGCCGGGAAACCAAACCTGAAATAATTTCTGATCGGGGGCTTGTGGGTTGAGAACCATCGGAGTCACCTGAAAAGTGTCCCGATCCTCATCAATAGCGACGGCGTGCAGTGCATTTTCAATATTCTCACTCAATGCTGTAGAGTGGAACTTGTATCTGTCTTGGTTGATTAATTTTTCCCCAGGCAGGAAGGGAATAGTATCGGGAATACCCAAAGAGCCAACCGTGTCCCAACAGCCCAGGAGAGTCACCGGAATCCGAGATCCATATTTATCGGAACTGTAGCAGTATTTTTCCCGAAAATTGGCTTGCTTTTCTTCGTCTCGGGAGCGATAAAGTTCATAGGCTTCTGGGATTCTCCGAAACTGTTGATGTTTTAACAAGCCGACACTATAAAGCATTCCCGAAAGGCTACGAACCGTATAAGCACCCCGACTGAACCCAAAGAGATAGATTTCGTCCCCTGGAGAATAGTTAATACACAGAAAACGATAAGCATCTTGGATGTTTTTATCGATTCCTTTACCGAATGCACCCCCGGAACTTTTTTCAATCAGCTTTTCCAGTTTCCCCGGTCCCAAACCAATATTGAGGTTTGTTAACGGAATATCAAAATTAATTAAATCTTCTTTGGTGAGAATATTGCCTCCCGTACCAATACCCTCGTCATAGTAAACAACTTGGTTAATATCATCACTGGCAATAGGTTTAACCGCCAAAGCAATTTTAACAACATTCGTGGGATAGGGACTTTCTAAACTTTGCCAAGTTCCATCGCAGCAAATAATCAGACGTTTCATCTTATTGTAACCTCTAACTGAAAAATAATTGTTTTCAGCAAAACTAAAGCAGCGACTAGAAAAGCGATTGCTTAGTGAAAACAATTAAGTATTGAAAATGAGTAACTGGTTAGAGTGCAAATATTCTCAGCGCTACCTGCACACTTCAGCTATGGAAAAGCATAATATCACAAGATTTACAACTCTCACAAGATTTACATTTTTCCGTGCAGGTTGGGTTATGCCGAAGAAGGAAACCCAACCTACATGGCTATATAGCAATCTATCTGATTCGTGAAATTTGCGGAGCCAATCAGCCCCAGTACCGACCTCCCGCCTGATGCCGTTCACAATTTCTAAACGGTTTGCTAGATTAGAACCGGGTTGTTCATCAAATTAAATGTCTTAAAGCATTGATTCGATTGGAATAACTTCTCATTACTTCTAATGCAAACATCGGCGTTTGTTGGACGGCAAACATAAACCGTTCTTTATCTAAAATCGCCAAAACACAATCGGTTTTTGCCGTAGCAGTTGAACGTCGGGCGTGTTCAGGATTAACGAGCGCTCCCTCTCCAAAAACATCGCCAGCTTTCAGAGTTTCTGCTTCTTTTCCGTCAATCATAAACTGTACTTCCCCTTCAATAATACCGTACATCAGATGACCGGGTTCACCTTGTTTGAAGATGACTTCTCCGGCTGAAACGGTGTGAGGTTCACAGTTCTTTTTAAAAATCATCACCGTTTGTAAGGGTTCTAGCATAGGTTGAGAGTCCTTAAATTTGTGAGCTTTTGTCTTTGATATTTTTCGGGAAAAAAGACAGTAAAAAGTCTTAATAAACGACCTTAAATCTGCCTTTTAAACTTAACTTAACCCCGACTTAAAAACTGGTTGTGAGCAATCGATTGGGATCGACTTTAAAACAGCCTTTGGCTTGAACATAGTCTTCAAGTTTCACCGGAACCGCTTGGACATTCCAAATATCTTGACAATATTCTCGTATAGCGCGATCGCTGGAAAAAATACCCATGCGAGCGGTATTAAGAATAGACATCCGGGTCCAATTGTCCCAATCCCGAAAGGCTTCGCTGACCCGATCTTGACAGTCAATATAAGACTGATAATCGGCCAACAACATATATTCATCGTGGTATAACAGTGAGTCTACCAGAGGTTTGAACAGGTTGGACTCTTCGGGAGAAAATAAACCGGATGAAATTTGATCAATAACCTCTCGCAACGCCTCATTAGAACTGTAAAACTCCCAAGGATTATAGCCTTGAGACTTCATTTGAGAAACTTCTTCGGCTTTCAAACCAAACAGGAAAAAGTTTTCTTCCCCAACCTGTTGACGAATTTCCACATTCGCCCCATCTAACGTTCCAATGGTTAAGGCTCCGTTAAGAGAAAACTTCATATTTCCGGTCCCCGAAGCCTCTTTTCCTGCGGTCGAAATTTGTTCGGATAAATCAGCCGCCGGATAAACCGGTTGAGAGTTGGTCACGTTGTAGTCGGGGATAAAAACGACTTTTAAACGTCCCCGCACATCGGGGTCATTATTAACAACTTCTCCAACCGAATTAATCAGTTTAATGATTAATTTTGCCATAAAGTAACTCGGCGCCGCTTTTCCGCCAAAAATAAACGTGCGGGGAACAATATCGATGTTGGGATTTTTCTTAATTCGGTTGTAGAGGGTGATAATATGCAGAACATTCAAATGTTGGCGTTTGTATTCGTGAATGCGTTTAACGTGAATATCAAACAGAGAATAGTTGGGATCAACCGTTATCCCACAGCGTTTTTCAATTCGACGGGCCAACCGAGTTTTAACCTGTTGCTTCATTTGTCGCCAAGCATTTCTAAAATTGGGATCGTCCGCAAAAGGTTCTAATTGTTGTAATTCTTCTAAATGGGTAATCCAATTGTCTCCTATTTTTGAAGTGATTAACTCGGTTAATTCCGGGTTGGATAACACAATCCAACGACGGGGGGTAACGCCGTTAGTTTTGTTGGTAAATTTTTCGGGAAAAAGTTCATAAAAACCCCGCAATACATCCTGTTTCAACAACTGAGTATGGAGATCGGCAACTCCATTAATGGCATGAGAACCCACGCAGGCTAAATGAGCCATCCGAACGTATTTTTCCCCGGTTTCATCAATTAAAGAAAAGTTGGAGAGTTTACTGACATCGTTGGGATAATGAGTGCGAATTTCATGGAGGAAACGACGATTAATTTCGTAGATAATTTCTAGATGGCGGGGAAGTAAAGAACCAAATAAACCCAAAGACCATTTTTCTAGGGCTTCGGGTAATAAAGTATGGTTGGTGTAGGCAAAGGTTTTTTGAGTAATTTCCCAGGCTTGTTCCCACTCATAATCATGCACATCCATCAATAACCGCATTAATTCCGCAACCCCAATAGAAGGATGAGTATCATTGAGTTGGGCGGCAAAGAGTTCGCCGAAATTATCGAGATTTTCTTGAGTTGCTAAATGCAGGCGAATCATATCCTGCAACGAACAGGAAACAAAAAAGAATTGTTGTTCTAAACGCAGTTGTTTTCCTTGGATCGGTTCATCGTTGGGATAGAGAACTTTGGTAATATTTTCGGAGTAGGTTTTTTCGTTAACGGCGCCGTAGTAATCCCCGACATTAAAGGCTTGAAAATTAAAAGATTCTGGGGCTTCCGCTTTCCACAATCTCAGGGTGTTGGCGGTGTTGGTTTTATAGCCTAAAATCGGGGTATCATAAGGAACACCTTTAACGGTACGATCGGGAAGCCAACGCACTCGATAACGGTTGTTTTCATCATAAAAAGATTCGGTATAACCGCCCAACCCAACCTCGACAGTGGCTTCTGTGCGGGGAATTTCCCAAGGATTACCATAACGCAACCATTTATCGGTGATTTCAACTTGCCAACCTTCGCAAATTTCCTGATCGAAAATGCCAAATTCATAGCGAATTCCGTAACCAATTGCCGGAATATTTAGGGTTGCCATTGAATCCATATAACAGGCGGCTAGCCTTCCCAAACCGCCATTTCCCAGACCTGGTTCTTCTTCTTGTTCGATTAAATCATCTAAGTTTAATCCACATTCTTCTACAGCTTGACGAACTTGTTCGACTATTGCTAAATTGATTAAATTCTTGCCTAACTGGGGGCCGATCAGATATTCTGCTGAGAAATAACAGACGATTTTAACATCCTGTTTGAGATAGGTTTCTTGGGAGTTTAACCACCGTCGCAACAGGCGATCGCGTACCGTATAAGCTAACGCCATATAAAAATCATTTTTGGTGGCAATTTCCGGAAATTTCCCCAAGGCATAAAAAAGATTATCTGAAAAGGCTCGTTTTAGGGTTTGAACATCAATTCCCGTGCGATCATCTTCAATTTGAATTTGGTTTCCGTTAGTTAGATTGTCATTCATCGTTAATTTTTTCCGTTTTCTGGGGTCAATTTAATTGATATAAAATTCTCAAGAATTATCTGCACAAAAACAAAGCGATCGGCTGCTTTCAGGAATTTGATTTTAAAAGGTGCTAACTCTTTATCTATTTCCTGTTCACCAATAACCGATCGCGTAGCGTCTTGGAAAGAGAATCTCATCTCACAATCAAATGGTCATTTCTTGAGTCAAGAAATTGCAAGAATTGTGACTGTGATCCAACCCAATTTAAGAGGCTAACCGAAAAGCCGCTCCCAAACCGGCCGCCATTTCTTCCGGGGTAATTTGACCGTCTTTGTTTTCATCGAGGGCATCAAAAACGGCATCGGTTCCCGACCATTCTTCCCGAGTAATAAAACCATCGCCATCGAGATCGTAGACGCGGAAAAGTTCGGCCGCCGCATGAGAAACGGGGCTTTCATTTTCAATCCGGGTCAGTCTTTCAGCTAACAGTTGTTCTAACGCTTCTAACGCTTTAGAAAAGCCTTTAATCCCTTCTTCTAACTTTTCGGCCGCCATCCGATCTTCGCTGTGCATCCGGTCAAAAGTTTCTTTGTCGATGGAGATTTTTTCGATCTCCATTTCCTCGACTGCTTCCGGATCGAGTTTGCGGGGAAGCTCGGCACTTTTTGAACTCAACTCCTCTAAAAGTTTCGGAGAAATCGTCAGCAAATCGCAGCCGGCTAACTCGGTAATTTCGCCAAGATTTCGGAAACTGGCACCCATGACTTCGGTTTCATAACCGAACTTTTTGTAGTAGTTATAAATGGTCGTCACGGAAACGACACCGGGGTCTTCTTCGGGCGGATAGGATTCTCGTCCGGTTTCTTTTTTGTACCAGTCTAAAATCCGACCGACAAAAGGAGAAATGAGCGTTACTCCCGCTTCTGCACAAGCGATCGCCTGATGAAGACCAAATAAGAGGGTTAAATTGCAGTGAATTCCCTCTTTTTCGAGGACTTCTGCGGCTCTAATTCCTTCCCAAGTTGAAGCGATTTTAATTAAAATGCGATCGCGAGAAATTCCCGCCGCTTCGTATTGGGAAATCAGTTCACGACCTTGAGCAATGGTCGCATCTGTATCGTAGGATAAGCGGGCATCAACTTCGGTTGAAACTCGCCCCGGAATAATTTCTAAAATCTTCAGTCCGAAGGCGACCGCCAGCCGTTTAAACGCCAAAGTTGCCACATCAAATGGTTCTGCCTCTTGACCGAGTTCTTGACGTGCCTTTTTGAGCGTATCATCGACAATTTCTTGATATTCGCTCATTTGAGCCGCAGCCGTAATTAAAGACGGGTTTGTGGTCGCATCTCGCGGCTTAAACAGTTCTATCGCTTTGATGTCTCCTGTATCTGCAACAACAACGGTCACTTCACGTAACTGCTCTAACAACGTTTTCGCCATATTTCGCTCCTGTGAAGTCGATTTTTCAAAGCACAATCTGATGATACTATTAACCCTTGACAGAGATAGTTAAGAAAACGTTAGGTTCTGAGATTTAAGACGTTTAACTTTGTTTCTTAGCATAAATAGATCCTGATTGCAGTATCAATTGATCCTAAGCTCGGAAATCCCCGTAACTTTTAACAAGTGTATACAGCTTTTTGGTTTTAAGTTTATTTCTCTAGATAGATGTTTAACCGATGGAATTGTTGTCAGCGATCGCGTAGAATTACTTACTCCAACTTGGATTAAGTTTTTCACAGTCTATCTCCGATTCTGTTCCCCCTCAACCCTTAATTTTATATTTTTTACATTTCTTCGAGTTCTAAACCTTTAGTTTCCCGAATAAAGAACCAAACAAAATTGATTTATCTGAGAAATTAGATGATGTCCGACTCATAAATGATTGTGATGTAGGGGCGGGTTCTGCAATATCTTTGCTACTCCTCCGAGATTGAGATAAACCCGCCCGACCCCACCAACAGAATTCATCAACCGGATATAAAATGACTGGGAAGGGGCGGGTTTATAAAGGTTATTTGTGAAAAACATAAATTTATTCTGAACCCGCCCCTACAGGTTTGCAGAATGAATAATTAGCCGCCTTATTTAAAGCGTTTTTGAGGTTAAAAATTAGGAGAGTTGAGCCGCACACAACGCCGCCCCAATCAAACCCACTTTAGGATTAAGAACAATATAAACCGGGACTTTTTTCATTAACGGACTAATCCGACCTTTAGAAGTAAAAGCTTTCATAAAAATGCCTTTTTCCATTAGCGTCAGGTTTTTAGCCGCAATTCCACCGGCGATATAAAGACCGCCATAGGGTAACAATTTTAACGCCATATTTCCGGCTTCGGTTCCGTAAGCATCAACAAAAATTTGCATCGTTTGTTCGCACAAATAATCATTTCGAGATACGGCGCCTTTAGAAACTTCCGCCCCGAGATCTATCGTTTTTTCAGCTTGACCAATTTCTTGTTTCCACTGTTGAAAAACTTCCGCCATTTCTGGAGTTTCTAAAGAAGGATTGCGATCGCGCATAAACTGATAAATCGCCGCAATTCCCATCCCAGAAACAATCCGTTCAACCGAAACTCGTTCGAGGCTGTGGAGTTCTCGCACGTAGCTTAACAGTTGAAATTCTAATTCAGAACGGGGAGCAAAATCAACGTGTCCGCCTTCGGTTGAAAACACAGAATAACCGCCAACAGTAGGAATAACAAACCCTTCTCCGAGTCCGGTACCGGCGCCAATAACGGCGATGGGTGCGGTTGGTGAGGGTTCTCCGGGTTGCAAAGTGCGTAAGTCTTCTTCAGTTAAACCCACAACCCCAAAACCAATCGCCGCAAAATCATTAATCAGTTGAACTTTGGAGAGATTTAATTCTTGTTCGAGGGTTTTGGCATCGAGAAACCAGCTTAAATTAGTGAGTTCGCAGGTATTATTGACAACAGGGCCGGCTATGCCAAAACAAGCTTTTTCGGGGCTGTATTTTTGGCCCAAACTGGTTTCGGCACTTTTTAAAAACTCGATAACGATAGGAATGAGGTCAGAATAGGCTTGGGAGGAGTAGCTGTCTTCGTATAGGGTTGTGAGTAAAGGAAGGGTTTTGAGAGAGTCGCTGGGTTCTGCTTTAACGAGGCGTAGAATGGTTTTGGTGCCGCCAATGTCTCCTGCCAGCAGAATGGTCATGGTTAAAATACTCCTATTTTGTATAACATGGCTAGTTTATCAAACTGTTTCAGGATTCTAGGGATATGTGGGGTTTTAGTCTAGTATCGCAGGGTTGAGTTTCGCCGCAGATGGACTCACCCGTTTTGTAGGGGCGCGCCTCGGAATCAATATCTGTTTCTCACAAATAACCTTTATAAACCCGCCCCCTCCCAGTCAAATTATATCGGTTTGATTAATTCTGTTGGTGAGGTTGGGCGGGTTTATCTAAATATCGGAGTAGTAGTTAAAGATTTGGGTTGAACCCGCCCCTACACGATAATTATTAATTGGTCGCAGATGATTCTGATCGAATTTCCGATTAATTAATCAGAATTCTGTAGGGGCGGGTTCTCAATCAATGTCTGTTTCTCACAAATAACCTTTATAAACCCGCCCCCTCCCAGTCAAATTATATCCGTTTGATTAATTTTGTTGGTGGGGTTGGGCGGGTTTATGTAAATCTCGCAGTAGTAGTTAAAGATTTGGGCTGAACCCGCCCCTACACGATAATTATTAATTGGTCGCAGATGATTCTGATCGAATTTCCGATTAATTAATCAGAATTCTGTAGGGGCGGGTTCTCAATCAATGTCTGTTTCTCACAAATAACCTTTATAAACCCGCCCCCTCCCAGTCAAATTATATCCGTTTGATTAATTTTGTTGGTGGGGTTGGGCGGGTATGTAAATCTCGCAGTAGTAGTTAAAGATTTGGGCTGAACCCGCCCCTACACAATAATTATTAATTGGTCGGACATGATATGAAATACATAAAATAATACATTTCAAAAACCCGATTTCTGGTGATAGAAACCGGGTTCTTAATTCCCGTAGTCGGACAACTTTAAGCCTTAGAAAAAACCTGAAAAATTAGGCAGTTACCGGACGAGAAAAAGCGGTTCTCTGTGCATATTTTGCCTTGCTTCCTAACTCTTCTTCGATGCGAAGCAATTGGTTATATTTTGCCAAACGTTCGCCGCGACAGGGAGCGCCCGTTTTAATCTGTCCCGATGAAGTAGCCACCGATAAATCGGCAATAAAATCATCCGGCGTTTCTCCCGAACGGTGACTAATCATATAAGTATAACCCGCCGAACGAGAATCTTTAATTGCCTGCAAAGTTTCGGTAACAGAACCAATTTGATTCACTTTCACCAGGGTACTATTTCCCACACCATCAGCAATCGCTTTTTTGATAATCGCCGGGTTCGTAACAAAAGCATCATCGCCGACAAGCTGCACGCGACTTCCCAATTTTGTGGTCATTTCTTGCCAGCCAGACCAGTCCTGTTCGCCCAAACCATCTTCAATCGAAACAATCGGAAATTGATTAATCCAACTTTCCCAAAGTTCGATCATTTCGGTAGAACTTTTCTTACTGTTATCCGATTTGTAGAACAAATAACTGCCATCTTCGCGATACAATTCACTGGTTGCCGGATCGAGAGCGATCGCCACCTCATCTCCCGCTTTAAATCCGGCTTTTTCAATCCCCGCTAAAATCACCTCAATCGCTTCAACATTCGCTTTTAAATTGGGCGCAAAACCGCCTTCATCGCCAACATTGCTGTTGTAGCCTTTTTGCTTCAAAATTGATTTAAGCGCGTGATAAACTTCCGCCCCCATTCGCAAAGATTCGCGGAAAGTCGGCGCACCGACCGGCACAATCATAAACTCTTGAAAGTCTACGCTATTATCGGCGTGAGCGCCACCATTAATAATATTAAAACAGGGAGCCGGTAACAAATTAGCATCCTCACCGCCCAAATATTGATACAGAGGCTGTCCTTTCGCGATCGCCGCCGCCCGCGCCACCGCCATCGAAACCCCTAAAATGGCATTAGCGCCCAGTGTGGATTTATTGTCGGTACCATCAAGTTCAAGCATTTTGTTGTCAATAGCCGCTTGATCCGATCCATCCATCCCTTTGAGGGCGTCGGCGATAGTAGTATTAACATTCTCAACCGCCTTGAGAACCCCTTTACCGCCATAACGACCTTTATCGCCATCGCGCAACTCAATCGCTTCTCGAATGCCCGTAGAAGCCCCAGAAGGTACACCAGCCCGACCTTTGCTGCCATCGGCGAGGGTAACATCAACTTCAACCGTCGGGTTTCCGCGAGAATCTAAAATTTCTCGACCGTGAATGGTTTGAATGGTCGTATCCATAATTTTATTGTTTCCTCTATCTAGAACAACTAAGGACGTTGAATTTTCCAGTTCAGAAGCTTTATTTTAGGGCTGAAACTCTCAATACTCCGGTTCAGCAAGGCAATTTTAAGGTTTCCCAGCAAATCAGTCACCAGTCTTTACAGTCACCAGTCACTCATTACCAGTCACCAGTTTTACAGTGAGCAGTTTTACAGTCATCAGTCACCAGTTTTCAGGAGTCACCGAGTCACCGAGTCACCGAGTCGTGAGGTTACTGATAACTGACAACTCTAATAACTGGTGACTGGTGACTGGTGACTGGTGACTGTTAATAAGGCCACTTCCAGTTATCGACGTCTTCCTTGTCCTTACCGTTTTCAACGGCATAGTTGAGGTTTTCGATAATGGCGTTTTTCATCCGTTCTTTAACGTGGGCAGCAGCAGAACCCAGTTTGGGAACGCGATCGATCACATCAATCACCAGGCTAAAGCGGTCAATTTGGTTTCTCATCGCCAACTCTAACGGGGTGTTGATGTTCCCCTTTTCTTTGTAACCCCGAACATGAATCCGTTCTTGGTTTGTGCGACGATAAGCCAATTTGTGAATTAACCAGGGATAACCGTGAAAATTGAAGATCACGGGTTTGTCGGGCGTAAACAGGGTATCAAAATCCCGGTCAGATAAGCCGTGAGGGTGTTCGGACTCCGACTGAAGTTTAAACAGATCCACAACGTTAACAAACCGAACCCGCAACTCTGGGAACTCCTCGCGCATAATAGCGGTTGCGGCTAAAGCTTCGCGAGTCGTAATATCTCCGCAACTAGCCATGACAACATCGGGAATATCCGGTTCTACCCCGCGATCGTCGTTACTCGCCCAATCCCAAATGCCAATGCCTTTGGTGCAGTGTTTGATCGCTTCTTCCATTGTCAAGTATTGCAGGTGCTTTTGTTTGTCCGCCACTATTACGTTGACATAATTTTTACTGCGGAGACAGTGATTGGCAACGGACAGCAAACAGTTTAGATCGGGCGGGAAGTAAATCCGAGTTACACTGGCGCTTTTATTCGTCACCAAATCGACAAAACCGGGATCTTGGTGAGAGAAGCCGTTGTGATCCTGACGCCAAACCGTCGAAGATAACAGAATATTCCAGGAAGAAATCGGCGATCGCCAGGGTATCTCTTTACAAATATCCAACCATTTGGCGTGTTGGTTGAACATGGAGTCGATCACGTGGGCAAACGCTTCGTAGGTATGGAAGAAGCCGTGACGTCCGGTGAGAATATAGCCTTCTAACCAACCGATCAGGGTATGTTCGCTCAACATTTCCATGACGCGACCATCGGGAGAGAGTTGGCTACCATCGAGGTCTTCTTCTTTGAAGTCGGCCATCCAAGTTTTTTTACTAACTTCGTAGATGGCTTGTAAACGGTTAGAAGCGGTTTCGTCCGGCCCAAACACGCGGAAGTTGGTCATGTTGTTTCGCATCACATCCCGCAGGAATTCGCCCAAAATGCTGGTGTTTCCGGCTTCGGTGCGGCCGTGATCGCGAACATCGACGCCGTATTTGCGGAAATCGGGCATTTTTAGATCTTTCCGCAATAAACCGCCATTGGCGTGGGGGTTGGCGCTGATGCGGCGATTTCCGGTGGGTGCGAGTTCTTTGAGTTCGGGTTTCAGTTTGCCGTTTTCATCAAAGAGTTCTTCGGGTTTGTAGCTGCGTAACCACCCTTCTAACACCCGCAGATGGTCGTTATTTTTGCCCACATCCGACATCGGAACTTGGTGCGCCCGCCAGAAGCCTTCGACTTTGTGGCCGTCAATTTCTTTGGGGGCCGTCCAACCTTTGGGGGTGCGGAGAATAATCATCGGCCAGCGGGGACGTTTGGCTTCTCCGCTGCGACGGGCTTCTTCTTGAATGGAACGAATTTGGTTAACGCAGTGTTCCATTGTCGCCGCCATCTTCTGATGGGTGACACTGGCATCGTCTCCCTCAACGTGTTCGACGACGTAGGGCGTGTAACCGTAACCGACAAACAGGCTTTCAAGTTCTTCTGGGGAAATGCGAGCCAAAATGGTCGGGTTGGCGATTTTGTATCCGTTCAGGTTGAGAATGGGGAGAACGGCACCGTCACGGATGGGGTTGAGGAATTTGTTGGAGTGCCAAGCGGTTGCTAATGGTCCGGTTTCGGCTTCTCCATCTCCGACGACAGCGGTGACAATTAAATCGGGGTTATCGAATGCAGCACCGAAAGCATGGGACAGGCTATATCCTAACTCTCCGCCTTCGTGAATGGAACCGGGTGTTTCGGGGGTGCAGTGGCTCCCAATATGTCCGGGGAAGGAGAACTGTTTGAAGAATTTTTGCAGTCCTTCAGTGTCTTCGCTTTTGTCGGGATAGATCTCCGAATAGGTTCCTTCTAAGTAGGCGGGGGCCAGAATTCCGGGCGCACCATGACCGGGGCCTGCCATTAAAATGACATCGAGATCGTATTTTTTGATCAGTCGGTTCAGATGGACGTATACAAAGCTGAGAGCGGTACTGGCTCCCCAGTGACCCAATAAGCGGGGTTTGGTATGTTCGGGTCGCAGAGGCTCTTTCAGCAGAGGGTTATCCATCAGATAGATCATCCCCAAGGCTAAGTAATGACAAGCATTCCAGTAAGCCTGGGTTTTGCGTAGCTCATCATCATTGAGCGGGTTGGTGATTTCTGTGGGTATGTTTGGTGCTGCTACCATAATGTCCTAATTCCTTTGTAAATCTGTTACTTATCGAGGAAATTTCGGCGTCATAGGATATCTTTATGCAATTGTTCTCTGTAGTTCATCGGTTAAAAGTCAGATATCCTACAGCACCAGCACTAAGACGGTTGAATTCAATCAACTTGTATTTTGGCTTATCGCCTTCTATGGCTCAATTAAAGTTGAATTTGTAACAAATAGCAAGATTTTCTGATTTTTTTTATGTTTTAGCAAGAGATTAGAGATTTTTAACCCTGATTTAATATTCTTTTAAAATTTTACTGCACAGATCTTGCTACCTTAAAGAGCAACAGCCAAAGCGATCGCAGTAGTTTAGATCAATTTTTCAACATATACGAGATTTTTATGACTTTAAAGCTCTATTTTTTGCGGCACGGTGAAACGGTTCATAGTAAAACAGGCGGTTACTGTGGCGAACTCAATCCCGAACTCACCCCAGAAGGTGAAATCATGGCGCAACAGTTTGCTGAAGCTTACCAGGATTTACCTTGGACTGCCGCCTATGTTAGCCCGATGAAACGCACGGTAACAACTGCACAACCGTTGTGTGATGCTGTCGGTTTAAAGATGGAACTACGAGACGGACTAAAAGAATTATACTATGGAAAATGGGAGGATGAACATCCAGAAACGGTGAATGAAAAATATCACGATGAATATGTTCGCTGGTTAACCGATCCGGGTTGGAATGCTCCCACTGGTGGGGAAAAAGGAATTGATGTGTCTCGACGTTCTTCGCCTGTTATTCAAGAAATTGAAGAAAAACACCCAACCGGGAATGTTTTGGTTGTCTCTCACAAAGCCACTATTCGCATTATGATCTGTCGTTTGTTGGGGATCGATATTGGCCGTTTTCGCGATCGCATTTCTATGCCTGTAGGAGGAGTTAGTATTATCGAAATGGGAGTACACGGACCGTTAATGCACAGTTTAGCCGATCGTTCTCATCTAGATCCTCATCTGCGTTCGGTTGTCGGAGGGTAATATCAGTTTACAGTTTACAGTTTACAGTGACCAGTTTTTTAGGGGCGGGTTCTGCCTAAATCTATCTTACCCAGAAATAACTGTTATAAACCCGGCCATTTTCTGTGACATCCAAACCCATTACTGTAGGGGCGGGTTCTACAAAAATCTATATTTCTCAGAAATAATTTTTCTAAACCCGGCCCTTTTCTGTGACATCCAAACCCATTATTGTAGGGGCGGGTTCTGCCTAAATCTATATTTCTCAGAAATAATTTTTCTAAACCCGCCCCTACCCCTGAACCGTTTTTCCCCTACACCGGGGCGGGTTTATATAAGTTGTCTGTAGGATATGATAAATAATTGCGGAACCCGCCCCTACACGGGGGCCTGGGCGGGTTTATATAAGTTGTCTGTAGGATATGATAAATAATTGCAGAGCCCGCCCCTACAAACCTGACGATATTCGTTTTTAATTGTACAGAACCATGAAAATACTTGTACTGAATGCAGGTTCTAGTTCTCAAAAAAGTAGTTTGTATCATGTTGAAGGAAATACACTTCCTTCGCAACGCCCCGAACCCATCTGGGAAGCGAGTATTGACTGGACTGCATCGAACGATTTCGGCACTTTAAAAGTTAAAGCCAATGGGAACAAAACCGAAATGAAATTAGACCCAAATAAACGGGTTGAAGGTGTTTCTAAAGTGTTGGAGACTTTGACCGAAGGAGACACGAAAATTTTAGAGGAGTTATCAGAAATAGATGTCGTCGGTCATCGGGTTGTACATGGCGGTTCGGACTATTCGGAAGCAACCCGAATTACTTCGGAAGTCAAAGCTAAAATTGAACAATTAATTACCCTCGCTCCCAATCACAATCCGGCTCATTTAGAAGGAATAGAAGCCATTGAAAGGCTGTTACCGGATGTTCCCCAAGTGGCAGTTTTTGACACGGCTTTTCACAACAAAATGCCTCGTTCATCTGCGGTTTATCCGATTCCCTACGAATGGTTTGAAAAGGGAATTCGTCGGTATGGTTTTCATGGAACCAGTCATAAATATTGCGCCCAACGCGCTGCACAATTACTCGGAAAACCCTTAGAATCTCTCCAGTTAATTACTTGTCATTTGGGAAATGGTTGTTCTTTGGCTGCAATTCGGGATGGAATTAGTGTCGATACTACGATGGGATTTACCCCGTTAGAAGGGTTGATGATGGGAACTCGAAGCGGTTCGATTGACCCGGCAATTTTGATTTATTTGATGTGGGAGCATAAGTTTAATGCTGAACAATTATACCATTTATTGAACAAAGAATCGGGAATAAAAGGCATTACTGGAAAATCAAGCGATATGCGCTATGTCTTAGAACACATAGAAAAAGGAGATGAACGAGCTAAACTTGCATTTGATATGTTTATTCATCACCTAAAAACCGGAATCGGTGCAATGTTAGGAAATCTCACCCGTTTGGATGCGCTGGTGTTTTCGGCCGGGATTGGAGAACATTCCGCCCCCGTCCGAGAAGCGGCTTGTCAAGGGTTTGAATTTTTGGGGTTAAAAATTGACCTCGAAAAGGATGCAAAATCTCCGGTTGATACTGATATTTCAACGGAAGATTCTCCGGTGAGAGTGTTGATTATTCATACCGAAGAAGATTGGGCGATTGCATCGGAATGTTGGCAGATTGTACAGTCAAATTAAAGCCCAGTTTCTCAACAAAATTTGAACCTTACTCCTTAAAAAAACCTTACTCCTCAAAAAACCCAGTTTCTCTGAGAAACCGGGTTTTTAATCCCCACTTTTGGGATGTGCATATTTTTGTGACATCGAACGTAATTAAGGATGTAGGGGTTGTATAATTCGGTCAGTATCCGTTGGGTTTTGTTCCTCAACCCAACCTACATTTCTATCCGTTGGGTTTTGTTCCTCAACCCAACCTACATTTCTCCTCTCTATAAACCCGCCTTTCCCCCTGCGAACAGTAATTAAAGCCTGATAAAAAACGTGAATCAATCGGTTGTTATTAACTTTAGTGAAGGAAGCTGTCAAAGCGGTTTTTCAACGGTTGTTGCTCAATTGTGGGAAAACAATCGCAGTCTAAAAACGCAATGGACGGGGAGTTTACCACCGGCTTTAAACCTTTTAGAACTTTATCAAAAATGGCGATCGCTGTATCCGGTGATGTACGATGCTTGCGGGTGGCGACAGTCAGAAATTGAGTTTGAAGATGAGGAAGTTACTCAAGTTTCGGAAGCGGAATTTAAGGCAATTTGTCAGCGGTTAAGAACGGGTTTAAATCAATGGTTGAACTCGGGTTCTTTTGGTCGAATTGAACGCCAAATGCGAACTTATCTAACACCCGATCAACAAATTCGGATTATTATTCAAAGCGAAGATACCCAACTCCGACGTTTTCCTTGGCATTTGTGGAACTTTTTTTTAGATTATCCCGATGCGGAATTAGCGTTAAGTATTCAACAATTTCAACCGCCTATTCCCAAACCTCGTTCACGAAAAAAGAAAGTTCGACTGTTAGCAATTTTAGGGAATAGTCAAGGGATTGATATTCAAACAGATCGCCAACTTTTACAACAACTTCCCCAAACAGAAACGGTGTTTTTAGTCGAACCTCAACGTTCAGAATTAGATCGTTGGCTGTGGGATGAACAGGGTTGGGATATTCTCTTTTTTGCGGGACATAGTTTTTCTCAAGCGGGAGATACGACGGGAAAACTGGAAATTAATCCTCAAGAATCAATTGCAATTGAACAGCTAAAAAATGCCTTAAAAGCGGCAATTAGACAAGGTTTACAACTGGCAATTTTTAATTCT
Organism: Capilliphycus salinus ALCB114379; assembly: GCF_047276495.1. Taxonomy (NCBI): domain Bacteria; kingdom Bacillati; phylum Cyanobacteriota; class Cyanophyceae; order Oscillatoriales; family Sirenicapillariaceae; genus Capilliphycus; species Capilliphycus salinus. Next base: position 793,810 of record NZ_CP178543.1, on the reverse strand, counting down.
TGTGATGGTTTGGGATTGGCCCGTCAACTGGCTGATTTACAAATTCCGCAATTAATTGTTATGCGAGAATCGGTTCCCGATGGGGTCGCCCAAGCCTTTTTAACTCACTTTTTACCGACTTTTGCGAGTGGAAAATCTTTTTATCTTTCCGTGCGAGAAGCGAGGGAAAAATTAGAAGGTTTGGAGTCTCAATTTCCCTGTGCGGGTTGGTTGCCTGTTATCTGTCAAAATCCGGCAACAATCGCCCCGAATTGGCGACAATTACGAGATGGAATTAAACCCGAAAAAATTCTACCGAAAGTTAATCTATCTCCGACTATTTTATTTACAGGTGCGAGTTTAACGGCGAGTTTATTTGTAATTATAATCCGGTTTTTAGGAATTTTACAACCCTTTGAACTAAAAGCTTTCGATCATTTCATGCTATCGCGTCCGGATGAGGGAATGGATTCGCGGCTATTATTAATAACAATAACCGGGTCAGATGTACAAGCCCAACCCCCAAAAGAACGCCAAGCAACTTCCCTTTCTAATCGGGCTTTAGAACAGTTAATTGAAAAACTGACTGAATATCAACCCCGTGTAATTGGCTTGGATATCTATCGAGAAATGCCGACAGAATCGGAGTATAAAACCTTAATTAATTCTTGGCAAAATTCAGACCGTTTGATCGGAGTTTGTAAAATAGGAGACGATGCAGAAAATCCCGGAATTCCAGCCCCCCAAGAAATTCTTAAAGACAATTTACGAGAACGAGTAGGATTTAGCAATACAGCCATTGATCCCGATAATATTGTTCGGCGTCAATTAATTGGTCAAGCTTATCCTCAATATTCTTTATGTCAAGTGGATACATCTTTAAACTTTCGCTTGGCGTTGCGTTATTTAGGCGATGAAGGGATAACGGATGAAATCACAACATCAGGAAATATTAAAATTGGTGAGGCAATTTTTCTGCCCGTAGAACAAAATTCTGGCGGATACCGTTCAATTGATGCGAGAGGTTATCAATTTCTGATTAATTATCGCGCAGGAAAGCAGATAGCACCCCGATTAACTTTAGCAGAGGTTTTAGTAGAAAATCGGCTTACTCCTGAATTGGTGAAAGACCGAATTGTTTTGATTGGAACGACGGATAAAACCTTTAAAGATTTCCATCGTACACCCTTAAGTCAAGGGGATTTTCCCGATATTCCGGGTGTTGTTATTCAAGCCCACATGGTCAGTCAAATTGTTAGTGCAGTTAAGGATAAACGCCCTTTAATTTGGTGGTGGCCTGAATGGATAGAATTGCTTTGGATTTTAGCTTGGTCTGGTTTAGCGGCGTTTGAAGTTTGGAAGTTAAACTCACCCAAGATATTGATTTTTGCAATTGTGGGAAGTTTGATTTTTATGTATAGTAGTTGCTTCGTTATGTTGTGGATTTTTGGGGGTTGGATACCTTTCGTTCCCTCTGCAATTGCATTTATTTCCACAATTACCCTGATTATTATAATTCGCCGACTGTTCAAACCTGAAATTAATCGATAACCCAAAAGCCTTGTTCTCGCCAATATTGTTCCCGCAAGGCTTGATGGAGGTCTTCGGGTTGAAGCCAACCTTTACTGACCAACAATTCCCCCAACTTCTCGGAGTACAAACACTGAAGGTTCAGCGCTTGTTCGAGTTGAGTCGAAGAAATCAGCTTCTTCTTTAACAAAATTTCACCGAGTTTCATAATCTGTAGTCAAATTCTCCTATTGGGTTGATAGAGTTAAATTTTTAAGATTATGCACTTTTTTTACAAAAATTAAAATTTTGCCTTGAGGAGAAAAACATTTTTAACTCAGAGTTTGTCCAACTTTAGTTAAACCTTTAATCTGCACACGGGTTTCATTTTGTCAATTCGCTCAATCGTGCTACAGAACTTGAGTAATACCTAAAAATAGGACTGCACATTTACCAGAAATATGTTTATAAAAATCCGCTTTTTAAGCCCACAATAAGCTACTCTAAGCCTATCCAGTTAATCGAGTTTACTTTTGCATAAACTCTCAATATTATTCCTAATACAAGAGCAGAGAAAGTTTTAGCTTCAAGTAGCTTTAAATCAATAATTTCTCCAAATCTCAAAAGTTTAAATTGAGGAAAATTATCATGGCACTGTTTAACGGCACCAACGCTAATGACGTGATTGCACCCGATCAAATCACAACGGGTATTGTTTCTGGGGATAATATTTTTCCCGCAGGTGTTCCCATTCCCGCTAATGTTTTTATTGGTAACGATCAAATCTTTGGTCAACTGGGAAATGATCTTCTCGGAGGGGGTGAAGGGGATGATTTAATTAACGCAGGAGATGGCGATGATAACCTCTCTGGCGGAAATGGAAGCGATACTTTAGATGGCGGTTTGGGAAACAACATTATTGACGGTGAAGATGATTTTGACTATGTTTCCTATGAAAATGAAGCCAATGTTTTTGTCGATCTCGCCACTAATTCAGGATTCGCGACTACCCGTTCCGATACACTCCAAAATATAGAAGCCGTCATCGGTTCAACCACCAGCACCAATAGTTTATTTGGGGATAATCAAGATAATGTTTTAATTGGGGGCGATCTCAATGATAACCTCAATGGCGGTGAAGGTGCAGACACTTTAGAAGGTAGAGGAGGAAGCGATCAACTCATCGGAGGAGGCGGAAAAGATGTTCTAGAAGGAGGTTCGGGAAGCGATACTTATACGATAAATAATGTTGCTTTTTCCGGGGGATCTCAAATCGAAGATAGCGGCGGAAATACGGATAGTTTAAATATTGATCTCCCGCTTTCTCCGGTTGCGGCGCCTCCAAGTCCGACTCAAATTGGACTCGCTCGCAATGGCAAAAATTTGATTGTTGATATTAGTCGAGATGGTTTGGCTGACCCCGCTAGTGATTTAACTATCAATAACTTTTTTGCTGATGAAACTTCCAATACTGCGGGAACTGGATTTATTGAAAATCTGAGCGGTTTACCGGGAAATACGGTTCTCAGTAGCGGAATTGGAGAAGTTGTTACCGTTTCTATTAATACCCCGGTTGCTAATAATACGGTTTCCGGAAATCCGGTTCCGGTTGATGAATTTAGCCAGATTGATATCTCGGACGACATCAAACTTTATACCCTTTCTAATGAACCGGATACCACTACAATTCCCGTCGATCAAATTGACCGTCAAATTGTGGCTTTATCGGGAAATGATAATATTTCGGGTACAACTAATCCTGAAGATGTTGTCGGAAACCGAGGCGCCGATACGCTGAATGGTGGCGGTGGTGATGATACCTTACGAGGCGGTCAAGGTTCCGATTTGGTCAATGGTGAAGGTGATGATGACCTGTTGAATGGAAACCAAGATAATGATACGATTAATGGCGGTTTGGGTGATGATATTGTTCGCGGAGGTCGCGGAAATGATGTATTATTGGGTGGCGATGGGGATGATTTTTTAATTGGCGATCGCGAACAGGATATTCTCACCGCTGGAAATGGTGAAGATACCTTTGTTTTAACCGGAGGTAACGCCGCAGCAAATAACCTCGATGAAGCCGATTTGGTGACGGATTTTGTCACCGGTGTTGATAAAATTATGCTCACGGGTGGCACAACTTTCGCCCAATTAACGTTAACTCAAGTTGAGTTACAAATTGATGGCGGTGCGTCTGTCATGGCAACAGCAATCCAAGCTCCCGATAACGCTTTTTTAGGAATCATTCAAGGGGTTACAAACCTAACGGCTGCTGATTTTGTTCCGGAAGATACCAGCATTACACTCTTAGGATAATTTAACCATAAACTGGGAAAAACTGCAAGCTTTTTGACTGATTAAGTTTTTTCACTCCGAAGTTTGGTGTCATCGATCGCGATCGCAATCAAAGAAAACCAAAGAAACAGCCTAAGTTCAGGATAACCTGGCTTGGGTTGTTTCTGCTGACTGCATAAATTGAAAAACTCCAACCTATTAACAGTTAATCGGGTGAAGGGAGTTGAGTAAATCTTGAAATTGGAATTGAAAACTCAAATTGATAGGTTTACAAAACTCTAACTCTTGATTACGTTCTGTTTCAACTTTCCCGAACGGGTATTTTTTCCTAGAAATACTGCTAAAAGACCAAAGAAAAGACCACACTCAAGCTTTCGCTATCAAAACAGAAAACATTGCTTTGGAGTCTACCATGAATTATCGCCGTTTTCAGTATCGAAATCTAATTTCTGCTTTTCTCGGTGTGGGAATGTTGATCGCTTCTAGCGGTTCAACTTTAGCAGAACCTTCTCCCCCGGACGAGATCAAAACCATGACTCAAGCTGACAACTCGAAAACCAGTTATACAGATCGAGGTCAGCCTACGTTTCAAACCGGACAAGCCAGCCGAGGAAGTTGTTCTTCTGGTATTAATTCAAAAGATTTACTGGCTTATATTCCCTCGCAAACTGCCGAAAACTATCCGAGTTTTCAGTTTCAAATTCCTTTTGAATCAAGCCGCTTTCACTCGGTTGAGTTTTGGCTAATGGAAGATAATGCCGAGGCGAAAATGATTTATGAAACTCAGCTAACTTCCGATCAAGTCTCTCCAGAGTTTCACATTAATTTACCTCAAACTTCAACGGAATTAGAAGTTAATAAAAGTTATGCTTGGAAATTGATTGTACATTGTAGCGATCCCACAAATGCCGCTGATATGCAGGATGCTTTGTATGTCGAAGGTTCGATTAAACGAGTTGAATTAACCGCAGGTTCGGAAAGATAAAAACTACCATCTATTTGACTCAAACCACAGAAAATTTAGTTTAGATTTCATCTAAACTAAATTTGGCGTTGACGCGCCTTTTTTTCTGGGTTTCTTAACCGGAAACGATGATTTATTGTGAAGGATCAACTAAATTTTCAACCGTTGTTTCCTTGGGATTGGCGTTACATTCAACGGAATGATTCGGTTCTCCGATATAAATCCCCAGCGATCGCGCGGTTTCGGTCCAAAATCCGTTAGGATCGACCAGTCGGGGACTGTGAGCAAAAACATCATCGAGGTCAACCGTAACCACCCTTTCGTTTTGCCAAGCCACCATTTTACCGTAGTTTTCGGCTGCCACCATATCAACCGCAGATTTCCCGAAAGCCGTTGCAATTAAGCGATCTAACGCCGAAGGAGCGCCGCCCCGCTGGACGTGACCCAAAACCGTGACCCTCGCTTCTACGCCGACTCGCTGTTCAATTTCTGTGGCAATATATTCGCCAATGCCTCGAAGTCGGACTTCTCCGAGGGCGTCTTTGTAATATCGACCCTCGCCTTCTGCGGTTTTGGCGCCTTCGGCTACTACAATAATGGCAAATTTACGCCCGCACAAAGTTCGCAGGTGTTGAATTTGTTTGCACAAATTGTTGAGAGAGTAGGGAATTTCGGGAATTAAAATCGCATCGGCGCCGCCAACGATACCGGAATGGAGGGCTAAATGTCCGGTGGTGCGTCCCATCACTTCGACAACCATAACGCGATCGTGGCTGGCTGCGGTGTAGCTGAGGCGATCTAAAGCGTCTAAAATGGTAGAAACGGCCGAATTAAACCCGATGGAGAGGGCGGTATGGGCGACGTCGTTATCGATGGTTTTGGGGACGGCCACTAAATTCCAATTTCCCCGTTGGGCGAGGTTTTGGAGTAAGGCTAAACTGCCATCGCCGCCAATGGCAATTAACGCATCAAGTTCTAAGTCGTGGTATCCGGCGATAATTTCTTCGGCGATCGCTTCGGTATTGCCTTTGTTGAGTGAACCGAGAATGGTCCCTCCCATGCTGAGTAAAGGGTCGGTTCCGTGTCGTTCCAAACCGTACTGATTCAAAACTACGCTTTTGCGTTCGAGCAGCCCTTGCGTGGCGTAGGGAATGCCTCGCACTTCCCAATTATATTCGGTAGTCGCGTAACTCACGACGGCGCGAATCACTGCGTTTAACCCCGGGCAATCTCCACCACTGGTGAGAATGCCAATTCGTTTGCGTTGATTCATTGTTTTATGATGCAAACAGCGATTATTTCATCACCACATCTATAGTACCTTGAAACCTTTAAACCACCGGATTAACTTTGTTTTTTGTATCTTTTCTTAACGAGAATTTAATCAAACGCCCCAATCAAGTTTGAAAAAATTTAAACATTGCTAATTTGACAAAATTAATTAAATATGATATTGTTTTGCGACCGAATGAAATTATTGGTTTTTGAATGGATAAAAGTGGAATCGCCGAAGATTGAGACAGCTACAACCGCCCCACAGCCTTGTTAAAAGATCACGAAGAACAGCCGACACGTACAATTAATTATGTTACAGTTATTCAGAAAATTGCGCTTACAAGTCACAAAGACGCAGCATTTGACAACGAGGAGTTTTCAATTATGGCTATAAAAGTCGCGATTAATGGATTTGGTCGCATTGGACGTTTGGTCGTCCGTTCATCTCTGAAAAATCCCGATATTGAGTTTGTTGCCATTAATGACCTCGTACCTGCGGAAAATTTAGCTTATTTGTTCAAGTACGATTCAACTCACGGTAAACTCGAAAACCAAATTGAAGCTAAAGATGATAGCATCGTCGTTGATGGCCGAGTGATTCGTTGTACTTCGGTGAGAAATCCGGCCGAATTGCCCTGGAAAGATATGGGAATAGACTATGTTGTAGAGTCTACCGGATTATTTACCGATTATAACGGCGCTTACAATCATATTACCGCCGGCGCGAAACGGGTAATTATTTCCGCCCCCACCAAAGACCCCGACAAGGTGAAAACGCTGTTAATGGGCGTTAACCACGAAGAATTTGACCCGAAAGAACATTTAATTGTTTCTAACGCCAGTTGTACGACCAACTGTTTGGCACCGGTTGCTAAAGTCATTCAGGATAACTTTGGGTTAACCGAAGGGTTGATGACAACCGTTCACTCGGCGACGGCGACTCAGCCAACCGTTGACGGTCCGAGTAAAAAAGATTTTCGCGGCGGACGGGGTGCCGGTCAAAATATTATACCCGCTTCTACCGGTGCGGCGAAAGCGGTAACATTGGTTTTACCGGAATTAAAAGGCAAATTAACCGGGATGGCTTTCCGCGTCCCCACTCCCGATGTTTCTGTAGTAGACTTAACCTTTAAAACGGAAAAATCTACCAGCTACAAAGACATTTGTGCAGCGATGAAAGCAGCGGCTGAAGGGCCGATGAAAGGCATTCTCGGTTATACGGAAGACCCGGTTGTTTCCACCGATTTTATTACCGATTCTCACTCCAGTATTTTTGATGCGGATGCCGGAATTGAGTTAAATTCTAACTTCTTTAAAGTCGTTTCTTGGTACGATAACGAGTGGGGTTATTCTTGCCGCGTCGTTGATTTAATGTTAGCAATGGCGAAAAAAGACGGCCTTCTCTAATCACCAAAAGATGGGGAAATCGAGAATAGAAAAGTTGAGTCTAAAACCGATTTTTATTCTCGTTTTCCTCTTGCAATGTTTTACAAAAGTTGAACAATTCCTAAAAACGCTCTTAAACTCAAATCAAAATTCCCAAATTTAGAAATAGCGATCGCCCCCGATTACATTAAACTCTATAAATAATCCTGTTATTGTTTTTCATCTCAAACTATGTCCGAACTTCCTCCCCTCAATACCGATACCATTTGGGCAATTCTCAACGAAAAACTCGACGATGCGACCGTCAATCAACTGCTTTGGTATCATCTCGGTTATCGCTACAACGGAGATACCCAAACTTGGGATAATAGCAACGTTGAACCCGCTTGGCAAGAGGAATATCCCGAACCCCCAGACTTTATAGACAGTCGTCCCGCCACCGTCAAATTAACCCGTTCTATCCCCAAAGAATACAAGCAATTGTTAAAAGAAGAATTGGGGTTTACCGGATACAAAGTCGGCGAATTTACCCCCGCCCAAGCCCGCCGAGCCACAGCCGCCAACTGGTTACTCGCCAAAATGAAACCAAATTAAATAGTCACACTGTAGGGGCGGGTTCTGAGTTAATGGATGTCTTCCCCGACTCAACCTAGCTAAACCCGCCCCCACCTCACCGACAGCCAACAGGGGGCGAGTTTACATCAGTTATTTGTGGGTAATATTTGTGGCTAACATCAGCCAATTGCTAATACAGTCACACTGTAGGGGCGGGTTCTGAGTTAATGGATGTCTTCCCCGACTCAACCTAGCTAAACCCGCCCCCACCTCACCGACAGACAACAGGGGGCGAGTTTACATCAGTTATTTGTGGGTAACAAACGCCGATTACAGAACCCGCCGCTACAGCCACAGCCAACAGGGGGCGGGTTTATATCAGTTGAGAGTAGGAAATGATCAATCTAGGCACCAAGCCGCCGCTACAAACGCGAAACCCAAAACCCAACACCCGAAACCTGTAAACTGTTATCAAATCTTGACCGTTCGGTAGATTACGGCTCTCCTCACTGTATCGTAGTTTAAAATAACGGTACAGTAATAATAACGAACAAGTACACAAAAATTTACACCGATCAGATAAAAAAAACCCCCTCTGATCTCTAGCCACTCCGTACAGGAGAAGCCATAAGCTCTATAGGTGGAACCGAAACATCATGTTTGAATACTTTTCAGATAAAGCCATTAAAGTTGTGATGCTGTCTCAAGAAGAGGCACGTCGCTTAGGACACAATTTTGTCGGTACCGAACAACTGCTGTTAGGCATACTGGGAGAAGGAACCAGTGTCGCCGCTAAACTCTTGTCTGATAGAGGCGTAACCCTCGAAGACGCACGGCGAGAAGTTGAATCAATTATCGGACGAGGTTCGGGTTTTATTCCCGCTGAAATCCCCTTCACACCCCGAGCCAAACGGGTTTTTGAAGGTTCGCTGCAAGAAGCTCGCCAACTGGGAAACAACTACATCGGTCCCGAACACATCTTATTAGGATTATTGCAGGACGAAGAGGGAGTCGCCGCAAAAGTTCTGGAAAATTTTAGCATTGACCGCTCCAAACTCCGCACCGATATCATTAGGGCTTTGGGAGAAGAAAATGCGACAACGGTTTCAGCAGGCGGTCGAACATCAGGAAACAAACGCACCGTCACCCTAGACGAATTTGGCACCAACTTAACCAAATTAGCCGCAGAAGGTAAACTCGATCCCGTCGTCGGTCGGGAACGGGAAATTGAACGGGTGATCCAAATTCTCGGACGCCGCACCAAAAATAATCCCGTCTTGGTCGGTGAACCCGGCGTCGGTAAAACGGCGATCGCCGAAGGTTTGGCCCAACGCATCGCCAAAGAAGACGTTCCCGACCTGTTGGCCGATAAACAAGTGATCGGCTTGGATATGGGATCGTTGGTAGCGGGAACCCGCTTTCGGGGCGAATTTGAAGAACGACTGAAAAAAATCGTCGAAGAAGTGCGCGCAGCCGGTAATATTATCCTGGTGATCGACGAAATTCACACCATCGTCGGCGCCGGGGCGATAGAAGGCAGCATGGACGCCGCCAATATGCTTAAACCCGCCCTCGCACGCGGAGAATTACAGTGTTTGGGTGCAACCACCCTCGATGAATACCGCAAGCATATCGAACGGGATGCGGCGTTAGAACGTCGTTTTCAACCCGTAATGGTGGGCGAACCCAGCGTCGAAGATACGGTAGAAATTCTGTTTGGGTTGCGTCCGGCTTACGAACAACACCACAGACTCACCATTTCCGATCAGGCGCTGTACGCCGCAGCCACCTTATCCCACCGTTACATTAGCGATCGCTTCTTACCCGATAAAGCCATCGATTTAATTGACGAAGCCGGTTCTCGCGTGCGGGTGATGAACTCCAAACCCTCTCCCGAAACTCAAGAACTGAAGCGGGAATTGTCCGATATTATCCGCCAAAAAGAAGAATCCGTCAAAAATCAGGACTTTGAGAAAGCAGGCTCACTCCGCGATCGCGAAATCGAACTCAAAGACCAAATTGAAGCGGTTGCCAAAGAAAAACAGGCGGAAAAACCCGCCCTGCAACTGATGGTCACCGAAGAAGATATCGCCGAAATCTTAGCGGCGTGGACCAGTATTCCGGTCAGCAAACTTACCGAGTCCGAGTCTCAGAAATTGCTGAACATGGAAGACACCCTGCACCAGCGCCTCATCGGTCAAGATGAAGCCGTTAGCGCGGTTTCCCGAGCCATTCGACGGGCGCGAGTCGGCTTGAAGAACCCCAACCGTCCGATCGCCAGTTTCGTCTTCTCAGGGCCTACAGGGGTTGGGAAAACCGAGTTAACTAAAGCGTTGGCGGCCTATTTCTTCGGTTCGGAAGAAGCGATGATCCGCTTGGATATGTCCGAATTTATGGAACGTCACACGGTATCCAAGTTAATTGGTTCGCCTCCCGGATACGTTGGGTTTGACGAAGGCGGACAGTTAACCGAAGCGGTGCGGCGTCGTCCTTACACGGTTGTGTTGTTCGACGAGATCGAAAAAGCGCATCCCGACGTGTTTAATATGTTGCTGCAAATTCTCGAAGACGGACGGTTAACCGACGCCAAAGGACGGACTGTTAGCTTCAAGAACACCTTGATTATTATGACCTCTAATATCGGGTCGAAAGTGATCGAAAAAGGTGGCGGCGGAATTGGGTTTGAAATGGCAGCGCCGGGAGAAGACGTGCAGTATAATCGCATTCGCAACTTGGTGAATGAAGAATTGAAGCAATATTTCCGTCCTGAGTTTCTCAACCGTTTGGATGAAATTATTGTTTTCCGTCAGTTACAACGGGAAGAAATTCGTCAAATTGCCGATATTATGTTGCGCGAAGTCTTCAAGCGTCTGCGCGAAAAAGATATGACTCTGGAAGTGACCGAGAAATTCAAAGAACATCTGATTGAAGTGGGTTACGATCCGAGTTACGGCGCCAGACCGATGCGCCGCGCGGTGATGAACCTGTTGGAAGATGCGCTCGCCGAAGCGATGTTATCCGGCGTTTTAACGGAAGGACACCATGCGGTTGTTGACATCGACGAGGAAGGAAAAGTTAAAATTTCTCCCGCCGAACGCAAGCCAGAAGATGCACCGGAGTACGCCGTTTCAACTCACCGTTAATTCATCATTTTGAATTAATCTGAATTAATTTTAGGCGACATCTGTACAGGTGTCGCTTATTTTTTTTTAGGATGTCGAATATGATATCATGTCCGACTAATCAATAATTATTCTGTAGGGGCGGGTTCGACCGCAGTCTTGACTACTACTCCGAAATTTACATAAACCCGCCCCCACCCCCATAACACTCTCCTCCACATTTGGAAATCGCTAGAAAGGAGATGCGCGAAGTTTTAGTTGCTAAAATTGAGGATAATTTAGATAAAATATTAAAAGAGCAAGTTGAATATGAGACAAGTAATTTTATATCGAGATGAAGATGGTTATTGGATTGTAGAGTGTCCCAGTCTTAAAGGTTGTGTTAGTCAGGGAAAAACCAAAGAGGAAGCACTATTAAATATTAAAGAAGCGATCGCGGGTTATATTGCGGCGTTGGAAGAAGATGGCTTGTTTAATTCTCAGGTGCATCCCAGTTAAATTGTTATTGATAAAATCATTAACTTAACGGTTTGACGCACCCGACCAACTTACTATGTAGGGTGGGTCAGAATTAGCAAATTCTTGATAATATCGTTAACTTAACGGTCTGACCCACCCTACTTATTATTTTTGAACACCTTGTAGGGTGGGTCAGAATTAGCAAATTCTTGATAATATCGTTAACTTAACGGTCTGACCCACCCTACTTATTATTTTTGAACACCTTGTAGGGTGGGTCAGTTTAACAAAATTGTTGATGAAATCGTTAACTTAACGGTCTGACCCACCCTACTTATTATTTTTGAACACCTTGTAGGGTGGGTCAGTTTAACAAAATTGTTGATGAAATCGTTAACTTAACGGTCTGACCCACCCTACTAAGTTTATAGATATTGCTTCAGAATATACACCAAAACCATACAAAATTCTGTATATTTGCCTTCATTATCCGTTGTTTTAAATCCTGCTATCAGGACGAATAGATACACTTGCTTTTACCAATTCGGGTTCATCATCGCCAATTTCTGCTGCTATTTCTTGCTGCATTGCTTTGGCTTTTTCTAAATCTCCATCGTTAATCACTCTAAATAATTCCAGCAATTTTTCTTTGATTTCTAAAGGACGTTCTGGAACTCCCATTAAATCTTCTAAAATTCGATTGCTATCTCGACCAAACGAACTTTCTGGGTGTTTGGCAATAATATCATCATCCATTTTTTCTAAAATATAAATGCTTTCGGGTTGAACTTGACTGACGATCTGAGGGGAATGAGTGGTAACAATAAATTGACACTTGGGAAAGGTTTGTGTTAATAATTGAAGGATTCTACGCTGCCAACTCGGATGAAGATGTTGTTCAATTTCATCGATTAAAACTACCGCACTTCCTTCTAAGGGTAGGGCGCGAGAAGGTTGACTAATTGCCAAACGTCTGGCTAAATCTCCCGCCATTGCTAACAAACTTTTTTCACCATCGGAAAGGCGATCGACAATGATTTCTTCGCCGTGTTTTAGAATAGTCATTCGCAAGTAAGGTTTACGCCGAACCCTCAAATCATCAAATTCTTCGCCAAGAATAGAATAAATGGCTTGTCTAACAGCTTCTAGTTGGCGATCGCGATATTCAATATTATCCCGTCGTTCTTCGTTTTCGGTTTCTTCCAATGCTCTAAACCACTTAAAAAAGCTATCAAAACTGACTTGAACACCTGTTAAAGCTTGTTCATAAGCTTCTACTTGTCTAAATTTGTAACCATCTTCAATGTCTAAAGGAATATCAAGCACACCTCGGTTAACGGGGTAATAAACTGCAAGAGGAATATTTGCTTTTGGATCTTCTTTCCACTGGTTACGGATGCGAAGAGCAATTGCTTCTAGCTGATCTTGTTCACTAACTTCATTTTGATCTGTAGTCCGATCTCTTCTGAAAGAACGCCTTACTGAACCAGTATTTCTAGGTTTTTTTCCCTCTTCTAAAAACCAATTAATCTCATCTTTTTCTTGCTCTATTGAAAATTGAACTTCGATCCGCGTCTTTTGAGACTCATTTTTAAAGTCTGAAGGTTCAAAATATCTTCCTTCTGAAAAATTTCTTTTTTCTGTTGTAAATGTTGATACATATTTGGCATCAGGATCGTACTGTATCCAAGCTAACAACCAAGATAACAAAATAGCAATACAGTCAAGAATACTTGATTTACCAACGCCGTTAATACCGATGAAAACTGTTAAATTCTGTTCGTCAAAGGTTAATGTTAAATCACGAATCCCTCGAAATGATGTAATTTTTAATTGTTTGACTCTCATCGGTTAACATTTCCTTTTGAATAAATTGAGAGGTCAATTTAGATTTATTGTAGGGTGGGTCAGAATTCACAAATTATTGATAAAATCGTTAAGTTAACGGTCTGACCCACCCTACTTATTATTTTTGAACACCCTGTAGTAGGGTGGGTCAGAATTCACAAATTATTGATAAAATCGTTAAGTTAACGGTCTGACCCACCCTACTTATTATTTTTGAACACCCTGTAGGGTGCATCAGAGTTAAATTGTTATTGATAATATCGTTAACTTAACGGTCTGACCCACCCTACTATTTAGACGTTTAGTAGTAGTCTTGAACGGCTTTAACTTCCACGGACTCCGACTTCAACGAACGGATCGCCGCAATAGTTGCTTTCGCCCCCGCTATTGTTGTAATAATGGGGATTTTGTACGCTAACGCCGTCCGACGAATTAATATTCCGTCCGCCCTTGCTTCTTCCCCGGATGGGGTAATAATTGCGAGTTGAACGTTTTGATTTTTCATCGCATCCAACACGTGGGGGCGCCCTTCATGGAGTTTTAATTCTAAATCGACTTTAACGCCGTGTTCCCACAATACCCGACGAGTTCCCATTGTTGCGGTGACTTTAAATCCTAATTCGATAAAATCTCGCACAATTGGAACTACCGCCATTTTATCCCGATCATTCATCGAAACGAATACCGTTCCCGATAGGGGTAACAGTTGACTCGCCGCAAGTTCTGCTTTGGCAAACGCTTTCCCAAAGTCGGTATCGATTCCCATGACTTCCCCGGTTGAACGCATTTCCGGCCCCAATAATACGTCGGTTCCGGGGAATTTTGCAAACGGAAGAACGGCTTCTTTTACCGATACATAGGTGGGAACTTTTTCTTCGGTAAATTCCAACTCTTTTAACGTCTTACCGGACATCACCAAAGACGCCATTTTTGCCAACGGAACTCCGATCGCTTTCGACACAAACGGAACGGTTCGAGACGCCCGAGGATTCGCTTCTAAAATGAACACTTGTTCGCCTTGTACCGCAAACTGAATATTCATCAAACCGATAACTTTTAACGCCTTTGCTAACTCAATGGTTTGGCGTCGTATGGTTTCAATTGCGCTTTTTGGCAGGGTTTGATAGGGTATAGAACAGGCCGAATCTCCCGAGTGAACCCCGGCTTGTTCGATGTGTTCCATAATCCCACCGATGACGACTTCTCCGGTATGATCGGCGATCGCATCGACATCAACTTCGATCGCATTTTCTAAGAACTTATCGACCAAAATTGGATGATCCGGTTCAACTTGTACCGCAAACATCATATAACGTTCCAAGTCTTCATCGGAGAAAACAATTTCCATCGCCCGTCCCCCCAAAACATAAGAAGGACGCACAACAACCGGATAACCAATTCGACTCGCTACGGCTAAAGATTCTTCAAAACTGCGAGAAATTCCATTCGGCGCCTGTTGAATGTTTAATTCCCGCAAAATCTTTTCAAACCGTTCTCGATCTTCTGCGGCGTCAATAGAGTCGGGTGAGGTTCCCCAAATTTTCAGATCGGGATTTTTCTCGGCGTTGGCTTCGAGATATTTTTGCAGCGGAACCGCCAATTTTAGGGGCGTTTGTCCGCCAAACTGAATGATAATTCCAACTGGTTTTTCCGCCTCTATAATATTGATTACGTCTTCTTTGGTCAGCGGTTCAAAGTAAAGGCGATCGCTGGTATCGTAGTCTGTAGAAACCGTTTCCGGGTTGGAATTGACCATGATGGTTTCGTAGCCATTCGCCCGCAACGCATAGGACGCATGACAACAACAATAGTCAAATTCGATCCCCTGTCCGATGCGATTTGGACCGCCTCCGAGAATCATTACTTTCGGTTTTTCCGAGGGTAAAATCTCATCTTCTTCCCAATAGGTAGAATAGTAATAAGGCGTTCTAGATTCAAATTCCGCCGCGCAGGTATCCACCATTTTGTAAATCGGTTTAACCGTCAATTGTAAACGGTAAGCCCGAACTTCATCTTCGGTGGTTTTGGTGGCATAAGCAATTTGGCGATCGCTAAATCCCAAACGTTTAACCGCCAAAAGTTGATCCGCATCCAACTGTTTCAACGGCGTCCGTTTGAGGAATTTCTCAGTTTCTAAAAGCTGTTGGAACTTATCTAAAAACCAGGGATCAATTCCCGTCAGTTCGTAGATTTCCTCCACCGACATTCCCAACATCAAAGCGTGTCGAACCACCAAAATTCGTTCCGGGTGAGGCGTTCGTAAAGACCCCGCAATATTATCCAAACTGGGTAATTTTTCAGCGCGATCGCATCCCCAACCCGATAAACCGGTTTCCAGACTTCGCAGCGCTTTTTGGAAGGACTCGCAGAACGTTCCCCCTATTGCCATTGCTTCGCCCACAGACTTCATTTGAGTGGTTAAAGTGGGTTGAGAACCGGGAAACTTTTCAAAGGCGAAACGGGGAATTTTAGTGACGACATAATCTATCGTTGGTTCAAAAGAAGCGGGGGTTTTTTTGGTAATGTCGTTCTTAATTTCATCAAGCGTATAACCCACCGATAATTTTGCCGCAAATTTGGCAATGGGAAATCCGGTCGCCTTAGAAGCCAAAGCAGAAGAACGAGAAACACGGGGGTTCATTTCAATAACAATTACATCCCCGTTAACCGGATTAATAGCAAACTGAATATTAGATCCGCCCGTTTCAACCCCAATTTCTCGAATAATTTTAATTGCGGCATCCCGCAGGCGTTGATATTCTTTATCGGTGAGAGTTTGTGCGGGTGCAACGGTGATCGAATCTCCCGTATGAACCCCCATCGGGTCAATATTTTCAATCGAACAGATAATCACCACATTATCTGCAAGATCTCGCATGACTTCGAGTTCAAATTCTTTCCAACCAATCAACGATTGTTCAACCAAAATTTGAGAAACCGGAGACGCATCTAAACCCCCACTGGCGAGTTCTTCGTATTCTTCTTGGTTGTAAGCAATACCGCCACCGGTTCCGCCCATTGTAAACGCCGGACGAATAATCAAAGGATAAGAGCCAATTTTGTGGGCTACAGCCCGGGCTTCTTCCATATTACTGGCAATTCCAGACGGACAACAAGCAACACCAATGCGTTCCATTGCTTCTTTAAAAAGCTGTCTGTCTTCGGCTTTTTCAATGGCTTCTAATTTGGCGCCAATTAACTCAACGCCGTATTTATCAAGAACTCCATTTTTCGCCAACGCCACAGCCAGGTTCAGTGCAGTTTGTCCCCCCATCGTGGGAAGCAGGGCGTCGGGGCGTTCTTTTTCGATTACTTTTTCGACAATTTCGGGAACGAGGGGTTCGATGTAGGTTCGTTCCGCCGTTTCGGGGTCGGTCATAATGGTTGCGGGGTTGGAGTTGACCAACACCACTTCGTATCCTTCCTCTCGCAGCGCTTTACAGGCTTGGGTTCCAGAGTAGTCGAACTCGCAGGCTTGTCCGATAACAATTGGGCCAGAACCTAAGAGTAGGATTTTATGCAGATCGTCGCGTCGAGGCATAATTTTTCCTGATGGATTAGTAAGATCGAGTTATTCGTTGGTTGTCAATCATAACTCGCCATTGTCAGGGTAATGGTTTGGCTTAACACTTACTGTAGCTTTTGAGGCAATGGAAGAAGGGAATAGGTGATGGAGTCCAGGGGGTGTAGGGGGAGGGGGGAAGATTGATAATTGATGTTTCGGTGAGCGAGGAAGTCCCAGAGCGGGGTAAAATGACTACACGAAGGAATCTATCACGTTTGGGGATCGGTTATGCCAAAGCCTAGTTCATTTGCAGTTTACCTGATGCTGGAAGGGGGACATCGGGAAGAAATCAAATTTTCCAAGCTTGAGGAGTTTCAGGTTTGGTACAGCAAGGTTTTGATTCCCAACCACGACTCTAACGAGTTTATTAACGTTCCCTTGAAGATGGTGCAAGGGGAGTACAAAGAATATATGGTTGTTCGTCCTTCGAGTATTAAAGCGATACGAGTTGAACCGATTTTTACTACTTCTATCGACCGGGATGAAGTGGAGTAATATCAATCAATATTCGCTGTTTTTGATCCGCTATTAATAATCATAAAACCATGAACAACGAACAAGTTTTAACTCAGGTGATTGGCGTTGATTTGGGCGGATCGGCGATTAAATTGGGACGGTTCGATGCGTTGGGAAATTGTCATCAGTCTTTAACGGTTCCGACTCCCCAACCCGCAACGCCGGAAGCGGTTTTTTCAGTTTTGTTAGAGGGTTTATCACAAATTACTGAAAATGTCAAGTCTGTTGGCGGAATTGGCATCGGTTTGCCGGGGCCGGTGGATGCTTCCGGGCGCATTTCTCAGATTGCCATTAACCTCAAAAATTGGCAAAATGTGCCGTTAGCCAATTGGGTAGAAGCTAAAACCAACTTGTCTGTAGTAATGGCAAATGATGCCAATTGTGCGGGGTTGGGAGAGGCTTGGTTGGGGGCGGGACGTCGGTTTAAAGATTTGATTTTGTTAACGTTAGGAACGGGTGTCGGTGGGGCGATTATTCTTAACGGTGAATTATTTGTTGGGCGAAATGGAACTGCGGGAGAATTGGGATTAATTACGTTAAATTTTGACGGCCCGATTTGTAATAGCGGAAATCGGGGTTCTTTAGAACAGTATGCCTCCATTCAAGCGATTCGTCGAGAAACGGGTTTAGAACCGGCCGAACTCGCTGCCAAAGCAAAATCGGGCGATACAAACGCGATAGAATATTGGCAACAGTACGGTCAAAGATTGGGCGCAGGTTTAGCGAGTTTAATTTATATTTTAACCCCAGAAGCGATTATTTTGGGCGGTGGAATTAGTGCGGGTGCTGAGTTTTTTTTACCGAGTACAATTGCAGAAATTGAACGGCGAGTGTTGGCGAGTTCCCGTCAGGATTTACAAGTGTTAATAGCAGAATTAGGCAATCAAGCCGGTGCTATTGGTGCGGCTAAATTAGCGCTCGATACTTTTGTTTTAAAACAATAATTTTTATCACAACCGTAGGGTGAATCAGATTTTTCAGTTAATAATTTAATTGAGAGGTTTCGGGTCCGATGCACCCTACCAATCTAATTTTTATCACAACCGTAGGGTGCATCAGATTTTTCAGTTAATAATGTAATTAATAGTTCTCGGGTCTGATGCACCCTACCAATCTACTGAGAATATTTGTAAGGTGGGTGACATTCGAGAATTGTCGGAAAAAACCCCAAGATTAATTCTGTCACCCACCCTACCCCTGAGAACATTTGTTGGGTGGATAACATTCGAGAATTATCGGAAAAAACCCCAAGATTAATTCTGTCACCCACCCTACCCCAAAATGACAAAAAACCGTTTTTTGTTCGGTCAAATATCTGTTGGGGTGGGGCGGGTTTATTACAGTGATTTGTGAGATTTGAAAATTTTTGCGGAACCCGCCCCTACGGGTTGGATGGGATTGAATGTAGGGGCGGGTTCGATGAGATTTTTGTCACCCCAAATTAACGTTAATAAACCCGCCCCGTCACGGGAATCATTGGATGGGATTGAATGTATGGGTGGGTTCGACGAAATTTTTGTCACCCCAAATTAACGTTAATAAACCCGCCCCGTCACCAAACCCAAACGTCAAAAAACCGTTTATTTTATTTTGCAGGTTTGTGAGATTTAAACAATTTCAAACCCGTCAAACCCAAACCAACGGTTAACAACCCAAAAATTGAACCCGGTTCGGGAACAGGCTTAACCAAACCATCCCCACTCGCCAACAAAACAATTTCATCGCCCAAAACTCGGCGTTCGGTTCTAATTAAATTGTAATCGCTATCGAGAACCGGAAACACCTGAACCGGCGTTAACATAATCTTGGCAAACGCATTTTCATCTCCGGTCAAACGTTCAATATTAACCTCCAAATGGCCGTAATGTTTCCCGCCTTCAACCAACTGTAAAACCCCATCCACTTCTTGCCAAAATTCCGGTTCATCTTGGTCAGCCGACCATTGACCAAATTCGTTATACTTTAATAACTCTCCATTCTCATCTGTACGTTCGCCCCGCAAACCATCCCCCGCAACACCAACATCATAATAATTAACCCCAATACCATCATTATCTTCATCAACAAAACTGCGTTCAAACATCTCGCTGTGACCCGAGAAAACCGCAGAAACGCCATATTTTTCAAATAAAGGATGGTACTGACGCATCGGAGTTCCGCCCTGACCCGAAGAATTTTCGTGGTTCATCGGCAGTCCGTGAGTCCCGTTAGAATAGGGAACGTGATGAAACTGTACAAAAACAATTTGACCTTTTTCGCGGGCATCTTTTAACTGTGCTTCCGCCCAATTCCACTGGGTACTTCCGGGATTAAAATCCGCCAAGTCGGTACCGCCAACCGCTTCGTATTCTTCCCGCGTAATATTCTCCTGAGTATCCGTACCCGAACCCGTGTATTCCCGTCCGCTAATTTGGGGCGGTTGTCCTTCTCCCCCGTAGTTGCTGCGACTGTCATCGGGTTCGCCGTTGGAACTGTCGAGGGTAATAATAGTAACGGGGCCGTAGTCAACGCGATAATAGTTGTCTTGATGTTCGGGTGTACCATTTTCGGGGGCGTCGAAGTAAACGTGGTACTTGTCCCGGGCAAATTTGGGGCCGAAACGTCCGTCGGCGTCAAACCCATAACCCCCGTTGAGGGCGCCGAAGTTTTCCCAGTTGCCGAGGGCGGGTAATATCGGATATTGGGAGAGTCCGCTATCAAACTCGCCGGCATTGTGGCGGAAAAATTCATCCCAACCGGGTTGATAACCTCCACCCTGAACCAAGTCACCCGGCATCATCAAAAAGTTCGGGTTGCGGCTGTTGATAACTTCCAGGTTGTTTCTGTAGCCTTCGGTTTCGGTTAACGCATATAACAGTCTGCTTCCGGTTGTCCCGAAGGTTTCCGCCCACTGGCTGTTAACGGGGTCGGGACGTTCGGCGGAACCGGGGGCGAGGGCGCCCTGTTGCCAGTCCCGGCTGTTAACCCGCCCAAAGGGTTCGGTTTCGCTGTCGGATAACGCGATAAACCGAATATTACTCCAGTCGTCTGCGGTGGGGGCGGTTGTAAAGGTGGAGTTGAAGATATTGTCGCCGACGGTAACGGAATAATTGTAGGTCTTGTTGGGGAGGAGTCCGCGAACGTCTGCGGTGTGTTTGTAGTTGGTATCGCCGAGTAGCCAAGACCCCGGTTCTAAACCGTCAATTTCTTGATTTTTCTCGGCTTCGGTGTAGGATAGCAGGGGTTCAAAGGTGGGGGTACTGGTTAAGGTGAGGGGACTGGTTAACCCCGGACCGCTAATGCTGAGGGTTCCGCTAACGTTTTCTTCGGTAAACCAGGTAAAGTACATCCCATCGGAGGAGGGTTGCTGTAAGTAGGGGTTGACTCGCAAAGTTGCGGCATGAGTAGGGTCCGGACTCATTAATCCTATTCCGATAGAAATAACTGAAATCGCTTGAGAGAATAATATTCTTTTGGATAGATGCGTCATCTTTTTTACGGTTAGTAATGTTAACAGGTTTGAGGGTGGAAATTCTGGGGTTCAAGGGCTGAATTATAGATATACAGGGCAGTCTACCCCGATTTACCTATAGCAACGGTGATGAGTCTAGGGCTTTAAGGTAAAAATGGGGTTAAATATTTGCTAAGGATTGATGTTTTTACGAAAGCTTTATATTGATTTTAATTTATAGGTGGGAATATGAAGCTGCAACCCTAAAACGGTCCGATACAGGGGAAGTCAACAGATGCCATACCCCATCTGTACGGGTCGATAGGCTCTAGGATATACAACGAAAGAAGTAATTTTTCAAGAGTTTGACATATTTTGTAAAATTTTCGTTACAATGGTTAACGTAATGGACAAACCTGGCTGTCTGACTGGGAAATGCAGTTCAGACGTTCAGTTAACTGCTCACAGAGGTTTAACGATGGATAACCAAAATCAAAACAATCAAAACTCAAATATTTCCTTAGAACAAGAGTTCCAAGTACAGTCTTTTGCTCGCAAGGTAGAAACAATTTCTCAGGATGAAGCAAAACAACTTTTAGTTGATTTATATAAAAGTACCATCATTCGTGAAAATCTGTTCCGCGAGATTATTAAAGAATCTTGGGGTATTGATAAAGACATCACAGAAGCTCTGGAAATAGGCTAAGGTTTGATTTTCGGAGGAAATTCAACCTTTCGCTCAATTTTTTGAGGAATGAATGATGCACGATACAATGCTGTAGAGGAAAGTTATATCGCCTGTAAAAATATCGCATATCCTAAATTCATCAGCTAACTTATTCGGTGTAGCACGATGTTTTCAATGAATGAAAGTTAGGTTATTTCAAAGCAGGATAGAAATCCGGGGTTAACTTCCTCTACAGCAATAAGTTTTCATAAGTTATCAAAAATTTGCTTTCCACTCAAACGCCACGAAATAGCCATGATACTTTTAGCTACACTTCTCGTTTTAATTTGGGCTTTTCTTCTGCTGTTGAATCGCTTTTGTAGTGATTTGACAAGTTAGGATTTTTTCACACTCAAATTTATGTCTCTTGAAAGCCAATCTGTTCATAATCTTCAAAAATTATCCCAACTGGGGAAGGGATTCTACGAGCAATTTTTATCTTTAATCGTTTATTCTAACCTTTGGGTTGCTGCGGGAATCGCTTCTCTGGTCTTTTTTGTCCAAACCGCCCTCAATCTCCCGATAGATTGGCATCCTGCTGTTTTCCTCTTGGCTGCGGCTTTAATTCCCTACAACTTGGACCGAATTGTTGACTCTTACGTTCAAAAAAGTCTCGATTCAAAAGAACAGTATTTTGTGAGAAAACCGGGAAGTTTATTTTTAGCCTCGGCTGCAATTTTGACTTTTGTATTCTTATTATATCGGGCGCCTGCATCGGTTCAACGGGTAAGTTGGGCCGGACTTTTACCCTTGAGTTATGGGGTGCCGTTGTTCCCTTTCCAACAACAGGGAAATTTAAACTGGTATCGCCCTAAAGATATACCGGGAATTAAGGCTTGGATTGTTTGCGGGGTGATTACTTATGCTTTGATTGCTGTACCTTTGGCTTATGCCGGGGTGAGTTTTAACTATTTTACCGCCTTAGTTGCGTTCTTTTTGTTAATATTTGTCGGAACCAATTCCCATTTATTTGATATTCGAGATATAGAATCTGACCGAGAAAAAGGGGTGCGAACTTTACCTTTCATTATTGGGATTCGAGGAACCCGTATTTTTTGGACGGGGTTAAATTTAATTCTGCTATTGGTTGCGGGTTGGAGTTGGACTCAACCGATTTCGATTTTGTCTCCAGTTGTTGTAATTCCTTGTATTTTGTTAAACTTGATTGCCATTTGGACGGTAACGCCCGAAACCCCCCGAAATGTTTATAACATTGTGTTGGATGGTTACTTGTTTTTACCGGGTTTATTAACTTTAATCGTGGGTGTAATCACACCAAATGTTTCAACTACTTTTTAGCTTTCCAAGTTCCGCCATAAACATAATTGGGGTTATCTTGGCTAATTTTTTCCCAACAACAACGACAAACAAACACCCACCGATGGGATTCATCGTATTGAACCCGATAAAGTACGGGTTGAAACTGTTGACAGAGCGTACAAGCTTTTTGACGTAAACGACCCATTGTTTCCCTCGAATTTGGACTTCGTTGAAGTTATAATATACAATAAAATAAACGTCAAAAGGATTTTCAAACCGATTTTATGTCAATTCCTCAACTTTGTTCTATTCAAGTGGGTTTACCTAAAACAATCGGTGTAGAAGCAGCAACTAACCCGATGGAGGGTTCTTGGTCTACCGGATTTTTTAAAGAACCGATTCAAGGATTAATTTGGCTTGGAAAAACGAACTTGGTTGGTGATGGTCAAGCGGACTTGAAAAATCACGGGGGTGTTGATAAAGCTGTTTTGGGTTATGCTGCGGAACACTATCCCACTTGGAGAAAGAGTTTAAATCAAATTCAAGATAAAATTAATTTTCCCTACGGTGCTTTTGGGGAGAATTTTACCATTGGCGGACAAAGGGAAACATCGGTTTGTATTGGTGATATTTATCAAGTCGGCGAAGCCAAAATTCAGGTGTCTCAACCTCGAAAACCCTGCTGGAAATTATCTCGCCGTTGGGGAATTGATGATTTAGCTTTAGAAGTGCAAAAAACCGGACGTACAGGTTGGTATTTTCGAGTTTTGAAAGAAGGTTATGTTCAATCGGGTTTACCATTAATATTAAGCGACCGCCCTTTTCCCGAGTGGACAGTTGCTCAGGCTAATGACATCATGTATAATCGTTGTACCGATCCCGATGTCAAAAGAAAACTGGCAACTTGTCCTTTATTATCTGCTAATTGGCAAGAAAAACTCTTGAATTCTATAAAATAATAACTCATTTACACCCAGCTTTTCATTAACCCTCTATACCCCTATAATTTCATCACCTGCCCAAATAACATTATAGGATAAAATTGCCGAAGCTATTGCTCCGATGGATGATCTACTTCTAGGATAAACAAATAAACCGATAGCAATGAAACTGCAACAGTAGAACTCAATCCGAAAAGGCTAATAGCTAGAGCGATAGTCATGGTAATCATGTGCGTGATTTGGGTTGGTTGTCGTAATTTATTAAAGATTTCTTACTTTTCCAATCCAACCCGGAAAATTTACTAAAAAAATCCCTGGGGTTTGAGATGTTTAACTGGGGTTTTAAGCCGTATCTAAAGCCCCCAAGTTAGCCCCGCTGTTGTTAACTCAAGTTGTTGTTTTTTAAAGCTTGCATAAAGAGTCCGGTTGGGTTGTGTAAAACGACTGAGTTGAATCGGTAAAAAGCTGATCGGCTGTTCTCCATTTAAATAGCATGATAGAGATCGGTGTTGGCTGTCGGATGTCAGGTTTGTAGGGGCGGGTTCGAGTTAACTTTGAATTCTCAGCAAACAAGTATTGTAAACCCGCCCCGTCACCATTTTAATTCCTAGAAAAAACTGACATCAACCCGCCGCGATCGTATAATGATGATGCCTAACAGTTTAATCTTTGACTGAAAATGAATTACAAAGGTGAATTATAGATCAGCCTAAAAGAGAGGATTAACGAAGATCTCCCCGCTCTGGTAAAGATAAAGGAGTTGAGGTGGAAGTTGAAAGGGGGGGAGCGTTGAATTTCGATTCAATTGCCGCCTGAGTGAGCGGACCAACAATACCATCCGGTGTGAGTCCTACATCAGTTTGAAATCGGATAACGGCTTCTCGGGTTAACAGATCGTAGTAACCTGTAATCGCCTCATTATAATATCCCAAAACCTGTAAATATTGTTGAAGTTCGATAACTTTGGAGCCACTACTTCCTAATTTCATCACTCTGGGGGGCGGTGAAATTTGCGTGGTAATTGCTTCGGATAATCCCAGTGCGGCTAGGGTTTTATTTCCTGCAATTCCATCAACTTCGAGTCCATTGGCGGCTTGAAATTCTCGAACTGCATTTTCAGTTAAACTACCATAATACCCGGTTATTTTCCAGTTAAAATAACCGATTTTGTGCAATCTTTTTTGAAGTTGAATCACCTGTGAGCCTCGGTTTCCGAATTGCAGTGGTAGTGCGGCGTTAACCGCAATTAATCTGGAAAATATTATCAATAATATTCCCAGAGTCACAAATGTTTTTTGATGAATTTTTTGAACTTTAAAAATCCGATTTGATGGGTTAAATTTTAAGCAAATCAAGCTATTGAAGTGAGGGTGAAAACGAAAAAAGGCGTCGGGTTTCATTCCTAATTATTCCTTGATGCACTATCATCATCAAATGATATATTTTCAGGAATTAGCCGTTAATTTTTATTAAATATTGGAGGTTATTTAAAATGTAAAAAATTTTTGATATTTATTCTAATGAAGAAGCCGATTGTCTCTCAACACTGATCATTTTCAGAGTTCGGCTCAAAGCAGAGAATTTTTTATAATCGAATATAAGTGTTTTTTTGCTAAAAAACATCATAAAAAATAAGCCTCACAGAAACTTTTTCTGCAAGACTAAAATTGTTGCTCAGAATTGATGTGATCAACAAAAGAAGGTTAAATTTAGGTGACGATCGCACTGATCGCTTCAACAGGATAACCCACTGCTCGCCATGCGGCAACACCACCGATCAATTCAGCAATACGAAGATAACCGGCTTCACGAAGTTTAGCTGCGGCTTGTGCTGTTTCTTCATCGGTTTCGCCATAAACGTAGATATCACGAGCGGGTTCTAAAGTTTCCGGTACTCGCTCTACCAATCTGTCCATTGGTATACCAATAGCGCCGAGAATATGACAGGCGTTAAAAGCTTCGAGACTACGCACATCAATGATAGTTAAAGCGGGTTCACCCCAGTCCAAACGACTTTTTAAATCTTGAACCCGAGATTGGGGTTTCATCGGTTCCGGGGTGGGGATGAAGTTAGAAAGTATACTCATCAGCTAAAAATTGAATGTTGACAATCAGATAATTACTCTAAATGTAACTAAATATTTCAAAAAATGCAAATTTTTGTTGCTCAAACTTGACTAAAATTATGAATTTCTATCTAAAGATATAGCAAGAACTTATTGATTCTATTTCTAAAGAAATCCGAACGATTCGAGATCACACAAGCCCGAGGTGTTCCTGAGCTATGCTATTGATGCAAAGATCCGCTGAGTCACCCCGATCGAGTTACGAGATCAATTAAAAAAATGCGTGTTGCACTGGCTTGATCTCATCGCTCTATAACAATCTCAAGTTGCAAGTTCCTGGTGATTTCAACGAATCCACCCCCAATGTTCAGCCAATTACGAAAATCAGCCATGACTAGCACACTAACGACCGTTCCTTTTGTCGATCTCAAGCTACAGCAGCAACCCATACAAACACAGATCGAACAGGCGATCGCCGCCGTGATCGAGAAAGGAGATTTTGTCCTCGGTCAAGTTTTGGGAGAATTTGAAACCGCTTTTGCTCAAGCCAGTGGGGTGCAGTACGGTATCGGCGTCGCCTGCGGTACCGATGCGATCGCCTTGGGCTTGCAAGCCTGCGGGATTGGCGAAGGCGATGAAGTGATTTTACCCGCCAATACTTTTATTGCGACGGCGATCGGCGTGCTTCATTCGGGAGCCACTCCTATTCTGGTTGATTGTGACCCTCAGACGGCTTTAATTGACCTAGAAGCCGCCCAAAAAGCGATTACCCCCAAAACCAAAGCGATCGTTCCTGTTCATCTCTACGGGCAAATGGTCTCGCCCCGAGCGTTGATGGAGTTGGCCAATTCCTATAACCTGCTGATCTTTGAAGACGCCGCCCAAGCCCACCTCGCCGAACGAGAAGGCTATCGGGCTGGTTCGGTGGGATTGGCTGCGGCTTTTAGCTTCTATCCGAGTAAAAATCTCGGGGCGTTTGGAGATGGCGGAATGCTGATTACTCGCAGCGAAAGCGTGGCGCAAAAAATGAAAACTCTCCGAAATTATGGCGCCCCGAAAAAATATGTTCACATGGAACTGGGAACTAATAGCCGTTTAGATACGATCCAAGCGGCGATTCTGAAGGTGAAGCTTCCCCATTTGGAAGGTTGGAATCGCGATCGCAATTTGGCGGCAGAACAATATGATACTTTGTTGTTACCCCTGCGTCAACAGGGGATTACCCCGATTCAAAATGAGTGTGAAAACGGTCATGTTTATCATCTGTATGTGATTCGAGTGACGGATGAATGTAGCATCGATCGCGATACTCTACAAGCGAAATTGTCTGAATTCGGCGTACAGAGCGGAATTCACTATCCGATCCCCTGTCATCTCCAACCGGCCTACAAACATTTGGGGTATTCTGAAGGTGATTTTCCGATGGCTGAAATGCTCAGTCGTCAAATTCTTTCCTTACCGATGTATCCTGGACTTAGCAGCGATCAAATTCATCATGTGGTTGCATCTATTAAATCGGTGTTAGGAATAAATCAGTAAACATGAAACCGTCAACGGGGCTGTAGGGGCGGGTTTATACAGTCACTCAGAACCCGTCACCAGTGTGTAGGGGCGGGTTCTGACTCGATCTATGTTGATCGCAAATAACCTCTGTAAACCCGCCCTTCTAACAGTTAACACTGGTTACTGATAATTGTTGGCGGCGATCGCTGAGAATATATTTTTGGGAAAACTTTTGATCGGGACACATTTATTGAAGGGTTAGCAAGAACAATGCAAATTCAACGTAAAATTCCCATTGCTATCGAGCGATATTTGTTAAATGCCGCTTTGGTGATGCTTTTGGGATTATTGTACGCTCCTGTATTAATTTATTGGTATCACGGTTGGCTAGAAAAAAGTATTAGTATTGAACACGAATATTTTAGTCATGGCTTAATTGGTTTACCCTTTGCGGCTTATATTGCTTGGATGCAACGCACCCAATGGAGTCAACTTCCTAATACTAACCATCCGGCTGGTGCAATTTTGCTGATCGTTGGGGGATTATGTTATGGGTCGGGTTTATTCGATTTGGTGAACCTTTCTTTTCCCTTGGTCTTAGCGGGATTGTGTTTGTGGTTAAAAGGAATTGCGGGTTTAAAGTTGGAGAAATGGCCGTTAATTTTTGTCGCCTTAGCCACCCCGACTCATTTACCTTATTTAATCGAACCTTTGGCATTTCCTTTACAAAAATTTATTGCCGCAGTCGCCGGATTTATTTTGGTACAATTTAATCTTAATGTAACGGTTGAACAAGTTTATCTGTTTGTCAACGGACAAATTGTTGAAGTGGCTCCCCACTGCGCCGGACTGAAGATGTTATTTACCAGTTTATATGTCGGGTTGATGCTGTTATATTGGACGGGGGTAGTTTCCGACCGCACCAAAAGTATTGTGTTTTTGTTGAGTGCCGCAACCATTAGTGTGGTTGCCAATATTATTAGAAATACTTTGCTGACTTTGTTTCACGGTACGGGTCAAGCGGGATTATTTCACTGGTTACATGACAGTTGGGGCGGCGATTTGTATTCGGCTTGTATGTTGGGTTTATTAGTCGTGTTAATTAATTGGATGCAAAATCATGTTGAACCGAGATCCGCAAGCTGAGATTCATTAACCCGTTAAAATTATCCAAAATTAACATTAAAAATGACCTATGGTTGTGCAAGCAAAATTTCCGCAAAACTCGGCTAAAATCATCGCTTTAGTGTTTTTATTGTTGCTGTTAAGTGTCGCAGCAATTCCCGGTTATCTCACCGGAAAATGGACTTGGGCAGACCAACCGCAACTGCAAACTTTAGAGCAATTACAACAAATTCGAGAACAGGGTTTAGATCTAACCGGATGGAAAACCCTCGACCACAAACTGATGACGCTTCGCGGTCACGACTGGTTAATTCAAACCGTCGAACAAAACAATCAAACGGCAATTTTATTAATGCTCGTGCAGAAATATTATAAAGATAGACCGCAAGTAGAATGGATGGATCTCAACGGGTTTCAACAATGGAAAACCGATTCTTCTCGCCGTTTGCGCTTAACCGTTAACCCGTCGGAAAACGGATCATCTTCTACAGAATTTAGCGCTCAATTTTTCCGCAGTTGGACGCAAGCCACCAACCCGTTATTAAGTTTATTGTGGAAAGATTGTACCTCCGATCAATTGTGCGATCTTTACCAAAAACAGCGCTTAAGACAAACCTATGCGGTCATGCAATGGTACGCTTGGCCCGATGGGGGTAGTCCCGCAACCAGCCATTGGTTTATGGCCGATCGCTTGGCTCAATTATCCCAAAAACGGGCGCCTTGGGTAGCCGTTAACGTGTTAATTCCCATTGAACCTTTAGGTAATATAGAACAAGTAGAGGATGTTGGCCGTTCGCTGAGTCAAAGCATTCAAGCCGCACTGGAAGCAGAAACTTTCACCGTCAACAACAGCGAAAAGGTGACAGGTGACAAATAAAGGGGTTTGCAGGTGTTAGGTGTCAGGTGTCAGGTGTCGGGTGTCAGGTTTCAGGTGTCGGGACCAAAGAAGTCTTAAGGTTACTGAAAACTGACAACTGAAAAAACTGTTGACTGAAAGGGCGGGTTTATATAGGTTATTTCTGGGAAACATACATCATTACAAAACCCGCCCCTACAACACTGATCACTGATCACTGATCGCTGATAACTGATAACTGCCTATTCTTAGAAAAAATGTTTTATGGTTAATTCAATTCATCGGTTAATCTCAGTATTGGTGGCGGGTCTTTACTCGGGAAGTTGGACTTTAGGATTAACTGTACTGATCGGAGGAGTTGATAGCTTTGTATTGGTTCGCAAAATCAAAGCCCAGGAAATTCCCGATCAATGTGTTTTACCTCAAGAGTTTGTCGATCGCAAAATCGAACTGTTAGAACAAGTAGAACCCCAATATACGCCGGAAATTTTACGATTATTTCAACGGCCAGGAAGCCCGCCGAGACAAGTAGAACAACCGCTCGAACCCAATTTAATTCCTGTCGATATTTCCTATTTTGAACGGGCGAACGAAAATCAGATCGAACGCTACCGGTTGGGGCCTGGAGATCAAATTTTTATTGATATCTTTGTTAACGGTTTGCGATCGGCAGAATTAAGTATTCCCAATGCGGTCGTCGGCCCGGAAGGAACAACCATTATCCCTTTAATTGGCACCGTCAGACTAGAAGGATTATTTTTACAAGATATTGAACGGGAAATTCAGACCCGCTTAAATCAGTTTGTGAAAAATCCCCAAGTCAACGTTTCCTTGTTAGCCCAGCGGCCCGTACAAGTCACCGTCACCGGACAAGTCGCCCGACCCGGTTTTTATCCGTTGGGAAGCCCTCAACTGGCGATCGCCCTGTCAACGGCCGGGGGAACCCGTTCAAATGCCGATTTACGTTCGGTTCAACTGCGGCGAAATTTACCCGACGGTCGAACTTTAGCCGCAGAAATTGATTTATTGACGCCTTTGTTGGCCGGTTTAGCGCCCCCTGATATTCGTTTAGAAGACCGAGATATTATCTACGTTCCTACCCAAGAAACCCTACCCACTCAAGGCCCGGAACGGGAGATTATCGAGTCTTATAGTTTAGCCGCAGCGCCTACACCCGTCGAAGTGACCATTGTCGGACAAGTGGTCAAACCGGGCTTTTATACCTTACCGGCGGGGTTGGGGCGGGTCTCTGCGGCGATTTTAGCAGCGGGAGGGGCGACTTTAACGGCGGATTTGCGATCGGTGATTGTCTGTCGCGTCACCATTGATGGTCGGGTCATTCAAGATGTGGTGGATCTGTATTCTCCGTTAGAAGAAGCAACGGCTTTACCGAATGTGGCGCTATCCAATGGGGATTCGGTGATTGTACCGCAACTGTCAGCAGAAGACGAAGGCGATTATAATCGGAAGTTGGTGGCGAATTCTACATTGGTCAATCAACAGATTACCGTGCGAATTCTCAGCAATGCAGGCGGAGCGGTGGGATCGGTGAATTTACCCAATGGGAGTACCTTTGTCGATATTTTGAATAATGTTCCGTTAGCAACGGCGAAGTTAGATGAAATCACCTTAATTCGCTTCGATCCGCAACAAGGTAGAGCCATTACCCGGACTCTCAATGGTAGAGAAGTGTTACAAGGCGATCCCAGCGATAATATTTTGTTGCAAGATGAAGATGTAATTGTCATCGATCGCAATTTTGCGGCAGATGTTAGTTATTTTCTCAATACCTTTACTCAGCCGTTTCGGGATATTCTCGGCTTTTTGCTGTTTTTTAGAGAGATTAGTAATGCGGCAGAAGATCTATTCGGCCCCAACAGTGAGGGAAATCGCAATCGATAATTTTATCTTGTATTTCTTGAGAAGCGATTGTTAAAATTATGAGAAGAAACTGTTTTTTGACCTTGTTAATTTAACCTAATGTTTTGAGTAAAAACTGACTTATGACTTTACCTATTGTTAAACGATATCTGATCGCCTTTGAACAGTATAAATGGGCGGGACTTTCGACCTTTATGCTGGCTTTGGGAGTTTCGGGAGCGGTAACGATGATTTTAGAACCGCCAGAGGCTCCCCCCTACACCGCTAACGGGGTTTTAACCTATCAAAATCCCCCCGTACTCTTTTCACAAACGGGTCAAAGTATTCGCGAAAGAGGACAGCAACTCGATCAAGGAATGTTGCTGCAACCCCGCGTGGTTGAAAGTGTCATGGCGACTGTGAATGTGACTCCCAAAGAGTTGAAAGATCACTTAAAGGTAAATGTTAAAAATGAAGCGGAGGCCCCGAGTTTTATTCAAGTCAGTTTTCGAGATAGAAACCGGGAACGAGCGGTAGAAATTGTTAATGTAATGATGGGGGAGATGATCGAGCAGAGTCGCTTGATTAATACTCAACATCTGCGGGATATTATTGATACGGTGACGACCCGTTTGGAGCCGGTAGAGCAAGAATTAAGACAGGCGGAAAAAGCCTTAGAAGAATACGATAAACGGGAAGGAGCAACGTTACTGGCGATCGAAAGTGGGGCTTTACCCGAGGCAATTGTTACCAGTCAAAAACAACAGCAAGATGTACAAATTCAAATCGAAACGATTACCGCACAAATACAAAGTTTGCAGTCCAGACTGGGATTGAGCGCCGATCAAGCCTATGTTTCCCAAGCGTTAACGGCCGATCCGATTATCGCCCAGTTACGGGTTCAACTGTATCAAATTGAGTCTCAGCTTGCCCTTTTACGTCAAGATTATCGAGACCAACATCCCCAAGTTGCCGCTTTAATTAAACAAAAACAAGCCGCCGAACGACAATTACAAGAACGGGCGTCGGAAGTGTTAGGAGGAGATGGAATCGCCGCCCCTTTAAGACAAGCCGATCAAATTCGGGTCGATTCTTCTCTCGATCCGGCCCGTCAACAATTGGCGCAAAATTTGATGACGTTACAAACGCAAAAAGAAACCTTACAACAACAATTAGAAAATCTCAAAAGAATTGAAGCTTCTTTACGAGAAGATTACCAAACTTTACCCAACAAACAGTTAGAAAAACAGCGGCTCGAACAAGAAGTTCTCTACAAAAAAGCCTTGTACGATAAAATGAAGGCTCAGTTAGTAGACTCTCAAGCGGCGGAAGCGGAAACGGCCAGCAGTTTAAAAGTCGCCCAAGAAGCTTATGCAGGAGATGTAGAAGTTCCGGAAGCGATCAGTATGGTTCTGATTTTAGCCGGGGGTGGACTGGCCGGCGTTGTCGGCGGAGCGGTGTTAATCTTTGTACTGGGAATGCTCAGTGGCAAATTCTACACTTGGGAAGAAATCAAAGGCGCTTTGCAAGAACGAGAGGTTCCGGTATTGGGTCTGTTACCGAATGTGATGGTATTGGAGGGATCTTCTGCGGTGATGCCTCTGATTCTCAAACCCCATTCTCCCTATTTAGAATATTATGAAAAAGTGCGGAGCAATTTACAGCGCAGCGGGGAAAAACCGGCCAGAGTGGTGCTGATTACCAGTGCGGGGGATTTGGAAGGAAAAACCTTTTGTGCTTATAATTTAGCGATTGCCACCGCCCGTGCCGGAAAACGGACGTTGTTAATTGAAGGGGATTTGCGATCGCCGTCTCGGGTAGAATTATTGAAATTGGCACCCGAACCCTTGAGTGCAACTGAACCGTTACGCTACTACGGGGATGCCAATAATTGTATCCGCCTGGTTCCCGATGTCGAGAATTTGTATGTGATTCCCAGTCCGGGACCTGTGCGACAAGCGGCGACGGTTTTGGAGTCGAGCGAGATGAAACGTTTACTCAGTGAAGTCCGCTATCGCTTTGATATGGTGATTATTGATGTTCCGTCTCTGAACGCCAATAACGATGCTTTGACCCTAGAACCCTCAACCGATGGTATGGTGTTGGTGGCTCGTCCTTCCTATACCCTATCCGGTCAGCTTGGAGAATTGGCCGATCAGTTGACAGAAGTCGATGAAGACGAAGATGCCAGCAAATACCGTCCTCGTCTGTTAGGTGCGATTATTAATGGAGCCGATCTGGAGGTAGACTGGTATGATGAGCCAACCGAGGAGAATTTAGTCCCTCTAAATTCGCCCTACACCCAACCGGTCCTCGATCAATCTCATCAAGTTGCTCAGTTACCGTCGAAAGTTAAACGATAAATTGATGAATTGGATTTTGGATCTGCCGACAGTGTATCCTCTTTTGCCCGGTTCGGTTCAAGTTTGGTCGGTGGAGTTTGGGCTTTTGGGCGAACAACTCGGACAATTTGAGCGGGTGCTTTCACCGGATGAGCGACAACGAGCCAACCGATATCGCCAAAAACAAGATCGCGTCCGTTATATCGTCGTCAGAGGGGTTCTCAGAATGATTTTAGGCGGTTATTTGGGTTTGTCGCCGTCGGAGTTCGAGTTTAGCTACAGCGAACGGGGAAAGCCGCAGTTAAAGACCCATTCGACGGGGATTGAGTTTAATGTATCTCATTCTGAGGATAAGGGATTATTGGCGATCGCGCTTAACCGTAGGGTGGGAATTGATGTGGAGTATATACGATCGATTGAGGTTTTGCAACTGGCGAAGCGGTTTTTTCGCGAGTCGGAATATTTATTTTTGAGGGGTTTGCAACAGAAGGAACAACTAAAGGCTTTTTTTCAGTTGTGGACGGCGAAAGAAGCCTATGTGAAGGCGACGGGAGAGGGGTTGGCGGGGTTGGAAACGGTGGAAATTTCGTTATCGGAGTTAGAATCTGCTGAGAATTTAACTGTTGATTGTAGGGGTTTTCAGTGGGGGCTGCAATCTCTAGATTTGGGTGAAAACTATTGTGCGGCGATCGCAGTGGAGGGAAAAGACTATAATATTTGTCAAATTGATTGTTATGGCAATAGGCAACAGGGAACAGGCAATAGGCAATAGGCAACAGGCAATAGGCAACAGGCAATAGGCAGAAGTCAGAAGTCGTGATGTCAGTCGTCGTGATGTCAGTCGTCAGGAGTAAGCGCGTTCGCGCTCGCTGCGCGTACAGAATTGCCTCTTACCCCTTACCCCTTACCCTTTACCCCTTACCCTATTCACTAGTAACTGGTGAGGCAGTGCTGACTTGGCGGAATAGTCGAGAAGCAACGGACGTTCCCGGAGGGTCACTGTTCACTGTTCACTGTTCACTGTCTCCCCACCTCCCCATCTGTAAATTATCTTCTCATGCGGTTGGCGACTAAGCCCAAAACAGAATTGCTGAGGTTGAGTTCTTCGAGAGATTTTAACAGGCTAGAACGGTTGGTTTTTTTGATGCCAACGACTAAAATAATTCCATCGGTGTGAGCGGCGATTAAACTGGTATCGGCTAACCCGGTAACGGCGGGAGTGTCGTAAATAACCAGATCGAAAAAGGCTCGAAATTGCTCCATTAAATATTGTCTTTTTTTGGAGGAGAGGACTTGTACGGGATCGGGGGGAATTTGTCCGGCGGTGAGGACGAATAAGTTCTCATCTTGGGGCGATCGCTGAATGGCATCGTTTAAACTGAGATCGCTGGTAATGGCATCTCGAAAGCCTCTGAGATTGGGTAAACCGAGTTTTTGATGAATTTGAGGGTTGCGTAAATCTGCATCAACCAACAGCACACGCTGACCCATAAAAGCCGCAGTTTGAGCCAGATGTATGGCAACGGTTGATTTACCATCTCCCAAGGTGGCAGAACTAATGGTTAAACTGCGTAAGGATTGGCTAGAGGTGAGCAAACAAATATTAGCATAAAGCGATCGAAAGGCTTCGGAAACGGCCGAACGGGTATGGTATTGATAGACTCGCCCATTTTTAAGGGATGAACGAGAATCGCGAACTGGGGTTAAACTGGTGACTGAACCGATGGGGATAAAGGTTTTCGTTTGTTGTTTGGCGACTTTTTTGAGTTTTTTGGAGAGGGGAATTACGCCGAGTATGGGTAATTTTGTGGTGGATTTAATTTCGTCGGGGGTGTGGAAGACGGTAATTAATACGTCTACAATAAAACCAAAACCTATCCCGAGTAAGGTACTTAAAACGACAGCGATCGCCAGTTGACGTTTTGTATTATTAACGGTAACTGAGATGGGTACTCCTTCGTCATCCATCGCGACTGAAGGCGGTGCGACGAGATGCCAGGGAATTTCTTGTTGGGCGGCGTCAATTCCGAGGGCTTCTCGTTTTTCCAGGAATTCGGTTAAAGTTTCTGAAGCGACTTTGAGTTGTTGTTGTAATTCGGCTTCTCGGTTGGCTAAAGCGGGGAGTTCTTGTATTCGTTGATTGAGTTGATTTTGTGCCTGTTGCAAGACATTAACTCGGGCTTCTAAGGCTTGAACTTCTCCCCGACTACTCTCTAAAACTTTTTGGGCTTCTTGTTGCAGAAGCGATTGCATTTGTTGTTGTTTTTCTCGTAAGAGTTGCATGGGAAGACTATCTTCGCGAAGCCGCTTTGATTCTTGAATAATCTCCGCTTCGCTATCGTAATATTGCCGAATTAACCAAGAATAAGATTCGGCATTTTGTCCCAAAATTTCCGCATAGTTTCCCTGGTCAAATTGTCCTTGGAGAACTTCAGACAAAACTCGATTTTGGGCAAGTTCAGATTGAGTTGTCGTCAGTTGTTCTTGCAGGTTTCGGGCGGCAATTGCCAGTTCTCGATCTTTATTTTCGGGATTGATGATATTAGCTTCTTGGCGAAAGGTTTGGATTTGTTTCTGTATCTCATCAAATCGCGCTTCTAAACTGGGCAACTGTTGATCGATAAACTGAATTCCCTGCTTAATACTGGTTAAACGTTCTTGTAAACTATAATTCAAATAAGCGGTAGAGAGTTGCTCCAAAACAAACTGTATTTTTTCCGGATCGGCATCTTGATAAGTAACTCTAACCAATTTTGTTCCTTCTTCTTTCGCATCTTTTTCATACATAATGCGAACAATTTCTAAGTTTTCCATTAAGGAACGGCGACTCAGCCCGGGATAGCGATTTTGGATGGTTTCGAGAACCGGTTCCATCAAACTCGGACTTTTCAAAACCCGAATCAAACTTTCATAATCAACCAAGCTATTCTCAACTTGAATTCGATTAATATCTACCCCTCCAATTTGGGCGGATAAGTATTTTTGAGCAAATTGACCTTCTACCGTTACGGGTTCAATTAACAGTTGAAATCCCCCCTGATATTTGGGGATAACCTGCCGAGATTTCCAAACAATTAAACTCCCCAACCCCCCGGACAAGGTAGCAATAACTAAAATAATAATTGGCAATCTTCGCCGAAAGACAGCAAAAACCCAACCGATATCTAATCGTTCTTCATCTTCTTCTGATGCGCCCCCCGAAAACCCGGGATTTGCATCGGGATTAAGCTTGCCGTAGTTTTGAACTGAAAATCGTTGAAAATCTCGTTCGGTATCCATTTTTTGCTGTATTTATACCCGGTTATTTAAAATTTAAAACTCGCTAAAATCCGAGCTATAATGTTCAAAAATTCATTATCTTTCCCAATTATTAATCACCTCCAAAACTCTAAAAATAGATAAGGTTTGAGTGAATAAATTCCCCGTCGGAGTCAAAAGTAAATTGGTCGCGTCGGAAAATCTCGCCAAACCGGAACGTTCAACAACAATAATGTCGGAGTTGCGAAGTAAAGGATTCGTCTGTTCGTTGGGGCCAGCAGAAAGATCAACAACAATCCTTCGCTGAGAAATGGTACCATCGGGGTTGAGGCGAATCAAATCCACAGACTTTTTACTAGCTCTGGGATTGAATCCACCTGCTTTCAGTAGGGCTTGGTTCAACGTGGTATCCGGGGCGACATCAATAGTACCGGCGCCGGGATTATCAATTTCTCCGACTACGCTCACCTTAATTGTAGCAGGGGAAAAACTGGCGCGAGCGATGGGAGTAATTTCGGCTAAATTAACGGCGGTTGCTTGGGGAATAATAATGGTGTCTCCATCCTGCAAGAAGGGGTCATGGCTGAGGTCGCCGGTTTGCAACAGTTCCCATAAATTGACGGGTATAATTTGTTGGGTACCGGCTTGGGTGATGCGGTGAAGTTCAATTTGACGGATATCGGCTTTTTCGGTAATTCCGCCGGCCTGTTGAATGGCCCAGGAAACGGTGGCGTATCCTCCGGGACGTTCGGTATTGGCATCCCCACCGACGAGGACGTAGTTCCCCGGACGGTTCACCTGTCCGACAACGATAACATTGTGAGGGGTATCGGGGGAGGTGGCTAAATTACTATTGGCAACCTGACGAATTTCGGCTTGATTAAAATTGGTGGTTGCGGGAATAATAATGGTGTCTCCATCCCGTAAAGTGACATTAACACGAGGATTACCGTTTTGCAGAAACTCCCAAAAATCGATGGGGATAATTTGTTCTCCCCCTCCCGGTTGCAGGCGGCGAAGCTGTATTTGGCGGATATCGGCCGATAGGGTTATCCCTCCGGCTTTTTGTATCGCATCTGCTAAAGTGGGATAACGCAGTTCGGGAAGACGAGACTCGGGGTCAAATAAATTCAAAGTATAAAATCCCGGACGTTGCACTTCTCCTGAAATTCCGATTTCTAACGGACGAAGTTGGGTGAGGGTAACGGTAATTAGGGGATGTTTGAGAATAGCCGCATATTCGATTTTAATCATTTCGGTGGCTTGTTCTAAGGTCATCCCTCGAACGTACAATCTTTTAATGTAGGGTAATTGTAATGTTCCATCGGCGAGAACTTGAGCTTCTCCACTAAAATCTTCGGAGTCAAAAATATCAACGGAAATTTGATCACCCGTTCCTAAAAGATAGGGAGATTGTAAAAACGGTTGATTATTCTCCGAGGGGGAAATTCTATTATTAGAAGGTGATGAGGATTGAGCCAAGCCGTTGAGATGACTTCCCATTGTTGTGAGTATCACCAAACAGAGGCTAGTCATGGTGCGGGTGAGGGTGGGAGTAGGAACAAAACTAACCATAGGGCTAAGATAGAAAAGAATTAATCATGCTCTCTGGTTTAAATTTTAATCTAAGTTTTTCTGAAAGCCCCCACTTTTTCCTCTAAACCCACAAATCTTAATCTTATGAAAGAAATTCTTTTTGATCCTCTATTTTTACCTTTGATTTTGGCAATTCTTATCGTTTATGCTTTGTTATCTTTTCATTTGGCAAGCAATAAAAAATTTGGTTTTTTACTGGGGGATTTATTTACCATTTTTTTGTTTTGTTTGTTTCCCAAACTGACGATTTTTCCGTTTAACAAGTTTGATTTAAGTTTCTTTGCAAATCCAGAATTTGTGGTGGCTTCGCCAACCGGAGTCATTCTGATTGTTTTTTATGGTTCTTCTTTTATTCTGTTGCATCTTTATTATCGCCAATATATCGAGCATACGCTGTCTTTATCGAAAGATCCCTTTTTGGGCAGTTTATTAGTCATGGCTGTCTGTTCAACGCTGTGGGCTTATGAAACTGAAAAAACATTGCGGGCGACTTTAATTATTTTATTTATCAGCAGTTTGGCGGCTCATATTGGTCGGCGATACAGTTTACAAAAGATCGCCCTAATGATGCGAATTTCTTACACGTTGGTCGCGGTTTTAAGTTTGTTTTATGCTTTAGCACAACCCAGTATCGGACTCCATGAAAAAGGATGGAAAGGGGTGGCAATTCATCCCAATTTTCTGGGAATTATGATGGCTTTAAATATTTTACTCTGGACTATAAACGGTTTAAATAAACCCAAATATCCTTGGCTGTCTTGGGGAATTGTTATTCTCTCTTTTTTGATTTTACAGATGGCTAATTCTGCCGGTTCTTTTGTGACAGCTTTGTTAATGTTAATGATGATTGGATTGTTGCTGATTCTCAAAAGTTTGACCTTTCAACAGGCGTTTACTGCAATTGTTTTGTTTTTAGTTTTGGGAATTGTCGCGATGATTTTAGTTACGGAAAATTGGGTGGCTTTACTGAGCAGTTTAAATAAAGATCCGACGCTGACCGGACGTACAGAATTCTGGCCGATGTTGATTGATGCAATTAATCAAAGACCCGTTTTAGGTTATGGATATCACAATTTTTGGCAACCTTGGCGGGGGGTGGATAATCCCGCAGCAGATATTATCACACCCGTTGGTTTTAAACCGCCTCATGCTCATAATGGATTTATTGAACTGGGTTTAGATTTGGGCTATGTTGGATTATCTTTATTTGTGATTTCCTTTTTCAGAAATCTGCTTTTGGGTTCAATGCTGTTAACGAGAAGTAAGAGCCTTGAATCTTTTATTCCGACGATTTTTATGGGCTATTTGTTGCTTCAGAATATTACAGAAAGCCGACTGCTTGAGGTGAATTTTGTCTGGTTTTATTACGTTTTGTTTACGGTCAAATTAAATCATATTCAGGAAGAACTGAAAAGGGAGCATAACCTTCAAGATTAGGATAGAATTTTCAATCTTCTGAGTCTTGATTGTCGGGATTGTTTGTTCTTGTAAAATAACTTAATCAAACTTTTCCAGGAAAGTCCTATAATATTTATTATCTGGAAGTTAAAATAACAAGTCAACAGCAAATTTCGTGATATAGTGTTGACAGCAACAGTAGCGGAATAAAAGAACTGTGCCGGAGTCCGACTCGAAAGTTCCTGCTCGCACCGATCCTGAACGCTTTTTTCGTACCGAACACCTAAAAGCCGATCTCAGAAGGCGTTCAATTCGGGGGGGTGCAATCACAATGATGGCTCAAATTAGCAAGCTAATCATGCAATTTGGGTCGCTGGTTGTCATTGCTCGTCTTTTAACTCCCGAAGACTATGGCTTAATTGGAATGGTAACAGTTATTACAGGCTTTATTTCCATTTTCAAGGACTTGGGCTTGTCAATGGCGACGGTGCAACGGGAACAAATTACCCACGCTCAAGTGAGTACCCTATTTTGGATTAATGTTGCCATTAGTGCGGCGATAATGGTGCTAACAATGGTGTTGGCGCCGGTGATTGGTTGGTTTTACGGCGAACCCCGTTTGGTGGCGATTACATTGGCGCTGGCGAGCGGTTTTATCTTTGGAGGATTAACGGTTCAACATCAGGCATTGTTGAAGCGACAAATGCGTTTAACAGCCTTGGCAATTATAGATATAATCGCCATGCTGGTTAGCATTGCAATCGGTTTAATTTTGGCGATTTTGGGCAAGGGTTATTGGGCATTAGTGGTGATGCAACTCGCGATGCCCATTATTAATTTTATTGGGGTTTGGGTGAGTTGTGGTTGGCGTCCGGGAAAGCCAAAGTTAGACTCCGAAGTGATGCCGATGTTGGCTTTTGGCGGGTGGAATACGGGCTTTACCGTTGTGAATTATTTTACTCGCAACCTCGATAATTTATTGATTGGAAAATTTTGGGGAGCGGATCAATTAGGACTTTATGCCCAGGCCTATAAACTGTTGGTTTTACCCTTACAACAGATTAATTTTCCCTTAACAACTGTTGCGTTACCCGGCCTTTGTAGTGTACAATCCGATCCGGAACGCTACCGATCTTATTATGGCAAAGCCGTTGAATTAATGGTAATGCTAGGAATGCCGATCACCGTTTATATGGCGGTGGATGCCGATCGGTTGATTATCAACTTACTCGGTTCTCAATGGAGCGGTGCGGTTATTCTGTTTAGAGCGCTCGCACCCGTAGCATTTATCAGCACTTTTAACGTGGCGACCGGTTGGGTATTTATCTCTTTAGGTCGGGCGGATCGTCAGTTTCATTGGAATGTTTTTTCTTCAATCATTACGGTAATTGGATTTCTAATTGGGGTGCGTTGGGGTGCATTGGGAGTGGCGATCGCGGCGAGTATTACCTTCTGCGGCTTGCGTTATCCCAATATTATTTATTGCTTCAAATCTACGCCACTAACACCTGAATATTTGCTAGAAATTTTGTGGAGGCCAACGATTGCTTCTCTGGGTGCTGGTGGATTATTTTGGATAACCCGTCAAGCTGTGATTGTGAGTATCAATCCATTTCTAGAAATCTTGCTTGACTTCGGATTATATACTCTATTTTATCTGTTTTGCTGGTGCATTTTACCTCGGGGTTTCCAAAAAATGCGAGAGATTACGCAACTGTTTAAAGAGTTAGGATTTCAACGCAAAAAAGCGGTTTAAAATCATGGCTAAATTCCATCAGTTTATTCCCCCTCCGATTCAACCCTTATACTCAAAAGTTCGAGA
Source organism: Capilliphycus salinus ALCB114379 (assembly GCF_047276495.1). Taxonomy (NCBI): domain Bacteria; kingdom Bacillati; phylum Cyanobacteriota; class Cyanophyceae; order Oscillatoriales; family Sirenicapillariaceae; genus Capilliphycus; species Capilliphycus salinus. The sequence continues at coordinate 752,150 of NZ_CP178543.1, read as the reverse complement.
ACTTCGGGACTACATTGAGCGAGAAATTAAAACCCAAAGGGCGAAAATAAATCCCCATCCTATTATAGTTTTAGGAAATCAAAAATCGGGGACTTCGGTGATTGCTGCTTTATTAGGAAAGCTAACCAATTTATCGGTCACTATTGATTTATACAAGGAGATTGATCACCCCTTACATCATCAAGTCATTCAAGGAAAATTATCTTTTGAAGAATTTGTTCGTTTAAATAAATTAGACTTTTCGAGAGAGATTGTTAAAGAACCTAATTTGACCCTGCTGTATGATAATTTATTAGAATATTTTCCCGAATCTCAGGTGGTGTTTGTGGTTCGCGATCCCCGAGATAATCTCCGAAGTATTCTCAACCGTTTACAGCTTCCGGGAAACCTTCCCCAACTTAACACCAAACACTGGGAAAGTATGAGTCCAACTTGGCGGTTAATTATAGAGAGTCAGGGGTTAAATCTGCCGGGAGAAAACTATATTGAAAGGATGGCTCATCGTTGGAATTATATGGCAGATCTTTATGATAATCACGCGGACAGAATGATTCTAATTCGTTATGAAGATTTTCTAAAAAACAAGGTTGGTCAAATCAAAACACTGGCTCAAGAGTTAGAATTAAAGCCGAGCAATGATATCTCCGATCAAGTCAATATTCAGTTTCAAAGCCGAGGAGATCGTAAGGTCAAATGGACAGATTTTTTTGGAACAGAAAACCTAAGTAAAATTGAATCGATTTGTAATAATAACATGAAAAAATTAAATTATTGATTTGAGGATTAAAACGAAAATGTACTCCCAAAATAAAGAAAAAATCTTCTTCTACTGCCTTTCTCCAGCTTCTCCAGAACAAGCCGCCTATCAACATTCTATTATCTGTTTAGCGGAAGGTCTGCAACAATTAGGAATTCCGTTTTACGGAAATATTAACTATTGGAAAACATCAGTTATAGAGGATAGCTACCTCGTTTGTCATCACCCTGAAATTAGAGCAGATGATTGTCAGGTTGCCGTTATTAGTGGTCGTTGGTTTGACTATGGTCATCCTTTTCCTGAAAATTTTTTTCATCCCAAACGAAAATATATAACAATATACTTGGATGATTCAGATGGGTTGAGAACCCCATCTTTTCGCGATGAATTTAGAAAATTTGACTATATCTTTAAATGTCATTATAATCGAAAAATAAAATATCCTAACAACTTTTATCCTTGGGCTTTTGGATTATCTAATCGGATTATTGAAGCGACCAAAGACCAACCCGATTTTCAGGAGAGAAACCAAACATTACTCTACAATTTTAGAGTGGAACATTCTCTGCGAGATACAGTTAAAACTCTCTTACTTAAAAATGATATTAACAAAATATTACCTTTAGACGAAACCATTGATAGTGCGAATCCAGGTTCTTTCTGTGCAGAAGATTATCTACAATGGAGCCAAAGCGGAAGGCGGCATTATCGTTCTTATTATCAACGCCTAAAATCATCAGTTGCTTGTGCAGCTTTTGGGGGAGTCTTTGTTCCCGCTTTTCCCCAAAACCCCAAACATTTAATGAGTCGAATCTTAAATCATATATTAGACGGAAAAATGATTTCTAAAATCGATTCTAGACTCCGAATCATTGTACAGTGGGATAGTTGGAGATTTTGGGAGTCTTTAGGGGCTGGATGTGCAACTTTTCATGTGGATTTTGATGGGAATAACTTTGTATTACCCGTAATGCCTATCAACTGGAAACACTATATCGGCATTGATTTAAAAAACGTCAAAGAAACGATTCAACGTCTCATCGAAGACACACAAATTTTAGCCGAAGTTTCCACTGCGGGGCGAAGGTGGGCAATTGAACATTATAGTCCTGTTCCCACAGCTACTCGGTTTCTAAAAGTCATCGGAAAAGATCATCTGATCAAATAATCGATTATGATTAAGTCTGGAGTAAAAATATGAGAATTGCCTTTTTAGTCGGAACATTTCCTTTATTATCAGAAACTTTTATTCTCAATCAAATTACAGGTTTAATTGACCGGGGTCATCAGGTTGATATTTATGCCGATTCTCCCGATCTAGATAAATTTCACGGCGATGTAGAAAAATATCAATTGCGGGATCGGACTTATTATCGACCGAGTTGGAGTTATCCTCACACAAAAGTTTTATTTAAAGGTTTAGGACTATTCCTACAATATTTTCCACAAAATCCAATGGTTTTGTTGCGTTCATTAAATGTATTTGAATACCAAAAAGAAGCCTATTCCTTGCGATTACTTTATGCGGCGATTCCAACGCTTGGAAAACAGCCCTATGATATTATTCATTCTCACTTTGGTCAGTGGGGTCAAAAAGGTGTTAATTTAAGAAAAATAGGAGCAATAAAAGGACGATTAATTACTTCATTTCATGGTGCAGATGTTAACTCACCTGTTTGGTATTCAGGTGGAGGAACGTATAAAAAACTGTTTCAATTTGGCGAAAAATTTACAGTCAATTCAAATTTTACGGGCCGAACGAGCGATTGCTTTAGGATGTCCGGCTGATAAAATTGTTAAATTGCCGATGGGATTAAATTTATCACTTTATCAGTTTAAAGCTCGTTATCTAGAAGCCAATGAACCCATAAAAATTATTACTGTAGCTCGATTGGTTGAGAAAAAAGGAATCGAATATTCAATTCGAGCGGTTGCTGAAGTTTTAAAACAATATCCTAACTTAATTTATCGCATTGTTGGTGATGGAGTTTTACGGAATTCTCTTGAAGAACTGATTAGAGAATTGGGTGTTTCTGAAAAAATTAAACTTTTGGGATGGATGACTCAAGAAGAGGTTCGTCAGCTTTATGTGGACTCTCATCTTTTCATTCTTTCGAGCGTGACAGCCCAAGATGGAGACAAAGAAGGTCAGGGTTTAGTGTTACAAGAAGCTCAAGCTATGGGTTTACCTGTTTTATCAACAATTCATAACGGAATTCCCGACGGGGTTTTAGACGGAAAATCGGGCTTTTTAGTTCCAGAAACCGATGTGAAAGCCTTGGTAGAAAGGATAAGTTATTTAATAACAAATCCCGAAAAATGGCCGGAGATGGGGCGAGTAGGTCGGGCATTTGTTGAGGAGAACTACGATATCAATCTACTCAATGATCGGTTGGTAAAAATCTATGAAAACTTATTAAAATCATCTGAACCGTCAAACCATTAATTTTTAGAAAAACCATGAAAACTCCTATTGTGTTTCTAATTTTCAACCGTCCTGAATTAACCGCAAAAGTCTTTGAGGTCATTCGTCAAGCCCAACCGCCAATGTTATTTGTAATTGCTGATGGCCCCCGCCCGGACAGAGCCAATGAAGCTCAAAAATGTGAACAAACTCGCGCAGTTATTGAGGGTGTTGACTGGAATTGTCAGGTATTAACCAACTATTCTGATGTTAATTTAGGCTGTGCCAAGCGTGTTTCTAGCGGTTTAAATTGGGTTTTTGATCAAGTCGAATCAGCAATTATTTTAGAAGATGATTGTCTAGCTCATCCGACGTTTTTTCGGTACTGTGAAGAACTTTTAGACTATTATCAGCAAGAAGAACGAGTGATGTCAATTGCGGGAACAAACTTTCAATTTGGACAGAAACAGACTGAATACAGCTACTATTACTCAGGTTTTCACGACTGTTGGGGGTGGGCAACTTGGCGACGAGCGTGGCAATATTTTGATTTTGAAATGAAGCACTGGCCCGAGTTACGAGATGGCGAATTTCTAACTCAAAAGTTACCCCATAAACGAGCAGTTAAGTTTTGGAAGCAAGAGTTTCAAGATACTTATGAGGGAAAAATTAACAGTTGGTTTTATCGCTGGTTATTATCCTGTTGGGTGGAGGAGGGTTTGGGAATTAGACCGAATGTTAATTTAGTTTCCAATCTGGGTTTTAGCTTGACAGATTCATCCAATACTATCGCCCAAGCTGAAAATATACCTTTTGCCAATATGGAAATAGAAGCGATGCAGTTTCCGTTAAAACATCCTCCAGAAATTATCGAAGATAAGCAAGCGGATCAAATTACTCAAGATCATCGCTATACACGCAGTTTTTTGGCTAAACTTCGACACAAATTAAAACGAATTATTTCTTCTTAACTTCCTTTTTAATTGAAAAAATTTACATTCAAAATCGAGCTTATGTCCGGTACAATATCTTCTGAATTCTCAAAATCTCAACCAAGTCACGCTTTCCCAAAAGTTTTGTTATTTAATCTCGTAACCGATGGACACTATGCCAACTATCTTCAATATTTAATAGAATATTGGCAAGCCCAAAAGCTTCCCGGAACACTTTATATTCTCGTCTTAGAGGAGTTTATTCATCTGCATCAAGATGTAGTTAATTTAGCAGCAAGCGACGACGAATCTAAAAAGATCGAATTTGTTGTTGTTAAGCCAGAAGAAGCAATTTTAAAACCAACTTCCTCTAAATTTAATCGTTTTAGTCGAGATTTTCAGGAGTTGCGACTCTTGCATCGATACGCCCAGTCTTTGGCTGTCAATCATTGCTTGATGATGATTGCGGATCGCTATTTAATCCCGCTCATTTTTCAACGTTTAAATTTTTCTTGTGCCGTTTCAGGGATTTGCTACAGAACTTCATTTCATTATACTCTTTTTCCCAATTATCAACCGACTTGGAAAGAGAAAATTCAACATTTTCGAGAAAAATTTGTTTTCTCTCAGGTTGTAAAAAATCCGTATTTGAAAAGCTTATTTTTTCTCGATCCTTTTGCAGTTAACGCCATCAATCAAAGCTGGAACTGTCAGAAATCCGTCTATATGCCCGATCCCGTCAAACATTATCGTGATTCGGAATTAAACTTAGAAAAACTGAAAGAAAACCTCCCTGTAGAATCGGGTCGAAAAATATTTTTATTACTGGGAAGTATAGGCGAACGTCGGGGAATTTATCAACTTTTAGATGCTATTGCATTGTTACCGGATTCTCTTTGTGAAAAATTGTGCTTGCTTTTAGTGGGAAAAATTGTAGATAGCGATCGCGAATTAGTCAAGGCAAAAATTGCAGCAATATCAGAGTCAAAACCCGTCCAAATTGTCACTCATTTTGAGTTTATATCGGAATTAGAAGTTCACGGCTACTTTCATTTATCCGATGTAATTTTATCTCCCCATCAAAAACATATTGGCATGAGTGGAACCCTAGTCTTAGCCGCAGCCACTCAAAAGCCGGTTTTGAGTTCAAACTATGGCTTAATGGGAGAAATAGTTAAACGCTACGGTTTGGGTTTGGCGGTTGATTCTACGATTCCGACTGAAATTTCTAAAGGTTTAACTCGTTTTCTTTTAGAACCCGAAAGTGTTTTGTGCGATCAAACCCAAATGAAACAATTTGCAGAGGAAAATTCCACCGAAAAATTTGCTCAAACTATTTTTAACAATCTCTAAATTAAAACCTTTTTAAGCGTTTAAGTGGAGGGCATCCGAACATGAAAACTAGAGAAGAAATTCGATTAGCATGGCTCATTCCTTCAGTCAAAGGCGGATACTATTGGCAACCTTTTTTTAAAGAAGTTACCAATCTCTTTCCGCAAATGGTTCTGTTTACCGGATATTGGTCAGGTTTTTTAAAACGATTTCAAGATAGTTTCACGGTCAAAATTGTTGGGGAAAGTCAGCAAATTTTGAGTGAAAAACATTCTGAAACCGGATACACTTCAAGCTTTATTTATGCTTCCCCTGCTATTATTTTAGATTTGCTAAAATTTAAACCCGATGTAGTTTTTAGCAGTTATTTTTCCATCTGGACACTTTTAGCCCTATTATTTAAGCCGGTAGGCAACTGGAAAGTTGTCATTTTTTATGATGGAAGTTCTCCGACAGTCGATGCTGTTAACTCCAAGGTTCGGCTTTATTCTCGCCGTCTGATGTCTCGCTTTACCGATGCTTTTCTCACGAATAATCGGGGGGGTAAATCCTATCTGGTTAATCATTTAAACGTTAAAGAAAGCTGTATTTTTATACAACCTTATCAAGTGGCAGATATTCAGACGTTATGTGAAAATTATGATAAAAAGTTAACTCAACTGCAATTAAAATCTCCTATTTTTTTGTTTGTTGGTCAAGTAATCCCCCGAAAAGGAGTCAAGAATTTACTGGATGCTTGTATTCTATTGAAAAAACAAGGCTATCAAAATTATACTTTGCTGATGGTTGGGGACGGAGAACAAAAAGAAGAACTCAAAACTTACAGTCAAGAAGCCGGATTAGAACAAATTGTGCAGTGGGTGGGTCAAGTCAAATATAATCAATTAGGAACCTATTTTCAGCAATCCGATGTTTTTGTTTTACCGACTTTAGAAGATGTTTGGGCGGTGGTGGTTTCCGAAGCGATGGCTTTTGGTAAACCGGTTTTGTGTTCTAAATGGGCGGGTGCTTATGAACTGGTTCGAGAGGGAGAAAATGGCTATGTTTTCGATCCCAATCAACCGGAAGATTTAGCAGTAGCCATGAGGGATTTTATCACCAATCATCCCAATCTTACTGAAACAATGGGGAAAAAATCAGTGGAGTTTATTTCTGAATATACCCCCCAAAAAGCAGCCGAAGTTGTTGCTCAAATTGTTTCCTTTGTTTTCGATCAAAAACTCAATTAAAAAGACAGTTATTCTTAATAACAGGTAATTTTATGCACGTATTCATTTCAGCATTAAGTCGCTTTACTCAACCAACGGGTCTTTGTCGGGGTGCGGCTAATTTAGCCAAATGTTTGGCGGCTTCCGAACAAGTTGAACAGATTACATTTGTTTTAGGAAGTTGGCAAAGACGGTATTTTGAAGAAGATTTTCAGCTTAATTCTGAGAAAATTAAACTTTTAGAAATTAACATCAAAAATAGTTCTTTAAAACGGAACTTTTGGTTTATGTTTAAACTGCCTCAATTGGTCAATAAACTCAAGCCCGATATCGCTCATTTTTCCTTTCCAATTCCTTTTGTAAACCCTTTATTTTCAGTCCCAATTGTTTCTACGATTCACGACTTTTACCCCTACGAAAAACCGGAGAACTTTGGATTTCCCAATTATTTATTTAATCAACTGTTTACCTATATGGCGGTCGTCAACAGCGATGGAATTGTTTGCGTTTCTCAAGATACTTTAAACCGACTTAAATACTATTTTCCAAAAGTTTATGCCAAGGGCAAAAGTCGTGTAGTTTATAACTATGTTGACTTTGAAAAAACTCAGCCTCAATTCCCAAATCAGCTTGACCTAAAAAACACACCCTTTATTTTGAGTGTGGCTCAACATCGAAAAAACAAAAACTTAGATTTACTCATTCAAGCTTACGATAAACTCCTTAAACAGAATGATATCGAGCCGTCAACTCAACTGATTTTGGTGGGAAGTCCGGGTCCTGAAACTGGCAATTTAATCGCACTCATTCATAAAAAATCACTGGCTAATCGAGTTTTTTTAACCTCATCTATTGACGATCAACAGTTGTGCTGGCTCTATCAAAATTGTCAATTAGTGGTTTCTCCTTCCTCAACCGAAGGTTTTTGTTTGCCGCTCGCAGAAGCCCTCTATTTTTCCTGTCGGGTTGTTTGTTCTGATATCTCTATTTTTCGAGAAGTTGGGGAGTCTGACTGTTTTTACTTTAACTTAGATAATAATCCGGTTAATCATCTCTCTCAAGCGATTGTTACCGCCTTAAAACAGCCTCGCCCCCAACTTATAACTGAGGAGTTTCGCTTCTCCAAATCAACAGCTATGGCTCAATATTTAGAGTTTTATTCAACCTGGCTCGAACCTTAACGACAACCCAAAGAATATCGAGTCGAAACCCCGGTTTTTGAGTTCACCCCCGTCGCTCTTGCACACAATTGTCGAAGCTGTTCGCCATCCAAAAGAGCATCGGTAAAATCTGCACCGGCGATTTTTGTATCCTTAAAAGTCGAACCAAAAAATAGAGCCTCTGTAAAGATAGAATCACTCAAATCAGCATCACTAAAATCGACTTGATCCAGCATTCCATAGGTCAAATCTGCACCCCGCATATTAACCTTTTGCATAATTGCTTTGCTAAAAACCGATCCCACTAACTGAGAATTGTCAAAGTTAGCAGACTCTAAATTTGAATTGGCAAACTCAGCCGCAGGGAGAGATTGATTAGAAAAATCCCGTCCTTGTAAGAGACTATGATTAAAAAACAAACCCGCCGGATTGTCCTCCGCCAGCGCCGTCATTGGCCAACAAAAGAACAACAGCATCGCCAAAAAAGTAATAAACCCTCGAATCATCCTCAAATCTCCTATTGAAATAGAATCTCTCATTCCAGCATAGCGATTCCCGGATACAGAACCCGAAAAACGGTGAATTTGCTAAAATTATAAGGTACTGATAGAGTTAAGCTTTGCTATGCTGAATTTCTTTCTAACTTGGCTACTTGCAGCTATTTCCCTGTGGATTACCGCTTATATCGTACCGGGCTTAACCATAGCCACTTGGCAAGCCGCAGCAATTGGGGTCGTGGTTATGGGGTTGGTCAATGCGATTGTTAAACCGATTTTAATTTTATTTACCCTTCCCTTAACATTGCTCACCTTGGGTTTATTTTTACTGGTGATTAACGCCATTTCTCTGTCAGTCGTGGGGTATTTTACACCCGGATTTACAGTGAATGGATTTTTTCCGGCGTTATTCGGTTCGATTGTTTTATCCTTAGTTTCGGGCTTGATTGGTAAAGTCTTCGATCGCAGCCAGGAAGTTTAAATCTTTTTGGTTTGTTCGACTCAAAACTCTCCTCACACCCGACTTATTCTTTTTCAATCTAGATTTTTTCAGGAATTTATCGGGATGATTCCTAAAATTTTAAGCATTTTCCTTCCCTGAGTAAATTCGTCAGTTCCGAAGCCGGAAGAGGTGGACTGAATATAAAGCCTTGAATTTCATCGCATTGATGCCGTTTTAAAAAGTTAAGTTCTCCCACTGTTTCTACCCCTTCGGCAACGACTTTTAAACCCAGACTATGTGCAATTTTAATTAAATTGCTTGTCATCGCAGAATTGCTGAAATTACTGTCAAGATTAGAAATGAAAGATCGATCTATTTTTAAACTATCAAAAGGGATGTTTTCCAATGATTTTAACGAAGAATAACCCGTGCCAAAATCATCAATCGAAATCCCAATATCTAAAGACTTTAAAGCTTGAATTCTATGTTTTGCCATGAAAACATTTTCAATAAAATAACCCTCGGTTAATTCAAACTCCAAAAATTTGGGCAAAATATCGTGAGCCAACAAAATATTAATTGCTTTTTGGCGAAAATTGGCTTTACTTAACTGACGGGCCGAAATATTAACAGCAATTTTCAGATCTGTAAATCCCAAAGCCTGCCACTGTTTGAGATCTTTGCAAGCCCGTTCTAAAACCCATTCTCCGATTTCATCAATTAAACCAATTTCTTCAGCAATTGAAATAAAAACATCGGGTGAAACCATATTATAAGTAGGGTGTGACCAGCGAGCAAAAGCTTCGCAGCCCACGATCTTTCCCGTGTTTATGTTCACTTGAGGTTGATAGTGAACTGACAGTTCTCCCCGCTCAATGGCATGGCGAAGATCTCTTTCTAACGTCTGTTTTCGGTCAGTATCGACATCAAGAACCCAACTGTAAAATTCACAGTCATTTCCGCCATTTTCCTGAACTCTATGGGTGGCTTTCTTGGCTTCCTGAAGAAGCTGCTCAATGTCCTTCCCGTCTTTATCGTAGAGACTAATTCCAATACTAGCGGTAACAAAAATTTCTTTTTTATTGATTATAAACGGCTGACTTAGCTGACTTTTAATGTGCTTGGCCAGATCGATAACTGATGCCTTATACTCAACAACAGGTAAAATAATTGCAAATTCATTGGCACCGAGATAAGCCAGACCCACTTTTGAATCTAAACTGTTTTTGAGTCGTTCAGCAAATGCCTTGAGTAAATGGTCGGTGCAATTATATCCCAGGTTGATTTGAATTTGATTGAAACGATCTAAGCTTACACATAAGACGGGTAATATTTTTCCCTCGGTGATTTGGGCTTGGCTTTCGGCGACTCTCCGGTTAAATTGTTCTCTGAGTGAGAGTCTATTGGGTAAATTGGTGACCCGATCCAAGTAGACTTTGCGGCCGAGTTTTTCTGAAATGGTTTTAATTTTTTCGGTGTACTGCCGCGCATTTTTTTCTTTTTTATCAAGGCGAATTCTAATAGCCTTCAGCAATTCTTTGGGTGTAAAAGGTTTGGTCAAATAATCATCCGCTCCCAATTCCATTCCTTGGCGTAAGTCATTGCGATCGGCTTTTGCAGTTAAAAAAATGAAAGGAATATTACTCGTTACTTCTATGGATTGTAAACTTGATAAAACTTCAAATCCATCCATCTGAGGCATCATTACATCGCAAACGATCAAATCGGGTAAGAATTGTTTCGCCTTTTTAATTCCTTGGCGACCATTTTCAGCCAACAGCAGATCGAAATCCTCGAGTTCTAGAATTTCTTTAATATTTTCTTGCACCTGTCGGTCGTCTTCGATCACCAAAATTGTCACCATTGTTAACCTCCGATTGTTGAGTCTTCAGATCGCCAATCCATTAATATTATAGTTGAATAAGGCCGTTATTTTGGGTTGAACTTAGATTTTTTTTTCGTAACTTTTTTAAGGCATGGTGGTTCTATCCGGGGATAATTTCCGGAGTTTATACCCCGGTCAAAAGCCTTAAATAAACGGGAAATCTGGCAATATTTCCCCCCGGATTGAGAAGTTTTGCCGATTCTATTTAGGGGGAAAATTTGACGGGTATTCTGCTTTTTTTCCCGGAAAAATTCGGGGAAGCTTGACTTCAAAGGTTGTGCCTTCTCCAAGCTGACTGTTAAAGCTCAGTTCCCCCCCCAGAAGTTGAACGCAGTTCTTGACGATCGCCAATCCCAAACCCGTCCCGGAAACGCTCCCCACATTCTTAGCCCGGTGAAAAGATTCAAATAATCTCCCTTGATCTTCCGGGGGAATTCCGATGCCGTAATCTTGAATTGTGAAGAGAATTTCCTCATCTTTAACCGCCAGATCGAAGCGAACCAACTCGGCTGACGGCGAGTATTTGATGGCGTTACTCAACAGGTTGGTCAGCATTTGACGCAGTAGTTTTTCATCCAGATAAGCGGAAACAGTTTTGATTTCCTTTTCGGGAAATTGGGCATCAAAACCCCTAAACAAAACCCGATGTTTGCCGCTCAAACTTTGCACTTCTTCGACCAAATCCAAACACAAATCGATCAGTTCTAGCGGCTCGGGATTGCATTCTAAGCGGTGAGCTTCCGCCCGACTGATAATCAGCACGTCGTTCAGCAATTCGGTCATGTATTGAACCGAAGATTGAATCCGACAGAGGTGTTTTTGGGTTTTTTCCGGGGCGAGGCGATCGCCGTAATCTTCTAAAATTCCAGCCGAAGATGCAATCCAAGTTAAAGGGGTACGAAATTCGTGAGACGCTATTGAAATAAAACGCGACTTGAGTTCGCCGAGTTCTTTTTCTCGTTTGAGGCGTTCGGCTTGGGCGAGGGCGATCCCCACTTGAATGGCAATTTGTTCGAGCAGTTCAATGGCAAACGGCCTCCAATTTCTGGGCTGTGAACACTGGTGGGCGATCATAAATCCCCAGAGATGATTTTCCTGCAATATCGGCACAATTAACTTCGCCCTGATCTGCCATTGTCGGCAAAAATCAACCATGCAGGGCGTCAGTTTTCCGTAAGCTTCTGTGACATCGCAAACGGCTTTTGCCCGTCCGTTGTAATAGGTTTTCTGATACTCGAGGGGAAAAACATCTTCGGGAAAATCAACGTTCAAAATCGAAGTCCATCCCGGCTGAACTTCCTCGAAAACAACCCGACCGGTACCGCTGGCAAAGACTTGATAAATTAATACCCGTTCAACCTCTAAAATTTTCTGAATTTCTGTCACCGTCGTTTGTAAAATGTCGTCGAGTTGCAAAGATTGGCGAATCTTGAGGGTGATGTCGGTAAACAGGCGGGATCTGACTTCGCTTTTTCGCAACCCTTTTTCGGCTTCTTGGCGGCGACAATTATTGCGGTGGGCTTCTATAATATTGGCGCAGGTTGCCAAAAAGGGCTGCAAATATTCAATTAACCCTTGGTCGTAACCCTTGAGACAGTTGGCAACTCCAACCATTCCCACCAATTTTTGATCGGCCCCGTAAAATGGAATCCCCAAAAAAGCATTCAAGGCGGGATTTTCCCCCGGATTTTCTTCGGTTTTGAGGCGATTTTCTGTGCCGTTAGCAATCACGGGTTTTCCCGTTACCCTCACCGCTTCCCAGAGGCTTTTGAAATTGTTAAATTCTCGGTTTCTTTCGAGACTTTCTTGAGATAAATCGCGGCTTTTTTCCCGGGCTAAACTGTTGGCAAGTGCGCGAGTTTTCTGATGGGGTTTGCCTTTGATTTTGAGCCGGCTTGCATCCAGGTAAGGTTCTCCCCCTTCGGTGTAAAGAATCTCGCCAATAAAACCGTATTCGCTTGCGGTCAGATTCAAAAGATTTTCGAGGAGAATATCAAATAAAATGCTCGGATCGGGATCGGCGATAAATTGGGATTGGGCTTCGCCGATCGCCTGCAAAATATCGTTGCTTTTTATGAGGGCGCTTTCAACCCGGCTCCGCTCTTGAATTTCTTGGCATAATTGGCGGTTGGTTTCGGTCAATTTAAGGGTTCGTTTCGTCACCAAAACTTCCAATTGGTGATAAAGTTCGGATTGTTGAATGGCGATCGCAATTTGCAGGGCCAATTTTTCCAACAATTCAATTTCATGCTCCCACCACTGGCGGGGTCCGCCGCAGTTGTGGACGATGAGCAACCCCCACAAATGGGGTTGAGAGGATGAATTTTCGGAGATATTCAGTACGAGCGGAACCACAATTTTAGCGCGAACTTGTAGGCTTTCGAGTAGCTCAACGTGGCAGGGGGACATCGCCGCATACACATCGGGAACCGCCCGAACTCGACCCTTGCAATAGGGTTCAACCCAGTCGCGTTCAAAGCAAGGATCGTCAATAAATTCGCCCAAAATTGACCGCCACCCGGCGACGACGGACTCGGCAACAATCACCCCGCTCCAGTCGGGATTAAAGCGATAAATTACCACGCGATCGACCCCGAGCAACTGTTGAATTTCGGTGACGGTGGTGTTCAAAATTTCGCCCAAGTTGAGGGAGTTCCGAATGTTATAAGCGATCTGGCTAAAGATGCGATCGGACTCGATTTGTTGCTCCAATACGGCTATTTTTATTTGAATTTCTGCTTCTAAGTTTGGAGTTTGCCGTGCTAATATTTCCCGCTTTTCTAACTTTAACCGGGAGTTTTTTTGCTGTAAATTTTGAACCCGATTGTACAACGCGACGGGATCGAAAGATTTCAGCAGGCTGCTTTGGCTAATTAAACCCCGCAGTTTTCCCCGCCCGTTCACGACGGGAAGGTGGCGAATTTCATGGCGGTTCAGGAGCGAGAAGACTTGAAAAATATCGCGATATTCCCTCTCATTTAGGGCAATTACCCCTGTGGTCATCGCCATTTTAATCGGAATGTTTTTTAGATTCCCATCGGCGGCGCATCGGACCGCATCCCCTGCGGTAAAAATTCCGACCAATTCCCCGGCTTCAACCACCAAAACACAATCGGTTTCCCGAGTGCTTCGGGATGAGTTCATCAATCTGATAACATCTGCTACGGGGGTTTCCGGGGCGACAATTGGCGGAGATTCGTTGAGAATCTGTTCCAAAGCCGGAACGTCGTCAGACACAAGGTTATTTTCTGCCATGGGAGTCGCTCGTCGGCTTTAATATTTTGATCTGCGGTTCAAAACCGAGTCAAGACTATTTAAGCTCATTATGCACCGCTTTAACTGATTATCTATCAACTTTAACTCACGGGTCGTGAAGAGTCAACAAATTTATGAGAATCAACTTTCTAAGTAAACCCCAAATATCCCCTCGGTGTAATCATCCAATTCTGGTGAAAAGTTGTACTTTCATTTCCGATCAAAACGGTGGTTAACATATCCACATCAACTTCGGTTAATTTCTCTAACGTGGTTAACGTAATTTGTTCATCTTCTCGATAGGCCGAACGCACCAGAGCAACGGGAGTTTGAGGAGAACGAAACTGTAAAAAAATCGCCCGAGCGTGATACAATTGTTCTGTACGAGTTCGCGATCGCGGATTGTACAACGCACATACAAAATCGGCCATTGCTGCCGCTTTTAACCGCTTTTCAATCACCTCCCAAGGCGTCAACAAATCGCTCAAACTAATGGCACAAAAATCGTGCATCAACGGCGCCCCCACCCGAGAAGCCGCAGCTTGCAAGGCGCTAATCCCCGGAAACACCTGCACTGCGGGGGTTTTCCCCTGCCAACCCCGGGCGCGAAGCTCCTCAAACACCAGCCCCGCCATGCCGTAAATGCCGCAGTCCCCCGAAGACACCACCGCCACCGTTAACCCCCATTCGGCCAAGAAAATCGCCCGTTCCGCCCGCTGACGTTCCTGGGTAATGGGGTAGGACTCGACAATTTGGCCCGGACGCAATAGGGGCCGAATCAAGTCCAAATACAGCGAATAGCCAATCACCACATCCGCCTGAGTCACTGCGGTTTGGGCGGCCGGAGTCATTTGATTGAGTTGGCCCGGACCGGTACCGACGAGCAGTAATTGTCCGTCTCGACCCGTATATTCTCGCTCGGCTTGGGCAATGGCCACCGTCACCGCCTGACCGATTCTTTCCGCTTCCGAGGGTTGGAGTTGAGGAAAACGATAAATCTGTTTAGAAACCAATAACTCTTGAACCCCTGCGGCTTGGAGGGCTGCGGCTTCGGCAACACTGGGCGTCCCCACCTCCTGACGAACCACCTCAGAAGGGGTCGGCACCGTTACCCGACCCAAAACTTCCGCCCCAAAGGTGCGTAACGGCCAATTCCGCTCTTGACAAAGCGCCACCAATCCGCTTTCATCGGCTTTCAGGTCAAGGGTGGCAATGCCGGCAACCGCTTCTTCTGCCAGTTGATGAGCCTGTAAAACCTCTAAAATCGCCCTTTCAATCAATGCTTTGGGGGTATTGCGTTCGCAGCCGACGCCCACCCACAGGACTCGGGGATGCCACTGAACTTGCGGTAAACGGTCTGTGGAAATTTCCGTTGAGAATTGTTGCTGTTTGGGACCAATCCAAATTTTCGCTTGGGGAGCGGCAACCGAGGTAAAATTAAAAGGATGATTTTCGGGAAGATGCTGTTGCCAGAGGGTAGAACCCGCTGACTGTAAAACTTCCACCGTTTGTTGTCGGGCAATGGCCGCACTCACCCCCGTCCAGTCTCCGGTTCCCCGTTTCCAGCCAAACGGCACGCCCAAAATATCAATTCCGGGGAGTTGGTCGGCGTTGGCCGACCCGGTTAAAATGGGGGTTGCTCCCAGTTGACGGGCCACCAGTTGGGCGAGTTGGTCGGCGCCGCCAATATGACCGCTACAAACGCTGATCACAAATTGACCGGTTTCGTCAACCACAATCACAGCCGGATCGCTGGATTTGTGCTGTAATAAAGGGGAAATCAGCCGGACAACCGCTCCCAAAGCCAGACAGAAAATAATCGCCCGGTGACTGGACCACTGTTCGGCTAAAAATTCTCGCAGAGACTCGGAATAAATTTCAGTATGGGGGATGTCGCCCAAAGCGGGGGGGACGTACAGCGTCACATCGCCAGTCTGACACAAAGGTTGCAGTTGTTGGCAGGCGTTGGGGGTTGTGGCGATCGCCGCAATGGGCTTAAATGCAATCAGTTGTGATAGACTCATCGAATTTGAGAATTGATGCGGGATTCAGTTATTATATTGATCTTAATTATAAGTTGTAATTGAGGATTTTTGATTGCAGATTTGGGTCAGCTTCATCGTGGGGAAATTTTCAATTCTCAAATCTTCTGTTTCGTCAGGTCAAGCATCTGACTCTCTACTTGTGAGTGTTTGTATTTCCCTAAAAGTTAAGCTTTGCTGATTTTGTTGCAAGCCAACTGCGATCGTTTCTCTCCTAATATATCATTGGGGTTCTGGCTTTATGTCTGAAAAAGCGGAGTTATTTCTAAATTTAAAGAGTTTTCAGGATTTTTACTCGGAAGAACTCGAGGTGATCTGTCAATATTTTTCGATCCATAAGTTTTTTGACCTGCAAGAAATCATGCCGAAAACGGGACGTGATACTTCTTTCGGCGTGATTCTCAGTGGAGAAATTAGTATTATAGACGAGCGTGTTGATAACCCGAGTCGCATCGCCGGAGATTTTTTAGGGGAAATGGCATTATTAGAGTCAATCTATCGCCAAGCTGATTTTATTGCCGCCAGTGATGGTCAAATTGCGATTATGACTTTTGATGATATTGAAAATCTCAAACTGAAAAATCCTTATTTAGCCGTTAAATTAATTCATCGGATTACGGAATCGGCCGTTGAGAGACTTCACAAAAATGGTTTGAGAGCGCATCGCAAATATATGATTCTCATGGCAGATGAAAGCAAAATGTCAGACTTGCTAAACTGGGTAAAAAAGGAAATAGATATTCTCTCGAATGTCCCGATTATAGCACCGGAATGGGTGGCTCAAAGCTTAAAGCAGAACGTGAATCTGAGTGTTAAACAGGTGATTCATCCTTTTGTTTTAGTTGGGGGAGCAGATACCATTGGCGCCCAAATTATCTTAGGCAACATTAAAGCTGTGGTTTGTTTGAGAGAACCCTTAGCCCGCCGGTCGAACCGAGCATCTCTAGATGCTATTTTTAGACTGTGTGATACCTATCAGGTGATTTGTGCCACCAATATTCAAACTGCACGGGCAATTTTATCTGCATTTACTTGAATTAAAGTCTGAAACTGATTGCAAACAATAGACCATCAATAGAAAGATGAAAAAGCGAATTTTAATTTTAGGAGGTCGAGGTCGAGTTGGAAGTCGTGTGGCTGAAGATTTGATCAATTTTACGCCAGAAGTTGAGATTGTTGTCACCGGGCGAAAAGCTTCCCCGACTCTGCCCTCACCCGATCCGCGAATGCAGTTTTTAGAATTGGAGTTGGCCGAAGAAAATCAGTTAAAATCGGCAATTGAATCGGTTGATTTGGTGATTCATTGTGCGGGGCCGTTTCACTATCGGGATGCAACGGTTCTGAAAATGTGTATTGAAGCCGGGGTGAATTATATTGATGTCAGTGATAACCGCAGTTTTACGTTAAAGGCTTTGAGTCTTCACAATTTAGCTCAAGAAAAAGGGATTACCGCCGTGATTAATACGGGGATTTTTCCCGGTATTTCTAATAGTTTGGTTCGTTTGGGTGTTGAGGAGTTAGATGAAGTTGAAACCATTCATTTAAGTTATGTGGTTGGCGGTTCCGGTGGGGCGGGAATTACCGTGATGCGAACTACTTTTCTCGGGTTGCAGCGTCCTTTTCAGGTCTGGAAAAACGGACAATGGGAACAGGTTAAACCTTATAGCGATCGCGAAGTGATTCCATTTCCCGCACCCTACGGTAAATTGGGGGTCTACTGGTTTGATATGCCGGAATGTTATACTCTGGCTCAATCTTTTGACGTGAAAACGGTGGTGACGAAATTCGGCACTTTTCCCGATTTTTATAATTATTTAACTGGAATGGTCGCCCATCAATGGCCGCCGAGTTGGTTACAAAATACCGCAGTAATTGAGTTTCTTTCTCAGGTGAGTTATGCGATGACAACCGTTACCGATTATTTTAGCGGAATTGGGGTGGCTGTCCGCGCATCGGCTCAAGGTTATAAAGGCAAAAAACCGGTTGAATTTTGTTCAACTCTGACCCATGAAAATACAGCCATCGCCGCCGGAATTGGTACCGGAAGTGTGGGTCAACTTCTGCTGACAAACCAACTGAATAAACCGGGAGTTTGGCCGATTGAGCAAGCCTTACCGACGGATTTATTTAAACAAACCCTTGAGGAACGTCATGTAACTATAGAATCGGAATATTTAGCCCAAGTCTAAACCCTCGAAATTCTCATCTTCAAACGAGTTAGAAAAGGGTTTATAAATCACACAATCTCGTCCCTGTTGTTTGGCTTCGTAAAGCGCAATATCTGCCGCCGCTATTAAGTCAGAGGGTGAATAATTTGGATGAGGAACCACACTCGCCACCCCCGAACTCACGGTAATACAATCGGCAATTTTCGATTGAGAATGGGGAAGGTTTAGGGATTTTATTTGTTGGCGAATTCCTTCGGCGACGTTAACAGCACCTTCGGCTTGAGTGTTCGGAAGGATAATCACAAATTCTTCCCCACCGTAGCGAGCGGCTAAATCTCCGGGACGTTTGACTTGCTGACGAATGGCGTTAGCAACGGCTCGTAAACAATTATCGCCGGCGGGATGGCCATATTTATCATTGTAGTTTTTAAAAAAGTCTACATCACACAAAATTAAAGACAAAAATTGCTGTTCTCGCATCATCCTTAGCCATTCATGCACTAAATATTCATCAAATTGGCGGCGGTTGGCCAGTTTAGTTAAACTATCTGTTACCGCCAAACGTTGGAGTTCTTGATTGGCTAGTTTTAATTCGCTCGCCAATCGTTTTAACTCCTCATTCATTTGTTGCAGTTTGAGGGTTTGTTCCTGGATTTTTTTCTCTTGAATATAACTATTAACCGCTTCGATTACCGTTAATTTTAAATCATCGGGTTGCCAGGGTTTGGCAATATATCGATAAAGTTTTGCATATTTTATCGCGTTCCCCAAAGCGGGTAAATCCGCCTGTCCGGTGAGGAGTATATTTAAGGTTTTAGGGGATCTTTGATGAATGATTCTCAGCAGTTCATCTCCCAGGATTCCCGGCATTAAATAGTCCGATAAAACGACCGCTATCTCCGAGTTTTCTTCTTGGAGTTCATCTAAAAGTTCTAAAGCTTCTTGACCGCTTTCAGCAACTTCAATAATACATTGATTGTCCAGCGCTTTTCTCAGTTCAACTTTTAAGCTTTCTAAAATTGTTGGTTCATCATCAACACAAATCACCACTGGTTTGCTCATAATTGTGAGAAGATTGATAGTCCTTTAACCCTGATTGAATGGTGGCAATAAGTTCTTCACTGTTCCAAGGTTTATCCAAACATCGATACAAACTCGCTTGTTTTATGACCTTCTGAACAGCTTCGAGATCTGCTTGTCCCGTCAGCATGATTTTTAAAACATGAGGAAATTTTTGATGAACTTTTATTAAAAATTCATCCCCTTTAACCCCCGGCATTAACCAATCAGAAACGATCACTACAATATCTGTATTTTCCTCTGAAAGTTCTTCTAAAATCTCCCAAGCTTCTTCAGAACTTTCAGCCATTTCATAGCCATAACTATCTCTAAACGCATTTTTGAGTTGAATTTTTAAACTATCTAAAACGACAGCTTCATCATCTACGCACAAAATGACAGGCTTAGACATTAGGGCTAACCTCAGTAAAATTAGGATTTGCAGTTATCAGTTGAACTCAACTCCTGAGCGGGAACCGCAAGCAGTTCCTTCAGAAAAGCACATCACAGGTTATAGGATACCATGCAACTCATCCAATTATAAATAGAGAGATTCGAGTTAACTGTTGATGGGTAAACAGACGGTAAATGTCGTTTCTCCGGGAACCGAATTCACCCGAATTTCACCTTGATGTTTGTCGATAATTTTTTGCACAATATCCAAACCCAAACCGCTTCCTTGACCTGCGGGTTTGGTGGTAAAGAATGGCTGAAACATTTTCGATTGAATTTCTGGGGGAATTCCCGCACCATTATCGGTAATCTTGATCACTAAATTTTCGCTCTCCTGTCCGACGGTAATTGTCAAGGTCCCTTGATAATTCATCGCTTGCAAAGCATTATGAATGAGATTCGTCCAAACTTGATTTAACTCATCAGGATAACATAAAATCGAGGGGAACGAATCGGGATAATTTCTGATCACTTCTACCCCTTGCTTAATATTATTTTGGTAAAGGGTTAACACCGTTTCTATGCCCTCAATTATATTAGCTTCTATCGCATTTCCCCGGTGATCGTAACGGGCGTAGGTTTTCAAGGCAAACACAACTTTAGCCGCCCGGTCTGTTGCAGTTTTAATGGTGTTAGAACTCTTTTTAACACTGGTAATTTGATAAGCCAAATCCAAAATTTTATTGCCGTCTTCAGTTTTTAACAGCGATACAATTGAAGGGGAAGTTTCCAGAATTCCCAGATCGACCAATGTATCGGCAATTGTATCGGCATTGGCAATATTATCGGCTTCGAGTTGACGGGTCAAAGCCCGTCTCGCCTGACGTTTTTCTTTATTAGAATAGCAGTCTCTTTGTTGTAAAGACTGGTGACAGAGATCAAATAAATCTTGCTGTTGTTCCAAACTCAAAGTTTGTAAAATTTCGGGGAGATGTCCTAAATTATCATTAAAAAAGGCGATGATATTTTCTATCGAAGACCGAATCGCACCCAAAGGAGTATTAATTTCATGGGCAATTCCTGCCACTAACTGTCCGAGAGCGGCCATTTTTTCCGACTGAACCAATTGATTTTGAGTGGTTTTTAGTTGTTGGAGGGTGATTTCTAACTCTTGATTTTTTTCAAGTAAATTTTTTTGGAGAAAATGAATTTTTAAATGGGTTTCAACTCGGGCTAACACCTCTTGAACTTGAAAAGGCTTTGTAATATAATCAACTCCTCCGGCTTCAAAAGCTTTAACTTTATCTGCAACCTCATCAATTGCACTAATAAAAATCACGGGAACATCTTGAGTGCGTTGGTTTGCTTTCAAACGTTGACAGACTTCATAACCGTTCATATCCGGCATCATTATATCGAGCAAAATCAAATCCGGTAGTAATAATTCAATACCCGATAAAGCCAACTCTCCATTCGGAATTAATCGAACTTTGTACCCTTCTTTTCTGAGAATATTACCCAAGAGTCGCAAATTATCCGGAGTATCATCAACAACAACAATATTTCCTTTGTCTATGTTTTCTGTTTTTGTAGTCCCTGAAGTCATGTTAAATTTCCTTGTTTGAATGTTCCCAGAAATAAAGTAAAAAAGGCGTTTATATCAAAGATTTCAACTTAAAATTAAAGAGAGTCTACTGATGTGCATGGCTTTGAATTTTTTTTAAAATTCATCCTGAATGTCTGAAATCTCTAATCGGTTGTCAATTTTACAGACTAGACTTCAGCGCTCTCTAATTCTACTATAACCAAAACTCCAAAAATGGCAAAATACCCCAGAAATGAAGATTCTGGAGATTCTAAATCTTTCCAACTTTAGTTGTTAAATCAACTACATCGAGGTTTCAAGTTCTTGAATTCGCTGCACCGCATCTTGGTAAGAAGCTTCCCGTCCCAGTTGCCGATAAAGTTGGGCTGCTTGTTTAAAATCGGCGAGCGCCAAATCCAACTTTTTCTGCTCTAAATAAGCCAATCCCCGATTATAATAAGCATCAGCATAACCGGGATTCAAACGGATCGCTTCGGTATAATCAGGAATCGGATTTGAGCCGCGAACGGTACCAATTTCTTGAGTAACATTCGCCGCCAACAGCGTGCGAGCCAAACCCATATTAAAATGAGCTTCGGGCAAATTCGGATCGCGTTTTAAAGCTTGATTCAAAGCCTCAATTGCCTCCCAAGCATACCCTTGATCTAACAACGTTAATCCGCGAAAAAAGAAAGTTTTCGCATCCTCTGGATTATCCAAAGATAACGTCGGTTCGGTTGCAGTTGTGGGCTGATTATCAATCTGAAGATCCTCAACGTTTAACGGAGTTTCTGAGAGTTGTACAATAAACAAATTAATCGGAATTGCGGCATTAAATCCCGTTTTAATCGGCGCCACATCCCCGGAACTGGTCTGAGCAAATCCAAACTCCCCTTGACCGTGTAAACCGACCACACGCCCCGCCCCATCAAAGACCGGGCCGCCACTCATCCCGCTCCACGTCACCGCTTGATAGCGCAAATTGTACCCTTCCGGGCGACTTTTCGGGCGACTGGTGACCAATCCCGGCGAGAGTTCCGGTTCTCGTTCGGCCCCGGTTAATCCTCCCGTTGCCGGATACCCATAAACATAAATTTGAGCGCCAATAACAGCCTGTTCAGAATCTCCTAAAGTGGCGACCGGATAATCTAAATTACTCTCAAATTCAACAATGGCTAAATCCGGTTCGGTGTTGTCATTTTGTAAACGAGTCACCCCCGTCGCCGAATGATTTTCGCCGTCATGGGTGCGAATACTGTATTCTGTACTGGCATCTTCAACGACATGATTCACCGTCAAAACGGTATATTTCTGGCCGGATTTTGCCACAATCACCCCTGAACCATCACCCAATATACTATTAATTTGTACGGTAATTGGTGCGGCTATTTCTGCGACTTCTTGAGCCGATTTTGCGACAACAATCTGTTGTTGAGTCACAACAATGGCAGCAACAGTAACCGTCCCCAATAAAATCCGTGTAAAATCCGGTGTAAAATGGCTTGGTCGAAATCTTTGAAAAGTCATATTTATACCCCCAAGGGAGAAGATCAATCTTTTAGTCTTACGAATTACCCTGAATGGTTCTCTGTCCCAATTCCCAGGCGACAATAGCCTCCGTTAACCCTTCTAAAGTATATTCTTTTGCTTCTAAATCTAACCGACCCAATAATTGCAGACAAGTTTCCGAAGTTTGCGGCCCAATTGAAGCAATACAAACGCCCTCCAAGAAATCTTTCCCCAAACCTTGAGTTAGATGACAGAAATTCTGCACGGTTTTAGAACTGGCAAAGGTAATTACATCAATTTTACGCTGTTGTAAAGCCTCTAAGATATCGGGGGCGATCGCATCGGGACAGCGAGACTCGTAGGCGGGAACTTCCACCAACTCGGCACCCTGTTGGGTCAATTCAATCACTAACACATCTCGCCCCCCGGTTTCGACTCGGGGAAATAATACCCGTTTTCCGGCTAGAGATTCGGGAAAATGAGACACTAAAGAATCCGCCACAAAATCCGGGGGAATAAAATCCGGTTCGAGTCCGTATTTCTGCAAACTAGAAGCCGTTTTTTTCCCGACAACTGCTATTTTAGTTTTGTGGAGAATACGAGTATCTTTCCCCTGTTTTTTTAGCCGTTCAAAAAAGAAATGAATTCCATTAGCCGAAGTGAGAATTAACCAGTTAAAATAAGGTTGAGAACTGCCATCAAATTGGGCGATCGCTTCATCGAGGGCGACCCAACTTGAAGGAGGGCCGATCACCAAAGCGGGCATTTCCATCACCGTTGCGCCTTCTGCGGTTAACAATTCGGTAAATTTACTGGACTGTCCCGCCGCCCGGGTGATTAAAATGGTTTTTCCAGATAAGGGTTTTTGAGAATTAGACATAGAATATAGGGTAGATTGCAGGAAATCGCGCAAGTTTACCACCTCTCCGACAACGATAACGCAGGGAGAAAGAGAGAATTTTGCCGTTTTTTCAATGATATCGCTAATGGTTCCCACCCAAACCTGTTGTTGGGGTCGTCCCCCTTCGCGGATAATGGCGATTGGGGTTTGAGGCGATCGCCCGTGACGTTGTAATTGATGAATAATTTCTTTTAAATTCCGACTTCCCATTAAAATAACTAACGTGTCAATTTGGGAAACATTTTTCCAATTAATTGCGTCGGGTTCGTGGGCAGTTAATACGGCAAAACAACGGCTCATTACGGCATCTGTGAGGGGAATTCCTGCCAGTAAAGGCGCCGCCAAAGCTGAGGAAATACCGGGAACCACTTCAAAGTCACAATTAGCGGCAATTAAGGCTTGAATTTCGCCGGTTGTCCGTCCGAAAATAAACGGATCGCCGCCTTTGAGTCGCACGACTTGTTTTCCTTCCTGACAATATTTTACCAAAAGATTGTTAATTTCTGATTGGGGGGTGCTTGGTT
This sequence comes from Capilliphycus salinus ALCB114379, assembly GCF_047276495.1. Lineage (NCBI taxonomy): Bacteria > Bacillati > Cyanobacteriota > Cyanophyceae > Oscillatoriales > Sirenicapillariaceae > Capilliphycus > Capilliphycus salinus. Next base: position 728,097 of record NZ_CP178543.1, on the reverse strand, counting down.
TTCCGCCCCGTTTACCCACATCGAGTTTTAGGCAATTTTTCGGAATGATTTGCAGGATAGAATCATCAACTAAAGCATCATAAACAATTACTTCCGCTTGGGTCAAAAGTTGATGCGATCGCACGGTTAGGTAAGCAATATCTCCCAATCCTGCACCCACTAAATAAACTTTCCCTGGTTTTGAGGTTTTCATTTGCAAATTCGGCTATTTAATAACAGACTCTACCCTATAAACCCGGTTTCTCGGAGAAACCGGGTTTCTGTAAAAGTTTTGTAAATTTTTTGGCTTTGGGCGCAAGCCTTACGCCCCTACATTGTTTATAGGTTAGCATCCAATTGTTAAATGGTCACAATTATGAAAGTTAGAGAACTGTCACATAATTTTCGGTAAGCTGAACTCAGCCAGAGATAATTGTATCATCTGAATTGGCTAGAATTCAACGATGAGAAACTCCATTAATTTTGCAGGATTTGGTGTGGGACTTTTTCTATTTGTTCTCCTCTGCTTCGGGATCTTGCAATGGTTAAATATTCCGACGGGTAACTTTTTAGATTGGGTAATTGGTGGCGCGACGTTTTGGTGGTTATTGTTAATTGTAACGGTTCCTTGGAATATTCACTTTGATGCCAAGGAAGTTCTCGCAGAAGCGGAAGATTCGGTTAAAAAAGAAATCAAAATTGATGACAAACAGCTTCAATATGTTCGGCTGGTTTCCCGACGTTCGCTGTGGGTTGCGATTGGATTACATATCATTTCTACGGTCGGACTTTATGCTTTAGCTTTGGCCGGAATTAGTGTGGTAGGTTATATTGGTTCGGGTGCGGCATTGTTATTAACCGTTTTGCGTCCGGCTATTCGCGCTTATCAATATTTAGCAATACGTTTGGCGATGGTTCGACGGGAGTTTTCTTATCCGCGAGAGGATGTGCTTGAACTTCGCGATCGCTTTGCAACCCTTGAGTATAAATTGCAAGAATTAGAAGCTTTTCTGGATACGAATAATCCCAATTCATTTATTTCTCAACAGATTAGACGTTGGGAAGTTCAAGAAAGAGATTTGGAGAATCTATCGGCAGATTTAAAACAGTTCAAATCAACCAACCAAGCCGAACATCAACGGTTAGCGAGAGATGCAGAAAATGCCATTTCTCAACTGACAACCGATAGCGAAGTTCTCAGCCACGTTCGAGAAATTGTCAGATTTTTTAAAGAGGCTTAACCAAAAACCCGGTTTCTCAAAGAAACCGGGTTTTTACTCTAGGTTTTTACTTAAAAAGGCGAGGGGGAATTAATTCTTAATCTAAAATTACTCCCCTCTCCTCGCAGGAGAGGGGTTGGGGGAGAGGTTTTGCTAACTCCTCGTAGGAGAGGAATTGGGGGAGAGGTTTTCTGATTTCCTCGCAGGAGAAAGATTAGGGGAGAGGTTTTAATTTACCCCATCACATAAAGAGCGATCGCTGTCTTCAACTTCGGAACTATTTTGAAGATAATCTTTAACAAAATTGCAGGCGTAAGGGAGTTCATCCAGCTTTAAAATTTCCTCTAAATTCCATAAAATAATAGTCTCATCGTCTCCAGCAGAAGCAAGAAATCGACCGTCGGGACTGAAAGCAACATCCCAAACATTACTCTCGTGAATTTTCAGTTTAACGATTTCGGTTCCATCTATTTTTAAGACTTTCACGGAACCGTCACCACAACTCACTGCTAAAGTTTGACCATCGGGACTAAAATTAACCGAAGTTATTCCCCGACATTCTCCTTTAAAAGTTTGTAGGAGTGTACCGTCGAGGTTCCAGAGTTTGACGGCATCATCTACACTCGCAGTCGCAATGATTTCACCATCTGGGCTAATATCGAGTCCAAACGTTGAATTCTTATGAGCGTTTAAGGTTTTTACTAGAGTACCATCTGTTTTCCAAAGTTTGGCGGTTCCATCTTCACTCACCGTTACAACAGTCTGATTATCGGGGGTCAAATCAACTCTATAAACCCTTGCTGTGTGTCCAACTAAAGTTGCAATTAAACTTCCGTCTATATTCCATAACTTTGCAGTTTTATCATCGCTGCTAGATGCTAATATCTGACTATTATAACTCCAGGACAAATCCCAAATTTGACTGGAATGAGCGGGGAAAGAGTTAATCAGTTGACCCGAACTCCAAAACTCTATTGTACCGTCAACTTTTCCGATGGCGTGTAGATATTCTAAACCCGAAGTATAATTTTGAGTTGATTGAATACTAATTCTTCTTCCCTCTATTGTTTCTTTTAATATTCCATTATCCGACCATAATTTAACCGTATTGTCACTACTTGACGATGCTAAGATTTCACCATTATGACTGAAATTTACTTGCCAAATCGATCCTTTATGTCCTTGAAAAAGCCGAGAAAAAAGATTTTTATTTTTCCAAAATATAATTTTCTGATCGTCACCTGCCGAAATTAAAGTTCGATCATATTCAGCAAATGCTACCGCCCGAACTGTGGATTGATGACCTTTAAATGTTCTCAATTCAGTACCCTCTGTTGTCCAGAGTCGAACGGTTTTATCTGCACTCACAGAAGCCATTTTATTTCCATCTGAACTGATCTCAACTTCCAAAACTTCACCTTGATGACCTTCTAATGTTTTAACCAACTTACCATCAGTTTTCCAGAGTTTAATCGTATTATCCGCACTCGCGGAAATAATCATCGGATTCTTCTGTCCGTTTTCATCTTTTATCCAAGCAAATTCCACATCCCAAACGGCTGCTTGGTGGGCTTTTATAGTTATAACTTGTTGATCATTGAGCTTCCAAAGCCTCACGGTTTCATCAATACTTCCCGAGGCTATCATATTTCCCTCTGGATGAAAGGCGACTCCCCAAACCGTTGATTGATGTCCGATAAAAGTATTGAGGAGTTCTCCTTCAAAATTCCACAATTTAACAGTTTTATCCCCGCTGGCTGAGGCGAACATTTGACCATCCGGACTGATGCTGATCTCCCAGATTGCACCTTGATGAGCCGAGAATTTTCTCAGCAGTTTTCCCCGACGATTCCAAATATAAATTGTACCGGATAGGGTCGCGGAAACAAGGGTTTGATTATCGGGACTAAAACTTATGGTGAAAACTGTTCCATCGTGTTCTAAACTATTAAGTAACTGACCGTGACGATTCCAAAGTTTAATAGTTCTATCGGTGCTTCCAGTGGCGATCATTTCACCGTCAGAACTCGTATCGACGGCGACAACTGCACCCTGATGACCCAGCAAACGATTAAATTCTGCCGTTCCTAAAATAGCCTGGCGCAATGTGTCTGTCACATTTTTATCGAGATGATCTGGAATAGTTTTGAGATTCTTTAATCGCCGTTTTGCTTGGATTGCCGCCACCAAACTCTTTAAGCGATTGTGAGAGGTAAACAGTCCTTCTGAGGAATCAATTAAGGCTTGAATTTCTTGAACTGTGGCTTGCTGTTCCCGTTTTACGGCTTGCTGGCGTTGATTAAATGCGATCAATCCCGAACCAACGGCGACCAAAAACCCTATACTAATTGAACCGAGCAAATAGCGTTGTAACTTGGCATTTTTACGCTCTTGTTTCAGTTGGGTTTCTATAATTTTAGCGCGTTCGGCTTCGTAGGCTTGCCGAGTTTTTTGCCGATCGCTTTCCTCGCTGGCCGCCAAGAATTGATAATCTAAACTGCTCAAACTTTTCCCCTGCGACCAAGCTTGAGCATCTCGCAACGCCCGTCCGCTCAATAAACGAGATTCGTCGGTTTTTTCGGAAGCGATCCAGGCATCAAACGCTTGCGAATAGGGTCGCAAATTCTGAAGCTGTTGGTTTACCCATTGGAGGTTAAAAACTTCGGCATAAATCGGATTTCTCACTTGCAATTTGCCGTTTTGTTTAATCACCAACCCCGATAACAATAACTCTATTTGTTCGCGGCTTTCATCGGATTTAATATTTTCTCCCCGCAAAATTTGCTGATAAATTCCTAAAATTCGCCCGACTTGATGGTGACGGTACAGCAGGCGATCGCGAATGGTTCTCAGGTGTTCGGGTTCGTCTTGAAATTCCCAATTTTCGATAATCTGCGATCGCACAATTTCCGAGACCAAGCGTTCTGGACTAATATCTTCTCGGGCTGATTCTGACTTTTTTATAGAGATTTCTTCTAATTTTTCTTGAACAAGATAACACAACTTTTGAGTTAAAAAGGGTTGTCCGTTTGTCCAGTAAAAGACCTTTGCTAAAATTGTCTTTGCTTCGGCTTTATCGACCGGAAATCCTGCGGAGAGACTGGTCGATTTATCCAGACTCAAATTATCCAAATTAATCGCTTTTCCCAGATTAAATGGGGTGCGAGTTTTGTCCCGAATTAAATCCGAAGGCGTGGCGACTCCAAATAAAGCAAAAGTCAGGCGGTTATATTCGGGATTACTAGCCCGTTGGTTGTAGCAAAAACGAATGAGAGCAAACAAGTCATCAACCTGAAAATTTAGACTCAGAATGCTATCAATTTCATCGACAAAAATAATCAACTTTTCTTCGCTCAGTTTGTCCAATAAGATATCTTCAATAAAATGACTGAGTTGTTGTAAGCCAGATAAACCCTCTTGACTTTGCAACCAAGTTTTTAAAGTTCCACGTTTGGGCAAATTAAACCCCCGCCAGAGTTCAGAAATCATTCCTTTATACCATTGAATGGGTGTAACATCGTTACTACCAATTCGGGTAAGATCTAGAAAGGAGGAGCGAATATTTTCCTGTTTCAGTCGGTAACGAGTCTGACATAAAAGGGAAGATTTTCCCATTTGACGGGCGTTAAATACATAGCAAAATTCTCCCCCTTTTAGAGCGTGATAAAGGTCAGTATCAGCCTGCCGTTCGACATAGGTTTCTATGCCAACTGTTAAGCTACCTCCAACTTGATAAAAACGGTCACTCATTTAACGAGTTAAATGCTTCGCTGACAGTAATCCGATTCCGTCCTGTTTTCTTAGATTTATAGAGAGCTTGATCGGCAGCTTCTATAAGTTCTAGCCAATTAAATTGTGGTGAAGGTATAATAGTAGCGACCCCGATACTAACAGTCAAGATGTTCTCTGGAAAGCAAATCACCTTAGGATTTTCAACGTTGATCTTTAAGGCTTTTATTTGTTCTTGAATGCGTTGAGCGACTTGCATTGCACTCTGATTGTTACTCCGAGGGAGCAAAATTGCAAATTCTTCTCCTCCATACCGACAAACCAAATCTGTTGAACCGTTAACGCATTCTTCTAAAGTTTTAGCAACTTTTTGTAGACAAACATCTCCTGCTGGATGACCGTAGAGATCGTTATAGAGTTTAAAATGATCGATATCTACCAAAATAAGTGATATAAATTTGCCTTGATTTCCTAACCGTTGCCATTCTTCTTGGATCGTGCGATTGAACCAGCGGCGATTAGCCAATCCCGTTAATTCGTCCGTTTCCGAAAGCTGTTTGAGGGTTTGATTTTCGGATCTGAGCGCTCTGAGATAGTTCGTTAATGGATGTTGATTTTGGATGTCGAGTTCGTAGTTTTTAAAGTATTCGCGATAAAGCTTGCAGCTACAAACAACTTGATTGCTGATAGTTTTAACCAGACCCAAACTTTCCAATTGGTACGTTAAAATCGGATCGAGCAAAATGGGATCGTCGATTTCAACAACGTATTTAAACGCCGTTGCCAGTTCTCGACTCTGTTGCAAATACGCCAAACATCCCCGCAAATGATCGCTATAAATTCCCGACGGTGTTGCCGATTCTTCTAAAATATGAGCCAGTTTGTCTTCGGGATTATCTGGGTTGGCTTCAATTTCTTTTGCCAGATGATGCAGTGCCAGTTGGGTTAAATAGGGATGTCCGTTAACCCATTCGTAGAGTTGTTTGGCAAGGGTTTCAGTTAATCGCGAGGAAAACCCATAGCAGCGAACTAAGGCTTGAGTTTGTTCTAAATTCAACGGGGGAAGTTTCAGAACAAAACCCACGTTAAAGGGGGATTGATTTATTTTTAAAGGAACATAAATTTCTGTAGAATGGGTTAAAACTAACCTCAGTTTTTGAGCGGTTTCTTCTTGTTTTGCTTCTTCATACCAAGACCGCAATAAAGGTAAAAAGTCTTGGTAAATTTGCTGATGCTCAAATAAGCGATCTATTTCGCAGAGAACCAGTATGAGGGGAGTTTCAAGCCGTTCTAAAATACTGTCGTAGAGGTAGGAAGTGCAACTGATTTTGCCGCCGATATCTTCGTCCCAGTAGTCATCGAGTTCATCTTCGAGTTTAAGTTGATAAGTTAGGCTTTTACAAAGCCACCGCAAAAAGGAATTTAAGTCTGTTAAAATACTAGAGTCAACTCGGCGAAAATCCAGATGAACAACCCGATATCCTAAGCCAATTGCATGAGTTTTTAGCTGAAGAATTAGGGAAGTTTTTCCCATTTTTCGAGAGCCTTTGATCCGCAGTAAACACCCCGGTTGTTCGATGGCTTCTTTGGCTTGTTTTTCTAAGGGGGGACGCTCGATATATACCGTTGAAAAAGCAGGGATTGGTCCGCCGGGTTGTTCCATAGGTTGAGAATCTCGGTGAACAGAACACATTAGAGGTGACTGATTTTGCATTGGCGGCATGAGTCTAGTAAAGGGTTAATCTAAACTGATGTGTTTAAAAATCGGCGTTCGCAGAAGTTTTATTCAATTTTGCATCCAGATTTTGCAGATGATGATTGATTTAGAGTTATTAGTCGTTTGGTGAGCTTCCATCTATTCTATACCAGATCTTGAACTCTGTAAAGAAAATTGATAAATTTCAAACAGCAAGCCAAACCAAGCCTCTAATTTTTGCTGCAATTCCCGACTATATTATTGATTTTTGTTTCAAGCAATCCCGCATTTTTTCATGTTTAATACATTGTTTTTCCGATGTCAAAGTCAAAGTCATTTTTAACTACAAAACTCCAGAGACTTCATAAAGACGTTGCATCAGGGCTAAAATCCGATTACCATACTGCAAATCATCTGACCAACGTCCGCTTAATTGCAACACAGAAGGCGCGATTCCTCGGGTCACAAAATGAAATCTGGGATCGATAATTTCTTGAACTAACGGTTCGGTACTCGCATAAGCTTTTAAGTGTTGAATATGCGCCCTTACCCCCAATCTAGGCGTTGCAAAACAAGCGGTTTCTGCCGAACCCCCGAGGGTTCCTAGTCCGGCAAAATTATTTTGAGCGGCTTTAACTTCAGCCCCAAATCGCAAAAATTCCGTTTCTAAACACATCTGACAAAAAGCAATATCATAATTAACCCCTTCGATATTGGCTTCTTCTTGGTAGATCAGAGCCAACTCGGGAAACTGATATAAAGCCGTAGGATGTTCCAATTTTATAAAGGCAATTAATTGCATTTCTGTGGTGATACCATTGCCCATAATTCGGTCAATTTTCTCGGCATAAACTCGGGAAAAAGACCGTAAAACAACAGAACGATTGGGATTATCCCAAGTCACCGAAATCCCAAAATCTCGCAAATCGATAGCCCGCACATAAACAATATTTCGATAACGAACTCGACGCACCCGAGCCAGTTGAGCCAAATTAATTCCGAGGCGATCAACTAAATCAATGGGAATGTAAGAATTCCCCTGAATTAAAATTCCCCCTTCCCCATAAAACTGACCATTAATTTTAATCCCAATCGAACCATAAACGATCACATTGGGCGGAACGGTCGGCACAGGGGTAATATTTTCTCCGAGAATCCAAGCAATAATTCCCTCAGCAATTCCTTTGGCAATATCCTTTCGTCGAGATTGAATTAAAGCCCGATCTTGAGGGTTTGTCAAAAAACCAATTTCAAGGTATAATGAAGGAATAATAATCCAGCGACAAAAAATTAAACGCCCCAATCCCGTAGCGGTATCGGGTTTAGTTCCGCGACTGGGAAATTGAGGAACTTGCCGTAACAAAGCCATTAAAACCTGCTGTGCATCCTGTTGACGTTCGGCATTATGAGCAATATAAAATACCGTGACACCCCGAACATTTGGATTTGATGAACCTCCCGCTTGTAATTCCAACGCCACATCACCCGGACGAGAATAATAATTAATCCAGTCAACCGTTTCAACTTGAGACAGATCATCGGGAACCACATACACTTCAAAATTGAGCGATCGCAATTCAGCCGCCACCAAATCCCGAATCCAAATCATTTCTTGGGCTTCAGTTGTCCCTCCTGCGATCACTCCCGGATCTCGAACTCCGTTTTCAAAGCCACCATGACCTGCGGATAAAAAGATTCGTCCCATGTTTACAATTTAACCGTTGGATTTACCAATTTTGCCATTATGGTTGTACACTGCTTTGAAGCCTTTGTCACGCTAGCCGCAACGGATATTAAGATTATAGTGGAGTTTTATACTCAATTTTTGGGAATTGAACCTCAGCCTTACCTCCCGGAAATCTATGCAGAATTCCAGCTTCCGGGTTTAAAATTGGGCATATTTAAACCCAAATCCACTCAGGTGGGTGAGTTTATACCTGAGGGAAAAACCGGAATCAGCCTGTGTTTAGAAGTCCCAAACTTGGAGGCGGCGATCGCGGAGTTATCTCGCCTGGGATATCCACCCCCCGGAGAGATTTTAAGTGCTTCTCACGGTCAAGAAATTTACGCCTATGATCCTCTGGGAAATCGCCTGATTTTACATCAGTCTTCCCGTCAAAATCTTTGAGCAACAGTCAGCATCAATTCAATGAATATAAACACACTAATATACAGTAACAAAACAGAAAGCACTTGGGTGATGTGAAAATCAGTTGAGGGTATCATCGCTTCTCGGACTAACATGGAAATAGAGGAACCGAGAACATAACTCAAACACAACACCAAATAAGGTAAATCTCCGGTTAAACTCCAAAATCCGAGTAAAATCATGGCTAAAATTAACATGATCACCTCAATCAATTGAGGCTGATTATATTGAGTTGAGAAGACAAGGGTTTGCCAGCAATATTGCCAAAGTCTCATGGTTCGTTTGCTCGTAAGTTCGTTACCAAATATGATACAAAATCGGGTTCGGGAGTTGGGCGTACACCCCACAGGTCACTGATCTAACGCCATTGGCTTTGACGCTGTAATTTAGCGATCGCAGTTTCGGTATCAACTTGAGGAAAATCTTGATAAAAGCGACTGACGCTGTAAAATATTCGGGGTGATTTTAAAACTATCAGGCGATCGCAGGATTTTTCTAAGGTTTTTCGCAGGTCTAACGGCGCCACCGGTACGCCGATCCAAATTTCACTGGGGTTTTTAGATCGCAAAGATTTGACCGCTACGGCCATTGTTAACCCGGTGGCGATCCCATCATCAATAATAATCGCCAAAGCGTTCTCTTGGCTCATTTGGGAGCCGTCAGGGGCGAGTTGGGCGAGCAGATCTAAAGCTTTACCGTGAGCGTGATGCAACAGGGCTTGCTGGAGTTCAAAATCAGTCGGGCGACCTTTGGGAGACCAGAGTACATAACCTTCTGCGGTGACGGCGCCCAAAGCCAGTTCGGGGTTGTCGGGATGGGTGATTTTTTTGGCAACGATCACCTCTAGCGGACAGTTTAAACGACGGGCGACCGGTTCGGCAACGGGTAAACCCCCTCGGGGAAGGGCGTAGACGATGGGGCGATCGCCGTGTTTGGGGGGGTGGCGAGTCATTTGTCGCTCAATGGCCTCAGCGAGTTGTAAGCCGGCTTGTGTGCGATCGCGAAAGGGAGGATTTGAAAACATGATCGGCGAGCATTATCTTTTCTATTTTGACGGTTAAACTTGAGAGTTGCAACTCAATCAGTCTAGACTTAATAAAGTTGCTATAATTTGATTTTAGTTTTTTAATTCATGTCTGGCGATCAACAACTCAATTTATTTGACTTCGAGTCGGGTGCTACTCCAACTGCATCTTATTTTGATCGGGATAAAATTCCCACAGATGCTCGGGTTCCAATTCCCCCTGGAACTTACCAAAATTTAGATGAAATTGCCGTTGATTGTAATCAATGTCATCGTTGCGTACTGGGAAATAATCGGACTCATGCTGTCATCGGTCGGGGAAATCCTCAAGCTGCAATTATGATTGTGGGAGAAGCGCCCGGTCAAAATGAAGATGAACAGGGTTTACCTTTTGTTGGAAAATCGGGTCAACTGTTAGATAAAATCTTAGAATCTGTGGGGTTGAGTACCGAACGAGAGGTTTATATTTCTAATGCGATTCGTTGTCGTCCGCCGGAAAATCGCACCCCAATCGCTTCAGAAATTGAGGCTTGTAAACCCTATTTATTGGAACAAATTCGTTTGGTCGATCCGAAAATTATTTTGTTAACGGGAGCGACTGCGGTGAAGTGTTTATTAGCAGAAAAGCAAGGGATTTCTAAAATTAGGGGTCAGTGGCGAGAGTGGGAAGGGCGCTTATGTATGCCCATTTTTCATCCGGCTTATTTACTGCGAAATCCTTCTCGGGAACCGGGAAAACCCAAATGGTTAATGTGGGAAGATATTCGAGAAGTTCGCAAAAAATACGATGAATTAATGTCGAAATAATCTGAAAAGTTCTGTATTTCTTCGATGAAAAACCCGGTTTGTGATGATACACTGGGTTTTTTCCTATGATAGATAAACTTCCTTTGTTGCGACTAAAAACTAAAAGGTTGAACGGTTAAATCTTTTAAAGTGACTGTAAAACTGTTTGTTTCTCCGGTAGTTATAAAGGTGATAATTGATTCGCTGGCGACGGCGACGGCTAACAAAACTAAGTTGCGGGCGAGGGGATAATCGCAAACATCATCATTCACATCGGAAGGAACCCGATAATCGGAATTCCAGATGATTTCTGCATAGTCTCCAGCCAGTCCAATATGAAGACAAGGACATTGAGTTTTGTCGCTATAATCTTTAACAACTTGACGGGATATGCTATTGTCAAAAGTATCGATAATTAACCCGGAATTGTTTAAAAGTTTATGATAATTTTCGGCGGTTAATTCTTGAGTTTCCGGTACAATTTTAACCGCGATGGCTCGATAAAGGGCGTTAGCTAAAATACGGGCTTTAAAAGCGCCAATATCTGAACGGTAATAGGGTTGTGTGGAAAGGTTACGTTCTTCTATGCGATCGCGATCGATAATTTTTAGGCTAGCAAAGCCAGATCGAGCCAAATTTTCAGTTAAATTGGCGCCCAAAGCCCCCGCTCCACAAATTGTTAGGGGAGAGTTGCGAAGTTTTTCTAAGGTGTTTGGTGAGCGATAGAGTTGTTCGTGGAAAAAGATAGACATAATCGGATTTTTATCAGTTTTATTTGATGAATAATAGACAGTTTTAGCAATTAATCCCGTTTAATTTATGGGGTTAAAATTGGCAGTTCGATGATAAATTCTGACCCTTTTCCCAGTTCAGAAATACAGTGAATTCTACCGCCATGTTTTTCAACAATAATTTGACGAGAAATGGATAAACCCAATCCGGTTCCTTTGCCAATTGGTTTGGTGGTGAATAAATAGCTAAAGATTTTTTCTTGCAGAAGTTCAGACATTCCCGATCCATTATCTTTGATTGAAATCATCGCCTTTTTGTTTTTGATATCTTCCCAGGTTTTAATAAGAATTATGGGCCGTTCAATCGGTTGACTCAAAGCTGAGTTTTCGATGTTTTTATCATCCAAAGCATCAATAGCATTGGCAATTAAATTCATAAAAACTTGGTTAATTTGTCCGGGATAACAATGAACTAAAGGTAAATTACCATAGTTTTTAACGATTTCAATATCTGCCCGATATTGATTGGTTTTAAAGCGATGTTTTAAAATCGTGAGAGTGCTTTCAATCCCTTGATGAAGGTCAAAGGGAACTTTTTTAGAGGTATCGGAGTGAGAAAAACTGTAGAGACTTTTGCTAATATCGTGAATGCGTTGGGTGGCTTCCTGTAGGGATAAAATGACTTTGGGAATATCGTCAGTGATGTAGTCTAAATCAACATCTTCAGCATGAGTTTTAATCCGATCTCCGGGAGTTTTAAACTGCTGTTGATAAAGGTGTAAATGTTCGAGTAAATCTTGAATATATTCTGTGGCGTGTTGTAGGTTTCCGGTTAAACAACTGAGAGGATTATTAATTTCGTGAGCGACTCCCGCCACCAGTTGACCCAAAGCAGACATTTTTTCACTTTGAACTAACTGAATTTGAGACTGTTGTAAATCGGCTAAAGCTTGGGATAATTCAGCAGTCCGTTCGATCACTTTTTGCTGTAGATTTTGATTTTGTTCCTCTAATTTTCGGTATAAAGTTTGTATGTGTAAATGGGTGGAAACTCTCGCTAAAACTTCTTCATGTTGAATGGGTTTTGTCACGTAGTCAACCGCCCCAAATTGAAAGCCTTTCACTTTATCTTCTGCACTGGCTAAAGCCGTCATAAATATCACGGGAATATCTTCAGTTTCAGGATCGGCTTTTAAACGGCGACAGGTTTCAAACCCATCAATTCCCGGCATTAATACATCCAATAAAATTAGATGGGGATGAGCAAATTTCGCCCGTTTTAACGCACTTTCTCCATCTTGAGAGACGAGAACCGTTAAACCACAATCTTCTAAATAATCAACCGCAATTCTTAAATTTGTGGGATGATCGTCAACAATCAAGATTGTGTAATCTTGTAAGTTCAGTTTGTGAGTGTTGGGAGCGGCGTGAGTCTTCATTTGGTTTCTCCTAGAGGTAAATATTTTTCAATTAAACTGATTATGGCTTTTTCTTGAAATCCTTTGGCTAATTGATTTATTTTCTTCGCAAACGGAGTATATTTAGGGTCAAGTTGTTCTAAATAAGTCGCTTGCTGCTGAATTTTTTTCATGCTACCCAACATAGCCAAGTCGTAAAGCACTTTCATTTCTTCAACATCAGGAACAATAAACTCATCCGTGTTGGATAACGTTTCACCCAAAATGTCTGATGTCAAATTGACCGGAGAGGGTTGCTCATAAATCCATTCTAGCTGCAAATGTTCTGCAATCATAGATAAGAGTTGCTTTTCATCTACAGGTTTGGGGATAAAGCCATCACATCCGGCGATCGCACTCCGCTTGAGATCCGGTTGCATTACGCTGGCAGAAACAGCGATAATTTTAGTATTTTTAAGTTGAGGATCATCTCGAATTTCTTTAACGGCTTCAAAACCACTTTTAACGGGCATAACTAAATCAGTTAAAATCAGATCGGGCTGAAATTGTTGGGCTTTCTCTACCGCTTGTTGACCGTCTTCTGCCAAGATTAAATCAAATCCTAACGGTTCCAGCATATTTTGTAAAACTAATAAATTCGCTTTTTTATCATCAACAATTAAAATCCGATGAGGTTTTCCTCGATATCCAGCCAGATGACAAAGGCTTTTTATTGACGGAGAATAGGAAGCTTCAACGATAGGAAATATCAGATCAAACCAAAAGGTTGAACCCCGATTCAGTTGACTTTTGACTTGCAGTTTTCCCCCCATCATTTCAACTAATTGGCGGGAAATCGCCAACCCCAAACCTGTTCCTTCCGAACGGCGTTTCACATCTCCCACTTGTTCAAAAGCTTGAAAGATTTTTCCCAGTTGCTCGGAACTCATTCCGACTCCAGTATCTATCACTTCAAAACGTAATTGTACAGTAGATTGAGAAGTTAACTCATCTAAGACGCTGACTTTTAAAGTCACAGTACCCTCATCGGTAAATTTTACTGCATTTCCTAGCAAGTTGATCAAAATTTGTCGGAGGCGTTTTTCATCAGCGAGAATCCCTGGAGGTAATTTTTCATCGGGTTGATATTGAAAAACAATATCTTTTTCTACAGCACGCATTTGAATAATCGCAATCACGCTATCGATTAAACTGGTGAGGTTAATATTACTCGGATAAAGTTCTAATCGGCGAGCTTCTATTTTAGAAAAATCTAGAATATCATTAATTAAAGTCAGGAGATGATTACCACTGTTGAGAATAATCGTTAAACCTTCAATTTGACGGGGGTTAAGGGTGCGATCGCGTTGTAAAATTTGAGCATAACCTAAAATACCATTTAGGGGCGTTCTCAGTTCATGGCTCATATTAGAGAGGAATTCACTTTTAGCAAGGTTGGCGACTTCCGCTTTTTCTTTGGCTTGGGCTAATTCCCCAGTTCTTTGTTCGACCCGGGCTTCTAATTCTTGATTGGTTTTCGCTAATTCATCAAAAGATTCTTGTAATTGTTGCGCCATTTTGTTAAACGCTTCTGCTAAAATACCGAGTTCATTTTCCAAGTTAATATTCACTCTTGCTTTCAAATTTCCCCCGCGAATATTCGCCGCAGCTTGGGTGAGGATTTTCAAAGGATCAACCAATAATTTAGACAGTAAAAAACTCACCCCAATTGCACTAATAATTGCAAGAATTAGCAATCCAATCATGCTAATAATCAAATGACGTACAGGCGCGTAGGCTTCAGAAATTGGCAATTCAACCACCACATTCCAATACACATTTCTCACCGGAGCGATCGCGCCGAGAACTTTTTGTCCAGTTAAACCTTGATAAGTAATTAAAGACTGATCTTGAGTGGCTTTAAGTTTTTTAATAAACCCACAATCTGAAAGGCTTTCTAGTCTATCAATCTTGGCGATCCGATGATTTTTAGCAATCAAAACATCTCGATAATCAATCACATAAGCATAGCCGGTTTTGCCAACTTCCGTTTGAGAGACAACAAAATCTAAAAATTTTAAATTAATTTTAGCGAGTAACACCCCATCGACTTCATCTGATTGGTTGCGAATGGGAACAGCTAAAGTTGTAACTAAGGCGTTTGTTTCCGGATCAATTTCTACCAAATCCACATAGTTTTCTTGCTGTTTGAAGGTTCTGATAAATAGGGGAGTGTCTTTAAAATTGCCCAAATTCACCTCAGTATAAGGAGAATAAACCGCAACCGCATCGCCTTTGGAGTTCAGAACTGCCATAATTTCATAAGCATCATTGTTTCTACTTAAACCTTCCAGTAAAGTCCTTTGATATTCTGGAGAAACTTCACTTAACCCCCTGACTCTAGCCAGATAAAGCAGTTTTCCTTGCAAATCGTTAATATAGGTATCGATGCGATTAGCCGCAATTTCAGAACGCTCCTCTTGCAACAGTTGAGATTGTTTAAGCTGAGTTTTGGAACTGGAATAAATCAGGATACTTCCAGTGAGTAATAGGCTAGAAACGACCAGAAAAATAATACTAAACCGCAGTTGTTTCGCAATAGAAGATTGCTCGGGACAGTTACGGTTTGAGTTCTGGAGTTGTGAGGGTTTAGATGTTTTCATAAGTCATTTTGACAACTCGTTCAGGCTGGAATGATTCAACTAAAAATTAGTACAAGCGATCAAGTTAGCGATCAATATTTATAGCTTATCCTAAGTTTTTAAGGGGTGATATCAATCTCACCATTGACTACTTTTTCGCGAATCTGCCTAAAGCGTTGTTGTTGTTCTTCTGTCAGTAAATCTCGAAAAGGTGCAAAATCATAAATTCCTTCTTTTAAACCAAATTTATACAGCGTTCCTTGCCAACGTCCTTCCTGGACTAAAGCGCTGGCATTGAGCAATAAAGCCGGAAAATCATGTAAAACACTGGTAATCATGCGATCAGGGGCAAATTCGTGCATATCTTTAATCCAGCCAATCATATAAACGTCAGGGGTTTTTTTGAGAACTTTTATCGCTGCAACTCCCGCTTCATCTGCATTAATCGTAAAAATATCAACGCCTTTTTTAACTAAATCTTGAGTGACATTTATAGCTTTTTCCCCATCTGTCCAGGTTTGTAAATATTCGGTATAAACTTCTACATTAGGATTAACGTCTTTCGCACCTTGCCGATAAAGTTTGGCGGCTTCTACGGGCATCTGATAGTCCTGACCTGCCACATAAGCAACTTTATTCGTTTGGGTTTTCATCCCCGCAATCACACCGGATAAATAACCCACTTCTCCCGCTCGAAATGAGAGCGCACCCAAGTTTTTATTGTTGCCCGGATAAGTGGCAATAACAGCAAATTTAGAGCGGGGAAATTCCAGAGAAACTTTTTCAATCGCTTCGAGATATCCACCCCCTGCGGCGATGATAAAATCATAGTTTTGTTCAGCATATTGTCTGAGAAATTCTTCCCCTTCATTGCCATTCACATATTCAGAATAGGCAACTTGAGCGTTATATTTTTCTTCGATTTTTAGCAGTCCTTCATAACATCCTTGATTCCAATTTCCATCGGCTTTAGAACCCGATAATAAAATGGCAACTTTAAAAGCGGAAGAATGATTAACTTCGCTTGGGTAACCAGAATCAATCCCTGTATTTAAACAGCTTACTAACGTAAAGGTGAGTACAGCTAGAATCAAATAGCGTAATATTTTAAAAGGTTTCAACATTTTAGTGAGAGGGGTTGAGAGGGATTAAATGGCAAATGCAAGTCCTGGTTACTCTATGAATAACCTCCGACTGATTTTTGATTTTCACGCTCAGTCTAGCTTACACCCCAATTATTCATGTTACGCTTGTCAGTCTCTAGGAAATATTATAAAATAAAGTTAGTATGTTTTGCAAAGATTTATATTCAAATCAATTTTGCAGTGTAGCGATCGCTATATTAATCCTTCAGCCAGTCACTTGACAGACAATAAACCGATAAAACTCTCGGACAACTGGAGACTGTTCAGCTTCCATCTGTTCATCAGTTGCCCTGAAAATACCACTACCTTAAACCTTTTTCGGTCTAACTAAGTCTCAATTTAACCTAACACATGGTCTGCCAATTTTAATGTCTCTATTCATTCTCTCGTCCTTCCACAACTCCGACTAAGGACTGAAGATCGAAGTTGCGATCGTATCCACTTAAACAAATTCCCGCCCCCAGTACAGTTAAATCCGATTTAGAAATAGCGCTGCTATGAAATTCGCCCTCAGAAGTTGTCCATTCAACCGTCCAATAGTCGCCCCGATCTTCAAACGTTTGCAGTTCACCTCCTCCCTGTTTTAAAGCTTTTTTTAACCGTCGTTCATCCCGATATTGTTGAGAAAATTCATCAGTTTGTTGAATTACCAAATCATAAACGGTTCGCATTTCTGGAGTCAGTCCAGCAAACCGTAAAGCTTGGGGTTCAACGAGTTCTTTTAAAGCCTTTTGTAGATTTTCAACAGTGATCAAATCATCCCGGCGATCCAGTTCTTCAAACCAAAAATTACTCCCATCCCAACGGACAGTAATTTGTTGAAAAGAAACCCCTTCTGTAACCAAATGAACAACGACAGGTTTAACCCTTCCGAAACGTTGTTTAAAATCCCCTTCATTAATTGGATAAGCCAACCAAGTTTTCAATCGAAGTTTATAAGCCAGACGCAAACGACAAGATTTAAACTGCTGCAAATATTCAGCAATTTCGGGTAATATTGCTTCTTCTAAGACTTCAGCCGTTTTTTGATTAATGGGTTTAAAAATTCCCCATCCTTCAAAATTATTCGGTTGAGGAGCAAAGGTATAAACTAAGCCTAAAATTTGGGTTTTTACCTTTCCACCCCGAACACAAGGCGCGATAAACTGAGTTGAACTTAACTGATTTTCAGACTCAGACAGTTGATTAATGAGTTTGTAGATATCCGTCATAATTTTAACCTAAACCTTGACAACTAAATCGCTTCAAATTGATAAATATTCCAATCACAAATCGGTTGATATCCAATGTTTTTATAAATATGATTGGAGGTGGGATTGGCTAAATCTGTATAAAGATAACAAGCCCGACCGCCCCGATCCAGTAATAGCTGGCTGAGACTGCTAACACAAGCGCTTGCATAACCTTTTTTTCGATACTCTGGAGGCGTATAAACAGGCCCGATTCGGCTTGAATTTTGGGTAGCTTTACTGGCTGAAGCCAGAGAAACGGGAACTTCATTTTCCCAAAGATAAATATGATTTTGATATAAATTATAATCAACGGTTTCTTCTATATTTGTGGGTTCGGAGGGTGCAGCTTCTTGCATAAATTCTACATACCAATTTAAAATAAAATCCCGATCGCTTTCTGTGGCTTGACGCAAAAAACCGCTCACTTTTGGGGTGGGTTCAACCTGTTTGAGTTGATGAATTCTCAGGTGCATTTCGATGCGATAAGGCTGATGAGTTAAGCTGTGCCATTTTTGAGTAAAAATTTCCGTTTCAGTCGTTAAACCGCTAACTCCCGGTAATGAGATTTTCTCTTGATATAAATCTTGAGCGATCATTTCAATGGCGGCAAAATTTTCGACTTTGGAAAGCAGAAAATTATAAGGAGGAGTTCTCATCGCAATGGCGACAATTTTATCATCTTCCTCTACCGTTGCTAGATAGGGTTCGCTGCCGTATCTTTGAGGGGAATGGATTAAGGTTTGACTAATTCCGAGCAACAGATTATGTTCGGCTTCATACCGCAGTAAATAATCTTTGGCTTGTTGATAAAATAACTGAGGATCGTTAAAATGATGAATTTTCATAGTTAAAATTTAACTCCCAATTTAAGACTTAATTCTGTAACTTTTTAAATCCAAAAATATAAGGGCTTAATCTGGCAATATTGCGAGTATCATCAATTCCTCGGTGATGGGTTCCTTCTAAGGGAATATTTGCTAATTTTAAAGCCTTTGCCATTCCATAACGTCCTTTTAAGCCTTGACTTTTTGAAAACATATTTTTAAGATTAATATGGGAATAACCCAGAGGAAAAGGCAAGCGATGAAATTCGCTATCTTGTTGAAATTGTCTGCGGTCGTAGTCTCCCCAAGACCCCCAAATTAAATCATAATCTGAATAGGGAGATAACCAAGTTTTTAGATTGTTAATTGCGTCAGGATAGAGAGGAGCTTGATCGACTTGAGCTTGAGTAATAGAGGTTAATTGCTGGCAAAATTCGGTTAAAATGGGATGGCGAACGGGTTTAACGAAAGTCTGAAATTCGCTAACCGAAGTCAGGTTTTTAGTCTCAACCATCACCGCCCCTATTTCGATAATTTCCATCTCGGAACGATCAATAGTCTGGCGATCGCAACAGGTGGCTTCCAAATCAATCACCAAGCAAAAATCATACTGTTTAATATTCATTTTTATCGGTCTAAATTTAGGCGAGTTAAGTATTTTGCGGGTACCTGTTCGACCAACCAAACGCCATTATCAGAACAATAAAAGCTGAAACCTTCTTGAGACATTTGAGCCGCATTCACTTGAAAAATAACGGGGCGACCTTTTCGCATTCCGACGGCTTTGGCTGTGGCGATATCGGTGGATAAATGAACGTGATGGCGAGACATTTTCAGCAACCCAAATTGTAAAATCGCCTCAACAGTTCCTTCTCCGGTTCCGTGATAGAGAAGATCGGGCGGAATTCTCGGTTTTAACTGTAAATCTACCTCAATACTGTGACCTTGATTGGCTCGAATCCGAGTTTTTGTTTCATCAAAGGAAAATCGTTGCTTATCGTTTTTGATCACAACTTCTTCGAGTTCAGCCCGAGTGAGAGGGAATTGATGCTGTTGACAAGCGGCTAAGAGTTCATCAACATTAACCCAACCTCCCGGTGCTAATTTCAGTCCCAAACGTTCGGGTTGATGTCGTAAATGTTTGCTCAAATATTTGCTAACTTTTACCAAACGTTGGGGATTCATCTTAAGTTATCAATCAAATTGATTTTAGATCAATTTATAAATTTTTCAGGCTTTTTTTGATTCAAGTTTGGTAAAAATTGACAGCTAAAATCTCAACAATCGTCTGTTTAAAATAGCCGAGGTGGAAATCCCTTGAAATCAATCTTATGCGATCAATTAGAACTCATAGCATCCCAGAAGATCGTCAAGGGTGATCGTTTTGAATTCGCGGGAAACCACCTCGTTGAGCGGTTTGATTAATCTTCGGGTTCAAAGACGGTTTGACTCGGATTAATCAAAGACTCTAATTGAGCTTTTGATAACGATTGAATTGGATAAGCAACTGCAACAATCTCAGAAATTTTAATCAACCAAACTGTCCGTTCGTATGGCTCATCTTCCCAACCTTCTTCTTCCGAGGGAATATAGAGATTAACGAGTTCCAAAAACTCCTCATCGAGAGCAGAGGGAATTCCAAAAAATCTGCCACAAGATGAAACGACCTGCACTTCATTCCCCTGTTGGAGAGCGTCCTCTAGTCGTTTATAGAGAAGATTGGGTTTCGGGTTGACCTTCTGTGAGAAATTGCTCACTGTTTAACTTGCCTCAGATCAGCATATGGAACGACTACCTTTATTATAATACATATATAATACATTTTTTAACTAAAGTCAAGATTAATTTCTATTATCTCATAAATTTTTTTAAGTGTTTGATAATTGACCCGAAACTCGAGACGACCCATCGGGCCGTCCGGCGGGAAATCCGATCGAGTCAGTACATGATGATTCAGTCTTCGTCAAGAGCGGGAAATGCTTCTTCTAACATCCATAATTCATTCTTATTTTCGATGAACCAACTTCGAGTTTCTGGAAGTAATTGTTCCCAAACTTCATCCATTGGTAAATGAGGGGAAGCATAACGATATTTCTCTCCTAAAATTTTAAGATTTTCCTCCACTTCAACCGGAATACCAAATTCTCGCCAATCGGCGTTAACAACTCGGCCCGTAATCCCTCCGCTGGGATCGAAAATGATTTGTGCGGCCCGAATCAGATCGGCAAAATGTCTTTGTCTGAGTCCGGTTCGTTCCAGAATCGTTAGAGCTTCTTGATTGCTCATGGTCATTTTTCTGTGTGTTCTGTGGCGTGGTTTCCTCCTTATTTTACAATACAATTTTCCCCGATCCTGCGGCTTTCTTAATACAAATTTTAGAAACCAAAATTTTCTAATTTTTTTAGAAAAGTTGGGGGGATTTCAGGTCAGATCGGCTAGAAGCCGCCCCCACCTTTAAATAGAACTCAATCCCTTAAAACGTGGGATTCATCTCAAACACCCTGACTAAAAATGCAAATTCATCTGCTAATTCCTCAATAATTTTCGCCGTCGGTTTACCCGCACCATGTCCGGCTTTGGTTTCAATCCGAATTAACACCGGATTCTCCCCAACGTGAGCCGCTTGTAAGGCGGCTGCAAACTTAAAACTGTGAGCGGGAACCACGCGATCGTCGTGATCGGCAGTTGTAATTAAAGTCGCCGGATAAGCCGTTTCCGGTTTCAAATTATGCAAGGGAGAATAGGCATAAATCGCCTTAAAATCCTCCGGATCATCCGGCGAACCATATTCAGAACACCAAGCCCAACCGATCGTAAATTTATGAAAACGTAGCATATCCATCACCCCAACTGCGGGTAACGTCGCCCCAAACAAATCGGGGCGTTGAGTCATACAAGCCCCCACCAATAAACCGCCATTACTTCCCCCAGAAATCGCTAATTTTTGCGAACAAGTATATTGATTTTCTATCAACCATTCCGCCGCAGCAATAAAATCATCAAAGACATTTTGCTTCTTGTTTTTTGTTCCCGCTTGGTGCCAATCTTCCCCGTATTCGCCGCCGCCCCGCAGGTTGGGAATCGCATAAACCCCACCCATTTCTAACCAGGCCATACGACTGATAGAAAAGTTCGGCGTTAAGGAGGCATTAAACCCCCCATACCCATACAAAATCGTCGGGTTATTCCCATTCAAAGATAACCCTTTTTTGTGAGTAATAAACATCGGGACAGAAGTCCCATCTTTGCTTTGATAAAAAATCTGTTTGGTTTCGTAATTTTCGGGGTTAAAATCAACTTCCGGCTGGCGGTAGAGGCGGCTTTCTCCCGTTACCATATCATAACGGTAAATCGTCGTTGGCGTGGTAAAACTGGTATAAACATAAAAGGTTTCCTTGTCCTGACGTTTACCGCTAAATCCTCCAGCCGAACCGATTCCCGGTAATTCTACCTCTCGCACAAAAGAACCATCGAGATTTAAGATTTTAATTTGAGTGTGAGCATCCTTTAGATAAAAAGCCACAAACTGATTATTAAGAACATTAATTCCCCGCAAAGTATCTTCGGTTTCGGGAATAATTTCCGTGCGATTTTTGCTGTGAATATCAAGGGCGATCACTTTTCCTTTAGGCGCATTCAAATCAGTCTGCACCCAAAACTGACTTCCTTGATAATCAATAAAACTATATTCGGCTTCAAACTCGGAGATCAGTTCAATAACGGGCGCATCCGGTTGAGTTAAATCTTTGTAAAAAAGCAGATTTTTGGGATCGCTTCCCCGCCAAACCGAAACGATCAAATATTTGCCATCTTCGGTCACATAACCACTAAAACCCCATTCCTTTTGATCGGAACGTTCGTAGATTAAAATATCCTCAGATTGGGGCGTACCCAAACGGTGATAAAATAGTTTTTGATAATAGTTAGCATCTTCGAGTTTGGTGTTTTCGTTGGGTTCGTTGTAACGACTGTAGAAAAAGCCTTTGTGGTCGTGAGTCCAAGAAGCACCCGAAAATTTAACCCACTTTAAATGATCGTCGAGATCTTGTTTTGTATTAATATCACGAACTTTCCATTCTTGCCAGTCCGAACCGGAAGTTGATAAACCATAAGCCATTAAATTTCCATCTTCACTAATCGAAACCCCCGATAACGCCACCGTACCATCTTCGGATAACGTATTGGGATCAAGTAACACTTCCGGCTCACCTTCTAAATCCTGCAAAACATACAAAACACTTTGATTTTGCAAGCCATCATTTTTATAATAAAAATAGCGATTTCCCTGTTTATAAGGAGCGCTATATTTAGCAAAATCCCAAAGTTGAGTTAGGCGTTGTTTCAGCTTTTCACGGGCGGGAATTTGCTGAAGATAACCAAACGAAACCTGATTTTGAGCTTCAATCCAAGCTTTAGTTTCCTCAGAGTTGGGGTCTTCTAACCACCGATAGGGATCGGCAACTTTTACCCCGTGATAATCATCAACTTGATCGCCTTTGCGGGTGTTTGGATAAGTCAAAGAAGGTTGTGAGTCTAGCATAATTTATGTCCTTTCAATAACCGTTTGGGTTGAGTATTATTCAAAAAAAATTAGCGTCTATCTGATTATTTTTCAGCCCCTTCAGGTAGGGCGGGAGGTCGAGTATAGGGCATGGGAATATATTGTACAGTCGGACGGTTTCCTCGCGGCTGAGGATACAAATCCATCAAATGATAAATAGATTTGGGCAATCCGGGTGTAACCGGTAATCCCAATTCTACCGCTTGTTCTACCATAATCGGACAGTCATGGGTAATGCGACCTGTTGTTAAAGCATTAATCACCCCATCAATACGACTGGGATCAATTTTTTGTTCGGGAATACTATCTTCGAGTAACGTTCTCACAAAGTCTTGAACTTGGCGGATTGCTTTGCGAGAAATATCCGCCATAATTAAGGTTTGATCGTCAATTTCACCAATCGGTTTATCTTCAAGAACTTTTAAGATACTCGCGGCCGGAAAATTTCCCAACTGCGGGTCAACCGGACCCAATACCGCATTTTCATCCATAACAATTTCATCGGACGCCAAAGCTAACATCGTCCCTCCGCTCATGGCATAATGAGGCACAAACACCGTAACTTTAGCCTGATGGCGAATTAACGCCCGAGCAATTTGTTCGGTGGCTAACACCAAACCGCCCGGAGTGTGCAGAATTAAATCAATCGGAACATCAGGAGGGGTGAGGCGAATCGCTCTGAGTACCTGTTCCGAGTCCTCAATGCTAATATAACGAGACAGCGGAATTCCGAACAAGCTGATCGACTCTTGGCGATGAATCAACAGGATCACACGACTTTTGCGCTGTTGTTCAAACTGTCGGAGCGCTTTGATCCGGCGCGACTCAATTGAACGTTTTTGAATAACAGGTTGCAAAGAGCTAATCAGCAGAAAAACCCAGAACAGATCGAAAAGACTAAAATTCATAGCAACCCTTTTTTGGCATCTGATCCCCCATTTTGCCATTAATTGAGTCTGAGGCATTATAACATCTGCGATCGGCAACTGTGACAATTGGCTGACCTGCACAGCAGAAGCGATCGCCGGGTCAACCGTTTGTTAGCTTGGGAACCGTAACACCCATAACACCCCCTATGTACCGCTTATCGCTGGATAGAGCGGTGTTTTTTTGTCCAAATTTCCCGCCCGCCCCCCCGCCAACCTAAAAATATTGTGACAATTTTTTAACTAGCACAACCGCCCGACTCAGGCCGGCTTCAACTTTGCTACTCTGGTATGCGTAACACCCATAACACCCCCTATGCACCGCTCTCGCTTCAGGAGCGGTGTTTTTTCTCTAGATTAGCGGCCCTTTTCCCCTCGAACCGATCTGAAACCCTAACATCAGTCAAAATAGCAATAATCCCCTGTCAAAGCCGAAAATCGAGCCGAAACTTTACAGCGATAAACTTTATAACAGATAATTCGGTGAGATCAAGCTGATTTGATAAGCAATCGTCGGACAAAGGAGATCGAAGTCTCAGACTGATAGTTTTCCCACTGTTCCTCCGACTGGTCCGCTTGAATCTGCACTCTCTACTTGAGAAAACATCGAGCCATCTAACACACAAAGGCTGTGTTGCTCTTTATTTTCTAAATAGCTAAAGTCTAGTCAGGAGGAATTTAAAATGTGGGAAGCTCAAATTTATAGAGTGATTATTCAAATTGACAAAATTTGGTGCTATTGGGGTCGCTATCGTCGCTTATTCAGCTATACAGGCTTGTTGTTGAGTCTGTCGGTTTTGACGGTCGCTTGTGACAGCAGCCAAACCGCAGAAAATCAAAGCCAGACCATCGAGAGTAACCCGCCCTCCGAGGGAACTGTCACCATTTTGGGGGCAATGACAGGCCCCCAGCAGCAAAAGCTAGAAGCTGCACTCACCCCGTTTGTCAAACAAACCGGGATTGAAGTCATTTATCAGGGAACAGAAGCCTTTAGCACCCTTCTCCCCGTCCGCGTGGAAGCCGGAAATGCCCCCGATATTGCCCTGTTTCCCCAACCGGGTTTGATGAGGGATTTTGCCGAGAGAGGTCTGCTGGTTCCCGTTGAAACCGTGATCGATCAACAAGATCTCACCCAAGCCTTTTCCGACGACTGGCTGAAGTTAGCAACCGTTGATGGTAAAATCTACGGGATTTGGTATAGAGCCTCTGTTAAAAGTTTAGTTTGGTACAATCCTCAAGCCTTTCAAGCGGCGGGATACACCGTTCCTCAAACTTGGGATCAACTCGTCGCCCTCTCCGAAGAAATTGTCGCCTCTGGCCGGGTTCCCTGGTGTTTGGGTATGGAAAGCGGAGATGCTACCGGATGGGTCGGTACCGACTGGATCGAAGATATTGTTCTGCGAACTTCTGGCCCGGAAGTTTACGACCGGTGGGTTGAACACAAAATTCCCTTTAATTCTCCCCCCATTAAAGACGCTTTTGAAAAGTTTGGTCAAATTGCCCTCAATCCTAAGTATGTTGTCGGCGGTACCGTTGGCATCGTTAGCATTCCCTTCGGGTTGTCTCCTAACGGTTTGTTTACCGATCCGCCTGAATGTTATATGCACCGTCAAGCGAGTTTTATTAGCAGTTTTTTCCCCGAAGGTGTGGTCCTCGGTGAAAATGTTGATATTTTTCCTTTACCCCCCATTAATGAAGAATTTGGCTTACCAATTTTAGTTGGGGGCGATCTGGTGGCGATGTTTAATGATACTCCGGCCGCGAGGAAATTAATGCAGTATTTGGCTTCGGTTCAACCTCACGAAATTTCGGCTGAAATGGGCGGTTATCTTTCTCCCCATCGGGGTGTGAGTTTGGAGATTTATCCCGATACTGTTACTCGCAAGCAAGCTGAGATTTTGTTAAATGCCGATATCATTCGTTTTGATGGCTCCGATATTATGCCGGGAACAGTTGGTACTGGTGCTTTCTGGCTCGGAATTCTTAATTATATTGATGGTCAAGATCTTGATACGGTTTTGATTGATATTAATAAAAGTTGGCCGAAAAAATCGACTGAAAATGAGGCGAACAGATAGAACTTAATTTGATAATTTTTCATCTTGAACAGTCCTCAAGGGATATTTTTGATCAATTTATCCCTGATGACCGAAAAAATGGGATACCAGCCCCGTCCGTGACTGACGGCTTTTCTTGATTTCTAATGTATTCCTTCAAAAGCTCTAAAGGATCACCTCCAACAGATACAGCAAAATAACTAGGACTCCATAAAGCTTCTTTATGGGGTTTTTTGCATCCAGCTTGTCCGTAACGACGACTAGAAACGCCCTTTAAAGTGTTAACAATTTGAGATATAGATAGCTTAGGTGGATATTCAATGATCACATGAACGTGATCGTCTTCGCCATTGAATTCAATTAATTTAAAATTCATCTTTTCAGCGACACGCTTGAACGACTGATGAATAATATCCAAGCCTTCGCTCGTCAAAACTGGTCTTCTGCCGAGGTACCCCGTTGTTTACGACGGGGAGGATGTCAATACAGCGTTTTGTAACTCTATATTCAATCTCAGCGTCCTGTTGCTGGCCAATTGTTGCTGGCCAATCCCAAGCCGATCATTGTCGATCTCAACTTCTCCCAAGCGATAGCTCCTGTTGTCGAGTTGGGTCGATTAGATCAGCTTGGTTTTTTATTAAGCGTTTTTTATTAAGCGCAGGTTTACAAATCAATCAAATTATACTAGAATCTTAAGATAACGTGACATAACTTAATTTTTTTTTAACATGGTAGCTTCAATTGCAGGCACAATCTTCAGCGATACTGATTTTGACGGAGTTCGGGATTCACAAGAAGCCGGATTAAATGGTGTTCAAGTTCAATTGCTTGATTCGAGTGGCAATATCGTAGCAACAGACACTACAGATACCTCTGGGGGTTACGAATTCTCAAATTTAGCCCCGGGTCCCTATGTAGTTCGCCAAGTGGGTCAGTCAAGCTTCGTACAAACTTCGCCGACTTTTGCAACACAGACAACAGCAATTGAGCCTGGTGCTGGCAATTTCCAATCTGGTGTCGATATTGTTAACACTTCCCCGACCGATTTCAACGAGATTGTCAAAACTAGCTACGATGGTCAGGCAGCAATAGAAATTGAAAATAAAGGTACCGGTTTTGAAGTGATCTATGGACCGGGAAACAATAACTTTGTTAATGTCAACGGAGAAGAGTTTGAGCTAATTAACATTCATTTTCATACAGGAAGCGAACACGCTGTAAATAGCGAGCTTTCTGCTCTAGAAATGCACATCGTACATGGCAACGAAACTGGAGGACTGACAGTCCTTGGCGTATTTCTTGAAGAGGACACATCATTATTATTCAACACAGACAACGAAACATTAGCCCCCATTTTCGATACTATAGAATCGGAGCTAGAAGAAACAAACAGTGGACCACTGCCAGAGACCATAGAATTTACCGAATCACTTGAGATTGCCGAGTTGTTACCAGACTATTCGGGATGGTTTTATAATGGTTCGTTGACCACTCCACCGTTTAGCGAAAATGTTAATTGGTTTGTTTTTGAAGAACCTATCAAAGTATCCTCAGAACAAATGGATGTATATGAAGCTTTTTTAGCAAGAGCTGATGTAGAATCTAATAATCGCGATTTACAACCGGTTAATGGAAGGCAATTTAACGAACTTAATCACCAGATAGGGGTAACGGCTGATGAGTCCATTACCGGTCTTGATTTTGGGAATACTCCGGTCAATCAGATTAACGGCACTGTCAACAATGACAATATTTCTGGAACTGGAGGCTTTGATTTGATTTTCGGTGGCCGGGGTGAAGATACACTTGTTGGACTTGACGGTAATGATACTATGCACGGCGGTCGAGGTGATGATCTTCTAAACGGTGGTTTAGGAAGCGATGTTTTAACTGGTGATCAAGGTGATGATATTTTTGTCCTAGCTACTGGACAGGGACCAGATACCATTACTGATTTTAATAGTGGAAATGGCTTAATTGGTGGTTTGTTAGGAAGTTTACCATTATTAGGTGATGGAATTGACTTAATTGGTTTGTCAGGAGGTTTAACATTTAGCGATCTTTCTTTCGCGGGTAACAGTATTCTTGTTGATAGCACTAAAGAAATTTTAGCCACGCTCACAGGAGTAGATACAACTACTCTTACTGAGTCTAATTTTGTTTCTGTTTAGGGACTACTAATCCCCAAACAAAATTTCTTTGATCTACTCTCCCTGATGAAAGCTGGCACGATCAACAATAATAATGTCTCCCGGTTCGAGTTCAGGAATCAGACAATTCTTTAACGCAGGGTACGAGTGACTCTCATACACGGGTCTTCCCTAGTTATAGCAGTTTGCGACTTAATCTTGTACAAGAGCAGCCATGTAACAATTGAATTGGTTTCTATTGCTGTACTTGATAGAGTTGCAAAATGCTGTAACTATTTTTTATAACAAAAATCAGAACCAATCTAAACTTCTCAAAAAGATTGGATAGATGTTAACTCCCAATTTTTAATAAATTGTTACACAATAGAAATCATGTCCGATGTTTAGATCAGATCAACTTAATTGCAGATCCCGTTGAGTCTTCCGAGGAATCGATATTTTGAACGTTTTTTTAACTCTAGACCCCAAACGACGCCGCAGCCTGTTACTTCTGTTTGTTGCAGGCTTGTGTTTTTGGTCAAGCACCAGCAGTCTACTCCCCACCCTACCCCTCTACATTCAAGCGCTCGGCGGCACAAACCGACAAGTGGGTTTGGTCATGGGGGCTTTTGCCATCGGACTCTTACCCTCCCGGTTTGGACTTGGCCCGCTGGCCGACGCCAAAGGTCGCAAACTCGTTTTACTCATTGGGACAACTGTGGTCATGTTTGCCCCTTTGGGCTATTTGTTGGTGACTTCAATTTCCGCAATGGTTTTTATTCGGGCGTTTCACGGGATTAGTATTGCCGCCTTTACCATTGGTTACAGCGCCTTAGTCGCCGATATCGCCCCCGTTGACCGCCGAGGTGAGGTCATTGGTTATATGAGTCTCGTTACCTCCATTGGTATGGCTCTAGGCCCCGCTTTTGGCGGGTTCGTGCAAGCTTCGGCGGGGTACAAGGTTCTGTTTTTATCCAGTGCAACCTTTGGACTTCTCGCCGGACTCGGTATTTCTCAAGTTTGGGAACCGACTCGCCCCAAACCGGTTTTAGATAATATTACCCCGACTCTTACCCCCAAAGTTCGCTTACATCAACTGTTTGACTACTTTAAATTACTGGCAAGTCCCGCTTTGCGAACTCCCGCTTTTGTGATGGCAATTGTTGGTTTGATTTTTGGCAGTTTGGTGACTTTTTTACCCCTTTATATCGCCGCATCAAATTTAGACTTAAATGCCGGCTTTTTCTATTCTACCGCCGCGATCGCCAGTTTTAGCGCTCGTTTATTTGTCGGTCGAGCCTCAGACCGATATGGTCGGGGTATTTTTATTACCATTGCTTTGATGTTCTATCTAGTCTCAATGTTGCTTTTGGGAACGGCCAATAATATCCCCGAAATTCTCCTGGCTGCGGCTTTAGAAGGGGCCGGTGCCGGAATTCTTATTCCTACCGTTATTACCCTGGTAACAGACCGATGTTCGGCTAATGAACGAGGGCAATTTTTCTCCCTCTGTATTGGCGGATTTGATATCGGAATTGCGATCGCAGGTCCGGTTTTTGGTTGGGTCGCCGAACAAGTCGGTTACTCGAATATGTATCTTTTAGATGGGGGGTTAGCACTGTTGGGTTTAATTATATTTATCACTCAGTCTAGCCGCAATCTTTCCGAATCGATTAAATTTGCACTGGGGAAAGCTGAAGATATTTATGTCTTTAAAAACTAATCCTCAATTGATGTTTCTCCCAACCGGAGAGGCTGTGAAATCCGAAATAGAATTGTTCGGTTACACTCACTCAGCCTCACCCTTGAGTATCTTAAACTAGAAAGTAGATAGAAAGTTTACAGAAAGTCCTAGAGGAATAATATAATGAATCATCAATCACAATCTACTCATCAGCACGGGTTCGATAATGAGTCGGGGAATGAAAATGTACTTCATCAGTATATTCAATCTCTTGACCCCGAATTTATTTCTCAACTGTCTAAGCCGAATTCTGAAGTTCGTCAATTAATGGAGTCTCATCTTAATGGGATTTTAGGGAATTTACCCCCTCAAAATTTTGGCGTCACTATTACCACCAGTCGGGAAAATTTAGGACAACTCTTAGCCGCAGCCATGCTCAACGGTTATTTCTTACATAGTGCTTATCAACGCATGA
Organism: Capilliphycus salinus ALCB114379; assembly: GCF_047276495.1. Taxonomy (NCBI): domain Bacteria; kingdom Bacillati; phylum Cyanobacteriota; class Cyanophyceae; order Oscillatoriales; family Sirenicapillariaceae; genus Capilliphycus; species Capilliphycus salinus. The sequence goes on along the minus strand of NZ_CP178543.1, from coordinate 697,711 downwards.
ATTTAGAGCGTTCTTTACCTGTTTCTTTCAGCCGTCAAGAGAGTTCTTCCGAAGTTGAAAAGAACTCCTAATTTAACCCGTTTAACTTTTGTTTAAATGACCGTTAGGGGTGCAATCTGCGCCCTCTGTTTTTTTTTAATTATTCATAACAGATCCTAGAAACCCGGTCACTGAATTGTAACCGGGTTTTTAATTATTGCGCTTGATTTTATTGCAAATCCGTAGAATGATTGACTATTAAGGATCTCCGTTAAATCGGCGGGGTCACTTTCCAGGAATTTCCGGGCGTTCTTGTATCCTTAATAAAATTTTTATCTTTTTATTAATAAATCTTGACAAAATCCAAAATCAATTGTAAATTGTTCTATTAACCTGCCCTCAATTCCGCACAATCGGTTGCTCTGTTACTCGGATTTTTAGCTGAATCACCTGATTCTGTCTGGGTTTCTCTGTATCTAAAAATATGCTGATCGGTTCTATTGATTATTCAAGGTGAACTGATATTAGCTTGCTTAATTTCCGGTCTTTAACTTTTGAGGAGATGCGGAAAAAGTTAGCTTGGCGCGAATATTACTCGTTAAAAAGGTTAAAATGAAAAATAGATTTTCAGTCCGTGCTTTTCTGCTTGCTAGTTTGGGAATTTTTTTGAGTTTACCGAATGCAGAAGCCACTTCTCAAAGCAATTTAACCGTTGAACTCGACGGTTTAAAAAACCAAGGCGGTCAAGTGTGTTTGAGTTTATTTTCAAGTAGTCAAGGCTTCCCCGATCAAAAAGAAAGTGCTTTGCAAACTCAATGTGTTCGGCTTGGAAAAGACAGTCCGAAAATTACGTTTGAAAATTTGATTCCGGGAAATTATGCGGTTGCGGTTTTTCACGACGCCAATAGCGATCAAACCCTTAACCTCAACAGTTTGGGTATTCCCACCGAAGGTTTTGGTTTTTCTCGCAACCCCGCTATTTTCGCCGGTCCTCCCCAGTTTGATGATACTGCGGTTGTGGTAGCCACCGCCCAAAATAATATTCAGATTAAGTTACAATATCTTTGGAATTTGAACCAATAAATTGAAAAGCTAGGGGTTATTCGTTTTACCTCTAGCTGAATCAACTTGATTAACCTTTTACGGATTTTCAACGGGCTAGGAGGGATTCGAACCCCCGACACCGTGGTCCGTAGCCACGTGCTCTAGTCCACTGAGCTACAAGCCCTGACGACTTTGAGTCAAGCGGTCACACTGAACCCTAACTCATTGCCTGAGTTATCATCATAACACATTTTTTTAGAATAGCAACCCAAAATGACAAATAATTCGCCGCAACAGCCACAACCCTTAACCCACCTGAATCAGAGGGGAGAAGTGAATATGGTCGATGTCTCCGACAAGGCCGCAACTCGCCGAGAAGCGCTTGCCGAGGGTCGGGTGCGGATGTTGCTATCGACTTTAGAAAGCCTGATGGCAGGTAACGCCCCCAAAGGAGATGTGATCGCAACCGCCAAACTCGCCGGAATTATGGCCGCCAAACAAACTGCCCAATTAATTCCCTTGTGTCATCCCTTACCTTTAAGTAAAATAAATGTGGAACTCCAACCCGATCCTGAACTGCCCGGTTATCGGATTCGCGCTCAAGTGATTACCACCGCAGAAACCGGAGTGGAAATGGAAGCGTTAACCGCCGTATCTGTAGCGGCGTTAACCCTTTATGACATGGCGAAAGCCTTAGAAAAATCAATCGAAATCGAATCGATTCGTCTGGTGAGTAAAACCGGGGGAAAGTCAGGAGATTATCACACTCAGCCCGACGAAAAAAACTAAAAAGAGTTCTCCGCTAACATTTACAAGCTATTTTTTGTGAATAAATAAATTCAGTAAATGTTTCGGTAGAACATCTCCTTCTAAAATAGAGATAGAACTGTTCAGGAGTGAAAAAAAATGCCTCCCCGTTGGCCTCGACAACCCGATCGCAAAGATCCAGCCTATCGGCGCTTGGATGACCGGATGAATTTTGCTGTTCATGTAGCAATATTTGCAGCTTGCAATTCCGGATTATGGTTTTTTGAGAAAATTCAAGCGGCAACATGGCCCTGGGCCTGGTGGGTAACGGGGGGATGGCTGTTGCTCCTCGGAATTCACGGCATTTACATTTTTGCGATCGCGGACTATTCTTCAGTTAGACCCAATCAACCCAATTAAAAGATCGATTATCTAGAATAAGGGGGAACACTAAGAGCGGAAGGTACTCCGCCTATTATGCAGTAACAATCACTCATTGGCGTTATGGCGACTACACAGGAAATCGAAAAACTCGCTTCTGAAATCGGCGAAAATATATATATTGATGTGGCGAAATGGCATCTTTACCTATCAGATGCTCACGTGCATACACAAGTAGCCGAACAGCTTTATCCTTTACTGGAAAATGGAAATTTAGAAGCTGGTTCCATTAATCAAGTGTTGCAGGGAATTACGGTTTCCTTAGGTGGAGGTAAAATGACCACATCACTGGCTAATTTAATTCCCAACTCAGTGGAAAGCGATCTACTCAAAATGTTAGAAGAATATCAGCGCCAGATGTAAAGGACGAGTTTAATATCTACCAAAAGTATGAGACTAAACAGTACAAATTCATAGAAAATTACAGACAGGCTAGGAAAAATAAAATGAAACGAAACTTAGGACTTGTAAGTCTGATTGCAATCGGCAGTCTGCTGAGTATTATTGCACCGACAACCGCCCAATATCGTCCAGATCGTCCTACCTTTTTTAGCGACGGGGAACGACAACTCAACCAAGAAATTAACCGCCTCGATCATCCTTCAGTAAAGAATTCGGAACCGGTTCTCTCTTTTGAACAAGCCCAAAAACCCAGTACAGAAATTACTCAACTTCCCGGTAATATCATTGTAGCAATGCCGGGAACATTTCGAGGAGAGCGACGAGAAATTCTAGATACAACAGGCGGAAAACTAGAATTTACAGTCTTAGCAACTCGTCAGAGTGATTCTCAATTTACCGTCGCCTATTCGGTTCCGTTGACCTCAACTCGCTTAGTTGAACCTGAAGCCTTATTTAACCAAATTCGAGATAGTTATATCAAAGGCAGACCTGTAAAATTAGTAGGAGAACGCAATATTGCTCTACAGCGTTATCCGGGTCGAGAAATCAATTTATCAAGTTTCCGGGAAAATCACCAATTTAGAGTTTATCTGGTTCAACAACGAGTTTATGTTTTAGGAGTCAGCAAAGCCAAAGACGGAGGACCGGCGACCCAAGATGTGAGCCAATTTTTTAACTCCTTTCAATTACGGACCCAGTAAAAGTTAACACCAGGAAATCAAATTAAGGTAAGCTAGACTCGGTTAAAACCTAGCTTGGTCTGAATCGGACATCCAATGAGAAGAAAACTGGCTCAAATTGCACTGAGTTTAGCTTTATCTATTTTTTTTCCTTTACCCAGTTTGGGAGCTACGATATTAGAAGAGATCAAAACCACAGGAGTTCTTAAAGCCGGAGTCAGGGAAGATGCGGCCCCTTTTGGTTATCGTGCGGTATCAGGAGAATGGGAAGGATATTGTATTGAACTGATCGAGTTGCTCGCAAGCCGACTGCAAAACCAACTGAATTTAAGCGAACCGATTAAGATAGAATATATACAGTCTACGTTGGAAACTCGCGAACAGATCGTCAGAGATAAAAGGGTTCATGTCGAATGCGGCCCGAACACCATTACTCGCAGACCGCCATCGGAAATCGTTTACTCGGATCAATTTTTAGCTACAGGTGTGTATCTGTTAGTCCGAGCGGATAATCAAGGTTATATTAATCCATCAGGTGCCTTAGAAAATATATCCATCGGTGTGCTTCCGGCATCTTTAACCGAAAGATTTATTACCAGTCGATATTCCCTGGCCGAACCGATAGAGTATCCGGGAACTGAAGGACGACAAGCCGCAGTTAAAGATGTTCTCAGCGGCGAAATTAACGCCTTTGCCAGTGACGGACTGTTATTAATAGGAGAACTGTTGAGACAGCCAGAAGTGAGTCAAACCGATTATGCTCTAGTTCCCTCCGAACCCCTAACCTGTGAATTTTACGGAATGATTCTGCCCGAAGGAGATATATCTTGGGTCAATACAATTAACTCTCTAATTTTAGTTCAAGAAAGCGTAGAAATCCTCCGTCAATTATACGGCAGTGATTCGCCCTATATTGAAACCACCCAAGCCGCCCTCAAAAAATGTATGCCGTAAATAGTTAACAGTGATCAGTACCGTGCAGTAACCAGTAACCAGTGTAGGGGCGGGTTCACAATTAATGTATGTTTCTGAGCAATAATCGGTATAAACCCGCCCCCTCTCAGAAGTCAGAAGTCGATTGAGTCCGCGCCTCGTGAAGCTACTGATAACTGACAACTGTAAACTGTAAACTGTAAAAACTCTATGCGCGAACTTCGCTCGCGACCATTCCGCCTCTCTTGGTCGGCATTCGCGATTCGCCCGCAGGTGGCGCGGTGAACCAGTGCGTTGGGCGGGTTCCCCGACTTAAAGCAACTGGTGAACCCGAAGGGGGTCCGACCGCAAGTCGCAAGGAACCCGCATATGGTGACTGGTAATGAGTGACTGTCAAGACTTCCTCCTGAATGAAGGACACCTTTAGTGTAGAGGCAACTTAGGGAATAAATTAGATAAATTCGCTAATCTTGAATAGGGGAGTCAATCCTGTCTTCTGCCTTTTGTCAAAACTTTCAACTCAACCGGCGTGGCATCGAAATCTGGCTTCCCCTCCCTCAGTTTAAAAACAAATAGCGGATTGGACATGATGACTCAGGAGTTCCATATCTCTGTTACCCCTGTCGGGAACAATGAATACTTGGTGCGAACCGAAGAAGTCGCATCCGGTGTCCCCTTAGCAGAAGAACAGGTTAGCTGGCCAGTAGACACCTGGCTTGGCCACACTCGTCAATTAATGCAAGATCCCCTACTGGGGGTTCTACAGGGACAAAACCTCACTCAATATCGCACCCGAGGAGCAACGACCGCCTCCCCCAACTCGGCGTTATCGCCAGAATCAAGCATTATGAGTTTGGTCGAACTCGGACGCCAACTGTATAACGGCTTGTTTCAAGGGACCATGCGCGAAAGCTGGACCTGCGCCCAAGCCATTGCTCAAAATCGACGGGAGTTTCTGCACCTGCGGTTGGGAGTCAAGGGAAAGCGTCTGGCGAGTTTACCTTGGGAGGTGTTATACGCCGGCGATCGCCCCATCGGAACCGGGCCGGATATCGGATTTTCCCGTTACCAACCGGGTGTGATTTCGACTCACCATTCCCCCATTCTGACTTCTAACCAACCGCTCAGAATTTTAGTCGCCATTTCCGCTCCCAACGATCAAGAAAATCTGCAACTGAAGCGAGAAGTTCTGCATTTGCAAGAAGAACTGCAACGGGATATTCAACGCAGTTCGGTCCCCCATCGCTCCGGCCCGGAAATTCAACTGACGATTCTCTCTCAACCCGACGGCCACCAACTGACCCAAGCCCTCGAACAAGGTCAATATCAAGTCTTTCACTACGCCGGACACAGTAATTTGGGGGTGTCGGGGGGTGAACTGTACCTCGTCAGCAGTCGCACCGGATTAACCGAAACCCTCAGCGGAGACGACTTGGCGGGATTGCTCGTTAATAATGGCGTGCAAATGGCCGTGTTAAACTCCTGTCGGGGGGCTTACGCTCAGGGTTCCCTTTCCGACGAAGACACCGCCCAACTCAACCTCGCGGAAAGCCTCGTCAGACGCGGAATTCCGGGTGTATTGGCGATGGCCGAACGCATTCCCGATGAAGTCGCCCTGACGCTGACTCGCCTGCTGTACCGCAATCTCAATCAAGGTCATCCGATTGATATTAGTTTAAGTCGGGCGCGACAAGGTTTAGTTTCTGCCTATGGTTCCCATCAACTTTATTGGGGTTTACCGATTTTATATTTACATCCCAAGTTTGATGGTTATTTGACTGCTGATGCGGTTGAAACTCAGAGCGCTAAATCGTTGTCTCAGTCTCAGTTTGCTCCGATTTTAGCTCAAAATTGGGGTGAATCGAGTCTTCCTCCGGTTGAAAAGCAAGTTGAAAAGAAGCAGTCTGAAAGCCTTGAATTTGCCTTTTCTAAAGCCGATATCGATCCGTTTCTTAAAGATAAACCGATTGAATATGCGGATGATTTGGGCGAAGAAGATGAAGATCTCGAATTTATTGGTGATGCTTTGCGTCAGCTTAAAAGTTCTCGACCTTATTCTCCACCGGGAAGGGGAAATAACAATGTCAAGTTAGTTGAAAAACCACATAAAATTTATCAAGATAAAATTGATCAAGATAAAATTGATCGGCCTTATCGTTCTCGACTTCCTGAAACGAACAGTCGTCAAACGGTTCATTCTCTGTCCGTAAAGCTGCTCAAATTAAATGCTTTGAAGCCTTGGCTGCCTTTGGCGTTGCTGTTGATTCCCATCAGTTTGGGTCTGGGATTGTTTTACAATAGTATTTTTCAGTTCGGGAAGTCTGACTCAGAAATCGCGTTATCTAAACCGATAAAACCCAACACGACACTGGTTAAATCACCCGCAGAACAACCGCTTGATTTAAGTACGGCAAAAACCGATTATGTATTGGGAATTGCGGTAGAACAGTTTTATCAAGAAAATCTTTTATCCGGAGTCGAAGCCACAACAGAATTACTCAATCGGGGTGCAATTAATGAAGCTAAAGCCGCTTTAGCTGCGGTACCGGTTCAAGATAGCGATAAGCCCGACATTAACTTTCTTTGGGGTCGGTTAATGTGGCAAGCGATTAATCAAGGTAGCGCCGATTATATGATGGATGATGTGCGGCGTTATTGGGAACGGGCTGTACAGCAACGTCCTGATTCTTTGGAATATCGAAATGCTTTGGGATTTGCTTATTATTCTGAAGGAAAACTCGATCAGGCTTATCAAACTTGGTTGCAAGTTTTAGATTTAGAAGAACTGACGTTGAATGAACAAACAGTTCAACAAAAACTTGCTCAACTCCAAGATGCGAATAAACCGCAAATTTTAACGGCTTATGCCGGGTTGGGGTTGGTTTTGATGAAGTCTACAACGGACTTACCGCCCCCGGAACAGGCGATTCGTTTGAGTAAAGCGGTGAAATTTTGTAATAAAGTTTTGAGCGAGGCTCCCGAAGAATTTAAACCCCATTTGTTGAGTCAAAATTGGCTCTGGACTAATGCTATAATTCGAGATTGGCGTCTGTTGATGCGACAACAAAACTAATGTTTAATTGAGTGTTATTCAGTTAAATTTAGAGCCAAAATAAACCCATTGCTGAAGCCAACCCCGATGTAATGATAATCCCATAAACCCCTTTTTTCAGGGTGTGATCTCAGATGAGTGTTTGACGAAAAAAAGAGAGTTATATCAAATTCAAAAAACAAGACCCTTATGCAGAAGGCAAGATTTGCCTATCCTCCCCACAACCCCACCGATCATCTGTAGCACCCATTTAATAATTTCGTACTAATTCGCTATCAATACCCATCTTTTGCTCTGCTAGATTTTACAAAATCTTCAGATGACGGAGCAAGTATTTTGAGCAATTTATGAAGTTTAACCGGATTGTCTTTACAGAAGATTTACATAGTCTTTACTCAGTCTTTACAAAAAACATTTTTTTGAGGAAAAGTAGATGTTAGGTTTGAAGAACACCAATGAGGAGCGTATTTTCACGGATTATTACTTTCTCTGTCTCATTATTCTCAGGAGATTTCAATGGCAATTATTGATTTTACCGGACAAGCAAAACAAATTGATATTGAGGAGTTCTGGCTAAATGATGACACGGGGGACGAAGCGTATAAATATTCAACTTGGTGGGCGCCGGCTGCCAATAGCTTACAGTTTTTTGACGAAGTTCAAGATTTCACCCTTTCAAAAGATATCCAAATCAGTAACCCTCAAGATTGGGATGATATCAATAATTTAGGAACGATTGAGGCGGGTACTGTTGTTGATAGTCATTTTATCTTTTTGAAAAATCCAGACACATCCAAACGCCAATCATTTACAGCCACCTTTACTTTTGACAATCCAATTATTGGCTTCATGGCTGATGATCGGTTGTTTGGTAATGCCAAAAGTTCAAATTTTAATAGTAATAACGAATTTGTTGGTTATCCGGCGAGGATATTACCACCTAAGCATAGTTTAGAAGGGCCTAACGGTGGACTTCCAGAAGATACCGTTCAAATTTTGGGAGACAATAACAATATCTTAAAAGTTAATTTTACCATCCGCAACGCAGTTGACCCTCTGCGAGTGATTACACTGGAATCGGGAACGGTATCAAGTCCCTCACCCACTCCTGAACCGACTCCTGAACCGACTCCTGAACCGACTCCCGAACCGACTCCCGAACCGACTCCCGAACCGACTCCTGAACCGACTCCTGAACCCGATAGTTCCAATGACAGCAACCCAGACTATCAGGAGGTGATTGAAGTTAATCCCAACGATATTTTACCAGGAACGGGTGAAAAGGATTCGCTCAGTGGTGATGACGGACAAAATTTGTTCGTTCTGGGAGATGCAACAACACCCTACTATATGGATGGGGATATTAACAGTTCCGGTTGGAGTGATTATGGTCAAATTCTCCAGTTCGATCCTTCAGAAGATAAAATTCAACTTCATGGTAGTCCTGAAGATTATCAACTGTCGAATAACACTCACGCCCACATCTTCTATACCAACGGTCAAAATAGTAGAGAGTTAGTTGGAATTGTCGTTAATCAACCCGCTTCCGAACTGTCATTAACTGACGGCATTTTTACATACATATCAGAAACAACTGATTCAGAAACAACTGATTCAGAAACAACTGAAACCAATAATGAGACTGGGACAGATGAAAATCCAGCCGGCGATAATGTTGTTAATGATGGTACTGTCGCAGATAACAACAACCCCAATGTTGAGTATGACGAAGTGATTGGTGTTAATCCCAATGATCTCCTACCCGGAACGGGCGAAAACGATGCACTCAATGGACAAGAAGGTTCGGATTTGTTCGTTCTTGGAGATGCAACAACACCCTACTATATGGATGGGGATATTAACAGTTCCGGTTGGAGTGATTATGGTCAAATTCTCCAGTTCAATCCCTCAGAAGATAAAATTCAACTTCATGGTAGTCCTGAAGATTATCAACTGTCGAATAACTCTCACGCCCACATCTTTTATACCAACGGTCAAAATAGTAGAGAGTTAGTTGGAATTGTCATCGATCAACCCGCTGCAGGACTGTCATTAACTGACGACATCTTTCAATATGTCTAGTTCTTCACTCCTGGGGCGATTATCCCATTAATGTAGTGCGAAATACGGCTCTCCCGGATACGGATTAAAAACTATCAGCCGAGGGGATAACCAAGGCTATATTTTAATCTGGTGTTATCATCAGAAATACGGGAGAGCCATTCTTTCTAAACTCGGAATTAGTTATTGAGTTAAACCGAGAATAAAAATAAAGCCGTTGCTGAGGACAACCAAGAGGTAAAGATAATCCCATAAACCCCTTTTTTCAGGGTGTCATCTGAGGGTAAAGGATTAAAACATTTTCCCACTATACTTTTAATAAATTGACCTTGCTGCTGTTGTTTTTGTGAGGTTTCGCCCCGCAGTTTATTTTCAAGATTCGTTAACAAACAGGTTCCTTGATTAAATTGCCATTGGATAATCATAACCGGAACAAAAATCAGATGAATGATTCTCCAAAATTGACTCGGAATTATCCATCCAAACAACACAAAAAATAAGGTCAAAAAATGAAGGCATTTTGTTAAAAAAATTAGTAGAGTTTTCCAATTCATCAGAAAAAATATTAACGTTACGCTAACGCAGTAGAACATTTAAAGTTATGCTACACTTACTATAGCAAGATTTGACAAGGAAATCAGTGTTTATACGGTGATCTCGATCACTTTTTACAAATCAGGTAACATTGCTATATCTACTTAATTGATAGAGTTCACAGTTTTGTTAATTAAAGTTCAAATTGAACTGGAAAAGTTTGATAATGCTTGGTAAGTTTCGCAGAGATCATATAGAAAATACTGAAAAATAAAATACTTAAAAGTCATTAATAAAGATTATTTTATTAACCCTGAATATAAGTTTGGAGGTAACACCTTTGCTAAACAGATGTACTCCCAAACCCCTTTCCCTTTAACTTTCAATTGTCAGGTGAAACTTTTATAAAAAATCAAAGTATCCCGATGGGACGAAAAAGACCTTGCTATCTTCAGGCAGGTCAAGATTAGCTGTCACAGCTTCAGTCATGGCTGAATCACTGAAACCAGAAAGTGTTGCGAAAGAAGAAGAAGCAGGAGCTTCCATTAAAAACACTTGTTCTGTAATTAGTGAGAAATCCGGTTCAACTTCCTCAACAGGGATAAAAGCACTGTCACCAGAGATTCGAGCATCGAACTCGGCAATTATATCTATGAGCAGTTGCTCAGTGAAACCACTCTCTCCAGGAACGTAGTTATCCAGTTGTTCCTGGAAAAACGCTCTTGTCTCTAAAAGACCAGTTAGAATATCTACCTCTGGTTCAGGCGATTCAACGGCTTGCTCAATTGGAGTTGCACTGATAAACGAGCCTATAGACTCTAAGAACAACGGAATGTTGTCAATCTCATCGCCCGCATTTTGCATGACATCATATTCACCTTCTTCCCACCAGGAGGTTCTGAACAACAGGTCATCTCCTTGTCGGGCGAATTCAATGATGTATGGTTTTTCTGTTGTTATCTCACTACTGCTTAATGCAAAAGAGCTAGTGCTAGCAGAAGCAGGTGATGGTGGTGGAGGGCTGTCATCGTTGACGCGATCGCCTTCGCCCCTGTGAAAGTCCGCAATTCTTCCAAGCTCTGCGGCTTCAATAAAGAATGTATCAGCACCGGAATTTCCAGTGTAATTAGACGTACCGTTATAAATCGCCATTGTTGTTTTCTCCTTGAAATGGCGTGGTTGAATTTCCACTAGCAAAAGCATAACAGAAAAAATCACAATGGCAATACATCTAAAGAAAGTTTTTTTAAGATTAAGGTTAAGGCTTGATTACTTATTTTTGGTGTAACTAAACTGGGTTAAACTGTTCTTTCGAGAGTTGACAAATAAACAAAAAAAGGCTAAACTTAATCTCATTAACATCAAGTTTAGTTGAATTATCAAAGCGCTGTATAAAGGGTATTCAGTGATTTTTGTAAAGGCAAGTTTAAGATGCGATCGCTTATTTTTGGTGTAACTAAACTGAGTTAAACTGTTCTTTGATGAGTTTACTTATGGAAAAATAAATGTTAGAAGTCATCCCAATAGCAGCAGGACAGATTCAAGTTCCTTTACCGGGTGGAGGGTCAGCATCAATAAACCCAGATGGAACACCAGGATTCGGAAGGTCTGTAGAGCTAAGAGGGTCGGGGATTTTCATTGGTACACCACTATTGGATCAAATTGTAGTGACTGATGATGGAGCAAAGACCATATTTGGTTTAGACGATGGAGATAGCTTTTACATTTCCGGATCGGGGGCTGTAGTCTTTGGTAATGCTGGAGACGATGTATTCACAGGTGGAGATGGAGATAGCACCCTTTATGGGGGTCAGGGAGAGGAGCGCATTGCAGGTGGCCCCGGTAATGATTTGATATTTGGGGAGTCGGGTGGAGAACGATTGGATGGTCAAGCCGGAAGCGATACCCTATTGGGCGGAATGGATGGCGACATTATTCGTGATAGGGGTGGTACAGAAGGTGACGAGAACTGGCTTTATGGGGGGGCAGGGGGATGATGGCATTTCAAGCGAGAATGGAAATGATCGCCTCTGGGGAGACATGGGAGATGATAACATAACAGCCGGAACCGGAAGCGATACTTTAACGGGTGGCTCCGGGTTTGATATTTTGACAGGAAACGATTTCTCCGGTTTTTCACCTGACCAAGCCCAGGATTTGTTTGCTCTAGAAATTACTGATGGGTTTGATCTAATTACTGACTTTGAGGACGGTGTTGATCGTTTGATTCTTCCGGTGGGCGTCTCGTTTGAAGATTTGGATATTGCTCAAGTGGGAGAAGATGCAGCCGCTTTGGATGCGCTAGGATCTTTCTGGTTAAATGAACCAGTTGATATCGTTATTCGGTTGGCAAATTCAGGGGAGGTTCTAAGCGTTCTGAATGGCAATGGAACCGGGCTGACTGTTGACCTGATTTCAGCAGAGGATTTTATTGAGATAAATTTTTAATAACTCAGAGCGATCGCAAGAGTTGATATATAGAATCACGCTCAGAATACAAGTTGATTGTGAATACTATACAGTTTTATTCCTCGACTCTACAAACAGTCAAAAGACTACAGATCGTCAATATCGTTAAATATGTCTGTATCTAAGTTGTTTACCGATGCAGTTTGTTTAAACTCCGACTCAGCTATCGGTTGAACAAAAGCATTATTCGCCCTAACAAAACAATTTGCAGGCATACCATCACTCTTATTCTTAATAAAAATCCAGGGGTTTAAATTCTCATCAAACGTGACCACAAACCCCGCATAAGTCCGTTGAGCTTGAAAAATCTCATCTGTTTGTAACGTCGTTACAGGTGGCCAACTGCCAATTTCAGGATAACCCGGATTATCAAGACTCCAAACTTGTTTAATCGAAAATTCACCCATTCGACAGTTTAAACCATTCGGATCGGGATCGACAACCTGCCAATATAAATGATTCAAATTCCCGCTAAAATCTCCAGTTTCATCCGGTTGAGGTAAAGAATTCGCTAAAATCGGAGGCTGTCCGCAAAACAAAAATAATCCCAAAACCAATAAGATTAAACTCCAAATCCGTGATAATCTCTTAAACATAATCAACCCCATCAAATTTTAGAATTAAACCCGTTACTTTTTCCCCTCTATATTGTACCTTAGAATGAGAACAGATTTGATAAAAATTTCCGAGGTCAACCATGAGCGCTCAATTTCCAGAAAACTTTATTTGGGGTGCTGCAACCGCATCCTATCAAATAGAAGGCGCAGCCCAAAAAGATGGACGTTTACCGAGTGTTTGGGATACCTTCAGCGCCACACCCGGACGAGTTTTAAACGGAGATACCGGAGACATCGCCTGCGACCATTATCATCGCTATGAAAGCGATATTAAACTGATGGCAAAACTGGGGATTAAACATTATCGCTTTAGTATGGCTTGGCCGAGAATTGTTCCCAACGGACGAGGAGAAATCAATCAAGCTGGAATCGATTTTTATCAACGTTTAGTAGACTGTTTACTCGAACATGAAATTACCCCCCATGCAACTTTATTTCACTGGGATAGTCCTCAAGCATTAGAGGATTTATATGGGTCTTGGCAGAGTCGAGAAATTGCCCAAGATTTTGCCGATTATGTTAGTATTGTTGTGAGTCGGTTAGGCGATCGCATTACCAACTGGATAACGATTAATGAAATCCCCTGTTTTACCCATCTTGGTTATGCGGTAAATAGCGATCCGCCTCACGCGCCAGGAACTCGTGTAAGCCGCATCAAAGACATTTGGCAAACCTCTCATCATGCGTTACTTGCACATGGTTTAGGGGTGCAAGCTATTCGCGCCGCTTCTCCCGTTGCTTGTTCGGTTGCATTGGTGGATAATTGGGCGGTAACGGTTCCCATTATAGAATCATCCGAACATATTTTAGCGGCGAAAAAAGCCTTTCATCTTTGCGGACAAAATGGCGGAATCTTGTTTCCGGCGTTAACGGGAAATTACAGTCCGATTTTGTTAGAACTTTTGGGCGAAAATGCGCCGGATATTCAACCGGGAGATTTAGAAATTATTCATCAACCGTTAGATTTTTTAGGATTTAATGTTTATTCTGCAACTTATGTGAGGGCGGCAAATAACAGATTTGGTTTTGAATTTTTAGGCTTGCCCAAAGGTTATCCCCGCATGAATATGCCCTGGTTAAATATTGTCCCCGAATCGATTTATTGGGGAATTCGACACGTTAGCGAAACGTTAAATCAGCCCAATTTACCGATATTAATTACAGAAAATGGATGCGCCGCCCAAGATGAATTAAACCCGCAAGGAGAAGTCATCGATAGCGATCGCATTTTCTATTTGCGTCAACATTTGAATTCCGCTTATCGGGCAATTTCAGAAGGATATCCTTTGAAGGGTTATTTTGTGTGGAGTTTGATGGATAATTTTGAATGGGCTTGGGGTTATGATCGCCGATTTGGTATAGTTTATATTGATTATCCCACCCAACGCCGCATTCCGAAAATGAGTTTTAATTGGTACGCCGAATGTATCCGTCAAAATCGAGTCGTTTAACGGTTCCCAACAGCAATTATTCTCAATTGATAAAAACCAGGGATTCTGTCACTTTTACCGCTTCTTCAGGACTAATATTATTGCAGTTTTGTACGGACTGGGATGCACCCGAACCCGCAAAGCGAACAAATAACAAACTGGGGTTATTTGCCACATCTCCAAGCCAGTCCGAAAAAATAGTCGGGGAGGCGTTTCCCTCTCTCATTTCGTGATAAAATCGACCGTAATAAAGCCGACTATTTCCAAATACAGGAGAATTAATCGGAAGTTCATATTCTAAAACCGGGCCACCGATTCCGCCTCCCGTTGCTTCTATGGCAAAACAGGAGTTATTTTCTCCTCGATAAACGATCGCATAACTCGGCCCAAACCGACAGGAGGAAGGGTCATCAGGACAGCTTTTGATTTGAACATCCGCAACTCGAAATCCTTCGGGAATATAGGCGGGAACGGCAATTTTTCGGTCTAGGGATTTTAAAAGTTTAATTTGATTTTCTGTTAGTCCGGCTAAAGCAGTTTGAGACTGAACAGGCTGGAAACAAGCAGGGGTTAATAAACTAACGCTTGCTGTTATTATTAACCGTTTTGAGACGCTGAGAAAATTCTTGAATCTCATAATATCCTCTTTTGATGTCGTAACCGATCAATACAGTCGAGATAATTGGGAATAGGTTCCTGGGCGATGCGACAAGCCTCAGCATCAACATTAATTAAATCCTCGCCCCAAAACACTTTTCCTAACTCGATAGATTTTCCTTTGTCGGGTTTCCAGTCTGGACTAATAAATTTGCGATCGCCATCAACAACCGCCCCATCAAATAAATATCCAATACAAAAATAAACATCCTGCAAAATTAACGGAACCGAGGGACGATGCAACTGTCCGCGAGAGTTGGGACTTCTGGCTTTATATTTGCTGCGAGGAAATAAGCCGTAAAGATTTTTTAAAGAAGCAGAAATTAACGGTTCATTTTTAAGGTGAGTGCGTTTGAGGGCGCCGATACTGATGCGACAGTCTACTTCTTGAAGGATAGCCGGAGCGTGCATCGAGGTGAAGCGTACCGGTTGCGGGGAACGGTTGGGATATTCCATCAAGGGGAGTTTATCGGCGTCTAACAATTTTATTTTATCGGTGAATAAATCAGACAAACCATTGCGAGCGATAATTTCAGACAGCGAGACCGGAGAACAGACGCCCTCAACCACTAAAATTTCGGCGTCGGGGTTCGCCTGTCTTAGTCCTTGTAAAACCGCCCCCAAAACCCCCCGACTCACGGTAACGGGCGGGCCGACGGGATAGCCCAAATTGGGCTTGACAAGTATGCGTTTTGCTGTTAGCGCATTTGGGGGCGGTTGATAAACAAAAGTTGAGGGGGTCGCGACTTGCACATCCAGAGATCTCATCGGATAAATTTACAAAAGATTTACAAAGTATTAAAATATTATAAAGGTTGAATAAAGCCTGTTTAACAAGATGTTATTCAGTGAATATACAGAACTTTCATCAGCCCGGCCTGAGAATTCTATAAAAAAAACCCGATTAATAGATCTCCACTACTTAAGTGTGATAGCGATCACGAAAAAAAGCGAGTTAAATCACAAGCAGAGGATGTTTTAGATCACTGTAGAGTCGGGAAGCATCAATAATACTTGAGATCGTAAAAAATTAGATCCGGTTATGTACTTATTCTCTGCGAGAGATTTGAGGGGAAATAAAAATGCTATCTACCAAACAAGCTCAATTAGTTCAGTTTTTACGCTTTGAATTGGCGATCCCTGCCTCGTCCATCGCAATGGCCCTGCGTCATCCCGAACACGACTATGGTCAACTGCCCATGATTTTGTGGCAATACGGCTTAATTAGCTTAGAACAGTTGGATCGGATCTTTGATTGGTTAGAACGGTTTGGAACTTCTGTAGAAACCAAACCCAAATTCAACAATGCCGATCCCGATACTCGGGTCCTCAATGAATCTGTCGATCTAACTTCGGCTTCTTTTGTCGGGTAATCTTGGGTGAGATGAAATTAACAAAACTGCTCAATTCTAGAGGGATTAAGTACAGTTTAGACGGTTAAAACTTTTTGAAAAGCTTTCAATCATCTGGCGTGGAGAAAACAAGAAAGCCCATCAAAAAATTAAATATTAATCATTAGTAATCAATCTGGAGAGAAGCTAATTTTTCCATCAAAGAGCGAGAATAAGATTAAATCATTAGTTAAAATTTGTCTAAACCCCTCTAATCCCTCTACAATTCATTTATTAATCACAGTCATAAATCCCTGCTGGTTCAGTCCAAATTCTTATATAATCAGGTTGCTCGGCCAAAAAAAGGGATTAATATTTAGGTTAAACTAAAACGTGGGGCTGAACGCATAACCGATGTTATGAATTTTGAAGAGGCGCTGAAGTTAACGGATGCTGTCGTTTTTGAAAAGACGGGTAAACACCTGAGTGATGCTCAACGGGCTGTCGTTCAGGGAACTTGGTATCGCCAAAAATATCACGAAATCGCCTTAACCTATCGCTGCACTCCCGAATATCTCAAACAAGATGTTGGCCCGAAGTTATGGCGTCTGCTCTCCGACGAATTTGGCGAAAAAGTCAGTAAAACCAACTTTAGAACCGTTCTAGAACGACGACTCGGCTTAGACATTCAGCCCCATCCCATTGTACCCAGACCCCAGTCTCCCCGAGTCTCTCAATTTGACTTACCCGTTTCCCGAGTTGTGGAAAAAACCCCTCAACAAATTGATTGGGGAGAAGCAACAGATGTGTCCTTATTTTATGGTCGTTCTCAAGAACTATTTCAACTCGAACAATGGATAGTTCCCCAAGGATGTCGGGTGGTGGCGATCTTAGGAATGGGAGGAATTGGAAAAACCTCTTTATCGGTACAATTGGCTCAAAAAATCCAGTCAAACTTTCAATATGTGATTTGGCGAAGCCTGAGAAATGCTCCCCCATTACCGGAAATTTTAGCGGAAATCATTCAATTTTTATCCGACAAACAACAGGTTAATTTATCCTCCGATATTCACCGGCAAATTTCCCAACTGATCGACTTAATGCGACAGTTTCGTTGCTTGGTGATTTTAGATAACGCCGAGTCGATTTTACAATCCGGCGATCGCGCCGGACGCTATTGTGAAGGTTATGAAAACTACGGCGAACTGATTAAACGCTTGGGAGAAACCCGCCACCAAAGTTGTCTGCTATTAACCAGCCGAGAAAAACCGAGAGAAATCGCCGCTTTAGAAGGAGAAATTCTCAACGTTCGCGCATTACAATTAACCGGATTAGAAACCGCAGACTGTCAAGCTTTAATCCAAGCCAAAGGAATCGTCGCCTCATCAGAACAATGGCATCAATTAATCGCCAGATACGCCGGAAATCCCCTGGCTATCAAAATTGTCACCACCACCATCGACGATGTTTTTGGAGGTGAAATCGGCGAATTTATCGAACAAATTCAACAGGGAACCGCCGTCTTTGGAGATATTCGAGATCTGCTCGAACAACAACTCGGACGCCTATCGGAATTAGAACTCGAAATCATGTATTGGCTCGGAATTAATCGAGAACCGGTTTCTTTACCCGAATTGCGAAAAGATTTACTCTCGGTTGTTTCTTCTCCAGAAGTGATCGAATCTTTAGAATCTCTCAGACGGCGATCGCTAATCGAAAAAAATTCTCGCGGCTTCACCCAACAGCCCGTAGTCATGGAATACATCATCGAACAATTTATTGAACACATTTTCCGAGAAATACAATCAGAAAATATAGCTTTCCTGAACCGATACGCCCTGATTAAATCTCAATCCAAAGATTACATTAGAGAAAGTCAAACCCGGGTCATTCTTAACCCCTTAGTTCAACGCCTTTTAGAACGTTATCCCCTGCGAAAAGAACTTCAAGAAAAATTTAAAAACCTGCTCAACCGACTGCGAAATCCAGTTCAAGAAAAATCGGGATATGCAGGAGGAAACCTGATCAATCTCTGTCATCAACTCGAATTAGATTTGGCCGATTATGACTTCTCAAATTTAGCCGTCTGGCAAGCCTATCTTCAAGATGCCAACCTACAAAACGTTAACTTTTCGGGAGCGGATTTATCCCGTTCTATTTTTGCCGAAACCTTAGGAAATACCCTCGCCGTTGCCTTGGGTCCAGCCAACAAATTAGCAACCGGAGACGCGGACGGAAAAATTTTACTTTGGAATACCGAAAACGGTCAAAAACTGCTAATTTTTCAGGGAAAAACAACCGGAGTAAAATCCATCGCTTTTAGTCCAGAAGGCGACTTACTCGCCAGCGGCAGCGATGACCAAACCGTGAGAATTTGGAAAGTGAGTACCGGAGAATGTTTGGATCGGTGGGGCGGACATTTAGACAGTATTAAATGCGTGAATTTTAGTTCCGATGGTCAGATGCTTGCCAGCGGCAGCGATGACCGTACCGTGAGGGTTTGGGATGTGCGATCGGGCGAATGTCTGCACGTTTTTGAGGGACATAAAGAAGGAATTCGCAGCGTAATTTTTAGCCCCGATAATCGGATTATTGCCAGCAGTAGCGACGATCAAACCGTGAGATTATGGTCGATAGATACGGGCGAATGTTTGCGGAGTTTTATCGGAAATTCTACCTGGAATTGGACGGTAACTCGGATTGAAAATATCGCCGAAAATCATCAAACAGAAAACGGACATTCTTCATTAAACCTCGAATTTAAACCGTCTAAAATTCGTTGGATCGCCAGCAGTTGCGATGAAAATATTGTGCGGTTGTGGGATGTCGAATCCGGTCAATGTTTCTACAGTTTAGAAGGTCATCAAGATTCCGTTTGGGCGGTGGCATTTAGTCCCGATGGTGAACTTTTAGCCAGTAGTAGCGACGATCAAACCGTCCGACTTTGGGAGATCAAAACCGGGACTTGTTTAAAAACTCTCAAAGGGTTTGAAAGTCAAGTTTGTTCGGTGGCTTTTAGTCAAGATCATCAAATACTTGCCACCGGAAGTCAAGAACAAATGGTACAACTTTGGGATGTGGCTACAGGTCAACGGTTAAGAACCCTGCGGGGACACAAGCATCAAGTCTGGTCCTTCGTTGTCAGTCCCGATGGGAAGACTCTGGCCACCGGCAGCGATGACAACCGAGTGCGACTCTGGGATCTCAACGCCAGTCGATGTATCAAGCGGTTTAGCGGACATTCCGACTGGGTTTGGTCGGTGGCTTTTAGTCCCGACGGTCGCCTGCTGGCCAGTGGGAGTTATGACAGCAGCGTGAAATTGTGGGATACTTCCACCGGTGAAGTTTTGAAAACCCTACACGGTCATGGCGATCGCATTGAGACGGTGGTTTTTAGTCCCGATGGCAAAATGCTGGCCAGCGCCAGTGATGACCAAACCGTGCGAGTTTGGGAGGTTCAAACCGGAGAATGTTTGCAGACCCTCACCGGACATAGCCGTTGGGTGGGAGTGGTGGCTTTTAGTGGGGATGGTCAATATCTGGCCAGTGGGAGTAACGATCACACCGTAAAATTGTGGTCTCTGGCGACCGGTGAGTGTCTGCACACTTTAGAAGGACATTTGCAAAGAATTCATCTGTTAGCGTTTAGTCTCGATAGCCAAAGTTTAGCCAGCGCTAGCTACGATCGCACGGTGAAATTATGGGATATTAAAACTGGAAAATGTCAAAAAAGTTGGTTGGCTGAAAGTGAGCGTCTTCACGCTTTGATTTTCCGAGTTGGTGGTCAACTTTGGGCCAGTGGAAGTGATGAGGCGCAAGTGGGATTGTGGGATGTTGACAGCGGAAAATGTGTTAAGATTTTGGGGGATAAATTGAGTCCGGTTTGGTCGGTCTATTTCCATCACCAAGGCCAAATTTTAGCCACTGGTAGCTACGATCAAGCCATTCGGATCTGGGATATTGAAACAGGCGAATGTTTGCAAGTTCTCCGCACGGACAAGCCCTATCACGGGATGAATATTACCGGAGTGACAGGAATTACAACCGCCCAAAAGTCAACACTGAAGGCTTTGGGAGCAATAAATCTTAATAGCAGCGATTAATGAAACTCAACAGTTAATTTGGCCCTCTACTACCCTACATTACCCGATCTTTCCAAGTCCCTTTACCAAATCTTTACAATTAGTGGGGGCAACTTGATTAAAGCTTTACAATTAAGTTATAGACTTTCTATTAGACTATAAACGTATATACAAATAGATATACGCCTCGTTCACATCTACCTCTTGGATTGAGCCTGAACTAACCTGTATCTCCTGTTTTGTAGCTTCCTAAAAACATTCTTGCTTTGAATGAGGGAAGAGACAAAAGTGATTTCAGTTAATGCCTATTCTGTAGTAAAGTAAGGGCGCATCTTTGGATAACGGGTTAGGAACCGAAAGCGACAGAGATGAAGTATCACGAATTAAGATCTGATCTCTTGAATTCTAGGTAAACCCCCTGAATATTTGTAAACTTAGCTAAAATTTATTCTCTGGACTGTGAGAGGGCTAACTGTGATTAACTCTATCGGGTTCAACTCAATTCGATCCTTGGATGAGCATAAACTTTATGCTCACCTACAAAAGTGTGTAGAAACTGAGTCACCTCAACAATTAATTGAGCGTTTTCGGAACTTATTTTTAGGTGAAGTTGAGTATCAAGATGCGGAGATTTGGGCCGCATTGGGTCGGATTGTGGATGGGGATTTTTCTCCGCCAGAATTTTCCCATATTCTCAACCGTTGCTGCTATATTTTAATTAACCGTTGGTTGAAACGTCGGAAGTGCCAATGGGCGATTTATGAATTGGTTCAACTGTTTCAAGTTCTACCCAATAAACTCCCCCACTGTTGGACCGCCCACCGTCTGCGATCGCTGGTTAAACGGTTTATTCAATCGGAACAATATCACGCTTTACGCCGTTTAGCAAAAGCCTTTAAAGACTCGAAAAATACAGAATCTAGCGAAGAAGTCAAAAGTCTAGATTCACTGATTATTCGATATCCCTACTTATATGAACATTTTTTCCTCACCGATGACAGCACCGATGAACAGCGACAAGAAATTCGGATGATGCGCCATCGCAGCCAATTAAAGTTCGATCACGATTTATATGAATATATGAGCGATCAAACTTACAGTCGCGACCAGGGAATCATTCTACTCCCCACTCAAAACCCCACCCTACTCCCCGATAAAAAATATCACTCTGCGGTCAATCATTTTACCAGTAAAGTTGATGGCCATCATACCTATCCCGAGTTGGCAAAACAGTTTATCCAACAAAGTCGCAACACTCGCTCCTACCGAACTTTTAAAGAAGAACTCTACGAATATATTAGCAGTTCTATCGATCCGAAATATGGTAGAAATCGATTTAATCAACGTCTCTATCAAGTTTTACAAGACACTTTAAATCACAACGATGGTCAAAAAGTCAATGATGCTTTACTAGCCGGAACTTGTCGCAAATTATTTAACTTTATGGTGATTGAGAGTTTACAACAACCCAGTCATTTTGTCTTTGTAGACTTGCTCAATAACTTGGGGGCTACCTCCGTGATTGGAGCGTTACTCAAATTAGTTTTAGTTTGTCGAAAAGTCAAAGCAGATTTAGAAAGACGTTTCTCCGTTTTATTCAGTCATTATTCCAGCTTTCCTCAAGATAAAGTCTTTTGGTTAGTCGAAGCCCTCGAAAATGTCAACATTGCTTTTAGTTTAAATTTTGGTTCCAAAAAATTATCCTTTTAAAAAAGGGAACAGGTTTACAGTCACTCCTCACCCTTAGGGGTTCAGCAGTCGCTCCCATCGCAAACTTTGCAAGAGAGTCACCAGCAAGCGTAGGGGCGGGTTCGGCTAAAACCTATCTTAGCCAGAAATAACTTACATAAACCCGCCCTATCCCCAACTAAGCATTTTTGGTTGGTTTTATAACTCCAAACTGATGATTTTATTAAGTAACTGATTGGGTTGAATTGGTTTAGTAATAAAGTCATCAACTTCAGTGACTAAAACACTTTCAGAGTCAATAGATTCAGAGTTATTGGTGATGGCTAAAATCTTAATATCTTGCGTAGCTGTGTTATTTTTCAGGTAACGAATAATTTCATAGCCATCTTGACCCGGTAAGTGCATATCGACAATAACCGCAGTCGGTTGTAAGAGTTCAATTTGTCCTAATGCGGTTAATCCTTCCACAAGCCAAACCACTTGATAACCCGCTGCGGTGAGAATTTCACAGATGAGTGTAGCAATTTCCTCATCGTTTTCAATCAGAATAAATCGACCCACAGGATTATTTGTTGAGGTGGTGGGTAGAGAGGTTTTAAACGCAGAATTTTTCACCCGTTGCTGAGTATTTAGAGAGGGAAGCGGTTGACCGGGAATATGAACGGTAAACGTTGAACCTACCCGTTCCGTAGAGGTAAATTTAATCACTCCGCCATGAAGTTCAACTAACTGTTTTGTTAAGGCTAAACCCAACCCCGTTCCGCCATACTGACGGCGATAGGACGAATCAAGTTGTTGAAATTTTTCAAATAATAAAGGTTGTTGTTCTTGAGGAATTCCAATTCCGGTATCTTGGATTTGAAAAATCGCCGTGTTTCCATCAACTCGAATTCTGAGGGTGACTTGTCCGGTTTCTGGGGTAAACTTAATGGCATTGCTCAACAGGTTGAACAAAATTTGTTTGACTCGACGTTGGTCAGCAATAAACCGATCTTGATGAGGTTGTATTTGAATATCGCCACTCAACAAAACCTTTTTACTTTGCGCTCTTTCTCGAAAAGAAGTTAAGCAATGTTGAGCCAGTTTTGACAGATAAAACTCACTAATTTGTAGAACCGTTTTTCCCGACTCGACCTGAGACAGTTCCAGTATATCATTAATTAACTCTAATAAATGTTCTCCGCTGTCGTGAATTCTTTTCAGATATTCTTGTTGTTTTTCTATCGGAAGTTGTTTGATACCCGCACCGTTGGAATAGAGTCTTAATAGGGTGGCGGAAATCCCAATCACGCAGGTGAGCGGCGTTCGTAATTCATGGCTCATTGTCGCCAAAAATTCGCTTTTGGCTCGGTTCGCCGATTGAGCCGCCAATAAAGCATCGTGAAGCGCTTGAGTGCGTTCGGTGACTCGGCGCTCTAAGGTGTGCTTTTGCTGCTGTAATTGAGTATAAAGTTGGGCTTGATAAATAGCAATAGATAAATGCTCCGTCACTTGAGCCATAAATTTCGTTTCGTTATCCGTCCATTCTCGGGGTTGATGGCATTGATGAGCAATTAACAATCCCCACAATTTTTCCTGAATGACAATCGAAAAAACCACCTTGGCTCTGACTTGAATTCGGCGCAAAAACTGGAGAAAACAAGAAGAATAGGCATAGGTTTTCTCCACATCTTGAATAATTAAAGAAGCGTGGCTTTTTTGATATTTAGCTTGGGCTTCTGGAGTTTCAAAAAAACAACTATCCGCCTCGCTCAAGTGCAGAACCGACAAAACTTTTTCCGAAGAACGAGCTTCATAAGTCACGCATCCTCTGTTACCCTTTTGACTCGCTAAAAATTCACCCGAGAAATTCGCCATTCGAGTCGGTCGGGTCTCGTACTCTCGCTCCTCGACATCCCATCCGGGTTCTAAGCTACACTCTCCAGGGGGAACAGACCATTGAAAGTCAAACTGATAAATCAACAACCGATCAACCTGCAAATATTGTTGCAACCGTTCTACTGCTGTTGACAAAATAACAGACAATTCCAGACTCTGGCGAATCTGGCTGGTGACTTGATTTAAAAGTCTCTCTTGTTCAAGTTGTTGATACAGGGCTTTATCCACAGGTTTGTATCAAAATCAACAGCACGCGCAGGTTTTAAAGGAATTATATCTATTTATTCTAATTCCAGTCCTACTGCCAAGATAACACTAAACTACCCCAGGGGGTTGATAGGTTCGGCTATACCCACCGCCTAGATTCCCCGCTCAAGAAGATGGGGATGGGACTCAGGCTGTGACCGACTGCTAGAGGTCCATCGAGACAGAAACGATCTCCGTTGAACAATAGAACAAAGAAATACCGATATTCCTTTGAGATCGAATTAGATATATAACTTAGTTGTGGCGTTCTTTTTCTGACTTGACAGAATAGGACTGCCCCGACCACTATGTATGATATCGGAAAATGGTTCAGCCCACAATCCCTAAGCGCGAGTTCAGTTGAATGAGCAGTTCATCTCAGATCACCTTTGATTCTACTCTGGAAAGCTTGGCTTACCATACTTTTCAGATCAATTCTACTACCCCCGGACTCGTTGTTGCCCAAGAATTTCATCAGAATCCCGAATTACCCGGCGTTATTGTTGTTGATAATGAGCGGGTGATCGGGATGATTTCTCGGGCAAATTTTCGAGAACAAATGAATTATCTCAATCGCAAAAATTTATACTTAAGTCAACCGATTCAACTCCTTTTAGATGTCATCCGAGTTCCGCCCCTAATTCTGTCTAAAGACTGCAAAATTTTAGTCGCGGCTAACGAAGCTTTAAGCCGACCCAATCAACTGGTTTATGAACCCCTCGTTATTGAATTTGAACCCGGACAGTATCGGCTTTTAGATATTCATCACTTGCTTTTAGCTCAAAATCAACTTCTCAACTTTTCTTATCAGAAAATCAAACAACAAAAGTTGAAATTAAAACAATCCGATAAAAAGTTTGAAGCAGAAAAAAGCAAAGTGATAAAATATGAAGCCTTCCTTCAGCAAAAAACCAGTTTAATTCATCAACAATACAATCAAGACTTAAGCCAACAACAAGCAAAATTGACCGAATATACTCAACCGATCATTCAACTGAATCAGCATTTTGTTAGAGTCAGCGAAAGAATTTTAGTCGAAACTCGAAAAGCCTTTCATTCGATCTTTCTCAATACCAATTTAACCTATCGAAATACCGAACATTTATTTGAAATCAGTCAGGCGATGGCCCGGGATCTTGAGGCGGTCAATTCCACCTCACAACTGTTAGGAGAAATTATCCAAAAAGTTCGCCATCTCGCCGTACAAGCCGCTATTTTCACCTATCAACTAGACTCTTCTCAACCGGAAGGACTCAGTAAAATAGGCTTGGAAATCAATCGCCTGGTTAGTGAAACCTCAAAAGTTAGCGACCAAATGAATAGCATTGCTCGTCAACTGAAATTCAACTTACAAGAACTGAGAGAATCCGCTCTCGAAGACGCCCGAATTTCCTGCTCAACCCTGTCTTATATCGAACAAGCAGAAAATGTAATTATTCAATTAGAACACCTAGTTAATTCCTCCTTAATTCATCAAAAAAACATTCAACATTATTCCTCCGATGCAACCTACATCATTCAATCCATACAACGGGCCTTAAAATGTACAGAAGATCGAAAAAATTAAACCTCCGATTCTACCGTTGCACCCGCTAACAATTCTTCGGCGGCTTTCATCAAATCCTGCTCAATTTCTTTGAGATCTTCCCGGCTGTCTAAATAAGTTTTTAAAGCCCCAAGCGGATCGATACTGTGGCGGTCTAATTCGGGAATGCGAGGACGAGCCAATTGACTCACCAATTCCGCTTGAATGCTATAAGTATGAGCCGCACTTAAAGCTTCATGTAAACGGGAATTTTCAATCAAATCAATCTGTTCCGAACGCAACTGATAAATTAAACGCACAACTTGATCATTAATCTTCTTTTTCCCAATCGCTTTTAGCAGCAGTCCTTGAGGATCTTCCGCCTCAGAAACATCCACCTTTATCGTAGAAAAAGACCGCACCGGTAAAGGACAAAACTCCCATTTAACCCGACCTTTTTCTAACTCCACCAAAACAAACCCTTTATCCTCCTTTTCCTCGCTAAAATCAACCCGTTCAATACTTCCCGGATAAATAATTGGCGGATCGTTAGATTTATTCAAATTTTGATGTTTGTGAACGTGTCCCAACGCCACATAATCAAAACAAGGACGAATTAACAGCGACAAGGGAATATTAAACCCCTTCCCCACCGCCAAAAAACGTTCCGCCCCCAAACTCGCTTTATCCGCCATTAAATGCGCCAACAAAACCGTCGGAATTTCCGGATCTAATCGTCGAATTAATCCTTCCATCGCCACTTTCAAACGGTCAATCAATAAATCATTAACCTCGCTTAAAGATAACCCTTCCGTCTCGGGACGAGTTAACAACGCCGAACGAGTTAACCAAGGTAATGTAATCACCTGAACCGGACCATTTTGAGTATAAATTGTATGAGTTTCTAAGCGATCGCCAACCACAAACCCCGGTACTCCCAAAGTCCGATAAATTCCCAAACTCGCTCCCCCCTGTCCCTGAGAATGTTGATCGTGGTTCCCCACCAATAAAACCGTCGGAATTTCAGCATCCACCAAGCGCCGAAATTCCTTTGCAAACGCCTGTTTAACAAACGGCGCCGGAGTCGCATCGGGAAACGCATCTCCCCCAAATAAAACCAAATCAACCGCTTCTGCGATCGCCCGATCAATACAGCGTCCCAAGGTGGTTACAAAATCTTCTAAACGAGTATTTAAACCCGTTTCTGGGTTGGTTCGTCCGTGAGTAAAGCCGCTACCCATATGAATATCAGACAAATGGAGAATTTTAATCATAACAGTGAGAAATGAAACAGTTTTTAGTGAAAATCCGGAAAATAATGATCCTAGATGTGTAGGTTTTGCTACGATTTGATTGAATCTACCGATCAGTTTACCGATTAATTGACTTTTCAGGTAAAACGATCAATAAAGGAGGGCTTTTGAAACTCAACCTTATTCAAAAACTAATCTGATCAGTCAGTGACCGGATAATCAGGGAGTTTCTTACTGCGAATCTTAGAACCATTTTTCAACTCGTAATGTTATCTATGCCTTTATCTAAAGCTTTACGCCAAGCTGCATTAGGTCACACAATGGAATCACAATCCCTCACAACTACACAACGAGCCGTTCTTGATTTAGCCGCTCAATTGCGCCGTGAAATTGCGGCTCGTATCTCAGCATACCTCAAAACCTATCTCGATAAACCTCACGAAATTAATCAAATTAACGCCAATGTTCTAAAATGGGGTAACAGCCACCTTGACAACCGCGACAGTTTACCGCAATACTTTTGGCAACAACTCCAAATTTTTGATAGTGTCAGTGGCTTGAACTGGGCTGACAATACCGGGAAATATATTGCCATAACCCTACTCGGCGATCGCACCCCGACTCTAGAGCTTAAAAATGAAAACACAAGCCACAATAAACACATCTACACTTTCGATCCAACCGGCAATTCTACCGTTGAACCCATCGGTTTTTCTGCCAACTACGACCCCCGTTTTCGGGCTTGGTATCAAATCGCCCAAGACGCCCATTGTGCCGCTTGGAGTTCAATCTACCAATACTCGAATACCGTTGAAATTCAACTGGGTTTAATGGCCGTTCTTCCCTGTTATGATGCGACAAATCATTTTCTTGGGGTTTTGGGATGTCGTCTCTCTTTATCTGATATCAGTCAATTTCTGAAAACACTCAATATCAATGATCAATCTACTACCTTTATTCTTGAACCTTCGGGAACATTAGTCGCTAGTTCCACACTCACCCGGCCTTTTGATCTCAATTGCGATCGCACCGCAACCTGTTTAAATGCCCTCCAAAGTGGCGATCCTTTAATTCAAGCCGTAATGACTCATTTGTACACCTATTTTAACGATCTCGCCGCCATTGATTGTCAATATCAGCTTGAATTCATCTGGGATCATCAAATTCAGTTAATCGATATTTTTCCCTTTAAAGACAATCGGGGCTTGCACTGGTTAATTGTATTGGTCACACCCGAATCCAAATTTATCCAAAATATTCCGCCCGATTATTATCATTCATCTCGCGAAGCTAGCGTTACCCTCAAACGCATTAATCAACAACTCGAACAGCGAATTCAACAGCGAACTTACAGTTTAAAACAACTCGATCAAGCCCTAAAAACCAGTGAAGATCGCTGGCAACTCGCACTAGAAGGAAGCAACGATGGCATTTGGGATTGGAATATTCAAACCAATGAAATTTTTTTCTCGCCCCGTGCCAAAGAAATGTTAGGCTATGAAGACCATGAAATGACTCAGCATCTAACCGAATGGGAAAAACGAATTCATCCCCACGACCGAGAACGGGTTCTCAAAGCCATTTGGGACCATTTAGAACGAAAGACTTCCGGTTACTCTACCGAATACCGAATTCGCTGTAAAAATGGTCAGTACAAATGGGTTTTACATCGGGGTCAAGCCCTTTGGAATGAAATGGGCGATCCGATTCGGATGGTCGGTTCTCAAACCGATCTCAGCGAACGAAAACAAGCCGAAACCAAGTTATTTTATCATGCTTATCACGACGATCTGACTCGATTGCCCAACCGGGCTTTTTTTATGGATAGACTCCATTTAGCCCTCGAGCAAGCCCGCCAATATTGCGATCGTCTTTTTGCCGTTTTATTTATTGATTTAGATCGCTTTAAATTAGTCAATGATGGTTTGGGACATTTTGCCGGGGATGAATTGCTGATTCAAGTCGGACAAAAACTGCAACAATGTATTAATTCAAACGACACTCTCGCCCGTTTGGGGGGCGATGAATTTGCGATTTTATTATATCCCATTCAAGGAATTTCTGATAGTATTCTCGTCGCCGAACGGATTCTTGCAGTCCTGGAACAACCGTTTATCATTGCCGATCAAACTGTCTCAATCACCGCCAGTATTGGAATTACCTTCAGTCACTATTACGCGGCCGATCATTCCTACAAACACAGCACCGATATTCTCAGAGATGCCGATCTTGCCATGTACCACGCCAAGCATCACAGTAGCTCAAATTATGCCATTTTTGATAGCAAAATGCAGATGAATACGCTGATGCGATTGCGTTTAGAAAACGATCTGCGAGCCGCGATTCAGTCGTCGAAATTAAAGGTTTACTATCAACCCATTGTTTGTTTAAAAACGGGTAAAATAAAAAGTTTTGAAGCCTTAGTCCGTTTACCCAACCCCAAAAAAGGTTTGATTTCTCCCGGTGAATTTATTCCCATTGCCGAAGAAACCGGGTTAATTGTTCCTCTGGGAGAATGGGTATTAAGAGCCGCCTGTCAACAACTTCGACAGTGGCAAATTCAAGGTTGGGTCGATGACAATGTTTCCGTGAGTGTGAATGTCGCCGGACAACAGTTTTCTCAAAAGAAAATCGTCAATCTCGTTCAACAAATTTTACAGGAAACCGGATTAACTCCGGCGAATTTGCGTCTAGAAATTACCGAAAGTGCGATCGGCGAACATTTGGAATGGGTGGCGCGACGTCTGAGTCAACTCCGACAAATGGGAATTCAAATTCTCATTGATGATTTCGGAACCGGTTATTCTTCTTTGGATCGTTTGCAACGTTTTCCCATCGATACGGTTAAAATTGATCGCTCTTTTGTGGCGCCTATGACTTCCCCCAATTCTAATTCTAAAAAGTTTGTTGAAGCTATTGCTAATTTTGCTCACAGTTTGGGGTTTAGTATTGTTGCCGAAGGAATTGAAACCGTTGAACAAAAACAATTAATTCAAAATATTGGTTGCGAATACGGACAAGGAAACTTATTTTCTCAAGCCGTTGATGTGGAAAAAATCACCGCTTTGATTCAACGCAATCCCATCTTCTGAGGTAATATGATTATGATTCACCCATTACCGCTTCTGGCGCATTTCTTGCCACAGTGATTGATATTGTTTTAACGTAGATTCTTCCAACGGCAGTAAAAATTCACTTCGATCTAAAATTTCCGCTTTTGGCAACAGAAGCGGATTTGTTTGTAGCGTTTCCGGTAAATCCTTGGGGTTCATTTTAACCACAATTGGCGAAGTTGTACCCGTTAGTAAAGACATTTGAGTGGCAATTTCTGGCCGCCAACAAAAATCAATCCACGCTTGGGCTAAGGGAATCTCAGAAACCGGTTTTTCCGATGCCGGTTGTACCCACACATCCGCCCACAACGCCGTCCCCGAAGCGGGAACCACAACGCCGATATTGTGTTGACGGCGAAATTTTTCGGGAAAATCCGTAGACCAACCCACCGCCAACCAAGTATCGCCTGTAATTAAAGGTTTGAGGTAGGTATCGGAATCATAAAGTTTGACCCGGCGATTGAGTTGACGCAGTTCTTCTTCTAAGCCATCAACCTGATCTAAATTGGTGGTATTGTAAGATGAACCCAGTTTTTTTAAGGTTAAACCGATCGTCTCCCGAGGACTATTGAGGACAGAAAAGCGATCGCGAATTTCTTCTCGCCACAAATCGCCCCAATCTTGAGGAGTCCACCCTAAAGATTCAAATTGATCTCGACGATAGGCGATCACCGTCGTTCCCCAACGATAAGGCGCCCCCCAGACTTCTCCTTCGGGATCTAACTTCCCCTGACGGTTACGGGTGACTAAAGCCTGCCATTGCGGGGGGAGTTGATTCCAGCGTTCCCAAGCTTTCGGATCGAGAGGTTGGACTAATCCCTGTTGAATGGCTTCTGTCAGCCAGTAATCCCCGATCATCACCAGATCCGATCGGGATTGATCGGCGGCATTTTCCTTTTCCCATCCCAGCAGGTTGTATAAGTATTGGAGTAAGGATTGATCGGCTTCGGGGTTTTCCGTCTCCCGTTGCAGCAGGTTGTATAAGTCTTTGAGTCTCGCTTGAGGAATAAAATTGATCGCCTGAGGATTAGAGAATTCCTGACGGAACTTACTCACCATTTGCACGGGAACTGAGTCTTTTAAAAGTTCGATTTTTATGGGTGTCGCCTGAGGACGACATCCGAAGGCGAGACTTCCTAATAGAATGACACTGGTTCCCTGGAGAAAATTCCGTCGCTTCACTGTCTTACTGAATTCGTTTTTCTAGATACTGACCAATCATTTGCTGTTCGCCAGCCCGGGTGATAATTGACTGACGGGTGCGGTACTTTGTGCCGATGTGTTTAATTTCTTCCTCGAATACAGAACCATTGTACTCGGTTCGCAAGCATAATGTGTCAGGATTGGGCAGATAATATTTGGCGTTGATCGGTTCAGTCGTTGCAAAACCGCGATCGCGATAGAGAATATCTCCCAACACGCCAAAGATGGTCGATCCTTCCGATTGGGATTTATCGGTTGTCGAGCGGGTGCTTTCCCATTCGATGTAGGAACCGCAGACTAAAGCATTGCGATCGTCGAGATCATGCAGTTCGGCGAGTTTAATCAGTTCCGGGCTACCTTGCTCTAAAAATCTTACCGTTAAACGGCTCACCCATTCTTGGGGTTTGCCATCGGGTAGAGTGTAGTAACGCCGTTCGGAATGCCACATCCCGGACGATTGACGTAGATATTGTTCGATTTGAGATCTAGTCTCTAGTTTGATTTGTTGGATCGGTGATGTCATTTAGAAAAGTCCTCCTCTCGGTTCTACTGAGATACAAAACGGTTTGTTTCGTACCGGGGTTCTCATTGTGTTACAATTCTTAATATACACACAAAAACCTCAACATGGCAATCTCAAAGGTGATTGATTTTCAACTACAAGAGTCGGTTAACAGTTTCAGGATAAGAGAGAGATTTGCTGATATTGATTTATAACAGAGGATATCCGACTAAAAAATAATAATGCAGTTGCCCTTGATACAAAACTTTGATTTACCGTTTAGATTAGACGGATTGTTACTCAATCTTTATGAGAAAGATTAGATATTTGTTTCAGTTTGTCACAGATTTTAATCTATAATCCCAATCAATAAATCCTGCAAAAGGTAGAGGTCATCAAATTTTTCCTTGAGTTAGATTAAAAACAACCTTCCATCCTTCCCCGGTAAAAACTTAGAATTTATAGGCAACTAATCGACCGAAACTCCGGCAAACACGGGGTTAATTTTCGTTCAAAGTGCTTTCAATTTTTCGGCGATTTATCTATCATAAATAACTTAATTAATTTTTAATCAATTTCGGAGCGGTCGGTCAAAATTTAAAAATAAACTCGGCAATTTCAGAAAACAGAATTTTCTCAAAACTCTCAGAACTTGACCAGAGAATTACTAACTCAAGTCAGAAGACCGTTCTAGCTTTTATCCTCCGCCAGAAATGAAACAGCTTGCTACTCCTTAAGTAACAACAGAGAAGATTGGGCTAAATTCTGGTCTGGGTCAAAAATACAGAATTAAAATTTCTTTAATGAGAATTTGACGGTAAAAGTTAAATAAATAAGAAGTAATTTACCAGTTGAGCAATTCTCTGTCTAGGATTGAAGAGAGAAATCGGTAACAAAGAGAGTAAAGGAATTTTTATGGATACCCTTAATCAACAAGTCATCGCTTTGAACCACAAAGTTGATCGGCTCTACGAAATCTTAATGCAAGTTAACGATCGAGTCAGCGACCTGATTGCCTCCCAAACCTCTGCACAAACACAGGTTTTAAATACTCCCAACCTAGAAGCTTCCGATCATCGGTCTTTGACCCGTCAACCCCTTTCACTCGAATCGAAATTAGAACATAAAGATATTTTAAGCGATGATGATTATGTCACCGCTAAAGGAATGATTCACCGAGAAGAACCCAGTATCACCGCCGACATTCAAATTCAAAGACTCACCGCCCAACTCACCGCAGCTTATAACCGCATCGCCGCCCTAGAAGAACGTCTACTCTCCCAAAGAACCCATCATTAGTGGGGAGGTGGGGAGATGGGGAGATCTTGCCTATTCCCTATTCCCTGATCCGGTGTTCCCTGATCCGGTGTTCCCTGATCCGGTGTTCCCTGAAAAAACTGGTGACTGGTGAAGCAGCGCGGTCTTGGGGGTTTCCCCCATGAGCGCGAACTCGCGGCCCGGCGGTTTCCGCCGAGAGCGAAGTTCGCAAGAGAGCGACTGCTGAACCCGAAGGGTGACTGGTGAGGCAGTGCGGACTTGGCGGTTTCCGTATCGGAGCAACGGACGTTCCCGCATATGGTGACTGGTGACTGTCTATCCTTTGCTGTATCGATCGGCTAAAGCTTCAATGGCTTGTAACAGTTGCATCGAGTCCCAACCCAACAAATGAGAGGCGATCGCACATCCACCCGCCCCGACTCCCTCTTTAACATAACCTTGCTCGTAGGCCCTCAGTTGAGGATAGCGGGAAGTTGAAAAATTGAGTAAAGTCGCCAGTAGGGGAACAGAACCAATTTCTTCGGCCAGTCCGACAGTATCCCCGGTGGGATCTTCAGCCACCCAACGGGTCGTTCCCACCACCACTTCTTCGGGACACCAGTTTAAATCAAAACAGTTGGCGATCGCTTGACACAGACCATAAACCGCTAACATTTGAGTCCCTCCAGCCAGCAACACCCCCGCAGTCCGACTGGCGGCGATCGCCATTCCCGCCACCACAACTTGCATCGGATCGCCCACCGCAGCCACTAAGATCAGCGGATCTAAATTTTTAACCGGTGTTGAGTTGAATAAATTCGCCGCCCGCACTTCTGCGGTTGGGATACGGGCAAGCCCCCTCCGCGCGATCGCCAACTTTTGAGTATGATTACAATCGCGATGGCTGCTATTGACCTTATTTTCCGCAGCCAACCCCAAACCCAATAAAACAGCCAAAGCCGTTGTCGTCCCCCCAACCACGCATTCTCCGAGAATCAAATAACTTCCCGTTGCTTGGTTTGCGAGTCGCTCTCCCCAAACTAACCCTTGTTCAAATAAGTGTTTAACAGTAATTAAATCGATCGCCTCACCGGATGTGACGCATTTTGCCGAAACTCCGCCCAAATCAATCGTAGGAACAGCAGGAAGAATCGGCAACCCGGCGTTGAATAGAAAAAGGGGAATGTTGAGATCGTTAACCACCGTGCGGGAAATCAAAACCGGAGAAGCCCCCGCACTCAGGGGCGGTAAAGGATATTGAGGCGTCGGTTGGGGGCCGTTGTAGAGAAATTCAGCATCGGCGACACAGGTATATTTTCTCGCTTCGGGAGTCGCACCGGCGGCCGAAATACCGGGAATCAGTCCGGTTTCTGTAAAGCCCAATACACAGGCAAAAATCGGCCGACATCCTTGATATTGCCCGATCCATCGGTTTCCCCGTTGGGGTTGAGTATAGACACGAACACTCACAGTGTGGAACTAACCTTCATAGTCGAGTAAGACTTGCACCCAATGGGGAGGGCGAGGAATGGGGCTTTTGAGGCGATCAAGCAACAACAGCGCCACCAAATGAACCACAAACAGGTAAACGGCGCTATTGACAATTACCATTGCGATCGCGATCAACTGCACGAGAGCTAAACTGGGGGGAGCGAGTATCCCCAACTTGATAAAAATCCATTCGGCCAATTCTGTAATTTGAGTGGTTGCGTAGATCCACAGATCTCGACCGAGTAAAATCGATAACAGCCAGTAGCGAAAAAAGAAGCCGATCGAACCGATGATCGCACCAATGCCGATCGAAACAAACCAGTTGGCGCCCCGTTTCCATAATTGGCCCATAACGACCCCCATCCAACCGTAGGGGATTAAAAATATAATGCTGCGAGTCGGTCCCATTAACACCGTTAACAATAGCAGGGAAGTTAAAGCGCCGAGCCAAGCTTCTCGTTTTCCCCAGCGCAAGTAGAGTAAAGCAATGGGTAAAGGGAAAAATACCCTTAACAGCGGGCCGATGGGAAAATAATAATTGACAAACCAGATTAAACTCGCGGCACTGGCTAAAAATGCAGTTTCCACCATCGGCAGGGGAGAACGACTCGGAGAAGAAGGTGGAGAGTTTCTGGAGGGTTGAGAGAGTGGGGGCGAAGAATTGTCAGGTTTTTTGGTCTTTGTCACAAAAAATTTACACCGCTAGAACAGCTTGGGCAGAAATTGAGGGAGTTGGTAGATCTTTGACGCTCAGGGGCGATCGACGAGACTCAAAACCGTTGATGTTAACCCCAAGCGAATCACCGATGGCCAAAAACGAAGGGACAATCTTCGTTGTTAACTAGACTAGCATTCGCTCTAAAGCGTGAACATCAGGGATTCTGAGAACATCGCGATCGCGATGAATTAATCCTTTTTTCTCCAGTTTACTCAGAACTCGGGTAACTGTCTCCCGTGCCAGTCCACTTAAGCCGCTCAACTCTCGGTGGGGAAGGTTGGGAATTTGGGTTCCTTCATCGGTGGTTTGTCCTTGTCCTTCTGCTAAAAATAGTAATATATCTGCGACTCGGGAGGTACTGTCTGACTCCCGCAGGCGCAGCCGTCGGTTAACTTGACGCAGCCGCCTTCCCATCAATTGGGCCAGTCGAATTCCCGCTTTCGGTTCGCTGCTAATTAACTCAACAAAATCAGTCGCGGGCATATTTCCAATCAAAGTCGGTGCGAGGGTGATCACATCGGTTGAACGGGGAACCTCATCTAAGGCGGCCATCTCACCAAAGATCTCACCTTTTCCCAAAATATTCAGGGTAACTTCTTTACCGTCTAGATTGTAGGTGCGTATTTTAACCCAGCCATTGAGAATAAAATAGACGGAACTCCCCCAGTCATTTTCGAGCAAAATCACTTGATTGGGAGGGTGTTGGCGGCCGACAATGTGAGATGTAGCTTTATCTATTGCTTCACTCGGCAGACCTTGAAAGAAAGATGTAGAGAGGATCATCTGAATTATATCAGATTGGGTGTCCCGGGGCATATTCCATTCTGGCATGAGGGTATCATGTAAAAAAAATCCGGTAGTTTGCAAACCCCCGTGTCTTTTGACCGGGGACGGAGCCTATAAGGTGCGCTCCGAAGGTGTTGGTCAGTATTCTCCAGTTCCTTACTCTGAACCGGGGTCTAACCGAAGTCGCCCATACAGTCTCCAGGAGAAACACCACAGGCGGGAATTAATCAGCTATTCCCTTCGGGGAGCGGGTGTTTAACGAGCCAACCCTGACCAACTCAGCAGGGTTATCGTGTGGGCTTCTGGGGTTGCCAGTGCCGGTCCGTCCAAAAACCGAAGTTTGATCGGACTCACTCAGCATCCACAGCAAGACAGCCATTTTCACAATTGCTGATTGTTCTGTACAGTTGGTTTTCGCCCCCGAGTGCGGTCGTTCCAGCAAGTGTCTTATTTTATCAGACATTTCTACTGCAATGAGCCGATTTTTCCCCACCGACCCCCACGATGATTAGGGATGACGGGGGCATATTCAGGCGGAGGACTTCTAACGGACAACAGTTAAGCGATGGTCACAGAGGGTCTAAAATAGGGGCTAGTTTGACTTGAGTAGGCTCTTTCCCTAGCCTATCATGGTATCAGTTTAGGGGGCGATTATAGCCGTGACTGTTCAACCGGATCGCATTCAAGCTCTGATCTCGAAAATCGATGAGGCTTTAAGCTTATCGAATCCCCGGCCACCTTTGGTTGTGATGGGAGATACGATTATTCAATCGCGCCAAGTTTTAGAACAGGTGCGAAGTTATTTGCTCTCTGTCGATCCGAGTCAGCATCAAGATAGCCCAAATCTCATGGCTGCTGTTACCGATGCCGAACTGCAATCGTTAGAAGAATCTATCCGGTTGCTGATTCGGGAAGAGTTGCAGCAGTGGCAGAGTCAGTTGACTCAAACTATTGAAGCAGAAATTCGGGCGATGCGGCAAGAGCGCCGCGTTTTGATCCGGGAACTGCGTTGGTTGAGAAAGCAGCGACAAGAAGCCCAAACCGCCTCTAAGCCTTCTGCTGAGACTCAACCGGGTTTTTCTTCTCAACCGGCGGGACGGGCGGTGTTTATTCCCCCCCAAGAAACCTATATTTATCCGACACCGAACCCAAAAGCCCCGGAATTGTTCCCCTATGCGGGGGTAGAAATTCCGCCCTCGATGCGGTTAGACTCTCAACAGATTGCAGTTTCAAAGCCCACTGTTGAACCGAACGCCTCTGTTGACTCGGATCGAGAACCTGAAATTGATTTGCAAGCTTTAACCCGTCCGGTAGAATTGGAGTCGGTCGCACCGGAATTGGAAATTTCCGCCCACCCACAGGCTCAACAAGCCGATCCAATTCTCCCTTTGGATAAAACCCTTGAAAACGATTTAATTGAAGCCCAAGAGCCAATTTCCGCCCCCGGAGAGAGTGTCGAATTTTCCCCAAGTTCAGATTCGGAAGTCCCAACCCAAAAGTTGGAGTCGGTCGCACCGGAATTAGAAATTTCCGCCCCCCCACAGGCTCAACAACCCGCTCAAACTCCCCCAAGCTTTGAAACCGTTCAAAACGAGTTGATTGAAGCTCAAGGGGAAATTTCGCCGACTTCCCCCACAGAAGAACCCACCCCAACGGTTATCTCTTTAGATTCTGACTCTCCCCCTGAGAAACATCACTGGGAAATTGCTGGCGCGCGCCCCAACGATCTCAACGATGTCTTTGGCGTGTTGGACTTGAGCGAATCGGTATTAGAATCTCAAATGTTACCCTCATCTTCTGTTAAGTTTACTCAGCCTGGAACGTCCCCCAATCAGCACAACCAACGGTTAGATCCAGAAGACTATATACAGGCTTCACCCCATGAAAATCTTTTACCCCACGCTCAACCCGAAGAAGAAGACGACGATCAGGTAGACACTCATCTGATGGTCGGTAAAAATATTCGACAACAGCTAGAAGAAGATTTGTTAATTTTAGAACAGCAATCTTTTCTCGGCGAAGACAACAGTATAGCGGACTTTTACGAGGAAGAAGACCAGCCGGAAACTTCTTCGGTTCCTTCGGTGAAAAAACAGAAGGAAATCGACAGTTTTGAGCAGTTATGGTCGGAAACTTCCCCGGCTGAGGTCAATCCTTTCGCCGAAGCCAATGCGTCTGAAATGACCCTCGACGAACTGCTAACAACTATTGATAACTCGGAGGTCAAATCTCGCAACTCCGACGAAGATCGCTCCGATTTAGACGATCTCAATTTTGAGGCTTTGAATCACAAATTGCAACCTTAACTATGTCCACAGAATACAGCGAAGAAGATCGAATTCCCCTCCAAGATCAATGGTATCTTGCCCTCGATCTCGGAACCGGATTATCCGCCTGTTTACTCAACCGCAACACTCAAAAACTCTACCCCATTTTTTGGAAAGCCAAAACAACCCTTTTATCCGATCGCGAAGAAATTCCTGGCGATCGCGAAGTGACTTTTCGTTTACCCTCTCAAGTCAACGACCAGAAAAAACCGAATGGGTTGGGGGAATTCAAAAATTTTATCTCTTATCTCAATATTGCCATTCCCTATATTCGCATCAGTCAAGATAGCGCTTCGGAAGTCAGCCAAGTTCCGGTACCGTTAATCCAATTATCCGACAATCAAACGGTTTTTTTAGGAAAATTTCAACGGGCTTTACAGCTATTACTCTCGACGTTAACCCCTTATCCCCAAAAACAGTTTAAAGGCTTAATTTTACCCCAATTTTACACGGCTGAAGCGGTGGGGTTAGACTTGAAAACATTACATTGGGCGATGCAACGGTTAGCGGGAGTTATTGTGGGTTTTCCTTCGGTGGCGACGGAGGCTTATCGGTTTAATATAGAAAAGGCGATCGTTGATGCTAACCTGGTCAAACGTCCCGAACAAGTTTTTTGGCTGGAAAATGCGATCGCGATTTTTTTGGATCAATTTCGCGATGGGGAAACGATCTCGATGTCGGGAGAGGGAGTTTTGGCGATCGATGCGGGGGCGACAACGACAGAAATTGCTTTGGTGGAAGTCAGCGATCACATTGACAATTTGCAAAATTCTGATTTTTTCTGTCACAGTTGGGCTTATGGCGGAGATGCTCTCGATCTGGATATAATTTGTCAATTATTACTCAATTCGCCAACGGGAAAACGGTTACAATCTCAGATGTTTGGGGATGAGGATTTGATTTGGCCGGTTGCTGGATCTCCCGACTTACAACTTCGTTATCGTCTTCGCCAACGGTTACAGAGTCAGCCTTTGGGGGTGGCGTTGCTGGATGCGGCAAAGTCTGTTAAAATTGTTCTTCCCCAACAGCAACAGTATACTTTGGAGGTTGAGGGTTATACTTGGGAACTGAATTTCAGCGATCTCGAACGGTTGGTTCTGGCTCCGTTTATTCACGGGTTAAATGGTCAACTCAATCATACTTTAGCGATTGCTGGAATTTCCAGTATTGGAATTAATCAAGCCTTTTGTGTGGGGGGAAATGGCGGTTGGACGGCGTTAAATCGTTGGTTGCGTCAAAAATTACCCAATGCGGTTATTTCTCAAAATGATAGCACCAATGATGGGGTTGATTCGCGATCAAAATCCCATCTTCAGGTTGCAATGGGTTTGGCGTCTTTACCGCTTTATCCTCAGGTTTTGGATCGTTCCCGACATCAATATCGAGATTCTTTTCTCCTCAAAGAGTTGTTAAACTGTTTTGATGGGCGATCGCTCTCTGTCGATGGGGTGATGCAGGTGTTGGAAAGTCGGGGAATTAATACACGTTCCTGTCAAAAACGAATTCTTTCTATTCTCAAAGATCAGTTTCCTCTCGGTTTAGTCCCCCAAGACCCTGAAATGGTGTTGATTCATCCCGCTTCTCGACAAACTCCAGACTATCAAAACCTCTGTGATGGGAAGTTGTTTGTTGAAGATGAGGATCATCTCTATCACCTCAATCTTGAACGGGCGGATGTCGTTCGTCAATATTTGAACCAACTGTTTTCCGGTTATCTCCAGTCTCTAGAAGAACCGGCTGTGACTTTACTTTGACATCCTCACTTTGACATCCTTTCCCGCCCTAAAGCCAGGAGATTTTAAACATCACTATCTAACTAAGGGCATGGATAGGTATTCAGAGTATATAATACATTATTTTTCAAAAAAAATTGTATTGTAAACTACATTATTGCTTTTTGATCGATTTGATCAAAGGTTTGAATTTCTATCAAAAGGAGGTTGAGTCTATTAGGTTGTCAATGTACCGAATATCCTGAGGGTTTATCCCCCTTTTTTTAGGCGATCGCAGGGTAATCAAAAAAATTATCAGGGGTAAATTTTTACAAAATTAGGGGAATTGTGAAAATCGCAGATTTTTTTTAAAGCTTTGGTAAAAATTTGGTCAAACTCAAACAAAGAACTTCCAATTTATGAAAAGTTTACTTAGAATAAAATTGAAGTTTCAATTCACTTGAAAATATAAAGCCGGGGTAACAAAGTTGTGACTGAAATTTCCAAATCGTCTATCCATGCAGCCGAAAAGTATTTAATCGAAGGATACCGTTCCAACTGCTTAAAACTGGGAAAAAAAATCCATCCTTCGGTTCGCTCAAAACTCAAACGTTTGATAGATATCTTTTTAGCCCTAATCGGGTTGACAATTACAATAATTATTGCTATTCCGATTAAAATCATCATGTGTTTTGATGATCCGGGTCCGCTTTTGTACAGTCAAATTCGTTGCGGTTTTCGAGGTAAACCCTTTCGGATGTGGAAATTTAGATCGATGGTGGTCAATGCCGACCAGATGAAGCATTTGGTTGAAAATCAAGCCAAAGGTCACATTTTCAAAAACGATCGCGATCCTCGTATTACTCGTTTAGGTCAATTTTTAAGAAAGACCAGTCTCGATGAATTTCCCCAATTTTGGAATGTTTTGCGGGGAGAAATGAGCATTGTGGGGACTCGTCCTCCTACTCCAGATGAAGTTGAAAACTACCAAGATCATCACTGGCGACGGTTAGATGTGAAACCGGGAATTACCGGAGAATGGCAAGCCAACGGTCGTTCGAGTATTGATGACTTTGAGGAAATTGTGATGATGGATATCAATTACCAAAAAAAGTGGTCTATTTTATACGATATCCTACTAATTATCAAAACAATTACTGCCGTTGTCAACAAACACGGAGCCTATTAATAACTCCTAATCATCCTTTACCCTGACTTTTACCTTGAATATTTTCAATCTACTCCGAGATCAAATCTAGCTTGGGACAGTCCTGGCTAGGTTTTCTTTTGTGTATACTAATCAATACGATAGCTGAAGATCGGCTTTGGTATTTGTCGAATACAAGGCAAGGAGTTAAAGATGAACCTACCCACCTGGATCACATTTTCTCGGTTACTGGGTGTTCCCATACTCCTGGTTGGCTTGCATCAACCGACCCTAGAGAGTCGGTGGGTTTGTTTTGGGGTTTTTCTGGTCGCCGCTTCTACGGACTGGCTGGATGGCTACCTCGCCCGCAAACTCAACCAAGTGACGGACTTGGGAAAATTTCTCGATCCGTTGGTTGATAAGTTGTTGGTTTTGGCACCGCTTTTGGCCTTGATTGAATTGGGACAAGTTCCGGCTTGGGGTGTATTTTTAATTTTAGCACGGGAGTTGGCGATCGCGGGTTGGCGGGTGAATCAAACTAAAATATCGGGGGCGAATATTTGGGGAAAACTAAAAACGGTTACGCAAATTTTCGCCATTTGTTTATTAATTGCACCTTTACCGGTTGAGTGGGAAATTGTCAGTTTAGTTGCGTTTTGGGCGGCTGTGGCTTTAACGTTAATTTCGGGAATTATTTATCTATTACCGGCTAAACCCGAAACAGAAATGTAACTTGTTGTTCGGCTTGTTGTGGCGATGCACCCGCAAAGTTAGTCAGGACAAGTTTACTAATGTTATTTGTAATAGAAAGACTTAAAAGCTTACTAATACCAATTCTTTGTGAAGCTTCATCTAATTTATCCCCCCTTAATCCCCCCTTAAAAAGGGGGGTGGCGAAGCCTGGAGGGATCAACGAATCGTCAAAAGTTGCATGATTAGAAAGAAATGGTATAAAAATGATTAATAGCGAATTGTAGGGGCCGGTTCCGAACAAATTTATGTGTCCCCGAAATCACCTATATAAACCCGCTCCGCCTTCCTTTAGCAATGTTATTTCTAACAAAGGTAAATTAATATATAACCCGCTCCTACGAGTCTTCTGTTGATTTAGGAATCAGACGCCAAACGGTTGTTTTTTCTTCTTGGGTGGGAAGTTGTTTAATTGTCTCTCCGAGTTGTTTTTGTATGGCTTGAGTGAGGGTAACGGGGAAATCAAAATCGAGGTTTTGAGTTTGAATAAATTCCGAGAGTTCAGCAAAAGAAATTTTTAGGGTTTTGCGTTGTGAACTGGATAATTTAAAGCGGTCTGTTTCCGCGACGTCTTGAGTTTTCATGGCTTGTTTTAAACGCTCTTGAAGGTGAGTGATT
The DNA here is from genome assembly GCF_047276495.1 of Capilliphycus salinus ALCB114379. NCBI lineage: Bacteria > Bacillati > Cyanobacteriota > Cyanophyceae > Oscillatoriales > Sirenicapillariaceae > Capilliphycus > Capilliphycus salinus. The sequence continues at coordinate 655,037 of NZ_CP178543.1, read as the reverse complement.
TCCGAGTCTAACAGTTGCCATTGTTCGACGATTTCTTGATAGCGGGCGGCGAGTTGGTCGAGATCTTCTGCTGTCGGATCGGGTGTGGCGAGGGGTTGAAGTTCGAGCAACTGTTGATGAATATGAGCCAAATAGACTAGATCCATTTTAGCATATTCTAGCTGTTTTTCGGTGAGGGGTCGCCGTCCCCAATCGCTGCTTTGTTCTTGTTTATCGATGTTGGTAAAGTTGCCGAGTTTGGCGGCTAATGTTTTGAGTTGATAATTTTCAACGGGTAATAAATAATAGGGGATTTTTTTCGCCATTTCTAGGGTACAGGTGACGTTTTTCGCTCGTTTTTTCCCCAATAGTTTTAGGTCATAGTTAGCATTGTGAAAGACTTTTTCTATGGCGGAATTTGCCATAATTTTATCGATAAATATATCGGTTAATTCGGGTTGGTCTAAAACATCAAAAAGGTAGATGTGAGGGTCTCTGTTCTCGTCGGATGGAGTCAACACTTGAATGAGAGACAAGCGGGGTTTGTGTTTATAATCTGCAACTTCGGTATCGAGCCATAAGATTTCAGCATCCGAGAGTTGAGCGATAACGGCTTTGATGGGTTCAGGTGCAGTTAAATAAAGCATTCGTGTTGACCAGTATTGAAACTAAAATTAGGAGCAAAGAGGCAAATTTTCGGTAGAATTAGAAGTCGAACCATCCGGCATAATGGTATCGATTAAATTGGCACCTTCTAAATTTGCGCCTTCAAGATTTGCACCTCGTAAACTTGCGCCTTGTAACTGGGCGCCGGATAAATTTGCTCCCCGTAAATCAGCTTTCCAAAAATAAGCGTGTTGGAGGTTGGCGTTGGTTAAGTTTGTACCGATGAGGGTTGACAAATTGAGATTGGCTCCGCTTAAATCAGCTTTAGTTAAATTGGCTTGAGATAAATCGGCTCTGAGTAAAACGGCTTCGGTGAGATTGCTTTGTTTGAGAAGGGATTCTGTTAGGTTGGCGCCGTGTAAAGTGGCTTTTTGAAGATTGATGAGAGACATTTGGGCTTGATGAAAATTGGCTGCGGTTAAATCGGTATTTTGTAGGTCTGCTTTTTTGAGGTTTGCATGAGAAAAATCAACCCCGTTTAAATCCATCCCAGATAAATTAACCTCAACCAAATGAGCGTGATGGAGAACAACTCCATTCAGACGAGTTCCGTCAAGTTTAGCATCATTTAAACGAGCATAACTAAGATTTGCCCAACTGAGATTAGCATCAGTGAGATTGGCCGATCGCAAATTGACCCCGCTCAAATTCGCCCCACACAAGTTTACACCGGTGAGGTTAGCCGATCGCAAGTTTACCCCTCGCAAAATCGCGCCGCTGAGTTTAACCCCTTGCAAATCGGATTTTACCAAAAAGGCGCCTTCAAGATTGGCTTTGGTCAGATCGGCGGCGATCAGTCGTCCTTTACCGAGTTTGATATAACTGAGATTGCTGGCGTAAAGAAAGGCATTGCTGAGATTACTTTCATTGAGTATTGTATGACTGAGATTGCCTCCGGCAAAGGAGGCTTCAGCAAAATTAACCCCTTCGAGGTTAGCATGAATCAGACGCGCACCAATGAGGTTAATTTTTTCAAAATTTCGTTGTCCGCTCGCGTAACGCTGTAACAGTTCTTTAACCTCCATCCGGAAGCCTCCAAGTTCTCTTTTAATTGTGGCACGCTATACCGATGAGATGGCTCAGATTTGTTACGATTTGAAATACTTATCTACTCGCGCCGCTCGGGTAAAATAGCCCCTCGGATGTCTGCATCTCGGAGGTTAGCATGATCGAGGCGAGTATCAAGAAGTACGGCTTCGCAGAGATTGGCGCCGCTGAGGTTTGACCAACTGAGTTTGGTCCGGTAAAGTCGTGATCGACTGAGGTTAGCGCCCCGCAGGGTTGTCCAACTGACGTTCGCCGCTCGCAAATTGACGCCGCTCAAGTTGGCTTCGCTCAGATCCGCCCCAATCATGGTAACGCGACTCATATCAGCTTCGGTAAAATTGGCGCCGATCAGCAAGGCACCGCTGAGAATGGCATTAACCAAGTTTGCCCCTTCTAAGATAGACTCTCGGAGGATAACATTGGTGAGATTTGCCCCTTCTAGAACCGCACCGGTGAGGTTGGCTTTCATTAAATTGGTGCGAATCAGGGTAGCATTGGTTAAATTGGCGCCGACAAAGTTCGCCTCGACCAAATTGGCTTCGGTGAGGTTGGCATCGGTGAGATTGGCATGAGTCAGACTGACCATCTTAGAGGAAGACCCCCGCAGATTCGATCCGGTCAAGTCCGCCCAATTAAATTTAGCATGAGTGAGGTTGGCGCCGATCAGGTTGGCTTCCATTAGGTTGGCATTGCTGAGATCGACGCCCATAAGTTTGGCTTCGCGGAAATTAACCTGGGTGAGGTTCGCATCAATAAAGCTGGTATCTTGCAAGTTGGCCCGCACGAGAATGGCTTCGCTTAAGTCTACCCCCCTTAAATCAACTCCAATTAAGTTAACCGCCCGAAACATCCGTTCGCCTGCTTTATATCGCTCCAAAAGTTCTTCAACTTGCATAGAATTCGCCTCAATTGATTATTTTCTATAGTTCGAGTTAATATTTCAAATTACTGTAGCTGTTTTATGATCCCAATTTTCAAGTAGGATTTACCATGAAAACACTGCTATCTTAACTCGGAGATTGACAGGGTGATTGATCTGCACAGGAACAACCTCAACTGTGTATGGGAGAAATCTCCACACTCTGCGACAATAGAAACAGAGAAAGGAAACGGGGTCACAATCAGGTTAGACCACTACAGCAGAGAGTCGCAACAGACGATGAACGGGAGAATCGCGCCTGAGTTGCAAAAGATCACAATACCATTAAACCTTGAGAGGGGAGAGAGTCATGTCAGATAATTTTAGAAGTCAAGCCGTCACCCAAGGAGCGAAACGCACACCGAACCGGGCGATGCTCCGAGCGGTGGGTTTTGGGGATGGCGACTTTGAGAAGCCGATTGTCGGTATTGCTAATGGTTACAGTACCATTACTCCCTGCAATATTGGATTAAATGATTTGGCTTTGCGGGCGGAAGCGGCTCTCAAACAGGCCGGCGCCATGCCCCAAATGTTTGGTACAATTACCGTCAGCGATGGGATTGCTATGGGAACGGAGGGGATGAAATATTCTCTGGTTTCCCGAGAGGTGATCGCCGATGCCATTGAAACCGCCTGCAACGGGCAGAGTATGGATGGGGTTCTCGCGATTGGCGGTTGCGATAAAAATATGCCGGGGGCGATGATCGCGATCGCCCGCATGAATATTCCGGCGATTTTTGTCTATGGCGGTACGATTAAACCGGGGAATTTGGACGGTTGCGATCTGACTGTCGTTAGCGCCTTTGAAGCGGTGGGCGAATACAGCGCCGGCAAAATTAACGACGATCGCCTCCTGCAAGTCGAACGCAAAGCCTGTCCGGGTTCGGGTTCCTGCGGGGGTATGTTTACGGCGAATACCATGTCTTCGGCGTTTGAAGCGATGGGGATGAGTTTGATGTATTCCTCGACGATGGCGGCTGAAGATGCGGAAAAAGCCGACAGCGCCGAAAAATCCGGGTTTGTGCTGCGCGAGGCTATTCGTCAACGGATTTTACCCCGGCAAATTCTCACCCGCAAGGCGTTTGAAAATGCGATCGCCGTGATTATGGCTGTCGGCGGTTCGACCAACTCGGTGTTACACTTGTTAGCGATCGCCCACGCGGCCGATGTGGAACTGACGATTGATGATATTGAAACCATACGCCGTCGGGTGCCGGTCCTGTGCGATCTTAAACCCAGTGGCCGGTTTGTGACCACCGATTTTCATAAAGCCGGGGGCGTTCCCGTGATTATGAAAATGCTTCTCGAACAGGGGTTAATTCACGGCGATGCGTTAACGATTACCGGAAAAACTGTTGCGGAACAGTTAGCTGAGGTTCCCTCTCAACCGTCTGCGGATCAAGAAGTGATTCGTCCTTGGGATAATCCGATGTACAAGCAAGGGCATTTAGCCATTCTAAAGGGTAATCTCGCCGCAGAGGGCAGCGTTGCCAAAATTACCGGGGTGAAAAAGCCGACTATTACTGGCCCGGCTCGGGTGTTCGACTCGGAAGAAGAATGCTTAGAAGCTATTTTAGCCGGTCAAATTCAAGCCGGTGATGTGGTTGTGGTTCGTTATGAGGGTCCGAAAGGTGGTCCGGGAATGCGGGAAATGTTGGCGCCGACTTCCGCTATTATTGGGGCGGGGTTGGGCGACTCCGTTGGGTTGATTACCGATGGACGGTTTTCCGGCGGTACCTACGGTTTAGTTGTCGGTCATGTCGCCCCGGAAGCTGCGGTTGGCGGTAATATTGCTTTGGTTCAAGAGGGCGATAGTATTACGATTGATGCGTCTAGCCAGTTATTGCAGGTGAATATTTCCGATGAGGAATTGGAAGAACGCCGTCAAAAATGGCAACCTCCCCAACCCCGTTATAAAAAGGGGATTTTGGCGAAATATGCGAAGTTGGTTTCTTCGAGTAGCGTTGGGGCGGTGACGGATTTAGACTGTTAATTAACGGGTAGGGTGCTGATATCATATCCGGCATCCTACCTAATCTGGCGTTGATTTGATGATTAACAAATGACCAATGGAATTAGGGGAATTTAAGTCTTTTCTCGGAAATCCTGCTTATGAAGATGAGGATGTATTAATTTATCAGGGTGATTGTTTACAGTTAATGAATCAATTACCGGAAAATTGTTTGGGTTTAACTGTAACTTCTCCTCCTTATAACATTGGTAAAGAATATGAATCGGTGTTGTCTGTAGAAGATTATATTGCATGGATGGCGAATTGGAGATATTAGCAATTAATCAACTCCGTCTAAAAGTTGGCTTGCAGAGACACCGAGAGCGTGAGCTATAGCAACAATATTATCTAAACTAACATTTCGTTCACCCCGTTCTATTGCACCAATATAAGTTCGATGTAAGTCGGCTTTTTCTGCCAGTTGCTCCTGGGAAAGTCCTTGCTGGATACGAAGTTTTCTAATATTGTTGCCCAATTTTTTTCTAGGCTGATTGTTCATTGAGCAATAATGCTGCGGGCGATCGCTATCTGTCTACAGACGATAAGTAGCAATTGGGACGAGATTCAATTAACAGAAGTTTATTGGTAGGTCGGACATCTAATAGACCCGAGAAAAAAGAAGCCTATAATTTGTTATAATAAACGTCTTTGTAAGCTAGAACCTTCTGGGGAGACTCGATGACACCGAAGCGAATTATTTTAGGAATTCTCACCTTACTGACGATTTTACTTGTGGGCGGTTCATTAATTGATAGTATCACCCAACCGCAAATTCAAAGCCGTCTCGAACTCTATCAAACCAATTTAATTCTACACGCCACCGAATGGAAACCCGAGCAGCAATTTAAACCCGATTTTGACACGTTGCGAAATAATATTATCGGGGAAAATGCGGCAAAATCTGCCCTACAACAATATGAAAATGTACAGGAAGCCGCTCAAGATAATCTCGAACGAATTCAAACCTTAGAACCGGCTTCGCAATCGATTATACAGTTAAAACAATTGCAGGATGAATTGGAAATCCGCATCGGACTTTTACAAACAGAACAGGGAAAAACAGAGGAAGCGTTAAACACTTGGCAAAGTTTTGTAGAATCCAATTCATCAGAAAATACTCAACAACAGGTAGAACTTGCTAAAGTGTTGCGGGGACTTTGGAGCGAACCTCCGCGAATTTTACCGAATGCAGAATCGACAATTGAAAGTAATTTAGAGGGGTGGTTTAGTTATCAGGCTTTATCTCGACTCTACCAACTGCAAGAACGACAACAAGATTTACAAGCGCTGCAAGCCAAAGAACAAGAAATAGCCGAACAAGCGGTTGTTAAACTGACTATTATCAGTGCAATTCCGGGGGTGGGATTGTTTGCGGGTGTGATTTTGTTGTTGGTTTTGGGGATTCAATTTTTATTCAAAGGAAAAGAATCTATTCTGGCGAAAAACACGGGTGTTGAATGGTTAACGCCTTGGGATTGGGAAACAATTCTTCAGGTGTTTATCCTCGGTTTCTTTTTGGTGGGACAGTTGGCGGTTCCCCTGGTCTTTGGTTTAATTTTTAATGTTTTAAATATCAATCCCGCCAATTTTGATGTTCGCAGGAAAGCGTTTTATGTGTTGGCAAATTATGGGTTTTTGACGGCGGGTGGATTATCGGTTTTATATTTTTCTTTGAAGTCTTTTTTCCCTTTACCCAAAGATTGGTTTAATGTGAATTGGAAGACAAACTGGTTTTTGTGGGGTTTAGGCGGTTATGTTTCCGCACTTCCTTTGGTGATTTTAGTCTCTTTAATTAACCAACAATTGTGGGATGGACAGGGGGGAAGTAACCCGCTTTTACCTATTGCTTTGGAAAATCGAGATCCCGTTGCTTTGGTGATCTTTTTTGTGACGGCTTCTATTGCGGCACCCGTGTTTGAAGAAATTATGTTTCGCGGGTTTTTACTTCCTTCTTTGACTCGATATATGTCTCTCGGAAGTGCTATACTATTGAGTAGTTTATTCTTTGCGATCGCTCACATGAATATCTCGGAAGTAATTCCCTTGATGACGTTAGGAATTGTTTTGGGGTTTGTTTATACGCGATCGCGAAATTTGTTATCATCTATGTTGTTGCATTGTTTGTGGAATAGCGGGACTTTGCTGAGTTTGTACATTCTCGGAAGCGGTTCAGCCTGATAGAAATCTTAAAAAAAGGAGAAGACGCTTTTCTCGCGAATCTCCGGTTTTTCGAGAGACAAAGGGGAGATACAAACTTTTGTAAATAAATGATAATAGTTTAACAATATTTACCTTTTGTATCATCCTTTTGTGTTCAATTTCGTTACAATAAAAGAGTCGAAACAATTCCCACTGAATGAAAAACTTAGCAATAAGCTGACAAGGAGAGGAAAATCTAAAAAGCTAAAACCCAATTCCAGCAAGGATTTTACTTTTGCCTTTTGCCTCATCCCTTTTGCCTTTTGTTATACATTCAGATCAGTTTTTTGTTATCTATCCTATGGAATATTATTTCACCGCTTTCACGGTTATTTTCTTTCTCGCTTGCTACGGTTATAGCTTTCTTATCGTTAGATTGGCGAAAAAACGGGGCGAAGAATTCCTATTTTTTGGAATGTTAGGCGGTTTATTCGTATTTATGGCGTTTTGTGCGGCTGCGGTTCCTTTCCTGCACTGGGTTTATGATTAATTGTTCCGCTCGTTGTTGCGCTAGTAGTTGCGCTTCAGCGCACGAGAGAAGGGCGCTCCTCCCAACACGAACTAACTGAAAAAAAGCGAGTTGTTGCGCTAGTAGTTGCGCTTCAGCGCACGAGAGAAGGGCGCTCCTCCCAACAACGAACTAACTGAAAAAAAGCGAGTTGTTGCGCTAGTAGTTGCGCTTCAGCGCACGAGAGAAGGGCGCTCCTCCCAACAACGAACTAACTGAAAAAAAGCGAGTTGTTGCGCTAGTAGTTGCGCTTCAGCGCACGAGAGAAGGGCGCTCCTCCCAACAACGAACTAACTGAAAAAAAGCGAGTTGTTGCGCTAGTAGTTGCGCTTCAGCGCACGAGAGAAGGGCGCTCCTCCCAACAACGAACTAACTGAAAAAAAGCGAGTTGTTGCGCTAGTAGTTGCGCTTCAGCGCACGAGAGAAGGGCGCTCCTCCCAACAACGAACTAACTGAAAAAAAGCGAGTTGTTGCGCTAGTAGTTGCGCTTCAGCGCACCATAAAAAGGCGTTCATCCCAACAACGAATTAAGATCAAGGGCTAAAGCCCAACAACGAACGAAAAATAGATCAAAACTCGGCGCGAATGTCACCAACTTATAACTTTCACTCGGTTCGCACGAGAAACCCCAACTTACCAGTTCTATTATTTTTACACGGATTTCTGGGAAATGTCAAGGATTTTAATAGAATCATTTCCCTTTTATCCGAAAAATTCGACTGTTTGGCGGTTGATTTACCGGGACACGGAAACACCCAAGTTAACGCAAAAGATGAATTTTACAGCCTGGAAAATACGGCTAACGGTTTAATTTGTTGGCTGGAAGAATTGAACATTAAACGGTGTTTTCTCGTCGGTTATTCGATGGGGGGACGGCTGGCGCTTTATCTCGCTTTACACTATCCCCAATATTTTCAAAAAGTTATTTTAGAATCAGCTTCTCCGGGATTAAAAACGGAAAAAGAACGAACCGAACGTTATGTATCGGATGTTCAACTCGCCGAAGAATTAGAAAAATTAGAGTTGGAAGAATTTTTAACCCGTTGGTACGACAGGCCGCTATTTAAAACGTTCAAAGAACATCCCGATTATAAGACTATTTTAGCACGACGCCTGCAAAATAATCCAACCGAGTTGGCGAAATCTTTGCGATGGATGGGAACGGGAAATCAACCCCCGCTTTGGGATAAACTCTCAACGTCCGAAATACCGCTTTTATTGTTGGTTGGGGAGTTGGACGAAAAGTTTATCAAAATTAATCGAGAAATGGCTAATATTTGTTCAACTGCAAGGCTTGAAATTGTTCCCGGTTGCGGTCATAATATTCATGTAGAAAATCCACAACGGTGGGTGCAAGTTGTTCGAGGGTTTTTGTTGAGTTAAATGGTTTATCGGTTTAATTTTTATCCCTATTCTCGTCCGTTCAAACAACCGTTGAAAACCCATCACGGAATTTGGGAGAAACGGGAGGGAATTATTATTCAGCTTGCGGACGAACGGGGTAAAAACGGTTGGGGTGAAATTGCACCGTTGAGTTGGTTTGGTTCGGAAACGTTACAAGAAGCGTTAGAGTTTTGTCGGAAACTTCCCCAAACGTTAACGTTAGAAGATATTCTCGAAATTCCCGATAACTTTCCCGCCTGTCAGTTTGGGTTTGAGTCGGCTGTGACCTATCCAAAAACCCGGTTTCTCAAAGAAACCGGGTTTTTAAGCCAGGGGTTTGAAACCGGGTTTTTAAGGGAACTTAAATTTAGCGGACTGTTACCTTCTGGAAAGGCGGCGTTACAGGTTTTTCAAACGCTTTTTCAGCAAGGTTTTAGAACGTTTAAATGGAAAATCGCGGTTTATCCAATTTCTGACGAACTGGATATGTTTAAACAGTTAACCAAACTGATTTTAGAAACAATTATCTCGGAAACCGATAAGACGGAATGGGTTAATTTGCGGTTGGATGCCAACGGGGGATTAAGTTGGGAGGAGGCGAACAAATGGTTATCGGTTTGCGATGAAATAAAATCTGATATTCTCAAAATTGAATATCTAGAACAACCCTTATCCGTCGAACAGTTTGCGGAAATGTTGGCATTGAGTCAGCAGTATTTTACTTCTATTGCTTTAGATGAATCTGTTGCAACTTTATCCCAAATTCGAGACTGTTATCAACGGGGTTGGCGGGGTATTTTTGTGATAAAACCTTGTATTGTGGGTTCTCCGCGAAAACTGCGAAAGTTGTGCAGGGAAAATCATATTGATGCGGTATTTTCATCGGTATTTGAAACTGCGGTAGGTAGACGTGCGGCTTTGAATTTGGCTTCCGAACTTTCTCATCCCAAACGTGCGGTTGGTTTTGGCGTCGAACATTGGTGATTTTACCCCCACCAACCTCCCCCTAAAAGGAGGAGGCGACTTTTACCCCCACCAACCTCCCCCTAAAAGGAGGAGGCCACTTTTGAACTCCCCTCGCCTTACCCCCCCTTTCAAAGGGGGGATAGAGAGGGGTTGGGGGAGAGGTTCAATAACTCCCCTCGCCTCGTAGGAGAGGGGTTGGGGGAGAGGTTATTTCAAAGATTATCAAATCAAGCCAGAGATTAAAATCTCTGTCTGATAACCAAAGTCCTCGCGCATAGGACTAAAAATTAAGATTTTAGTCGATTTTAACCGAGTTGAATTATTAGCCGGGGAATTGATTCCCTTTTTCTGATCAAGTTACAAACAGTTACAAGTAGGGTGCATCAAATCCCCAATTTTTGTTAAATCCTGACTAAATTCATAGTTTGATGCACCCTACCTATCTAAATTTATTGTCATCAAATTTATCGAACTTTTTTATCCTTTTTCTGGTAAAGTTACAGACAGGAAGATTAGAGCCAAAAATTAGCGTGGTATCTTTACAAGTGAAAATCAGTTCCCCATCTACTGATGTTAAAAATTATATCAATTTGAGAACCGATGATTGGTTGATCGGATATAATAGCTTGGAGTTTAATAAAATCTATCGGTGTCGGTTTCGAGAACTGACCGAGTTTATTAACGCTCAGGGAGTCTATCCGAAAGTTATCCTCGCCGAACCCGAACCCATTGCTTTTTTAGCGACGTTTATAGCCGCAGTTGTCGCCAAATGTCCGGTTTTTTTGTGTAATCCCAACTGGGTAAAAGCGGAATGGAAACAGGTTTTTAAAATCGTTCAACCTGATATTATTTTCGGAAGTTTAGCCGAATCCTATCCATCATACATCCAGACAAATTCTGTTATTTCAACTCCTGGGGCTTCTATTATGATTCCCACTGGCGGTTCATCGGGAAATCTGCGGTTTGTGATTCACACTTGGGAAACGTTAACGGCTTCGGTGCAAGGATTTCAAGAGTATTTTAATATAAAACAGGTCAATTCTTTCTGCACTTTACCTTTATATCATGTTAGCGGATTAATGCAGTTTATGCGTTCTTTTACAACGGGAGGAAAGTTGGCAATTTTTCCGTTTAAAGCGGTGGAAAGGGGAGAATTTCCGAACATTAATCCTTCTGAATTTTTTATTTCTCTGGTTCCTACCCAACTTCAACGCCTTTTAAATTGTTCTAAAACAACCCGCTGGTTATCGCAATTTCAGACGGTTTTGTTGGGGGGAGCGCCTGCTTGGTTGGAGTTATTGCAACAGGCGAGAATTCATCAAATTCGACTCGCTCCCACCTACGGAATGACGGAAACAGCCTCTCAAATTGCCACCCTAAAACCGGATGATTTTTTAACGGGAAATAACAGCTACGGTCAAGTTTTACCTCACGCTAAAATTAAAGTTTATGATGAAGATGAGCGAGAATTGGGGGTTAATAAACTGGGAATTATCGCGATAAAAGCTAACTCTTTGGCGTTAGGATATTATGGTTTGTACAATCCCGAATTTCCCCTGAAAACGCTCAAATCAGATGATTTGGGTTATCTGGATGAGCGGGGTTATTTAACGATTGTTGGACGCAATAGCTATAAAATAATTACCGGGGGTGAAAATGTTTATCCTGCGGAAGTGGAAGCCGCTATTCGTTCAACGGGTTTGGTGGGGGATGTCGCCGTTATCGGTTTAGCTGATAATCATTGGGGACAGGTGGTAACTGCGGTTTATGTTCCCCATTCTCCCGATGTTTCTATCTCGAATTTGCAGATAGCATTACATGAAAAACTCAGCAAGTTTAAACAGCCTAAATATTGGGTTGCTGTCGAGAGTTTACCCCGAAATGCTCAAGGAAAACTCAACTTTAAACAGTTGGAAAAAATTGCCGAAAAGTTTATCATTAGTTCGTAGTTGCGCTTTAGCGCAGAATAAAGAGGGCTGAAGCCCAACTACAAACGTTTTCAATTTAATGAAAGTTAAGATTTTGATAATCGAGAAATTTAAGTTGCCGGTACAGCATGGCAATGTGAGGTAAATCTATACCTTTTTCGGTTGCCATCCGCAAGGGATTTCCGATAATGGCTTCTATTTCTAACGGACGTTTTTCATTATAATCGAGTTTCATACTGGTGAGATAGGGTTTCATTTTCTCGGTATGATTGAGCATTTTTTGAACGAATTGTTGGGAAATTTTACAATGATTTCCTTTTGCTCCCCTGACGACTTCCTGCATGATTTCTTCAACTAAAATTCGACTGTCTGGAGCGTTCATTAATTCATCGGTTTTGGCATTGAGAACCACAGAAAGTCCGTTGTAGGGAATATTCCAAACTAACTTTTTCCACCGAGCCAGAAGTAAATTTTCACTTAATTCTACAGGAATTCCGGCATTATTAAAGTCTTCGGCAATTTGCTGCATTCGGGGAGTAATTCCGCCCGGTTGATAATCGTCTTGATATTCTCCCATCGTAATCATACCATAGTCTAGGTGACGAATATGACCTTTTCCGACTTTATTAGAACAGATAAAACATAATCCCCCAATAACTCGTTTTGAGTTGACAATTTCGGCGACTTGGGGTTCTATTCCTAATCCATTTTGTAAGATGACAACCACACCGTCATCTTTGAGAACGGGGGGTAAAAGCTGGGGTAAGAGATAATTTTTAGTGGTTTTTAAGGCGACGATAACGACATCGCAAGCGGGAATTTGTTCGGGATGATGGTAAGCTTTAACCGCAGAGAGGGTAAAACTTCCCATCGGTGATTCTATTAATAAACCTTGACGACAAACTTGTTCATAATCACTGTGGAGCAGGAAATGTACATCCATTCCCAGTTGTTGCAGTTTTGCTCCGTAAAAACCCCCGATGGCTCCTGTTCCTAAAATGGCATAGCTACGAGTTGACATTGATCTAAACTCATCTAAACTTAGACGTTCAATTTTTTTACAAGAGTTGACACCAAAAACTTAACCAGTTGTCCTTAATTTTTTTAGGATAACCCGAATCGGTGCTGTTTTGATTAATATCATAACAAATATATTCATCATCTCGAAAAAAATAAGCTTTACCGTTTTTCCAAACGGCGGCGGCATCAATGCGGCGGGTAAACTGTTGCGGCCATCCCCGCCACTGACTGTTTGCTATTTTCTTCGGATAACCCAATTCTGTGACTTCTCGATACAAATCATAGCAAATATATTCATCTCCTTTGAAAAAATAAGCTTTACCATTATTCCACAAGGCAGCCGTATCAATCCCACTGTAAAAATGCTTCGGCCATCCCACCCAAAATCCGCTATTGAGTTTTTGAGGATAACCCACTTCTACTTGCTCTTTATACAAATCATAGCAAATATATTCATCTCCTTTAAAAAAGTATGCTTTGCCATTGTGCCAAACTAATCCGGCATCAATTCCTTGACGAAAACTCGGGGGAAAACTTGCCCATTTACCCCGTTCTATTTTTTGGGGATAACCGTAATCAATACAGTTCCAATTGTGGTCATAACTGAGGTATTCATCATCTTTAAAAAAGTAGACTTTCCCATTATTCCAAGGAACAACTGCATCAATATTATTTAAAATTCTCTCGATAGTTTCTCCGTTTAACCAATGCAGAATTTGATCGGGAAGTTGCTGTCTTTTGCGGAGATTGGGATCGATACAAACGTGTTTAGTAATGGCTTTTGCCACCCATTTTTCTGACTCAGATAAACTAAGTTTATAATTGATTTCAAAGGCGTTTTCTGTAATTTGTTGGGGCTGTAAATGAATGATGAGGCGATCGCCACAAAAAATAGGTTGGAAAAAGTCAACGCTGGCATGAACAATTGGAATGGCAAAATCTGGGTTACAGAAAAAGGTTTTCAGATTAATTTTAGCGGCTGCTAGGGAGGCTTCATAGGCTTCGTGACAAATGGTTAAAACATTGGCAAAGTAGACGACTCCGGCAGCATCCGTATCTTGAAAGCGAACGGTTCGGATGTAAGCCATAATCCCTTAAAATTAGAAGATCAACAAGTGAGTGAAACCCGGCGATCGCGAAAATTACCGGGTTTCTTGATCTCCTAATTGTAGCTGATTTTTGCCGGCCAAACGAGGGGGAAACTACCCCTTATTTTTGATCAGCATGACATCAATAATTTTAGTTGCCATTTCTTCGGATATTCCCAGAGCATTGTAAAGTGCATTCAATAACTCTTCTTCTTCATCGGCGAGATCGCCATCGGAAAGAATAATATCAGTGGCAACTGCAAAAGCTGTATCTTTAAGATTAGCAGGCAATTTCGCGATCGCCGACTGCATAACAACTTCATATCCTTTTTCTTGAATTTGTTCTAACAATCGCTGCATCATTTCCGTTTTGGTTTCTGCGGTATAATCGTTAAACAAATTCATCCGCTTTAAGGTACTTTTGATGATTTGTGATTCACTATCAGTAATCACGCCATCAGCAGCAACAGCAGTTAAGGCGATCGCCGCAAAAGCTTCGGCGGGAGTAAGTTCGATAGCATTGGTCATGCTAGTAGACATAATTCTAGACCTACTTGCTACTATTTTTCAATTTAGAGTATGTCCTCACGATAATAGATGTTCAACGAGGATGGCGATTTTTTCCAATAGAGTTAAGAAAGTGAACCGTGAACAGGGAACAGGGCGAGTTCAGCGCTGAGGAAGTCTACAAACTGACGGGCGCTGCGTCCTGAGCGACCATTGTGACGGGTTGCCCATTGCAGGGCGCGAAATTCTAATTCCTCTCGGTTGAGGCGAATACCGGCTAAAGCGGCGAGATGATGCACCATTTTTAAGTAGGTTTGTTGATTGGCCGGTTCAAAGGTTAAGGTTAAACCAAAGCGATCGCTAAATGACAGCTTTTCGCTCACGGTATCCCATGCTTGAACCTCATCAATATCTCGCGGTTGAGGGCGATCTGTGAAATATTCTCGCACCAAATGACGCCGATTGGAAGTGGCATAAACGACCACATTTTGAGGACGGGCGGTGAGATTCCCTTCGAGTACAACTTTCAAAGCTTTAAACGTATCATCATCTTCCTCAAAAGAAAGATCGTCAACAAAAATAATGAATTTGTGGGGAGTTCCCCGCAACAGTTCAATCACGACCGGTAAATCTTTGAGGTCGGATTTTGCGACTTCAATTAACCGCAAACCGCGATCGCCATATTGATGCAATAAAGCCTTAATCAAAGAAGACTTTCCCGATCCCCGACTTCCATATAATAGCACATTTTGAGCGGGATATCCAGCCAATAAAAACTCTGTATTTTTTAATAAAACTTGCCGTTGAGACTCGTAACCGACCAATTGACCCAAATGAACCGGATCGGGATGAGAAATACTGATTAATTCTCGATTTTGCCAGCGAAAAGCCTGGGAAGCCGCAAATAAACCGACACCAAACTGTCGATAATGAGCCGCCAATCCTTCGACGGCATCGGCCCAATTTTCCAACTTTTTCAATTGAGTTCGCAGGGGCAATTCTTCTATTTTATCAACGAGATCCGGTTCTTGTTGCCAAATCACGGCGGGTTCTGATGAGGGAATCAACTGCTGTATCCATTGACTAAGTTGTTCGCCGCTACAATTATAAAGGCTTTGTAAGCATTGTAAATCGGATTGAGCCGCAGCAATCAAAGAGGAAGGCAAATCTTGAAAATCGGTTTGTTGAGCTTGTTGGCTAAAGGGGTTATTTGCCCGCATAATTTGAGCAATTAAATAATCCGGCCAACAGTTTTGATGAATCGCTTGTTGGTGAAACAAACAGCCATAAGCCCGCAGACAATCTAACGGGTTGCTTTCCCGTTCTAAGACTGCTAGTAAATTTAGAAAGGCTTGCCCCATCGCTTCAGTCAGTACAGATTGATAGACCAGCAAAGAAGCCGCCTGACGTTGAAGAAAATGCACCTGGGCGATCAGTTGAGGATTAAGGGAAGACATTCGAGACATTCAAAAGTTCACCAGAAAAAAAAGATTTTATCCGACTCTATTTTATTGAATACTATAGCCCGATTCAATTCTAAAATTTTAATAAGTTTTATATCACCCGGATGTCAAGTTTTGATAAATTCTGAAAGAACCCCGATCAAGTTCAACACCATCGGTTGTATAACTGGAGTTCGAGAGTACAAATCAGAGACAGTCGCAGATGAATATTGGTATTGTAGCAGCGATCGCCTATGGGTTATTAGCTTTAGTGGGCGGAATTTTGGGATATACCAAAGGAAACAGTAAAATTTCCTTGATTTCGGGTGGCATTTGTGGGATTTTGCTGATCGGAGGCGGTGTCTTGCAGTGGCAGGGTATCCCTTGGGGATTAATTTTAGCAACAGCCATTTCCATTTTATTAGTGGTTGTTTTTATCGTCCGTCTAATTAAAACGCGCAAATTAATGCCAGCCCTATTAATGATTGTTGCAGGTTTTGCCGCAGCAGTTGCCATGATTTATCAACTGCAATTTTCGATTTCGGCTTAATTTCACTCGAAGAATTTTTATCCGATTTTTGCTGATCTGAGAGTTTCTTGGGTCAGCCTAATTGTAATATATCAAAAGAAGAAAAAAAACGGATCAAGAAAACTGGAGAAATCAGCATGACGGAGTTAGTTCAAGCGATCAAAACAGGGGATCTCGCTGAAGTTCAGACCCAATTAAAAGGCGGGGACGTTAACGCCCGAGATGAGGAAGGGACAACCCCGCTGATCGCCGCCGCCGGGACGGGAAAAACTGAGGTGGTGGCGGCATTGTTGGATACAGGTGCGGAGGTCAACGGTTGCGATCCCGACGGTTGGACGGCGTTAATGGAAGCGGCGGCGGCCGGACATCGAGAAGTGGTTCAACAGTTACTCGATGCGGGGGCTGAAATTAACGCCACAACGGACTTTGGGCTGACCGCTTTGATGACGGCCGCCGGGAAAGGACATCGGGAGGTTGTGCAGATTTTACTGGATCATAATGCGGATTTAACCTTGAAAGATCATAATACTTGGACAGCTTTAATTTGGGCGTCCTCAGAAGGGTATTCGGATATTGTGAAATTGATCAACCAAGCTCGCGATCGCACTTAAAAACAAATTGTTTTGAGATTCTTTAAAAATTCTTCCCAGAGATCAGGTTAAACGTTATGATCGAGTGATATTTCTGGGGTGAGTCCTCTATCTTCAGATAGAAATTAGCAGAAATTAGCTGTGATTCTATCTTGAGGAAGACCGACTTAAACTAGAGTTCTGTCAAAATAAATGAAGTAGAACTAGGATTGAGTTGTATTGGGGGAATGATGAACCATGTCTGAATCCGAAAACGTCAAACAAAAAATTACAACTAATTTACAAAAAGCCAAAACAGAAGGTCAACTGCGATCGGAAAGAATTCGAGAAATTGTTCAAGAAGCCATTTATCAAAGCACATCAGAAGTCAAAGCCGGTTCGAGTGAAATTCGTTCGGTGGTTAAAGATGCTATTTCTGCGGTGGTGGAAAGTTTGAGTGATAAAGGAGGAGAACTTAAAGAAGAAGTAACAGCTTCCATAGAAGGGGCGATAGAAGCTATTAGTCGCAGCCGACGCCAAGCCATTTCTAAAACTCAAGCGGAAGTCAAACAACTTCAACAAAAAATTGACAGCGAAGAACAGGAATTACAAGCAGAAATTGACAGCACTTTAAGCGATCTCGCCGAGTCCAGTCAAGATAAATCTGAGCAAGTCAAGGCTTCAATTGATTCGGCGGTTGAAACGATTAAAAATAGTGAAGAAGTCGCCTTAATGAAAAAGCGTTACGCTCAACTCCAAGCCCAATTAGCTATTGTTCAAGCCAATTTATCGGCCCGTTATGGCGAACAGTACGAGCAAGTCAAAGACTATCTCGATGAGGCGAAAGTTTGGTATGAAAAAGCCAAAGATAATCCCGAAGTTGTCAATGATAAAGTCGCCAAAACCCGCACCAGTTTTGAACAGAAACTTGGGGAAACTGGAAGCGCGATCGCGAAAAAAGAACGTCAACTTAAACTCCGTCTTAAAGAGTTATGGGATTCGATCTCCGAGTCGTTTAGCAGCCGACACTCCGATGGCAGTCCTAAATCTTTAGAAGGGCAAAATCCTCCGGCTTTAGAGGGAAAAGATAAATCCGTCTAATCGTCATAAACATAAAAATGACCCGGTTTTTCACCAAGAACCGGGTCAAAAAACTCAATTAAACCAATAAAATTAGTATGCTCCTTCGTCCGCTCTTTCGGCGTGTTTTGTAATCACCCAAACCGCATGAATCGAACCGGGAAGCCAACCGAAAATCGTCAGCAGGACGTTAATGATTAACGCCGAACTTACACCCTCCGTTAGAAAAACACCCAGAGGAGGGAGTACAATACCCAAAAGAATTCTTAAAAGTCTCATCTTTTATTATTCCTATTCTTTAATGTTTTCACTTAGTTATATTGTCTTCGATCTGAAGGCTTTTAACCTCTATCTTTAGCTATATTCTTGAAAGTCTACCGTTCTATTTCTTGACAAAACTTAATTTTAGAAAATCTATCAAAATGAGGAAGAACTCAAGAAACTGTTTAACTTATAATAAACAAGAGTCATAAAGAAAGATCGAAAATTTTTGAAACATTAGAAACGGAGAACAAAATATATGATGATTTTGAAATCACTTTTACCATTACTAGCAACAGCTTTGAGTTTGTTGGTTGTTGATATTATTTTTCCCGGTGTTGATTTAGCAACCTTTCCGGCGGCTTTGATCGCTGCGGCTTCTATCGGAATTGTCAACTGGGCGGTTAGACCAATGGTACAAGTTCTATCTTTACCGATTAATATAGTCACTTTGGGAGGCTTTTCATTAATTGTAAACGGACTCTGCTTTTGGCTGTCTTCCGTTGCGGTTCCCGGTTTCCGAGTCACTGGGATTCTGTCTTTTATTTTGGCGCCTGTAATCCTGTCTTTTGTTAATACCCTGTTAACAAATTACTTTGTCGAAAAATATCCCGAAGCCAACCTAGAATAGTTTTCTGATTCAATTGATCTGATTCAATTCAGACCCCCGTTTAAATTCCGATTTCCGACGGTATAAACTCGCTTTCTGTTTGGGATGAATTTACAGAAAGACGTTCAAGATGGATAGATGTTATCGGTTTGTTTGTCTTGCCGTCGGATTCACCTAGAAATGAGTAAATTTTATTCTTGATTTAAAATCTCTCATAAAAAGAAGTTCAACGTTAGTAAAGAATGATCAAAGCCGAAACCCACACTATTCTTCGTAATACAGGTTTATTAGTACACGTTCCCGGTGCAATGGCACTCGTCTCTTTACCCATCTGCTTAATATTTCAAGAGTTCTATTGTATTGTACCTTTTCTTGTAACCGCTATTACTTCCGGGGCTATTGGTCAACTATTGTATCGTTTATTTCGGAAAAAAGCAGACACTCATTTTCGAGAAGCTATGCTTACCGTAGCTTTAAGTTGGGGATTGATTCCAATTATCGGAGCAATCCCTTTTTTATTAACGGTCTATCAATCGGGTCCTGATATTTCCTTAACAGTATTAGGTTTTAATAATCCTTGGAATGCTTTTTTTGAGGCGTTTTCAGGCTATACAAGTACGGGGTTATCGATGGCTGTTTTCCCCAGTCAACTCCCCCATAGTTTGCAATGGTGGCGCTCTTTTATGGAGTGGATCGGGGGCGTGGGAATGATTGTATTAATCCTTTCTATACTCGAACCGAGCATGGATAATTATAGCCTGTATTCAGTTGAAGGACGGAATAAAAATTTAGCAGATTCAGTCACCGATACGGTGCGATGGATTTGGAAAATCTATTTACTTTATACGGTGGCGAGTATTATCTTATTACGAGTTGCTGGAATGCCCTGGTGGGATGCGATTAATCATGGGATGACAGGCATTTCTACGGGCGGTTTTTCGATTAAAGATAACAGTATTGGCAGTTACGATCCGATTATCCAAATCGCAACGATTCCGATTATGATTGCCGGCGCGATTAGCTTTTATGTTCATTCACAAGTTATAAAATATCGTCGAATTTCGGCTCTTTGGGGTGACTCGCAACACCGCTTATTCTGGTTATTCTTATTTTTGGGCATCCTGGTTTTAGCTTGGGAAAATAGACAATTTGAAGGAAATATTTTAATTTTAGATACCCTATTTCAATGGGTTTCAGCCTTGGGAACTTGTGGTTTTAATACCGTAAAAATAAACGATTGGAGTGCCGCCGCAAAATTAATTCTGACTCTGGGATTATTCACAGGCGCCGCCGCAGGTTCAACCGTAGGAGGGCTAAAACTTAGTCGTGTTGTGTCCTTAGGAAAAGGAATTATCTGGCGAGTCCAGCGCATTCACAATCAACCCGATGGTTCCCTCGACTATGAAATCGACAATCAAAAATTAACAGAAGAAGAAGCCAATCATCGGGTGCAAGGCGCGGCCGTTTTAGCTGTATTTTGGGTTAGTTTAATTGTTTTGGCAACAATAATTTTAGTTCATTTTGCTAAACCTTTGTATAGCCTCAGTGACGTGATTTTTGAAGTGACTTCTGCCTTAGGAGGAGTCGGTTTATCAACTGGAATTACCGATCCCTTGCTTCATTGGGCGGGAAAACTGGTTTTAATTCTGCTCATGTGGATGGGCCGACTGGAAGTTATTCCGGTTGTGATCTTGCTCACTGCTGTATTTACTTGGGTGAGAGTCCGATTAGAAAAAATCTTTTAGCTCAATCTCTATCTGGGGATAGATGAAGTCTTGAAATTGATAATGATATGCTACAATCATATCTTTTGAAATTCAAAGACCCATAATTTACAGTGGTAAATTTCCAGGGTTTATTATATAGATGCCCATGTATTTTAGCTCAATTTCCGACCTAAAAGGCATGGCTTGGTAAGGGAAAAGATAGTGACAATGGGTGAGAACGCAACCGTTTAGCTTCTCTCTATTCTTGCTATCGTACCCTTATCTATATATTTCAATTCAGAAAAAAAGTATTATCAAAAGTCAATAGAGTATTTCTTTTTATTACTACTGAACTGAAACAGGTTCAGTCTTTTTACTATTCCAGACGACAGAGGGACAAAAACGAACGAATCCGCAAAGTTCCCACTCCAGACAGACGATCTTTGCCGGGTAATCCGAGATACTATTTTCATCTTGATAAGATTTGCTCAATATTCAGACAAGCAATCTTATACCCATTGCTTTTAAACCTACTCATTCAGTCAGAAAAACAAAATGAATCTAGGAGAACTCACTACATTAAAGCTAATTTCTCACCTGAGTTGGCTGGCTCAAGTCATCCTTGAACCTGAACCCGAAGCCGTAGAAGATGCCGCAATGGTCTTTAGTGGCCCGCAATTTTTTACCGCTCTAATTACCGGGGTAGTCTTAGCATTTGCCTTTCAAATGTTACTGACCAATTTGGGAGTGGCGACAGGTATTTCGCTACTGGGTGGCTCATCGTCATCATCAAAACACCATCACGATCATCACGATCATCACGATCATTCTCATAATCCTTTAAAATCCGCTGGAAAAACAATTCGGAAAATCGGACTCGCCTTAGGTTTAGGTACTTTAATCAGCGTTACAATTTCGCTATTTTTTGCCTGTTTATTCGCCGTAAAACTCAGCCTATTTGTCTCCGCAGGTTCCGGAGCGATTGTCGGATTAGTCATCTGGGGTGCCTATTTCTCACTATTAGTTTGGGTGAGTTCAACAACAGTTGGATCGCTAGTCGGATCGGTCGTTAATAGTGCAACTTCTGGATTTCAAGCCTTATTTGGAACCGCAGTCGCCGCCTTTGGATCAAAAGCCGCATCTCAACAAGTCGTCGCCACTGCTGAAGCCACCGCCGCCGCTGTCCGTCGGGAACTAACAGACGGACTCGATCCGATTTATTTACGAGAAAAAGTAGAAGATTATTTTGATGCGTTACGTCCTCCCCAACTTGACCTAAAAAATATTCGCTCTGACTTTGAAGATATTCTTCGCGATCCACAATTCCAAACCGCTTTAGCAAGCGGTGATTTATCTCATGTTAACCGTCAAACTTTCGTCGATCTCGTTAGCAATCGCACCGATTTATCCCAACAAGAAGTTGATCGCATTGCTCGACAATTAGAAGGCGCTTGGCATAAAGCATCCTCTCAATTACCCAGTCGAGATAACTTCTCCCAATTCGTTGATTATCTCAAATCTGCGCCCCGAAAATCATTGCTAGGTAATGAATTTTCAGACAAGTTAGATGGGGTGATTGAAGAAATGCGTAAACGCCGCCATGCTCAAAATCCCAGTCCCCTAACTCATGGGTTAACGATGGGATTTAATAGTTTGGTTGGTATGGTGATGGGACGGACAGATTTATCCGACTTCGACGCCGAAAAAATCATGGGACAACTGCAACAACTCAAAGAATATTTGAGCGATCAACCGGAAAAAGTTAAGGCTCAATTGAGCGGAAGTCGCCCAACTTACAACCCCTTACGAGCAGATATTGAAAATTATCTCTCGAACGCTCATCTGTGGCAACTCAAATCCACCAATTTACATCGAGAATTCCGCGATTTGCTTTATGATACCGAAGCCGATCCGGGTCAAGTTGTCGAACAATTAGAACAAATTAATCGCACCGACTTTGTAGACTATCTAGAAGATAAAGGACTGCTAACTCAGGATGAAATTGAGCATATATCTCATACCTTAAACGGAATTCGTTTAGAGGTCTTAAATACCGCAGTAGCCGCCAAAGAACGGGAAGAAGCGATTGCTTTATTAGCAGAAGTTGAACGCTACTTACTGGCTACTCCCCGAGAAGAATTAACTCCCGAAAAAATTCAACTTAATTTTAGACCGATTCTTAAAGATCCCGATGCGGATTATGAGCATCTCAATAACCGTTTGGCTCAATTAGATCGGTTGACGTTTGAACGAATTTTATTACACCGTCCTGAGTTAACTCCTGTAGAAGTTGCAGCGATTACAACCGAGTTAGAAATTGCTCGCGATCAGGTTCTTCAAGAAGCTCGTGAACTCGATAGTGCGGCTAAAGCGAAAGTCGAAAAACAATGGCTTAAACTTCAGTCCCATCTGCGAGATACGGGTAAATCTGAACTGAATCCCCAAGCCATTGAACGAGAACTCAAACTGTTACTTGATGATCCGCAAGCAGGAGTTTCAGCTTTACGAGCGCGAGCGTCTCGATTTGATCGCGATACTTTGGTCAAATTGCTCGGTCAACGGAATGATTTGAGCGAAGAACAAGTCAATCGAGTTTTGGATCGAGTCGAGCGGAATTGGACTCGGATAACTTACAAACCCAAGCAACTGACCGCTCAAGCTCAACAACAGTATGAACAAGCAAAATCGGCGGTCGCAGACTATCTATATAGCACAGGTAAACCCGAATTAAATCCCGACGGAATTAAACGAGATTTAGCTCAGTTACTTGAAGATCCAACGGTGGGAAGTCGAGCGATTAAAAGACGTTTGGCGGAGATGGATCGCGATACTTTGGTGCAGTTATTGGCGCAACGGGATGACTTGAGCGAAGACCAAGTTAATCAAGTGATTGACGAGGTACAAAACACGCTGCAAACGATTGCCAAATCCCCCCGTCGTTTGGCTCGTCGCACTCAACAAAAAGTGCAAGATTTCCAAAGTGCGTTCACCGATTATTTGCGGTCTACGGATAAATCAGAACTCAATCCCGATGGCATTCAACGGGATCTGAATTTGCTGGTCAACGATCCGCGTTTAGGAATGGAAAGTTTGCAGGATCGTTTATCACGATTTGACCGTTCAACCTTGGTGGCTTTATTGTCTCAGCGAGATGATATTTCCGAACAAGACGCGAATCGAATTGTTGATGATATTTTAAGGGTTCGCGATCGCTTCTTAGATCAATTACAGGCGATTAACACTCAAGTTCAACTGGTGGTTGATCGCATCTTTAGTAAAATTCGCGCCTATCTCAATAGTTTAGATCGACCCGAACTAAACTATGAAGGAATTCGCCATGATTTCCGCACCTTGTTTGACGATCCGCAAGCGGGTTTTGACGCTTTACGGGAGCGTTTATCTCAGTTTGATCGCGATACTTTGGTCGCGCTGATGAGTTCTCGCAAAGATATTTCTGAAGCGGATGCGAATCGGATTATTGATCAGGTTGAAATGACTCGCAACCGAGTTTTACAAAAGGCTGAACGCCTGCAAAAACAGGCGGAAATGCGACTTGAACAAGTCAAACATCAAACTCAAAAACAAGTTGAAGAAACTCAAAAAGCCGCCGCCGCTGCTGCTTGGTGGTTGTTTGTAACAGCATTAGTTTCGGGTTTAGCTGCTGCTGGAGCCGGAGCATTAGGTGTAACGACGTAAGAATATTGAGTTGATTCTGTTTTAATTTTCCCCTGTTTTCAGGGGATTTTTTTTTGCTCATTTTCTGCAAAGGTTAGAGCGAATCTATTTTTTACAGTTATTTTTGAATTCAATTAAATCATCAAACTCCTAAAAACATAGAGAAAGATTTCCAACTTCAGATAGATTAAATTAACTGCTCAAATAACTATAATAGATAAATAAGAATAAATTTTTTAAGAAAACAGGTTAAATTATGGACAGTCAAAACATAAACTTAAACCCTTTAAAAAAAACCCTGGGATTAACCGCATTAGGTGCATTAGCAACAAGTTTGATCCTTCCAAGCGCAAGTGTTAACGCTCAAACTGCGACCGTCCCCGGAAGTAATTGTCGGGAAGCAAAAACCTCTAATATTATTATTAGAGATGAACCCGGAGGAAATGAAATCGGTCGCTTACAAGAAGGAGAAAATGTCTACATTGCCAATGAAGGAAGAAACGGTTGGGTACCGATAGAAAACCCCGCCAGTGGTTATGTAAATGCACAAAATCTCCGCTATTGTACAGGAGAAAATACCACATCTCAAGTTCCTGATGGAGAGGCTTTATTTACTCCTCCCGTGAATGGTTGTCGCAAAGTTAACGCCTCATTGGTAACGCTGAGAGATCGACCTCAAGGGAAAATTATCAGCACATTAGAAGAAGATGAAAGAGTGTATATCCAAGATGAAGGTGAGAATGGTTGGGTGCAAGTTCAATATCCGGTTGAAGGTTATGTAACTTCAGCAAACTTGGCTTATTGTGATACGATTGGCCCCACTTTGTCTACAAGTAACTGTCGGGAAGTTGATGTGAATAACCGGTTAAATGTGCGAGCGCAACCGGGAGGAGAAATTATCGGAAGTTTAGAAGACGGACAAGACATTTCTATCAGAAATAGAGGTGAAAATGGTTGGGTTCCTGTTTTTGCTCCGATTGAGGGATATGTCGCCGCTAACTTTTTAGCATATTGTCCGTAGGACTTAGTTAACTGAGTCATTGTTTGAACAAAAATTAAGGAGAATAAGCATGAAAATTCAACCCGAAATTTCCTATCATAATATCGAGAAAAATCAAGCGATTGATTCTTTAGTTCGAGAAAAAATCGGCAAACTTGAGCAATTTTGCGACTACATGAATAGCTGTCGAGTCGTAATTGAGAAAACCCACGAACATCCAAAAAGTGGTTCTCCCTATCGGGTGCGGCTCGATATTACTGTTCCTCCGGGCCACGAACTTGCCGTCGATCGCAGTCCCGATCGAGGTGTTCAATATGAACCCTTAGAAACAGTAATTCGAGAAGCTTTTGATGCGGCACGTCGCCAACTGGTGGAGTTAGTTGAACGTCAACGCCAATGGGATAGAAACTCACCGTCACAACAGCAAATGGTTGCGATTGTTACCCAAATTTTCCCCAAAGAAGGATATGGTTTCTTGCGAACTGTTGATGAAGATCGCGAGATTTATTTCCATAAAAATAGTGTTTTACACGATGATTTTGAGCGGCTAACAGTCGGAACTGGGGTGAGATATGTCGAAGAAGAAGGTGAAAAAGGGCCGCAAGCAACAACCGTGCAAATTGTCAATAAACCGGGAGTTAGTGCCGATAAAACTTCGGAAACTGAAGTTGAAACACCCTTGGGATGGAACTCCTAAAACGGGTTTAATTTTCTCGAATCAAAGAACAAGAATCAAAGAAATAGTGAATTGGAGATTTATTCAAGAATGAGTATTTTATCAACCAGCGAAATTAAAGAGTTAATGGAATATGGGGATGAAAATTGCATTTCAATTTTTATGCCGACTCATCCCGCCGGGCCGGAAATTCGTCAAGATCCAATTCGGTTTAAAAATGTTCTCAGTTTGGCTGAGGAAAAATTAGTAGAAGCCGGTTGGCGAGATACCAATGCTAAACGACTTTTAGAACAGGCTCACCAACTCGATCAAGGGGAGTTTTGGCGACATCAAGACGAAGGACTCGCTTTATTTATTTCTCCGAATGAGTTCCGTTATTACCGTGTTCCGCTCAATTTTGATGAAGAAGTGATTATCAGTAATCGCTTTCATCTTAAACCGTTAATGCCTTTATTAATGAACGATGGGCGGTTTTATCTGTTAGCTTTGAGCCAAAATCAGGTGCGTTTATTTCAGGGAAGTCATTATAAAATTAATGAAGTTCCCCTGGAAGATATGCCTTTGAGTTTAGCAGAAGCGTTGAAATATGATGATCCAGAAGAACAGCTTCAAATGCACACGGGAAACCCGCAAGTCGCTGAAGGTCAATCTCTAGTTTTTCATGGTCAAGGTGTAGGAACGACCGATAATAAAGATCAAATTCGCCGTTTTTTACAAAAGGTTGATCGGGGTTTACATGAGATTATTGAAGATCAACAAGCTCCGATGATCTTAGCCGGGGTAGATTATGTGATCAGTATGTATCGAGAAATTACGATTTATCCGCTTGTTTTGTCAGAAGGAATTCCGGGAAATCCCGACAAGGCTAATCCCAAGGAATTACACGAACAGGCTTGGAAAATTGTTCTACCTTATTTTCAAGAGTCTCAAGAAAAAGCCGCAACTAAGTATCAAGAATTGATGGCAAACAACCCAGAAAAAGCGTCTCGCGATCTCAAGGAAATTATTACAGCGGCTTATGATAAACGGATTGAATCTCTGTTTGTTGCTATCGATGAGGAACAATGGGGTAAGTTTAATCCCGAAACCCATGAAATCACTTTGCAACGAGAAGATCAACCGGAAAATGAGGATCTGTTAGATTTTGCCACAATTCATACTTTCCTCAATGGCGGCGCAGTTTATACCGATGTTCCTGAAAAACTTCCCGATCGCGCTTTAGTTGCTGCCACATTCCGCTACTAAAAATTAATTACAATTGAGACAGAAGAAGGGGATTTTCCTCTTCTTCTTTGTTTTTTTTAATCGGGTTTCTGAGCGGGAGAGGGAAAAGGGTTAAGATGTAGAGAGGGTTTCTCTGCATCCGAAAACAATACGACTTTAGATAGATGAAAAATAGCACAAATCATGCTATAGTTAAATGTTAGCCAAAAGAACCTAAGAGAAAGCTTACGGGATGGGGATGTGAGACGGAATCATCTCAATTGACAGAGATAGAATAATTTAAGATCACCGCATCCCAACCGGATATAAAAGTAGAATTTGAGGCGATCGCGTCATCACTCATTCACAAACTTCTCTGACTGTGATTCAATTTATTCAAAAAACAAATTAAAATCAATTTTTTTCTGTTTTTACACACTAACTTAAGGAAGTCAAAAAAATGAAGTTTCAAGTGGGATGTCAGTTAAAATACGATCTTTCCACCGCCAGCACTTTTATTTTTAATATCAGTGCTGTTAATAATGGTTCCCAACAGGTTCTCGAAGAGCATCTTCAGATCGAACCGGCGGTAAATTCTGAAGAATATGTTTCCTCAACCGTTAAAAATCGACTGTTGAGACTGACAGCACCCCCCGGAAAATTACAAGTCTCTTATCAAGCAACTGTCGCTCTTTCTTTAGAAGAAGATAATCCCGAACTGATTCCAGAAATTCCGCCGGAAAAACTCCCCTTAAGAGTATTAAATTATGTCTATCCCTCGCGATACTGTGAGTCCGATCGATTAATCCGTTTAGCACAAACTGAATTTGGTCATCTTCTGCCTGATTATTCCCGAGTAACGGCAATTTGTAACTGGATTTATGATAACGTTACTTACTTATCCGGCAGTAGTAACTCTCAGACTTCCGCCTATGATATCGTCACTCAACGGGCTGGAGTCTGCCGGGATTTTGCTCATTTAGGAATTGCATTTTGTCGGGCTTTAAACATTCCCGCTCGCTTTGTCAGTGGCTATGCTTATAGTTTAGAACCGCCCGATTTTCATGCGGCTTTTGAAGCTTATTTAGGGTCACGTTGGTATTTATTTGATGCGACTCGTTTGATTCCCCGAAAAGGATTTGTGCGAATTGGTACCGGACGAGATGCGGCTGATGTATCATTTGCTACCATTTTTGGATCGGCTCAACTCGAA
This sequence comes from Capilliphycus salinus ALCB114379, assembly GCF_047276495.1. NCBI lineage: Bacteria > Bacillati > Cyanobacteriota > Cyanophyceae > Oscillatoriales > Sirenicapillariaceae > Capilliphycus > Capilliphycus salinus. The sequence goes on along the minus strand of NZ_CP178543.1, from coordinate 626,852 downwards.
GATCTCAAGGTTTCCGTCGATTGTTTAACCGAAGCCCCCCCACAAGCAACAGTCGGGGCGATTACGTCGGTTTAGGGGATAAGCGGCAGTCCGGGGGTCACGAGTCCCCCGGACTGCCATCGAGTGACAATTGTCTAACTGTCCGGGTCGGGGTTGAAGGGAAAATCTTCCTCAACCCCGTAAATCTACGGTTGCATATATTTAAAGATTTGTTGATTTATCCGCGAATATCCGGATGAGAGAGTGTCAGTTGAGAAACATACCCAGTAATGGCTTCGGTGCTTTTAAATCGAAGTTTAATTGCAAATAAGCCAGGAAACTGGTTATCGAAACGTCAGAAAAGTGCATCACATCCTCTGGGCGAGATGTATAAACTGACAACCGAATCACAGAAAACAAGATTAACAATATCCACTTACAGCAAGCCATGACTTTTCAAGATATTCTTCCTTCGTTGATTGCTCAACTGAATTCTGCAACATCATCGAATGTTTCTACCTCAGAATCAAGTAGTAATCAGGTCATTTTCGAGTCTGATATTGATGGCACTCACTATTATCTCGTCCGCTGTCAACCGAAGTCAAATCCTTGGCTCCAACTGAGTCAACGGGAACAAGAAATCGCTCAATTAGTTGCGGAGGGTTTACCAAACAAATGTATCGCGAAAAAACTCGGTATCAGTCAATGGACCGTTTCAACTTATCTGCGCCGAATTTTTGCAAAATTAGATGTAACCACCCGAGCCGCAATGACCGCTAAATTGTTAGGAGATGACTTATTAGCCAGTTAAATCAACCCATTGAGTCAATGCAGAACAAAAGCCGTCCATTCTGGTCACTCAAAAAAGCGACTGATGGGAACGCCAAAAATCTGCTATCAATGTAAAGGTTGCGTTGAATATAATGGGATGGATCATCTCGAAGTTGGTCGTTTGTGGGATAAAAATGCTCCGGCTTGGACGGCACTTTCTCGTCAGGGTTATGATGTTTATCGAGATTTAGTTAATACTCCGGCTTTTCTGGAAATTCTACCGGAAATTAAAGGTTTAGAAGGTTTAGACATTGGTTGTGGCGAAGGATCTAACACTCGAAAATTAGCCCGTTTGGGGGCTAAAATTGTGGGAATTGATATTTCCTCAGTCTTCATTCAAGAGGCAATTTCTCTAGAAAATATTGAACCTTTAGGGATTGAGTTTAAAGTTGCGAGTGCGTTAGAACTTCCCTTTCAAGATGAAAGGTTTGACTTGGCAACGGCGTTTATGAGTTTTATGGATATGCCGAATCATGAAATCGCACTGCGAGAAGCTTTTCGAGTTCTCAAACCGGGAGGCTTCTTGCAGTTTTCGATTACTCATCCTTGCTTTGAGACGCCGCATCGGAAAAATTTAAGAGATGAAACCGGGAAAACTTACGCCATTGAAGTCGGAGGATATTTTGATAGAATTGACGGACAAATTGCCGAATGGATATTTAGTTCCGCCCCGGAAAATCTTCAACAAAAATGGCCTAAATTTCGGATTCCGGTTTACCATAAAACCATAAGCGAGTGGTTGAATTTACTGATTGATGTCGGTTTTGTTCTGGAAAAATTCGTTGAACCGAAAGCGAGTGATGCGATTACCGCTCAATATCCACAGATGCAAGATTCACAAGTTGTTGCTTACTTTTTACACGTTCGCTGTCGCAAACCTCGCTGATATTCAATCAAAAAAATAACACACAAAAACCCGGTTTCTAATTATTTTCGTTGAGAAACCGGGTTAATTTTTAAGTGTTTTCAGAATTAATCAAAAGCAACATATTCTGAGCGTACCCATCCGGTTAAACCGTCTACTGAGGTGACATAATACCAATTTGCACCATCATTACTTTGACCTTTTTCAACCACTTCTACCGTTTCTCCGTGTTGAAGGGTACCGAGGGATGAAGCCAAACTCGGTGTTGTGCGAAGGTTAACGGGACGACCATCGGTTGTAATTCGACCCGCAACAATAAAATTATCGTCTGCGACCATTGTATTGTACTGTCTGTTGCTGCTAATTTCTAAACAAGAAAAGGGTAAATTCACAGTTCCCCAACCTTGTCCAGAAGCGGAAAAATCTGCAAAAACTTCCGCGTAGGGTTGACCATTACTAAAGTTTCCGTAGCGACGGACTTTGTAGTAACCGTTTTGCAGCGTTCCTACAGATTGTCCGTAGTCATTGTAAGTCAAACATCTAGAGTTTTTCAGATAAATATAGTCGGGGTTGCTGTAGTAAACTCGACTGGCAGAAGCAGCGGAGGTGAAGGCGCCAAATGCAGAAAAACCTGCAATTACGGTGCTAGCAAATACAGCGGCGACTTTTCCGAAGAATAGTTTCATGTTTGGCTCTCCTTTAAGAGTAAAAATGGGTTTGGGATTGAAAACTGGGGTGAGAACAAAGCCGATCAATTTTGAGGGGATAAACTCGGTGAAGATGGAGCGATCGCCTAGAACAAATCGGCAGTCCTCAAACTTCGTAAACTTCCTTGAGAATACTTAATTTGTTGCGGATCATCAAGGTGTAGGTTTCGAGCGCTTCTAGTTCTTCTTGGGTAATCATTAGATTTTGCTCTTGTAACCATTTGAGTTGAGCTTGACGGACTTTGGTTTGGGGTTTTAACTTGGGTAGTTGGTGGTTTTGGTATTCCCGGATTCGCCGTTCGTTTTCGGAAATTAAGTTAGGTGTTTTCATAAGATTTACTGGTGAAAATACAGGTAAAGATTAGGGGTAAACTTTAGGGGAAAGTTTCAAATCATGGGTGAAAGATTATGAATTTTTCGCGTTTTGGGGACGATTTTTTTAAGTTTAGTCCACTCTGGATAACTCGAGGAGGATTGACGATCGCGAAGATTTTGAGACACAGAAAGTAGACAGTCTTCTCCTTGGATTTGTAAAATTTCTGCTGACAGTAACGCCGTTCCAACCTCACCTAATTTGGTACGATATTTAAACTTATAATTAGAAAGGCGACGTTGAGATTGAAGTTGAGTAATTAAGGTTTCTCGTTCTTCGGGATTGACCCAAATTTTAAGTTCTGCTGCGGTTTTTCCGATGATTTCATTTTGTTGATAACCTGTTAAACAACAAAAACATTGATTGGCTTCCAAATATCGTCCCTCCTGCAACGTGCTGATCGCGATCGGGTAGGGGTTGAAGTGAAAGGCTTTTGAAAACTTTTCTTCAGACAAACTCAGGGCGGCTTCTATCGAGCTTCGACAGCGAATTTCTTTTTGACATTCTAGATTTTGCTGTTGTAATAATTGATTTTCTTGCTCAAGTTTTCTCACCAAACGATTCTGTCTAATCTGAGCATTAATGCGGGCGATCGCTTCTTCGTATTGTAGAGGTTTGGTGATATAATCTGCCCCTCCAATTTGGAAACCTTTCACCTTATTCACCTCATCCGCTAAAGCGGTCATAAAAATGATCGGAATCGATTGTGTTGCGTTTGAAGCTTTAATCCGACAACAGGTTTCAAATCCATCAATTCCCGGCATCATTACATCGAGTAAAATTAAATCTGGGGTAATTTTTTCGAGTCGCTTCAGACAACTCTCACCATCTTTAGCAATTAAAATTTTATAGCCACACTCTCTCAAGAAATCTGATAAAACCTTAATATTTGTAGGATTATCATCAACAATTAAAATCAGTTCTTGAGTTTTGGGTTTCATTAGAGTGCCTCCACATTTAAGCGTTTCTGAGTCCAAGTATTCCGTTGATCTCATGCAACTCTTGATTTCCCTGAGTTCTGCGGTGAGAGCGGTCAAATTGTCTTTTTTTTCTAATCGACTTATTTTCCGGTTTCAAGCGTTTACTAACGCTTTTTTAATTTAAACCTTTTAATTTTATGGAATTTCGTTTAAAGTTTTATTTCTATTTAATTTCAAGCTGAATGCTGCCCGAAAATTAGCTTGAAGTTGATTGAAACAGCCAGGAGTTTTCGACTTGACGACTGAGTTTAGCCTATGTTCCCGGAGACTTCAGACTCTTGTTTAAATCCAGCGATGCACTCTGACACAAGTAGGTGTCTTTGGTCGTATTTTTGATCGGAGACCAACCCATCAAACTCGAAGATTCAGAAGCGGAATTTAGAGAAGCAAACTCAACTGTAGCTGTTGCTTTTTGAGGTACAATCTCAGCATGAACACCAATCGTAGTAACCAAAGCAGTTGCAGTGAGTAAGATTTCCGTGAGTGTGATTTTCATCGTTTCCTTTCTCCTAAATAACTTCGGATTGTTTGCGTTTGAACCGCTTGTAGAAACCACCTACCAATTTCAAGAATAGGATTGAATAGGCCGACTGTACTTAACATTGTTCACTCCTCTAAAACTGTGCTTAAGCATGGGCTTTGTTTAGAAAAAAATGGGAGTTGCTTGTTGAACTCAAATAATACGGAAACTAGAGTACAACTCCCATTTAATAAGCACCTGAATTTTAGTTGTAGAGCGGCTCACCACTTGCCGTTCCATTTCCGTATTCTTGCATATGTTCAACAAAGACGTCCCCTTGATCGCGGTTTCCAGGGGATAAAGTGAAGACTACATTATCCGTGTTAGCTTCACCTGCTTCTTGGGAAGCAAAAATTACAACTTCATTATTGACAACTCCAGCTTGATACATCTCTTCTAGAGTGTCAATTCCTAAAGATTCCGCTAAATTTGTTAAGCGAGTGCTAACAGCATGAGCGCGACGTTCTGGTGTATAAGAACCTTTAGGATCGCTAGACGAAAGGGTTTCTCTCCAGATAATTAACGGTTCAGAACCGACTTGAACGACTTGGGTATCAATAACAGGATAGTCACCCAATAGATCGGGATTATCCAAGTCATAGGTTTCACGAACCACCATAGGAACGGTACCATATTCGTTTTTTTCGGCGTTGATTTCTACAACTTCAAAAACGACCCGATCTCTTACATAAGTATTAGAAGGCTTGGCTTCTACTTGAGAAATGGTACCGACTAATCCTGCGGTAATGATGGCCGATGCGACGAATGCTTTGATGGTGCTTTTCATGTTTGTTTACCTCGTGGTGATGTCAGAGCAAGGAGTTATTTGGCTTTGCGATACTCTTTAAGGTACGGCAGAATCAGAGTCCCTGTCAGTAAGAACAAAGTGATGTGTTCCAAAGTGATCTCGGTCTGGAGGTAAGGGGAAAGTAATCAAAAAGTGAGGGGGATCACATAACGGAGGTGACGAATGTTCTTGTTTTCCTCGGGATCTGTGGGTTAACACCCGGCTTGTCAAGCCATTCCGCCTTCCGAAACGCGATCGCAGATTCTCACTCCCGGGTCAGACTGTTGGCCTTCGGTTCCCCTGGAGATCGAATAGGATGGTTAAAAACCCCGTTTCTCAATATAAACCGGGTTTTTAATCGAACTCACTCACCGAACCCATCAAAAACAACCGTTTGGTGGTTTACAGTTGGCACAACTCTAGTCATGTACTGCTGTCAAAATCTACTCCTCTCCCAGAAGAAAAAAAATCTAAAAAAGTTAAATCAGAGAAAATTTTTCCTTTTTAGTAAAATTTTAGTAAAATGCAGCAAACAAATATAAAAGACTTGATTTTACTCCAATTAAAGCTTAGGACATTCTACGGTTTCGGTGTTTTCGGTTTCCCCGAGTGTTTTTATTAACCCAAAAATATCAAATTTCTTTTCTATCTAAAGGTGGAGGAATTGTTCTATCCATAGAAGGATTAAGAATAGTGATGTTAACTATAAATTTAAGATAAGGTTAAAAAACATGAAAAACCTAAAAATAAAGAGTCTGGAGAAGAAGAGTATGAAAAATTTTTTAAGCGGTCTAACTATTGCTTTTGTCGGGTTAAATCTGGGTTTACCCGCATTCGCACAGTTCGGAGAAACGGAGCAGATGGAGCAACAAGAAGCTCTCGATTCACCAACTCAACAGTCGATTATCTGCGATTATAGATATAAAATTGGTGAGGTTGGATGGGAACGAGAGAGTGCCAGTGGAACCACTCGTTTAGAGGCTAAAAATGCACGCGGTCAACGCATTGATCGTCTAGAAGAAGAAGCGGCAGAAGAAGGAGAAGATCTGGAAGTCGTTTATACCCAATGTCGCGATCCCTATCGATAAATCGCATATAAAATAGGTTCTGTTGTAATAGAAAGACTGCTATTTCAGTCGGCAGCAGAACCGGAGTTCGCGAAAGTTGAAATAAAGCTTATAAACTTGAATTCTGCCAAGTTTATTGCTAAAATCTTGAAAAGAGTTGCTCTTGAGTAGTCCCGATCAAATATTAATATTATGACTGTCACTCTATCTAACCCTTCTTCCATTGAATCTTGGTTAGGAGATGAAGCCGAAAGCCTACTGACTTACCAAGCCAAATATCCGAAAGAGCAATTACATTTACCCGGACCGGATTTTGTCGAGCGAGTTTTTGCTCAAAGCGATCGCAATCCGCAAGTTTTACGAAGTCTTCAACAACTTTATTCAACAGGTAGACTCGCCAATACAGGCTATGTTTCTATCTTACCTGTTGACCAAGGAATCGAACATTCGGGCGGTGCTTCTTTTGCACCCAACCCCCTCTATTTTGACCCCGAAAATATTATCAAACTGGCAATAGAAGGCGGTTGTAATGCGGTTGCAACCACCTTAGGCGTGTTGGGAATGATGTCAAGAAAATACGCTCATCGGATTCCCTTTATCGTCAAACTCAACCATAACGAACTCCTCACCTATCCGAATGTTTATGACCAAGTAATGTTTGCAAATGTCGAACAAGCTTGGAATTTAGGCGCCGTTGCAGTCGGAGCAACAATTTATTTTGGTTCTCCCGAATCTGGCCGTCAAATTCGAGAAGTCAGTCAAGCATTTGCTCACGCTCACAAACTGGGAATGGCAACAATATTGTGGTGTTATCTTCGCAATAATGCCTTTAAACAACAAGATAAAGATTATCACCTGGCGGCCGATTTAACCGGTCAAGCGAATCATTTGGGTGTTACCCTAGAAGCCGATATTATCAAGCAAAAATTACCCGAATGTAATGGCGGTTACGAAGCCGTTTCTCAGGCGTTCGGTGAAAAATATGGTCGCACTCATAAGTTAGTTTATTCCGACCTCACAAGCGATCATCCCATCGATTTAACTCGCTATCAAGTTCTCAATTGCTATGCGGGTCGTAATGGTTTAATTAACTCCGGTGGTGCTTCTGGAAAAAGTGATTTTGCGGAAGCCGTCCGAACTGCGGTGATTAACAAAAGAGCGGGGGGATGCGGATTAATTTCCGGTCGAAAAACATTTCAGCGTCCCTTTTCTGAAGGCGTTAAACTCTTTCATCTCATTCAAGATGTTTATCTGTCTTCAGAAGTCACCATTGCTTAGTTCATTGGTTTAATTAAAACAGTACCGAGTCCCTGTTTTTTCAAAAAACCGGGACTTTTGAAATTTGATTTACATCGCCACACTTTTAGCCAACATCGCCCGAAGAACTTCAGGGTCGGGATAGGTTGGTAATTGATAATTTGTGCGTTGAATTTCGGTCTGATAATCCCCATTGGGAAAAAGCGTTAAAATCCGAAACCCAGGCGTCGCAACCTCATCAAGCGTCAATTCCGCTTCTTGGGGTTTAAACTGTACACAAGTCGAAGGACAACCCAAATAAACAACCCCGTTCCGAGTCGTTTCAAACTGTTGATGAATATGCCCAAACATGACTATTTTAACCTGAGAATAGCGATCAATTACCGCAAAAAAATCCTCAGCATTCCGCAATCTAATTTCATCCATCCACCGCGATCCAATGTCTAAAGGCGGATGATGCAAAGCAATTAACGTCGGTTGTTCGGGATGTTGTTTTAACTGATACTCTAAATGATTTAAAGACTCAGAGGTTAACTCACCATAAACTTTTCGGTGACATTGACTATTGAGTAAAATCAACTTCCAATTTACCATGATCAAATCTTTCTCTGCCGATATCGGGGTTTGACAAAGAACAGATTCCGCCAGCGAGACATCATCGTGATTTCCCGGTATCCAATAGGTTGGAATATTAAAAGGTGTCATTAACCCTCGCAAATATTCATAAGATTCGGCAGTTTCATCTTGGGATAAATCCCCCGTAATCAGAAAAACATCCGGATTAATTTTAAGCTGACGAATGCTATTCAATACCGCAGCCAAAGACTCCGCAGTGGTTAAACCCATCAGTTTTTCATCGGGATTCGCAAACAGATGATTATCGGAAATTTGAACAACTTTTAACGGCAGAGTTGGAGACATCATTAACCTCGACCATAACTTTTTCTCTCGAAACACATTTGTGTTAAACTTGAGTGTATCAAATTGTTCGGAGGGTTGGAGAGGTACACAGATTTTTTTTAAATTTTATTGGGTCGCAATCGCACCCCGATCTGTGGTTTAGCTGATTTTATCACTCTGCAAAGGTTTAATTTATATCTCGGATTATAGAATTCATAACCGGATGAATATTGAAGTTGAAAATAAAAATTCAATGATTTTCTCAAACTGCGGCTATACTCGATATGGAGAGCAGCAGGAGTCTATATGTCCTACGATCGCGAAAAACAAGTTGCAATTCAAGCCACGTTATCGGCCGCCAAATTGTGTGAACAAGTCCGAAAGGATATTCCCCCCGCAATGGAAAAAGGGGATAAAAGCCCCGTCACCGTAGCGGATTTGGGTTCGCAGGCGATTATTTGTAAAGCCATTAGCGAGGTCTTTTCTCACGATCCCATTGTCGGGGAAGAAGACGCGACGGAATTACGCAAGCCGGAAATGGCGGATAACTTGACAAAAGTCACCGAATATGTTAAAGGTGAGATTGCAGACGCGACATCCGAACAGGTGATCAATTGGATCGATCGGGGAAATGGTCAAGTGGGCCAGCGTTTTTGGACGTTAGATCCCATTGATGGGACGAAAGGCTTTTTGCGACAAGATCAATATGCGATCGCCTTGGCCTTAATTGAAGATGGGGAAGTGAAAGTCGGGGTGATGGCTTGTCCGGCTTATCCCGTCCCGAATCATCCCCCCGGAATGCTGTTTATGGCGGTTCGGGGTGAAGGGGCGATGATGATGCCCTTTGCGACGGCCGAAGAAACTCCGATTCGGGTCGTTAAAGCCGATGATACCGCAAATATGCGCTTTGTCGAAAGCGTGGAATCTTCTCACGGCGATCAGGATCGACAAAACGCGATCGCCCAAGCGGTGGGAATTAAAGCTGATTCAGTGCGGATGGACTCTCAAGCCAAATACGGGGCGGTGGCCTCAGGACAGGCGGCGCTTTATTTGCGGCTACCCTCTCCCAAGTCTCCCAACTACCGCGAGAATATTTGGGATCATGCCGCAGGTGCGATCGTGGTCGAAGAAGCGGGGGGGCGCGTTACGGATATGTATGGTAAACCGTTAGATTTTGCCTCCGGGCCGAAGATGTTAGATAATCAGGGTGTAATTGTTAGCAATGGCATTATTCACGATACGGTATTAGCCGCCTTGAAATAGTCGGAATTATTCTCAAGTTTTCATGGAGAATTCATAACATTTTCGCTTGACAATTTGACCATTTTAACTGGGGGGAGTAAAGGGTACTTTCCCCCTTTTTTTTGAGTCATATCATCTTCAACTAATCAATAACCCCAAGCGTAGGGGCGGGTTCTACGAGATTTTTGCTACCACTCCGAGATTGAGTTAAACCCGCCCCACCCCCAAACAGAATTAATCAACCGGACATAATATCGAACCGTCTAGAATTTCACAGGCATCGAGTCAACAAAAATTTAAGATTTGATCTTTCTGGATTTATGCTATAGTCTTATTTTGGTAATGGTCTGTTTAAGCTATTCAAAAAAAACAGACCCCTGTTATAAAATAAGGAGGGTGAATCCATGAAAATTAGTGCAAGAAATTCTCTAAAAGGCACCGTTAAAGCAGTACACGAAGGCGCTGTTAATACAGAGGTCGTTCTGGAAGTTGCTCCCGGCGTTGAAGTGGTTTCTATCATTACTAAAGAATCTGCGGCAAGTTTAGGTATCTCTGAAGGCAAAGAAGCCTATGCAGTCATCAAAGCGAGCAATGTGATCTTAGCAGTTGACTAGCCGTTAGATCGCGATCAAATTGTAGGTTGGGTTAAGTGGAACTTGCAGCCAATTTATGATGGTTTTTGTTGGGTTTTCTCAACTCAACCTACAAATTAATATCAATTCTCCGGTTTCCTGTTGGGTTTTCTCAACCCATCCTACAAATTAACATCAATCCTAATTTTAAGGAACTTGAGTTAACGCTTCTCGCACCACCTCAACACCCGCACCCGCCAAACAACCGTTTTCACTTAGATAACGTTTCCAAGCTTTGGTTCCCGGTTGTCCGGTAAACAGTTGTAAGACATGGCGCATCATACTATTTAATTTCACACCCCGACTCAGCCAATATTCCAAATAAGGAAACATCGCTTCGACAACTTGATGACGGGTTAAAGGGGTTGTTTCTTCCCCATAAAATTCGCGATCGGCTGTTGCAAATAAATAAGGATTATCATAAGCTGCGCGTCCGATCATGACCGCATCCACAGATTTTAACTGTTCGTGAACCTGAGAAAAATTCGTCAACCCCCCATTAATTTCAATCAACAAATGGGGAAATTCTTGCTTCAACCGATGCACATCTTCGTAGCGTAGCGGGGGAATATTTCGGTTGTCTTTTGGGCTTAAACCCTGCAACCAAGCTTTCCGCGCATGAACCGTAAATTGTTGACAACCCGATCCGGAAACAATCTCTACAAAATTCGCCATATCTTCATAGCGATCGCGATCGTCTATTCCGATGCGATGTTTAACTGTTACCGGAATTTTTACCCGGTTTTGCATCTTAGAAACCGCTTCGGCGACCCGCTCCGGTTGCGCCATCAAACAAGCGCCAAAATTGCCATTTTGTACCCGTGAACTCGGACATCCGACATTCAAATTCACCTGATCATAACCCATATCTTCGGCAATTTCCGCACAAATTGCTAATTCCTCCGGTTGATCTCCTCCGATTTGTAAAACCAGGGGTTTTTCTTCGGGGGAAAAGCCTAAAAGTTTTGAGCGATCGCCGTGTATAATTGCCGCAGAAGTCACCATTTCGGTGTACAATAAAGTCCGTCGGGTGATTTGGCGCATGAAATACCGAAAATGGCGATCGGTGCGATCCATCATCGGCGCAACACTCAACGGATAAACTTGATTTTTTAGAGAAATTGGCGTTAACAATTGGGAAGTTGAACTCATCGGATCAATATCAAAAGACAGCAGAAAAGTTAGTTTTGATTTCCGCAGATTTGGGCGAAAAAACCCGGTTTATTCTGAGTGTACAACGGTCCGGTTAAATTGATGTACAGAAACCGGGTTTATGGGTCAGTCCTGTTGCTGCGATTGGTTCAATTTTAGGCGATAATAGACTTAGTATGATTTTTGTCGTTTAGTGAAAAGAGTTCCATGATGTTGCAACCCGGTACACTCTGGAAACGGACTCAGGAACAAACCCAATTTGCACTCGAATGCGGTGCGCTTCAGTCTATCCCCACCGAATATCAGTTTATCGAACAGGATGGCATTTTGTTCTTTGTACGGATTGTTTCCAATTTAGCACGAAAAGAGAAAGCCAAACAACAACAAAACCAAAAATCTGAAACCTCAGGAAAACCCTTTAATCCGTTTCTTCCCTACGAAAAAGATTTATTTGTCGCTGATTTATCGCCAACCCATTTATGTTTGCTGAATAAATATAATGTTGTCGATCATCATTTATTAATTGTAACGCGGGAATTTGAACACCAGGAAAATTTATTAACCCTGCAAGATTTTGAAGCCTTGTGGATGGGTTTGGCCGAAATTGATGGATTTGTTTTTTACAATGCCGGTGCCGACGCCGGCGCCAGTCAACGACACAAACATCTCCAACTGGTTCAGCTTCCCCTGGTTCCCAACGGTGTCAAAGTTCCCATCGAACCCGCGATTAATTCCGCGCAATTTTTGGGCGCTATTGGTAACTGTCCCCAACTGCCTTTTATTCATGCTTTAATTCGCCTCGATCCGCTTTTAGTTCGTTCTCCCCAAGATGCCGCAGCCACGACTTTAGAGTATTATTATAATCTGTTAGCGAAAGTGGGGATACACGGAGAAAATGGCATGGTGGGCAAACAATCGGCCGCTTATAATTTGATGATCACCCGAGAATGGATGCTATTAATTCCGCGAGTTCAAGAAAGTTTTGAAGGAATTTTAGTGAATTCTTTGGGATGTTGTGGGGCGATGTTGGTGAAAACAGAAGAACAACTGCAACACCTCAAAGAGATTACTCCGTTTACCGTTTTACGCAATGTTTGTATCCCGAAATAAACCGTTCAAAAACCCACTACAAAAACCCGGTTTTTCAAAAAAACCGGGTTTTTCTGCAAGATGTTTGTGAAGTTTTACGCAATGTTTGTATTTTTAAATAAACTTCAAAAACCCTGTTTCTCGAAGAAACCGGGTTTTTCTGCAAGATGTTGGTGAAGTTTTACGCAGTGTTTTTATCCCGAAATAAACCGTTCAAAAGCCGGGTTTTTCTGCAACTAAATAATTCCTAAAACCGATTTAGTCAAAGATTGAACAGACTGTCCGGCTTCAGTTAAAATGTGATAGAACGGTTGTTGAGAAGAAATAAACACACGCGCACAATTTCGACCCGGCATTCCCGAGATAGAACCGCCCGGATGAGTTCCCGCACCGCTAAGATATAATCCTTTAATGGGGGTGCGATAATTGGCTAATTCGGGTAAAGGACGGAAGAAAACCATCTGTTCCAAGGTCATATCAATATGATAGTAATTCCCCTTGTAAGCGCCCAAACGTTCCCCAAGTTCAGCCGGACTTTCCACCCGTCGGGCGATAATTGAACGCTTGAGATTCGGACAATAATCGGCTAATTTATCTAAAACCCGATCCGCAACTTTATTTTTCAAATCGTCAGTCCATCCCGTTCCATTTAAACCCGTTCCTTCCGCCCCTTCTACTTGATAAGGCGCGAAAAATTCGATCCAAAGCGTATGTTTTCCCGACGGCGCCATCGTCGGATCAAGCATCGTTGGAACAACCGCATACATCGACGGATCGGAATCAGGAATTCTACCAATAGAACAGTCGTGATGGGCAATTTCAACCTGTTTAAAAGAATCCGCAACCAATACCGAACCGATTAAATATTCATCCCGATGATTGTGATGTTCAAAGCGGGGAGCTTCCGATAAAGCACAATCAATTTTGAGAATGGTTTCGTTATTATTAATGATACGACGTTCTAAGCGTTGGCGCAAGTTTGGATCGGCAGCATCCACATCCGCTTCATCCATACATTGCAGAAACAAACGTTTGGCATCAATATTAGAAATAACCCCTTTTGTGGCGCGATATTCAGTACCATTTTGCACCTGAACACCGACCGCACGGCCATTATCAACCAACACCTTTTTAACAGATTGTTCCGTTAAAATTTTACCCCCTTTCGCTTGAACTAAATTCACCAAAGCTTGCACTAAAGCACCCGTTCCGCCTTTGGGTCTAGCCATACCCGGATCGTGTCGCATCGTCATCATCATCGCACCGACAGCCAGATTTTTTTGAGACGGAGGAGCGCCCAATTCTGAAGCCAAACGCGCCAGAGGTGCTTTCACAAATTCCGAGTCAAACCACTCATTTAAAACATCCTCAGCGCTGCTTAACATCGTGCGAACAAAGTCCAAGCTTTTCTCAACTGAATTAATGATCGACCATAAGTCTTTAAACTTGTGACCGTCGTAATTTCGGGCAATATCAATAATAGATTTTGGCGGCGCGTTAAACATCGGAACTGCTGCGCTAATAAACCGGTGCCAAAAATCTACAAAATTTCGATAGCGTTCCGCATCTTGTGGAGAATAACGGGCAATTTCTGCACAGGTTTGTTCAACAGATTTGTGAGCATAAAAATATTTACCATCCGGGTGAGGACAAAAGACAATCGGATCGCAAAATAGATATTCTAAACCATATTTATGCAGTTCAAGTTCTTGAATAACCGGACTCAGATGAATAAATTCATGGTCGATCGCACAGAGGTTAAATTTAAACCCGGGCGCTTCTTTCGGTAACACCTCCTCCGTCGTCGCCGCACCGCCCGGAACCGAGCGTTTTTCTAACAGCAGAACACTATATCCCGCTTTTAATAAATAAGCCGCACAGGTTAAACCATTGTGACCGGCACCGATAATAATTACATCGTAAGTTTCCATGTTTATTTCATTAATTAAGGTGAATTAGAAGGTAAGAGAGGGTAGCAGAAAATAATCTTTCAAGCATCTTTCGATCTGGCGATCATCTCTGCTCAAGACATTCTATCAGCGGACAAATCTCATCCGACTATAATGATCTCTTGCATTGTAAGCAATCAATGGGTCGGCTGAGATCTATATTTAGATAGACTGCATTCAGTCCGCTCGGATCGGACAACCAATGACGAACTTTATTAACAGTAGCACGATCAACGCGAGCTACTCCAATACTCTCCCGGTCGGTCATCTTGTGAAAACCATCAACGAGATCCCATTCAACTGAGTTGACAGCTTATTCATTGATTGGTAAAGTTTAATTCTAAAAGCTGAAATCCTTTTCTTAGTATAACTACTCCTTATGTCAGTTCCAATTACAACTTTATTTATTGGTATTCACGGATTGATTGCTTTTGTACTTTCCTACCAAGTTGTGATGGAGCGAACTCGCACCCGAATTTGGCATGGAGCCTCAAAATCCGAAGTCAAAACTCAACCCAACTACCTCGAAAATCCTAACGCCTGGGCTGCATTAATTGAAAAATCTACCCAAAAACTAATCGCGACAAAAGAGGCAGATGACGGCATTTTACAACGCCAAATTCGCGCTCACGGAAACTTTATCGAATATGTTCCTTTGGCACTATTATTTATCTTGGCATTGGAGTTAATGGCCGCCCCCAGTGCTTTACTTTGGGTGTTGGGTGCTGCACTAACCATTGGACGAATTGCCCATGCTTGGGGAGTCACAGCAACTTACGGCCCTTCTGTCGGTCGTGGGATTGGTTTTTTCCTGACTTGGTTTGTTTACCTTTTGGGTGCGGGCGCTTGCGTATATTATGGCGTTATCGGGAGTTTTTTCACCGTTTAAAATGCCGGGGTTTAACTTCATCAAAACTCAACGAAATAGCAAGAAACCCAGTTTCTAACACTGAATTTTTTTTGTAAAAAGAAATTTACTAGGATTTTTTAATAAAAAAAATAACCCCCGCACTATTAGTATCGAGTTCATAGTGCAGGGGTTAAGTAGACTAAGTTGGTGGCAACAATTTAACCTTGAATTTGTACCCGACCTCTGACCACAGAGCGTAACAGTCTATCAATAGAGCGACGTTCGTCTTCGCTCAAAGACTCATCAAGCATCGCCGCCATTAACCCGTAACGGTCAGTTTGGGTGAGGCTTCGGCTGTCAGCGACAGAGGCGATAATTTCGTTGATGGCTCCGGGAAGTAAGTTAACTTGAGGCATGGGGTAAATGTTGAACTCGATGTTTTTATAATCCCCTGTTTTCAAATTTCGCGAAGTGACTCGTCTTGTCAGTGTTCGGTGAGAATATGGAAAAAATCGAGTGAACTCAACAGGTAAACAGTAGTGATGGAAGTCACTTTCGGTAGACAATAGGGAAGATGGAACAACTCAGAAGTCGTCAGGTCAGAAGTCAGAAGTTTAGAATTGCCTCTTGCCTTTTGCCTAAGATCGCGAACTTTGCTCTCGACTATTGGGCGCCCGCCGCCCGCGAACCCGCGCTCTTGCAAGATTGCCTCTTGCAAGATTGCCTGTTGCCTTTCCCTTAACCGAGGTTCGTTGACACTCCCCAGCCTAAAGGCGTGGGGATTCTTCGTTCACGGGGAAATGCCTTGTAAAAGCAGTGCCTTTACTTGGTCTTACTCTCCCTCCCGAAGCAGTAGCGGTATGCCCTACCGTCAAAATTCGTAAACCTTCATCTCGAATATTCTTGGCGGCGTTAATGTCTCTATCGTGGTTTTCTCTACATTTAGGACATTGCCAGCTACGAATATCTAAACTCAGACTATCTACACGATTTAAGCAGTTATTACAGGTCTTTGAACTCGGGAAAAATCTATCAACTTCAATATAGGTTTTCCCAAACCATTCGGACTTATATTTCAACATTGTACAGAATTGACCCCAACCAGTATCACTAATTGATTTGGCTAGTTTGTGATTCTGCACCATGTTTCTAACTGCTAGATTTTCTACTATTATGACTTGGTTTTCGTCAACTAATTTACGACTTAGCTTGTGTAGAAAATCTTCTCGGCATCGAACAATCTTAGCGTGAATCTTGGCAACTTTTACTCTAGCTTTATTACGGTTGTTAGAACCTTTTAGCTTACGGCTTAATTGTTTTTGTTTTCTTGCCAATCTTTTTTCATGTTTTCTGTAAAACTTTGGATTGCCATGTTTAGTGCCATCCGATGTGATAGCAAAATGGGTTAGTCCCACATCTATCCCTATAGCTTTTCCTTCTGCTGATTTTCGTGGTAAATCTTTACCGTCATCATAAAGGACCGAAGCAAAATATTCACCTGATGGATTAACTGAAACCGTAACCGACTTTAAGCTTCCTTCTGGTTGGCGTGAGACTTTGCAGTGTACCTTACCAATTTTAGGTAATACCAAAACATCATCTTTCAGTTTACAACCTTGAGGGAATCTAATTGACTGTCTATTTTGTTTTTTCTTGAAGTTAGGATATTTAGCCCGACCTTCAAAGAAATTAAGAAAAGCACTGGAAAGATTCAGGGCGGCTTGTTGTAACACTTGTGATGGTGCTTCGGTTAGCCATTCATACTCTTTTTTGAGAGAAGGTAGAAGCTTAATTATCTCGTTTCTACTTAACCCTTTTCCAGTTTGCTTATAGGTTTCAGATGTTAAGTTCAGGGCGTAATTGTAAAACCATCTTGCACAGCCAAACGACTTAGCGAGCAAAACTGATTGCTCGCTGGTCGGATAGACTCTATACTTGAATGCTTTTAACAGTTTTGCTTACCAAACTATATTAACTATGGTAAATCATCTGGGCAACAATGTCAAGCCGTCCTCCGCTACGCTAAAGGACGGGGTTTTAGACCCAATTTTTTGATAACAGCGCCGTCCAGTTTATCCCGTTGTCGGGTTTAACGCCCTTGTTGACCAGTTCAAAAATTTGATTTTCCGTTTCGGGAATACTCAGACACTCCACACAAGCCGACGCCACATCAACCCGACTCGTTTGACCGGTCAGTTTATCCCCAACCCCCACCTCAACGCCTAACCTTCCCCCCGTCGTCGCTTTCATCAACGTGTTCAGGTCATAGGAGGTATAAGGACCGTCAGTGAGGCGTCCGGGTCGAATAATAGTGTAAGGGAGTCCTGATGTGATTATCGCTTCTTCGCCTTTGTGTTTGGCATCCAACACCCCAAAACTATTGAGGACACTGTAGGGAAACTGTTCTTTTCGCAGGACGCCGCAGGAAGACACGAACACAAACCGTTTCAGGGTTTTCGGTGCCGCCGAGACCAAGTTACTCACCCCTTCGGCGTCTACTTCTTCCGGACTGTTGTTGGCATTCTTGCGGCGATGCTCACTATCAAAATAGATTTTTAGCCATTCTAACCAACTTTGCTGTCCGGTTGACTGTTGCAGGGTGTCAAAATCCCATTTATTTGAGGGAAAAGCCGTCGTTCCCGTACAACAAATTATATCAGAGATATCCTCTACCGCCGGAGGTAAACTATCAGGATTACGAATATCTCCGACAGCCACCTCAACTTGATTTTTAAACATTTTCTCCGCTTTTTCGGCGCTGCGACTTAAAACCCGAACCTTATAGCCTTTTTCTAACAGTTTAGCCACAGTAAGCTGACCGACGCCACCCGTCGCACCCGCAACTAATACTCGGTCTGTTGATGAGTTTGTTGAAGTCATAATCGTTTGTCTCTGTGCAAATCTTCTCTTTTCAAGAAAATAGAACAATTTTGGAAAAATAACAATCAATAGAGAGAGGGTTGAAATTATCTTCCCAATTCAATCATCTCAAGTATAAATAGAAACTCTTTTAATCTGTCTACAGATATCTTTCTTGTTGTAGATGTACAAACCTTTCTATTTTAGCACAATAATAAGTACATTGTTTATCAACCGACTTGTCAGCAAGGAGAACCCATATGTTTAACCTCAAAAATTTACTCAACTCTAAAATTGTTGCTTTCGCTGCGGTTGCTGGTTTTACCCCATTAATTGCTCAGTCTGCTTTGGCAGAATTTAACAATAATAGATCCAATTCTAACCCATTTAACAATAGAATATTAATTTCTCAAGACGCGGTAACAACTCCCGGAAATGTTCCTACAACAACTCCCGGAAATGTTCCTACAACAACTCCCGGAAATATTCCCACCACAAATACCGGAGACATTCAAAATCCTGTCAACCCGGGTGGGGTACAAGTTCCCTCAAATCCGAATGGTGTCCGAAGAAATTATCCCGGTGCTACTCCCATAAATCCATCACCTACAAATAATATTGATACTAGAGATTATAATTCACCGGGCGATCAACTTGAGAATAATAGAGGCATTTATTCTCCCGGTAATCAGCTTGATGAGGATGCAACAATAAATTCACCGGGGGATCAATTTGATAATAACGATGGATTTACTAATTCACCGGGCGATCAGATTGAAAACGATGGATTTAGA
This sequence comes from Capilliphycus salinus ALCB114379, assembly GCF_047276495.1. Classification (NCBI taxonomy): domain Bacteria; kingdom Bacillati; phylum Cyanobacteriota; class Cyanophyceae; order Oscillatoriales; family Sirenicapillariaceae; genus Capilliphycus; species Capilliphycus salinus. The sequence continues at coordinate 608,019 of NZ_CP178543.1, read as the reverse complement.
AATACTCCCGGAAATCAAATTAATAATGATGGATTTAGAAATACTCCCGGAAATCAGATTAATAACGATGGATTTAGAAATACTCCCGGAAGTCAGTACAACAATGACTCGGATTATATCGGGGTTCCGGCTCGATAATTGATCGAAACAATTAAATTACACTTGAATTTCAACTCTAATGCAACCCCTATTTAGTCAAAATAGGGGTTTTTTTGATGATCAAATAGACCCGCAAGTTCTACTAACAATCAATGATTTAGGCAATCCCGAATTCTCTATTGCAAGATTGCCTTTTAACTGGTCACTGTTAACTGTTAACTGTTAACTGTTAACTGTTCCCCGTTCCCCGTTCTCTCAAACTGGTGAAATTGTAATCACTTACCCCGAAAAATTTATTCAGAATCTCGATGAACTAAACTCGGAGAAAATGCAGGTAAACAAACAGCGATATATTCCGCCCCCTCCTCACTCGGACTACTATAACGCACCCATTCCCCTTGATTGACAATCACCGCTTGTCCCCCATAAATATCCATCTGGCCCCCTTCAAATTCAACCCGCAACATCCCTTTTAAAACAACGGTAAATTCATCAAACTCCGGACGCTGACCCGGTTCAATCCAACCGCTCGGCGAGTGCATATGAGCAATACTGACGCCTTCCGTTTGAGAATTAACCCGACCGATATATTCATCAATCTGTTTGGGTTTATTTCCCGCCGGTTCAATCCGGGTCGCCTGTTCAATTCGTATCGGCATAGTGATTAACAAAAAAGAGAATTCAGAAAAATTACATCAAGTTTAAAGCCCGAATTTCCAAAAGTAACAATTTTTTGGAGTTTATTAAGATGCTCAATCCATTGCTTTATTTAACCCCTAGATTCATTCTCCGCGTCAAAAACAGCAATTCCCGCCAACACTCCGGTTTCTCAACCCTCCGTCTTCAGGAATTTTAGGCAAATGCTACCCTAAAAATTATAGATAACGCAACGTTTTCACTCATTGAGGAAAAACTTTATGGTAACAGTTGCTCAGTCGCGACCCAGTGAACGGGCCAAGTTTATTCAGAAAACTTATATCCACCTAGCCGGTGCGGTGGGTTCATTCGTTTTGGTTTCAATTCTGTTGTTTCAAACCGGGATAGCCGAAGCGCTGACTAATTTTGTCATGGCGAGTCGGTTTAGCTGGTTCGCGATTTTGGCGGGTTTTTCACTTTTGGGGTGGTTTTCTAGAAGTTTAACCGCAAAAGCTGATTCTGTAGAGACTCAATATGCGGGCTTGGGGGTTTATGTCCTCGCCCAAGCCTTGATTTTTGCTCCCCTGCTTTACATGGCGGCTTATTTTTCCGATGCGACGGTTCTTCCCACTGCGGCGATTTTAACTTTGTTGCTGTTTGCGGGGCTAACTGCGGTGGCTCTGACCACGAAAACCGATTTTACCTTTTTGGGTGGAATTCTCAAAATAGGCGGCTTCGTGGCTCTCGGGTTAATCTTGTGTAGCATCCTTTTCGGCTTTACCCTCGGTCTTCTGTTCTCGGTGGTGATGGTTGTCTTTGCTTCGGCGGCGATTTTGTATGATACCTCGAAAATCATGCGTCACTACTCGACTGAACACTATGTCGCGGCTTCCCTAGAATTGTTTGCTTCTGTGGCTTTGCTATTCTGGTATGTTTTGCGGATTGTTATGTCTGTGTCCAGTCGGCGTTAAAGGTTTTTTCCTTCTTCTTGTCTTCTTCAATTGAATTTAGCACGGGAATTTCACAATCTAGCCCGTGCTTATTTTTTTTGGGGATTTAATCCCTAATATTATTAATCGTTAATCACCCACCGCACGCCAACTCAGTCCTATTACCCTCAATAGGGCCGAGATTCACATCTACACAATCACCGCTTACACTGCACTGAACCCTTCATTTACCTCTGATATTGTTCTTTCTTGACCGGGCTTTCCCTTGATGATCTGCTCAGATAGACTCAATCTGAATTATCATTATAGGATATCGCTCAGATCTTCTAGAGGCAATGTTCATTAGAGTTGAGTTGATTTTTCCAATTCTAGTCGTTTTACTTCCATATGCGGCTTTTAAATCTGATTCAAATGTGAAAATCTTGTGAAATAAATCCCCACTGGGGGGATGTTTCAGCCCTTTTAGGGATTGCCTACGCCCGATTTTTGTCCGCTTATACATAGGTTTCCCGATTCACAGAAAAATTGTATAGACCTATTATCAGGCGTTCTCATATCAGGTGTATTTTTTGTAACTTAAGATGTGAAAAAGTTGTAATCGTTTCATCCGTCGGCAGAAAAAAAATCGGTTAATCATTTTCAAAATTTGCAAAAGTATATATACTAAAAATAGTCATTAACTTTTGGCGGTTGCAAAACCCATAATTTAGCAAGTATAACTCTACGGACAGTAGGAGATTGCATTTATAGCAAACTCCCTATCCTGTCTATTTTCCAAGCGGTAGTATTAGACTTCGGCTTCGGAAAAACTCTTGACGTTAACAGAAAAAAAAATTGATGGTTACAACTTCTCTAACTTCACCCTTTGAGGTTGCGTCCGGCTTTCATGCCCTGTCTGACCCTTTGCGAGTTCGAGTCTTAGAATTGCTGCAACAGCAGGAATACTGTGTCTGTGAACTGTGCGAGCAACTTCATGTTAGCCAGTCCAAGCTGTCGTTTCACCTGAAAGCGTTAAGAGAGGCGTCTCTCGTCCGGGCGCGTCAAGAAGGTCGATGGGTCTACTACAGCGTTAACCTCGGTCAATTTAATATGCTCGAACAATATCTTTCCGACTACCGCCGGCGTACAGCAGGGTTATTGTCGGGTCGTTACTCCGCATTCGAGTGAAACCCACTTTATAAAGTCCCCCCACTCAGTGGGGGGTCTTCCCAAACCGTGACGAAACATCTGACAACACCCAAATTGTCCCGAGTTGACTGACATTCCCTCGGGGAGCGGTGCCGGCAGTTCCCCAGAACAGAATCCCCAAGCCTCCATTTTGGAGGTTAATTACCCCATTGATGTCGCCGTCAAGCGATATATTGGCGATGGGGTAGCTTGTGCATTTGGTCTGAGAATTTCCCCTCGAACCAGACCGAGTATCGGCTCCTCCACTCATCCCAAACAGTGGGAAACTGAATTTTTGGAAACTCTTTTCCGCTTTTTGGCAACTTAGGCAGTATTAATACTTGCTAATCTGTTGTAGAGTCGCTACACTTGACTTTACGATGACAGCATACTTCTCAGTAAAACTTTAGAATAAGTTATAGATGCTTGACAAAGGTAACAAACTTCCCTATTCTTTCTCCCTCGGGAAATCATCCGCTCATACCAATGTATAAGCTTATCCAACTGCCCATAGTAGCCACTGTATATAAATGATGCCTCGGATATTAGTTATCGATGATGATCCGGCGATCGCCGAGCTTGTAGCTATCAACCTAGAAATGGCAGGCTATGAAGTCAGCCAAGCTGAAGATGGCATCAAAGGACAAGCCCTAGCCTTACAGTTGTTACCAGACCTGATCATTCTAGACTTAATGTTGCCCAAAGTAGATGGGTTCACGGTCTGTCAGCGTTTACGACGAGATGAACGCACCGCAGACATTCCCATCGTCATGCTGACCGCATTGGGACAAACTCAAAACAAAGTCGAAGGCTTCAACTCAGGCGCGGATGACTATCTGACCAAACCCTTTGAACTCGAAGAAATGCTCGCCAGAGTTCGCGCTTTACTGCGTCGAACTGATCGCATTCCCCAGGCGGCCAAACACAGCGAAATCCTCAACTATGGGGTTCTCACCCTAGTTCCCGAGCGGTTTGAAGCCATTTGGTTTGACAAAACCGTTAAGCTGACTCACCTCGAATTTGAACTGCTGCACTGTCTGCTTCAGCGTCACGGCCAAACGGTGGCGCCGAGTGAAATTCTCAAAGAGGTCTGGGGTTACGATCCCGATGATGACATCGAAACCATTCGAGTCCACATTCGGCACCTGAGAACCAAAATGGAACCCGATCCCCGCCATCCCCGTTATATCAAAACCGTATATGGGGCCGGTTATTGTTTAGAATTGCCTAGTAACGGTTCGGTTCAAAACGAAGAAGACGAGTCCGAAGCCACTACAGAGAAGTCTGTCACCACCAATGGGGGTTCTAAGGTCAAAAAAAGAGAGTAGAGATAGAAAGGTAGTGAACAGTTGACACCGAATCGCGGGTTTGGCTCGTCACCTGTTCACTGTCTGCGGTTTACTTGAGGAGATCGTGATCGGCCAGTAATTTCTCAACTCGGGCTTCATCGACGCGAGAGATTAATCTATTGGCTTCGTGGTTATCTCGAATGGTTTTAGCCAGGGTAAACGAAGAACCAATCGAAAAAGTTATTCCCATCCCCATAAACCCTTTCACCCAGTTATCTACAGGTAGGTAGATAATTCCGAATGTTGTCGCAGAAACAGCCAGGATAAAAGAAGCCCAAACCTGAATGATCCATGCGGATGTGTCTTTGGTTGGCGAGAGTTTTTGGCTCATTGTTTCAGACTCCAGACCTTGATTGTGGTTTAGGGCAATCATAAGTTCAACGATCGCCATCTCAGCCCAGTTATGGGACAGTTTCACCAACGGTACATGAATGTTTATCCAGTCTGGGCGGAGTCAGTCCCTTCACCCGTTATTAAGCCAACCGCGACTTTTTGTAAACTAAAATCAAGATGTAATGATTTTAGAACTCGGTATCAATGAACGATCAGTCCTCAACCCCCACATCTTCGGCTACTCAACCCTCAACTTTTGCCACCCGTCTGAGAAACCTGTTAATTACCCTAGTGGCTGTTATTTTGAGCGCCGCTATTTTTGTCGGTTTACAAACCGAAGCGACCTCGACCTCCGTTGCTGAATTGGCAGAAGATTCGATTCCGCTTGAGGTAGCTTTGAGCAATGGCAAACCGACCTTACTAGAATTTTATGCCAATTGGTGTACCACTTGTCAAGCGATGGCACCGGAACTTAATGAAATTAAGCATCAATACGAAAATCAGCTTAATTTTGTGATGCTCAATGTTGATAATAGTAAATGGTTGCCTGAGATTTTGAAATATCGGGTTGATGGTATTCCTCACTTTGTTTTTCTCGATGAACAAGCCACCGCGATCGCCGAAAGTATTGGAGAAATTCCCCAGGCGGTGATGACCGCAAATTTAGAGGCTTTAATTGCAGGTAATCCCCTCCCTTACGCCCAAGCAACCGGTCAAATGTCCGCTTTTCAACCTGCGGTTACTCCCCAGAAAAGCAACAGCGATCCTCGCGCTCACGGTTCAACGATTGTCAATTAAATTCATTGAAATTATCGGAAATCCTGTGATTTTCTAAAAAAAGATCAGGGAATTGGAAAAACCAGAAATTCCCTGATACTTCAACACAAAGCTTGGATTGAGTTGTTGATGCCCCTGATAGAACGCCTAGTCTAGTCCAAAGGATCTGCTAATTTTACAAAGCAGTATCTTATTAATTAATTATCCTACAAGATTTTTTGTTTCAAAAATAGTCAGTAATGTAAATTTAAGTTGGGGAGGATGTAAAGCTTCAGTAAAGACAATTTATCCAGATTTGGTCAATGGCTTGTCTCTTACAAAGGTAAACAGCTAAAATCGGAGTTGGAAAAGAATATAAAATTAAGCTTAAAATTAAAGAGAAAATCCGAGCGCAGATTTTCCAATTGAAACAGAGTTCTATTCAAAAGGTTCAAAACCATGAAAGTTGCAACATTTGGAGCGGGCTGCTTTTGGGGCGTAGAAGCCGCATTTCGTCGGGCTAAAGGCGTGACATCGACATCGGTTGGATATATGGGGGGACATTTTCCCAACCCTTCCTACTTAGACGTCTGCGCCCGGATCACCGGTCACGCGGAAGTCGTTCAAGTCGAGTATAATCCCGATTTGGTCTCCTACGAGGAATTGTTAGAAGTCTTTTGGAGTATTCACGACCCGACATCCTACAACCGCCAGGGCGCCGACCGGGGAGAACAGTATCGTTCGGTAATTTTTTATCATACTCCCGAACAGGAACAAATCGCCAGACGATCCAAGCATAAACTTCAGACCTCGGGACGCTACGAAAAAGAGATTACCACCCAAATTCAAGCCGCAGGCGAATATTATCTAGCCGAAGCCTACCATCAACAATACTATGAAAAGCAGGGAATTAGTAAAAGTCGGTAATTACAACAAATAAAACAACAATTTCGGCCTAAACTAATATTTGCTGAGAGAGACATCGTAATGGGATATAGCATAGAAGTCAACAGTGCCAATTTTGCAGCAGAAGTTCTGCAAAAGTCAAACGAACAGATCATCCTCGTAGACTTTTTTGCCACCTGGTGCGGGCCTTGTCAACTGATGAAGCCCTTATTGGAAAAACTGGTCAAAGAATATGATTTTATCTTAGCCAAAGTTGATATTGACAAAAATCCCGATCTGGCTAATACTTACAACATCGAAGGCGTTCCCGATGTGCGAATTGTCGATCGCGGGGAAGTTCAACCCGGATTTGTGGGTGCATTAAATGAAAACCAACTGCGACAAGTGTTAGCCCAACTCAATTTAAAGTCCGAACTTGAAAAGGGGTTAGCTAACATCGAAATCGCGATCGCCAGTGAAGATTTTGACCGGGCCTGCGACCTGTTTAAACAGTTACTAGAAAACTATCCTCATCGGCCGGATTTGAGTCTACAAGCGGCGGAATTTTTTATAGAAGTGCATCGAACCGATGAAGCCAGCAAGCTGTTAGCGGGGATTTCGGAAGATCAACGAGAATATTACTCTTATTCACAAGCTTTAAGGCAGTTAATCGAGTTTGAAGCGATCGTTCAAAACCCAGGAACAGGCGAACTCGACCAACGTTATGCAGAAGCCTGTCGTCTCACATTGGAAAAGGATTATGAACCCGCTCTCAAAATCTTTTTAGACATCGTAACCACCAATCGAAGTTATAACAATGATGCGGCACGCAAAGCCATGTTGACGGTGTTTGAATTGCTTGGCGACCAAGATTTATTAACCAAGGAATATCGAAAACGGCTGATGTTACAGTTGTATTAAAAATTCGATCATTTTCCCTTCAAAAATCATTTTTTATGGGTTCTAATGAATAAAGCTTTAGTCATTTTAAGCGAGTTAAACGATCGCGATATTGATTGGATGGTGACGCATGGAAACCGAGAAAAAGTGACGGCTCATACCATTCTTATCCATGAAGGGGAGCCGATTTCAGCACTTTATATCGTTTTGGAGGGAACTCTAAGCGTTTCCGTCGCCGCAGTTGGAAATCAAGAAATAGGCAAAATTGGCTGTGGGGAAGTTCTCGGGGAAATGTCATTTATAGATGGACGTTTACCCTCGGCGACCGTCAAAGCCGTCGAAGATTCAATTGTCTTAGCAATTCCCCGACAAAAACTAACCGAAAAACTCGATCGCGATGTGCTGTTTGCTTTGCGATTTTATCGAGCGGTGACAAAGTTTCTGTCGTCTCGGTTGCGAAATACAGTCAACCGTTTTAGCGAAGATTCTCACAAATCGACTCGCACCTCTTCCCACTCCCCCCCCATCCAAGTGTTATCAGACGATGGCTGTTTAGAAAATCTGTCTCGGTTCGATTTAATTATGAAACGTTTGCGAGGAATTGATTGAGCAGAGTCGCGAGCTACTATTCTCGATTAATAAAGGCTTGTAGGAGTTTACTCCGTAATTTCTCTGAGAAGGTTTGGAAAAAAGACACAATCAAATCGGCGCAAATATCCGTAGCACTACTGTTGAATATAAGGGGTGTTATATCGTAACTTTGAGATAGAGTTTAGGAAAAAAAATGACAGTGACTACTCCCGTTTCAGACATCCCCAATTTGGTTCGCACCCTCCGCGAACGCTTAGGCTTATCCCAAGAAAAACTAGCCGCGAGTCTGGGTGTTTCCTTCCAAACGGTGAACCGATGGGAAAGAGGACACGCCAAACCCTCTCAGTTGGCTTTAAACGCGATCGAACAAAAACTTGCGGAAATGGGGGGACAAGGTTCCGATCTCTTGCACAAATATTTTAAGCAACCCTAGAGGCGGAAAATTCAACCCAACGGGGACTGGTTTACCTATTGATTTTTATAAGAAAAATCTGAGTGCATCAATGTTAATCCAACCGCTTGAATTTCTAGCAAATTACTACATCAATAACCGCTCTTATTCCATTCATTGATTTGGGGATTCAAAGCGGTAAATTTAAGCATAAATAACACCCGAGTAAAACCTTTAAGTCAATTGGGGGTGAATCCGGAGAAATACAGGTCCAATTGGCGATCTGGGTTCCTCTGAAATTCACCTTCATTTGAGGTTTTACTCAACTGAAAAAAGATGGAACCTCTCGGGCGATTTTCAGTCTAGAATAACAACCATCTTATGAGATTGGAGGTTATTCTCTTGCATTTATTCAATCTCACTCTAGTCAGTGGAGGCATCTATTTGATCGCGACCTTTAGCCTGGGGATAAAAGCCCAAACCATTATGAATCCATCCAACGAACCGATCGCCCAACAACAAAGTCCCGCTTCGACCTATCAACCCGGTTTTTGGCAACCGGTGGCCCGAGTTAACCCGAATAATCCGGTAACAGCTAATATTATTAACCAGAGTGGAATCCCCATAGAATACAGTCTGACAACCAGCCCTCTGGGAACTCGAACTGTAGCCAATGGTAGCAATACCCAGTTAGAGGATTTGGAAAAAGATTCTTATATTATTATTAATGCCCAATCGAGTTCTACACCCGTTCAATTCGAGATTACAACCGAGAATAATCTGGTCAATGTTACCGTTACGCGCAGTTCCGACTTATCAGGGGAAAGTACCGTTCATCTCCATCCCACGGGAGCCATATATAAATATTAATCTTGAGGGTTTATGGCCATCAAAAATAACCTGATTTTACTGGCGATCGCACTAAGTTACACCATTTTTCCCCTACTGATCGCCTTTTTAGGTGTGGCGTTGGCTGCTCTGTTTGGCTGTGAGTCCCGGGGGGGCTTTATTGTTTGTGCGGATCAACCTTTTTTAGGTCAACTGTTAACAAACATGACCATCTTTCATTGGTTGGGCTTGATTACGGTACCTTCTGGGGGGATTATTTCAGGAGTTTTATTAATCATGCTGCTCATTCAATACATTAAAAAATAAATCTAAACTGGCGGCGCTCAAGTCGAATCGAAGTGGCAGGAGGTGAGACAATAAAGTTAAGCACTTCTATCAGCAACTCTCATGTCGATTAATTCTAATCTGGCACAAGAAATTCAAGAACAACCCCAAGTTTTAAGGCAACTCCTAGAAACGCAAGTCGCCGCTATTGAACAGCTAGCCGAAGCCATTCGCCGCCGGGACATCACCCATATTGTGGTCGCCGCCCGGGGAAGCAGCGATAACGCCGCCCGGTATGCCCTATACTTGTTTGGAAGTCTCAACCAATTCTTAGTAACTTTAGCCGCACCGAGCCTCTACTCCCTTTACCAGCGCCCTCCCCGCTTGGGAAATAGCCTGGTTTTGGGGATTAGCCAAAGCGGTGAAAGTCCCGATTTGGTCACGGTTTTAGCCGAAGCCCGCCAACAGGGCGCTTTAACTGCGGCGTTTACCAATCTTTCCGACTCCCCCCTGGCCGAACAAGCCGATCATGTGATTAACTTGAGCGCAGGTGTAGAACGTTCCATCGCCGCCACCAAAACCTACACCGCCCAATTGTTGGCTTTGGCGATGTTGAGTTCTCAGTTGGCCGGCGATCGCTCGATGTGGACCACGTTAGCACAGGTGCCGCACTGGGTCGAACAAACTTTTGAACTCAACCCCAATATTTACCAAGCCATTAAGCCCTACTGTCAGATGAGGCGTTGTATTGTTATCGGTCGGGGCTATAATTACGCGACGGCTTTTGAATTGGCTTTAAAGTTAAAAGAGTTGACCTATACTCTGGTTGAACCCTACAGCAGCGCCGATTTTTTACACGGGCCTTCGGCGTTAATTGAACCGGGTTTTCCCATTGTGGTAACAGCCGTTCACGGGCCGATTTTAAATGAGATGCAACAGGAATTAATGCCGTTATTAATTGAACGGGGCGCCGAAATTATTACCCTCGGAAACGATCCGCAAATTTTAAGCCAAGCCCAGACCACTTTACCTTTACCCGATGATATTCCCGAATGGTTATCGCCGATTTGTGCGATTATTCCCGGACAACTTTTTGCCCTCCATTTGGCGACAATGCGGGGTTACGATGTGGATCGGCCCAGAGGATTGAGAAAAGTGACAAAAACTCAATAGAGATAGTTTTTTTAACGGTTTGTTTCAGCAACGCGATCGCCCTTTAGTTCTTGAAAGCGATTAACAATTGGAGGACAAAAAATTAGGGTTTTTCAAAATTGCGAGTATGATGGAGTTAATTTAATACTCAATACTCTTGAGAAAACCAAGATGAATCATTGGCAAAAATACTTAATGGCTGCCACTTGTGCAACTGTTTCTTTGTTGGGATTGAACACAGTCGCTCAAGCGTTAACAAACTCGGCCGATCTTGTTACCTCGGGTGAATATCAATTAGCTCAAACTCCCGTAGGGTCTTGTACCGTTGCCGACCCAACCGGCACACCTTTAAATGTGCGTTCTCGACCCAATGGTAATGTTGTTGGTACTGTTGAAAATGGTACAATTGTCGCCCTGGGTGTGACCGATGGCAGCGAAGGTGAGAATTGGACAAGAATTATCAGTCCGATCGAGGGTTATGTCTGGAATGATTATTTAACCAGTTGTAAATACAGGTATTAATTCGACAAGCCCTTAAAAATCGGGAAACGGTTTGAATGGATCTGTTGTACTGCAAGGCTTGCGGCTTTGTAGATTTGATTTAAAAAAACTGGGGTGAAATTGACTAAAACAGATACTAAAACAGAGGCGAGCGCTTTCAGTCCATTTTTGAAAACACACTGAAGGCGATCGCCATAAGTTGTTTTGTCGGTCTAAAAGTTCAGAGCATTAATCTAAACTTTGAGTTAATATCAAATCCAATTTTCAGACAAAAGTTGAGATGAAAATGAAATTTTAGCGTTTCTTGTTTGTTATGAACCCAAATGATAAAAAAGAGATGGGTTTAAGCCCCAATAGCTTCCTCAACAATCGGCAAGCGTTGAGAAGCGTAACCAATTCCCCGGACAGTTAAAATATACTCGGGATTGCGCTGATCTTCTTCGATTTTTGCTCGCAAACGAGCCACATGAACATCAACAACCCGCATATCGGCAATGCGTCGGGGTGCGTAACCCCACAACTCTTGAAGAATTTCAGATCGAGAAACCGCCTCGCCGGAATGCTTTAAGAGCAGTTCGAGTAAATTAAACTCGATGTAAGTTAGAGGAATCAGTTGCTCGCCTTTGTAAACCCGTCGCTTGACCGTATCAATACGCAGGGCGTCTACTTGAATTGTCTCTGCACTAACATCGCGATTGGCGTTTGTCTCTTTTAAGCGGCGTAAAATCGCTTGGATACGGGCTTCTAGTTCTTTGGGTGAAAAGGGTTTGGTCAGATAGTCATCCGCTCCCAATTCTAAGCCGGTAATGCGATCGGCGACATCTCCCAAAGCGGTTAACATGATGATGGGAACGTCGGATTGGGTGCGGATTTTTTGGCACACTCCATAACCGTTCAGTTTCGGCATCATCACGTCTAAGACCACCAGATCGGGATTTTCTGTTTCAAACAGACTCAGGGCTTCCCGACCATCGGCTGCGGCCACAACCTGATACCCTACCATCGAAAGACGAGTCGTGAGAATACGTCGAATTGCAGATTCGTCATCGGCAATTAGGATTTTCCCGGAGTTGCGTCTTTGTTCAGATTGTGATTGCGTTGTCATGTCTGCTCCCATAGATAATTTTGGATCGGCTTTCGGTGCAGGTTGAATCGGTTCTCAATTAACAAGGAGTTTCAAGCCACTTCAGATGTCGGTTGTGCCATCTGGGGTGCCTCTGATAACAACTGTTATCATATTGTTATCATATATTGTGACCAATATTTAAAATTTTTGCAATAACTCAAAAAATTTAATAAAAATTTACACAAAAATGAGGGCTGACTATTCTTTTTACAAATTAATACTATGAGACGGGTAACGATTTAGCAATAGGCTGGTATTATCGAGGCATTGTTGAAGTTGATTGTCCAAATGTTTCTCAACTAAAACCATGCCAAATCCCTTTTTAGGAGTTAGGATTCCTCCTGAATTACACGAAGCATTGATGGCACGGGTCAAAGCAACTGGACAATCGAAGTCAGACCTCGTGGTAGAAGCTTTGAGAACTTATTTAGGAATGGCTCATCAACCCGATAAAATCGCAGAACTTGAGAGTCGCCTGGCGATACTTGAACATCGACTCGACACTCTCAGTAGTGAGTCTCACCCTCACGAAATTGAGGAGGATTAAATGACTTTAACTGTCCCCTAAAATTTGGCCAAAAAAATTGGGTTTCGGCCAACTATGCAAAACTTAGCTAATTTGTCAAGTGAAAGCTGAGGAGACCTTTAATCACAAATTGTAGTAATACTTAACAATTGTGGCGCTACGCTTTTAAAGTTACCCGTAGTTGTAGGGGCGCTCCTCGGTCCAAATTTCCGAACCCCGCAAACAATTTACATAAACCCGCCCCGGTTTCGGGTGTCGGGTTTTGGGTGTCGGGTTTGTAGGGGCGGGTTCTGTCATCATGTTTGTGACCCACAGACCCCTGATATAAACCCGCCCCGGTTTCGGATGTTTGGTGTGGTGCGAAAATTAAAATTAAAGCAGAATAAACGATAGTAAACCATGAAATCCTCAACACCTATTGTTAAAGATTTAGTTCTTATTGGTGGCGGACACAGCCATGCAATTGTTTTGAAAAAATTTGGCATGAACCCCATCGCTGGAGTTCGTTTAACGCTAATTACAGATGTCTCACACACGCCCTATTCGGGAATGTTGCCGGGATATGTTGCCGGTTTGTATGATTTCGACGAATGTCATATTGATTTGCGTCCGTTAACCCAATTTTCTCAAGCCAGAATGATATTAGACCGGGCGATAGGTTTGGACTTAGAAAAAAATCAGGTTCTTTGTCAAAATCATCCCCCCATTTCCTTTGATATTTTATCGATTGATATTGGCAGTACACCCGCCACTTTATCCGTTCCCGGTGCAACCGAACATTCCATCCCCGTTAAACCGATTTCTAAATTTATTGATTATTGGGATAACGTTAAAAATACAGTTCTGGAAAACCCCAATCAAAAAATGCGAATCGCAGTGGTTGGAGGCGGTGCGGGCGGGGTCGAATTAATCTTTTCAATTCAAGGAAGTTTATCCCAGATTTATTCTAGCACAACCTCCTCAAAAAATCAATTAGAATTACATCTATTTCAACGGGGTGCAAAACTCTTACCCGAACGCAGCGAATGGGTGGGTAAACGGGTTGAAGAAATTCTCAGACAACGGGGGGTTAACTTACATTTAGAACAAACGGTAAATGCAGTAGAAGCCGACGGAAACGATAAAATAATCAGTTGTGAATCGGGATTAACAATAAAATGCGATAAGCTATTTTGGGTAACTCAAGCTTCGGCTGCACCCTGGTTAAAAGAAGCGGGATTGGCGACAGATGAAAATGGATTTATTCGAGTTGACGAACAATTGCATTCGCTTTCCCATCCCCATATTTTCGCTGCGGGAGATGTCGCCACAATGGTTAATCATCCCCGTCCAAAAGCCGGAGTTTTTGCGGTCAGAGAGGGTAAACCTTTGTTTAATAATTTGCGACGGGCGCTATTAGAAAAACCCCTAAAAGCGTTTATTCCTCAGAAACAATTTTTAATTTTAATTGGCACCGGAGACGAACAAGCAATCGCCTCTCGGGGTATAATTGGATTGGGGCCTTATCCTTTATTGTGGCGGTGGAAAGATCATATTGATCGAAAATTTATGAATCAATTCTCCGACCTAGAACCGATGTCAGAAAAATCGGTTAAACCCGAAAAAATACAAGTTGAAACCCCAAAAATGCGGTGTTCTGGTTGCGGTTCAAAAGTGGGGAGTGCGGTTTTAGAACGAGTCTTAAATCAGATTCAGCCCGAAACGCGAGAAGATGTATTAATCGGACTAAAAGACGCAGAAGATGCCGCAGTCATTACCATTCCAAATCAACAGGTCATGGTGCAAACTGTTGACTATTTTCGAGCGTTATTAGATGACCCGTTTGTATTTGGAAAAATTACCGCCAATCACTGTTTAAACGATTTATTTGCAATGGGGGCGACTCCTCAAAGTGCATTGGCAATAGTAACGCTTCCCTACGCGATTTCCAGCAAACAAGAAGAAACACTTTTTCATCTGCTATCCGGTGTCAAAACCGTATTAAATTCGGCTTCAGCCTTGTTAATTGGCGGACACACAACCGAAGGCGAAGAATTAGCTTTGGGTTTAACCTGTAATGGGTTGGCGGCGCCCGATAAACTCCTCAGAAAAAGCGGAATGAAACCCAACCAAGCGTTAATTTTAACCAAAGCAATTGGTATCGGGACGTTATTTGCTGCGGATATGCAACTGAAAGCAAAAGGACGTTGGATAGAAGGCGCTATCGAATCTATGTTACTCTCAAATCAAGCGGCTGCGGACTGTTTTAAACAGCATAAAGTTAGCGCTTGTACTGATATTACCGGATTTGGATTAATCGGACATTTACTCGAAATGATTCGGGCTTCCGGCGTTGCAGTTGAACTGAATTTAGATAAAATTCCGATTTTACCAGGCGCGAAAGAAACCACAGAAAAAAATATTTTTAGTTCCCTCTATCCCGAAAATTATCATTTCTCTCATCAAATTCAAAATCACCAAAAAATCGGTAAACATCTCCTTTATCCCCTATTATTTGACCCGCAAACATCCGGGGGATTATTGGCTGCTATTCCCCAAGAAGAAGCCGACTCTTGCTTAAATCATCTCAAAGATTTAGGATATCTAGATAGTTGTATTATCGGCGAGGTTCAACCCCAAACCGCAGGAAAATTACCCATTACCCTTTCCCATTTATAAAACATCAACCGTAGGGGCGGATGGCAATGCGCCCTGTTACCGATTTCAATTTAAAATAGAAATGCTAAAATACATCTTACCCCAATATTTATGAATAAATTTAGCGTTAAAATTGCGAGTTTTATTGTATTGTTTACCCCGATGTTAACCGCCTGTATTCCAGCAACTCATTCTGAATTTATTATGACTCAAAACCAACAGTCAAATCAAATCCCCGGAATAATAGACGCCAATTCCAGCTTAGAGAAAATAGCCGAAGGATTTCGATTTGTAGAAGGTCCAGTTTGGCATCCCGAAGGTTTTCTATTATTTAGCGATATTCCCGAAAATACCATTTATCAATGGCAACCCAACCAACCCGTTAAAGTATTTCGTCAACCCTCGGGAAACGCCAACGGAAACACCTTAGATTTAGAAAATCGTTTAATTACAGCCGAACATTCAAACCGCCGAGTTTCTCGCACCGAAACCAACGGCGAAATTGTTACTTTAATTAGTGAATATCAAGATAAAAAACTAAACAGCCCAAACGATTTAGTGGTAAAATCGGATGGAAGCATTTATTTTACAGACCCGCCCTATGGAATTAAATCCGACCAAGAAGAATTGGGATTTTATGGCGTTTATCGACTTGAACCCAACGGAGAATTAACCCTGTTGGTTGATGATTTTGTGCGTCCGAATGGGATTGCATTTTCGCCCGATGAAACGAGACTTTATGTTAATGATTCTCAGGAAGGTCATATTCGCGTATTCGACGTTAAACCCGATGGAACGTTAACCAACGGGCGTATTTTTGCGACCCAAAAAGACCCGAATAAAAAAGGGGTTCCTGATGGTATGAAAGTCGATAGTTTGGGAAATGTTTACAGTACCGGGCCGGGGGGCGTTTGGGTTTTCTCAACCTCTGGGGAGAAATTGGGGATTATTGAAACGCCAGAAACTGCGGCTAATTTGGCTTGGGGAGATGCGGACTACAAAACCCTTTATATTACGGCGAGTAACGGTTTATATCGAATACAATTAAATGTGGAAGGCGTTAAACCGGGAAGTTGAATGTCAATAAATTAATAGGGCGCATTGCCATGCGCCCCTACAAATGTGATTTATCCTAATTTCATCCGAATTCGCAACGAAAATATAGCCCCCTACAAATGTGATTTATCCTAATTTCATCCGAATTCGCAACGAAAATATAGACCCCGTAGGGGCGCTCTTGCTTGCGCCCCCAATTGCCCCTGTGAATAAACGGAATTAAGCAACAACTTCTTCCACTTCTTTTTCTTGGGCTTCTTTTGCTGCTTTTTCCTTCAAATATTCGGCGAGTTGTGCTTCAATTTGGTCGCGAACAATTTGGCGATAAACTTGGAAATGTTCCGAGTGACCGCACAGAGAAATATAGCGGTCAAAAAGTGCGGGATTTTTCCGGAGAATATCTACTAAATAAATCCAGAACGTCCAACGAGTTTTCCGCAGTACGCCCTGACGCCAACAGACCGTTAATAACGCTTTTAACGTTACCCAATTTGTTAGTTTGCGGCGAGTCACGGGGTTTCGGGGTGCGCCCACTTTTAGGAAGTAGCGATGAAGCCGGTCTAGATAGGTTTGAGGGTCATAAAGATGCCAAAAACCATCTACATATTCTTGGGCAATTTCTTCAATGGGACGGGTGGGAACAAAGTTCATTAATGTGGTTTGGTTAATATTTCCACCCGCATTTAATAACCGTCCTTCCTTTTCTAAACGGTGCCACAACGCCGTATTTGGGAGCGCTTGCAACATACTAAACATTGCCATCGGAATTCCCGTTTTTTCCACAAAGCGAACAATGCGCTCGCCCGCCCCGGGTTTTTCTCCATCAAAACCAATGATAAACCCGGCCATCACATCTAAACCGGCTCGGGAAATTTTCTCAACAGAATCACTCAGAGATTCCCGGGTATTTTGGAACTTTTTAGTCAGGGTTAAACTGGCTTCGTCGGGGGTTTCAATACCCATAAAGACCGAGTAGAAATTCGCCTCAACCATCAATTCCATTAACTCCTCATCGTTGGCTAAATCGATGGAAGCTTCGGTAAAGAAACGGAAGGGATAACCGTTTTCATGTTGCCAAACTTTTAATTCTTTCAGCAACAGTTTAACATTCCGTTTGTTGCCAATGAAATTATCATCGACCAAGAAAACAGCCCGACTGAAGCCAAGTTCTTTCAAACGAGCAAGTTCGGCAATGAGTTGGGCGGGTGTTTTGGTGCGGGGTTTGCGACCGTATAAAACAATAATATCGCAAAATTCGCACTGAAAAGGACAGCCCCGAGAATACTGAATTGAAATGGTTTCATAAACATCTCGTTCCAGCAAATCAAAGCGAGGAATAGGAGTTTTCGTAACATCTGCCTTTTCGCCATTTGCCGTAAAAACTCCACTGGTTTCCCCTCGTTCTAGGGCTTCAACAAACATCGGTAAGGTGATTTCGCCCTCATCTAAAATCAGGTAATCTGCACCCACTTCTTGAACTTCGTGGGGTAAAGATGTGGAATAAGGGCCGCCAACTGCTACGGGTTTACCCCGTCGTTTGGCTTCTTGAATTTGTTCGAGTAGGTCGTCTTTTTGAACGATCATTCCCGACAAAATGACTAATTCCGCCCAGTCCCATTCTGCCTCTGTTACGGTGCGAACGTTGCGGTCAACGAGTTTAAATTCCCAGTCTTGGGGTAAAATTGCGGCGACCGTAATTAGGCCCAAAGGAGGCAATAATGCTTTGCGTTTAATCAAAGCTAATGTTCTTTCAAATGACCAAAAACTGGGGGGGAAAATGGGGTAGAGCAGTAAAACTCGCATGATTTACCTAATTCTAACTATCTTGAACAATTTAAGGTTCCGATTTGAGAAAACGAAACAGTTGCGTTCTCATCAGAAACGAGAAACAAATGGTTTGACGAAATAATTGAGGATGTTTTTGTCAAATTTTAACAGAATGAAGATTTTTGTTTTGTTATCATTTTTTAATTTTTCTATGATTCTACCAACTCGGAACTAACAGATAAGAGGTTAGCATTTTCTCAGGAAAAACTAACCTCTACTTGAACGATCTTGGCTAGGGCATTTTCTCCACTTCTTCAGCCAGAATATCAACCGTTGAACGAATTTGTTCCTCGGTGTGATTGCAGGTGACAAAAAAGCGGAGACGGGCCGCATTATGGGGAACAGAGGGATAAATCATAAACGGTACATTAATCCCCCGTTTAAATAAATTTTGGGACAACTGTACCGACTTGAGGGAATCGCCGACAATAATCGGAATCACGGGAGAATCCTTGCTGGTTCCGGTGTTGAGTCCTTTTTGTTGGGCTAACGCTAAGAATAGCTTAGATCGTTCTTTGAGTCGGGCGACCCTTTCGGGTTCGGCTTTTAACACACGAATTGCCGCCAACACCGAAGCCGCATTGGGCGGAGAAATCCCCACGCTAAACACAAAACCGGGAGCGGTATACTTGAGATATTCAACCACCGCCCGTCCCCCGGCAATATAGCCGCCACAACTGGCGAAAGACTTGCTGAGGGTTCCCATCCACAAATCAACATCTCGCGCATCAATCCCAAAATATTCGCTAATTCCGCGACCGTGAGCGCCCAACACCCCAATTGAGTGGGCCTCATCCACCATTAGAAACGCTTTATAACGCTTTTTAATCTCAATAAATTCGGGGAGATTGGGGATATCGCCATCGGTGCTATAAACCCCCTCAACGATAATCAAAACCCGCTTGTAACGGTGGCGGCGCTCCTGTAAAACGCGACGGGCCGCCTCCCAGTCATTGTGGGGAAAGGCGACAGCAGTAGCCCCGGACAGCAAACAGCCTTGCAAAAGACTATTGTGACTGAGACAATCGTGGACGATCAGATCATTTTGTCCAAATAAATGACCCACCGTTGTTACATTGGTAGCATGGCCCCCAACAAACACCACACTATCTTCGACCCCAATAAAATCGGCAATTTCCCGCTCTAACTCCCGGTGAAGGGGTTTTTCACCCGAAACCAACCGACTCGCCGACACCGAAGTTCCATAGCGATCAATGGCATCTTTAGCCGCTTGGCTGACCACCGGATCGCCGGACATTCCCACATAGTTATAGGTGGCATAATTAATCAGTTCCCGTCCGGCCACAATCGTCGTATTGCTGTTGATCGCTTCTTGAGGCGTAAAGAACGGATTATTAATTCCCAGGGCCGCTATTTCCTGCTGTTGTTGCTTGAGCTTGCGATACTCCGGATAATGCTCAAAGCGGTAGTATTCAAGAGGGATATCATCGGAGGGCGCTAATTTTGCCTTCTGACGCAATAACTCAGCCAACAGCGATCGCTTTTCAGTCGGTGTAAGATGGGCAATTTTTTCTGATGTGTGGGTCATTAATGACTTTCCTCTTCTGACAACATGGAATTTAAAAGATCATCCACCTCTTGATCGGACAGTTGATCCAGTTTTTCTAGGAGTTCCTGTGCTTTTTCGGGTGGAATGTTGTTTTTGGAGGGTTTAATGCTGGCATCCCGTGAAGTGTCCTCAGCCAAATATTCCGATAATGTTGCCACATTGGGATAATCCCAGAGAATAGTCGGAGGCAACCTTCGCCCCAGTAAATTTTCCAAATCCCCAGACAGGTTAACCGCCTCGATCGAATTTAAACCATAGTTGGCAAAATCCTCATTGAGATCAATTTCATCCGGTTCAAGTCCCAGTCGTTCTGCCAGTTGTGCGATCAACCATACTTGAATTGCCTGAGCATCCTGAGAGAATACAGGGGAGTCCACAGGAGATTGTGGATTGAGCATTATCCCCGTTGGCTCTGGAGCCGTTTTTCCATTCAATGACTCGTTCAACAGTTGCATGATTCACTCCTCCATCACGCTAAAAATTTAGCATCACTCCAGTTTACGGGGTAGCCCTGGGAAATTTCTCGCCCTGTGTGTCCCCTGTGTTTATCCGTACTGAATTCTAATTTTCGATTTGGGCAAGACATGATGGTTATTTTGCCATGACAGCCATAAAATTAGAAAGATAGACCAAAAAATCTCTAGATTTCGCCGAAAAGCAAAATTGAGATAGCCTATTTTTCCAGTGTGAAGGCATTCTCCTCCGGATGAATCCTCCCTTATGGTCAAAAGTTCCTGCCGAGCCAGACCGACTAACCCCTTATTCTTCAATTGTGTTCAGGGTTCCGGCCAGAAAACCGGATCGACACAGATGGCGTTGAATTTTACCACTCGATGTTTTGGGAATACCGCCCGGTTTGAGCAATGCGATCGCGTACACTTGTAAATCATGGTATTGTGACACGGCTCGGCGGATGGATTGGATCACCGCTTTCACCTTAGAGGATTGGGCAGCCCCATTCTCCGATTGGGTTTGATCCCAACGGTTTTCCCGATAGTGGCGTTCAACCTCGGCAACAATGACCAATCGTTCTTCTCCTTTGACCTCAACTGAAAAGCTTGCTGAACAATTGGGTCGAATTAGAGAATGACTTTGTTCCACCGTGCGTTCAAGATCTTGCGGATAATAATTGCGACCGTTAATGATAATTACATCTTTTAAGCGTCCGGTGACAAACAATTCACCCTCGGCTAAAAACCCTAAATCTCCCGTTCGTAAAAACGGTTCTTGTGAGGATTCTATAATAGAAGCCTTAAAAATTTCTTTTGTTTCTTTTGTTTTTCCCCAATATCCTTGGGCAATACTTGGCCCACAAACCCAAATTTCTCCCACTTGATTATCTTCACACCGTTTTAAGGTTTGCGGGTCAACAATCACAATTTTTTGATCCCCCAGACTTTGACCGCATCCCACCACAGTCCGACGATTTTCGGGGGTCACAAAATCATAACTGACCTGATTTTCTTCTAATGCTGTGGCTTGTACCGTTTTCAAAACCGGTTGAGCGGTCTTTTCACCCCCGCTAACAATTAAAGTGGCTTCCGCCAAACCATAACAGGGGTAAAACGCCTCCCGTCTAAACCCATAGGGTGCAAACGCCTCGGTAAACCGTTCCATCACTTCATGGTAAATCGGTTCGGCCCCATTAAACGCCAATTCCCAACGGCTTAAATCTAATCCTTCTCGCTGGTTTGGCGGAATCTTCCGCACGCACAAATCATAGGCAAAATTCGGCCCCCCGCTCGTGGTCGCCCCATAACGAGAAATCGCTTCCAACCACCGCAAGGGACGCTGTAAAAACATCAGCGGCGACATCAACACCACGCCGAATCCCCCATAAAGCGGCTGCAACACCCCGCCAATTAACCCCATATCGTGATAGGGGGGCAGCCAAATCACCCCCTGACTCTCGGGAGAATGACCGAAACAGCGATGAATTGCCCCTAAATTATGTAATAAATTCCCGTGAGCAATCATCACCCCTTTTGGGGTTGCCGTCGAACCGGAGGTATATTGCAAAAAAGCCAGGGTATCGGAAGTTAAACTCGGTTCTTGCCAATTGTCGGCCAACGTTTCCGCCAGGGTATCCGTAGCGACCCAATGCAGCGTTTGAAGCGACGGAACTTGCTCAAGTTGTCGGCTAATGACTGATAAAATCGACTGACTGCTTAGGGCAACCGTTGCTTTGGCGTCGGCTAAAATTGCTTCTATCCGCTCTAGGGAACGGTTCGGTCGGGGGGGATAGGCCGGAACCGCCACCACTCCGGCATACAAACAGCCAAAAAACGCACTGATGTATTCCAAACCCGGTTGATACAGCAGTAACGCCCGTTCTCCCGGCTGACAGATCGATTGTAAATGGGCCGCGATCGCTTTTGACTGTCGATCGAGCGCTCCATAGGTGAGACTGACGAATTGAGTTTCACCGTCTACCAAAAATCGGTAGGCGACAAGCGAAGGGTTTTGGGTTGCTCGCTCCCGCAGGAGGTCAACCAGGGTGTTGATGTCACGATGATCTGAACAATTCATTCAGAAAGGGTAATTTTTTAACTTAATCAGGATACAGAGTTTCTCCCCAGTCGTCAGCATTATACAGCAGTTCTTTGTCGTGTTCCTATCTCCCTTTATCGGGTGACTTCCCATTCTGGGCGGAAATCTTGCCGAAACCGATGGAAACATTTACAATTTTCTAACTTAGCGGCTCTATATCTTCTAGCCGATTCAAGGGCGATCGCGCTTAGGCGTAGAAAATTTCCAATACCATAGAGCTATTTAAGCACAATTGCCATGAACTCAAGCCATTCCCGCTCACCCTTCCCCAATAGTTGGTTTCGCATTGCCACCTGCGATGAACTCCCCGCCAAAGGCGTGTTACCCCTGCGCTATTTTGGTCGAGATTTTGTCCTTTTTCGCGCCGAAGATGGAACTCCCCATTTACTTGATGCCCACTGTCCCCATTTGGGCGCTCATCTGGGATACGGGGGAACGGTTGAGGGCGACACCATTCGCTGTCCGTTTCACGGTTGGCAATGGAATTGTCAGGGGCATTGTGTTAAGGTTCCCTACGCGGACAAATCTCCCCAAACTCAAATTAAAAGCTGGCCGATACGCGAACTCAATGGCTTGATTTTCATGTATTATCACCATCAAAATCAAGAACCAAACTGGGAAATTCCCCAGGTTCCCGAATGTTATTCTAAAGATTGGACTCGGTTGCAATCGGTGCGGCGTTGGAAGGTGAAAACTGACCTGATTCAATATTTAGAAAATAGTGTTGATGTTTCCCATCTCTACAGTTTACACCGCCAAACGTTTGATGATGCCGTTAGCAATGGGATTGAAATTGACGGCCCCACTTTAACCCATCGAATTACTCAAAAATATAACCTCTCGGCGATGTTGGTCGGTAAATTGGTCGGAGAAGCCAACGGTTCGGTCACGACGACTTATTACGGCCCCGGATATGATGTGAGTTATTATTGGACAAAAGGTTTAATTCAGTTTGGATTATTTACGATTTTTACCGGAACTCCTATCGATGAAGATTATTTAGATATTCAGATTTTTTCTTGTGTTAAAAAAGTTCTTCCCCCGCCTCTAAATTCACTTCTTGCTGCTTTTGTGAAGCAGGATGTTGAAATGACGTTTAAGCAAGATATTGATATTTTAGAACACCGCATCTCCCCAACTCATCCCATTCTTTTTGAAGAAGATGGGCCGATTAAACCGAGTGTGCGTTGGGCGAGTCAGTTTTATTCTTCTGAAAACAGCGATCAAAATTTCGCCGTTAAAAATTAAGATTTAACCCCCATCAACCTTTGTTTATCCCCCCTTTCTCCCTTTAAGGGTTCCGTAGGGGCGGGTTCTGCGTCAACCTTGAATTCCTAGAAAATAATTATTCTAAACCCGCCCCCTCACCCGGAAAATTCCCACAAAAAACGATAATAAACCCGCCCTTTTTATAGGCTTAAATTCCAACAGAAAACTGTTCGCGCACCCGCTTCTTTTCAGGGGGGGCGGGTTTACAGAGGTTGTCTGTGGGAATAGATAACCTAAGTTAGAACCCGCCCCTACAACACCTCAGGACTTCCCAGAGGGGGCGAGTTCCGTAGGGGCGGGTTCTGCGTCAAGCTTGAATTCCTAGAAAATAATTATTCTAAACCCGCCCCCTCACCCGGAAAATTCCCACAAAAAACGATAATAAACCCGCCCTTTTTATAGGCTTAAATTCCAACAGAAAACTGTTCGCGCACCCGCTTCTTTTCAGGGGGGGCTGGTTTACAGAGGTTGTCTGTGGGAATAGATAACCTAAGTTAGAACCCGCCCCTACAACACCTCAGGACTTCCCAGAGGGGGCCGGTTTACAGAGGTTGTCTGTGGGAATAGATAACCCAAGTCAGAACCCGCCCCTACAACGAATGAAACAGCCTCCCTTAAAAATCAGGAGGTTGAATCTATTTAGAAGTCAAAACTTTCTCAGGTTGCTGTTGTTTGGCTTGCTGAGACATGACTCTTTCTAGACGTTCATCCCAATATTTTTGATTGCGGTTTGCATCTTGTACAAACGGAGTCATGGCAATAATTTTAATCACCAATTTATTCACAATATTCATCGGGAAACGCAAGGGCCGAACAAAATCAATGAATAAGACAACCCGAATTCCATCGGTTTCGTTCCAGGCTTCATGGAGAAAAGAATCGTCAAAAATCATGCACTTTCCTTCTTCCCAATGACGCACTTCATTCGCGACCCGAATTCGACATTTTTCTCGGGGTTCAGGAACTCTTAACCCAAATAAACAGCGAATTACGCCTTTGTAGGGGCCGCGATGTTCGGGAATATGTTTGCCGGGAAGTAATATGGAGAAAAAAGCTGTTTTTACACCGGGAATTTGTTCTAAGATTCGGGTAGTTTCCGGACAGAGTTTACAATTATTTTCTGCCTTTTTCCCATAACCCAAAAGAAAATATGTTTTCCACATATCATCTTTGCTGGTTCGGTATATTTGATCGGGTGAAATATCTTGGAAGTTGGGGAGGTGATCTCGATATTGTAAAATTTCATCGAGTTCTTTCCGAACGATTTCCCAATTGCTTTCTAGCTGCGGCACCCACTTGAATTGTTCTCGTTCAAAGAACGGTTTATCACCCAGCAAACAGTATCGGGGAATGATTTTTTCAAACTTCCAAAGCAGTTTCGCACCGATACCGTGTAAAATCAGCCATCTGACTCTCTCTTGTAAGAGAGATAACGAAATTTTATTCATTAACCTTACGTCTCCTCACACTAATTAAATTAGGGTTCCATGACTTAACTGTTACAATCACACCAATGACATATTATCATGGGTTTTAAGTGCTTATAAATTCGTTTTAATAAAAATTTTATAAACTGATCGATCAATTCGTGTATTGGGCTTGATCAATCCCCTGAATTCGCGGGAGGGTAAGCCGTGCTTAAGTTTTCTCGGTGATTAATTAAACTCATTACAATTATGAGATAGACCGATCTATTTAGCTCAAGATTCCCCCGCCCTAAACATCCTGAAAAAAGAAAGTAGATAATTTAAGATAAAAACTTCAATATTATTGGCAAAAAACCCAGTTTATAAAAGAAACCGGGTTTTTTTGTAAGCTATTTTATCAGAATAAAACTTAGCCTATTTTGAAGATAAGACTTGATTTTCTTCCTCTTTTTTGGCTTTTTGGGTAAACACTTCTTCTAACCGTTTATCCCAATATTTTTGATTAACTTTAGCATCAGCAATCAGCGGAGAAATTGCTATAGCTTCAATTAAAAGTTTATTGACAATATTCAAGGGAAAACGCAAAGGTCTGACAAAATCAATAAACAATACCACACGATTGTCATTGGTTTCGTTCCAGGCTTCATGGCGGAAAGAATCATCAAATAACATACATTTTCCTTCTTCCCAATGACGAATTTCATCGGCAACTCGGATGCGACAAAGTTCTTTGGGTTCGGGAACTTTTAACCCCAATAAACACCTAGCCAAACCTTTGTACGGTCCCCGGTGGTCGGGAAGATGTTTTCCGGGTAAAAAGATAGAAAAGAACGCTGTTTTTACACCGGGAATTTTTTCTAACGCGGCGATAGTTTCGGGACAGCGATCGCAGTTTTTTTCTATTTTATTCCCATAGCCATACAGAAAATAGGTTCTCCAATCATTATCCGCACTAATTTGGTCATTTTGATAGGGCAAAATTTCGTGAAAACAAGGTAAATCATCCCGATATTTCAAAACTTCATACATTTCGTCCCGAATCACTTCCCAATTGGCTTCCAACTCAGGAACCCAGTCAAACTGTTCTCGCTCAAAGAAAGGATTACTGCCAATTAAAGAATATTTAGGAATTAGCTTTTCAATAGTCCAAAGCAAATTTGCTCCGACTTTCAGAAGCAAAAATTCCATAACTTTTTTTCTATATTTTTGCCAAAAGCTTTGTTTTTCTGTATTTTTAATCACTTCGTTTCTACTCGGATTCATCTTGAATATTTTCCCAAAAAATCTCTATAAAAAGCATAGCATTAGAATTGAAATTTGTGAATTGTTTAAAAGAATTTTATCGGGAAAACAATATTAAATTTTTCCGATAAATCCCCTCTCCGATTGGTTAAAAAAATCACAAATATCATTTGAGCAATCCGAAATTTTTCAAACCTTGAAAACACCATCATATGCTTTCAAATCAAATCCGATTTGCCAAATCTTGTAAACTACTCTCTTGAGTATTTTGCATCCATTCACCAACCACCGCCAACTCTCCGTTTAAAAATTGCTGACGACAGGTTCGACGCTGTATTTTACCGCTCGTTGTCTTGGGAAGACTCGCCGTTTTTAACAACACAATCCCATAGACTTCTACAGTATGCTGTTCTGCGATCGCCGTCCGAATTGCCGTAACAATTTCTTCAACATTCAGCGACCTCAAATAACGCCGTTCCACCTCATAAGCAATCACCAAACATTCCTCGTCATTCACCTCAATAGAAAACGCCGCACCGCAACCTTTCCTCAACGCCGGATGACTATTTTCAGCCGTTTGTTCGAGGTCTTGCGGATAACGATTTCGACCCCAAAGAATCATCATTTCCTTAATGCGACCCGTAATAAAAAGTTCCCCATCGTTGAGAAATCCCAAATCTCCCGTTCGTAAAAACGGCCCTTTTTCGCCCAGAAAACCCCTAAACATCTGTTCAGTTTCTTCGGGTTGGTTCCAATATCCCAAACCAATTCCCGTACCTTTCACCCAAATTTCACCGACTTCGCTATCATCACAAGCGGTTAATTTTTGGGGATTTACAATCACCACTTCATCCCCCAAACTGGGTTTACCGCAGCCAACAATTGACCGAGAATTAGAACTTTCGGGAGAAACTTCAATTACCCGATTTTCCTCTAATTCTTTGGCATCAATATATTTGATAATCGGCGCTTGGCTTTTGCGTCCTCCGGTAATAAATAACGTCGTTTCCGCCATCCCATAACAGGGATAAAACGCCTCCCGACGAAAACCACAATTTGCAAAAATTTTAGAGAATAATTCTATCGTGTGGGCGCGAACCGGTTCGGCACCCGAAAAAGCGACTTCCCAATGACTTAAATCCAGATTTTCTAACTGTTCCGGTTTAATTTGACGGCACAATAAATCATAGGCAAAATTCGGTCCCCCGCTGGTTGTAGCTTGATAGCGAGAGATCGCATTTAACCAACCAATTGGCTTTTGAATTAGCGAAACGGGCGACATTAATGTTACCGGAAATCCCCCGTAAAGCGGTTGAATGACCCCGCCAATTAATCCCATATCGTGGAATAATGGCAACCACATCACCCCCCGACTTTCGGGAGAATGTTCAAAGCCTTGATAAATTAAAGCAGAATTGTGCATGACGTGGCGGTGCGTCACCATCACGCCTTTTGGAGTTCCCGTCGAACCGGAGGTATACTGTAGAAACGCCAGGTCATCGGGAGTTAATTCGGGTTCGACCCATTCAGAAGCGGTTAGGGGTAAAGTATCGGTGGCGACGCAGGGAAAGCAATCAAAAAGTTGTTCAAATTCCGGGTATTGGCGGCTTTGCTGCTTGAGATGGGATAATAGGCCTTGAGTAGTTAAAACGACAATAGACTCGGAAGACTGGAGGCGATGATAGATTTTCGCCAAATCTTTCGCCGAATGGGGGGGGTTGTTGGTAACGGCGACAAACCCCGCATACAGACAGCCAAAAAACGCCGCAATAAATTCGAGTCCATCGGTGTAGGGATAGATAACTAACGCTTTAGAACCGGGTTTTCCGATAGACTGTAGGTAAGTGGCGATCGCGATCGCTTGTTGATCGAGTTGTTGATAGGTGAGGCTTCCCGACTCGGTTTCCCCATCGGGTAAAAACGTGTAAGCGGTTTGGTTGGGGAGGTTTTGCGCCCTGTCGCGCAGCAAGCTAACGAGCGTTAAATCGTAATTCATCAACTCTGGTAGATTGTCCGTAGTAGATTGTTGTTCAAGGCCGTTTCTCCTGAACCGTTCAAATAAGATAGCATCCCTTTATTGAACAGGTGTCACATCAAACGTCTGTTCAGTATAAACCGACTCTGAGTAGAAGTTTTCTGTCCAATGCACCCATATTCCCCATAAATTTCAAAATTTCTTGGCGAGTGGTATGGGCTTGGTGTAGAGTTTACATTGATTCCTCGCAAATATTCAACCGATTCGGAGTTAAACTAAAGGTTTTTTGTCCGGATGGGTTCCCCTTTTAGGTGGAATGGACAACCACCGAAGTTGTGTGAACGTTGAGGTTTAGTCTTTCTCGAGAGAGATTTTACTGGCGATCGCTGCATAAGTGAACCCGTCTGGGTGATATATCAAATTAGAATAAGACAGATCTCGGATTCAAAAAAAACACCAAATGAATCGATGAAAATTGCAATTCTTACCTCGGGTTTCCCGCCCGTTTTAGATGGCGTCAGTGTCAGCGGACTGTATCGAGTTCAAAAGCTAAGTCAATGGGGACATGAAGTTTTAGTTTGTTATCCCGATTATAGTCCGCTGGCCGATCTTTATCCAAATTGGAGCGATTATGTCGGCGATATTCTGCCCGGGGTGCGAGTAATTGGGTTAGAAAGTATGCCCATGTTTGGGGTTGATTTTGAACGAAATGTCAGTTGGAAGTCTTACCCAACGGTGGTTAGAGAGTTGGAAAGATTTCAACCGGATGTGATTCATGTTGATGAACCCGAACGTTTATTTTTTGGGTTTTTTCGTTTGGCGGGACTGAACTATGCGAAGAAAGTCGGGATTCCTTGCGTGAGTTTTTTTAGAACGAATTTTATTGAATATGCCGAGGATTTTTTACCGGCACCTGATTTTATGATTCCGACAATTCAAAAACTTGTTGGGAAGATATTTGCCGGGATTTATAATGCTTACGATCGCACTTTAGTTTCCAGCAGAATAACCGTCGAAAAGTTGCGGAAAATGGGGATAAAAAATCTTCAATATGCAAATTTGTTAGGGTTTGATGCGGGTCAATTTCACCCCAATTTACGGACTGAAGGCTTTTTTAAACAGCGTTACGGACTAACTGATTTTGATCGCAAAGTGAAACTGATTTTTCTCGGGCGCCTGACCCCCGATAAAGGGTGGGCGTTTACCCTCAGAACTTTTGAACGATTGGTTAAAATAGTAGATCCGGATCGATTTGCCGTTTTGATTGCGGGGGATGGGCCGATGCGATCGCAAATTCAACAGCATTTAAGCCAGTTAATCCCCAGTGTACACCTGTTTGGTCGGGTTCCGCCTGCCGAAGTTCCGGCTATCCTGGCCAATAGCGATGTCCACGTTACCGCCTCGGAAAAAGAAGCCAGGGGGTTAACGATATTAGAAGCCTTTGCGGTGGGAATACCCGCGATCGCGCCGGCTGCGGGGGGTGTGGTGGAAAATATCCAAGACGGTAAAAATGGGTTTTTATACGCACCTCAAGACGGCGAAGATTTTGCTGAGAAATTAAAGCAGTTAATTGAGAATGAAACGTTAAGAAAAGAAATGGGTTTCAACGGTTTTCGCTGTATTGGTGATTACAGTTGGGATCGAACCGTGAAGAATTTAGTTGAGATTTGGGAAGCTGAAATCGCCGAGAAAAAACGGATTCAACCCCATCCATCCCATTTAAAAATTTCTCAAAATTAAGTTTAGTTGTCATTGATACTTTATCGAGGAGGTGAGGAGTGAATTAATACTCAATAACCCGGATACAAACAAGGGATAGAGAGGGTGATTTAACCCGGAGTTGAGCCAACAAGTGCAGACTATGTGACAGTTTCAGGAGTTGCACCCGACCACGGTAAACATTCAAACTGTCAGCGGAATTTTCCGGAAAACTTCCCCTTTTTTACGAAAACGACAGCACAACAATCAAAAGAGAATAGGGTGTTTTTTCCCTTTCGACAACTGCCAATGACACAATGAAAAATAATGATTGACAACCCTTGTAAAATTCGGGTCAATTGCACTGAAGTTCATCTGTAACAGATACAACCGATCGCAGCCTATGCAGACATTTTTTATTATCTGGTTAGGGGCAAGTTGTTTCCGTCCTCGGAACCTATATCACAGACTTTGCCCTGGGTGTATGGGTCTACCAACAAACAGGCTCCATCACCCAATTTGCCATGACCGTGGTGTTCATGCACCTACCAAACTTGATGGTTTCGGCTTTTGCCGGCATCTTGGTCGATCGCTGGAATCGAAAATGGGTGATGCTCGTGAGCGATTTCACGAAAAGCGTCATGGCGGTCGTGATGATGCTGCTGGCCTCCTCAAATCAACTTGAGGTGTGGCACATCTACGTTGCCGTTTCCCTGAGTTCCTTATGTACCGGATTCCAATGGCCTGCATACACGGCGGCGATCGCTCAATTGGTCCCGAAACAACACCTCAGTCGAGCCAACGGGATGGTACAAGTCTCCCGAGCGATGGCCCGAATTCTCGGCCCAACAATTGCCGGCTTTTTAGTCCAAAGCATTGGCATTCGCGGCGTTCTGTTGCTGGACTTCTGCACCTACACTGTAGGAATTATTACCCTGTTGGCGGTGAATTTTCCCCCAGTTCAGAGAACCACTCAAGAAACGGTGGCCGAAAAAACCGCTTCTCTGGCTCAAGTTTGGGATGAAGCAATTTCCGGTTGGAATTACGTGGCTCAACGGGCCGGTTTGCTGCGGTTAATTCTATTTACCGGGGTGATTTATTTAACCGAAGGCGTCGTTCAGGTGGTCTTCTGGCCCTTAGTTTTGAGTTTTGGTAGCAGTTCAGAATTAGGGATTGTTTTATCCATTAGTGGCTGCGGGATGTTGTTTGGAAGCATCGCCGTTAGCGCATGGGGAGGACGACTCGGACGGCGAGTTTACAGTATTTTATTGTTTGTTGGGTTGCAGGGTTTGTGTTTGTGTTTGGGCGGTTTAAAAGCGTCTGTCATTGTCGCTGGAATTGGCGGTTTTGGGTATTTATTCGCCCAACCGATTATTATCAGTTCCAACCAAACCATTTGGCAATGCAAAATTCCGATTAATTTACAAGGGCGGGTTTTTGCCTTGCAAAGTTTAATTGAACGCTTTTCGATGATTTCTACTCAAGTTACCATTGGGCCGTTAGTCGATCGGGTCTTTGAACCGATGATGGCTGAAAATGGTTTGTTGGCTGATAGTATCGGGAAAGTGATTGGCGTCGGTCCGGGACGGGGAATTTCTCTGTTATTGGTGTTACTGGGTTTGATGAATATCACCGCTTCTATTATTGCTTATCGCACTCCCCGTCTGCGCCGTGTTGAAAAAGAACTTCCTGATGCGATCACTACTTCTAATGTTGTTTCGGGGTAGATACTATTTTTCAACGAAATTGCAGGGAATAGCGTTGTGGGGGCGGTCTGTAGGGGCGGTCTGTAGGGGCGGGTTCGAGTTCAGCTAGAATTCTCACAGAAAATCCTTGTCAACCCGCCCCGGTTCACCGCCTAGAATTCCCACAAACAACTATTATAAACTCGCCCCGTAAAGGCTGCGGAATTTAATAATTGATAAAAGCCCGGTTTCTTTTAGAAATCGGGTTTTTGAATAAAAAAATAGCCTGATTCAAATTAAAATCCTCAGTAATGTTGAGTAAGGTAATATTAATTTTACAGATTTAAATTAACAGGTTAAACCGAAAAATATGCTGAAAACATTAACGACAGTTTCCCTCAGTTTAATGATAGCACTCTCTGGCTTTTCTATCGTGATGTCGAGCAGTTTAGCTGAACCCTCACTGACAATGGCTCAAACCGTGCAATGTCGCGAAGATGGTTCGATGATAGAAATGAGAAAATGCGCCCAAGATAAATATGTCAAGGTTGATAAAGAACTGAATCAAACCTATCAAAAATTAATGGCAAACCTCAATGATAACCAACGCAAACAACGCCTGATTTCCGCCCAACGCTCTTGGATTCAATTTCGAGATAAAACCTGTAGTTATGAAGCCAGTGAAGCTCTAGGAGGAAGTTTAGAAGGGCTGTTATTAACCAACTGTTTAACTCGGGTAACTGCTCACCGAACTTCTGAATTAAAACAGTATTTGTCGGCTTTAAGTCAACGTTAAATTTGACCTCGCAACGCTTCTAATTCTTCTCGAATAGATAAGGGTTGATAACCCAAATTAAACGCTTTAGAACTATCCAAAGAAACATCGGGCGGACGAGAAGCAGGCATTTGTACATCTTCCTGTAAACAGGGTTT
This sequence comes from Capilliphycus salinus ALCB114379, assembly GCF_047276495.1. Classification (NCBI taxonomy): domain Bacteria; kingdom Bacillati; phylum Cyanobacteriota; class Cyanophyceae; order Oscillatoriales; family Sirenicapillariaceae; genus Capilliphycus; species Capilliphycus salinus. Next base: position 575,675 of record NZ_CP178543.1, on the reverse strand, counting down.
AATCTTGTCAGCGGGGAGGTTAAATACTTCTGCTAGCAGCCGACAAAAATCATAACGAGACATTCTCTCTTTTCCGCCCAAATGTAAAATGCTTTTTGCTTTTTCTAGAGCCAATAGTAACCCTTTTGCAGCCGTTGTTCCGCTGACAGAGGTTCGATATTCATCCGTAAAAACTTGTAGCTCTTTTCCCGCTTTTAACGCCTCTATAAATCCTTGAATAAAACTACCCGCATGGGGCGAAGCTTTCCCAAACATTAACGGCATTCGACAAACCGCTATTTCAGGATTTATTGCTAACATTCCTTGTTCGGCTGCGACTTTTTGTTCTCCATAAATGCTAACCGGAGAAACGGGATCGGTTTCTTGATAAGGCGCGTTTAAACCATTAAAAACTAAGTCCGTTGATGTGAAAGCACAAGCAATAGAATGATCCGCACATAATCCCGCAATATTTACAGATGCGGTTACATTAATCGGATAAGTTTCCTCGGGATTAAGTTCGCAATGGTTCGGTTTTGATTGGGCGGCTGCGTGAACAATTGCGGTTGGTTTAATTTCAGAAATTAATGTTTTTAACGCTTGATAATTTGTCAGGTCGATTTGAATAATATTAACGCCCGGAAGTTCCACAGGCTTTGTACTAAAAGTTCCGTAAACTTCCCATTGAGACATCGCAACTTGGCAAATATTCCAGCCTAGAAAACCGCTCGCGCCCGTCACTAATAATTTTTTCATTTAAACTGCTGTTTACCGATTTTTGTTTCTATTTTATCAAAAGTTTGTAGGAAAGGGGCGGGTATTTTCAGTTACCACCTCACCCGTCATGTTGGGGCGGGTGAGGAATTAATTCATGTTTGACCACAGACAACTGATATAAACCAGCCCTCTAATCAATCATTATTCTGTAGGGGCGGGTTCTGACTTAAGTTATCTATTCCAAGAGATAACCTCTGTAAACCCGCCCCTCCGAAATGGGACGGGTTTACAACAGTTTTCTGTGAGAACTTTAGGCGGTGAAACGGGACGGGTTTACAACAGTTTTCTGTGAGAATTCAAGCTTAACTTGAACCCGCCCCTACAGACCGCCCTACAGATATCCTCACCTCCCCAAAAATAAAAATCAGCAGGGAAAATGAAACAGCCCTGCCGATCTTCGGGGGATTTAGGAAAATTTAAGAAAATCCCCTTAAATCTATTGGCATTTAACGAATAGTGCGGATAGAATCGAAATAGAATTAAATTCAGCAAACATAGGGTTGTACTCCCGTCAAAAACCAGGGAGATTAAACCGAGAAGATTAAGCATTTTGAATTAAGTCAACTTGATTAAATATAAACAGTCCGGTGAACGAACTAACCTTAAAATGGATAGAAGCTAATCAACTTCAGATCCGAACTTTACACCCTCAACAACCCAGTAAACATCCCGGTACAATTCGCATTGGACGAGATCCCCATCGTTGCGATGTCGTCCTCTCTCATCCCACCGTTTCCGGGTTACACGTCGAAATCTTTTTTGATACTACATCCGATCAATTTCGAGTCCGCAGTTTGCGAGACAGCAACCCACCCCGGATAGACGGTCAACTGTTATCTTCGACAGAAGCAACACTCAACCCCGGTAGTCATCTCTGTTTGGGACAAGTTGAACTCGAAGTCGTTTCTATTTCAACCCCAACCCCAGAAATTCCCCCAACCATTTTACTTCCCCCTAATCCCGTTTACCCCATAAAACCTCAAACCACAAGTCCCCAATACGGTTTACAATGTCCAAAGTGCGATCGCCTAACTCCCTACGAACAGATCGACTTGGGTTGTCGTTGGTGTGGAACGTCCTTAGCCTCAGCAATTAGTGTGGTTTTAGGAGACAATTAAAACAGTAGGGGAAAATTAGGAATATGCCACAATCTAAAAACTGATTAATCTTGATTTCCTCTTTCCCATGCAAATTCGATTGAGTTGGCAAGATCCGACAACAAATGACTGGCGAACCCCCGTATTAACCCCTCCCATTGCCATCGGACGAGTATTCGATCGGATGCCCCGGTACAATTGATGGAAATCGGGTGTCGCGGATTGTTTTGAAAGGAGAGCGGGTTTCTCGCTTTCATACTTTAATTACTTGGGAAAATCGAAATCTCATCTTAACTGACATTGGCAGTCGTAACGGCACTTTTGTCAACGGAGTTCCTCAAGCTCGAACCCTTTTAAATGACGGAGATACCCTACAAATTGAGAATTATCAAATACTCGTTTCTTTTGTTACAAGTTCTCTCCATACTCATACTAATACTTTACCGGGCCGATCGCAAATCTTTTTTAACCCAAAAACCAATCAACCCGATCCGTTAACAAGTACACCCAAACCGATCGCACCGGTTAATCAAACGTTTCCCCCCGCCGATTTTTTACACGCCCCTTTTGTTTCTCCCCTCACCTTAAAAGCCACAGGATTACCCATTGAGGAGATAGATTATTTAACAATAGGGGCGGGGTTGGGGAGTTTTATTTGGGTGGATTTGCTGAGAATTTCCGGGGTAAAAGTTAACCAAATTATGGCGTTGGGAATCGAAGAAAAACCCTATGCCCGTTATCAACGGTTGTGTCTAAATTCTCAAATTCCCCCTCACGAACGTTTGCGATCAAATTCAGATTCTTGTCCTGATAATATCTGGGGTTGGCCGAGTTATGCGTTGCGAGAAGCCTATCAAGAAATCGCTCAAGGACGGGTTAAAACTGCATTAAAATTATTATGGCAGGTGTTTGCTGAACCGGCTTTGGCTGAAACCTACACGCCGCGCGCGCAAAATGTTTTTGCATCCATAGATCGGGAAGCCAAACGGATTAATTGGCAACAAATTTATCGCTACGGACGAGTTTTAGGAATTCGCAAAACCAATGATGGCCGCTACGTGATCGCCATTTCTCGTACCCAAGCCAATAAACGAGAAAGAGCCTTTATTTTAGCCCGATATGTTCATTTAGCCACCGGATATCCTGCGATTCAATTTCTCCCCGATTTACAAGCTTATCGCGAAATGACCAGAGATTTTAACAGGGTTGTTAATGCCTACGAAGATCATCAACACATTTATCAACAGCTAGAAAAACAGGGCGGTATCGTGATTTTAAGAGGGCGGGGAATTGTGGCTTCTCGCATTATTCAGCGACTTTATGAGGCGAGAAAATATAATTCTAAGATTCAAATTCTGCATTTAATGCGATCGCCAAAAGCCGTCGGAAATCAGTTTGGGAAATCGCGGCGTCGGGTCGAAAATCATTTTGAATTTCAACCCTTTAATTGGCCGAAAGCTTGTTGGGGCGGGGAACTGCGAGAAAAGCTAGAAACTGCCAATTTTGAGCGGCGAATACAATTATTAGAAAGTTGGGGCGGAACCACCACGGCCAGCCGTCAAGACTGGCGAGAAATTGTCAATAAAGGACTGACTCAAGGCTGGTATCGGATTGTGTTTGGTACGGTTGAAAAAGTGGAAAAACTGACAGAAAATAGCACGATTACCACCATTCGAGAAAAAGGACTGGAAGCCCAAATAAAATTGGAAGCTGATTTTATTATTGATGCGACCGGTTTGGAGGCTAAAGTGCAGACAAATCCGTTATTAGATGATTTGGTGACTCATTATAATTTACCTCTCAATGCTTTGGGTCGTTTACAGGTGGCGAATGATTTTGAGTTGTTGGAAATGCGATCGGTAGCGGTGGCTTTACAAACGGGAAAAACGGCGGTAGTTTCTTCAGGAAATGGGACTCCAAAAGGTCGAATGTATGCAGCCGGTGCGATTACTTTGGGCGGGCCATATGCGCCGGTTGATAGTTTTTTAGGGTTACAATATGCGGCGTTACAGTCCGTGAGTAGTTTGGCTGCGATCGCCGCTCCTAATGTTAAAAAATTGGGAATGTTGAGATCCTTGAGTCAGTGGTTAAAATGGCTCAAAAATCAATCTCCTTAAAAGTCGTAATTTTTTGTATATTGTTACTTTTGATACAGAAAAAAATCTCGGTTGTTCATGTCAAACCGAAAGGTGCGTAACATCAAATTTTTTGATAGTATTAATGGCAGAGATTTTTCAGTGTTTATACCGATATAATGGTCAAGTTTTTTTTGAAGTGTTGAGATTTCCGCTTAATTACCGTTTATAAAAGTAACAAATCATAAAAAATTTTTTCCGTGTTTCTACGCTTGCAGAATCAGACACTTCAGCTTAAACTTAAATTTAAGTCATTACTTGAGTTTCCGGAGGAATTCCATCGTGAGTACAGCGATTCAAAAAAATTTAGTCCTAAATAAAATAGTCCCTCAAAAACCGAGACGGCAGAAGGAACAAACTCCAAAACCTAACGGCAACGTCGATTATACATTTTTATCAGAAATGCTTCGCGAAAAGCAAGAGAAGATGGAAAAAAATGTTGAATTAGCCGCCCAAAAAGCATCGGATTATTTGCGTCAACAAATCGAGATTATTTTTCAAGTTGCGATGAACTTAGTTCCGTCTTTTTCCAAACAATATTGGCAGTTAAATGACTGGGAAATAGAACTCAATTGGGGTCAATTTTTACAGTCGATGAATTTTGAAGAACGTTTAAATTTAGCGTATCAGGAAGCCTTTGTACAGTTTAACAATGAACTTCAAGAGTCTCTAAAAAATCTAACCGACGAGTTAGAATTTCTAAAAAAATCGGTAAATTTAAACTTTGATGCTGTCAAAAACAATTCTAAAATCATTAAAAGTTCTTTCAGTCTAACCGGATTTTTTATCAGTTTAACAAGCTTGGTTTTGTTGGCTGTTATTTCGGGGATGAGTTCCGGTGTTAGTCTGGCTGGTACGACTTTAGCTTCGGTGAAGAATTTATTCTCATCTTCGGATTTAAAATCTCGTGAAGCTGTGAAAAAAATTTCTGAGTCTCTGTACGCTCAACTTCAGATCGAAAAACAAGAAATGCTTGAAGAATTAACCTTTAGTCTGCAAAAATCTTGTGATTCTGCAACAACTATTATTGACGATTATTTCGATAAAATTGTTGTGAAACAGCAGTAATCAATCAAAATATTAAGCTCAAACAAACGCATTCTTACCCTATAATAACCCTCAAGTCACTAGCAAATCAATATAGCCGTTACGAAACTTTTGCACCGGGCATCATTTTTTGGTATTATTATAACGGCGAACCCAACTCACTTAAATTTAAAACATGACCCCCTGTTACCAAATAAACCGGATTAGAGATTGCTCCTATTTTTTGAACTAAAATTCCTAAGCGGTCGCGAAATTTCCGACCAATAGGATAAGCTGGAACCACACCCCAGCCGGTTTCTTCGGCAACAAAAATAATCAGTCCTGAAGCTTTATTTAAAGTGATAATTAAATCTCCTAAAATCGTTTGCCAGCTACTATCATCTTCTTCTAAAAGATTCGCCAACCAAGTTCCCAAAGAATCAACCAAAATGCAGGTATTTGGGTTATAAACTGCTTGTAAAGTAGCCGCCAAATCAACAGGAACTTCTAGGGTTTTCCATTCGGGCGGACGGCGAACTTGATGCTGTTGAATGCGATTTTGCCATTCGACATCTGTAGAATCGAGTCGAGAAGTTGCGATATAAATAACAGAAAGACCGGAATTTTTGGCTAAACGTTCGGCCCATTCACTTTTACCCGAACGTGCGGGGCCTGTGACTAAAATTAATCGAGATAACGGTGTTAAAGGTTCAATCATAAAAATTAGGAATTGGGAATTGGGAATTGGGAATTATAGATGATGAATGATGAACGATGACGGGGCGGGTTTATGAAAGTTATTTTGGGGAAAATATACATCTAGGCGGAACCCGCCCCTACAACACTGGTCACTGATTACTTGTTAACTGTTAACTGTAAAAACTGGTGACTGGTGACTGGTGACTGGTGACTGTAAAATGGCGGCAAATACAACCGTAAGATACGGTTTGCCACAAGGCCGGATTAAATTCCACTGCCTACAGTAGTAAATACACAATCATACAAGAACAAAACCGATGTATGTTTGACCGTCCGAAAGGCGAGGTTCGGTAAACCCACCTTCAAGAAAAGGACTAACCGCCCACAGTATAGAAATATGCAATCTATCTTAAAAACTGTATTCAAACCGGACTCGCGACTCAATCGAACTAGCAGGTTTGACTTGCAGTATTGGGCGGCCCAAACAACAGGGCGGTAACAGTATCAGATTCTATGTAGTCATTGGAGATAAATAACCCTTATGGGAAAAGTAGTTGGAATTGACCTCGGAACCACAAACTCTTGTGTAGCTGTAATGGAAGGGGGTAAACCCACTGTAATTGCGAACGCCGAAGGTTTACGGACGACCCCCTCTGTGGTTGCTTATGCGAAAAACGGCGACCAACTGGTGGGACAAATCGCCAAGCGTCAAGCCGTGATGAACCCGGAAAATACCTTCTATTCGGTCAAGCGGTTTATCGGACGCAAACAAAACGAAGTCACAAACGAAACCACAGAAGTATCCTACAAAGTTATCCGCGATAGCAGCGGTAACGTTAAACTCGATTGTCCGGCCCCGTGACAAACAGTTTGCCCCCGAAGAAATTTCTGCACAAGTTCTTCGCAAACTCGTTGAAGATGCCAGTAAGTATCTAGGTGAACCGGTTAAAGAAGCAGTTATTACCGTTCCGGCTTATTTTAACGACTCCCAACGTCAAGCCACCAAAGACGCGGGTAAAATTGCGGGTATTGAAGTTAAACGGATTATCAACGAACCGACGGCTGCTTCTCTGGCTTACGGTTTAGACAAGAAAAGCAACGAAACCATCTTAGTCTTTGACCTTGGGGGCGGTACGTTTGACGTTTCCATCCTAGAAGTTGGCGACGGCGTGTTTGAAGTATTGGCTACTTCTGGAGACACTCACTTAGGTGGGGATGACTTCGATAAAAAAATTGTAGACTACCTCGCCGAACAGTTCATGCGGGATGAAGGGATTGACCTCCGCAAAGACAAGCAGGCTTTACAACGCTTGACAGAAGCCGCAGAAAAAGCGAAAAAAGAACTGTCTAGCCTGACTCAAACGGATATTAACCTGCCGTTTATCACCGCAACTCCCGAAGGCCCCAAACACCTTGATACAACCTTAACCAGAGGAAAATTTGAGGAAATTTGCGCCGACTTGATTGACCGTTGTCGCATTCCGGTTGAAAACGCCCTGCGCGATGCCAAGTTGAACAAGTCCGATATTAACGAAATCGTATTAGTTGGGGGTTCAACTCGGATTACAGCGGTTCAAGAATTGGTAAAACGGATACTCGGTAAAGACCCCAACCAGTCCGTTAACCCCGATGAAGTTGTGGCGATGGGTGCCGCGATTCAAGCCGGTGTACTCGCCGGGGAAGTTAAGGATATTCTCTTACTTGATGTTACTCCGTTGTCTCTGGGTGTGGAAACCCTCGGCGGCGTAATGACCAAGATTATCCCCCGCAACACCACCATCCCCACCAAGAAGTCGGAAGTCTTCTCGACTGCGGTAGACGGACAAACTAACGTTGAAATTCACGTTCTCCAAGGGGAACGGGAAATGTCCAACGATAACAAGAGTTTGGGAACTTTCCGTTTAGATGGAATTCCGCCGGCGCCTCGCGGTGTTCCTCAAATTGAGGTAACATTTGATATCGACGCCAACGGTATTCTCAACGTTACCGCGAAAGATAAAGGAACCGGTAAAGAACAGTCTATTAGTATTACCGGCGCTTCGACGTTACCGGATACTGAAGTTGAACGGATGGTTCGCGAAGCCGAACAAAATGCTTCTACTGACAAAGAACGTCGCGAACGCATTGACCGCAAAAACCAAGCTGACTCTTTAGCTTATCAAGCCGAGAAACAAATTAACGAACTCGGCGATAAGGTTCCTGCTGATGAGAAGACCAAAATTGAAGGGATGACTAAGGATTTGCGAGAAGCAATTTCTCAAGAAGACGATGAGAAAATCCAAACCTTAACCACCGAATTACAACAGGCGCTTTATACTCTCAGCAGCAACTTGTATCAACAAGCCGGTGGCGCTGAAGCCGCAGGCGGTGCGGGTCCGGACGTTGGTAATGGAGATGCTGGCGCTTCCTCGTCGTCGGGTGGCGGTTCTCCAGATGATGTAATTGATGCCGATTTCACCGAAACCAAATAAACGTTTAATCTCTTAAATGTAGTCGGGTGTGTTAGATATCTAACGCACCTTTTTCTTTTCTTTCTCTCATCCCCCAAAAACCCGGTTTTTAATCGGATTGATTAATTGTGTTGGTGGGGGCGGGGCGGGTTTTTTTAATTTAGTAATGGCTGTCAGAGATGGTTTAGAACCCGCCCCTACATAATCATTATCGATTAGTCGGATATCATATTACACCCCAAAAATCAGAAACCTCACAAAAACCCGGTTTCTACAAAAACCCCACAAAAACCCGGTTTCACACAAGTTACCGGGTTTTTAATCCATGTTATAAAATAAATAAGTTGCTGTTCTTTTGGGTTCGACGTGGCAAATACTCCAGTTTTGATTTTAGTTGACGGTCATTCTTTGGCGTTTCGCGCTTACTATGCGTTTGCGAAAAGTCGGACGGGAGGACTGCGAACCCAGACGGGAATTCCCACGAGCGTTTCTTTTGGGTTTCTCAACTCGCTGCTGAATACGATTAACACCCACGCACCGGATTATTTAGCCATTGCTTTTGATAGAGGTGAACCGACTTTTCGTCACGAAGCTGATGCCAACTACAAAGCGAATCGTTCGGAAACTCCCGAAGATTTTATCGAAGATATCGGTCATTTACAAGAGGTTTTAGAAGGGTTAAATGTTCCGATTGTTACGGCTGCGGGTTATGAAGCGGATGATGTTATCGGAACTTTGGCAAAGCAGGGACGGGAAGCGGGATATACTGTTAAAATTCTCTCGGGCGACCAGGATTTATTTCAGTTAATTGATGGGGATGAAAAAATTAGCGTCTTGCATTTATCCCCCGGAAAAGGGAACCAAACCGCCGAGTTTCGGGCGGAAAATGTTGTTGAGAAGCTAAAAATAAAACCGGAACAACTGATAGATTATAAAGCGTTGTGTGGCGATAAATCGGATAATATTCCCGGTGTCCGGGGAATTGGGGAAAAAACAGCCGTTCAGCTTTTGAGTGAATACCATTCTCTAGATGAAATTTATGCTTCTTTGGATAAGATTAAAGGCGCGACTCGCAAAAAGTTAGAAGACGGAAAAGAAGCCGCCTATCATTCCCAACGGATGGCTAAAATTGTTCAAGATGTACCGCTAACGATTTCTGTTAATGACTGTAATTTTACCCGGTTAGACTTTGGCAAAATTATTCCCAAGCTGAAAGAGTTAGAATTTTGGTCTTTTGTCGAACAAATTGAAAACAAAAAAGCCTTTGATGATTTCCCGACTCGCACGGAAGACGAAACAATTAAGTCTGAGTCGGAAACTTCTGAGTTAGAAACTTCCGAGTCCGAACCTTCCGAGTTTGAACCTTCATCAACCGAAGGATTAGATAACGATGAACAACTCAGTTTTTGGAGTTTTGAAGAAACTCAAGCCATTCAACAAGCTTCAGAAACAAAAGTCATTCAACCTCAAATTATTCAAACCGAAAAACAGTTACAAGAATTAGTTAAAACCCTAGAAACCTTTACCGATAAAAATAATCCCGTTGCTTGGGATACGGAAACCACCGCTTTAGAACCGCGAGATGCAAAATTAGTCGGAATTGGCTGCTGTTGGGGAAGCGAAAAAACAGATATCGCTTACATTCCCCTCGAACACAAAACCGGAAACCAACTGAAAAAAGAGATAGTTTTAGAAGCCTTACGTCCGATTTTAGAAAGCGAAAACTATCCCAAAGCCTTACAAAATGCAAAATTTGACCGCTTAATTTTCAAAGTTCAAGGAATTAATTTGGCTGGCGTTGTCTTCGATACAATGTTGGCGAGTTACGTGTTAAACCCGGAAGCCGGTCACAGTTTAACCGAACTTTCCTGGCAATATTTAGACTCGGGAATTGTCGCCAAAAGTTATAAAGAACTCTCGCTTTCCAAAAAACAAACCATTGCAGATTTAGATATACCAACCGTTGCTGAATACTGCGGTTTGGATGTTTATGCAACCTATTTACTCGTTCCCAAACTGCGGGAAAAGTTAGAACAAGTTCCCGAACTTCATAAACTCTTGTTGGAAGTAGAACAACCCCTCGAAGCCGTTCTCGCGGAGATGGAGTATCAGGGAATTAGAATAAACGTTGATTATCTCAAAAAACTTTCAGAACAACTCGAAAAACAGTTAGACGAAATCGAAAAACAGGCTTATCAAGAAGCGGGAACAGAATTTAACTTGGGTTCGCCCAAACAACTCAGCCAACTGTTATTTGAACAGTTAGAACTCAGCAAGAAAAAAAGCCGCAAAACCAAAACCGGTTACTCGACAGATGCGAAAGTTCTAGAAAAACTCAAAGGCGACCATCCGATAATTGATATTATTTTAGAACACCGAACTTTAGCCAAGCTAAAATCAACCTACGTCGATGCTTTACCCGAGTTGGTGAACCCCCAAACTCAACGCATTCACACCGACTTTAACCAAGCGATAACGGCGACGGGAAGATTATCTTCTTCCAACCCAAATTTACAAAATATTCCCATTCGCACGGAATTTTCCCGTCAAATACGTCAAGCGTTTGTTCCCGAACCAGGATGGTTATTGGTCTCAGCAGACTATTCGCAAATTGAGTTAAGAATTCTCGCCCATTTAAGCGACGAACCGATATTGGTTGAAGCCTACCAAAATAACCGAGATATCCACACCGTTACCGCACAGTTTTTGTTTGAAAAAGACAGCCCAACCGATGTAACCTCCGAAGAAAGACGCTTTGGAAAAACGATTAACTTTGGGGTAATTTACGGAATGGGTGCGTTAAGATTTTCGCGAGAAATGAAAGTCAACACCAATAAAGCCAAAGAATTTATCGAACGCTTTAACCAACAGTATGAAAAGCTTTTTGACTATCTAGAACAACAAAAGAAACAGGCTATTTCTCAGGGTTATGTGACAACTTTGTTAGGGCGTCGCCGTTATTTTCACTTTGAAAGTCCCAGTTTGAAAGACCTCAAAGGAAGTCCATTAGAAAATATTCCTCTTGATGAACTCAAAAAAATAGGTCAAAATGACGCGCAATTTTTACGGGCTGCGGCGAATGCGCCCATTCAGGGTTCGAGTGCTGATATAATAAAGATAGCGATGGTAAAATTGCGGGATGTTTTGCAAAATTACCGGGCGAAATTATTATTACAAGTTCACGATGAATTAGTGTTTGAAGTTCCCCCGGAAGAATGGGAAGAATTACAACCGCAAATTAAACAAACGATGGAAAATGCTTTTAGTTTAAAAGTTCCCCTTCTCGTTGAAATACACGCGGGTGACAACTGGATGGAAGCAAAATAAACCTTTCCGGAATGGTCACAAGCGCTGTTGGAGTTAGGGATAGACAAAAATTGGTGCGTCAACGGGTTACATGATATCCAATTAATCAATAATCCCAAACGTAGGGGCGGGTTCGATAAAATCTTTACTACTACTCAAAGATTTACATAAACCCCCCCGCCCCATAACACCTATTAATCAATTGGATATTATATCAAGTTTAATTTGGGGTTTGGTGCGTCAATAGGTTAACTCTTTAGACTCACCAAAAATCTGTGCAGAATTTGACGCACCCTACTATCACCTTTACCAACATGAAAATTAATCAGCGGGGTTGGATAGTTATTACTATCCTCTATTTGATGCTTATTTTTTCGATAATGTTAGTCGCCGACTTGGGAAAACTCCCCAAAGTGCAACTTGAAAAAATTCCCTACTATGACATTATCGGACATTTTTTTCTGTACGGAATTGCTTCTTTTGTCTGTCATCGGGCTACAAACAGACGGATGATGGTGGTTTTTAAATATCCAATTCCGTTTGGACCTTTTTTGTTTACCCTCGTTACTATTGCTGAGGAAATGCTACAGCAAATTTTACCCCATCGTACTTTTAGTTTACTCGATTTGGGGGCGAGTTTGTTGGGAATTGTTTTATTTTATAAACTCGGAGAACTGTGGTTTCCCAAAAATTCCTCTCAATATTAAGAGATAACTTTCTTTTTTCCTGTTGCTAACACTAAATCTTGATTTAACATAATCTCATATTCATTCCCCTCTAATCCTAACAAATGACACCAACATTTTTCTGTTCCCCAAGTCGTATTTTTCTTGATTTCTATCACGCTTTGTTGTAAACTAGGGTAAGAGCGAATTAGTTCGAGTTCTAACTCTCGATGTTTAACCGCATCATAAACTTTAATAGAAGTTGAAGCCGTTAAATTAATCTGTCTATTGGCAAGAATAAATTGATATCCCCAAGCGGGATAAGGTAATTTTTTCCTGTGTTTTTGAAGCGTTCTTTCAGGCATTAAATGAAGTAAATTTTGCGGTTCGGGGTGAACTAAACTAATATCAACATCGCTAATTCCGCGAACATCTGAAGGAACTCCACTGGCTAACTTTAATCCCAAAATGGGAAGACGTTCTTCAACCAATATAAATGTATCTTCAATGGATAACATCTGATCTCCTTAAATTCCTTATTCCGCCCATTTTCTCAACAAATTAGCTACACTTTTAGAAATTAAATCAAATTCTGGGGTTTTTCCTTCTCTGGCAAACATCGACCGTCTCGCTGTATCCAAATCAAATAAAATCTCCCGTTGACTCGCATCTCTAACCAAACTTTGTACCCAACCAACAACAACCATTCGAGTTCCTTTTGTAACAGTATTAACTCGATGTAACGTTGAAGACGGATAAACAATCATCCTCCCCGCTTCTAATTTATAGGCTTTTTCATCATCCGCACTTTCAATAACCAATTCCCCCCCTTCGTACTCATCGGGAGAATTTAAAAACAAGGTAAAAGACACATCCGAACGTAAAAAACTATTCCCCATCAACGCATTATCCGTATGGGTTCCGTAAGACATTCCCTCCTCATACCGACTAAATAAAATAGAATGAATAAACCGGGGACGGACTGCGGTTTGAAACAAAGGATTCTGTTTAATAACCCGTTCAACTTCGCTTGTAAGTTCTTTTAATAAACCGGTTCCCGATTTTAATTGTTGATTATTTTTAACCAGTTTAGCGTGCCAACCGGCGGTTAATTTCCCTTCGACAAATTCCGCTTTTTCTAAACGAGTTTTAATAGAATTCAGTTGTTCTTTCGTCAAAACATCGGGAATTGAAAAAATCATCTCAAATTACTTGTATTTTGTCAAAATCTATTTTATAATACTCTTATGCTAAGATTGGGCGTAAATTGTCCCAGCCCACAAATCGGGTTCGCGTAAAGACCTACCGGAGTAGGCCTCTACAAACTCACTCATCAACTCGGGCAAAATTCCAACCTATGAACCCGTTGACGGAGAGGAAGCCAAACGAGAACTGTATAATTCAATCTTAGAAACCAGTCCTTGAACTTCGCTCGGCGTTTTAACCGGCGTTTCCGGGGGAGTAACAGACGGCCAAGCCGCTTTCAATTCTGCCATTGTTTCCATAATAACTTGATGATCTTCGGGGTAATTTTGCTGCATTTCATCGGCAATATTTTGATATAATTCTTCGGAATACAACACAAACCCCCGAGAGTCTTGGTACTCCGCCAGTTCAACCACTTGACCGTCTGCAATAGCCGCTTGATATTCCTCGGCTGCCGTTGCTAACATTTGATTAATGACATTCATTATAAATTCGGGAGATTGACGCTGAGACTCGGGAATCGCTACAATTGCAGTATCGATTGACCGTACCGCTTCCTCAAATTTTTCTTCGGTTTGGGGTTGGTCGGGCGCCGTCTTGGATAAATCGTTCAATTCGGTTAAAGTAGACTTAAACTGAGGCACATTGCGATCGCCAAGTTGACCTTCTAAACCGCCATAGAGTTCTTCAACCGGGTGTCCGATATGGGGTTCGGCTTGTTCATAATTTCCCGCTTCTCTGAGTTCTTTCGCGACAATCAAATGACCTTTCATCAATCCCAAAGTTGTCATATAATCAACATCAGGATTGCCACTGCTACCCCCTTCTCCGCCTTCTCCGCCTTCTCCGCCTTCTCCGCCTTCTCCGCCTTCCCCGCCTTCCCCGCCTTCTCCACCTTCTCCACCTTGAGTAACCGTTTCAACAGAAGCCGCATCTCCCGACTCTCCTCCTTCCACCGTCGTTGACGGACTGCTACAGGCCACCAGAGAGACCGCCAACCCCGTTGCTAAGAATAATTCTACAGATTTTAACGACTTTTTCATTTGAACCGCCCGTTTTCTCAATTGACAACAATTACAACAATTCAGGACTACAGGGTAAAATTAAATGCAAAGATTTGTCAATAAAATCTAATAACATTTAGAATTTTTTAAGAAAAATTCTCAAGTAGGAATCACATCAAAATAACCCATACAACCCATTTCCGCGATGGCATCTTGGTGGGGATGAAACATATATCGACCCGGATAAGGATAGGAAAACTCCAAAATATGACGTTCTGCGGTTCCCATTGTAATCACATCCGATTCTTCGTTGGGGGTTAACGTGCGTCCGGTGCGATACACTTGAAACATATTAGCATGAATATGAAAAGTCAGCGCCGGATCGAACTCAATCATATTCAACAAATACAACCGAACCAATTGATTTTGATAAATGCGAATGGGATGATCCCGATAATAATTGGGAATGCCATTAAACGCATAAAGTTCATTTTTTTCATCATTATTAATATCAAAACCCCCCATCACCATCACCATTTCATCAGCAGGAGGACGACCTTCCGGGGGGTCAACAATAAACAGTCCGTACAACCCTTTACTAATGTGTCGGGTTACGGGTGCAATATGACAGTGATAGGGATGAACTCCGTAGGGTTCGGCGTCAAAGTCATAAATTTCTGTCTTTCCGTGACGCACGGGTTTAACCCCATCCATTTCTGCGGTATGAGTCCCGTGAAAGTGCATACTGTGGGAACTTCCATCTTCATTGTGAAACAAAATTCGCACCCGTTCCCCCGCTTTTGCTCTTAAAGTTGGGCCGGGAACTCGTCCGTTTAAATTCCAACTTACAAAAGAAATTGCTGAGTTTAATTGTAAAGTTGAACTGTTAGCAGTCACTTCAAATACTCGGATCGTTTGACCGTTTTCTTTTATAATTTTACCCGTATCAAAATCCCGCAAAATTGCCATCGGATTAAAATTAATATCTGTGGCTTCTATCTGTTCTTCTAACGGCGGAATTTGTACCCGCGAAGAAGCCTGAAAACGAGAATTCAATATTGCTGCTGTCGCACTTACACCCAAGCCAGTTAAACCCCAGGTAAGAATTTGGCGACGAGTCCAGCTTTTTGTATTCAAATAATCAGATAAATTAGACACAGATTGCTCCTTAAAAGAGTTGGTGTTATAATTATGTTTAAATTTTAAAAAGCTTGTTGTTGGGCGACCGCCCTAAATCTGGTATTTGTAGAATTTAATTATAAACGGACTTCCAAGACAGCCCTACTACCAAGTTAATTGGGCTAAAGCCCTACTACAAACAGGCTGAACTTTTAACCCCTACCCCAATTATTACTTTACCATAATTTCCAGTTCTTGCAATCAATTATCAACTAATGCTAACCCAAGATGACCCCACTGATTTTAAGTCTAGATACAGTTAATTTCAGCGACGAGCAATTTTATCGTTTGTGTCGCGCCAACCCCGAATGGAAACTCGAACGTACACCGACAGGAGAACTTGTGATCATGTCACCCGTAGGGGGAGTTAGCGGAAACCGAGAAGCCGACTTAATTACTGATTTGAATTTATGGAACCGTAAAACCGGACGGGGAAAAGTCTTTAGTTCTTCGACAATTTTTCGCTTACCGAACGGGGGGAGTCGTTCTCCCGATGCAGCTTGGGTCAGTTTAGACCGCTGGGAAACCCTCACCACCGAACAACAGGAAGAATTTCCCCCAATTTGCCCAGATTTTATCATCGAATTGCGATCGCGTACAGACCCCCTCGAACCGCTCCAAAAGAAAATGCAAGAATATCTTAATAGTGGTTTACAATTAGGTTGGCTCGTTAACCCGCAACAGGAACAAGTAGAGATTTATCGCCCCGATCGGCCTGTTGAGATTGTACAGCTTCCCGCCCGTTTATCGGGAGAAAGCCTGTTACCGGGATTTGAACTGGATTTAGCTCAATTTTGATATTGATGAAAGCATCAAACTTCGCTACAATAATCGAACGTGAGTGAAAACGAGTCGAGAGATCGCGGTCTGTGGAAACAGTCGCCTCATCACATCTTGTTAAGTTGATGAAATCTGCGCTAGTTAGAAGCCTAGTCAAACTGGTAAGATACGAGCATATATCCGTTTGACCCGGCTCCGTATAGAAAAACCCCTACTAAAATCGTAACAATGGGATCAAAGCGAATGGCTACAAAAATTGGTGATAACGCCGAAAAGCAAAAAGCACTCAGTCAGGTTCTCAACCAAATAGAACGCAACTTTGGGAAAGGATCGATCGTCCGCTTAGGCGATGCTCCCCGGATGAAAGTTGAGACCATTCCCAGCGGTGCATTGACCCTAGATCTCGCCCTCGGTGGAGGCATACCCAAAGGACGAGTCATAGAAATTTATGGGCCAGAAAGTTCCGGTAAAACCACTTTAGCATTACACGCGATCGCCGAAGTCCAAAGAGCCGGAGGAGTCGCCGCCTTTGTCGATGCGGAACACGCCCTCGATCCCAGTTACGCATCCGTTTTAGGCGTTGATATCGAGAACCTGCTGGTGTCTCAACCCGATACCGGAGAAATGGCGTTAGAAGTCGTTGATCAACTGGTGCGTTCGGTTGCAGTTGATATTGTTGTTATTGACTCCGTAGCCGCTCTGGTTCCCCGTGCAGAAATAGAAGGGGAAATGGGAGACGCTCACATGGGGTTACAGGCGCGTTTAATGAGCCAAGCCCTGCGGAAAATTACCGGTAATATTGGTAAGTCCGGTTGTACGGTTATTTTCCTCAACCAACTGCGTCAAAAAATTGGGATTACTTACGGAAACCCCGAAACCACAACGGGCGGAAATGCGCTGAAATTTTACTGTTCGGTGCGGTTGGATATTCGCCGTATTCAAACCTTGAAAAAAGGCTCGGATGAGTACGGAATTCGCGCCAAAGTTAAAGTCGCTAAAAATAAAGTTGCTCCTCCTTTCCGCATTGCAGAATTTGATATTATCTTCGGAAAAGGCATTTCAACTTTGGGCTGTTTGGTTGATTTAGCCGAAGAAACCGGCATTATCAAACGCAAGGGTTCATGGTACAGCTACAACGGCGATAATATTGGTCAAGGTCGGGAAAAAACGATTATTTACATGGAAGAAAACCCCGAATTTACCGCTCAAATTGAGAAATTAGTTCGCGAAAAATTAGATGGCGGTGCGGTCGTTTCTTCTAACTCGGTCGGACACGCTGAGGATTCGGATTCCGATTACGATTATGATGAGAATGGAGGCGGAGGAGAAGAAGAATAAAGTCAACGTTTTTCAGGTTGGGAATTAGGAGTTAGAAATTAGGAGTTAGGGTTTATAAATTATCCTCAATTGTGAAGTGATAACGCCCTAATTTCTGTTGATTTTAACTCTAATATTTGAAAATTAAAACATAGAAAATATAACCCCCTTAGCCATAGTGTTGAGGGGGTTTTTCATTTATTAAATGAGCGGGATTCCTGTCAGGGCGCATTGCCATGCGCCCCTACGATGGGTGGTTTCTGCTTCTTTCTCTTCTTAAAAGAGGGTTTCGCACCAGCATAAGCGAGACTTACTCTCGCCTTTGAAGCGATCGGGGTTTAATCCGGGTGGAACCTCTCAAAGTCAAAGTTCCACCGTTTTATTTCAACTACGACGTTAAAGCCATACCGATCGGCTTCCCAACCACTTCTCCGCGCAACATTCGTCCGGCGGCTTCGAGTAACTGTTCTTCGAGATAAGGCTTCGTAAAATACCCTCTCGCCCCTAATTGATAAGCCATCTGGCGGTGTCGATCCGCACCCCGAGACGTTAACATCGCGATCGGCAAATCAATCAAAGCCGGATCTTTCTGCATCCGAGACAACAACTCTAACCCATCCATCCGGGGCATTTCAATGTCGCAGAAGACCAAATCGCAAGGTAAACCGGACTTAAGTTTTTCCCAAGCTTCTTTACCATCTCGTGCTTCTTCGACCCGATAACCGGATTTTTCAAACGTAATCGATAACAGACTTCGCACCGTAATCGAATCATCTACAATTAACACCGTTGGCTGATTCTTCTGTTGCTGCGGTTCAGTCGGCGCAGAAATACCCGTCGGCCAAGGACTCGGTTCCTTGCGAATCCGACCCATTGCCAAATCAATAAGTTCGAGAACATCCGCGATCGCCACAATCTGACCATCCCCCAAAACCGTCGCCCCGGCAATACCGACAGGCTTCGGAACCGGCCCTTCGAGTTGCTTGATCACAATTTCCTGTTCCGCCAACACCTGATCGACCATCACCCCGAGATAAGTTCCCGCCGATCGCAAAACAATCACCGAAATCATATCCTCCTCGGTATTCGTCCCATAAACATTACCCCGTCCCAAATGCCGTTTATAAGTCAACAACTCGCGCAAATGGCGGAAAGGAAGCAACGAACCCCGCCACTCGATCGCCTGTTTCCCATCAGCCATCATCCGAATTTGCACAGCTGGAACATCAATCATCTCCTCAACCCCATCCATCGGAAACGCAATCCGAGCGCGATCGCTAATACAACACAACGCCCGAGAAATACTCATATTCAGCGGCAGACGAATGGTAAACGTCGTCCCCTTACCCAAAGTCGAATCGGTGGTGATCGTGCCGCGAATCTCGTCTAAACAGGTTCTCACCGCATACATCCCCACACCCCGACCTGACAACTCATCGGCTTGCTCTTTCATACTAAAGCCGGCATGGAACAGCAAATCATAAACATCCAAATTCGACATCGTAGCGGCCTGTTCCGGTGTCACCAATCGTTTCCGAATCGCCTTTTCCTTGACTTTCTCGACATCAATTCCGGCCCCATCATCGGAAACCGCAATGACCGTCTGATTTCCCTGGTGGAAAACTTTGATGGCAATCCGACCCTTCGGAGACTTGCCGGCGGCCTGCCGCACATCTGGTAGTTCAATCCCGTGAGCAATGGCATTATTGACTAAATGAACCAGTGCCTCGTGCAATTTCTCGAAAAGCATCTTATCAATTAAAGTCTCTCGACCCTCAACATAAAGTTGAGCCTGTTTGCCACACTTAATCGAAATATCCCGCACCGGACGCGCCAACCGATCCGCTTCTTGGGAGAAAGGTTCCATTCTCGCCTTTGTCAACCCTTCCTCTAGCTGAGTTGTCACCTGTCGCAACTGACGGGTGACTTGATCGGCTTCTTCGACCAAAAACTCAATATCGGCCGCCGACTCTCGAACCCGCACCACCAACTCAATAATTTCTTGAGACAAAGTATGAAAAGGCGTAAACCGATCCAACTCCGTTGATTCAAAATCTTCGTACAAGCGAGCGATCGGATCGTCAATCCGATTTTTGGAGTGTTTATCATCTGCACGACCTGGACTATTCCAAACCGATTGTTTGCGTCCCGACAGCAGCGAAATTTCCAACAGACTCCGCTCATAAAAATCCTGCATCCGCTGTCCGACATCGCTCAACAGCGACACCTGATCGAGCAAATTATCCAAAAACTGTCGCATCCGCTCTTGGTCTTGCTCTAAACTATTACGATTAACAACCAATTCACCCATCAAGTTGCTGAGGTTGTCGAGTTGCTTGACCGGAACTTTGGCGATCGGTTCAAACACCCGAGTCTGTTTCGCCGTACCTCGTTGTCGGAGCGCTGTTGCACCGGTTCCGGGGGAGCCTTCATCACCCCCAAGTAACCTTTCAAGATCGGCAAAATAATTTTCTTCTTCTTCTTCTTCTTCTTCGAGATCCTCATCCTTGTCCTGTGAGTCGATCTCGTCTGGCGCTTGTAACAAAGCATCCAGTCCATCCAATTCGGCTAAGAATAACTCGTCGGGTTGAGATTCTCCTGAAGTTTTTGCAGAAATTAAGCCGCTGTTTGAACGTTCAGGCGAGGGAGTCGAATCCAATAACTGTTCTAATTCGCTCAGATCATCGGTCTCCCCTGAAGTTCCATAAGTTTTGAGGGCTTTCGTCGATACCGTCGCAGGCGGTTGTTGGCTGTCGGTTTTTTCGTCTGCGGTACCAAACAGATGCTCAAACCAGTCCTCAGAATCCAGTTCTGCATCTGGGGACGCTGACGCCATCGGTTGAGTTGTAGATTTTGTAGATGTGGGTCGAGAGTCCAACTCGGGGGTCTGTTGAGCGTTCAAGACGGAATCCGTCTTTGACTCACCCTGAATTAGCTGATCGAACCAGTCGGAGGTCTCCAAATTTTGACTTTCATCAACCCATTGTGCTTTTGATGAGTTATTGATCGCAGCCGGACGAGCGCTCGAACCCTCGTCAAATAAATCGTCAAAAGAGAGGTTTTCTAATTCTAAATCGTCTAAAGATGGGCTAGGCTCGTCAGAAGTTAATCGAGATGGAGAACTCCCAGACGAACTTGACATCCCAATATTGAGCAGATCGTGCAAATCGGTTGCATCCAAGACCCCGCGCGCATCTGCTTTCTTCGATGAAGACCGATCGACACTCGAGACCGGTTTCGATCCTCCCACCGTTGCAGATGCCCCGTGTTGAGAAGATGCGGGTAATTTTTCTTCCTGTGTTTGTTCATCAAACAAATCCAAAAAGTCGCGATCGATAGAGTTATCATTAGATTGACCCTCTCGTGAATCTAATTCCGACCCTTGGATCAGGTGTTCTTCTTGCCAACCCTGTTCGATTAAATTTTCCCCTTCAAAGAGTTCGGCAAGGCGTTTTAGTTCTTCCGAGTCGATTTGGGGTCCTTTGGATGGCGGTTTGGAAGCATCTATTGTCGGTTCTCCGGCAGACCAATCATCCAAGAAGGACTCGATCTCTTCGTCCGTGGGTTCATCAAGTTCTATGTGGGCTTTTAATCTGGTGCATTGAGAGTCAACTTTCGCGATCGAATTGCCGGAGATCCGCTCTTGATTTTCCTCAATTCCAGAAGACATCACCTCATTTTTTTTAGGCGGTTCAAATGCAGATCCGTTTGGCGATCGCCCACCATGCTCCACGAAAGCGGGCTGGAGTAAAAGATGTTTTAAATCCGAGCTTGCCTCAACTTCCACTTCTCGATTTTCTAAGACTAACTCTTGAGCTTGCTTAACGGCTTTAATAATAATCGGAGCCAGTGTAGAATAACTATTGGCGGGATTGGCGATCACCCGTTCAACGGTGCTAATAAATTTCGTCCAATTGGACAGATCAAAAGTTTCTCCGGCTCGACCCAAACTCTGACAAATTTCAATCAAAGCTTTGCGGCTAGAAGGATTTTCCCCTTGTCTAAACAGTTGTAACATTTCCCGAAGTTGATCGGGAACATCGCTGCGGAAAAACAACTCTTTCGCGCTATTTTCTGGCGGTCTAATTGCCTGAACGGGGGAAATTTCGGCTGTTTTTTCTCCAACGGTAACGGGAGTAGAAATCATCGCGGGCGGACTCAAAGAAAGTTCCGTCAACACGACTTCATGCTGTTCGGCTAAAGACTCTAGCTGAGAGTTGAGCCGATCAAAGGTGGGTTCTACTTTTTGAAGTAGACTTGTCCCGACTTCATCGGTTAACCCGTAGGGGCTTGATAAACTTTCAATTAGAGCTTTGAGGGTATCAGAAACTTCTAAAAAGGAAGATTCCAAGTCTTGATCGACTTGTAAACGAGACTGAGCTTGAATTTTTTCGAGAATTTTAAAGCTATCTTCTAAGCGATGAGCGGTGGTTTGAATACTGGTTAATCCTAACATCGCCGCTCCCCCTTTTACCGAGTGAGCCGCCCGATAAACTTCATAAAGCAGGTCAGGATCTTCTAGTGTAGACTGTAATTTCAGTAATCCTTGTTCAATGGTATCCAGGTGATCTTGGGCTTCTTCTATAAAGTATCCCAGGATGCGTTGTTGTTGTTCGGCTTGCATAGTTCGCGATTAAAAATAAAGGATTTATACATTGAGCCGTTCAGACGTTCGCGAGTCGATAATTAATCAACAGCAATGATGAATTCTCTAGTCTAACTTCTCAATTCATTATCGGAAAGGTTGTACAAAATTATGAACGATCGATTGTGAATTCTAAAAAGGATTAATTCTCCAAAGACCGAGATCTTGATGATCCGATCCGGGAGTTCCTTGGAGAATTCATCATTCTACATTCAGAATTTTTTCTCCTTTCCCAATTTATAATTTTACCCTGATCATCGAGTTAACTGCGAACACCTGACCCCTAGCCGATGACCCGTTCTCAGTGACCGCGCGTCACCTCCTGCTGGTTTCCGGCTTTTCCTCCCTTTAGTCCGAGTGTATCTCTTTCTACTTGCGATCGGACGGATCGACTCGGAACCGTTCTACGGAGGTGAGTAGATCTCGAGCCACACCCACCAGGTTACTCAAAGCATTAGAAACTCGGTGAGCTTCTTGAGAAGTCTCTTGAGCGCTGTGTTCAACCGCTTGCATCACCTGCGCCACCGCCCGAGCGGTTTCGTTCTGCTCAACGGTATCGGCAGTGATCGATCGCACCAAAACATCAATGCGGTTCGTTACCTGAATGATATCATCAAGCGATCGCTTGGCTTGTTCGGCCAGTCGGGTCCCATCGATCACCTGTTGGTTCCCTTCTTCCATCGCCATCATTACCGAGTTCGTCTGACTCTGAATTTGCATTACGATTTGTTCAATTTCTTTAAGAGATTTTGCCGATCGGTCAGCCAACTGTCGGACTTCATCGGCAACGATCGCAAAACCCCGCCCGGATTCCCCGGCGCGTGCGGCTTCTATGCTGGCGTTGAGGGCCAACAAATTCGTCCGAGAAGCAATCGTCGAGATGATGGCGACAATTTTGGAAATCTCCTGGGATGACTCGGCCAAGCGCTTCACTTCCCGGGTCGTTTCGGCTACGGTTTCGCGAATCTTCAAAATCCCGGCAACGGTCATTTGTACCGCTTCGCCGCCTTTTGTCGCCACCGCCGCCGCACTTCGCGCCACTTCTTCGGCTTCTCGGGCGCTATCGGCAACCCGTTGAATGGCATCGGTTAGCACCTGTACCGAATTGAGAGTGGCGGCCAATTCCTCGGCTTGTCGCAACGCATCCCCGGCCACATCTTTAGCAAAGGTGGCGCTATCGGTTGCCCCTTTACTCACCTGACGGGCCGCCTGTTTCACCTGTACCACGATTTCTCGCAGGTTTTGAATGGTCAAGTTAAACGAGTCGGCCACCGCCCCCAACACGTCTGCCGTCACTTCTGCCGTCACCGTTAAGTCGCCTCGCGCCGCCCCTTCCACATCATCGAGTAAACGAATCACTTGCCGCTGGAGATTTTCTTTGGCTTCTTCCTGTTCTTCGGCTTTGCGTTGGGCTTCGGCGGTGGTGGTTTCGATAAACTGCGCCATTTGGTTAAATTTCGCCGACATTTGACCCAATTCATCGGTTGCATAAACCGTCGCCCGGGCTTTTAAATTATTGCGGGCGATCGCATCAAATTGATGCTGTAAATCAATCGATGCTTTCGACATTTGTCGGGCGGCAATATTACCCATTCCCCAAGCGCTCAAAAAGCTGGTGACTCCGGCCACCGCCGTGACGATCCACCCTGTAGATCGCAGGGAATTGACCAGTTCCCGGTCTTGATTGAGAGCGGCGGTTTGGGTCATAATATTGGTCGCTGTTGCCACCAAAATCAGAGTCGCCACCCCCGATCCGAGAGCGGTGTAGAGAAACTTGACTTTAAAGGGTTTATTTTCCAAAAAAGCAAACGGTCCCTGTTCAACGGTAACGGCCGCCTCGGGATGATCGTCAATTTGGGAAGTAAAAGTCGTGACGACTTCTTGATCGAGGGGAACGTTAAACAGTTCATCGTTGCTAATGGCAGAATTATCTCGGTCGAGGGCGCTGCTGGCGGTTGCCACAAAATCGCTGTTGACTTCTTCACTGAAGCCGGAGGAGTCCGACAAAAAGGCGGCTTCTTCCATGCGGCTGGCTTCAAAGTCGGGCAAATTTCCTAAATCATCAAACTCATCAAAATTATCGAGAAAATCATCCTCATCGAGGTTTTCGGAGTCGGTCTCAAAATCTTCGGGGGCGGAAATGTCGTCGGAGAATTGATTCATTTTGGCTCGACTGCTGCCATTACTGGCTGAGTATTCTTCTTCTTGTCCAAAACTTTCGTCATCAAAGGCATCCAAACCAAAACTGTCGGGAATTTCGCCCACATCAAAGACGGCATCGTTGACAGCGGCACCGTTGGGCCTGTAGGACTCTGAAGGAATAGAAGCGTTTTTGACGACGGGGGAGGTGGAGTCTTCTTGTTCGTCGAGATCGTGATCTTCTAGAGTCAGATCTTCTAGAGAAAATCCCTCATTTTCGTCCAACTGAAAATCATCCTCCGTCGTTCCCGAAGGCTCCATCAACAAGGTTTCTGCTTCGGCATCATTACCGGGAAGATCGTCTTCAATGGGTTCTTCTGGCGGATCATCGATGGGCCTTTTTCCGTTGGCGGCTTCGTGGAAGCTCTCAGCCGGGGGAGGGGGGTTTTTTGTGCTGTTGCGATCGCCGATTTCTTCAGAGTCGGTAAAATTGGATGTTAGCTCTAGGGATTGGAAGATATCATCTAAATCGGAGTTGAATTCGTCGAGATCGAGGTTTTCCGAGTCTTCCTCAACGGCGGGGGGTGCGGCTCGCTCGATTTCTTCTGGGGCTTGTGGGGTTTGAAAATTGGGGTTGTGTTCGGCAACGCTTTCAACCGGTGAGCCTTCGTCGTCGAGATCGCCGAGCGCCATGATATCATCAATATCGAATGCTTCTTCTGAGGCGGCCTCGGAGTATTCTAGTTGGGGATTGGTTGGATAATTTTCCGGCGATTCTAACTCTTGTTGGCTTAAGGATAAGTCCTCCTCTTCTAGGAAATTCGCTGACCAGTCTTCCTCCAGGTCGGGTTGAAGGAATTGATCTTCGCCGACAGATGAGAGTTGTTCGTCATCGAGTTGGAAGGGGTCGGCGTCGAGTTGAGTGGCGATCGCATCCTCATCGGGAGTCAGGTTTTCTAGGAGGGGGTTTTGTGAGAGTTCCTCCACTTGTAGAGAAGGATTTTTGGCGGTACTCTCGTCCTCAATGGAAAACTCTAACAGTTCGGTGCCGAGGTTGCCGCTGTCGGGTAATTCATCGATGTTTAGATCTTCGTGGAGATCTTCTAAACCCAAGTCTTCTTCTAACAGATCTAGGCTTTCTAAGTCTAAGTCTTCTGCTGACTCCATGCCGATTCCTTGGAGTTGAGGCGAAGATAGATCAACTTCATCTAAATCGACATCGGCTTCGAGGGGGGAAGACATTAAATCTGAGCTGGATAGTTCTTCGAGTTCGTCGAGAGCCGATGAGGAAATTAATTCAGTTTCCGAGTCCCCCAATCCTTCTTCTGGGTCTCCTTGAGCGAAGGGGATTCCTGATTGATCTTCGTCTTCTTCGAGCCGAGTTTCGGCGGCGCTGAGGTCATCGGCGTCATCGAGATCGACTTGTGAACCGAGATCGCCGCTAACAGCATAGGCGGCGGAGTCGGCTAGATATTGCTCGGCTTCTGACATGGCATCGGTCGCCTGTTCCACCAGTTCCGGGTCTTCGGTGAGTTCAAGAACGGCGAGATACTGTTCTTTCGCCACCTCAAATTGCTGTAACCCGTAGCCATAGATGTGGCCGCAGAGCAGCCTAGCCGATGGATCTTCGGGATAATTTTCAACTAATTGATATACTAATGCTGCCGCTTCTTCATAATTGCCTTGAGTGTAAGCGGCTTCTGTTTGTTGATATTCTTGCAAGAAGTCTGTACTTGCTGGCATTGCCTATTCCCCTTTCCGTTTTTTTTAGTTCTTTATCGCTTAATGTTTTTGCTGTCAAATTTAATCTTTAATTTAATCCTTGTATTCGGGTTGTTAGAGTTGAAGACTGGCAATCAAAGGCCGTCCTATTTTCAATTTTAAATTCCAAAGGGGGGTGATACTCGATCCGAGATCGTTGAGATTGGGCTGTCGTCGGGACGGGGGCTGTTTTGGGGGTGAAAGCCTGAGGATTTTTTTCAGATTAAGCCGCTCCCCATCGGGGCCCGAACGAACAACGGCGATTTGATCTAGCAGTCGCAGGGGTTCTTTCATTTGACCCATTTGACATTCTCCTTTGATAAAGGGAGCCATCGTATCGGGGACTTGGGTAGGCATTTTCATCTGGTCGATATCGAGCCAAACAATGTCACCGATCGCTTCGACGGCTAAACCCAAGATGGTATCTTGATCTTCAATGGCAATCACCGGAATCTCCGTGCGATCGGTGTTCAATGGGATTTGATCGCCGAGAAACTGACCCAGATCGGCGACCCAAACGACTCGACCTCTAATGTTGAGGGTTCCTAAGAGTAAGGGAGAAACGTTGGGGATGGGAGTCATGCGATCGGGGGATTGAGAAAGCACTTCTTTGATACCAATTGCCGATAATGCCAGTTCCATCCCGGACGGGAGATAAAATCGTAAATGGGGTTCTCCTTCGGGGGTTTCTAGTTCTTGGAACTCCGGGCTGTCTGGACTTTGACCGGTTAAAAAGTCAGGATTACCGACCATAGGATCAAGATTCAACCTCGCAGTAATTGTTTAACGGTACCGACGAGTTCAGTCGGCTGAAAGGGTTTAGCGATATAAGCATCAGCCCCTTGCTTCATCCCCCAGTAGCGATCGAACTCTTCCCCTTTAGACGAACACATCACGACGGCAATATTTTGGGTTTTCGGGTCGGACTTCAAACGCCGACACAGTTCATATCCATTCATGCGAGGCATGACAATGTCAAGCACCACCAAATCCGGACAATGTTTCTGCACCTGTTCTAAGGCTTCAACACCATCGCTTGCTACCGTTACGTGTAAGCCACTGTCTTTGAGGAGATTGGAGATCATCTCCCGTTGTGTGACACTGTCTTCTACGACCATAACTGTACTCATACTGTTGTCTGACTGAATTCCTGGGTTTAGGGTGAACGGGCGGTCATGGGGAAGCGGGAGAGAGTAGATCCGATCATCGGTTGAGGTCAGCCCTCGCACGAGGAAGGCACTCCGGTTTCAGACCAAACGGTTAATTTCAACTGCACGCGAAGAATACTCTAATATAATATTGTTTGATTCAAGTATACCCAAAAACGTTTAAGGATTTTAAGCTTTCAAGCCCCGACCGTTTTTTGCTATTGCTCAAAGATATCGTCAATTTCATCAGCTAACAACCGTTCTGAGGGCAGTCGATTCGGATCTCCGAGACCGACATAGGTTTCAACTAATGTCAATAATTCATTTTCCCCGAAGGGTTTGGTCAGATAGTCTGTCGCCCTGACCATTCTGGCTCGCAGCCGATCTATAAATCCATCAATGCCGGTTAACATAACGATCGGGGTTTGCCGAAAAGCGGTCGAGTTCCGCAACATTGCACAAATTTCATACCCATTGAGTTCGGGCATGGCAATATCGCATAAAATTAAGTCGGGTTTAAGCTGAAAAACCCAACTGAGCGCTTTGAGAGGATGACTGATTGCGGTGGCTTCATAACCCTGTTGATTCAGAATTAATTCTACCGTTTCTCGAATGACAACATCATCATCAATACAGACAATTCGGGGAACTTTTGTAGAGATAGCCAGTTGATTTTTACCCGGAGTTTCGCCGTTAGATTTCGGCATTAACAGTTGTACCAACCCCTGCTGTACAAAAGGATACATCGCTTTGGTGACGGTGACAATATCCCGATTCAAATAGCGGGCAATTTGACGAAAACTGGTTTGACCATCCGCCCAACGATTGAGGGTTTCAAAAGCATTCGCACGCAAGGTGCGCTGCAACTTTTCCGGGTCAGGAATTAAGGGGCATTGATTGGGAGATTGGATATGAGGATGAAAAGTTTTCCACTCTTGGACTTGCTTCATAATTTTTGCCAAGAGAGAACTAATTTCTAAGGTGGTTAACTGGGGGGCAAGGGGCGGCCCCATTTCAAAAATAAACGAACCTTGATGCAAACTCAGCAAATCAAACAGAGTCTCGTAAACCATCCCGTGAATAATGCTACGCGCCTGAGCCGGAGTAATCAAATTTTTCTCCAACAACGCCCACAAATAGCCATACTCGGGAGCATTCACCGAAGCAATGGAGGGAACTTCAATCTGGTCGAGGGCGGTATCGGCTCGAAAACGACGCAGGTAGTCGCGCAACCGGGACAAACTATCCTCGCTCTGACCCGCATAGATAATGCGACCATTAAAGCAAAACACCAACCAACAGGGTCGGCCAAAGTGAGGACGACGTACAGCGCCCGTTGTGCCGGATGCAGGGCTATAAGCCTCTACCATGAGTTCTCCGGTTCGCTGACCTAGCTCAATCAGTTGCAAAATACTGCGGATATCAATCTCACTTAAAGAGCCTTGCATCTAGCAAGTGGCCTCCTGATCGCCGTTGAATTCTATGTACATCCTCTCATACCAACCCCTTGAGAAATTGGTGTCTACTCTGCCTATTGCTAAGGTGAGCCACAAGGGGGGTGGCCGACTTCCTCTTTCGCCGCAGCTAGAGCTTGCTGACCGGTCCCGGACAACTTCTTTACTATTGTAGGCAATTCCATGCCCACTCGCTGAGACAATTACTTCAAAGCTAGGATCGATTTCCGCCGAGCTACCCCCTGGGTCACGGAATTTGATAAGATTTCAAGATGTATATTTTCTAGAAATCTTCTGGTGGCTATTAACGGTAGAGTAAAATTGAGCAGGGACACCTAATCACGATCCACGATTGAGACTGAATAATTTCTGTCTGTCGATTCTACTTAAACACCTGACGAGGACGATCACCGTGCTGTATTTAGCGGAAGTACAAAAGCAGAGAAGCTTTGGTTTGGGTAGCGGTCGAGCCGAACTCAAATTACTAGCCTGTCAGCGAGGCGAGAATAATTGGAGTGCGGTCACGGGTGATGAGGTGATTCCCGCAGAAGATGCCAACAACTTCAAAGATGGGGCTTTGGTTCTGGTTGACCTCAACAGCAGCAAGCACGTTCAACGCATCCAAGATGCCGCCCGCCAGTTGGTTAGCATTCTCCAAGATTTCTCTCGTTTACAAGAAAAGTTCAAAACTCAACAAGAGGAAATTGAACAGTGGAAAGAGTCTCTAACTTACCAAAGTCAAGAACTCAATCGCCGCGAAATGGAAATGGAGGCTCAACGCGAACAACTCGAACAGTTAGAGGATGAGTTTGAACGCCTCGAACAACAACGCCAAGAAATTGAGTCCGCTCGCGAAGAAAGCGAACGTCTTCGCTCGGAGTTGGAGCGCTCTCAAGCCGAAATTTCCCAAACTCGCGAACAACTCCAACAACAAATGCAGCAGCTTGAAGAAAAACAAGCGGGTCTACAGGCGGCGCCGTCTCTCAATGCCGAACAGTCCCAACAGCTTCAAGCTTTGTTGGCTCAACTCTCGACTCCGGTTGCTCTTGAGGGGTTGCAAGCTCAACTGCAACAAGCGACCGAACGCTTTGAAGCCGGACAATCGATTTTACAAGCTCATTGGCAACAACTGCAAGAAAAACAAACCGACGCCGAGCAGTTACAGCAGCAAGTTGATACCGCTCGCGGCTCCCTACAAACTCAGTGGCAACAATGGTATGATGCTCAAGATGCCCTGACCGAACGCCGATCTCAATTACACGCCCAACAAACTCAGTTAACGGTTAAACAAGAATTGGCGGCGAACTGGGAAACTCAAATTCAAAGCCGACAAACGTTGTTAGAACAGTTGGAAAAATTGGCGGCTCAGTTTGATGATACTCACAATGTTGGGGTGATTGTTAATGTTGCGGCTTTAGAAGCGATGCCGATGAACCAACTTCAGCAGGAAGTGGAAAAACTTCAACAAGAATGGGACCGCTGGTTTAAGATGGTCAAAGAGCAGGAAGAGGAGTTAAAATTTAAACGGGAAGAAATTGAGGAAATTCAACAAAAATTAGTTCGATCTAGCCACAGCGATCGCTCTCGCATCGAAAGCGAATTGACCGATGAAAATGATGCTTATGAAATGTTAAATCGCACCATTAGCGGTCAGCGTCGCACCCTCAGAGAACGAGAAGCGATTCTCATTCAGCATCAGGCGGTATTATTAAAACGTCAAGGTTTGCCTGCCAATGCTTATACCGACGGCCCGATTAATTTTGAACGGGTGCTGGCGGGTTTGAATACTCAACACCAGGAACAACAGCAAAAATTACAGGATCTCGAAGCCGAAATTGATCAGATGCAAACGGTGATTCAACAACTCGAAGAAACCGTTAACCGTCAGGCCAATGAACAACAACAAAAACGTCAACAGTTAGAAGCCGAAGAACAAAATTGGCGCTCACAATATCAGGCGGTTTCTCAACTCTGGGGAAGCGTACATTTATATCAAGAAATGCTGCCACCCATTCAAGATCACTGGACCGAACTCAAACAAAGAGTTGAAACCACAACAACTGAGTTTAACCAACTTCATCAAATCCGTCAAGAACAATCTCAACAAATCGAACAATTACAGCAGATAGTTTCTAATCTAACTTAAACTCAATCCCGGTAAAAAACTATGGTAAAAGAGTTTGAAATCCATCAAAAAGTCAGAATCATTGGAATTCCGGACTACGTTAAAACAGCCGAACCGATGCCGATTTTGCGACCCCCAAACGTGATTAAACTCGGAGAAGAAGGCATAATTCTTGATAGACGTCCGGGCGGATATTGGGGCGTTCGTTGTGAAAAAGGCGCTTTTTTAATTGATAGTCAATACCTCGAAGCCGTAGACTCCCCCTCACTCAACTCCTCCGAGGAAGAATAATTTAAACTTACGGTAAGCCGACCGAAACTCCTACAATAAGAACTAGGTGAAAAATCCGCATCTGCTGGAAAAATAAAGGAAACGCTCTTCAATGCAAACACTCGACAAACCCCTGCAACAAGAAATAGATCAACCGTTAACCATAGCGGGAAAAAGCTTTAACTCTCGCCTGATGACCGGAACGGGCAAATACCGTACACTAGAACAAATGCAACAAAGCATCCTCGCCTGTGGATGTGAAATTGTCACGGTCGCAGTCCGACGAGTACAAACCCAAGCCCCCGGACATGAAGGACTCGCCGAAGCAATAGACTGGAAGAAAATTTGGATGCTTCCCAACACAGCCGGCTGTCAAAATGCAGAAGACGCCATTCGGGTTGCCCGGTTGGGGCGCGAGATGGCAAAATTATTAGGACAGGAAGATAACAATTTTGTCAAGTTAGAAGTCATTCCCGATCCGAAATATTTGCTACCCGATCCCATTGGAACCTTAGAAGCCGCAGAAAAACTGGTGAAAGAAGGGTTTGCGGTACTTCCCTATATTAACGCCGATCCGCTGCTTGCCAAACGTTTAGAAGAAGTCGGCTGTGCGACAGTGATGCCTTTAGGTTCTCCCATCGGTTCCGGACAGGGTATCAAAAACGCCGCCAATATCCAGATTATCATCGATAATGCCAAAGTTCCCGTTGTGGTAGATGCGGGTATTGGTACGCCCAGCGAAGCCGCTACAGCAATGGAAATGGGAGCGGATGCGTTACTGATTAATTCGGCTATCGCTCTAGCCGGACAGCCTGCGATGATGGCGAAAGCGATGGGAATGGCAACTCAGGCGGGTCGTTTGGCTTATCTGTCCGGACGGATTCCCATTAAAAATTATGCCACAGCTTCTTCTCCGGTGACCGGAACGATTAATTCTTGAGTTTTAGAGGTTCCCTACCCTTGGGAACCCCTTATTCTTCCTAAAGTGATTTAACAATTGGCAAATTTTTGTTACTCTAGACTAAATAAGATGAAACGAGGACAATAATTTATGCCTTATACGACCGAAGAGGGTGGACGCCTAAATAACTTTGCAGTTGAACCAAAAGTTTATACCGCAGAACCTCCGAGCAAGAAGCAAATCCGCAATTATATCATTTTAGGATCTTTAGGCGCAGCTTTAGTTGTTGGTTTAATGGTTGTAGCTGTTGCTGTTTCGGGTTAAAAAAAAGAAGATTTTTTAGTATCGTTCTTTAAAAATTAGGCGTTCGTAATTTATCCAGGTGTTTGAAAGTTCAGATACCTGGTTTGTTTTATAATTGGTTTGTTTTATAAATAGAAAAACCTCTCCCCCAACCCCTCTCTATCCCCCCTTGATCCCCCCTTTGAAAGGCAGGGCTGTTTCATTCTCAGTTAAAAATTGCCGGGGGGGATGGGGGGATGGGGTGATGGGGTGGTGGGGAGAGGTCTTTTTTCTGATGAAAAATAACTTTTTATTAATAAAAATTCTCCCAATCTCCCTACCTCCCTACCTCCCCACCTCCCCACAAATCAAGTTTTAGGGCTAGAACGAAACGGCCCTGCTTTGAAAGGGGGGGTAAGGCGAGGGGAGTTAATTTTCTTCGGTCCTTTTAGGGGGGACTGAGGGGGGTCAAAACTGCATAACTCAACAGTCATCAGACATAAGTGATAATGGACTTGACGTTGACTCATCGACCCGATGAAACGAACACTCAAACCGTTCTTTTGGCTAACCGTTTTTGTTGGATGTTTTGGACTGTTAACCGCAACGTCTCAAGCAGTTAGCGGACAAACAAATTCTTCTCTATTGTTGGTTCAACAGTTAGATGAAATTGAACAAGCCAACCAACTCAACGAAGAAGTTATTCAACTGTATGAACAAGGAAAATATAACGAAGCCATACCCCTAGCGGAAGAAGCTTTAGAAATACGAGAGAGACTTTTAGGAGAAAATCACTCCGATGTTGAAGCGAGTATCAGTTGGCTTGCATCCCTCTATCGCCACCAGGGACGCTACAAAGAAGCTGAAGCCTTTTATCAACGTTCTATTGCAATTTTAGAGAAAACTTTGGGTGAAGAACACCCCCATGTCGCTGTTAGCCTCAACGGTTTGGCGTTACTCTACACAACTCTAGGATACTATCACCAAGCTGAAGCTTTTTATCAGCGTTCGTTAGCCATTTTAGAGACGGCTTTAGGAACAGAACATCCCGATGTGGGGGCTGTTTTGAATAATTTAGCTAATCTTTATACAGACCAAGGACGTTATGACGAAGCTGAACTTTTCTATGAACGTTCTTTAGCGATTGATGAAAAGTTCTTAGGAACAGAACATCCGAATGTCGCTACCAGTTTGGCTAATTTAGCCTTGCTTTATTTTAATCAAGGACGCTACGAAAAGGCTAAGGTTTTATTGCAACGGTCTTTAAAAATTGATGAGAAAAACTTGGGAATAGAACATCCAAACTATGCAACCGGTCTGAATAATTTAGCTTTGCTGTATACGGAACAAAAACAGTATGAAAAAGCTGAGGAACTTTATCAACGTTCGTTAAAGATTCGAGAAGAAATCTTCGGAACCGAACATCTGAATATTGCTCAAAGTCTCAATAATTTAGCCTGGTTGTATACCGATCAAAAACAGTATGAAAAAGCCGAACCCCTTTATCAACGTGCGTTAAAGATTCAACAACAAATATTAGGAACAGAACACCAGTATATCGCTATCAGTTTCAATAATTTAGCTGAACTCTATTTTGAACAAGGACGCTATGAGAATGCTGAATCTTTTTTTCAAAAAGCTTTGGTCATTCGAGAAAAAGTCTTAGGAAGTTCTCATCCTCAAGTTGCAGACAGTTTGAATCGGTTAGCATTACTCTATTTAGCTGAAGGTGATTTTTATCGTGCGATAAACTTCTTGAGTCGAGGACTAGAAGTTGAAGAAAAAAACCTCAATATTCTACTATCAACGGGTTCAGAACGTCAAAAACAAGACTCGATGAAAATGATTTCAAGTACCACTGATTTTACAGTTTCTCTCCATTTAAAAAATCTACCTGAAAACTTAGAAGCAGCACGTTTAGCCCTAACAACAGTTCTACGGCGAAAAGGTCGGATTTTGGATACCGTTGCCAATGATTTACAACTTTTACGAGAAAATATTACTCCAGAAAATCAATACTTTCTCGATGAATTAGCTGCGGTTAGAACTCAACTTTCTGATCTTATTTATAAGAAACCTGAAGAATTATCTCCGGCAAAATATAACGAAAAAGTTGCTCAATTCAGAGAAAAATTGGAGCAACTTGAAGCTGAATTATCTCGCCGTAGTGCAGAATTTAGAACGATTTCAGAACCCGTTACTATTGAAGCAATACAACAAGCTATTCCTGAAAATGCTGCATTAATAGAATTTGTATTTTATAAACCTTATAATCCCAAAGCTGAACGAGGAAATCGAGGAGGAAAACCTCATTATGCGGCTTATATTCTTAAATCTTCGGGTGAACCGCAATGGGTTGATTTAGGAGAAGCTGAACCCATTCACAAAGCCGCTTTTTTTCGCTTCAATTTAGACCTGAAAAGTTCAAAGGATGCTTTTCAAGGAAATACAGATAAAGTTAAACAAACTGCACGCCAACTCGATGAACTGTTAATGCAACCGATTCGGGAAAAGTTGGGTGATGTTAATCATATTATTATCTCACCGGATGCCCAGTTAAATTTGATTCCCTTTGCGGCGTTGGTTGATGAAAATAATCGGTATTTGATAGAAACTTATAAAATTACTTATCTCACGACGGGACGGGATTTAATTCGTTTAAAACAGGAACATTATCACAAACAACCGCCTGTTATTGTTGCTAACCCGGATTATGAAAAACCGGGAGAAACAACAACAGTTGCAGTTGCAAATTATCGCGGAGTTAATCAACTTTCGAGAGATGTTGAGATGAGTTTTGGGGCGTTACCGGGAACGGCTGAAGAAGCAAAGGTTATTGCACCTTTGTTGTCTGAGGTGACGTTATTTACCCAATCTAAAGCTACAGAAACGGCGGTTAAACAGTTAGAAGCACCGCAAATTTTACACATTGCAACTCACGGCTTTTTTCTTCCCAATCTTCCCCGAGTTGAACCGGATAATTCTTTTGGTTTTATCTCTGAACGTTCTCAAAAAAATACCCCGATTAAAGAAAATCCTTTGGTGCGTTCCGGGTTGGCTTTGGCGGGTTTTAATCCCCGTGAAAGTGGTTTGGATGATGGGGTGTTAACGGCGTTGGAAGTTGCAAATTTAAGGCTGAGGGGAACTAAATTGGTGGTGTTATCGGCTTGTGAAACGGGGTTGGGAGAAATTGAAAATGGCGAGGGGGTTTATGGGTTGAGACGGGCGTTTACGTTGGCGGGTGCGGAAAGTCAATTAATGAGTTTGTGGAAGGTAAATGATGAAGGAACGAAGGATTTAATGATAAAATATTATCGGCGGTTGTTGGAAAATCAAGGACGGTCAGATGCGTTACGTCAAACCCAGTTAGAGATGTTAAATTCTCAACAATATCAACATCCTTATTTTTGGGCGGCGTTTATTCCGGTTGGAGATTGGACCCCGATGGAATTTTAAGCTGTAGGGGCGGGTTTTTATAGTTTACAGTGAACAGTGACCAGTGTTGTAGGGGCGGGTTCCATACTTAATATATATCTCCTACAAACAACCTTTGTAAACCCGCCCTTCTTACAGTTAGTTTCTTTATAATTTCCCCATAAACTATTACCCCTACGCGATTGCAGATGTCGGGCAAGCGAGACGCTTGCACTACAAAGGTTTCAAACTTATGGTTGATGTTATTTAAGTGATTAACAGCTTACCCCAAAAACCCATTAACTCTTACGAAATCGAGTTTTTAATCTGTTAACTGTTGCTAGCCAGAAGACTAACAGCAGGTTCAAAAAAGTTATTAAGTTGGCTGGGTTCTATCCCTTCTCTCGGATATAGAGTAATTGTTACCCGTTCTATTTGAGTTTTACCTTTTAAATAATTGGATAGGGTTTCTATCATTACTTCTGCGGCTTTCTCTAAAGGAAATTTGGCAACTCCTGTACCTAACGCCGGAAATACTATGGTTTTAACTTGCAGCGAATCGGCGAGTTCGAGACAGTTCAAAGTTGCGCGTTGAATACTTTCTTCAGAAGCATAGATTAGATAATTTTCATCAACATCAATTGTAATCGCATGAAAAATATACTTTGCTGATAGATTTTCCGCCGAAGTAACAGCAACATCTCCCAAATTTAAATCGGTATGCTGACGGGCTTCTGTTTTGATGGACTCACCCCCCGCTTTGAGTATAGCCGCAGAAACTCCGCTACTCATTGAAAATTGCTATCATCGGAACTAACCAGTACATCCGCTTTAATCTGAGTAATATCTCCGTAGGTGACTCGAACAGTCGTGTTATTGATTTGATACTCTCTGTTGCTGTCTATCCTGTTGATTAACTTTATAACTTAACGAAAAAAAGACCGTTATCAATTTTACCCGAGTTAAGGATTAACTGGGTTGACAAAATCTCAGTTGGCTTGATTTTTTTTTGATTGGCTGTATTATGAATAATGATAACAGAGTTGCTCGACCTGTCAAAGTTGTAAAGTAAAATCAATTGAGATTACTATCTTTTGATCTCTGTACCTGAGGGATTGCCTATCGATCTAAGAAATTAGGGTGCGATCAATGCTTGCTGTTAGCCGGATGCCTCGAAGGTAGGGGATTTCCCTGGCGGATGTCAATTGCGTGTCAGAATTAACTCATCCTGACCGACAAAATTTAGCTAGGAAATAAAGAGTATGAATGGTTTATTATCTTGATGGGTGAATGATTCTGTGCCAACAGAATAGATGATTTGTTTGAATTTCCGATCAAAACTGATGTGATTTTATTTTATTATTTTAGTGTCGCATGACTGCGCTCTCAATTGCGTCTTCTAACGGGTCAGGAGTGAATCAACAGGTTTATCTGCGCTTAAAACGAGCGTTACTGTTAAATCTACGACGTCAAATTTTAATTGCCGTCTGCGATGATTTGCCATTGCGTCAACGAATGATCGCTCGCTTACAAACAGAGTTTACCAAACGGGAAAATTCTCCAAAAGGTTCTGCTACTACTCCAAAAAAGATCAATATTCGTTCATCCGGTTTCACGAATTGGGTGACTTTAACGTTAAACTTAGAAGAACCGAATCTGATCGCTCAAATTGAGCAGTGGTTCGCGGAAAACGGTTCTGTAAATTCTACAGTTTCGGGGTCTGTGGTCGGTTTTCAAATTTTAGGGGTTGAGCAACTAACGCGACAACCGGCGGCGATGCAATGGTCTTTTTTGCATCATTTGCGGAATTTAGAAAGCCATCTTCCCCAGTTAGAGTTTAGCCTGTTGTTGTGGATTCCTTCGCCTTGGTTGCGCTGTATTGAACAGTCGGCGCCGGAATTTTGGCGGTGGCGAACCGGGGTGTTTGAGTTTGCCGGCGATCCGACACCAATGACTGCTACAATTCAACAGAGCCAGGATTTTGATCTAAATCCCGTTTCCAATACTGGGAAGCCGAACCGTCTGAGTCAGTCAGAAGAAACTGGACAAACTCGGTTTTCCGGGGTTGAAGGCGTTGTTTCGGACGACAGCGATCGCCTTGCCGATACCAAACCACCGGCAAACATCACCGCAGAGGCGGTTAAATTGGCTTCTGTAGCCGATCAAAACTCGATAACGAGGAATGCCACACAACCGCAGACCTCGCCGCCTAAAAGCGTAAAAAAGCCGCTGGATTTGACTCAAACCCTACAAAAAGTCAAACGACTTCAGCAAATACAAACTTCTCCCAAACAACTAACACGCGCTTACCGGATTTTAATAGAGCGAGTCCGCCAACAAATGCAAGCGGGAGGATTAAGATCGACCGAACAAATTTGTCTTGCCATCGAGGTTTATGAAACGGGATGGCAACAGTTAGAAAATACCTCTCGTCCGATTTTAAAGCGTTCAGAAATTGTCGATTGGCTTAACGATCTTGGCACGCTGTATTGGATGCGTTTTCATCAAGAAAAAGCGGCAAAAACGGCTCGCGGTGCTGTTTGTTTTCTAGAACAGAGTATCATTTTCTATCAAAAAGCGTTAATGTACGCCAATCCCGCTCAACAAGCGGCTTCTTGTCCAAGACTGCAAAAAAATTTAGGTGCCGCTTACGGAGATTTGGCGAGAATTCGCGATCCGGTGGAGAATTGGCAACAGTCGGTGAATGCTTATGGTGAAGCCATTCGCTTGTTTGGTGTTGTCATTGGCGATCGCGGTGAGTTAGAGTGTCAAAGTCAGACCCCAACTCAACCCATCGCCTTGAGTTGTGCTGCCACTTTGAATAATCTCGGAACGGCTTATTGGAATTTGGCTCAATATACTCAGCCGAGTTATCATTTAAAAGCGGCTATATCAGCTTATACTCAAGCAGAGCGTTATTACTCTGGCGATCGCGATCGGCGAGAGTTAGGAATGATTCAAGCCAATATCGGAACGGCTTATTGGAATTTAGCCCAACATGAACCGGAAGACAAGTGGTTGCATCTGGCGATTGAAGCCTATCAAAATGCCTTGAAATATCGCAGCCCAAAAACCGATGCGCCGGCTTGTGCTGCAACTCAGAATAACCTGGGAATTGCTTATTGGCATTTGGCTTCTCGAGATCAGGACTCAGAAATTCGTGCTAGATTCTTAAAAAAGGCGATCGCAGCTTATGAGATTGCACTGACTCTCGTCGAACAGTTGAGTCCGACTCAGCTAAATTTTGACCCCTTAGCCACTCACAATAATCTGGGACTTGCTCACTATCAATTGGGAAAAGATCGACATTTGCTGATGAGTCAAACGGAGCGTGTGGCTCATTTAGAAGCGGCTTTACGCCATCATTTGCAAGCGGGCTGTCAGCAAGTTCAGCCGAAAACGACTGCAAATGCTGTAGAATCAGGACGGCATCAAATTGATCTGGCTCCCGTTATCCGAACGATGCGGGCGATTTATACTGAAGCGGGTTTACCCGGACAAAACCGGGCGCTTTCCCAAATTCCGGCTCATTTACTGTCAGAAATATTACGCTCTCTGTAACACAATGCAACTAAATCGATAAATCTCTAGGTGTGAACCCGAGTTTTACATTAACATTGAGATGATTGATTATTCTTGCTCTACCTTCAGCTCAACCTTGTGGTTATGGCTTCTGCAAAGATTCTTGTGGTTGATGACGACCCAGCAATCCGAAATTTAATTGCTCGCTATCTGAGCCAGCAAGACTACGAAGTTGAGTCGGCAAAAGATGGCCATACGGCGCTGGAACTGTTTGATCAATTTAGTCCCGACTTGGTGGTACTGGATGTTAATCTTCCTGACACAACGGGTTTTATCCTCTGTCAGGAAATGCAAAGCCGTACCAGTGTATTTATTTTAATGCTGACGAGCTTAACGGGTGAAGCCGATAAAATCAAAGGCTTTGATAAAGGAGCCGATGATTATATTACCAAGCCTTTTGGTTTGGCCGAACTCGGAGCGCGTGTACGGGCGATTTTGAAGCGTCAGCGCAGTGTAGCCGACAGCGAACCCCGCAGCTTGGTGTACGGGGATCTGCTGATCGATCCGGCTCGTCGCGAAGTCTATATCCAAGATAAGTTAATCCCCCTGAGTGCGTTGGAGTTTGACTTGCTGTATTGTTTGGCCAGCAAACCCGGTCGCGCTTGGCGGAGATCGGAACTCTTACAAGAGGTCTGGGATTACGATTATGAGGGGGAGCAGCGAGTCGTTGACGTTCATATTGGTCAAATTCGCAAAAAGATTGAACCGGATGTCAATAAACCGGTACTGATCAAAACGATTCGCGGTGTCGGTTATATGTTCGACCGGCGAGTTAAGGAAAGATAAAAAATGAGGGGATTTCACCCTCATTTATTCCCTATTTATCCAAAAAACGCCGAATTTCGTCGGCTCGCCCCAAAGAACGGCGTACACAGTCTCCTAACGCTACACCGTCAATATAGTTGCTACACAGATATAGACCCGGCAAGGTCTGTAAGCCCTGATTGATTCGTTCTAAGCGCTGCTGGTGTCCGAGATTGTATTGGGGGATGGCACGCTTCCACAGATGCACGGCAAGCACTTTGGGAGTGGTATCTTCTTTGAGTAGGATGCGACGCAAATCTTGATGAACCGCAGCAACAATTTGATCGTCTTCCCAGTCTCCAATTTCGGGAGCGGTAGCCCCGCCAATATAACTGCTGAGAACTTGCCAGCCTTGGGGGGCGCGATCGGGAAATAAACTGGATGTCCAAATCGTGCCTAAGGTGCGAATACCCTGTCCTCGGGGAACTAAATTGCCGAATCCGGTTAATTTTTGCTTCAGGACCGAAACCGGATAAGCTAACACGACGCAAGCAACCGGAGGATAGGGGATTTCGGCCAGTGCTTGGCTGACTTGGGGCTGCAAGGGTTTGAGAATTTCAGCCGTGACATAGGCGGGAGTCGTCAGCACGACGGTTCGGGCTTCGACCTGCTGCACGCCTTCGGGGGTGGAAAATTCGGCCCGATAGGTTTGATTTTCCGTGCGTTCGAGTCGGGTCAGTTGCCAATTTAATTTTAATTTGTCTCCCAACTGTTGGGCGATCGCTTCGGGTAAGGCTCCTATCCCCTGGCGAAAAGAACCCAACTCTCCGGCTTTGGTTTGGGGAATCGACGGATCGGCGGCTGGTTTAGAGGATTGGGTCTGACGGCGGGATAAAACGGCTCCGGCCACTAACCCCCCGCCACTGTAGGCCATGCGAGCCACCCGAGCAAAAGCCGACCTCATCTCAAGTTGCTGCGGATCGCCGGCATAAACGCCGGAAACGAAGGGTTCAACCAGTCGCCGGAGAACTTCTGACCCCAGATGGCGCTCAAAAAATTGCGAGATCGTTTCTTCCCCGTTTTGTTGACTAAGTTGAACTCCCATCGCCGGCCGGACAAAGCCCAACGCTCCGATTAAAGCCCGCAGTTTGCCGCCGGTACTTAAGAGTTTGGTCTTTACTAAAGCCGGGGGACTCATCGGAACCGCCATTAATTGACCATTCCAGTAAACGTACCGGGGTAATTTGCGATCGGCGAAGACTAACTCAGGTTTGAGGCCTACCTCTACCGCTAACTTCAGTAACTCGGGTGTCGGAGAAAAACTGTTTGGGCCTTCTTCCCAGAGAAACTCCCCTTGAGAAACTGTGGTTATGTTTCCTCCTACTCGTCGCTGATGCTCGCAAATCAGAATGTTGGGGGATGATGGATGTTCCCGGTTCTGATGGAGACCATGAGCTAAACTCAAGCCGCTAATGCCAGCACCGACGATTAAACTATCGAGGACGTGAGTCATAAGGCGTGGAA
The DNA here is from genome assembly GCF_047276495.1 of Capilliphycus salinus ALCB114379. Classification (NCBI taxonomy): domain Bacteria; kingdom Bacillati; phylum Cyanobacteriota; class Cyanophyceae; order Oscillatoriales; family Sirenicapillariaceae; genus Capilliphycus; species Capilliphycus salinus. The sequence continues at coordinate 534,066 of NZ_CP178543.1, read as the reverse complement.
ATGTTCTTTCAATGAGGGCATGGGGTGATTTCAGTGAACAGTACCGTGCAGTACCATGCTACTGGTCACTGTAAACTGTAAACTGTAAACTGCCTATCACCATTGTCTTACAAGGTGGTACTCTCCTCAGGATTGAAATAAGCTTTCTAAGTAAATACGGGCCGCTTGACGATAGCTTTGGGTGGCTTCTGGGCTGTTTTCGTTGCTCTGTTGTAATAAAAACAGCGATAGCGCCGCACAGAAGACTCGATCTTGATCCCACTCGGGATGGCTGTCAAGATAGCCCTGGAGGGATTCGTGCAAGATTTCAGGAATTTCCGCCAGGATACTTACACTTGTATTCATAGGTCTACTCTCAGGGTGATTTACACAATACCTAATTTTTTGAGATTTTCGGGGGTAGGACTGCCGTACAGTTTCCCTCTCGAATCTAGAAATCGGTAGTCGATATTGTGTGCTAGAAGGGGGTGGGGTTGTCAATGTTGAGAACTGTTACAACCTCGGGACTTCTTCCCCATTGTTCACGAAAGAATGCGACTTTGAGCCGGGTTTTTGTTACAAAAGTTTACACAAACGGGGGAATTTTTGGGGTTTGGTGTCGGCGATCGCAAAATCCCCAAGAGGGCAGCGAGATCGCCTAATATCGTTGTTGGCTGTGGAAAAGTGTAGGGCAGACTGTGGAAAACCGGGTGTAAGTTTGTGGAACATCTGTGGAATGTATGGGGAAAATTCCAGGAAAAGATAAGAATTTTGAAGTTGGGTTTTGGCTGAAATTGATTTGAAATTTGGGGAACTTTTCGGGCAAAAATTCAGTCGCTCGGAGGAGGCAGGGAAAGTGAAAGCGGGACTGAGGATTTCAGTGCGATCGGTTTGGGGGTGACTCGCTAGAACTAGGGTGAGGTCAACCGCAACAGTAAAGAGCAGTAGGAGAGGCAGAGTTGTTCAGAAGTATCTGGCCAAAAATCAGTTGAAGTCCCGATTTCTGAATGGATTGACTTGAGGGTAAAATTACCCGCAAGCTCTAAAAATGTAACAAACCGAACACAAACGGCAATCAATCGAGTCAAAACCCTAAATTTTTAGGTGAGATCTTGTGAAACTGAGCAACTCCATTTAAGCTGAAAGCCAAATACCAATCAATTCCAACGAATCGGTTGACAATGAAAAGACCAAGTTTCAAACGGTTCCGTCCGGGATTAGTTCTAGGCGCAATCGCGAGTGTGGTGATGAGTGGCCCTGCGGCCAATGCTGCGGATCGAGTCGTTTTAACCTACGGCCCGTTCCAAGCTCCGGTCCGAGTTCGAGATCTGGTCGAATTTGCGGAGACGGGGGAAAAAACGAAAACAATTGGCCAGATTGTTGGCGCCGCCGACATCGATGAGGACACTTTACGGGGTTTAATGACCCTGGAAATTGGCTTCGATCTGGTTCCTTTTTCCTGTTTGATTTGTAGTCCGACGGGGATGGAGATTGTCGAAGATATTGCTTTGACATTGCGAACCCATCGCCGGGTGGAAAATGTCTCAGCCATACACGCGGCTTTAATTAATGCCGTGAGTGATGATGGCAAGATTTCTTTCCTAGACTTTATTCAGAAGTATCCGGTTCCGGGTTTGTATGTCGATGTCGGCAACATTCCCGATACGGTCGAAAGACTCCAGGGTATAGCAACGGATTTAGAAGCATTGCTGAGGACTGCTTCTCGCTACAGTCAGGCGGGATGTTCTTTGCAAGAAATCAGTTTGCCGGGGCCTGCACCGTTGCAGCCACCCCGTCCCCCCGCGCCTCCGGTTCCCCCACCACCCGCACCGGCAGCACCGCCGCCCGCGCCTCCGGTTCGAGGACTGTGGTAATCGGATTATCCCGACGGATTAATTCTCCCTAGAGAAAATGCCATCGCTTGTTAACGGGCGGTGGCATTACAGTCACCAGTCACCCTTCGGGTTCAGCAGTCGCTCTCTTGCGAACTTCGCTCTCGGCGGAAACCGCCGGGCCGCGAGTTCGCGCTCATGGGGGAAACCCGCGCAAGCCCTCGCTGCAACACCTGTCACCAGTCACCAGCGCGTTCCTTGCGACCCGGCGGAATAGTCGGTAGCAAAGTTTGCAAGAGAGTGTTTTCAGTGAACAGGTGTCGGGTGTCGGGTGTTGGGTGTTAGGTTTGTAGGGGCGGGTTCTACAATATCTTTGATGACTACTCACACATTGAGATCAACCCGCCCCTACCTGCCTATTGCCTCTTGCCTACTGTCGCGGCCAGGGAATGGAAGATTGTCCGGCGAGTTTTTGGGCGACGACTCGCGCCCCGTAGCGGTTTAAATGGCTGGGATCGACGAAGTATTCATAACGGGTTAAAGCGGCTTCTGAGAGGTCAATAAAGATGAATCCATACTCTTGAGAAAGTCGCTGCATATTGCCTCTAAATTCTTGTTCTGCCCACCAGCGAAATGAATCTAAATAGTCATCGGTTAGGGGTAAATTAACAAAAACAACCGGAATATTTTGAGTGTTTAAAAACCCCATAACTGAACTGAATGCCCTCGCTTGTTCTCCGCCCAAGTTAAAAGCCCGATAATCTCCATCATAGCGACCCGCTACATAGGGGCGTTGTTGATAGTAAGTATAGGGATTAAAACGGTTGGGTGCGGGAAAAAATCCGTTGGCATCCAGGGTTGGATTTAAAGAAACGAGTGTGGCGGTATTTTGTTCGGAAGGTTGTTCGGACCGACGATAAACTAAATCGTTCAATTGAGGGGTTTCTAAGGTGTTGAATTGAACGGGAAGGAACTGTTCGACTTCGGCTGTTTTAACGGCTAATTCCGCTTCTAACGGTTGCTCATTTTTACTGGCTTGAGGAAAACTCCATTTGGGTCTGGCATTACAAGATTGGGGCAATTGATAACAGATTTGTGTGTTATCCGATGAAGTTGAAGCGAGTTGAGGACGAACGCCGGAAGCTAAACGTCTGTGTCCTTCTGAGGCGATAATTGATTGATAGGTGCGGTCAATGCGACCGCTATTTAACGCTCTCACTCCATCGGCCCAAACAATCATTTTCGGGAGTTGATTTGGTGTTAATAAATCTGTTAAAACATAGTCTACAACTTGGGCGGTTGCGCCATTAACTCCAAAATTAAAAATTTTCAAGCCTTGATAACCTTTGGCGGCTAAAGCTTGTTTCATTGCTCTCGGATCAACCCCTTGTAAAGCCCGAGAACTTCCGACAATTAAAATATCGGGTTTTCCAACGGTACTCAGATAAGACAGATAAAGTTGCAATTGTTCATCGAGGAGTTCGCTATCAAAACTCGGAAACTGACTCGTCATTTGAGTTTTTGCGGCTTGTTGTTGGGAATAGGCTAAATTTCGCATATATTCCACGACTTTTTTCTCCGCAAAAGCCCGTTTGGGACTATTGGGAGGAACCGCCTGCATCCACGCCACCGCTTGCACCCAGTTTCGGGCGACTTCATCCCATTCTTGCTTTGTTTTTGCGGTTTGGGCTAAATTCGAGCCTCTGAGTGCAAATCTAACGGACTCATCAAACGGACTTTGTTGTGTACAAGCGTTTGATTTAGCTATCGTTTCAGTTTGGGAGTTTTCAGCATAATTTGACGGATTTTCCGGGTTGACAACGGCTAAGTTTTGAGTATTTTGTTCTGCAAACAGAGATACAGAAGGAGTGCTGTTAACTTGTTTCTGTTGAAAATTAAACAGTGTTACCACAAATAGGAATGCGGCGACAATCCAACCCAAAAAACTTGATTGTTTCAAACGACGAAATAGATTCATGGAAGCCTCCAAAGGGATATTCCATCTTTTTATAGGAAAGTGAAGACTCTAAGCGTCCAATGTTTTATTATAGAGTCTGTTGTTTCAATTGATCGGATCTGGAGAATAAATTTTTATCAAATTATTTTAATTTATATGGGGCCGTACCATAACTATAGTTAATCTAATCCCTCATTTTAGATCTGTAGATAATATTAACTTTAACCGAGATAGATGCCAACTCATTTTTGCGAGTTCACCGCTTCAACGGCACCTTCGGCTTCGTGTACAATTGTTCTTAAATCCTCCAAGATTTTCTGATTTGAAGCTTTCCACAACCCCCGTTGGTTGGCTTCTAACAAACGTTCAGCCATATCTCGCAACGCCCAAGGATTTTTTTCTTGAATAAATTTCTGCACCGTTTCATCCAACAAATAAGCCTTAGCAACCCCTTCATACATAAAATCTTCCACACAGTTTGCTGTCGCATCATAAGCAAACAAATAATCCACCGTCGCCGCCATTTCAAACGCGCCTTTGTAGCCGTGACGCATCACTCCCGCTATCCATTTGGGATTAATAACCCGAGACCGATAAACCCTCGCTATTTCCTGTTTTAATTGTCTCACTTTTGGGCGTTCCGGTTGAGCGTTATCCCCGAAATAAGTTTTGGGATTTTTACCCGTAATGGCGCGAACAGACGCCGTTAATCCCCCTTGAAATTGATAATAATCATCCGAGTCTAATATATCGTGTTCTCGGTTGTCTTGATTGTGCAGAACAATCTGCATTTGTTGGAGACGATTTTTAAACGCTTCCGGTGCGGAAATTCCCCCTAACTTACTTTGACTCATTCCATGAGTTTGACTCGTATAAGCGTAGCTACTCCAGTTAATATAAGCCCTGGCTAAATCCTGTTCATCCGTCCAATTTTGAGACGCAATTAACCCCTGTAAACCCGCACCGTAAGCGCCAGGTTTGGAACCAAAAACGCGATAACGAGAGCGCATTTCCGCCTGTTCTTTTGTCAATCCCGATTTCATTAAAACTTCCGTTTCTTGCTTCACCTGCGCCGCTAACGGGTTCAATTCTGGTGGTTCATCGAGTTGAGAAACCGCCACAACCGCTTGGTCGAATAAATCAATTAAATTGGGAAACGCATCCCGGAAAAAACCCGAAATTCTTAACGTTACATCAACACGCGGACGCCCTAAAATAGAAATCGGTAAAATCTCAAAATCAACCACCCTACGAGAAGGACCATCCCACACCGGTTGAACGCCCAATAACGCCAGCGCCTCCGCAATATCATCGCCTCCGGTTCGCATTGTAGAAGTTCCCCAAACGGACAGCCCCAATGTTCGCGGATATTCTCCATTTTCCTGAGTATAACGCTCAATTAATGCGTCTGCTGCCAGTTGACCGACTCTCCAGGCTGTTTCTGTGGGAATAGCCCGAATATCAACCGAGTAAAAATTGCGTCCGGTTGGCAAAACATCGGGTCTTCCTCTGGTTGGCGCACCGGATGAACCGCTAGGAATATATCGCCCTTCTAACCCCTTTAATAAGTGAGTGATTTCTTGATGGGTTTTTTGCAGGTTGGGTAAGAGTTTATTCTCTATCCATTGTAACTCTTTTTGGGTTAATTGTCCAGTTTTGACGGTTTCGCCTGCAATAATTTTTTCAACTAAACTGGCTGCGTGGTTTTCTATCACCTCAACTGCATCGCCAACCGTTCTACAAATTTGATTGTCTAACGTTAAACTTTGACTAAAAACCTCGGATAAATCCGTTGTAAGCGGGTCAAATTCTAACTGCCAATCTTCCGCGATCGCCCGTGTAATCCCCAAACGCTGAGTGCTTGGATGGCGGGCGATAGAGACAATTAAATCTCTTAACTGTTTTCCCGTCGGACACTGCCCAAAAATATGCAAGCCATCCCGAATTTGAGCTTCTTTCAGTTCGCACAAATAGCCGTCAATTGTATTTAAAGTTTGTGCATCGAGTTTATTTTCAGCCAAGCCCAAATCTTGATTTAAATTTTCGGTTTTAATCAAATCTTGCAGCCTATTTTTAATCATCGGTAGCCGGGACGGATCTAAACTTTGCGCCTCGTAATATTCGTCAACTATTCCTTCTAACTGCTGTAACGAACCGTAGAGTTCGGCGCGAGTCAGAGGGGGCGTGAGATGATCTAAAATTACCGCTTGGGAACGACGTTTAGCCTGGGAACCTTCTCCCGGATCGTTAACGATAAAGGGATATAAATGGGGGATGGCGCCGAAAGCAATTTCGGGGTAACAATTTTGAGATAAACCGACACTTTTTCCCGGCAACCATTCCAAGTTACCATGTTTTCCGACATGAACAATGGCATCGGCTTGAAATTGATATCGCAGCCAATAATAGAAGGCTAAATAGTCGGGAGTGGGTTCTAAGTCGGGGGCGTGATAGTTTAAACTCGGATCGCGATCATAGCCGCGACTGGGTTGAATTCCCACAAAAATATTATTGAGTTGAATCCCAGAAATAGGGAAGATTTCGGGATAAGAACTGTCATCAAAGTTAACCTTCCAACGTTGACAAATTGCCGTTTGTATGGTGTCAGGAAGTTGAGAGAAATACTGTTGAAAATCTTCCCAATTTAAAGACTGTTGCACGGTTCTGAGTTCCCGCCCTTCCGGATCATTTGTAATACCAGATGTCAAGCGTTGAATTAATTCTTCTCCCGTTTTTGGGACATTTTGAATATTGTACCCTTGCTGTTGCAATGCTTCGAGGATATGCACACAACTGGCGGGTGTGTCAAGCCCCACTCCATTGGCTAACCGTCCGTCTGCGGTGGGGTAGTTGGCGAGAACGATCGCGATGCGTTTTTCTGTAGCTTTTTTTCGGCGTAATTTTACCCAATTTGCGGCGAGATCGGCTACAAATTTGATGCGATCGCCAACAGGAATATACCCAATGACGTCCGTTTCTAACTGCGAGTTCCAAGTTTCTACCGCTTTAAAAGACACCGCACGGGTAATAATGCGTCCATCAACTTCGGGTAAAGCGACGTTCATCGCCACATCTCGGGGTGAAAGTCCTTGAAAGTCTGTTTCCCACTGTTGAACGGTTTGACTGCTGAAAATGACTTGTAAAATGGGAATATCTAAGCTAAAAAGCGGAGAATTTACGGTTGAATCTTCGGAGATAGAAGCAATAGAAAAGCTGGTCGTATTGAGAAGAATTTCAATCCTATTATTGCTATTTTTTTGAAGTTCGGTAATAACTTCTGCTTGTACGTCTGGGTCGCGCAAAGATGAAACAAAAACGGGGATTGGGTTTAAGTTTATCTCTCTTAACGCCTGACAAAGTGCATCGATGGGGCGAAGATTTCCCGAGAGATAATGGGCGCGATAAAAAAGGATTCCAACTTGAGGATTATCTGTTTTTGTTACCGTTTTAGTTTGAGAATTATTTTTAAAGTCATTTTGATAAATTCCCACCCGAGGAACGGAAACGGGTTGTTGATAGTTATAGTGTTTATCTAAACAAATATTAGCGAGAAATAATAGCGCATTTTTATAGTTTTCTATTCCGCCTTCGGTGAAATAATGCCAAAGTTGATTAACCGTTTTTAGAGAAACGGTTGAATGACTCATTAAGTCCGGGTCGGGGCGATCATCTCCGGGTAGAATAATTAATTTCGCCCCGGTTTTTTCGACGGTTTCCTCAACGACTTCTAAGCCATAATTCCAATAGGAACGTCCGCCCAAAAGTCGAATAATAATAACTTTTGCTTGGCTTAAAATATCCTCGGCGTAGGTATCGATAGTTAGCTGTTGTTGGAGTTGTAAAAGGTTGGCAACTCGCAAAGATGGAAAATCAGTCGGAAGTTGATCGATAGCGCTGGCTAGAGTTTGAATATCGGTGTCTGCTGCGGTTAAAAAAATAATCGGTGCGGGTGTTTGTTCGATAAAAATAACGCCTTCCGTGTCAGGAGTCCAACCGCCAGGTGTTGCAGAAATTCGGTGCATTTACAATATTATCCTATCAAGTTTGTAGTTGCGCTTAAGCGCAAAAATTGGGTGTTTTGTAGGGGTGGGTTCTGAATTAATATATCATTCCCCGCAGATAACTGAAATAAACCCCCTTTGTAGGGGCGGGTTCTGAATTAATATATCATTCCCCGCAGATAACTGAAATAAACCCGCCCCCTCCAACCGATAACGGAAATAAACCCCCTTTGTAGGGGCGGGTTTACAAAGGTTATTTGTGTGAAAATCAACATTTTTGCTGAACCCGCCCCTACATCACTGGTGACTGGTGACTGTTTGAACCCGCCCCTACAGTGTATTAAAGCCAATCTTCTTGATCTTCTTTTCCTCCTTTATAAACTTTTCCTTTGGCGTGTATTTCACGGGTTTTTTCAAATAGAGTTTCTTCGGTTAATTGCCATTTTTGCATTATTTTTTCTAAATCATTTTGGATATCCCAAGCGCCGGGAAATCCTCGATAACGAATTTTTAAACGAGCGAGTTCGGCGAGATTATATTCGGTTGGTTGGGCTTGAATTAAATTTTCAACCGTAACGCGATCGCTTTTATATTGAGGATGTTTTTGGTCTTGATTGCTCATTTTAAACGGAGGTTAAAATCAAGAAAAACTCGATAAAAATTTATCCCGGGCGCACAGTTTGAGAATCAATTTCTCTGCGGGACTAGGCTTTGATAAATAAGTTATCCCACGAATAAAAAACACCAGAGGAGGGAACAGGAAAAAGTAAAGAGGCAAAAGGCAATCATGCAATATTGCTAACTTCTGACTTCTAACTTCTCTTGATTCCGGGGCGGGTTTATATTAGTTATTGCTGGGAAACATAGATTTATCCAGAACCCGCCCCTACTGAACTCTTGGACTCCTCAACTCCTGAACTCACGAGTTCGGTTTGATAGCCTATTTTTTTTAAGGCTATAGAAATTATCAGCCGAAATTGAATCGGCTGAATTTGAACGAAGGTAAGTAGGATTGCGGATTTACAGAAAGCTAATTTTAGAGTTAATTTTGGTCGGCATCTGGAAAAGTACGCTTAAACTCTTCGAGCAACTCGTCAATTTCTTCAATCGCTTGATTAACATCAATTCTCAGCGTTCCTAAATCCGGTTTCTCTAGGAGTTTAACGAGAGACTCTCGCTTACTCTCAATCAAAGCAATTCGTTCTCTAATTGTATTAGAATCCATTTTTTGTTTCCTTTGCTACCTGATAATCTATAATATATAGCGGCAAGCACACCGAAGCTGCAAAGGAGATCGCTAAGATCGGCCAAACAGCAAGAATCCTTGATACTATTTTTGAGTAATTTTAGGATTGTTGCCAATTGCAGCAAGCAGACCAGGAGCTAGCGCAGGAAGGGGGGGCGTTTGCTATCTGTGCGTTTATTTTTGGTCACTTCCGCTAAATACCGTTTCAGTGCTTTCTCGCGATTTTTCATAAACGCACCCCAAAAACCCGGTTGTAACTCATCCATTGTTTTTGCCAAAGCCCAAATATCAATGGCGAGGATATTGTACAACCGTTCGTCTTCCTTTTTAAGAGAGTCAATCTGCTCTAGGAGCTTACGCTCAACGTTGGCAGCGGATAGATCATTGTCTATAGTCATGTTGAGGGTTGAGTAACGAGGGCAGAGAGGGAAACCGAACACGGCGCAAGGGTTAAACTCATTGGCGCATAGGGTTTAGATTCTCCATCAATAGCCGTTAAGACGAAGTTGGGATCTCCTCAATCAAACGGCAGTTGGGGTATATCATCAAGAGTGAATCTACGCGGACTACCTTAACATATATGTTACGTCAAATTTCTTTAGCTCAAGTCGGGTTAGTATTGGGAGGACTGATCACTGTTGTCGGGTTTGTTGCCTATTTTAAGGATTACGCCACCCTAAATTTAGCAGGCTTCTTTTATGGTATACCGCTCTTATTGGGAGGATTGGCTTTAAAGGCGGCGGAGTTGGAACCCGTTCCCTTCTCTGAACCCACCTCTGAGAACGTGTTGGCTTTGCGAGAACAACAAGCCACCGACACTCAAAATCAAGTTCGTAAGGATGTTACCCGTTACCGCTACGGTCAGACGGCTCATTTGATCGACGCTCTCGAACGCTTGGGACTGGGGGCAACCGATGACGAACACCCTCAACTCCAAGGCATTCGAGAAGTGGCAATCGACGGGGCTTATACTTTAATTTTAGAGTTTGATTCCCCATTTGTTCGCCTAGAAACTTGGCAAGAAAAACAGGAAAAACTGAGCAAATTCTTCGGCCCCAATATCCGAGCCGAAGTCACCCAACCTCAAGAAGAACAGATTGATTTGGCTTTAATTAAAACAGAGAACAAGCAATAGAGGACCGGGAACAGCAGGCTATAGAGGACAGTGACCAGTACCATGCTAGTGATAATTGGTGACTGATAACTGCCTGTTCCCTGATCCGTCGTTCCCTGTTCCCTGCCTATTCACTGGTGACTAAGATTGCAAACTTTGCTCTATGCGCGAACTTCCGCGACTGCTGAACCCGAAGGGTGAGGTGGTGACTGTAAAACTGGTGACTGTAAATTGCTTATAATTTGCTACAGTTTTCTGACGGGTATATAGGGCTGTTGTGTCCGAATCTACCCCTAACCAGACAGTTGAAACACTGTGCATCAAGAGCGTTAGTTCTTGAGGGTAGGAAACCCCACCCTCAACGAAGTAGGGTGGGGTACTTCACTTCTCCAACCTGACTGCATACCACTGAAGGTATTTTCCGGGGCCGAGATCGAAGTCACAACAAGTATTGAGCAGATATTGGGCTTGTTGGGAGACGGTGGAAAACTTTTGGAGTTCTCGGGGTAGGTCTTCCTGTCTGTCCGACAAAATTGATTCGAGTTTCTGTTGAAGTTCAGCAGTTGTGAGGAACTGCTCCGGTTGGTTAGATTCCAAAACCACATAGTGGTCTTCGGAGTACATGATCGAATCCGGCATTTTTTTGTAGTTGTGTGAACTCTTAATATTTGATTGTGACTTAGGCTTGCTCCCCTGACAATGGGGGAAAATGTCCAAGTGTAACGTGATAGGATCAAACTAATTCCTGACAATCCCGATCGGATTACCGGAGTTTCTCTGATTCATCTGGGTTGAAGTGTATTCAAGTCAATCACACACAAGATTCAACCCGCCTCACGAATTTTGGTTAAAACTGGTACGACCTATTTCTATGACTACCTCTGTAAACTCACCGACACAAGATCGCAAAGTCTCCAAGCTCGAAGGAATTAAAGAACGCAGTAACTACCTGCGGGAGCCTTTAGCCAGCGAACTGCTCAACGACGAAAACTCCTTTAGTAGCGATGCCGTTCAAATCCTAAAATTTCACGGTTCCTATCAGCAAGACAATCGGGATAATCGCGCCAAGGGTCAGGAAAAAGACTATCAGATGATGTTGCGAACCCGCAATCCTGGGGGCTTTGTTCCGCCCGAACTCTACCTCACCCTAGACCGTTTGGCCGACGAATACGGCAATCATACCTTACGGGTGACGACCCGCCAAGGCTTCCAACTGCATGGGATTTTGAAAAAGAACCTGAAAACGGTTTTGTCTTCCATTATCGAGAGCATGGGTTCAACCTTGGGCGCTTGCGGAGATCTCAACCGGAACGTGATGTCTCCCCCGGCTCCCTATCGAAACCGTCGGGAGTACGAATACGCCAGCCTCTACGCCAATCATATCGCCGACTTACTCACCCCCCAAACCGGCGCCTACTATGAAATTTGGCTCGATGGCGAAAAAGCAATCAGCGCCGAAGAAAATCCCGAAGTCAAAGCCGCCCGTCAGCGCAACGGCAATGGCACCATTTTCGGCCAGTCGGAGGAACCGATCTACGGCGAACATTATATGCCCCGCAAATTCAAATGTGCGGTAACGGTCCCGGGCGATAATTCCGTCGATCTGTACACCCAAGATGTTAGCCTGGTTGTGATTACCAACCAAGCCGGAGAACTCGAAGGGTTTAACGCGATCGTCGGTGGCGGTTTGGGACGCACCCACAACAAAGAAGAAACTTTTGCGCGAACCGGGGATGAGTTGGGGTATGTTGACAAAGCAGATATTTATGATTTTGTCAAGGCTGTTGTCGCCACTCAACGGGATTATGGCGATCGCAATAACCGCCGTCATGCCCGGATGAAATATCTGCTCCACGATTGGGGAGTTGAGAAATTCAAAGTCAAAGTTGAAGAATATTTTGGCAAATCCCTACAACCCTACAAACCTCTACCGGCTTGGAAATATCAAGACTATTTGGGCTGGCACGAACAGGGCGACGGCAAGCTATTTTTGGGGATTTCCGTTGAAAATGGTCGGGTCAAAGACGAGGGAAACTTCCGGCTCAAAGCGGCTTTAAAACAAATTGTAGAGCAGTTCAAACTGCCGATGTTGCTCAGTCCCAATCACAATATCATTCTCTACGAAATTTCCCCCCAAGACCAAGCTAAAATTCAAACCATTCTCGATCAAAATGGGATTCTCAAAGAAACCCAAATCGATCCGTTAGTCCGGTATGCGATGGCCTGCCCCGCTTTGCCGACCTGCGGATTGGCCATTACAGAATCAGAACGAATTATCCCTAGTATCCTGGAACGGATTCGGTTATTGTTGGACAAGGTAGGCCTAGAACAGGAGCATTTTGTCGTCCGGATGACAGGATGTCCCAATGGATGTGCTAGACCCTACATGGCGGAGTTGGGGTTTGTAGGAAGTTCGCCTAACGCTTACCAAGTGTGGTTAGGTGGCTGTCCGGATCAAACACGACTGGCTGAACCTTTCATCGATCGCTTGGCGGTGGGTGAGTTAGAAACGTTCTTAGAGCCGATTTTTGTTTATTTCAAACAGGATCGCAAACCCGCAGAGCGTTTTGGGGATTTTTGCCATCGTGTGGGATTTGACTCTATCCGTCAGTTTGTAACCCACTACTCATTGAATCCCTCGATGAACATTCAGACTCAAGAGCTAGCTGTAACTTCAGATGCTGAAATTTCTCAAGACGTTTCTCCTTCTGTGGTTGCACCCAGTGACAAACAAAACGCAGCCATTTCAACTCAACCGTCTTCGGATGATGGGGGCGATCCCAATAAAATTCGACATCGGGTGAGTGTTCGCCATCAAACTTATTTGGATTTGAAAGAAGAATCGAAACGTCAGGGTAAACCGGTTGTGGAGATTGCTACTCAAGCGATTGAAGAATATCTCACTCGCATGAAATCTCAACAACAAGTTTAAAGAACACGTTTAATTTGTTTGTTGTTCAACTTTTAAGGTGCATTTTGTAACCTAATTTTTGACCGCTTAATGGTTCAACTTCAAAGAGTCGCGATCGCTCAAACGCAAATTTCTAACCGACACATTGATCTGACGGCTGAACAACAGCATTACTTGGGTCGGGTGTTACGCTTGCAGGCGGGCGATCGCTTTATTGTAATTGATGGTTCTGGCCATTGGTGGCTGGCTCAATTATTGGTGATGCTTCCTGCACCTCCTCCCCAGGCGGAAATTTTAGAGGAGATTTCGGTACAAAATCAGGAGTTAGCGATCGAGGTCCGGTTGGGGGTGAGTCTCCCGAAAACGGGATTTGATGAGGTCGTCCGCTACTGTACAGAATTGGGAGTCTCCCAAATTGTTCCCCTGATTTCTCAGCGGACGGTTTTAAAACCCAGTTCGCAAAAAGTCGAACGCTGGCGGCGGATTATCCGAGAAGCCGCCGAACAGTCCGAACGTCAAATCATCCCGACTCTACTCGATCCGCTCCCGTTTGAGAAGGCTTTGGCCGATGGATTGGGTTTAAATTTGACCTCAACTTCTCAGCAGTATATTTGTGTGGCGCGGGGCGATCTTCCCCATTTATACGGCTGTATGAGTCAGTCTGGGGGCGATGCGATCGCGATCTTCACCGGGCCGGAGGGGGGATGGACGAGTGCCGAGGTGGAGATGGCAACAGCTTGCGGTTTCCAAGCGGTTAGTTTGGGCCGGCGGATTTTGCGAGCGGTAACGGCTCCGGTGGTGGCTTTATCTTGTGTGAGTACAATTGCGGAAATGAAAGCGCGATCGCCGGATTGTTGATGGGTTCAACCGGAAAATCTGCGAGAGTCACTGTAAGAGGAACTCCAATTTTTTCGGCTAAATTTTCAACAATTGGTATCAAATTTATCGAGATGCAATCCGAATCGATTTCTTCTTCAAATCAACTCTTTCAGGAAAAATAGAAGGAAACAGATTTCAACAACCCGCCCCAATAAGTATAAGATTTAACGAAGGGAACTAAAAGTTTAATCTTGGCATCGACTCGGAAGACTGTTTTCTCAGAAAAATTGGGTCTAAAACCCCGTGCTTTTAGCACGGCTTTCAGGTAGAATTGAAAACAAGCGGAGACCGAGATTAGTCGTGGCACGCGAACTCACACGCTGTATAAAGGCTAGTGTCACCAACTCCAAAGAGTTGCCCCCATACCTCACTGCCCTCTAATAAAGGATATGGCATAGGTGGGAGAATAAAGAAATCAAATAGGGTAGGGCATACCCGAATTTACGCTTGGGGAGTAGTTCCGTCAAGAGGCTTGCTTGAAAAAGTGTAGTCGAACTAGACATGAAACTGTAAGACCAGGATTAACGTCAGTTAGTGGAGGCAAGATTCAGCCCAAGAATCCTCGCTCCTTTAGGACGAGGAGTGTCAAAATATAAATAGTAAAAATTTCATTAGTCGTTTGGCAACCAGAAGCCCCGTAAATTAATGACTAACCCCAACAAAATTCTCGCCGTCGTTAGACCGAACAGACCCAAACCCGAAGACATCAAGCAGTCAGAGGCTAAAGCTGACGCGAAGACGGAATCGAACACGGACTCAAAAACAGAATCCAACTCAGAATCCAACCCCGAATCCAACCCCGAATCGAAATCCAAACCGTCAGCCCCGGAAAAACCCAGCCGTCGCCCCCGACCTGCTTTTTCTTCGGATAGACCGTCTCGACCGTCTCGGCCCCAAACCCAAACAGCTTGATCAAGTTCCTCAAGCCACAAATACAGCCGGTGAAACGTTTAACCCTGGCGATCAAATTTGGGTGAGATCTCCTTGGGGGAAATGGGCGGTTGCTGAAATTGAGAAGTTCTACCAAACCACTCCCGATCAGGTGGTGGCTCATTTCGCCCCCAAAGAAGAACGGGAAGGATGGCCCTGGATGGGCGGATGTATTCGTTCTGAACTGCTCAAAAAGGTTCCGACACCACAAGAATAAAGCGTTAGATGTCCGATCCGATTTACCGTTAACATAAAAGGGTCGGACATCAAAGGAATTTTAAATTAATGAAAGTTGGCTTAATGGGAACCGGACTGATGGGACAACCCATGACGCTGCGCCTGATAGAAGCCAATTTTGAGGTGATGGCTTACAACCGCACGGCGTCCAAGCTGGAACCTCTCAAGGCGTCGGGTGTACAGGTGGTAGATGCTCCCCAGTCTTTGATTGCGGTAAGTGAATGTATTATTCTAATGTTAGCCGATGCGTCCGCAATTGAAACGGTATTGTTATCGCCGGAATCGCAACAGGAATTATCCGGGAAAACAGTAATTCAAATGGGAACGATAGCCCCCGCAGAAAGCCGAAGTATTGCCAAAAGGGTAAAAGAAGCCGGAGGAGATTATTTAGAAGCGCCGGTACTCGGAAGTATTCCTCAAGTGAAAAGCGGGACTCTGCAAGTGATGGTAGGGGCGACAGAGGCGCAATTTCAAAAATGGTACGATTTGCTTAAAGTGTTTGGAGAACCGGTGTTAATTGGCTCTGTAGGGGCGGCTGCGGCGACAAAATTAGCGTTAAATCAACTGATTGCTGCTTTAACGAGCGCTTTTGGATTGAGTTTGAGTTTTGTTGAAAATCAGGGCGCCGATGTGGAGAAGTTTATGCAAATTCTCCGCGAAAGTGCTTTGTATGCTCCCACTTTTGATAAAAAGTTACAGCGAATGCAAGAGGGAGATTATGCCAACCCGAATTTTCCCACAAAGCATTTATTGAAAGATACGAATTTGTTTCTCAAAGAAGCTGATGAGTTGGGTTTAAATGGGAGTTCGTTAGAAGGGGTAAAATCTTTAATAGAAGTCGCTCTGAAATTGGGAAAAGCGGAGGATGATTATTCGGCTTTGTTTGAAGCAATTAAACCTCAGTAAGCTGTTATCTGTAGAAGCGGCTTGGTGTAGGGGCGGGTTCTGAATTAACCTTGAATTCCCATAAACAACTATTATAAACCCGCCCCCTAACCTTTGAATTCTCATAAACAACTATTATAAACCCGCCCCTACAGAATAATTATTAATTAGTCGGATATCATATAACTCTTTTAATTTTTAGAGACACGGTGAGATTAAAAACCCGGTTTCTCAATAGAAACTGGGTTTTTGAAATAGACCTGATCAAACCCAACCCGATAACGAAGTGAAGCACTATTAATTGAGATTATAAACAGCCACTAATTCTTGTTCTCGTTCAACGGAAACGGCGACAGGAGTAGCAGTGAGTTGTTGAGCTAGATTATTTAATTGAGCTTGAATTTCTTTAGAGGCGATATATTTTAACGTATCTTCTGTAATGATATTTAGGTTATCAGGATTCGCATTAAAAGTCGAATGTTCCCGTTCAAAAACAGGTTGAAAACGATAATGGTTCCGGGATAAAATCTGTTTGGAGATATAATCAATAACATCGGAAGAACCATCAGAAAGTGTTTCTGAAATGGGGATATCCTTTAAAGGATTAATCCATTCTAACGGCCCCCATTCTCGGGATTGTTTAGCACTAATTGATTTAGTTTTTTGTTTTCCACAGCCAAAGGAAGCCACCAACAAATCCGAAGTATTATTCTGGGTTTTAACCGCTTCGGCAACCGCACATAATGTAGGATTATTTGCGGCAACTCCTCCATCAACTAAAGGAATACATTTTTGATAATTATCGGGAGAAAGGGTTAATTTTAAATTTTGTTTCTTTTCCCAATAATTCAAAAATATTTTGTCCGTTAAAAGATGAGACGGAAACGCCACAGGAGCGGCAGCAGAAGCCCTACAAACTTCCCAAATTGGCAAAGTTTCACATTCATCTTGTCTGCTATTAAAAACAACGGCTTGACCGTTAAAAACGTCATAGCTAGTGACCAGCGTTTGAATTTCTAAATTTTTAAAAGTATTGTGCTGACCAAAGACTTCCTGAAGAACTTCTTCCAACCCTTTTCCATCGTACAGGGGTTGACTAATTCCCAGATGCCAACGGTTAATAAGTCCGGTAAAATAAGATAGAATAGTTGGCGGAAAAATTCGTTGGGGTTTTCCAGAATCGAGGGTATAAAGTCCAACAATTTCAGAGATGGGAAGACCAGAAGATAAAGCACAAGCAATCAAACTCCCCGTAGAGGTTCCGGCGATTAAATCAAAGCAGTATTTAAGTTGTTTTCCCGGACTGCGTTGTTGAATTTTAGCTTCTAATTCTTTTAAAATTAAAGCGGTGACTAAGCCGCGAATACCGCCACCATCAAGAGAAAGAATAGAATAGAGTTTAGACATCATTTCAATCCTGCTGCATTACAACTCTAAGTTAACTTCCGATGTGAGGTGTTGAATAGTCCCTTTTTTGAGTTACACTCAAATGAGAAGCTTCTTAAGTTGGCGTTGGAGATGAAAATGTGTTAAAAAAACCCGGTTTCTTTAACAATACACATCCCCTATTTGAGGAAGCCTTTGAAGAAACCGGGTTTTTTAGTTTCTACTCTACTTCATTCAAATGAGAAGCTTCTTAAGTTGGCGTTGGAGATGAAAATGTGTTAAGCGAACGAGATTATTGGGTCTGTTGGTCGCAAATTTCAGGAGTTGGGCCAATTTCTTTACAGCGGCTTTGCCAACATTTTGGTAATTTGAAAACAGCCTGGGAAGCTTCTACTCAAAACTTACAAAAAGTAGAGGGTTTTGGGCGACAGACCGTTGAAAAAGTGGCACAACAGCGGGCTAAATTTGACTGTGTTGAATTTCTCAAAAAACACGCTGAAAAAAATCCTGATTTTTGGACTCCTGCGGATGAAAATTATCCCCGTTTACTCTTAGAAATTCCCACGCCCCCGCCGGTTTTGTATTATCGGGGAACGGTTGAACCCGAAGAAAATCAAGGAATTAAACCCACTGTTGGGATTGTTGGAACCCGTGAACCTTCGGAATATGGGCGACGTTGGACGCGGAAAATTAGCACAATTCTAGCAAAAAGTGGCTTTACAATTATATCAGGAATGGCGGCCGGAATTGACACCGAAGCCCATTCGAGTTGTTTGGATGCGGGTGGACGAACGTTGGCAATTTTTGGGACGGGAGTTGATATTATTTATCCAAAAGATAACCGTAAATTGTCTGAAAGAGTGATTAAACAGGGTTTAGTAATGAGTGAATATCCAGCCGGAACTAAGCCAAATGCCCGACATTTTCCGAGTAGAAATCGGATTATTGCGGGGTTAAGTCGGGCGGTATTTGTGATGGAAGCGGGAGAGAAATCTGGGGCGTTAATTACGGCGAATGTGGCGAATGATTTTTGTCGAGATATTTATGTTTTACCGGGGCGTTTGGATGATGAAAAGTCGCAGGGTTGTCTAAAGTTAATTAATGGCGGTGCGGGTTTAATTCCGGTAAATTTAGAAGAATTATTAGAACAATTGGGCGCTATTCCTCAACTGGATGCACCCGAACAATTATCGTTATTTGAATCTCCTCCAACTCCATCTTCTGTTCCCAGTGCTGAAACCAATTTAGAACTTAATTTAGAATCCAATTTAGCCCAAGTCTTTCAGGTGATATCTTCTGAACCGACAGCGTTTGATGTGATTGTTCAAAAAGCAGAATTAGATACGGGTATTGTCTCAAGTTCGTTGTTACAGTTAGAACTTTTGGGGTTAGTTTCTCAGTTACCCGGAATGCGTTATCAAAGAAATTCGTAGGGTTATCAAACAGCAGAAGCTTGTCTTTTCTAATCCTGGGGTACATCAAACAGCAGAAGCTTGTCTTTTCTACAAAGAAGTAGAGTATAATAGTAGGGTACATCAAACAGCAGAAGCTTGTCTTTTGTACAAACAAGTTTAGGATTTGATGCACCCGAAAGAGTTAACAAAAAATCAAACAAAAATGACCAACCCTGCTTTTCCTCGATTTCATCTGGCGTTTCCGGTATTTGATTTGGAGAAAACTCGCAGTTTTTATAAAGATTTATTGGGGTGTACAGAAGGGCGAAGTTGTGAGATATGGGTAGATTTTGACTTTTTTGGACATCAAATTACCGCCCACTTACACTCAACCGAAGAAGATATGATTTCAACGAATCCTGTTGATGGTGAGAATGTTCCAATTCGTCATTTTGGAGCGATTTTAGAATGGGAGGAATGGCATAAACTCGCCGAACGTTTACAGAAAGCGGAAGTCGAATTTTTGATTAAACCTCAAATTCGGTTTCAAGGAAAAGTAGGCGAACAAGCAACGTTGTTTATAAAAGACCCGAGCGGTAACGTTTTAGAGTTTAAATCATTTCAAGACGAAAGTCAAATTTTTGCAGCGGAGACAAAATCTCAAACCCATTAACTTGATTTATTGCCATTCTTCTAATTCGTTAATCCAATTTTGTAAAGCTGTTACCATTTGTTCTCGTCGAGTTTCAAAGTTAGCAGCTATCCAAATTAACACTAAACCAACAATAAAACCAACAATCCACTTAAAGAAAGAATAAATAGAATTCAAAATCAAAAGTTGGTTAATCGCGTTAACCAAAAATGTTGCAGTACCCACATACAAAAATGCTCTAATTCTGAATCCCAAGCCAATAAAAATAGCAATTAAACTAATAAAACCGGCTACAAGACCGCTCCCTTCAGAGGTTAACAATGCGGCGAAACAAATCGTACCTATTCCTAAAATTCTTATCCAATGACGCGGGAGTTTTTGTTGAGGATGTTGTAAAAAGGGGTCAACCTGGGCAAAATATAATAGAGATAATCCCGGTAAAAATGAATCGGCTAACGCACTTAAATCATATTGAGTGGAAAGCAACCAGTGATAATAAGCAAAATTGATTAATCCAACGCTAAAATAAGTGAGTTGAATTTTGCGAGAAAATTGGGCTAATACCAAATACAAAATAAACGCCGTTAAAGTCGAAATATACCAAGATAATTCTAGATTAGACTCACCGATAACTGTTGTTAAAACCACCGTAAAAGCCGGGATGTAAATGGCTACTCGCCGCCAGGGTTGAATCTGCCAACCCCAACTTTCCCAGGGTAGAAAATAAAGGAAATAAGCAATAATCGAAACAATTGCACCCGCCCAAGGAATTAAAAATCCTTCTAAATTCAAAACTTCACTAATAAAATAAGCTATTGTTGCCGCTTCTAAACATCCGATATAAACCCAAAACTCCGCTTCTTTAGAGTTGGAATTATAACGGGCTTGAAAAACTGCATATCGGGTTAAAAAGAGACCAATTCCCAAACTTAACCAAGGGTTAGACTGGGAAGGCAGAGGTTGAGAAATAATCAAAAAGCAGCTACTGACCGCCCAATGAAGATGGGCGATTGATTTAATCTCATTCTCAGTTAAATGGAGATAACGGATTAACTGAGTTGATAATAAACGATACACATAAACGATTGTTGTTCCCAACCCCGCAAAGGCGATTAATTGGTCGGCAATTGGGACAGAATCTAAGTTGTAAAATAAGAGTTGATAGCTGGACAAAGAAACGCCAAAAACACCAATATAAGTCAGAGGTTTTAACTGGGGACGGCGCCGCCCAATTCCCAGAAAAATCAATGCTAAGATTAACCAACTGATTCCCGTCCAGTTATCAAAACTACTTGCTGATGAGCGTAAAACCGCACCAAAAATTCCATAAAATAGGGGTAAAATTTGCCAGGGATTTGATAAATGATGAATTCTATTTCGCCGTTGCCAATACTCTCCTAAAATTTGGGTCATTAATCCTAAAATAAGATTGGCAATAGACAAGTTAAACAGACTATTTTCTGTAAAACTCAAAGTATGAGCCATTAAAAGTTCAACTTCCCAACCCAATACATAAATCAATGAAGACTGAGAATCTTGTGAGTTTTCGGTTTGGGGATTATTTAAAAGACGAATAATCACAGCAGTAATTGAGAGTATTGTCGCCAATACTGCTAAAGTGTTCGGAGTCAAAAGTTGCCAATAAATCCCGACTGCATACCCGGTAAGGCCGAAGATTTGAACGCCCCATAAAATCGGTGTCCAGCTTTCAATAGCAGTCACATACAGACGGGATAGGGAGGTCGATAAACGGTAGAATATCGCTTGAAAAATCCATAAACTGTTTAAAGCAATAGCAAGAACAACTAAACCGCCTGCAAAGGTTAAATTGGGAACGGTTTCCCAGACTAAAAACCCATAAAACGTTAATCCAAAACCAACGGTTATTATGGCTGCAAGTGTATTCTGTAAATAATATGTATTCGCTACCATTAATCCGGTTGCAACTCCCCAACTGATTAACCGAATTCCGGGGATTCTAAATACTAACAATTGCACCATTATTGCTGCAAGAATACTTAATTTTGCGGCTAACTGTCGGCGGGGAGGAATTAAACGCGAAATGGTTGTTAATGCAGCGGGAGTAATTAACCAAATAATTCCCCATTGACTTAACCCTTTACAAGTCAAATTTTGACAGAAATAATCTAAATTATAGGTTGAATGACTGTAGAAAAATTGATAACTTAAACCTGCTAATCCTAATCCGAGATACCAAGCGCTGTTCAGAATATAATTGGGGAAAGTTAAACGCTGTTGTCGGCTAAAAATGATGTAAAATATCCATTCTGTTAGCATGAATAGGATTGATAAAATCCCCCAGGTTTCTAAAGGGAGTTGAGGGAAAAATAACTCAATAAAACTCCCCAAAGTTAGTAAACCTGTAAGATGGGTGAGATAAACGAGAAAAACTCTTAGGGGTTGACGGCTTGTATAAACGATTAAAATAACGGTAGAAATTAATAAATTTAGCGTTCGCACGACCGGATCAAAAAGGGAAATAAATGTTAAAATTGCCCCATAGTTTAAGGTGAGTCGTTCTCCAACTTTAGAAAGTTTAGGATGTTCAGACTGATAAATCCAATCTGCTAGCGCAAGCATAAACACTAGATAAATTAATCCCACCAAACCCAATAATACCCAAGGTTGAACTGGAGATTGAGTTATTTTTAGAGATATTTCTAGAATTTTTTGTTGAGTTTCTAGCGGAATTAAACGCCAAATTAACCAGTGGGTTTGTAGTCCGGTCATAAAAATTAAAGCTAAATCTTGCTTGCGCCAAAACTGCTTTAAATTTATCCCAAAAATCCCTAACGCAATCCCACTAACGGCTAAGGCTTGTTGAGGTTGATTTTCGAGAGAAACCAGCCAACCTGCAAGTAAAATAAGATAACCGCATCGTTGGAACCAAACTGATGAATAGAGATAGAATAATCCTCCCGTTAACCCGAAGGCTAACCCCAATTGAGAAAGATCAAGATTAAGGACAAAAATCACTCGCCACCAAAGAAAAACAAGGGGAACGAGACAAAAGAATAAAGGTAAGTTTTCTCGGCTATTTAAACGAATCTGTTCGCTATCTTGGCGACGATAAAAAGTGACAATTCCGGTGGCAATAATACCCAAATAAAGAGCAATTAAAGGAACGTGAGGAATTTTCCAGCCGAGTTGTAAATAACTCAGTCCCAATTGATTAAGAATAACCGAGCGTTGTAGAAATATCCTTTGGGGTTCTCTGGTAGATAAACTCGGGTTGATTAAAATTGTAATTAGAGTTAAAATTAAAATACAAAATGCACTAATAACCGGAGTAGAATACAATAAACCTAATCCATCAATTGCCCAAAAATTTAGAGGAATTAACAGCAATGTTACCCATTTTAAAGTTTCTGAGGTCAGAGGTAAACGACTGTTCAATCCGGGCCAAATTGTCGCCACACCAAACCCTAAAGTATAGGCGAACAATACTCCATATTGTCCGAGAGTGGGTAATTCTTGCCATCGACTCGCAACCAAGACCCCCGAAGAAACCAATACCATAAACAATCCCAAAAACAGCAGCCATCGCACGCTAAATTCTGCTTTGAGAGATTGGAATAAATGGTTTGGTAAACCCGAGAGATTTCTATTTCGTTGAGGTTGACGGATGGGAACAGAGGCGTCTAAATTAGAACTTTCTTCAGAGGTTGCAGATGGGGATATTTCATCTAAAACTGTCGGTTGAGGGGGAAGCGGTTCACTCAGGTATTCTTGACAGATTTGACGCACTTGTTCATCGGACAATACACCTACATTTAACCAGGCATCTAAACCCTCTAATAATCGGGGATTATCAGCACGAATCCGAAGTTTAAATTCAATAAACTTTACAATAGGGGAAGACATAAGTTGAGAAACGTTGCAAAAGTTAACCCAAATTAATACCGATCTACTGGATTGATTGCTCTTGAGTTGAGAATTGTCTCAAGCCCAGATCTTCAAGTGAGGCTAACATAACATATCTACTTTTAAAATGGCAATATAAAGTATAAAATTGCTAAGAATAAAGGCTTTTTCTGATCGATTCACCTCATTTTTAAGGGAACTCAGGAACAAAAACTAACATCGACGGTCATGGATTGAATGCAACGAGGAGAAGAATTGAACAATGGTAAATATTTTAACTCAAGTCGATTTTTTAGGTTCGATTGATACAAGTCGTTTCGTGGTACTGGGAAGTCAGGAAGATGATAATATTATCCCTCCCCTTCAACTCTACGATGAACGAGGAAATATTGTAGAATCAAATGCAGATGCGAGTCAATTAGAAATTTTACTTCGGGATGGAAATGATATTTTTGATGGTTCTACTCTCACCGATAACCGTCAAAATTTAATCATTGTTGGGAACAAAGGTGACGATTTTATTACGGGAAGTTCCGACGAAGATACTCTTTTTGGAGGACAAGAAAATGATGATATTTTAGGGGGAGAGGGAAACGATTTCATTTTTGGAAATTTGGGGGATGATTTTGTTCTCGATGGCGGACTGGGAGATGATTCGATTTTTGGGGGTCAAGATAATGATTATGTACGCGGAGGAGAGGGAGATGATCGCGTTTTTGGCGATCGCGGAAATGATGTTATTCACGGGGATGGAGGGGTTGATGTGTTAACAGGAGGGGAAGGAGAAGATCAATTTGTGATTGATTTAATGTTAGAAACTCCGACGAATAATCCCAACTTAGTTGATACCATTCAAGACTTTACTTCCGGCGAGGATGAAATCGTAATTTTTGGGATAAACTCGGATTTTCTAGAAGTGAGTAACTTAACTTCTGTCGGGAATTCTTCAGGATTTGTTCTCTATGATATTCGTGACGGCGACATCGGTTCAGGCGGTGAAGTGGCGATTGCTTTTCTTGAACAAAACCCAGGTTTAACAACAGCTTTAACTGTAGGAACCGATATTTTTGTTATATAATTTACTCCTTCATTCTTGAAAAATTAAGAGGCACGTTCTAGCAGAATCTCTAGACGTGCGCCTCAAAGTCAAGCTATCAATCTTTATCAGCTTTGCAATCTCTCTAATCGGACATTTGGGTGCAAAAATACCCAACCTAAATCATCTACTGCGCGTAGTTTTTCAATAGAGAGATTTAATAAACGCTTCAGATTTAGTAATTGTCCGAATAGCGATCGCGTCCTCCGCGTCCTCCCCCACCAAATGAACTTTTATTTTCACGAGGTCGTGCCTTATTGACCTTGAGATCGCGTCCCATCCATTCTGCACCATCAAGCGCTTCAATTGCGGCATCTTCTTGAGATTCTTCTTTCATTTCTACAAATGCAAACCCCCGAGGACGACCCGTTTCTCGGTCTGTTGGGATACTGATCCGTCGGACGGAACCGTATTCGGCAAAAACGGATCGGAGTTCATCTTCTGTAACCTCATAGGAGAGATTACCGACATAAATGGACATAGGTTAATTCCCAAATCAAACAAATACAAAAGACAGATATTTCGGAAGGCTAGCTTTGCGGGATGGAACAGAACAAAATTATTTGTACTGAAAGCAAAAACAGCGACCGATATCTATTCTTTAGAGATATTGTAACACGCCTAGTTTAAGGTAGAGGTAACAGAGCGATTAGCAGTCAGGATATCGCCCAATCCACTTGTCTATATGTATTATCGCGAGGTCTAACTGTTTGCCTCCAGTCTATACCCTTCTCCCTCAGTGATGAACTTAAGCAGGTATCCACTCTTAACGGCTAGAATTCGAGTCCTCGGTTGCCGGAAGTTCAACTCGCCAAAGCCATCCTTTCTTATACACTTTTTCGAGATTAGCTTGATAAATTCGTTCAATTCCTTCTATTAAAACCTCGGAAGGACGGTAGAGAAAAATATCACTAAAATCCTGTTCGGGAATAAAAGGAATATTAGATTGAACCACCAATTGTAGGTAAACATTTGGCTTCAGTCGATGGCTGAATGGCAGGATTCTACCGGGTTCTGCATCGCTAATTACCAAAGGACTATCCGAGAGGTTAACAATCTCAGCAACCTGAGGAATATAGCGGCTTCGGGTATAACTTTTATGCCACCAAACCGGATGAATAGAACTCGCCAAACAAGAGAAAATTCCACTAATTCCAATGGCAATTAAGATGTATTTCCAACGTTTTATTTGTTTGATTTTGAGCGAATCATCGCTAATTTTTTGGGTTAAAAGATAAGCCAAACAAATTTGTAAACCCAAATAAGAAGGAATTCCATAGCGAGCAATGGTTGAACGCTGTCCGCCGAATAACAGATCCGGTAAAATCAGAGCGGTTCCCATCACTCCCATTAACGCAATCACAAAAAACCAAGTTTTTATTGAAGTTTTTTTAACTAAAAAATAAACCGAATATCCGGCTAGAAAAATGATCGGATATAAAACCGGATTTAGCAAACTATACCCTTGATTAAAATCAAAAATAAGCCGGGTTAAATTCAAACCCCAAAACAACATTGTTCCTGGTCGAGTTATCCGGTGGGAACTGGTATTATCAATTAAATCGGGAAAATTTGTAAAAATAATAATTAACCAGGGAAGAAACAAAATAACGCTCAATAAAACCGCAGCTAAAGCCGGAAAAATATATTCAAACTTTCGCCACTGTTTTAAGCCAAATACATAAATTCCATGACTCAGATAAACAAAAGTGAAAAAGAGATGAGAATACAAACCAAAGGTTAAACTAAAGGCATAAATTACCCAGGCGAAACGTTTGGATTTTCTCGGTTTTTCAGTTTGGGTAACTCGTAACGCTCTTAACAGTGCGGCGCTTGAAAATAAAATCGTAAACGTCCATAAACTATAGGCGCGAGCTTCTTGAGCGTACAAAACATGAAAGGGAGAAATCGCCAAAATTCCCATCGCCACCCAACCCACCGTTACCGACTGAAAAAGCTCCAAACACAGCCAATATATCGCCGGAAAACAGAGCAAACTAATCAGCGCCGATAAGCTTCTAATGGTTGCGACGGAATGGCTAAACGTTTGCATCCAAAACCGAGCTAATAAAAAATACAAAGGAGAATGTTCGGGATGTTTTTTAAAGCTGGTAAACGCATCCTGTAAACTTTTTTCTGCGGTGG
The DNA here is from genome assembly GCF_047276495.1 of Capilliphycus salinus ALCB114379. NCBI lineage: Bacteria > Bacillati > Cyanobacteriota > Cyanophyceae > Oscillatoriales > Sirenicapillariaceae > Capilliphycus > Capilliphycus salinus. The sequence continues at coordinate 507,537 of NZ_CP178543.1, read as the reverse complement.
GATATTGATAAATTTCAACTAAATCTTTGGCGCGAATAAGTTGACCGGTATAGGCTTGGGGAATCACATCATCCAGCAGATAACCCGAACTTCTTAATGAGGTGTGAATTTCATCGTACCAATAGACTTTATAACCCAAATTAACAAACCGAAAGGCAATTCCTACGATGAGAAGAAGCGCCGCAAATTGTTGTAACCATCGGGTCGTTGATTTTGATTTTTCCATTCTTTGAGAGCGATCGGCTTGCCCACTGATTTTACATTGAATTTGAGTAATTATTACAATCTTCGATTAATTAACGCAAAAGTTCTTAAAAGTATTAAGAGAAAAGATGTTCTAAGCTATTTTCCATTCCGTTTCTGGAACGTTGGCGTTCACCATGATATTGCGTAGAGTGCCAACAGGAAGATCTCGTCCTTTGTGATAGGGTACGATTACCTGAAGTTGACTTTCCCAATTTCGCCACTTTCGATGACTCCCTTTTTGAGAGACCAACTCGAATCCATATCGCGACAAGATGCGTTCTACCTGGTCTGCATTCATAGGTCGGATGCGAGTCATCCTACTGATACCTCGCGTAAAATTGCACCTGATTTTAATTCAATCGGATCGGGTTCAAGATAAAGTGCGATCGCTTCGCGAATATTTTCTAAGGCTTCTTCTTCGGTTTCTCCTGCGGACACACAACCGGGCAATTCTGGACACCAAACAGCCCAATCTCCGGTTTCCGAATCAGTTTCAAGCACAACACGCCATTTCATATTTCTATCTCCTTGGTTGGCATTTCGTTGAAAATTAGCGATACCTATTTACAGCTTTAACCATCCAAACATCTCCCCAACGGTTAACTTAAATTCTCCCATAAATTTAGGAACAATTAATTCATCGGTTGCGGCTTGAAAGAGTTGGGGTTGTTGTTGGTGAGGAAACACTAAAACTGATTCTTCTTCCGGGTAAATTAACCATCCCAAACTGCTACCGTGATTCAAACAGTGGAGAATATTTCCGGTAACTAAACCCGGGCTTTGATTGGGAGACAAAATTTCAATTGTCCAATCGGGATAAGTCTCAAAAACATTAACAATATTACCGTTTTCATCTCTGGGAATTCTATCCCAGGAGAACACTGTTACATCGGGAACAATTGAACGTCCGCCAAACGTACACCGGAGTTCGGGAAAAGCACGGGCAATGCGCTGACGACTAACCAAGCTATTAATAGTAAGAATTAATTCTGCTTGGATGGTGCTATGTTTACCTTGGGGCATGGGCTTTTGAATAATTTTACCGTCAATATATTCTCCGCCGGGTTTCGTTTCTGGTAATGCCAAAAATTCTTCTAGCGTGAGTTGACGTTCAGAAATCTCGATGATAGGTCATCCCCTCCTTTTTCGGTTGCAAGTTTTGTTTAATTGTAGCAAAATTTTTGCGGAAAAATAGATTCATCAATGGTTTGGGCGACATCACCTCCTTTGGCTGATTTTGACAATTTAATGAGTCTTTAATGAGTTAATATTCTAGCCGCAAACGTAATAACATATAGCCTGTTTCTGGATGGAGATGTTCGTCAACGGGAATAAAACCATATTGTTGATAAAAAGCCCGCCCCGCTTGATTTTCTTTAAAAACTTCCACAAAAAGTTGACTTCGCAATGTTTTCGCCCAATCAATTAAAGCCCGCCCAATTCCCTGGCGTTGAAATTGAGGGTCTACAAAAATCGCCCCTACCTGATTATCTAATAGCGAAATAAACCCCAACACCAGCTTATCCCGTTCAAAAACCCAGGTTTCTGCTGCGGGTAAATAAACCTTTGGTATGTTTTGACGTTCGGTTTCCAGAAAAGCTTCATCCAAAAAAGAATGGGCTATTTTCGAGGCGGAATACCAAACCTCTAACAACCGGTTGAGATCCTGTTCTTGGTAAGGGCGAATCATGGGTTTAAATCAATTCAATTAGTCGCTGCTGGTTTGGGCTAAACTTTCCCTTTCCTTGAGTTTGGAGGCGACAAAATGCCAAACCAAACCCACCCCAATTAATCCTAACCCAATTAACCAAACTTGCCACTCGATCCAAAAGGCTAAAAACAAACCGGAAAATAGGGCAAATAAACTCATCCAAACGGGATATAATCGCTGTTCATCACTCAAACGCAACGCCGCCAAACCGACAATTCCGCAGCGCCACAACGAACCAAACGCACTTAACGACCAAGTGGTTTTTACATCCCCGGTTAAAACCAAAAGTCCGACAGCAATACTAATAAAAATCACCGCCCAATAGGGTGTAGTTCCGGCAGAATTTAACTGTGCAATTAATCTCGGCATATCGCCCCGTCTTCCCATCGCCAATAATAACCGAGATAAACCTAAAATAATACTCAATAACACGCTTAAAGTTGCGGTAATCGCCCCAATTGCCAACAGCGTTTTTGCACCGGGAATTCCTAAACTGGCGGCGACAATTTCTAACGGTGCGGCTTCTTCGGAGGCTATTCCCAATGCTTCGGCGCCAATGGTTCCCAAACTCACAATTGCTACACCCATGTAAATTATCGTGGTAATTCCCAACGTTATTAGAACGGCTTTCGGGATATTTTTCCGGGGTTCTGTAATTTCTTCCCCCAACATTGTAATTCGGGCGGGACCGTTATAAGCAACAAATAATAAAGCCACAGATTCGAGGAAGTTTTTCAGGCCTATTTTAAAGTCAATCTCGGCTAATTCTACGGGTAAAAATCCCTTTTGAGATAAGACAACTCCCCCGGCAATAATTAAAAAGAATAGGGCAAATAGCGTAATCGAAAGAATCACCGTCGTCGCCGCTTTTGAGCGTCGCATTCCGCCCAAAACCACCGCAGTTAAACCCAAAACCGCAAGTTCGGCAATGGGAACTAAAAACGACTGGGAAACGCCAAGAGACTTAATTAAATAACTGGAAAAACCGAGTGCAGCAGTGGCAGCAACAGCCGTTTTTCCGAGTAGATACATCCACCCTCCGGTAAAACCAAACCAAGAGTTAAGATACTTGTAACCGTATTCATAAATACCGCCACTAACGGGATGACTGGCGGCGAGTTGGGCGAGATTCAAACTATTGGCAATTTGCAAAATTCCCGCGACAACCAACGCCCCAATGACCCCGTAACCGGATAAGCCTGCTGCCAAACCCAAACTAACAAAAATTCCGACACCAATGACCGATCCTAACCCCATAATGGTGGCACCAAACCAACCCAATTCGCGTTTAAGTTGTTGGGGAGAATGCTGGGATGCAGACATACTTTTTTCTTTCCTTGATTCGGCTACGTTCAAAAAATAGGGGCATGAATTCAGCACACCCCTTTCGGTTAATTTACAAAAGCAGAAATTAGTTTTGTTGGAAAGTCGATAAACTGGAGTTGGAGTCAACAGCAGCGACTTTTTTGGTTTGAACAATGTTCGCTTGCAACATCGGAGTCCGACTCACCGAACTGTTGGCTAAGTTAAACAAAGGACTCGATAAAATTCCCGCCAAGGAAGTCGCCACCAAAGAAGCCACCAATCCGACTTGTAACAGCCGCATTCCGGGCAAATTCCAGCGAATTTGAGGATAGTTTTTCACCGCATCGGACATTTCTTGCGGTTCTTTAACAACCATCATTTTAACAACGCGAATGTAGTAGTAAATCGAGACTACAGTGGTGACTAATCCTAACAAAACTAAGCCATATAATCCCGCTTGCCAACCGGCCCAAAACAGGTAAATTTTCCCAAAAAATCCGGCCAGAGGGGGAATTCCGCCCAGGGAAAGTAAGCAAATACTTAACCCCAAAGTCAGCAGGGGATCTTTTTGATACAACCCACTGTATTCGCTAATTTGATCGGTTCCGGTTCGCAGGGAGAACAGAATCACGCAGGTAAAACCGCCCAGGTTCATAAACAAATACACCAACAGATAAAAGATCATGCTGGAGTAACCCGCATCGGTTCCGGCGATCAACCCGATCATCACAAACCCCGCTTGGGCGATGGAGGAGTAGGCCAACATCCGCTTCATGCTGGTTTGGGCGAGGGCTACCACATTTCCCAAGACCAAGCTGAGAATCGCCAAAGCGGTGAACACGAACCGCCATTCATCGCTAACGATGGGGAAAGCATTGACTAACAGCCGAATGGCCAGGGCGAACCCTGCGGCTTTGGAACCCACAGACAAAAACGCCACAACCGGAGTCGGCGAACCTTCGTAAACGTCGGGCGTCCACTGGTGGAAGGGAACCGCAGAAATTTTAAACGAAATCCCCGCAATGACGAACACCAGGGCGATGACGACGCCGAGAGAGGCGCTCGCCCCGGAGGTCGCCAAAGAATCGGCGATCGCATTAAGCTCGGTTTCGCCGCCCGAGAGTCCGTACAGCAGCGATAACCCGTAGAGGAAGACCGCCGAACTCGAAGCCCCAATTAACAGGTATTTCAACGCCGCTTCGTTGGACCGGGGATCGCGTTTGGTGTAGCCGGTCAGCAGGTACGATGAGATACTGAGGGTTTCTAGGGAAACGAAAATCATCACCAATTCCGTCGCCCCCGACAGGAACATTCCCCCCAAGCTGGCGGTTAACAAAATGCCGATAAATTCCGCCAAGGAGGTTCCGGTTTGTTCGACGTAGCGAACCGACATCAAAATGGTGACAATGGCGGACAGGGCGATAATGCCCCTAAACACCACGCTGAGGGCGTCGCCGTTAAAACTGCCCAAAAATCCAATGGTATCGGTACTATTCCACTGATAGTACAGGGCGACGATCGCCGCGAAAAGGCCCGCGATCGCAATGTAGGGCGTCAGGCGAGAAGAAGCCGTCCGTCCGACGATCAGATCGGTAATTAAAACCGTTAAGAGGGTGATAATGACTATTCCCTCGGGTAGAATTGTTCCAGCGTTTAACTGGGCTGCAACACTCGAAAAATCCATAAGCTCACATATTGGATAGTACCTCACAACTGGTTTTTCAACGCCAGCGATGAGTGAAACACATTCGACACTATAAACGTTCTGTCTGTCTCGATTCAAGACGACAAGCCTATCAGAACTTAGGATATCACTTGCATTCTCAACAAAACAGACAACATCGATGAAGCGGACACCTTAACTTGTATAGTGGTAGGATGAGTAGAAAAAACGATCGCACGGGTTAACTGTTCTAATGATACAGCTATTTAACAAAATCTTAAATTGGAAAAAACGCTTTGTTGCGTTGATTTTACCGACGGTTCTCGCCGTTTTCATCGCTCAACTGTGGGCAACGCCTGCCCAGGCGACCGGGGTTTATCAAATGCCGAATTTAACCTCGGGCGATCCGACTCGGATCGTTGATGATGGGGATGTTCTGAGTTTTAGCACCGAACGTCAAATTAATCAAGAATTGTCCCAACTGACCGAGAAAACCGGTTATGAGGTGCGTTTGGTCACGTTGCGGCGCTTTGACTACGGGGAAACGGCCGATAGTTTTACCGAGGCGTTGTTTAACAAGTGGTTTCCGACTCCCGAGGCGGGTGAAAATCAAACGCTGTTAGTTCTCGATGTCCTGACCAATAATAGCGCCATTCGCAGCGGAGAGGGGGCTAAGTCGCTGCTGACCGATGAGATTGCCGAAAGTGTAGCCACCGAAACGTTACAAGTTCCCCTGCGGGATGGTAATAAGTATAATGAAGCCTTCAAAGGGGTTAGCGATCGCTTGGTGGCGGTGTTATCGGGAAATCCTGATCCTGGCCCCCCGAGCGTGAACGAGCAGGTTCAAATTGAAGGTACGTTTAAATCCGCCGAAGAAACCGACGATCAAACCGCTACAATTATTGTTGTAATTGTGTTGGTCGTGGCAACTGTTGCGCCGATGGCAACTTATTTCTATTTCCAACGCTCTTAATGTTTTGAGCGGGAAGTTTTGAGGATGTAGGGGCAGGGATCGCAGACCTGAGAATCTTTTTAATCTCAAATTCACAGTTAAATGTCCGATATTCCCAGTCCCAATTACAAATCCTAGAGATGCAATTTATCGATCAAGTTGAAATTTTAGTCGAAGCGGGTAAAGGTGGCGATGGCATCGTCGCCTTCCGTCGCGAAAAATATGTTCCCGCAGGCGGGCCTTCCGGTGGGAATGGTGGCCGGGGCGGTTCCGTGATTTTGGTTGCGGTTGAACACCTGCAAACCTTGTTAGATTTTAAGTACAATCACCGTTTTCGCGCCGAAGATGGCCGGCGGGGTGGCCCGAAAAATATGACCGGGGCCGCAGGAAGCGATCGCATTATTGAGGTTCCTTGCGGGACTGCGGTTTATGATTTGGAAACCGAAGAACTTTTAGTTGATCTGGTTCATCCCAACCAAGAATTTTGTGTTGCCAAAGGCGGTAAAGGCGGTTTGGGAAATGCACACTTTCTCAGCAACCAAAATCGCGCCCCCGACTATGCTTTACCCGGACTTCCCGGCGAACAACGACAGCTTAGACTGGAGTTAAAACTGTTAGCTGAAGTCGGAATTATCGGTTTGCCCAATGCGGGAAAATCAACGTTAATTTCGGCGTTATCTGCTGCCAAACCCAAAATTGCCGATTATCCCTTTACCACGTTAATTCCTAATTTGGGAGTGGTTCGCAAACCGACGGGAGACGGTACCGTTTTTGCAGATATTCCGGGGTTAATTGAAGGCGCTCATACGGGTTTGGGTTTGGGGCATGAATTTTTACGCCACATCGAACGCACCCGAATTTTACTACATTTAATCGATATTACCGATCCCACTCCTGTTGAAAATTATCACACAATTCTGCAAGAATTACAAGCCTACGGCCGGGGTTTAACCGATCGCCCCCAAATTGTGGCGTTAAATAAGGTTGATGCGGTCGATACCGACAGCGAGGAGATTCAAGAAATCATCGATAAAATTGGGCAAATTAGCCAATCAAAAGTCTTTTTAATTTCGGCTGTTGCTCAAATTGGACTCAATGATTTAATGCAGGAAGTTTGGCGATCGCTTGATGAATTATCCCTCGGATGAAAATTCAACATTCCGGCGTTAAAATTTAGAGTATTGATCCCCCTAATCCCCCTTAAAAAGGGGGACTTTTAACTTCATTTTATTCTCCCCTTTGTAAGGGGGGCGAGGGGAGATTATTGGGGGCGTTAGAAAATCGGAAAAAACCCTATTCTTCAAGTTCAATACCCTCGGCCTTCAGTCGTTCTAAAAGGCGTTGGGCGCGAAGTTCGGCTTGTTCTGCGCGTTGGCGTTCTTGTTGAACCAACTCAGAACCCCATAACAACAGGTTTCCCGCCTCATCCCACCACCGCAACCAATAGCCGGTGCGTCTGTCGTGAGTACCTTGCCAAACACCCAAAAATAACTCCATTTCCGCGATCCAATATCGCCCATTTTTATCGGGTTTTTGTACCTTATATCGGCCAGAATCATCGGGCTTATAAAGTTCTAAAACCCCATTTTTTGGCTCAAAAATTCCATAGTTTGGAACCTGCAACACCTGCTCGTAAAAAAACCATTTTCCGGGCGGATAGGTGGGTTTTATCGAATATTCATCGCCCTCGGTTTCCGAGATAAATTCCATCACAATGATAGGAATATCCCCTTCCAAACGGGGCGTATAACTGCGTTCAACTTCTGAGCGATCGACTCGAATTTCCCGAATAAACGCCCAGTCGGGTGCTTTGACAACAATTTTGTCATTCACCGTCGCACAGATGCCATAATTCGTCGGTGTGAGGGAATTTTCGGGCAATTTTCCCGCAGTGCTTAAAGCATCTGTTAATGCCATTGCCAATAGGGGCTGAGTAATATTATCCACCGGATCGTCGGGTAAAATATAGTCTTCCGGTAACTTTTCCCAAGTCACTTTTAGACTGGTAGTGGTGACAGCCATAGCGTGAGATAACATTGCGGCTTGATGATTAAATTATATCATAAATTACGGATTTTTTTGAGTGTTTTTATGAGTCTTTTTAGTTGACAGTCTGTAGGTTGGGTTGAGGCAACGAAACCCAACACAAGCATAGGAAATCAAAAGATTGACTTTTGATGCACCCTACTTTTGACGGTTTTCTATATACCACTGTTTAAACGTTTGTTTGGGAACCGTTGGTAACGCCCGATGTCTCACCCAAGGATTTAAGATTTTACTCGAAAATAAAAACGGGAAATACTTCATTACTTTCTGAATTACCACATTTTCAGCAAAGCGATAAAGTAGAGGATTTCCTAACACCATCCCCGCCGCTTTCATACTCTCCCGACGGGGTAAAGAAAGTAAGTGTTTTTCCGCCATCACCCGACGCCATTTATAAATTTGTTCGGGGAGATCTATTTTCACCGGACAAACATCCCCACAGGAACCGCAAAGGGTAGAAGAATAGGGTAAATTGCTGTATTTTTTCGCATCAAAAGTTGGGTCTAAAACCATTCCAATCGGCCCCGAATACACCGCCCCATAACTTAATCCTCCACTGCGACGGTACACCGGACAAGTGTTCAAACAAGCGCCGCAGCGAATACATTTTAAAGATGACCAAAAATCCGCCATTCCTAACCGTTCGCTTCTGCCATTATCAACAATCACTAAATGTATTTCACCGCCCGGTTTGGGTTTGGTAAAATGGGAAGTATATTGAGTAATCGGAGAACCCAAAGCACTCCGGGACAGCAACCGAATAAATACCCCCAAATGTTCGACTTTTGGGATTAATTTTTCAATCCCCATACTGGCAATATGAAGCGGGGGAACGTTCGCCCCAATATCGGCGTTACCTTCGTTGGTACAGACTACAAAACTGCCCGTTTCTGCGATCGCAAAATTAACCCCGGTCATCCCCGCATCGGCTTTTAAAAACCGGGGTCTGGTATTTTGTCGCATCATTTCGTTGAGATAATGGGGATCGTCATTGTTGGGGTCGGTGTCTATTTTTTCTGCAAATAACTTCGCCACATCCTGACGGGTTTTGTGAATAGCCGGCATCACAATATGACTCGGAGGTTCTCGATCCAGTTGTTGAATACGTTCTCCAAAATCCGATTCTGTAATGCTAATTCCTTGGCTTTCTAAAAAGGGAACCATACCGCATTCTTCTTGCAGCATGGACTTACTTTTTATCAAAAATTTAACGTTATGGCTGCCGAGAATATTATGAACAATTTGATTGTGTTCCGCCCCATCTTTCGCCCAATGAACCTGTATTCCGTTTTGTTTGGCGTTGGCTTCAAACTGTTCTAAATAGTCCGCCAAATGGGTAAGCGTATGTTCTTTTATTTGTGAAGCAATTTCGCGCAATTCTTCCCATTCGGGAACGGAAGCCGCCCCAATATCCCGTTTGAGTCTGGCATTCCAGAGAATTTTATCGTACTGTTGGGCGCGTTTTTGGTCCTGTAAAAACTGTTCGGCTGCGGCGGCTTGGTTAACGGGTTTAGTCATAGTTGAAAACCGTTGAGAATTTGAGCAATATGAATTGTTTTTAGGTTAATTTTATAATAGTCAATGATGCCTTTTTGGTGAAGTAAGCAACTCATGTCCCCCGATACAATATATTCGGCACCGTTGCGGAAATGATCGTTAACTTTATCATACCCCATTTGGGCAGAAACCGCTTCTTCAAACACGCAAAACGTCCCCCCAAAGCCGCAACATTCGTCGGGACGGTCTAAAGTTACAAATTCTATCCCCTTGACCTTTTCTAAGAGGGTTTGACTTTTAGAAAAAGAGGCGATCATTAACTCAGACGGTCGAGAAGTTCCGAGTTTCCGAATAGCACTACAACTGTTGTGCAAGCCAACTTTGTGGGGAAATTCTGCCCAAGGAAAGCTGTTAATTTGCAATATATCGTGTATAAATTCCACCAATTCGTAGATATTTTTACGAACATTTTGCACCTCATAAGTTTGGGGGATGGCGTCTAAATTTGCCCGGACGTGATAAACACAACTCGCCGAAGGACTAACAATATATTGATAGTCTTTAAAACAGTCTACAAACACCCGTTCAGTCGCGGCTGCTTGTTGTTGGGTGCCGTTGGTTCCCATCGGTTGACCGCAACAGGTTTGGTCGAGGGGATATTCAACTTCTACGCCGAGTTTTTCTAATAATTCTAGCGTTGCTATTCCCACTTCTGGAAAGAACGCATCGATATAACAGGGAATAAAAAGACCGACTTTCATTGTTGGTTTTTTGGGTTATTTTTTTAGTTAATTTTACAGCAAAAAAACGGTTAAACTCCGAACCCCTTGGGCGCCGCGAATAATCACCGCTTCCACATCTCCCGTCGCCGAAGGTCCAGCCATAAATACGCCGTAGGAGGTTTGAGTTAATTCAATGCGTTGATAGGCTTGGTGCATATCTCTAACTAGCTGTTTGGAGTCGAGTAAAATGATTAAATGTTGAGAGAGAAAACCCAAGGCATTTACAACTAAATCTTCGTGAGTTAACCAGACCGCCCCATTTTCTGCAACTCCAAATTTTCCCCGGACAATAGCAACATCAACATCGGCTAATTCGTGGGGAGAAGTTTCGGGTTGAATGGGTTTATTTCCGGTTATTTCGGGTAGGGTTGAACAGATGATTTTTGCATCGGGATAAAGTTTGGTTATTTTCGTTTTGATTTCCTCGATATTGGAGACTTCAAAAGATTGTCCTCCCATGCGTTCGAGATGAGTTTTGAATTGATAAATTAGGGGTTCCGAGTTGTTGTTAAATACGGGAATTTCAGGAAGTTTAACGTCTGAATTGGGTTGATTTTTCCGAACGGAATTTAAAATCAAATCGCGGCTGTTCATTTTAATTTATGGGTATTATACAGATTGATTCTAAGTTTCTCTCAAACTCTTAAAGTCCTGCAATAATCTTTTTGATCAAATAAACTTTTCCTTTGTAGGGTGCATAACGCAATTTTAAATCTATCCAAAACGTGTTTTTTAAGACACTTTTATAATGAGAAAACCTATCAAAGCTAGCTTTTCCATGATAGCTTCCCATCCCGCTTTCTCCCACGCCGCCAAAGGGAAGATAAGTTCCTGAAAACTGCATAACCGTATCGTTAAAACATACCCCACCCGATGAAGTATTTTGAAGAACTTGTTGCTGTTTGGCTTTATCTTTGGAAAAGAAATAGAGCGCCAAGGGTTTGGGACGGGCGTTAATTTGAGAGATTGCTTCTCCCAAATTATTATATTCTAAAACGGGTAAAATCGGCCCAAAAATTTCGTCTTGCATCACCGGATCGTCCCAAGAAACCCCATCTAAAACCGTCGGCGCAATATATTTATCTTCCGGGTTAGTTTGTCCGCCCACAATCACTTTACCATTTTGTAAAAATCCTGCCAAACGGTTAAAATGTCCTTGACTAATAATCCTACAATAGTCGGGGCTTTTTTCGGGATTTTCGCCGTAAAACTCTTGAATGTTTTCTTTTATTTTCTCTAAAAGACTGGCTTTAACTTCCCGATTCACCAACACATAATCCGGTGCAATACAAGTCTGTCCCGCATTGATAAATTTACCCCAGGCGATGCGTTTTGCGGCATAATCAAGCTGAACATCGCTATCAACAATACAGGGACTTTTTCCGCCCAATTCTAAAGTCACAGGAGTTAAATTTTTGGCTGCGGCTTCCATAACAATTTTACCGATTTTTGTGCCGCCAGTAAAGAAGATATGATCGAATTTTTGGGCGAGTAAAGCCTGACTGGTTTCTACCCCGCCTTCCACCGCAGCAACGTAAGCCGGATCGAAGGTTTTTTGAATTATATTCGCGACAACTTTAGAGGTATTTGCCGCAATTTCTGAGGGCTTTAAAATCGCACAATTTCCCGCAGCAATTGCCCCAACCAAGGGGGAAATCATCAGTTGAAAGGGATAATTCCAAGGCCCAATAATCAGAACCACACCTAAAGGTTCTGGACAAATTTGGGCGGTGGCGGGAAATTGATCGAGAGAAGTCCGAACTTTTTTCGGTTTCGTCCAAGATTTGAGGTGTTTAATGGCATAATTAACTTCGGATACTGAAGCAATTTCAAAATAAGCTTCAAATTCGGGTCGGTTCAAATCCGCTTTGACTCCTGCAATAATATCGCCTTGATGGTCTATAATTGCTTGTTTAAGGCGTTGAAGTTGTTCCCGACGGAAGTTGACATTCTTCGTTTGACCTGTAGCAAAGAATTCTCGCTGCTGTTGGATCAACTTTTCAACTTGAACTGACTCTGCCATGATATCTTGATTCTAAAGGTTCATCAATAAATGTTACACCTTTAGCGTTCGACTCTTTCTAAAATGCTATTTTTAGCCTACCCTATTGATAGGATGAGTCACTTGATTCCTAACTGAGGTACAAATTGATCACAAATGACCATGAAGGAAATTCTCTATCTGGAAATCCCCACACCCAATACTGAAAGCGTTTGTACCTGGTTGCAGGATAAGTTTAAACCCGAAACCGGAGAAAAACACATCACCCCGGATGGTTTTCGTCTCAAGTTTACGTCTACTAACGCTAAAAATGACGAGTTGAACGAATTTTCAGTGTTCGTTTGGTCGGTTCAACGCACGACTTATTTAAAACTTTTTAGAGTCGGAAATCCGCCGAAAAATGATGAAAAATTATTGATTAAGCAGCTAGAAACTGAACTCAGACAACAATTTCCTTATCAATATCCCGAACCTCCAGAAATCGATCTTTCGCAACAATTGATTTTTGAAGCGTTAGCTCCCCACTACCCTTTGACAACAAAATACTTTCAAAAAATGCCCAATGGAGAATACGATCTTCAGCGGGTTTATTGGTGGGAAAAACGGTGGCGCGAAGGGGTGAGAAATCCGAAAACGCCCAAACAGGTCATTTTTTCTGCCCAAGATTCTAGCAGCAATTCTAAACCCAAATATGATTTAATTTATGTTGGCGGAGCGTTGGGCGTCATTCATGCCGCAGTGATGGCACGTTTGGGCTATCAAGTCTTGTTAATTGAACGGTTGCCCTTTGGACGGATGAATCGGGAGTGGAATATTTCTCGCAGCGAATTGCAAAGTTTAATTGATTTGGGATTATTCTCAAAAGCCGAGGTCGAAAGTTTAATCGCCCGAGAATATAAAGACGGATTTCACAAGTTTTTTGATGCCAATAATCCTCCCATTGCCAAAGCCCCAATTCTCCACACTCCCACGGTTTTAAATGTGGCTTTGGATGCAGAAAAATTACTGCGTGCTTGCGGGGAAAAATTGCGTCAGGCGGGGGGTGAAATTTGGGATGAAACCGAATTTATTCGCGCCGATATTGCACCTCAAAACGTTCAGGTTAAAACCGTTCATCTGCCCACAAAATCCGAACGAATTGCCACCGGACGCCTGTTGGTCGATGCGATGGGAACCGCTTCGCCTATTGCTTGGCAATTGAACGGAGGACGGGCGTTTGATAGCGTTTGTCCGACGGTTGGGGCGGTGATTGACGGGGGTTTTGAACCGGATGTTTGGGATGCAAACTATGGCGATGTTCTCAACAGTCACGGCGATATTTCTCGCGGACGTCAACTGATTTGGGAATTGTTTCCGGGCGGGGGAAATGAGTTAACATTTTATCTGTTTCACTATCATCAAGTTAACCCAAAAAATCCCGGTTCGCTGTTAGAAATGTACGAAGACTTTTTTACCATTTTACCCGAATATCGTCGCTGTGATTTGGATAAATTAGTTTGGAAAAAGCCGACTTTTGGTTATATTCCCGGACATTTTAGCGCCAGAAGTCGCGATCGCAAAGTGGCTTATGATCGCTTAATTTCTATCGGAGATGCGGCTTCCCTTCAGTCTCCTTTAGTGTTTACCGGATTTGGTTCTTTGGTGCGGAATTTATCCCGTTTAACCGATTTACTCAATACCGCTTTAAAACACGATCTTTTGCAAATCAAACACCTCAATCAAATTCGGGCTTATCAAAGCAATATTTCGGTAACGTGGCTATTTTCTAAGGGGATGATGGTTCCCACAGACAAACATTTACCCCCGCAACGAATCAACTCGATTTTAAATACCTTTTTTGGATTATTAGCCTCGGAACCGACAGCAGTTGCGGACACTTTTATTAAAGATCGGGCGGATTGGTGGACGTTTACTCGATTGGCGTTAAAAGCCGCACGAACCAATCCCAAACTGTTACTTTGGATTCTCGATTTTATTACTTTTAACGAAGTCATACGTTGGATGGTAAGTTATTTGAATTTCACGATTTTAGCCTTAATTAGTGGGCTTTTGGGTTGGGTTCCCCGGTTTTCTCGATGGATTCAACCTTGGTTAGAACCTCGTTATCCGGGGCTGTGGATGTGGCTATTGGCGCTTAGTTATGCCTTAACAGATGGTTTGGGACAACCTCAAACGCCGGGACATCGATTGGTTCAGGTGAAATCACCTGTTTAAAAGGTTAAAAAAACTTTCGAGTCAAAGTTTGACAAAATGCTGAAGTTCTCGCTACGATTGAAATGTTTGATTTATTTTAATTTTTAATCGTAGAAGAATTCAGCATGACTTGATTTAACCTCAAAACAAGGCTTTTTAACTTTTTGAACTACAGCAGTTCTTCAAGTTTATTCCGAATCACTTCATCGGGCAATAAACCAACTAAATTATTCATTCTTTGCCCATTTTTAAAATAAAAAATGTTGGGAAGACAATCTATTTGAAATCTTTCTCCTATTTGTTTATATTTTGCCAGATCGATTTTTACGACTTTTACTTGAGGAAAATAATCATTAGCCAGTTGGTTAAGAATGGGACGGATTCGACGGCTAAGATCGCAGCGGGATTGCACAAAACAGACGACAACTAAAGGATATTCCCCAATCAATCGATCAAAATCTTCATCTCGAATAAATACGGCTTTTTTCTGAAAAAAATGTTGGCTCAAATGTTCAATCCTCAAAATATTTTCTGGTCATTTTTATTTTATTTTTTAGGTAAAATAGTATACATTTTTGGGTTGAATAATATTAATTAAACTTCGATCATATAGACAAACAGAGAGATTTTTGTATAGTATAGATTCATTATCGTGGACTATGCTTTACAACAGAGTTATGACTGCCGAGAAATTAGATGACCTCTCAAGCTGGCAACGACTTGAGGAGGGACGCAAAGCAAAAGCTGCTCGCGGAGGGTATGCAGGTTACGGTTCTCCTGCCTTTGGTTTGTGTTCTATTAACGGTGAACTTGTAGAAGAACCCCGAGAACAGGAAATTATTGAGTTAATTCGTCGTCATCATAAATCCGGGAAATCACTACAACAAATCGCCAACTGGCTGAATGAAAAAGGTTATAAAACCAAACGGGGCCAGCTATGGCGAAGAATTTCAGTCAAGCGGGTTTTGGATAGGCTCTATCACAAAACTTCAGCTTCCGAAAGTGCGAACATCGACTCAGGGGAAACATCTCCTCAGTTGATGTCTGTTCGCTCCGAGGAAGAGTGAGCTTTTAACCTAAAACAGGCTTTGTTACCTAAATAACAGACTATACAGGTGTTCAACTGTTACATTCCTTAGATTACACCGAAACACGACAAATGTAAATATTCAGTTGGGCATTTAGGGGGATTGGGTGTAACATCCCTCTTCTGCTGCTTTTTCTAGCTTGAAAGCACTTAAAGTCTGTAAAGCTTTTGCTCCTTTCCTGATTCCCGTTTAGCATAGAAATGAGTCGTGAGTTTGGACTGGTAAACCATGCAACTTGAAGATTCTTTTCTCAAAGAACCCTTGTTAACAGATACAATTGATCGCCATCCTTTGATTATTTCTCCTGAAGTTCTATTGATTGATGCCATCGTTCAAATGAACTCTTATCAGGGAAGTAGCTGTTTAGTTAATAATGAGAATACCCCGGTAAAAATCCCTCAAATTAATCGATTTCAGTCCAGTTGTCTTCTGATTATGACGGGGGAAAAACTAATGGGAATTATCACCGAACGCGATCTTGTGCGACTAACCGCTCAAGGGATAGATTTTGAAAGCACAACCGTTGCCGAAGTGATGACCCAACCTGTGATTACTTTATCCCAAACCGCATTTAAAGATATCTTTGCTCCTTTGTTTTTATTTCGACGTTATAAAATTCGTCATTTACCCATAGTCGATGAACAAGAACGATTAATTGGGGTAATTTCTCCCGAACAAATTCGCCAAGCTTTACAACCCATTCATCTGTTAAGATTGTGGCGAGTTTCGGAAGTAATGACTTCTAGTGTTATTCAAGCGCCTCCAACTGCAACCTTAGAAAATATTGCTCAATTGATGTCCGGTTTTGGGGTGAGTTGCGTTGTTATTACTCAACCGGAAAGTGATGATCGTTATCTTCCTGTAGGAATTGTCACCGAACGGGATATCGTCCAATTTCAATTACTGAAAATCAATTTTTCTCGGACTATTGTTCGAGACGTTATGAGTCAACCTTTGATTTTACTCAGTCCAGAAGATACTCTGTGGAAAGCACATCAAGAAATGAAAAAACGTCATATTCGCCGCTTAGTTGTATCTTGGAATTGGGGGAGAGGATTGGGTTTAGTCACCCAAACTCGTATCTTGAAAATATTTGACCCCATTGAAATGAATACGATTATGGCTAATTTGCAGCAAACTTTAGAAAATCTTGAAAAAAAATCTCCAGAAATTTACAAACCTAATGCTCTGAAGTCCTCACCTTTTAGCGGAGAAGAAAAAACACCTAAAACTCAGTTATATGAATTGTTAAACGCTTTGAAAACGAAACAAAATAAAGCTTCAGATCTGGCTTTAACCGATCTTTTGTCCAGACTTCAAACTAGAGTTGAAGATTTGCTCGCCGAACCCAATCTTTCTCCGGAAATGCAAAAAGCTTCTTTAAACGCTATTTTGATCAATCTTAAACAAGCAAACTTTTTATTAGAAAATTCCAGCAGTTTTTACTGCTCTTAAACGGCAAATTACCGCCCTTACCCATGCTTTTTATATCCTTATAGCTTTCCCGCAAATTATAACTTTAATCTAAATCCGTCGGTAAATTGGGATTTCGATAATGTTCAAAAAAGCGTTGTATTTGATGGGGAAGAACCCGAGAAATAGATAACTCGGGAATATTATCTTCGGCAAAAAATCCAACTTCGCTCGTTTCATAACTCGATTTTGCTTCGCCGCCAACAATTTCACACAGAAAAAACATCTTATAAACATGATAGGGCATGGTCGGCTGATGACCTTGTTTTGTACGGTCGTAAACCGCCAATAATTTCACCACTTTTGTTTCAAAACCCGACTCCTCAAAAACCTCTCGGGTAACAGCTTCTGTCGGCGTTTCATTCACATCCGCCCAACCCCCCGGCAACGTCCAACGATGATTATCCAAAACCTCACGAACCAACAATATTTTAGACTCTTTAAACACCGCACCCCTCACATCAACTTTTGGGGTAGCATAGCCGTATTCTTGAGAAAATAAATCGACAATCACCTCTTTTTTTGTGTTAGTATGATGGGCAAAGATATCAGCGGCAATCTCTTGAATTTCCCGATAACGTTCGGCATCATACTCGCTTTGAACAAAATGTAATCCGGTTTGGGCGATCGCCTGTAACGCCTTTGCCCACTCGATCCATTGGGGTTCCATCTACCTCTCTCCCGTTGATATTCTTCTCTAGGCTACAACGGTTCGACTCAAAATTCCGATTTTTACGATTCGGGGATCAAGCATCGTACTATGGTAATAATTGACAACTTATTAAAATAATATGAAAGCCATCACTCTTTTAGGTTCAACCGGTTCGATCGGCACGCAAACCCTCGATATTGTCACCGATCATCCCGACAAATTTAGAATCGTTGGACTCGCCGCCCGTCGCAACGTCACCCTTCTGGCCCAACAAATTCGCACCTTTCGCCCCGAAATTGCCGCCATCTGCGATGAAACCCTACTACCCGAATTAAAAACCGCGATCGCCGATCTCGATCCCCAACCCATTCTACTCGCCGGTGAGTCGGGAGTCGTCGAAGTCGCCCGCTACGGAGACTCGGAAGCCGTCGTCACCGGAATCGTCGGTTGTGCCGGTTTACTCCCCACTTTAGCCGCCATTAAAGCCGGAAAAGATATCGCCCTCGCCAATAAAGAAACGTTAATCGCGGGCGGCCCGGTTGTCAATCCTTTAATTCAAGAATACGGCGTCAAATTGCTTCCGGCTGACTCCGAACATTCGGCAATTTTTCAATGCTTACAAGGGGTTCCCAAAGGGGGTTTAAAACGCATTATTTTAACCGCTTCCGGGGGTGCATTTCGCGACTGGCCGGTTGAGAAATTGGCAGAAGTAAAAGTGGCTGACGCGATCAAACATCCTAACTGGTCAATGGGTCGTAAAATTACCGTTGATTCTGCCACAATGATGAATAAAGGATTGGAGGTGATTGAAGCTCATTTTCTGTTTGGTTTGGATTACGATAATATTGATATTGTCATTCATCCCCAGAGTATTATTCACTCGTTAATTGAGTTGCAAGATACCTCCGTTTTGGCTCAATTGGGTTGGCCGGATATGCGTTTGCCGTTGCTTTATGCCATGTCTTGGCCGGAACGAATTTATACCAATTGGGAACAGTTAGATTTGGTGAAAGCGGGAAATTTAACCTTCAAAGCACCCGATAATCAAAAGTATCCCTGTATGCCTTTAGCCTATGCCGCAGGACGTGCGGGGGGAACCATGCCGGCCGTTTTAAATGCGGCTAACGAACAGGCTGTCGCGTTGTTTTTGGATGAGAAAATAGAGTTTTTAGATATTCCCAGAATGATCGAATACGTTTGCGATCGCCATCAAACCGATAACTGTCAAAATCCCTCTTTAGATGATATTATTGCCGTTGATAATTGGGCAAGACAAGAAGTGTTAGCCGCACAAAACAAACTCAATCAAACCGTTGCCGTTTAGAGAAATGGCTAATAAAAACCCGGTTTCTTAGAGAAACCGGGTTTTTGGAGGCAAAACAGGAGATAACAATGACACCACCAGATGAACCTACTATTAAATTAGACCAGTTCCTTAAATTCGTCGGTTGCGCCCAAACGGGAGGACAAGCTAAACTGATTATTCAGTCCGGTTGGGTGTTGGTAAATGATGAAATAGAAACCCGTCGCGGACGTAAATTGGTACACGGCGATCGCGTTACTTTTGAAGACAAAAGTTATATTGTTGAATTCGAGGGTCAATCTTAATTTAATCTTATCAATCCAAGTAATAATTAACTTGATCACAGTTTATTATAGGTTGAGTCATTTTGTCAAAGTAATTGCTAAAACTTTCAAATAACAATCAAAAAGTAAATTTAATCTATCTGACGAAATCTTCCTAATGAGAGAGCATGATCGATCACAAATAGAATAGTTTAGTAAGTAGTTTACTCTATTTTAAATTAATCTGTGGACACTTACATCCTTATTTTACTTGTAATTAGTTTAGTTTTACTGGGAGTCACTTGGGCTTCGGGTTGGATTTCCCGTTTACCCCTGTCCTACGCTCTCATCTATTTAGGAGTAGGAATACTTTTAAGCCCCTACGGATTGAATTTAATAAACCTCAGACCCAATGCTAATTTTTTAGAACGTTTAAGCGAACTTGTTGTAATCATTTCTCTGTTTAGCTGCGGACTCAAAATGAACCGTCGGCTAAACCTAACCTCTTGGAATATAACCGTTCGTTTAATTGCCGGTTTGATGCCTTTTTCGATCTTTGCAGTCGCAGCAATTAGTCACTTTCTCCTCAAATTTAGTTGGGGTGAAGCCATATTATTCGGAGCCATTTTAGCACCAACAGATCCCGTTTTAGCCTCAGAAGTTCAACTCAACCATCCCCACGATCCCGATGAACTTCGTTTTGGTTTAACCTCCGAAGGCGGATTAAATGATGCGCTGGCTTTTCCTTTTGTTTATTTTGGCATCCATTGGTTAAAAGATGAGAATTGGCAAAATTGGTTTAAACAGTGGGTTGCTGTGGATTTAGTTTGGGCAATTTTCGCCGGAATCGTCATGGGAATTCTCGTGACTAAACTCATTGTTTGGATAGATAGACAACTGCTAAAAATCCGACCGACTGATACAATTATGGAGGATTTTATTGCAATTAGCATTATTCTCGCCGCCTATTCCTTAACCGAAATTATTAATGGATATGGTTTTTTAGCCGTATTTGTCGCCGGAATTGTTACACGACAGAGTTATAAACAGGAAGAAAAGCCTTTTTCTCAACTAGAATTTATCGAACGAATCGAGAAACTTTTAGAAGTAGCGACCATTTTAATCTTAGGTACGTTACTGCGAATTGAACCCATGATTCGATTTGCTCCTGCTGCGGTTTTAATCGCCGGATTACTCCTGGTTGTGATTCGACCTTTGGGAACTTGGCTGTTTACAATTGGAACTCGTTATCATCCCCTCAAACGATTACTTTTCGGTTGGTTTGGAATTCGAGGAGTGGGTTCTATCTACTATTTAACCTACGCCCTCGGTGAAGGTTTACAAGGTTCGGTAGCGGAGTTAATGGCTTGGAGTGTTTACATCACCGTTATTATTTCTGTGGTTATTCACGGGATTAGTTCCACCCCTTTGATGAATTGGTATGAAAAACAGATAGAGCAACAAACTTAAACAGTTCTTAACTTTGGGTCTTGACCGTTGTCAATAAACGCTAGGAGCAAGAATTCATTAAAATCTAGTTGGAGACGAACTCAAATTTCTTACTTTAGGAGGAAGCTAGGAGTAGAGGCAATCCTTAAGCTGAATCTAAATACTATTTTATTTGATTCGAGTCAATGCCCTAACCCATCGCAATCGTCTTAACGCAGGTGGATCTATTGTTGTTACTTAAAATAGCAACAGATTAGATTCGTCATTGCACTAAACTTGCGTTCGTTAGAGCGTGGATCTATTCAACTCTAAGCTATATTCAGCCACCCCCGATGTAAATTACTATTCACAGAAAAGATAGATTGATGAGTAACAATTCGTATAAGGCGGCTATTTTGGATCTCGATGGAGTCATCACCCAAACCGCACGCCAACACGCCAAAGCCTGGAAGCAGATGTTCGATAAATATCTGCAACAGCGATCGCAAAATAACTCAGAAAATTACCAACCCTTTGATATTGATACCGATTATCGCAAATACGTTGATGGCAAACCCCGTTATGATGGAGTCGAAAGTTTCCTAACATCGCGGGGAATTAATTTGCCCAAAGGCGATCCCAATGACTCCCCCGAAACCGAAACCATTTGCGGACTCGGCAACCGCAAAAATCAGCTTTTTTTACAACTAATGGATCGAGAAGGAGTTGATATCTATCAAGATACCATTTCTCAAGTTCGTCAGTGGCGAGAACAGGGTATTAAAACCGCAGTCATTTCTTCAAGTCGCAACTGTGGAAATATTTTAGAAGCCGCAGAACTAACCCACCTTTTTGATGTTAAAATAGACGGGGTTGATTCTCAAGAACTTAATCTTGAAGGCAAACCCGCCCCCGATGTCTTCTTAGAAGCCGCCCGTCAGCTTGACGTTGAACCCAAACAGGCGATCGTGATCGAAGATGCCGTTGCCGGAGTTCAAGCCGGACGTGCGGGGAAATTCGGCCTGGTCGTCGGAGTTGATCGCGAGGGCGCTAACCCGTCGATGAGAGAACAGGGCGCCGATGTGGTGATTCAAGACCTGGGCGAACTCGATGATATCTTCTCCCCCGAAAAACAGCATTCAGCGTCCTCTGCCGGTTCCTCCTTGCCCTCCGCACTCGAAAAATTCGATGCGATTGCCAAACATCTCAGCAACCGCCAGCTAGCGTTATTTATCGACTACGACGGCACCCTCACCCCCATCGTTAACCGTCCCGAAGACGCCATTCTCTCCGACGAAATGCGATCGCTGCTGACACAGTTGACCGAACGCTTCCCAGTTGCAATTATTAGCGGACGGGATCTCGCCGACGTGCGGAAAATGGTCAGTCTCGATCATTTACACTATGCGGGCAGTCACGGATTTGATATCCTGAGTGCAGATGGAACCCACCAACAGCAGGAAGAAGCCAAATCTACCTTACCCGAACTCGATGAAGCCGAACAAAAATTACGCGATCGCCTCAACTCTATCGAAGGCGTAAATATCGAACGCAAACGCTTTGCGATCGCCATCCATTACCGACAAGCAACAGAATCGGCAGTTAAACAAATTGAACAGATCGTTGATAGTATACTCGAAGAACATCCCCAACTGAGCAAACAAAAAGGCAAAAAGATATTTGAACTCAAACCGAATATTAATTGGGATAAAGGTAAAGCCGTTTTTTGGCTGTTAGATCGACTCAACCTGAATAAACCCGATGTCATACCTATATATATAGGTGACGATACCACAGACGAAGACGCAATTCATGCCCTGCACGATCAAAATAAAGGGATTGGAATTCGCGTCGGTCTGCCAGAAGAACCCACACAAGCCGATTATTTATTACGCGATCCCGATGAAGTCAAACAATTCTTTCAAGCATTATGTAGCACTGAATAAATAAACACCGGAACAGGAGAAGTCAGAAGTTCAGGAGTTCAGGAAAAAACTATTGCCTATTGCCTGTTCCCTATTGCCTATTGCCTATTGCCTTTTGCCTGTTCCCTATTGCCTGAATTTACGGTGGCGAAGCGTAAAGCCCCCTGTTTTTAAACGGGGGATTGCTCTGCGAGGGAGCCAACTTCAGTTGGCAGTAAAAAGTTAGCCGTGATCTGGATCATTGATGTATTCAAGTATTCTTTTGCTATTTATTTTCCCAGTGGTATCGAACATATAAGAGTGAGTCTACAGGTTATGGTATCATAAATCATTATGAATACACTAAAGTTTAAGCTCTACCAACACAAGCGAAATAGATACCTCAAGCGCGCTATTAATGCAGCAGGAGTTATCTATAATCACTGTGTTGCCTTGCACAAACGGTACTATCGGATGTGGGGAAAACACTTAAACTGTGCAAAGCTTCAGAAACATATTGCTAAACTAAGGAAACGTAATAATTTCTGGCAATTAGTAGGCTCTCAAGCTGTTCAAGATATCTGTCAGCGCATTGATAAAGCCTATCAACTGTTCTTTAAACACAACAAGAAAGGAGTCAGACCACCTAGCTTTAAGAAGGTTAAAAAGTACAAGTCATTCACCTTAAAACAAGCGGGCTATAAATTCCTCGGTGGCAACAGAATTAAGATTGGTAGTAAAGTCTATCAGTTCTGGAATTCTCGACCCAGAGAAGGAAAGGTTAAAACTGTAACGATAAAGAGAACACCTTTAGGTGAAATATTTTTAGTAGTTGTTGTCGATAATGGCAGTCAACCCGAAATCAAGTCAGAGACAGGTAAAATTGCCGGATTTGATTTTGGACTAAAAACATTTCTCACTTGCTCTGAAGGCTTTTCTGTTCAGTCCCCACAGTTTTTAAAGCAGGCTATCAATGATGTTAAGAAAGCTTCTCGAAACCTGTCTAAAAAGCGTAAAGGTTCTAAGAATTGGGAAAAAGCGAGCGTCGCATCTAGTCAGACAGCACGAGAAAGTTGTAAACCGTCGCCGGGATTGGTTCTGGAAGTTAGCCCATCAACTCACCGACCAATTTGATGTTCTTTGCTTCGAGACTTTAAAACTCAAAGGAATGCAGAGACTTTGGGGACGAAAGATAGGTGATTTAGCTTTCGGTGAATTTATTGAAATCCTTGATTGGGTGGCAGTGAAGAAAGGAAAATTAATCGTCTTCATTGACCAGTGGTATCCCTCAAGTAAGACTTGTTTTCACTGTGGTCATGTTCTAGAAAAACTGGAATTAGATATTAGAGAATGGCGTTGTCCGTCATGTTCAAGCATTAATGGACGTGATGAAAACGCTTCTTTAAATATCAAGAGAGTTGGGGCATCAACTCTTAAGTTAGACGGTGTAAGACAGGTTTTTCCTGCAACTGTTGTTTGAACTTAGAATCCCCGCTAATTTATTGCGGGGAGTATGTCAATTTTAACCAACTATTTACTTAAATTTGATTATGATGCCAGAAAAAATTTCAGATTGGGAACTAACTTATACCGATTGGAATTCCGAACAGCAACCCCTGCGGGAAGCGCTCTGTGCTTTGGGCAACGGCTACATTGTCACACGCGGCGCCTTTGAAGAAGTCAACGCCGGAGGATGTCATTATCCCGGTACTTATTTGGCGGGCGGTTACAATCGCGTCGAAACCGAAATCGCCGGACATCTTATCGAAAATGAAGCTTTAGTGAATTGGCCGAACTGGTTAGCCCTGACCTTTCGACCCAAAGGCGGCGACTGGCTAAAACCCGATACGGTGGATATTCTCGAATTTAGCTATCGGTTGGATATCTATCGGGGTGTATTGGAGCGAAAAATGCGGTTTCGCTTCGGCGACGAGCGAGAATTTTCGTTAATCAGCCGTCGGTTCGTTCATATGGAAAAACCCCACCTGGCGGCCATAGAATGGCGACTAACCGCTCACAACTGGTCCGGGGAAATTGAAATTCGCTCTTGTTTGGATGGTTCAGTGACCAACCAAAACGTCGAACGTTACCGCCAGCTTAACGGAAATCACTTAGAAACCCTCGATCGCGGTTTGGATGGGGAAGATGCAACCTTTCTAACGGTTCGCACCAATCAGTCCCATATTGAGATGGCTCAGGCGTCAAAAATTCACGTATTTGAGGGAGAACAACCCATTTCCACGACTCGGGAGCGCCACCTGGAAAATGACCGCACCGTGCAGCATTTAACCGTGTCCTGTCAGTCCCAAAAAGAACTGCGGATCGAGAAGATTGTCGCCATCTATACCTCTCGGGATTTTGGCATTAGCCAACCGACCCTAGACGCCTGTAAAGCCGTTCGTCGGGCCGATTGTTTTGACGAGTTGCTGCGATCGCACGAGCGCAAGTGGCGACATCTGTGGAGTCTTGCCGATATTAGCCTCCACGATGGCAACAGTCACACTCAGTTTATCCTGCGGTTCCATATTTTTCACCTGCTGCAAACCACCTCAACCAATACAATCGATCGCGATGTTGGAGTCCCCTCAAGGGGATGGCATGGGGAAGCCTATCGGGGACATATTCTTTGGGATGAACTATTTATTTTCCCCTTCCTAACCTTGCGAATTCCCGAGTTAACCCGTTCGCTGTTAATGTATCGTTATCGTCGGCTTCCAGAAGCCCGCTATGCGGCAAAACAGGCCGGTTATGACGGGGCAATGTTTCCCTGGCAAAGCGGCAGCAACGGACGGGAAGAAAGCCAGGATTTGCACCTCAATCCTCGGTCAGGTCGTTGGATTCCCGATAATTCTAACATTCAGCGTCATGTCAATGCGGCGATCGCCTACAACGTTTGGCAATACTATCAGGCAACCCACGACCGGGAATTTTTAGCCTACTACGGTGCCGAGTTATTGCTAGAAATTGCCCGGTTTTGGGCGAGTATTGTGATTTACAATGGCGATCGCGATCGCTATGAAATCCGGGGCGTGATGGGGCCGGATGAATTTCATACGGGTTATCCAGACAATGAGAATCCCGGATTAAATAACAATGCTTATACCAATGTGATGGCGGCTTGGGTGCTGCGCTGTGCGGTGAACGTGTTGGATTTTGTCGGCAAAAAGCGGGGACAGGAGTTGAGAGAAATTCTAGAAATTGACGACGAAGAATTATTGCGATGGGATAAAATTAGCCGGAGGATGTTTGTTCCCTTTCACGACAACAATATTATTAGTCAGTTTGAGGGCTACGAAGATTTAAAAGAATTTGACTGGGCTGGTTATCGGGAAAAATACGACGATATTCAGCGACTCGATCGCATTCTAGAAGCCGAAGATGACGATATTAATCGCTACCAAGCCAGCAAACAGGCCGATGTGTTGATGTTGTTTTATCTTTTCTCCAGCGACGCCCTGCAAGAGTTATTTGAACACATGGGCTACAAATTTGATCGCGAGCTAATTCCCGATAATATTAATTACTATAAGTCGCGAACTTCTCACGGTTCCACCCTCAGCCGGATCGTGCATTCCTGGGTGTTGGCGCGATGCGATCGCAAAACCGCCTGGGAACTGTTTGAGCAAGCTTTACACAGCGATATTGGAGATATTCAAGGCGGTACCACCCCGGAAGGGATTCATCTCGGTGCGATGGCGGGAACCGTTGATTTGGTTCAACGCTGCTACATGGGGCTGGAAATGCGGGATGATGTGTTGTGGTTCGATCCGCTGTTACCCCACGAGTTATCCGATATTGAACTCCAGCTTCGCTATCGCGGACATTGGCTGTGGTTACGGTTGACCGATGAAAAGTTGCTGGTATCTTGCGAGCGGGGCTGTCCCCATCCGGTGAAATTGGGTTTTCGTCAACAAGTCTACGAGTTAGGCGCCGATGAAACCCGAGAATTTTCCTGTTAGTCCTCCGACAAAATTAACCAACAAAATCGGTAGAAAATTGACCCCACAACGTAGGGGCGCATGGCAATGCGCCCAAAACCGCCCCAACTTATAAACAATCGGTTGTAAGCTGTTCCTCATTTAAACCGATGATCAATCCGAGGGAAATCCTTTTAGTGCGACCTTTTGTCGCTACTCATACCCAATCTAAATGCGTGACAGCTTAATGCTAATTTAACCTTAAAAGTCAATACATTTACGTCATGCGAGAAAAAGCCGAGCGATCGCCCTTGATGCGACTGAGAGTGCAGCGTTTTCTGACTCAGAAGGAGTTAGCCGAAGCACTGGGAGTGACAGAAACGACCGTTAGAAATTGGGAAGCGGGGCGTTCGGTTCCGAAGTTAACCCCCGTTCAATATAAAAAATTGTTGGAAGTTCTGGAAATTACCGTTGAGGAATTGCCCGATCAGTTTGGTTTTCCCAATCAGTCCAACGAAAATCAACCCTGAAAATAACAACAGCGTGGGGCGCAAGGCCTGCCCTCAAAAAGTTAACGATTTTGAATTGAATTTTGACTTGAATTTGCGATCGCCGAGTTCCAGAATCGCTTACTGCGTCAGAACCCGCGCATGGGCAATTTCTCCTTTCCCGATCAGCGTGAGAAATTCTACTTGTTATCAGTTAAAATTTGGGTCGCAGCTTACAAGCCTGTAATAAACAAAACTGGAATTAAAATCGCACCTAAAATACCCGCCAAAAGCTTTTGAGATAAGAAATAAATTTTAGTCCAACCGTTTGCATCTTCAAAAATAAAAGCTTGAACCTTTGGATCGAGATCAATAATAGGCAACAGTATATCAAGACTGTAAAAGGAGACGATGCGAAGATTTTTCCAAAAAGTATTATAGAAATCGTTTTCATACAGGTCACAGAATTTGTATTCGTTTTTATTTCCTGTTATTCCTTTATCTTCAACCATCCACAGTCCTTTGTTAGGAAATATATTTTGACAAAATCCCAACTTGATATGATTAGGACTATTGAGTTCTAGATAGTTCAACCAAGTGTGAAATCTCTGTCGCTTCACTTTATCTTTAAGGTCTAAATCTTTCAAAATAAAATAAGTATCATCTTCAAAAATCAAGTATATTGACTTCTTGATTTTGTCAGGGCTTATTAAATATAGTTTTCCATTAAAAATGCAACGTTCTTTATATTGAATTTTACCCTTAAATATAATCGTTTGCAACGTTTTTTTGTTTGTCAAAATAGTTCTCTGGTCTTGAATTTCTGTTTTTCCTTCAAGAACTTTCTCTAGATTTTTTACGATCTCTTCTCTCAAAATCCAGGCTTGATCACTGATTTTATTTTGTTTAGACTTTAGATGAAAGAACGTCACAAAGAAACCGATTATCCAGAAACCCAAAAAGATGATAAAACTTTTCCATCTCTGGTAGCCAAATCCATAAAAAATATCTGCAACCCAAAGGGCGAATGTTTCTATTGGCATTGAGCTATTTTTGGCAATAAAATACTCAAGCTTTTTACGTCTATAAAGTAGCTCTTTTTCTAGAGAGTATTTTCCTTCTTGTCTAGCAATTGATGCCGCTTGTTCAAAGGGTTGAAACAATTTATTATATTTTGCTATTGGGTCTTCCTTTTCTTGGTCTTTTGTTTCTTCCTTTTCTTGGTCTTTTGTTTCTTCCTTTCGGTCTTCCGATTTGTCTTTTTTGTCTTTTGCTAGAGCCTCTTCGTATTGAGTCTTAAGGCAAATGGCTAACAATTTAAAGCCATTATCATTAGCTTTTTTATATTGAAGTCCATCAAGTTCAAGTAAACAAGTTGGTTTTTGTGCTAATTGGTATTTGTATTCTTGATCCTTTTCGTAAAATTTAAAGATATTACTATCAGCTTTCTTATATGGATTTCTAACAGGTGCAAGTAAACCAGTGTGTTCCTTTTCGTATTTACCTAGTTTACATCCTTGATCTTTTTCAAGTAAACATTTAGAAAAAGATTGATCTTCTTGAATCTGTTTTTCTAGAATTTGAAAGTTTTGTAAAACTGCATCTTGAAATATTATTCTCCAGGTGTCAATTGGTATATTAGTGAGAACATTATCACTCTTCCCCTTGGAGCCTATCAGTGACTTAATTCCACGATAAAACTCTTTAGACAATTTAATTTTTTCAAAATTATCTACCTGTTCTCTTGGGAGTTTAATTATAAAACTTTTGATTTGAGCATTGCTTAAATTTAGTTCTTGAAATCGGGTTTGATCATCAATTACAATTGCATCAGAGACTTGAATCGCTGTAAAGTCCAGAACCTGACTCGGTTCCTCCCCATTCTTCTTACCCAAGAAATTAAAGTTTGTCAAATATATCGAATTTCCAACTTTTGCAGTTAAAAGCTTTAAAAGTGTGACTTTTTTTTGTTCGGCTTTTTTTTGCGAATTACTTTGAGTATCCTTCTGAGAAGTTAAATCAGTTAAACTTGAGTTACTAAAATCAAGAGAACCATCAACATTAATACTGTCGAGATTAAAAATTACAATTTCTTCTTTTTCTTGTTTATACCTATTAATCAAATCGTCAATATTAGGATCAAATTTTGCATATCTCACGAATAAATCTCCTTTTATCACAGCATGATTTATAGATAGTATTTTTTTGAAAGTTGAGCGGTCTAAATATAAAGAATTAGAAAAATTTGTTTTGTATAAATTAACATTTTCCTTAAAGGTAGCACCCTCGAAATGCAGTTCTACATCAATAGAAGCAGAATCTAGATCAATATCTTCTGAAAAGACAGCATTTTTGATCACAATCTTTTCTGGTAAAGCACTCCGAAAAGGCTCTCGTAACAAAATTGTCCTCAGAAATTCTGCACTAACTTTTGTTGGCAACCATTTTCCGTTAATTTCGGCTTGATCGAGATCAACTACTCCTTTCTCACAAATTTCTTTCCACATCGATTTCTCTGATTTTGTCCACTTTCCTTTTTTTGTCCACTTTCCTTTTTTTTTCGAGTCATTCGGGTTATCTTGTACCGACTCTTCTGGAGGTGTCCATTTCCCTCCTACTGACTCTTCTTGAGGTGTCCATTTATCCTTTCGATCTTCATTTAAAATTAAGCAGTCATCATCTTTTGACACCACTTTTGTTGGGTAATCTAAAACTTGCATTGGATCTGGCGTTTGATTTGGCGTTTGATTTGGCGTTTGATTTTCTGCATAGACAACTGTTGAACTGAGAACACACCCAACAATCACAGCCGAGTTTGCCGCAACAGAAGTGAATAATCTAGAATATTTGGTAAAAAAAGAATTTAGGCACATTTTAAGACATCAGAATCAAATAAAACAATAATAGTTGATACCAAGATTATATGATTTGATCAAGATGATAAGCCATCGCACATTTAGATTAGGTATGCACGCATTTAGATTGAGTATAAGTAGTGACAAATAGTCTTACTAAAAGGATGTCCCTCGGATTGATAATCGGTTAAAATGACGCACAGCTTAAGCACAAAAAAACGCCCCCCAAAGGAGAGCGTTTTGACTATTTAGCTAAGAATTAGCCTTTGATAACGGGAGCAGATTCAACAGCAGCCAAATCTAAGGGGAAGTTGTGAACATTGCGTTCGTGCATCGCTTCAATACCCAAGTTGGCATGGTTGATCACATCAGCCCAGGTATTAATCACCCGTCCACTAGCATCAAGAACAGATTCGTTAAAGTTGAAACCGTTCAAATTGAAGGCGAAGCAGGCAACCGCCAGAGACGCGCACCAGATGCCAACTACAGGCCACGCACCCAAGAAGAAGTGCAGTGCGCGGGAGTTGTTGAAGCTGGCATATTGGAAAATCAAACGTCCGAAGTAACCGTGAGCCGCAACAATATTATAGGTTTCTTCCTCTTGACCGAACTTGTAACCGCAGTTTTGAGATTCGTTTTCGGTGGTTTCGCGAATTAAAGAAGATGTTACCAAACTTCCGTGCATTGCACTGAACAACGCTCCGCCAAAAACACCGACCACGCCGAGCATATGCAGGGGGTGCATTAAAACGTTGTGTTCCGCTTGCAGAACAAACATAAAGTTAAAGGTGCCGGAAATTCCCAGGGGTAAACCGTCGGAAAAAGAACCTTGACCGATGGAATAAACCAGCAGTACCGCAGTCGCAGCAGCCACGGGAGCGCTGTAGGCAACGGCGATCCAGGGACGCATTCCTAAACGGTAGGACAGTTCCCACTCCCGACCCATATAGCAGAAAATACCGATCAAAAAGTGAAAAACGATCAACTGGTAGGGGCCACCGTTGTACAGCCACTCATCCACAGAAGCGGCTTCCCATACGGGGTAAAAGTGCAAACCGATGGCGTTGGAAGAAGGAACAACGGCAGCGCTGATAATGTTGTTTCCGTACAGCAGGGAACCGGAAACCGGTTCGCGGATACCGTCGATGTCAACGGGGGGAGCGGCGACGAAAGCGATGATAAAGCAGATGGTTGCAGTCAACAGGGTAGGGATCATCAACACGCCGAACCACCCGATGTAAAAGCGGTTGCTGGTGGATGTTACCCAGTTGCAGAACTTATCCCAGAGGTTGGCGCGATCGCGCTGTTGTAAGGTTGTTGTCATATCCTATGATTGCGATGTGATTTTTAAGGTTTATGAGCAGCGATGGTTTTACTGCTTATTAATATCAATATATAACTACATAGTTAAATAGCTTGTCAAGGCTATTACTATAATTGTTATAAAGTTTACTTAGCTAAACTATAAATAAAACTAATATATTCAACCAACAAAAAACGCCCCCCGGTTGGAGAGCGTTTTTTAGGTTAAGCTAAAGAATTAGCCGTTGATAACCGGAGCGGACTCAACAGAAGCCAAGTCTAAGGGGAAGTTGTGAGCGTTGCGCTCGTGCATTACTTCCATACCCAGGTTAGCGCGGTTGATCACGTCAGCCCAAGTGTTGATTACGCGACCGCTAGAATCGATTACGGATTGGTTGAAGTTGAATCCGTTCAGGTTGAATGCCATGGTGGATACACCTAAAGCAGTAAACCAGATTCCAACTACGGGCCATGCACCTAAGAAGAAGTGCAGTGCGCGAGAGTTGTTGAAGCTAGCGTATTGGAAGATCAAACGACCGAAGTAGCCGTGTGCTGCAACGATGTTGTAGGTTTCTTCTTCTTGACCGAACTTGTAACCGTAGTTTTGAGATTCGGTTTCGGTAGTTTCACGTACCAAGGAGGAAGTTACCAAAGAACCGTGCATTGCACTGAACAGTGCGCCACCGAATACACCTGCTACACCCAACATATGGAAGGGGTGCATCAAGATGTTGTGTTCAGCTTGGAATACCAACATGAAGTTGAAGGTTCCGCTGATTCCCAGGGGCATACCATCAGAGAAGCTTCCTTGTCCGATCGGGTAGATCAGGAATACTGCGGTTGCTGCTGCAACGGGTGCAGAGTATGCAACACAGATCCAAGGACGCATTCCTAAACGGTAGGATAATTCCCACTCACGACCCATGTAGCAGAATACGCCGATCAGGAAGTGGAAGATTACCAACTGGTAAGGGCCACCGTTGTACAACCACTCATCTAAGGAAGCAGCTTCCCAGATGGGGTAGAAGTGCAGACCGATTGCGTTAGAAGAAGGTACAACAGCACCAGAGATGATGTTGTTTCCGTACATTAAAGAACCGGCTACGGGTTCGCGGATACCGTCGATGTCTACGGGGGGGGCTGCTACGAAGGCGATGATGTAGCAGATAGTTGCTGTTAACAGGGTCGGGATCATCAGTACACCGAACCAACCGATGTAAATCCGGTTGTTGGTGGATGTTACCCAGTTACAGAACTGATCCCACAGGTTGGCGCTTTCGCGCTGCTGTAAGGTAGTTGTCATATCTTAGGTATGATTGCTATATGGTTTTCAAGGTTCGTCGGTAGTGATTTCTCTACCGTGATTACAGTATGGCACGGTCAATGAAGTTTTGTAAAGGGTTTTTTCAGAAACTTTACTTAACTAAGTTATAAACAAAACTAATGATTTGCGGTTGAGGGGGTTGTAAAGTAGATGTGGCAGTCTGTTGAGTCCTCGAACCATGTCTTCTACAATTACCTACAGTCCGGCTTATACTCTCGTTCCCACCTACGAATGTTTTAATCGGTGTCATTACTGTAATTTCCGAGAGGAACCGGGAACCCGTCCTGGGTTGAGTTTGACGCAAGCCGAACAAATCTTAAACTCTCTTAAAGATCGGGGGGTGATTGAGATTTTAATCTTAAGTGGAGAAGTTCACCCTCACAGTCCCCAACGTCCGGCTTGGTTTCAACGCATTGATCAACTTTGTCAACTCGCCCTGTCGATGGGGTTTTTACCCCACACCAACGCCGGGCTATTGCTCTATGATGAAATGGCACAACTCAAACAGGTTAATGTGTCGATGGGGTTAATGTTGGAACAACTGACCCCCAAACTCCTCGAAACCGTCCACCGCCACGCCCCCAGTAAAGTTCCTCAACTGCGGTTACAACAGTTAGAATGGGCCGGAGAGTTACAAATTCCCTTTACAACCGGTTTGTTATTGGGAATTGGGGAAAATGAGAGCGACTGGCGGGAAACCTTAGAAGCGATCGCCGGAGTTCACCAGCGTTGGGGACATATTCAAGAAGTGATTCTACAACCTCACAGCCCCGGTTCTCAGCAAATGTCGCCCGGTGAAGCGTTTAATCTTCATCAACTCCCCGAAGTCGTCGCGATCGCCCGTTCGTTGCTTGCCAACGAGATTAGCCTACAAATTCCCCCGAATTTAGTCACTCATCCCGATATATTAATGAAATGTATCACTGCCGGAGCCAGGGATTTGGGCGGTATCAGTCCCCATGATGAAGTTAATCCCGATTATCCTCACCCGGATGTTCAAGCGCTGGCGAAGATTCTCCAAGCTAGGGGTTGGCAACTGCAAAAACGCTTACCCGTCTATCCTCAGTATATTCCGGGGTTGCCCGCCAAATTAAAAAGGGCGATTGAGAATTTAGAGGTTGCCAGTTCAAGCACCTCTCTGGTATAATAAAAATTCGTGATACGGCGGCATAGCCAAGCGGTAAGGCAGAGGTCTGCAAAATCTCCACCCCCGGTTCAAATCCGGGTGCCGCCTTTAGTTGAATAACACATTATTTGTCGTCATTAACAGATTAATGTCGTTATGGGAAATGGTGATCGCATTCTCTGATACTGCTATATCTGTGTGAAGTTGTAAATATTGGTCATACTTTTGATCGCGATCGCCTACTTTTCCACTTTTCAGTTTGTTAATTGATCATTCTCCCCAATTTATTCGGGAGTAGAAGTTATATTCACTCCGTTTTTTTAATCGCTTTTCCAAGCATTAATTAAACCGTAAAATTACGGAAAATACTCGGAGAGGGAATACAGATAAAATTATAAAAGTTCAGTAGGTCTACTGTTCCCCTTCCGAGGCGATTAGTATAAGCTTACAAGTAGAGTTTTAAATGACTTCCTCGCCAAAGCCGTCATTCGTTGACCTCTGGCGGTTTTTAACTGACTTCCCCAGCTATTCAAGAGAAGTCAAGCCAACGCCAGCGAAAAAAATAAGATTGATTTTAAAATTGTGTTCTCTATTCATCTCCTTATTACCGATGACCATGAGTTTTAAATCATGTTTTTTCTGACTTCTAAAAAATTGGTTCTTTACGTTCCCAAATGTTTTTATGAGATTCAAGACTTTTATAAGGTAGATTTAAAGTATGTTAGCTGCAACGGTTTTCAAATTGATGATTGTAGATATCTGGTGTGGAAACAAGAAAGTTCTAATGATCTACGTTTATCTTTTTTTCTAGTTCACGATGTTGAGAGTACAGAAGAAAATAAATACAGATTATACCTCCAGCCTTATCAAACGTTAACCGATCAATCCGAACTTGAATTTTGGTTTAAACAGTTCAATGTGGGGAATAGAAAGCGGAGTCAATTAATTGATATAGGAAATTTTTCTTCAATGACTAAGTTTCAGCCTTTTATGACGGCGACTTTAGTTGAAGAAAACTTTATGAACTCTCAAGCTGCACCCAACACTGAAGAACTTTCTCAAGCCATTACAGAATCAATTCGTGATAGCTTTTACCGACAAAATAACATTGAACTCAAAAATAAAACGTCTCTAATTTTAAAAAATCGACAAATTTCAGATAATGAATGTCAATTGGTTGTGAAAAAAGGGATTGAGTTTTCTACAGAGTCTAATGGAAGTCAAACTTGGGTTAATTTCAAATTTACTCATTTTTCAAGAAGTTATCATTCAATTGCAGATTTAGACCTGAACGAACCCATCGATCATAAACAAAACCGAATCGTGAATATTGTTACCGGAAGTCAATTATCTAAGAGGGTTAAAACGAAATCAGAAGTTAATTTTATTGAAAACTGTTATTTGACCTTTAATACATCCCAAGCCGCAGATCGACAGTTTAATAACTACCGATTTTCTCAAGAAAAGTTTTACTTTGAACAAACAAATCTCGGTCAGACCGTTGAGTTAATAGAAGAACTCAAAACCCTGGGAAAGTTTAAGCCTTCTGCGATTAATTTTGAGAGTTTAAACAATCTTTCATATTGTCAAAAGATTATTCACCGACATAAAAAGTTTGTTTGTTCGGAGGGAAAAACCTTTTACACCGCACAAAAAGGTTTATACCATGCGGGTGTTTTGCAAAAGCCAATTCATTTACAAGTTGGAGTCATAATTCCACAAAATACTCTGGAAAACTATCAATTAAATCGGGTCGCCGAACAAGTGAACAAAAGACTTGATTTTTTGTATAAAGAAGCGGTTGCCAAAGTAGAGAAAAAAGATATAATTATTTTTGACTATAACAATTTTAACGGGTTAGAACAGATCGATCCAGACCTTTGTTATTTGTGTGTTTTAGTCAAACCCTCAGCCAAACGTCTTTCATTTGCAACCTCCGAAAAAATTAACAAAGTTAATCAAGAACTGAAACAACAGTTAAAAGACGAAAGAATAGTTTTTAGAATTATTAATGAGATTCAAGATGAATTTACCGTTGCTAACGCTTTGCTGAACTTGGGATGCAAACGCGAAGCAATCCCCTGGAAAATTGATCAAATAGACCCGGAGGATACCGATCATATTTTTATTGGTATTGACTTGGGACATGACAGCAAGAAAAAGCAGTCTAAACTCACTTTTGTTGCGGTTGATAATCAAGGTTTATTTATTGACTCGTACCGTCAAAATCATCTCCGGCTAAAAGAGCAAATTTCAGATGAAGTTTTAGAAAAATGTCTGCGAGGATTATTGAAAAAGGTTCGGAATAAAATCAATCGGGAAAATCTAAACTTAACCCTTCATCGAGATGGTATTTTTTCTGAAAAAGATCGGGTTCAAACAATTTTACAAGAATTAGGAGTTGCAAACTTTAACTTGGTTGAAATTGTTAAAAGTGGTAATCCAGTAATTGGCTTTAAGTCAACTGTAAATGGAAAAGACAGATATCTGGATAGCTTTGAAGGACATTCTATTTTTCTAGATGATGATCTTTCTTATCTGGTGACAAACGATCAATCTTTGTCTAAAAATACCGCACCCGAACCCATTCGCATCAAAAAAATATCTGGAAATAAAAACATCCAACAATTAACCGAAGAAATCTACTGGTTAACTCACTGTTACTCGGTGAATATTTTTCAAGCGACTAAACTTCCCATTACTTTAGAACTTGCGAATAATTTATCCTATACAAAAGATATGATTCATTTTTCGACTTCGTGATGATTAGATTATCTTTAAATAGGAACTGATCGCTTTTTAGCCGACTCTCAATCAATTTAACAGGTAAAATTATGCTCGTCCTAAAACTTCAGGAAATTATCGAAAATTTATCAATGGATAATTGAAAATTGATAATTGATCATTAATTAATCAGGTTGAAGACCTCTCCTTATCCATTATCCATTATTTCCTCTCTATCAATCCTCTTCGTAATGGTCGAGGTAATTATCCATTATCCATTATTAATTATCAATTATTGAATGAGACAGGGTATAGACGCCGGAACAGTCTAAAGATTCAACTAATTGAGAGATATCTTTTCCGCTCACCGGATCGATCCAATGGGGTGCAATTTCAGCGAGGGGAACCAACACAAAAGCCCGCTCTCGCATTCGCGGATGGGGAATTTCTAAGGTTGGTGTTTGCAGAATCAAATCATCAAAAAGCAGCAAATCTAAATCTAAAGTTCTGGGTCCCCAACGTTCGCGACGAACTCGCCCAAATTGGGCTTCTACATTAAGCAGAATTTGCATGAACATTTCTGCGGTTTGAGCGGGAGTTTCTTGGGTGTTTTCCACCGTTAATATCGCACAACCATTAATATAATTGGGCTGAGGCGGTCCAACCGGGGCGGTTTGATACCAACTCGAACAAGATTTTACCGCAATACCGGGGCGATTATCCAAGAGTTCTAAAGCCATTTTAACAGTAGCCAGGGAGTCTCCTAAATTACTCCCGAGAGCAATTGCCACTTGTGCAGAGTTCATATTAACAATTAAAGATCAAATAAATTAAGATGTAGAATTAGGGGCTTGATCAAATAAAAGCTGATTATTATCTGCTTTATTCTGTCCAGGATCTTGATACAAAGGAACCGTAAAAGTAACAGTTGAACCCAAACCTTCCCCCAGACTGTAGAACTTAACATAACCTCCCATCGCTTGTACCAACTTCTGAGAAATCACCAATCCCAAACCGGTACCGCCATATTGTTTAGTATATCCGGCATCGACCTGAGAAAAAGCTTTAAAAAGGCGATCTTGCTTTTCTAAAGGTACACCAATACCGGTATCGGTGACTCGAAATTCTACAAAACCCGGAAATTCTTGATTATGAACAATAACTTTTTGATAAAGAACTCCCAAACTAATACTCACACCCCCTTCGTGAGTAAACTTAATTGCATTTCCGACCAAGTTAAGCATCACTTGAAGCAGGCGTTGATAGTTGGCATAAACAATCAAACTTTTCGAGTAAGAATGTTCGTGTATCGAGAAATTCAATCCCTTTTGTTGAACTTGAGTTTTAGTAAACTGTTCGACTTCTTTTAACAGTTCATTCACCTTGACCAAAGCCAAATCTATTTCCATTTTCCCGGCTTCAATCTTGGCAATATCTAAAACATCGTTAATCAAATTGAGCAAATGTAAAGCGGCGCGATGACCTTCTTGAACAAACTCTCGTTCTTCTTCGGGGTCGTCAACCATCCCATCAATAACCAGTTTGAGAAAGCCAATAATACCATTGAGCGGGGTCCGCAGTTCGTGAGAAGTATTCGCCAAAAATTCACTTTTGAGACGCGAAGAGGCTTCGGCTTCCGCTCGGGCTTCTTCAAGTTCTTGATATAAAGTCGCGTGGGCGATCGCGGTTCCGACATGAGTCGCCAGTTCCCGAACAAAATCAATTTCAGCGAGCGTCCACTGACGAAAGCGATCGCATTGGTGGAGAGCGATCAACCCATTGGGGCGAATTACACCATTAGGCTGATCGAGGTAAGAAGTCGCCACCACCAAAACCGAATGACGTCTGTAGAGGTCTTCTGCTGCTGAAGTGCGTTCGAGGGCGATGGGTTCCAAAGTCGCCAGGGCTTGACTCCAACCCCACTCGTGACTAATAGAAGTTTCCAAGCCCAACATACTTTCATAGGGGTCTTGCAGATATTCAGCGACAACTTGGCTGTGCTGGAAGCGAACATCACCATGAGCCTGATCGGGTTTGTAGGGGCAAATAATACAGCGGTTAACGCGCAAAACCTGACCCAGACTCGTCACCGTTTGTTGCCAAATTTGCTTGAGATCGAGGGTGCGGCGAATTTTTTGGGTAATTTGACTGAGAAGGGTTTGATAAATTTGAGAACTCGGAGGAACCGTCCGACAAATAGTTCCGGCAATTTGGACCAGCATTTTTTGCTGGATATCAAAGTTAGAAGGTAAAGATCGATAAGCAATAATTTCTTCGAGGTCAGCCTCGGAATTCATCTCGCTGGCTTCGAGACCCCGACCCATCACCAACACCCGAGTTGCTTTACCTTTGGGGGTCAAAATCGGACTGATCACCAATTCAAAGGGTATGTAATGATCTTGATAAACGAAGGGATAACTAAATCGCTCTGGAATGGAACTTTCGAGAACCCGTTGAATTCGTTCTAGATAAGGTTCCAACAAAGCAGGCCCAAAGGTTTCCCCCATGTGAAGGCCCACAACTTGGTCAGCATCAAGATCGTAAGATTCGCTCTGTTGCCAATAGAACGACAAATACTTACCGGTGGCATCCTGAATAAATACTAAATCAGCCCCCAACTCTCGCCAAATGTCGGCAGGAAATGAGTTTGAAAGCTGAAAGTTTGTATTGGAGTTCATCAGCGTTCGCGACAGGGAACCTTTACCTCAACGCAATTTAGAAAAGTTAAGCCGCACCTCCGACTCAAAAAATCTGAGCATTTTAGAGCGTCAGACCGACTAACTGAGCTAAAAAAGAGGAACTTTTGACTACTAACCTTTGATTCTAGCTTTTGATTCTCGATCCCGGATCGATTGTTGGGTTGATTAGTAATCAAACTTCTCTCCTTTTAGTCTTCAGTTTAGAGTGTTAATGGGGTGACAGAGGTGACTAACACCAAGAAAACAGGACTTCCCGCCCTATCCCATCGGATAGAATGGGGAGCCATCTCAAAAGCTTAGTCATTCCACTCACCCCGAGGGGGAACCGGAGGATTTCGCTGGAGTGTCAAAGCCAATTCATCTTCGGGGCGTTCACCTCTAAGCCACTGACGCAAAGCGGTTTCGATCACCTTGCTCGGGTCGTTAGTCAGATGCTTAATCTGATCGAGTAGCTCTGGGTCTATTTTTATTGAAACTTCAACTTTCGTGGGTGCATCGGAGGAAGATAGGGGGTTCTGCTGGTTCATAACGTCAAAAATCCTAGCCAATCAAAATCTAACTAAATCTTTAGGGAGAATCAGCACGGCTGAGTGCGATTTGCACCTGCAACTGCGGGCAACTTTACCCCAGATCACTGCGCCTCATTTATTCGCAACAAGACAGAGCCACCTCAGATTCCGTGCCTATTTCTATTGTACGGTGCCGGTTCAACAATCCACCAAACTGAGTTGTTGTCACCCGTCGCCCGTCCCCAACCGCAACACCGGCAGTTTTTTAGGGTCGTTCAAACTTGGAGGGAGGATCGAACCCTTGAGCGGGCTGACCCGAGAGGGCGCGACTCATAAAATCTCGCCAAATGGGAGCGACGGTGGTTCCTCCGGTAGACCCAGACGCCAAAGGCGTGTAATCATCATTCCCGACCCAGACGGCGGTGGACAATTGGGGCGTATACCCCACAAACCACACATCCCGCTCGGAGGAAGTGGTTCCGGTTTTTCCGGCCGCCGGACGGCCGATTTGCGCTCGGGTTCCGGTTCCTCCGGTGATTACCCCTTGCATGGCGCTGTTGAGGGAAGCCACCGCCCACTGATTTAACACCAATCTCGGTTTGGGCGTGTTATCCAACAATACATTTCCCTGACTGTCGGTGACTTGCACAATAAACGTCGGGTCAGAATGCCAACCATTATTGGCAAAGGTGGCAAAGCCCCCGGCCATTTCCATCGGGGTGACGTCCACCGAACCCAAGGGTAAAGAAATTACCGGGTCCATCGGACTCTTAAAGCCCAAAATGCGGCAGACTTCGATCACTTGATTGAGTCCGACCTCTTGACCCAATTTCACCGCCGGAATATTGAGAGAACTTTCTAAAGCCGCCCGAACACTCACCGCCCCGGAATAGCCGCCCCCGTAGTTGCGGGGGGAATAGTAACCATAACCATCGGGATAACTCACCGGCGTATCATAAACGGTTGATTCGGGGGAATATTTACCCGTCGCAAAGGCGGTATAGTATACAAACGGTTTAAACGCCGAACCCGGTTGACGTTGAGCTTGGATGGCCCGGTTGTACTGACTGGTTTTGTAGTCGGCGCCGCCCACCATCGCCTTAACAAAGTGGGTTCTCGGATCGACGGCGGCCAGGGCAATTTGACCGTTATTCCAGTTGCGGTAAACGCCCCAATAGTACAGGCGTTCGTGCCATTTGCTCACCACATCTTCGGCCATGCGTTGGAAGTTGAGGTCGATGGTTGTTTGTACCCGCATTCCGCCCTTGAGTACCGCATCCCGGCCAAACTTGCGGGTTAACTCCTGAACCACCGCTTCGGTGACGTAGGGTAACTGACTCTGACGGAACGAAGTAATTCTTCCCACCAACAACGGCTGTTTGCGGGCTTCGGCTTCTTCTTCTGCCGTAATCCATTTTAACTCCCGCATCCGATCCAAAACGATCGACTGTCTCTGCTTGGCTTTTTTGTAGTCTACAAACGGACTGAAATCTTCCGGCGCCGGAATTAAACCCGCCAGCATGGAGGCTTCGGCGAGCGTCAGGTCTTTAGCCGATTTATTAAAATAACTCCGAGAAGCGGTTTCTACCCCGTACAGGTTATGACCCCAATAGACTTGGTTGAGATATAGCTCTAAAATCTCGTCTTTGGCTAAAATTTGTTCTAAACGAATCGCCATCACCGCTTCTGCGGCTTTCCGGCTGATCGTCCGGTTTGGCGAGAGAAACAGGTTTTTCACCAACTGCATGGTTAGGGTTGAACCCCCCTCTACCGTCTCTCCGCTCTCTAAGTTGGCTACAAAAGCCCGGATAATTCCTGTCGGATAAATCCCTTTGTGATAGTAGAAATTGCTGTCTTCAATTGCTAAAACCGCACGCTTGAGGTGAGGTGAGATCTCGTCAAGCGTGATCACTTCCCGGTTGGCTTCATCGTGAAGACTGGCTAAAGGTCTGCCCTGAATATCATAGATGTGGGTGGTTTCTGTCGGGGCGTAGCTTTGCAGAACCCGCACATCCGGTAAATTTCGGAAGCTGACAGCTAAACCCACTAGCCCTCCGGCCACGACGGAACTCGCCAACATGGTAACACTCAGCAGCGTTCCGGCCGTGACCTTGCTAACCGACTGCACGAAGTCAAATATACCTTCTGAGTTGTTGACTTCCGGTTTTTGGTGGATAGCGTTAGTTGATGACACGTTAGATTTCACTCCCTTCAGGAAAACGAGGCAACAGGGGATCGGTTACGGGTTAGAATCACTCCGCCAGGGCGATCGCGATTAGCTATGTGATAGCATACAGCATTGTTTTGCTGCTGTGGGATCACTTTTGTTGAACCCAACCCAGAAAACTTATTTCTCTGGCTTGGTGTTCGTCTCGACTCTGGCAAGAATTCCCCAATCGTACACCGACAATGGTAAGATGCTCTATGAATATAAGTCAGTGATTAACACTTGAAAGATCGCCGGATCAAGATTAGCCGAATTTAGCCAATATTTGCAATAATAAAAATCCTCATCAAATTATGGCATTGAGTCAACCTCCGAAAGAGAGATTAACAGAAGCATCTCTCGATAATAATATGACGAGACTGCGACGAGGTGTTAGCGAAATTTTTCCCGAACAACCCGATTCGACCAGTCCCGATGACAATTTTAACCAACGATTGGCTCAGTCCAATCAACCTTTACGAGTTAAATTCGGGATCGATCCGACCGGAACCGATATTCACCTCGGACACAGTGTTGTTTTCCGCAAACTCCGCGATTTTCAAGATGCCGGACACACCGCTGTTCTCATTATTGGTGATTTTACCGCAAGAATTGGCGATCCGACCGGAAAATCGGAAGTTCGCAAACAACTCACCGCCGAACAAGTTCAACAAAACGCCCAAACTTATCTCGATCAAGTTCGTCCGATCCTCGATTTTGATACCCCCGGACGGTTAGAAATTCGCTATAATTCCGAATGGCTATCGAGGCTTGATTTGGCTAAAATTTTGGATTTGCTTTCCACGATGACGGTCGGACAAATGTTAGCCAAAGAAGGCTTTGCGTTGCGCTACGAAAAAGAAGCACCGATCTATTTACACGAATTTCTCTATCCCCTCATGCAAGGTTATGACTCGGTTGCCGTCGAAGCCGATATCGAACTCGGAGGCACCGATCAAAAGTTTAACCTAGCTGTCGGTCGAGATTTACAACGCCATTTCGGACAAAAACCTCAATTTGGTTTATTAATGCCGATTTTAATCGGTACCGATGGCGTTCAGAAAATGTCGAAATCTCTGGGAAATTATGTCGGACTGTCAGAAGATGCCCTGACGATGTATTCCAAATTGGAAAAAATTCCCGATGATTTAATTCTACAATATTTTGAACTCCTCACCCTAATTCCCCTCGACGGGCTTCCCGAAAATCCCCGAGAACGACAAAAATTATTAGCCTTAGATGTGGTTTCTCAATATCACGGCAAAGATGCCGCATTAGAAGCCCAAAAAGCCGCCTTAAACCTCACGGGCGGTAACGTTAAACAGGCCGATGCCGTTCCCGAATTTTCCCTGGCTGAAATCGAATTTCCGGCAAAATTATTCTACATTCTCAGCGCCAGCGGACTGTGTAAAAGTGGCAGCGAAGCCCGACGACAAATGCAGGGCGGAGGCGTGCGGCTAGACGGCGAACAAATCACCGATGCTAACCTAACTTTTGATTCTATAGATGATTTGAAAGGACGGGTTTTGCAAGTTGGGAAAAAGAAATTTGTGCGGTTAGTCGGATAATGAATACAGAAAAAATAATCGTTCCCCTCGATGTTCCCACCATTACAGAAGCGATTGCCTTAATTGACCAATTGCCCCAAGTTTCTTTCTGGAAAGTCGGTCTAGAACTGTTTGTCAGTACCGGACCGGAAATATTAACCCAACTGAAACAACGAAAAAAACGAATTTTTCTCGATCTCAAATTTCACGATATTCCTAACACCGTAGCGGGCGCTTGTCGGGCGGCTTCTCAGTATGGCGTGGATTTAATTACCATTCACGCAACAGCCGGAAAAGTGGCGTTAAAAGCCGCTCAAAAAGCCCTAGAAGATGGGGCAAAAGTGGCAGATAAACCTGTGCCAAATTTAATCGCAATTACCCTATTAACGAGTTTAAATTCTCGCGAATTAGCCTTTGATTTAAAAATCCCCTTGGAGTTACCCGAATACGCCCTACAAATGGCGTTACTCGCCCAAGAAAGCGGGTTGGCGGGGGCGGTTTGTTCGCCCCAAGAAGTCGAACAGTTGCGGCGAACTTGTGGGGATGATTTTCTGTTAGTTTGTCCGGGTGTTCGTCCGACTTGGGCGGAAAAAGGCGATCAGCAGCGTTCATTTACCCCGTCTCAGGCGTTGAAAGCCGGCGCCGATTACCTGGTCATCGGACGACCCATCACCGCCTCAGAGGACCCCGTAGCGGCTTTACAACGCATTTTTGAGGAGATATCCTAAATTGTAGGGGCGGGTTCGGCCTAAATCTATGTCATCTCACAGACAACCTATCAAAACCCGCCCCGAGAGGATTTTCTATTACAAACAATTTATCAAAACCCGCCCCGAGAGGATTTTTTATTAATGTGTTGATTAATTTTCTTTGGGTTGCGGGGCGGGTTTAATTCAACCTCGGAATAGTCGTCAAAATCAATACAGAACCCGCCCCTACATCACAATTATTGATGAGTCGGATATCATATTATTTGTTAGAAATCTCAGTTGACGTAAACCCGCCCCGAGAAGATTTTCTATTACAGACAACCTATCAAAACCCGCCCCAAAACGCATCAATCCCAAGAAAATTAAGCGGGAACGGTTGCGGGTTTGAGTTCATCTTCCGACTCATCTTGAACTTTAAAATACCAATACAAATTCGCAACGGTCATGTGAGAAGCTTTTTGTAAATTCGCAGAAACGAGAGTTTTAAACCCCGCATTTTTTGCGTGTTCACTCACATAACGTTCTGACTCTCGCCGCAATTCTGGATTCATTAAAAATAAAAGTTGATCGTGTAAAGATGCAGGGTGAGACTTTTGTTTTAACTCCTGATAATATTGGAATTCGGGCGGTTCTGTAACAGGAACTAATTCTGTTTCTGGGGTTTC
This sequence comes from Capilliphycus salinus ALCB114379, assembly GCF_047276495.1. Lineage (NCBI taxonomy): Bacteria > Bacillati > Cyanobacteriota > Cyanophyceae > Oscillatoriales > Sirenicapillariaceae > Capilliphycus > Capilliphycus salinus. The sequence continues at coordinate 462,957 of NZ_CP178543.1, read as the reverse complement.
GGCGGACTCTTGAAAATCTGCACTTGCTAATAGTTTTAAATCTTCGGGCGGTAAACTAATTATCCAATCAATTTGATTTTCCCACGCTGACAACGCTGCTAAATCATGGTCGTGAATGCGGGTCAATTCTGGGAATATAAAGTCTAATTCTTCTTCGGTTTGGCAACATTCGATCACTTCTAAGGAATCTTGACGAATTTTTTCTTGTAAATCAGAAACGGACTGTTTTAACGCTTTGGGTTCATTTTGTAGTTGATAGGTGAGACAAATTGTTTGTTCTATCGCCCAAGCACATTCGTGTCTTCGCAGTTTTCCGGGTGCGGAAGTTTCTGATAACAAATGGGGACTATTATAAATCGCTAACGCTTCTCCGAGGGTTTGACGGGCGTTAGAAAGTTCTACTTTTCTCGCGTCTAAATCTTCGATAGTCGTGGCGGTTTTCATTAATTTAGTCGCTTGAATAAACCGCGAATAGGCTTTGAGATATTCCAGGCGATGCTGTTCAAATTTGATATCTTCCGCGACTTGATCCAAATGTTGAACAATTTCAACGCCCTGGCTTCTTAAGGCTTGTTTGAGGTCAAGAAAACCGCCTCGGAGTTCTAATTTTAATTGTTTAACGTCTTCTCGCAATTTAAACGTTTGCCATAGATTAACTGCCGAAAGTACAGCCGTCGCCGCCACACCCACGCCGATAAAAGCTGTTGTTGCTTGCAAGACTCCCAAGCTAGATTTAATACCGTCTAATTGTCCTAATATTTGTTGAGAACCCCTGAGATTTTGAAATATATTTCCACCAATTAAAGGTGATAAATGATAGTCGTTTATGAATGCACCTTTTGCCATTTATACAAATCGACCCGTAGCGGGATCTCGTACTAATGGCAAAACTTGACCTGTACTTGTGGTGACTTGAACCAGTTTACCTGCGGCTAAAAGTGCTTGACTTCCTGCACTGAAGATGTATTCCATAATGGTTAACTTTTTTATTGAAGAATGACCCTGCTTTCTAATCGAATGATATACTATTTTCGTGTAGAAGCATTACTCTAATTTTACTTTAACTCGAATTGTAGTGAATCAAAATAAATTGATTTGTTAGTTAGTTTTCGCTAGAGAATTTTCATCTCCGTATTTTTACGGAAGTTCTCAATAAAAACCTATCAATCACTAAAATATAGGAGATTGACAACTCATGGATATGTCATTAATTAACGCCGATACCGTAAATCTACTATCTCGCATCACCGGACACGAACTTGAAGAAGAAGATCTCAGCCCTCCCGTTGTCTTTCTCGCCGCTTTAGTCTCCGTGTTGTTGGGTGTTATATTCGTCGATCAACAAGTCACCCAAGAGGAAATACAACGGCTTAAAATTACTCTGCGTCAGTTTCTTCCACCATCGGGAAATGTTAGCGAGTTGGTGAAATTAATGGTGAAAGGAGTTCGTCAACAAAAGGTTTATCAAAATCCTAATGATTGGTCGTTGCTGACTGCTTCTTTTTCGGAATCGGAAAAGTTGTTAATGATTGTTTTTGGATATGAAATGTCAGCAGCAGATGGAGATATGGATGAACGAGAGAAAAAATATTTAGAAATTGTGGCGAACCGCTTGGGACTTGAACCGCAATATTTACAGGTATTAGAATCGGCGTTTAGTAATCCCGCTTCTGTCGATAAGGAATATTTAGAAAAAGTCAGATTTTTACTCGATCCGGTTTGGTTTCACGATTTAGATAGCGTGTTTGTGAAAGCGGCGAGTCAAATGTTGGCGGTTCTTCCGGTTGTTTCCGAAAAGAAAAAAAGTCAACAGCATCGCACCATTTCCTATGAGGCGTTACAAGCGTTTCAAGAATACAAACGCCAGCTTGATCGAAAATGTGTTGATATTTATCAAATTGTACAGGATTGTACGGAGAGAGAGTTTCTTTCTCCGTCTTTAATTGAGGAAATTGACAAAGTTTCTAAAAAGCTACAGTCTCAACGTTTTCGAGTTGCGGTTGTGGGTGAATTTAGTCAAGGAAAGTCAACGATTTTAAATGCTTTACTGGGTGAAGAAATCCAACCCGTTCGAGATATTCCCTGTAGCGGAACGGTAACGGTTTTGAGATATGGAGAACAAAAACGGGTGATTTGTTGTTACAAAGATAAACGACAAGAAGAAATCCCGTTAGAACAGTATCAAGAAAAAGCGGCGATTTCTGAAGAAGCTGCATTGGGAAATATTACCGAAGGTTTGGCGAATTCTGAAGTTAGTAAAATTAGCGAAATTATTTTTGAGCATCCTAATGGGACTTAAACAAAAATCAAGCCCAAATAAAGCCTAAACTCGCTTTATAAGCAGCAAACACCTCTTTATTGTTAGTCAGCCAATCAAAGAAACGGAAAGACATAGCTGTACGAAATGCTTCTAAAGCTTCAGTAAAAGTGTTCAAAGGTTGATTAGCCCATCGTCTTCGCAATCCTCCTGTTAACTTGTGCCAAAGAATAAAAGTATAGGCACAAAATACCAGAATAAAATGGCGCATAAGACTTGTTTTATCTCTGACTTGGTATTCTCTTAACCCCAGCCAACCTTTGGCTTCTCGATAAAAAACTTCCACCCAATTTCTCTGAGAGTAAGTCGTTACTACCCACTGTGCAGTTACTTGAAGTGAGTTAACATTTGTAATAAAATAGTCGATGTCTGTTGCTTCTGAAAAAGAACTTGCATTCATCACGATAGCAAATGTTCTTTCTCCTTCTAAACGAGACAACTGAGCATTAAATATCGCCACCCAAACTGTTTTTGGTTGACCCCAGTGAAGATTTACAGGCTCCCAATTATCTTGAGATCGGCTTTGAGCCAACTCATCAAGACGGATTTCTTTCTCAATACTTAACTCATTTTTGATAAGAACTTTACGATTTTTGGCGACTCCTCCTAAGTATTTGAGTTTCCTGTCTTCGAGTTGATGGAGAAATGTTGTATTGTTACCATAACCTGCATCAATCAAGACAATTCCTGGACGAAATCCTCTGTCTAAACTGCGATCAATTAGTCCTATCCCTATCTCCGGCTTCTTCTGAAATTTCTCATCTTCTTTCCCCTGGGGTAGTGAAGTGGAGTGCTGATATAATTCTAGATCTAAAGGTAAGCTTTTCTTGCCATCATAAAGATGAGTTGTTACTATAACTATTCCATTGTCTGTCTTACCGATTTCTCCTAGATACTGCCTTCCTACTCCGTCAGTTAAGTTACCACTCTTGCGATGCCCCGAATCATCTAATATTAGTGCAAAACCTCGACTAATTCGGGTTTGAGAACATTTATTCATCACTTGTAAACGACGTTCATTCACCTCAATAGCATCCCAAGGGGCATCTGTTAAAAAATGATGCAATCGATTATAAACCACTCCGACTGCATTACCTGCCATTTGTGTGAGGTTTTTCCTCTCACTTTCACCTAACAACCCTCCTAAATAATGTCTAAACCCAGTTTTTTGGGCTTTGGTTTTGAAGCAATCATCGAAACGCTGACACCATTTCTCAAAACATGGGGGCATAGCCGAGGGACTGGTTTCTCTCATCAGGGTAATCTCAACGTGAAATGCCTGCAACATCAAGATTATACACAATCTTTGCCCTTTTTATCGTTTAAGTCCCACTAACTTAGAGTTGTGTCGGTATGGGGTTGAAATTGTTGATTCTCCGGGGTTGAACGAACATCCAGAACGAACCGAAATCACTGAAAAACTGCTAAAAGATACGGATGTTGTGATTTTTGTAACGAATGCTTCGCGTCCTCTCACACAAGGAGAACGAGAGTTACTTGAAAGTCTGAAAAATCAACTCAATGGTAATGAACAGGAACCCGCCAATAATTTGTTTATGTTGGTGAATTTCTGGGATTTACTTCGCAGCGAAAACAGTCGTCAGCAGGTACAAAAACGGATAGAAAATTTGGTGATGGGGAAAAATCCCATCATTAGCGGAGAAAACCGAATTCATTTTATTTCTGCACAAGCAACCCTCGATGCAATTTTAGCGGGAACGGAGAATGAGTATCTGCAAAGTTTTTCTCATTTTACCCAATCTCTAGAAAAGTTTCTGACTGAGGAACGAGGAATTTTGGAGGTTAAGAAAGCAACGACAGAAGTTAATCAATTAATTCAGTCTGCACGGGATAATTTATATGAGACTGAAAACATTCTAGATGGTAAGTTAAAAATATCCGAAGAAGAATGTCAGACAATTTTAGAAAAGATAGGAGAAGCCAGTGGGCGAGACGTTAAAATTAAGCTGTTTGCAGATCAATTGTTAGATGAAGTCATTGATGAAGTTAATAATTCGTGGAATCAATGGGCAGAGAATCTAGGAGATCGTTTAGCAAATCAAGCTGAAAGTTGGTCATCAGAGCATTCGGCGTTATTCAGTTGTGACAAGTTAGTTCAAGATTACTTCAATCAATTTCAAACTAATCTTTCTGACGAACTCAATAGATGGATAGAAAATCAGTTGAAAGCTAATATTTTAACAAAGTACAGTCTTCTAATCGATCAAAAAATAGAGCAGGAAATTTTTTCAATCAAACAAGATTTAGATGAAATTAGAAATTCAATTTATCAAGGAAAAGTTAATTCTCAAGAATCTCCTATATATATGTTTGATGAAAAATCTAAAATAGATAACCCATTGGGTTGGGCTGAATTGGGTACAGCAGTTTTAGTTCCGCTACTTTTCTTAGGTAATCCGGTAGCTGCTGTTATTGCTTGGGCTGTTGCTGGATGGAATATAGGTAATGTACTATCTGTTAAAGCAAAAATTAAATCCAAAGTTTTTGAAAAAGGATGGGAGCATTTTGTTGATTCTATAGATAAAATATTTGACGGCATTAATGAAATAATTGGAACTACTATTTATGAAAGAGTTGAGGAAGCAAATGAAAAGATTACTGCAATCATTTCTTATTACGAGAATCTTTTGAAACAAAATGAAAAAATGCACCAAGAATCTCTTGAACAGCGCCAACAAGATCAAGCTTGGATAGAACAACAGCGTCAACGACTGGAACAAGTTCGACAGGAAATAGAAGCCATTGTTCGAGAAGTTAACCCGTGAGAGATTTTAAAACCCTAGTAAGTCCTGTAGGGGCGGGTTCAGAACAAATTTAGATTTCCCACCAACCACTTATATAAACCCGCCCCGTCTGAGGTTTCGCGGTTAGTTACCGGGTTTTTCTAGTAGAATTCTGTAGGGGCCGGTTCAGAACAAATTTAGATTTCCCACAAACCACTTATATAAACCCGCCCCGTCTGAGGTGTAGCATTATTTTTTCGATGTCATATTATATTATATCCGGTTGATTAATCTTTGTTATGGGGCGGGGCGGGTTTATCTTAATCTCGGAGTAGTCGTCAACATCAATGCAGAACCCGCCCCTACGTTTAAGATTATTAATTAGTCGGACATGATATTATATCCGGTTGATTAATCTTTGTTATGGGGCGGGGCGGGTTTATCTTAATCTCGGAGTAGTCGTCAACATCAATGCAGAACCCGCCCCTACGTTTAAGATTATTAATTAGTCGGACATGATATTATATCCGGTTGATTAATCTTTGTTATGGGGCGGGGCGGGTTTATCTTAATCTCGGAGTAGTCGTCAACATCAATGCAGAACCCGCCCCTACGTTTAAGATTATTAATTAGTCGGATATCATATAAGATGGGTGTTTGATGGGCGTTTGATGGGGGTTTGATGGGCGCAAGGCCATGCGCCGTTACGGGGAACGTTTTACTTCGAGTTGTAATGCTGCTTTTACCCATCCCAACTCGGCGGTAACTTGATCATAAATTGTGGTAATATCTTCTGATAAAGGAAAGCCTTTTTCTAGGGTTGCACGGGCTTTCATCTCCAACTGTTCGCAGAGATAAAATAACGTTAAAGCGCCCAAGGTTCCGCTAATTGATTTCAGGGAATGGGCTGCGGGTTTTAGCAGTTCGGCGTCTAAATTTGCAATTGCCGATTCGATTTTTTCTAACAATTCCGGCGTGGTTTCTAAATACATTTCGACGGCTTCTTCTAAGGCTTCTATCTCCCGCAAACTCTCTATCACATTGGCATCGAGAACCAAAGATTTTTCACTGATAGCCGGTGTCATCTCGACGAAAGCAGTTTGATTCAATTCAACTTCATTGATTAACAAAGCCTCGTCAGAAACCGCCACACCCACATTATTTAAAATGGCTGGATTGATCGGTTGACACTCTTTTAAAACGGCAACTAACTGTTCCATTCTAATCGGTTTACTGATATAATCATCCATACCGGCGGCAATACAATCGTTGCGATCGCTTTCCATTGCATTCGCCGTCACCGCAATAATTCGCGGACGTTCAGAGGTGTCACTATTGCGATCGCCGTAGAGTTTTTTAATCTGTCGCGCCGCTTCTAAACCGTCCATTTCCGGCATTTGCATATCCATCAAAATCACATCATAAGATTGACGCCGCAAAGCTTCTAAAACCTCCAAACCATTCCCCGCAACATCGGCGCGATAACCCATCCGTTGTAAGATTTGTAGGGCAACTTTTTGATTGACTAAATGATCTTCAGCCAGTAAAATTCGCAAAGGTAACGTTTTCGCCAGTAACGGAATATCCTTAGTTGATTTTAACCGAGTTTGCTCCGGTAAACGAACCTCTAGCGGATCGCCGCCCAAAATATTCATCAACACATTATAAAGCTGAGATTGTTTAATCGGCTTATTCAAACAGGCGGAAAAATCGGACAGTTGAATGCGATCGATACTCTGCTGTCCCATCGACGTTAACAACACCAAAGGCAATCTTTTATACTGAGACAGTTTCCGAATTTCTTTCGCCAATAACAACCCACTAAAATCAGACATTTGCATTTCTAATAACGCCAAATCAAAGGATTCACCCTGTCGCAAACTCTCCAAGGCTTCCGATCCATTTCCTGCGGTTTTGGCAACCATTCCCCAAGACTCAATTTGCAAGGTCAAAACTTGGCGATTTGTGGCATTATCATCAACAATTAATACCCGTTTTCCGGTTAATTCTGGAGTTTGACCCCAATCTTTTTGGAGATGAGAACAAGATTCAACAACTATGGTAAAATAAAAAGTTGAACCGATAGATCTATTGGGAATAAAAGATTTAAACGTTTGAGGAACTTGATCGATTTTGACCGGATCGGGTATCGGGCGATCGCTTGCAGAATTGAGGCTTGCCGGCGTAAAATCGGATGGCGGTTCACCGGCTATGGTTTTGTGACTTTCGACCCACATTTGACCGCCCATCATTTCGGCGAGTCGCTTGCTAATTACCAATCCTAACCCCGTCCCGCCATATTGACGACTGGTGGAAGAATCCACCTGACTAAAGGATTTAAACAGACGATTCATCCGTGCGGGAGGAATGCCAATTCCCGTATCTCGGACTGCAAATTGAATCTGATAACGGTTGACTGGAGTTGAAGATTTGGATGGTTTTTCGGCTTGATTATTTTCGGTATTGTCTTCTGAAACCAAAGGTTTTAAAGGAGTTGCTTTCAGAGAAATCACCACTTCTCCGGTTTCGGTAAATTTAACCGCATTGCTGAGAAGATTGACTAAAATTTGTCGGAGTCTCGCCCCATCTCCAATCACCTGAGAGGGCGTAGACGGATCGATTAAATAGGCGAGTTCAATATTTTTACTCGCGGCTTTGGTTGCCAACAAATCTAAAGATTCTTCTATACAAGTCCGCAAATCAAAGGGATTGCGTTCTAACTCCAATTTTCCCGATTCGATTTTCGAGAAATCCAAAATATCATTAATTAAAGAAAGTAACGCATCGCTGCTGCTGCGAATGGTTTCTACATAATCTTGCTGCGTTGAAGTCAGTTGAGTATCTAATAATAATCCCGTCATCCCAATTACCGCATTCATGGGGGTGCGAATTTCGTGACTCATAGTGGCTAAAAACTCGCTTTTGGCTTTGGTTGCGGCGAGGGCTTCATCTCGGGCTTTGGCTAAATCTTGGGCGGTTTGTTGACGTTCTAATTCCCCTCCGATCCACTGCGCCATTAATTTTAACAGTTCGCGATCGACGGCTTTAAAGGGTTCGGTTTTGCTCTGTTGACTCCAGAAACATAATATCCCATAAACTTGATTTTCAACAATCACGGGAATCCCCATATAAGCTTGGATGTTAAACTGATTATCAATGGGATAAGGTAAACCCGAAAATTGCAGGGATTCAAAATAAAGCGGTTTTTTAGCGTTGGCCGTCATCAAACAGAAACTATCGGTGAGTTCCAGTATTTTTCCTTTCTTAAATTCGGGGTCGGGAGAAATAGCCGCTAGGATTTCTAATTGATATCGATGAGAAGTGCTATTCACTTCTTCTAGGCGAGAGAGTAACCCAATTTCCAAACCAAACTTACAACAACCGACTTTTAAAATACGACGGATACGTTCTTGAAAGTTCAATTCTCGCGCCGATGTAACCTGATATAATGCTCGAATTGAAGCTTCACTTTCTTGAAGTTGTTGTTCTCGCTGTTTGCGATCGCTAATATCTCGGGAAACGCCAATTATTTCTTGAGTTTCTTGATCTTCAGATGTGCGAATGGCACTGCTGGTGCTTTCAAACCAAACATAATCCCCATTTTTGTGGCGAATGCGATAAGTCACCGTGTAAGTAACATTTTGTCGAAATACGAAAAAGTGGGCTTTGACTAAAGCGTTTATATCATTGGGATGAAGGAACTCAGCCGGGGTGCGATTGACCAATTCTTCCGGTTCATATCCGAGTAAAATTCGACAGGCGGGGGAAGCGTAAAGAATCGTTCCGTCAACGGAATGACGGGTAATCAAATCCGTTGAATGTTCGGCTAATAAACGATAACGTTCTTCTTGTTCTTGGCGGTGAGAGTCTGCATCTTCTAAAGCCTGAAGCATTTGGTTAATCGTGTCTGCTAAATTGGCGAGTTCATCTTTTCCTGAGATTGAAACTTGTAGAGATAAGTCACCACTGTTGTTAATATGGCTCACTTGATTGTTTAAATCTGATAAACGAGATAAAACTAATTTTTCTATCACAAATAGGGTAATTCCCCCCAAGATTGCACCGATGAATAAAACTGCCATAATCAAGTGATATTGGCTATCTTTAGCCGCTTGCGAAAAGATTCGTTGAACTTGAACTTCGAGAATTAAAGCTTTTTTTCCGTTGATATCCCCCAAAATTGTATATCCTCCCCACCGGGAAGAATTTAGAGGTTTAACGATAATTTTTTCGGGATTTTCTGCGGGAAAAATTTCGGGGTTCCAAGGTTGTACCGCGATTGATAATTGGTACTTTTTGGCAAGATTGGCGAGAGTATTGTTGAGATCGCGCCCCAACCAAACAACCGCCTGAGGGTTTTTCGAGTCGGAGATGAAAACAGGTTGACCCGCAATTAACGAGGGACTGTCGGGTAAGATTAAAACACCCGCAATTCCCGAGGTGAAAGTTAAAGAATCTGTCGCCTCTTTTTCTGCTAAACTTGGGGATAATGAAATGTTAAACTCGGGTCTTGCTTTATTTTTTTCGCTCAAAAGTGGACGCCTCAACCCCGACCAGGAGGCGAGAACCTGTTTAAACCCCTCTCCAATCGGGATTTCTGTCTGTCGAGTCTGATCAAACCGTTTGCTCAACAGCACTTCGCCTTCGCCATTGACCAAGATAAATAGATCGGCATCGATTCGTTCCCAGTCGAGCTTAATCGCCGTCGAAGGGAGGGTTTGCAGGTTTGAAGGATTGATGGACGCCTCTTGATTGAGGGATTGGGCTTGATGTTCGGCTTGTTTGTCTAAGTCTAGCAGTTCTTGATGTAAAGCATTGACGACCCGCAGAGTTTCTTGATGTACAGACTCCACTTCTAAGCGATGGAAGTTGTTATGCAGGACAATTGATGCTGTGACATAGAGTGCCACAAGGAGACTAGATAAAGCTGCACCGATAATCAATAGGGTCTTCTTACGCAATTTCATGGGATGTTCCTTAGTGGTGCGACTGAGTAACTCGCATCAATACACCTGCACCCAACTGATGGTGGGGAATCTCCGACCATGCCATCTCAATCAACCGAAATCGTTTGCTGGTGGCATTACCTCCTGTTTTTGAGAGGTTAGTTGATGTCTCTTCTCGATTTTAACTTGAATACTACAATCCCTTCCAATCTCTGCGTCTTGATTCAAACAAAATGTCATAAAAAAAGATCTTGAACAGTACAGATCAATTCTTGTAGAATATTAAATTTATTTGAAATCAAATCAAATTCTATTAGATTGACTCCAAGTTAGGCGACCAAATTACCCTCGACTCCCCTACTGTTTATCAAGACTTAAATTTACCCTTTTTTGGAGATCACTTTTTGAGCTTTAACTCTCAATAACTTCATGTTAAACTGCCCTTCAAAAAAACCTCAAATCGTAGCTGAGAGTTAGAAACAGAAGATGACCCCAGATTTTTTCAGCAATTTCTGAGGGGTGGCACTGCCACACCGAGCAACAAATCCCGATTTGAGGGGAAAATTTAGCAACCTTTTGTGGATCTTAACTCAGATATAGGTTTTTCAATAAAACTTTACAGTTGATTCATGTCACAATAGAACACAAGTTAAAGTCATAATGAGTTAGCGCGAGGTTAGATATGGTAGCCCTTACCGATAAAGTAAAATCAAGTCGCCTGACAATGGAAGTCAGCCAGACAGTTACAGACACAACCGCCATCCGCTCCTTAGACTGGGATCGCGATCGCTTTGATATCGAGTTTGGACTGCAAAACGGAACCACCTACAATTCATTTATCATCCGGGGCGAAAAAACCGCCTTAGTCGATACCTCCCACGCCAAATTCCGTCAGCTTTACCTCGATACGCTCAAAGGGTTGATCGATCCCCGCGAAATTGATTATCTAATTATCAGCCACACCGAACCCGATCACAGTGGCTTGGTCAAAGACGTTTTAGAACTGGCTCCCGATATTACCATTGTCGGCGCAAAAGTCGCCATTCAATTCCTCGAAAATCTGACACACGTTGAGTTTAAACGGATTCAAGTCAAAAATGGCGATACTCTCGATTTAGGAAACGGTCATGTATTAGAATTTATTTCGGCTCCCAACTTACACTGGCCGGATACCATCTTTACCTACGATCGCAAAACCCAAACCCTGTTTACCTGCGATGCGTTTGGGATGCACTACTGTTCTGATCGCACTTATGATGAAAATTTGGCGGAAATTGAGCCGGATTTTCGCTTTTATTACGAATGCTTGATGGCACCCAACGCCCGATCCGTTTTGAGTGCGATCAAACGCATGGAAAAACTCGGAGAAGTCAACACCATCGCCACCGGACACGGACCATTACTGCGCCATAACGTCGGGGAACTGGTGGGGCGTTACTACGAATGGAGTCAAGCCCAAACCAAAGGAGAAACCACAGTAGCAGTATTCTACTACTCCGACTATGCCTATAGCGATCGCCTGTCTCAAGCCATCGCTCACGGGATCACGAAAACGGGGATAGCGGTAGAAATGCTAGATTTGCGATCGGCCGATCAGCAAGAAATCCGCGAACTGGCCAGTTCAGCCCAGGGGTTAATCGTGGGAACTCCGCCCGTATCGGGTCCGGAAGCTGAAATTGCAGAAGAAGCGATCAGCACCATTTTAGCCTCAACCCACGCCAAACAAGCTTTTGGTCTGTACGAAAGCGGCGAAAGTAGTTTATCGGTTTATCTTTTAGAAGTCAAGTTCAAACAAACCGGAATTAAACAGGCGTTTCCGTCTATTCGCGTGACCGAAACCCCGACCGAAAACACCTACAAACTCTGCGAAGAAGCGGGAACCGACATGGGACAGTTGCTCGGCTTGAAAAAAGCCGTCAAGCAAATGAAATCCCTCGATAATGACCTCGATAAAGCGCTCGGTCGCCTCAGCGGAGGATTATATATTATCACCGCAGCCAAGGGAGAAGTCCGCAGTGCGATGTTAGCTTCTTGGATCGCCCAAGCGAGTTTTCAACCGTTGGGTGTGAGTATTGCGGTGGCGAAAGATCGGGCAATTGAAGCGTTAATGCAGGTTAATGATACCTTTGTTTTAAACGTATTGGCAGAAAATAACTATCAAAAACTCATGCGTCATTTTCTCAAACGGTTTGCGCCCGGTGCTGATCGTTTTGAAGGCGTTGATACTCAAGATGCAAACAATGGCAGTCCGATTTTAACCGATGCTTTGGCTTATTTAGAATGTCAAGTTGCCAGTCGGATGGAGTTAAGCGATCACTGGATTATTTACGCCACCGTACAAGCGGGACGAGTCAGCGATCCCGATACTTTACCGGCGGTTCACCATCGCAAAGTGGGTAATCATTACTAAACAGTCACCCGTGAAGAGTAAACAGTGAACAGTGAACAGTGAACAATGACAAGTTTACAGATAATATTGATAATTGATATCTGTAAACGCTAAAAGCTGGTCACTGTTAACTGTAAACTGATCACTGTAAAATGCGAGGTGCAATTCCATGTCTACCGATTTGTTGAAAGACCGCAGTTATAGCATGATTCTTGCTCGCAGTGGTGTGAGCCGAGAACGAAATCATCCTTGGTTCAACGAATGGGTAGACGCTCAGGCTTCTTTGATTGATTTGGCAAAGAAATGTCAGGAATTTGCTCCCGAGGGCTTGACGATTTATGAGGCTTCTAGTTATTTGAAAAAATACAAGAGAGCCAACATAAATCAATTGGCCGACCTTTTACAAGAAAACAACCGTTCTTGTGTGACAAATATTATTGAAATTAATGTCGTTGAAGCCATTGCCGATGTTCTCAATCATTATTTTGAACGCAAAGAAAATCATCAAACCAAACCCAAAGGCGAGATTATTATTGTCGTTCTAGATAAACACGGAATTGATGGCATTGGCGAGATTCAACAATTAATTATCAAATCAACCCAAAAGATGGACTACGCGGAAGAATTGGGAATTACCTTTATTCAGATCGGAGATGATCCGACAACTCGACGGTTTATGACGGGGCTGGATGATGATTTAACCCAAGTCGGGGCGAAGTTTGATATTGTCGATACCAAATATTGGCATGAAGTCAAACGAACCTCGATTAATCAGTTTTTAATTGATGCGATTTTCGATTAAAACCCTTTACAACTCACTCAACAAAATTTAACATGGTAGCTACACTTGTAAAACCCCGGGACGTACAAACGCTCTTAATTGCAGAAGATACAAAAGTTCTGCGATCGCGCACTTGGGATCGGCTAAAATTTGAGGTCGAATATTCCCTAAAAAAAGGCACCAGCGCCAACAGTTATTTAATTCAATCCGAACAAACCGCCATTATCGATCCCCCTGGAGAATCTTTCACCCGCAACTATATTGATTCGCTGCAAATGCGGTTGAATTGGTCGAAATTAAATTACATTGTTCTCGGACATTTTAACGCCAATCGGGGAACCACAATTAAAGCCCTATTAACTTTAGCGCCCCAAGTAACTTTTGTCTGTTCAAATCCTGCGGCTTTAGCCCTAAAAGAATATCTCAGCGACTACGAAAACATTAACCTGCGGGTGGTCAAAGGAGAAGAAACCCTCGATCTCGGAAACGGACATCAACTGCAATTTATCACCGCTCCCACACCCCGCTGGCCCGATGGTTTATTAACTTACGATCCCAAAACCCAAATCTTATACACCGATAAATTCTTTGGGGCGCACGTTTGCGGCGATCAAATCTTTGACGAAGGATGGTCAATTTATAGCGAAGATCGTCGTTTTTATTATGATTGTCTTCACGCCGCCCAAGCCCGTCAAGTGCTTTCAACTCTCGATAAAATTGCCGATTTACCGCCAATTAAATTCTACGCAACCGGTCACGGGCCGTTAGTTCGTTACGGCATGAGTGAGTTAACTCATCTGTACCGAGAATGGAGTAATAAACAAAAAACTCAAGATTTTAATGTGGCTTTATTATACGCCTCGGCCTACGGAAATACCGCCACAATTGCCCAAGCGATCGCCAAAGGATTAACCAAAGCCGGCGTTGCGGTAGAATCAATTAACTGTGAATATGCCAAAGCCACAGAAATTCAAGCCGCTATCGAAAAATGCGATGGGTTTATTATCGGTTCGCCCACGTTAGGCGGACACGCCCCGACGCAAATTCAAACCGCTTTGGGGATTATTTTAAACACCGCTTCCACCAGTAAATTAGCCGGAGTATTTGGATCTTTTGGCTGGAGTGGAGAAGCAATTGATATCCTCGAAGGTAAGTTAAAAGATGCCGGATATAAGTTTGGGTTTGAACCGATCCGCGTCAAGTTTAAACCCACCGACGTCACCCTACAAACCTGCAAAGAAGCCGCCATTGACTTCGCCCAAACCCTGCGACGCACCCAAAAACTTCGCAGCGCCCGATCTTCTGTTACCGACTCGGGGGCCGATCGCACCGCCCAGGCTGTCGGGCGTTTGGTGGGTTCGCTGTGCGTGATGTCTTGTCGGCGAGAAGATGTTCAAAGTGCGATGTTGGCGTCGTGGGTGTCTCAAGCCACGTTTAACCCCCCCGGTTTGACCATTTCGGTAGCCAAAGATCGGGCGTTGGAGTCTTTAACCCACAGCGGCGATCAATTTGTGTTGAATATTTTGGAAGAAGGGAAACAACTGCGTAAGCATTTTATGAAGCGGTTTGCACCCGGAGAAGATCGGTTTGTCGGGTTGGAAATTGGCGAAGCGTCTAACGGTTGTGTGGTGTTAAAAGATGCCCTGGCTTATCTCGAATGTGAGGTGAAACAGCGGATGGAATGCGGCGATCATTGGTTAATTTATGCCACCGTTACTAACGGTCAGCTATTGAGTAATCAAGGGGTTACGGCCGTTCACTATCGCAAAATTGGTACCTATTATTAAGGGTCAAAAATACACCCTAAAAACCCGGTACGCGCCAAAGTTACCGGGTTTCTCTACTTTTGCGAGTTTGATGATTTACTGTTATAATAGGGGCGGGTAAGAGGGTCGATCTAAATTTTTGCGGGTAGATAGATTTCTTTGCTGAACCCGTCCCTACAAAATTCTGATTAATCGGACATCATATAAAAGAATAACTAGAGATATTCGTTATGAGTCAAGAGTTAATTGATTTAAGACAAAGTATCATGGAGGGTCGATATGATGATGCCTTAGCGATCGTGGATGAATGGGAATGGATGAGTAAAGAACAAATTTTACAAAAGATTGAAAGTTTTTTAGTCAGGTTGTTAGTTCATTTAATTAAAAACCAAGTCGAACAGCGTCTAACGAACTCTTGGGCGGCATCCATTCGAGATTCAGTCTTAAAGATTCAACGCTTAAATTTGAAGGCAAATAAAACCTCTTATTACATTAATCCCGATGGGTGGGAACAAGATTTAGAAAATGCTTTTAAAGATGCTATTTTTGAAGCCAGTGTAGAAGTAAAGGCGGGAGTTTATAAGCCGAGTCAACTGTCAGAAATTGTCGATAAAGTTGGGGTAATGAATCGGGCGAAAAGATTGATCGATTTGACTTACAATTATTCTAAAGAAGGTTTGCGGGATATCATTGATGATGAATTTTGTCAGTTGCCGGGTGGCGAGGATTGGAATTTAAAATAGTGGGTTTTGGTTCGTTGCCTCTAAAAATTGAATATCGCTATAACTATTCTTGTAGGTTGGGTTGAGGTAATATGATATCCGCTTGATTAATATTGTTATGGTTGCGGGGCGGGTTTAACTCAATCTTGGAGTAGTCCTCAAGATCAATGCAGAACCCGCCCCTACTTCACAATTATTGATTAGTCGAATATAATATAACGAAACCCAACGAGATATTTTATTCATTCTTTCTGTGAATTTGTTGGGTTGCACTTCGTTTAACCCAACCTACTTTTTTAGGGTGTTAATTTAAGACATTGTTTTCACCCAAGCGCGAAAGGCTTTTATCGTCTTATTTCTTCCCTCGATTTTGCTTTGTTCTAAACACTGGGGAATCACCTCAAGCAACGCTAACCCAGGAAAATGAGGACTTTCCTTAACTTGTGCGTATCGCCCCGCTTGCAACACGTTGATTTCTAAGTTCGTCCCATTAAACCGCCACAATTCTTTGACTCCCAATGCTTCATAATTATTCAACCGAGTTCGGGAAGTAATATCAATCTCAATTGCTAAATCCGGCGGCGGATCAAAGGTTAAATCAATGCGCTTTTTACCCCTAATTTCTGCTTCATTTTCGATATAAAAACAGTCATCGGCTTCGAGTACCTGTGACATTTGTTGACTTTTAAATGTAGTCGAACCCAGGCTACGAAATTCCATCTCCCATTCTTCCAATATCACTTTTATAAAGTCAGCAATCATTACCTTATCATCTTCATGTTCCGGTAACGGCACCATAATTTCTAAGACTCCCCGACTGTAATTAATCCGCGCACCCCGTTTTTCTCCATATTCTTCTAACAGTTGTTCGTACATTTCCCAACTGATATCGGTCATCAGGAGTTGCTGACCGGGGGAGATGATAATTTGTTTAAGTTGAACTTGCATATTTTTTGTGCTAGGATTAAGAAGAACGCCCAAAATCATTTCGGTTAATCAAGAGAGTTGGAATTTCAAATCTCTAATTTTGCCAGTCCCAAATATTGAATCCCCAAAGGCGTCACCTCAAACCGACAGGGTAACACTTCAACACCGATTTTTATCGCGTCTTCTAACAACTTTGCATAAACCGGATCGGCATCTTTCCCCGGAGAAAAGCGATCGCAATCTCCCCGATTAATAAAATATAACATCACCGCTCGGCCGCCCTGCTGTACAATAGTAGTTAACTCTTTTAAATGTTTCTGTCCCCGTGTTGTAACAGTATCGGGAAATAACGCTAATTTATCTTTTGCCCAAGTCGTATTTTTAACTTCTAAAAAAATTTCTTGGTTCTCCCCTCGCAACCAAAAATCAACCCGACTTTTGCGATCGCAACCGTAAACCACTTCTTTTTTAATCTCGCTATAATTTCCCAATTCTGGAAACAAATGCTGTTTTAAAGCCAATTCTATCACCCGATTGGGTAAACCCGTATTCACCCCCACCCAAGTCGGTTCGTTATCCGTAATTTGAATTAATTCCCAAGTATAAGCTAACTTGCGCTTGGGATTATTACTCGGCGAAACTTGAACCGCATTTCCCAACAGGCAAACCCCCGTCATCGGTCCGGTATTCGGACAGTGGGCGGTAACGGTTTCTCCGGATGTTAACATGATATCGGCGAAGAACCGTTTGTAACGTTGAACTAAAACCCCCGCTTGCAATGGCGGATATTGATAGAGGAAATCAGTCATCAGGCCGTTAAAATCATCAGCAACCTTCCTATTTTGCCCGATCTACGCATCTACACCAAATTCTTCCTCTACCCTATTTTCTAATTGTCCATTCCCCGATAAACTAGGGGTTGCCACTAACCTTTTGTAAACATTTGTGTCTGGATCGCAAAAAACGACTCGTTCCCTGGTCAGTATTGCTACCGTTGTAGCAGCCGCAACCCTGATCAGCAAAGTATTTGGCCTGGTTCGACAACAGGTAATGGCCGCACTTTTCGGCGTCGGGGCGGCGATCGACGCCTATAACTACGCTTACGTCATTCCCGGTTTTCTGTTGATTTTGTTGGGGGGAATTAATGGCCCGTTTCATAGCGCCATTGTCAGCGCCCTCGCCAAACGCGATCGCAGTGAAGCCGCACCTTTGATCGAAACCATCACCACCCTAGTCAGCGCCGTATTATTGCTAATTACGGTTTTTTTAATCGCATTTGCCAGTTCATTAATTGATGTAGTCGCCCCCGGACTCAGCCAAACTCCCGAGGGTTTAGAAATTCGGGCGATCGCCATCCAACAACTGCAAATTATGGCACCGATGGCGTTATTTGCGGGGTTAATTGGCATCGGTTTCGGAACCTTAAATGCGGCCGATATGTATTGGTTGCCGTCAATTAGTCCGCTATTTTCCAGTGTCGCTTTAATTGGCAGTTTGGGAATATTGGCGGTCTATCTCGGCCCGAAAATTACTACTCCCGAATATGCTTTATTGGGCGGAATGGTGTTGGCAGTCGGAACGTTAGTCGGGGCGGTTTTGCAGTGGTTGGTACAACTGCCGGCGATGTGGAAATCACAACTCGGAAGATTGCGGTTTAGATTTAACCTCAAACAACCGGGGGTTAAAGATGTAATGCGCGTCATGCTTCCGGCGACGTTTTCATCGGGAATGTTGCAAATAAATGTTTATACGGACTTATTTTTTGCCTCTTATATTCCCCAAGCTGCTGCGGCGCTGGCTTATTCGGGGTTATTAGTTCAAACGCCGTTAGGAATTATTTCTAACGTGATTTTGGTGCCGTTTTTACCGATATTTTCTCGACTGCGAGAACCCGCCGACTGGCCGGAATTAAAGAATAGAATTCGACAGGCGTTAATGTTAACCGCTTTAACGATGTTGCCTTTAAGTGCGGTTATGGTTTCTTTGGCATTACCCATTGTTCGAGTCGTTTATGAACGGTTTGCGTTTGATTTAGCCGCCTCTCAATTTGTTGCTTCGGTATTGATGGCTTATGGCGTGGGAATGTTTGTCTATTTGGGGCGAGATGTTTTAGTTCGAGTTTTTTATGGGTTGGGAGACGGAGAAACGCCTTTTCGGGTGAGTATATTCAATATTTTCTTGAATGCGGTGTTAGATTTTGTGTTAGTTAAAGCTTTTGGCGCTCCCGGTTTGGTGTTGGCAACGGTGGGGGTGAATTTAATTTCGATGTTGATGTTTTTAGTGCTATTAGATCGCAAATTAGGCGGACTTCCCTGGCGAGAATGGGGGTTTCCGTTACTCGGTTTAACGGTGGGGAGTGTATTTGCGGGTTTGGCTTGTTGGGGAACGGTTTTGGGAATTCAACAGCTTTTCGGAAGCGAGGGTTTCTTGATTTTATTAGTAGAACTTTGTTTGGCAACAACGGTCGGATTTGCGATATTTGCAACTTTTGCCATGCAGATGAAATTGCCCGAAGTTGATTTGTTGATCAGTAAAGTTCGACAAAAAATAAGTCGATAAATAAAATGGTCTATTCGTTGATGGATCGTTGCAGTTTTTCGACATCAAAAGAAGTGAAAAACTGTTTTGCTCCGAATGAGCAGTCAGCTTATTCTCCAGTTAATGGAGCAGCTGCTGCATTTATTAGTGTTTAATCAATGTTCTAGTGTTGGCAAACTCAATAAATTATTGACCCGTGAAACTTCGCGAATTTTGAGCATTAAATCGGAGTTTTAGCAGAAGAAATTTCGGTGGAGTCACCCAGAATGTGATAAAGTCGATGTAGCTTTTCTAAGGCTCTTTGTTTTCGCTTGCGTAAAGTCGCTAAACTGCAATGTTGGTACTCGCTCAAATCTTGAATTTGTTTCCAGGAAAATCCATTAATAATCTTGAGATGCAATAATTGTTGTTCGGACAAAGGCAATTGTTTAAAAGCCTGACGGATTAAGGTTTGTTCTAATTTCAATTCCTCCTTTTTGATTAAACTGATGAGGTAATGTTCTGTCTCCTCGACTTCTGGGGAAAATCGGTGGTAATTTTGATAGTTTTCACAATGAACTAATTTGTGCCAATCTCGATTGAGTTCTCGGATATAGTTATAGGCAGTTGCTCGAATCCAAGCGTTAGGAATAGCAATGGTTTCTCCCTGTTGAATTTTGTTCATTGCACGCAGGTAGACTTCGTTGAGTATGCAAGCTTCCGAATAGGCTTGCTGTATGTTAAACTGCTTCAGACGCGCTCTAATAAAGGCAAAAATCAAACGACCATCAGAACTCTTTGGATTCAACAATTCGAGAAACTCGGCTTCAAAATCCAATTGAGATTGTTGATGTTTTCGCGCCTCAAATTGTGGCATTTCAGACCCAGATGTCCCTTTATTATTGGGGGAGATTTCGTGCATTGGCATTGACTCCTATTGGATTTGCCGGGATATTGTTAGGCATGACCTAAACGTTAGTGACGCTTCTCGGGCGGGTGTGACTTTGATGTTTTCGTCTAGAGGTTTATCAATGATTCTTCGCCTTGTAGTCACATTTTATCTCTGAGTTTCACTTCCTTTCTGTAGAGAAGAACGAGTAAGCCCTGTCACATGATGATGGGTTCGTTCACATTCTCTATGGGGTGCTTCTAAATTCGACTTCTCACACTTCTGCATCCAAAAACAGAGGGTTGCAGACCTTTGACCGTGACGCCCAAAAATTTGATTTGCAAGTCATAAACTGCCCCGATTCTTGCCAATGAATCCCCCTGAGAAACAGTTCGTGAACTTGAACCCCATGTATTCAAGTACGAATGAGGGAAACTGCATGGAAAATTTCCATGCAAGTCCGATAAAAACTACTGTAGGGAATTTCACAAGCCTATGATGATTACGAATTCTTTAGAAAATGTTCTGCCCGATTCTAGTCCTCACCTTCAAAAGGTTGTCTTACAGTATTGGGAACTCGCCTGTTTACCGTATCTTTCGGACAAACAACAAGAACAATTAGCCGAGATTTTAGAACGGGCAACGGAGAGCGAAGTCTTGACGTTTTGGATTGCTGAAATCGATCATATTATTGCACATAAGTTAGGACTATTAAACCCTGAAGAGCGGACATCCTATCAAAATCAGCAAGCTTTGTTAAGGGAATATTTGGCGATTAACTCCGAGTTTAAATCTGAAAATTCCTCCACTCAAAACTTCCCAAAACAAGAAGGTAAAAACCAAGCGTCTTCTTTCTTGTATCCACCCAATTGCCGTTATTAAGGCTTGTAGCCGGATTGGAGTTGATTGTGTCTTAATTGAACATAAAGTGAAGTGCAAAAACCCGGTTTCGTAGGAGTTACCGGGTTTTTAGGAGAGTAGAGGAGATTTATCTTCAGTCACAAAAGCAGAATCCTTTCACTAATAGATGAAAGCATCGAGTTCAATTTAAAACTTACAAGAGCTCAAAGTCCTTCCTTTGTTAAAATTGTGATTAGGAGAATGCTTATGTCTTGTCCGCGCAACGATTTCGGTCAACCAACTTGCTACATCACCTCCCATCCCGAACGTCCCCAGGAAAAGTTTTGTGCGACTTGTAAAAAACAATTTTTTGAACGCAATTCCTTTGAATTTGGAGAGATAGTAATCATGGTGATGGTGGGAATCGCAATGTTGTTTCTACTGTAGTGTAGTTTGGCTCGAACTAGCAGGGAAGATTGTCATCAACAACAGAGTTAAATCAGAACAGGTTGTCATCTTCCTGTTAGTCGAAAATCCTTTAACTTGGAAAAAACATGAACCCTGACTAAAAAAATTCTAACCTCCGAGAGATCTTTTTTGCTGCACAAATGACAATCTTACGCTATTTTAAAGAATGACGCATCTCATGTATTTATAATATGACCTCAACAGTTGCAACGAATCCTTATTTGGAAGGAAATTTTGCCCCGGTTCGTGATGAAATTACCGTTGAACATTTAAAAGTCATCGGTGAACTTCCGCCGGGTTTGTCGGGGATGTTTTTAAGAAACGGCCCGAATCCTCAATTTTCCCCCATTGGACAGTATCATTGGTTTGATGGGGATGGTATGATTCATGCCGTTCGCATCCAAGACGGTAAAGCATCCTATCGCAACCGCTACGTTCGCACTCAAGGCTATAAAATCGAACATGAAGCCGGAACCGCCATCTGGAGTGGTATCTTTGAACCGCCCCAACAAAACCTTCCGGGTGGGCCTAGCAAAAACACCGGAAACACGGCTTTAGTATGGCACGCCGAGAAATTTTTAGCCCTCTGGGAAGGTGGAAAACCCCATGCGTTAACCCTTCCAGAAGTCGATACCGTTGGGGCTTATGACTTCGACGGTCAACTCACCTGTCCGTTTACCGCCCATCCGAAAGTTGACCCCAAAACCGGTGAAATGAGGTTTATCGGGTATTCGATGTCAGCCCCCCCCTACCTCCATTATGGTTGGGTTGGCGCCGATGGAAAACTGAAGCAAATTAACCCGATAGAACTTCCCGTTGGGGTGATGATGCACGATTTTGCCATTACCGAAAACTATACAATATTTATGGATTTACCCCTAACATTCCGGCCTGAACGAATGCAACGGGGCGAACCTATCATCCGGTTTGAAAAAGAAACGCCGAGTCGGTTTGGTATTGTTCCCCGTCATGGTGATAATAGCCAAGTGAAATGGTTTGAATGTCCGTCTTGTTTTATTTTTCACACGTTAAACGCCTACGAACAGGGTTCGGAAGTGGTTTTAATTGCTTGTCGGATGGAGTCTACTTCTATATTAGGAATGACCGGTGATGAGGTGTCTGATATTCCTTTATTATATCGGTGGCGGTTTAACTTAGAAACGGGCGAAGTTAAACAAGAACAGTTGTATGATACACCGGGTGAATTTCCGACGATTAATAATCACTTAACCGGACTACAAAACCGTTACGGTTATACGGGTAAAATAGCAATGACTGAACATCCCAAATTTGAGGGAATTAATAAGTACGATTTTGATAAAAATAGTTGTCAGGTTCACCGTTTTGGAGAGGGACGTTTTGGCGGTGAAGCGGTGTTTGTTCCTCATCCAGACGATAGCGCCGAAGATGGGGGTTGGTTGGTAACGTTTGTTCACGATGAGAATCAAAATCAGTCAGAATTAGTGATTGTTGATGCTCAAAATATCACGTCTGAACCGGTGGCGCGAGTGATTATTCCCCAACGGGTTCCCTATGGTTTTCATGGAACTTGGGTGTCTCAAGATAAGTTTCAATAATCTCATGTCCGACTAATTAATAATCCTAAACGTAGGGGCGGGTTCTACAATATCTTTGATTACTACTTAGAGATTGAGATAAACCCGCCCCGTCCCATAACATCCATTCATCAACCGGACATCATATTATTAATTAATTCCTTCAGTAGTAGGGTGGGTGAGAATTGAGCATTTTATTGATGGTAGCGCATCGGGTTTGATTTCACCCACCCATCCCCAAATAATTATTAATTAATTGATGAGTCAGTAGTAGGATGGGTGAAAATTCATAATTTTATTGATGGTAGCGCATCGGGTTTGATTTCACCCACACCGCCACACAATAATTATTAATTAGTTGATGGGGATGGGGCGGGTTTATCTGGGTTATTTCTAACAAACATAAATCAATTCGGAACCCGCCCCTACAGAAGAATTATTGATTTGATTAATCAAACATCCAATCACCCACCCTACAGTTAGGCGATTTTTTTCTTTTTTCAGTTATGATAAACTAGCAGGAGCCAAACTCCAATCTGGCCGTAAATCTTTCGCCCCCCGCAGATAGGGATGATGAACTTCGGTTTGACTGGCGGGTAAATTGACATGAACCAAAAACCGGATACAGCGTTCTAAACTCCCCGGAACGTGCATCTGTTGAACATCGAGTAAGGGAACATTTTCCCAGTGGGGACGCCGACGAGCAATAGCAGCCGGAAATGTTGCATCGAGATCGCGAGTCACCGTAAAGGTTGTACTAATGATCTGTTCGGGATTAAGATTGTTTCGGCTTTCGAGTTCATCTAGCAGTTCGATCACCGCTTCAGTCATCGCCTCGATGGTATTTTCCGAAACCGTTGTTGCTCCACGTATTGCTCGTACACGCCACTCCACGAAAAGTCCTCCAGTTTTCCTTATTGTGAACAAATATCGCTATTTGACCCCAGTGTACTGCAATTTTAGGGTCGATATAACCATAAGGGTAAACCACTGGTAGACAGTTCAAATTCTAGCCAATTTTGGGCGGCGACTACGCCCGAGGGGTTTAAATTATTACTGCTGAGAACCCGATTTAATAAAGATTTCGGTTTTTCTAAGGTATCACATTCGGTTTTGTCGGGGTCGAGCTTAACCAATTCGGCAGCCCAACGACGGGCTTCTTCTTCAGTACCCAAACGATCAATCACCCCCAATGCCAAAGCCTGTTCTCCGGTAAAGATGCGACCATCAGCAAAGCTTCGGACTGCCGTTTCTTCTAAATTGCGAGACTGGGCGACTGTGCTAACAAATTGATGATAGCTGGTATCGATCAATTCCTGCAAAATTTGTTTTTCCGGGTCGGTCAATTCTCGATCAAATGCCAAAATATCTTTATAAGGACCGGACTTGATCACTTTGAACGATACCCCAACTTTATCTAACAGACGTTCGATGTTGTTTCCCCGTAAAATTACCCCAATACTTCCGGTAATGGTGCCCGGGTTCGCCATGATGTGTTCGGCGCCCATGCCAATATAAACCCCCCCAGAGGCGGATATATTCCCAAAACTGGCGACAATTTTAACTTTATCCTGTAATTTCTTCAGGGCGCTATAAATTTCTTGAGAATCAGCAACGGTTCCTCCGGGGCTATCTATCCGCAATAACAAAGCCGGATATTTCCGTTCTTCAACGGTTTTCAGGGCTTCAAGCACCCGTTTTCGAGTGTCACTGGCGATCGCACCCGTAATTTCAATACGAGCAATTTGTTTGCGATATCGAGGTTTAAATGGCCAAATCATGTGCAATCCAGAAGGGGCTTTATCTATATAAATAGAACCTATTATCCTATCACATTTTAGCAGACCGGATAAGCCAAATGTAGGGGCGCATTGCAATGCGCCCGAGGCAATAGTCGAGAGTTGGGAGTCGGGAGTCGGGAGTTAGGAGTTAGGAGTTAGGAGTCGGGAGTTAGGAGTTAGGAGTTAGGAGTTGGGAGTCGGGAAAAACTGTTAACTGACAACTCTAATAACTGGTGACTGGTGACTGGTGAGGCAGTGCTGACTTGGCGGAATAGTCGCGAAGCAACGGACGTTCCCGAAGGGTGACTGGTGACTGATATGACCTAGACATCCTCTCCCCAACTCGTTATGATTGTAAAGATAAGTTAACAAAACTCAAATTAGTTGATAGTCAGTTAAGAAATGTTAGATTTATCAAAATTGATCCTTGTTAACTATGCTAACTGCCTTTTTAAGGATATAAATCCGAACGGCTACGCCACCCCCCTTAATAAGGCGGGTCAGGGGGGATAAATCTTTTTTGTGGAAAAATTTAGTAAAATCTATTGCAGAAAGCCGAATGCAGCTTAAACACACCGATATAAAATTACCTTTTCAATCTGTATTTTTAATCGCCCCGTTTTTCCTTTGGGGAACGGCAATGGTAGCGATGAAGGGGGTTTTACCTCATACAACTCCCTTTTTTGTGGCGGGTTGGCGTTTAGTTCCCGCAGGTCTACTGATATTACTGTTTACCACCTTCCAAGGCAGACCCCAACCCAAAACTTGGAAAGCCTGGTTTTGGATTAGTATATTTGCTGTAGTCGATGGGGCGCTATTTCAAGGCTTCCTCGCCGAAGGACTCGAAAGAACCGGGGCGGGGTTGGGTTCGGTGATGATCGACTCTCAACCGTTGGCTGTGGCGATTTTATCCCTGTGGCTATTTCAAGATAAAATCGGCTTTTGGGGTTGGCTAGGCTTAGTCATTGGAGTGGGCGGAATTAGTTTAATTGGCTTACCCGATGAACTGATTTTAAGCGGATTTAACCTCGAAACCGCAGGCATGGCTTGGGGACTGGATCATTTATTCCAAAGCGGCGAATGGTTAATGTTGTTGGCGTCGCTATCAATGGCGGTCGGGACGGTATTGGTGCGTTGGGTCTGTCGCCATTGCGATCCGGTTGTGGCGACGGGTTGGCATATGATTATCGGAGGTTTACCCCTATTTGCCCTTTCTGGCGGCTTGGAGTCCGAACAGTGGATACACTTAGCAACTTCTGACTGGCTCGCCTTAGCTTACTCTACCGTGTTTGGCAGCGCGATCGCCTACGCTTTATTTTTCTATTTTGCCTCTAGCGGTTCCCTGACGAGTCTGAGTTCCCTCACCTTCTTGACTCCGGTATTTGCTTTATTATTCGGAAATCTCTTTTTAGGAGAAGTCCTCAGTCCGTTACAATCATTAGGGGTAGGTTTAACGTTGGTCAGTATTTACCTGGTCAACCAGCGCGACACCTTAGCAGAAAAGCTGAAGTTCAACCGTTCTGAGGTTCAATCAAATTCCCCGAACGAACAACAGCTAAACTCATCGGAAGACAAACCCGTTGAAATTCCTGTTGAGGTGCGCCTGCGGGAACCCGAACCCAAACTTTAAAAGGAGAGGTAACGGAACCTATGAGAGTTGGTGCAAATTATCTGGGTGATGGTCGGTGCGAATTTATTGTTTGGGCGCCGTTACGACAACAAGTTTCTGTTCAGATTTTAACTCCAGAAGAACGACTTCTGCCGATGGAAAAAGACGACCAAGGTTATTGGCGTTTGACCGCTACAGATGTTTCCCCAGGGAGTCGTTATCAGTTTCAACTCGATGGGGAAATTACCAGGCCCGATCCGGCGTCTCACTATCAACCGGATGACGTTCATAAAGCTTCTGCGGTTGTCGATCATCAGGGGTTTACTTGGACCGATAGCAACTGGAAAGTTATCCCGTTAGATGATTTAATTATCTACGAATTACACGTCGGAACCTTCACCCCAGAAGGAACCTTTGAGGCAATTATCGATCGGGTTCCAGACCTGTTAGAAATGGGCGTGAACACCATTGAAATTATGCCTGTGGCGCAGTTTCCTGGCAGTCGTAACTGGGGGTACGATGGCGTCTATCCCTACGGCGTACAGGCGTCCTACGGCGGGCCTGAGGGGTTAAAACGGTTGGTGGATGCTTGCCATCAACGGGGAATGATGGTGGTTCTGGATGTGGTTTACAATCACTTGGGACCGGAAGGGAATTATACGTCAGATTTCGGCCCGTATTTTACTGGAAAGTATAACACGCCTTGGGGACGGGCGATTAATTTTGATGATGCCTATAGTCCGGGGGTGCGAAATTTCTTTATTGAAAATGTCCTGTATTGGTTCAGTGATTATCATATTGACGGGTTGCGTTTGGATGCGGTTCATGCGATTTATGATTTCGGCGCCAAGCATATTTTAGAAGAAATTGCCGACGAAACGAGGGCGTTATCGGAACAACTTGGGCGTCCGTTTTATTTGATTGCTGAAAGTGACTTGAATGATGTCCGAGTGATTAAACCCAAAGAAGTGGGTGGATATGGGTTAGATGGTCAATGGAGTGATGATTTTCATCACTGCGTTCATACGTTGTTAACGGGAGAAACAACCGGATATTATTTGGATTTTGGCAAGTGTGAACTGTTAGAAAGAACCCTGCGAGAAGGGTTTGCTTATTCCTGGCATTATTCGGCGAACCGTCAGCGCTATCATGGCAACTTTGCAGGCGATCGCCCGGCGTCTCAGTTTGTGGTTTGTATTCAAAATCACGACCAAGTGGGAAACCGAATGTTGGGGGAAAGAATTAGTCAACTGGCTTCTTTTGAAGCGTTAAAATTGGGGGCGGCGACGTTGCTTTTATCGCCCTTTGTGCCGATGTTATTTATGGGGGAAGAATACGGGGAAGAATCACCCTTTGCTTATTTTATTAGTCACTCCGATCCGGGTTTAGTAGAAGCGGTAAGAAAGGGACGAAAAGAGGAGTTTGAAGCCTTTCACGCTGAGGGAGATCCGCCGGACGCCCAAAGCCCGGAAACGTTTAAAGAATGCGTGTTAAAGTGGCATTTGCGAGGGGAAGGAAAGCATAAAGTTCTGTTGGATTTGTATAAAGAATTAATTCAACTCCGACGAGAAATTCCGGCGTTAAAAAATCTCAGTTTCCAAGATCAAGAAGTCCAGAGTTGGGAGACGGAAAAAATAGTCTCTATCCGCAGATGGAGTCAAGACAGCCAAGTTCTTTGTATACTGAACTTCAATCAGGAAACCGTTACTACTGATGCCGTCAGTATCGAAGGAAATTGGCAGAAACGGTTAGATTCTACCGATAACCAATGGATGGGGAATGGATCGAGTTTACCCGATACGCTTACCTCGTCTCAAACGTTAACACTGGCGCCTGAAAGTTTTGTGCTTTACGAGAGTAAGTAAAGTCAATAACTTATAATTGGATAATTCTAAACTCCTCTAGACTTGAAAGAAAAATATGCGGATTCCAGTTGCAACGTATCGGATTCAGTTTACCCCCGATTTTGGGTTTGAATCAGCCCGAAAAATTGTTTCCTATCTCCATGAACTGGGGATATCTGATTTGTATGCGTCTCCCATTTTTAAAGCGAGAACTGGGAGTACACACGGCTATGATGTGGTTGATCCCAATCAATTAAATCCTCAGTTGGGAACCCAAGAAACCTTTGACAAATTAATTGAAGAATTGCAAGATCGGGATATGGGTTGGGTGCAGGATATTGTTCCCAACCACATGGCGTATGGTAGTCAAAATAAGCTGTTGATGGATGTTTTGGAATATGGTCCTGATTCGGAATATTTTGACTTTTTCGAGATAGATTGGCACCACCCCTATGAAAACATCCGGGAGCGAGTTTTAACGCCCTTGTTGGGGGATTTTTATGGAAAGTGTTTGGAAAATGGACAGCTTAAACTTTCCTACGATGAAGAAGGTTTAAGCATTAACTATTATGAATTAAAAATTCCCCTGAATATTGAATCTTATGCTCAGTTTGTCAGTCACGAACTGGGGGAACTATCAAAAAAACTCGGACGCCGACACCCGGATGTGGTGAAACTTTTGGGCGTTTTGTATATGCTCAAAAATATTCCCTCCGAAACCTCTAACCAACAGCGTCGAGATCAGGCGTTATTTGTGAAGGGTTTATTGTGGGAGTTGTATCGAGATAATCCGGAAATTACGGCATTTATTGACCAAAACGTTGAATATTTCAACGGGGAAGTCGGTCAACCGGAAAGCTTTAATTTGCTGGATAATTTGTTATTAAATCAGTTTTTCCGGCTATCGTTTTGGAAGGTGGGAGCGGAAGAACTAAATTATCGCCGCTTTTTTACAATTAACGAGTTAATTTGTGTGCGGGTGGAAGACTTTAAAGTGTTCCAAAAAACCCACGATTTAATCGGAAAAATGGTAGAATCAGGTCAATTTACCGGACTGCGAATCGATCATATTGATGGTCTTTATAACCCGGTTCAATATTTGCGTTGGCTGCGGGATAAAGTCGGAGATATCTATATTACCGTTGAAAAAATCCTAGAACTCGATGAAAAATTACCGTCAAAATGGTTAGTTCAGGGAACATCGGGCTATGAATATTTGAACTATGTTAACGGGCTATTTTGTGATAGTTCAAATGAGAAACGTTTCAGCAAAATTTATCGCGATTTAACCAATCTAAACATTCCCTACAATCAACTTATCGTCGATAATAAACGGTTAATTGCGGATAAAAACTTAGCCGGAGATGCGGATAATTTAGCGCATTTGTTGAAGCGAATTTCTGGACAATACCGCTACGGTCGCGATTTTACCCTGTTGGGGTTGAAAACGGCGATTATGGAAGTATTGGTTCGTTTTCCAGTTTATCGAACTTATATTACCGAAGAAGGCGTCAGCGAAGAGGATCGCAAATATGTTAAAAAAGCGGTTCAAGCAGCCAAAGGAAAACTTCCCGAACTGTTGAATGAGTTGAATTTAATTGAGAAGTTTTTACTGCTCGATTATGATGACTATCTATCGGAAGAAAATCAACAGTTGTGGTTGCGGTTTGTGATGAAGTTTCAACAGTTCTCCAGTCCGTTAACGGCGAAGGGAATTGAAGATACATTATTCTACGTTTACTTCCGGTTTTTATCTTTAAACGAAGTGGGCGGTTCACCGCAATATTTTGGAATTAATCTACCGAAATTCCACGAATTTAATAAACAACGCCTGAAAAATTGGCCCCACGCGATGAGCGCGTCTTCTACTCACGATACCAAACGCAGCGAAGATTTGCGAGCGAGATTGAATGTAATTTCAGAAATTCCCGACGAGTGGGAAACTCAAGTGCGAAATTGGATGCAACTTAATCGCGATAAAAAGACAGAAAGCGACGGAATGTTGATTCCCGATAGTAATGATGAATATTTCCTGTATCAAACGATAATTGGGGCGTTTCCCTGGTACGAAGAAGAATATCCCCAGTTTGTTCAACGGGTGAAAGATTATGCGATCAAAGCGGTACGGGAAGCGAAAGTTCACACCGCTTGGTTGCGTCCTGATACGGTTTATGAAGAAGGATTTATTTCTTTTATTGAACAAGTGCTTGAGGATTCTGAGGAGAATAGTTTTTTACAGGAATTTGGACCTTTACAAGAAAAGATTGCTTTCTATGGAATGTTTAATTCCTTGTCTCAAACCCTGTTAAAAATGACAACTCCGGGGATACCTGACTTTTATCAAGGAACGGAACTTTGGGATTTAAGTTTAGTTGACCCCGATAATCGCCGTCCGGTTAATTTTGAACAACGACTATCTTTTTTACAAGAAATCAAACGCCGTTGTAAAACCGGGATGATGAGTTTGTTAGAAGATTTGATCGCAACCTGCGAAGATGGACGCTTGAAGTTATTTTGTATCGCTCGGGTTTTAGAAGTTCGTCAGCAGTATGTGGAATTATTCCAGTATGGAAGTTATACGCCCTTGAAAGTCATGGGTAAACATCAAGATCGAATTATTGCATTTGCTCGGATTCACGAACAAGAAACAGCCATTGCTGTGATTCCTCGATTTTTAACCCGTGTTGTGGAATTGGGAACATTCCCCACCGGTGATGAGGTTTGGGGAGATACGGTGATTGAAGTTCCTCACGGTTCTGAATCTGACTGGCGGGAAGCGATTACAGATTTTACAATTCCGGCCAGTAGTTTAATTCCGGTTGGTAAAATTTTACAACATTTTCCGGTTGGTTTGTTGGTGAAATTCGAGCCGGAATTATCCAACGAATAAAACTTTTGTGCAGAGAAACCCGGTTTTTTTGAAAAACCGGGTTTCTTTATTCAACAACAAATCATTAATCTGTAGGGGCGCTCCTCCGCCAAAATTTGCAATTCTCAGCAATAACATTAATAAACCCGCCCACCCCCAAATTAACATTCAACAAATTTTTTGAAAAACCGGGTTTCTATCTAACCAACCCACCCCTACATCACAATCATTGATTAGAGAAACCCAGTTTTTTTGAAAAACCGGGTTTCTGTTTTCGAGAGATTAAGCGCGAGCCAAATCAATCAAAAGCTGAATAGAAATATCCAACATATCGTTAGGTTCTTGCAGATAAATGCCCAAATCTTGAATCGCATTTTCTAGCAAATAACACTCTAACAACACTTCTAATTCGGCCACACTTTTCGGAAGGAACGAGTCTTCAGCAGCAGTTTGCAGATAACTCTTGAGGAAAGCCCCGCGTACCCAAACTGACCAAAACTGCGCCCATTGTTGCATTTGTTCGAGGTTATCTTCGCGAATCATGCCATTTTCAACTTCATTGCGTAAAGCAACCCGAGTGGCATAATCAAACGAAAGCAACATTCCCGCCACATCCCGCAAAGGCGATCGCTTCATGCGACGTTCATTTAACGTGCGGTAGGCTTCTCCCTCAAAATCAAGGATAACAAAATCCTTCCCGGTAAATAATACCTCATCGAGACAATAATTACCGTGACAGCGAGTTCGCATGGCGGTAATTTTGAGGTTGAGAACCTGTCGCAGTCGCGCTAACAAATAGTCTTTGCGAGTGAGTAACTGACGCCCCAGAGTTTGAGTTTCCACAGTTTGAGTCGGAAGCAGTTTTTTCAAGCGTAAGAAAACCTGTCCGGTGAGGTTGCGAGAATATTGATAAATCGAACGTTGGTAAAGAGAGGTAAACGGTGCCGGTGAAAAGTCAGGATTGTCATAATCTCCTGATAGGGCAATGTGCATTTCCGCAGTCCGTTGACCCAAAAGTTCGGCATTACTGAGATAGGAACCAATGGTCAACGCCGCCAACTCCGGTACGGGTTGTTCAACTAAATGAACCAATTCTTCCGTCGGAACGGGAACTTCTTCCAAATTGGCCTGTTCAACCCCAACCCGATCAAAATAATCCCGCAGAAGATCGAGGGTAAAATGCCAAGCATTGGTTGCATCGGGAACATAAGGC
This sequence comes from Capilliphycus salinus ALCB114379, assembly GCF_047276495.1. Taxonomy (NCBI): domain Bacteria; kingdom Bacillati; phylum Cyanobacteriota; class Cyanophyceae; order Oscillatoriales; family Sirenicapillariaceae; genus Capilliphycus; species Capilliphycus salinus. Next base: position 430,779 of record NZ_CP178543.1, on the reverse strand, counting down.
TGTAACACCCCAATGGTCATCGCTTCCGATCGTTTGCGACGGTATTCTAACCCGCCAATGACCGGCGCAATATGAGCCAGGGGAGCGCGAGAACCGAGGAAATTACGCACTTCCAATTCCGGGTTAATCCCTTCTTCGACCCGTCGGAACAGTTTAAAGACAAACCGCCCTCCGTAGACGACTAGGGTATTAATGCGATTGCCTTTTTCGAGAGAGGTTTCAAAACTACCTTGTAAGGTATCCCGTTCTTGTTCGATCGCATCGGTTGTAGTCGCTACCAAACGGCCCAGCTTGCCGGGGTAACTGCCTCGGTTGACAATCATCTCCCGCAAGATGCCCATAAAGTTCTCCGAGGCGATCGCATCAAACAAAATCCCGGTTTCATCATCGACTTTCAGGGACGCCACAACCGCCTGGGGCATAGACTCTTGAATGTCTTCGGCTTGTTCTTCAGTGGCGTAACTCAGGGGGAGTACATAAGTATCGGGAAAACCTTCGGTGTATTCAACCTGAACCAAGGAAATCACCGCCTCTGTTTCCTTGTGTTGAACGGGAATAATATCACTAATATGAACCGACTGGATCACTTGAGACTTGCCCATAAACCAGCGACAACTGAGCAAATACTCGGTGAGGATCGGTTCTAAGGTACTCTTGTACTCAGAATTTAGCACCTGTTTCCAACTTTGACTAACCGCCATTGCGGGGAGTTTTTTCTGGGGTAGCGCTTCTTTGGGAATACTCGGATCGAGTTGCAGCGTGAACCAGAAAAAGCCGTAGGGACTGATACTGATGAAATAGGGCGACTTTTCAATTTTGGGGAACTGAGTCCGACCAAAAATTTCCACCGGAACCATCCCGTGAAAGGCGGATAGATCCAATTCCACCGTTTGGACAAACCGGGACAGGTTGGCAACCACCAAAATATGTTCGCCGCTATAAGTCCGAACAAAGGCCAAGACCTTCCGGTTTTCCGGGTGCAGTAACTCAAAGGTTCCCCGACCAAAGGCTTGGAACCGCTTCCGCATGGCGATCAGACGCTTCATCCACGACAGTAGCGAGTTGGGGTTGGCGCTTTGGGCTTCTACGTTGATCGCTTCAAAGTGGTATTCTGAATCTACAACAACGGGTTGATAGAGCTTTTGCGGGTTGGCGCGACTAAATCCGGCATTGCGATCGGGACTCCACTGCATCGGTGTTCTGACGCCATTGCGATCGCCAATATAGATGTTATCGCCCATGCCAATTTCATCGCCGTAGTACAATACGGGCGTTCCCGGCAGAGACAGCAGCAAACTGTTCAATAATTCAATTTGACGGCGATCGTTGCCCAGTAGCGGCGCCAACCGTCGGCGAATGCCCAAGTTAATTCGGGCTTGATGATCTTGGGCGTAGACTTTGTACATATAGTCACGATCTTCATCTGTGACCATTTCCAAAGTCAATTCATCGTGATTTCGCAAAAACAGCGCCCACTGACAGTTAGAAGGAATAGCGGGAGTTTGGTTAAGAATATCAATAATGGGAAAACTGTCTTCCATCCGCAACGACATAAACAGTCGCGGCATTAACGGAAAGTGGAAGTTCATGTGACATTCGTCTCCCTCCCCATAATAGGCCGCCGCATCTTCCGGCCATTGGTTGGCTTCTGCCAACATCATCCGGTTGGCAAATTTGGAGTCGAGATGGCCCCGCAACTTCTTGAGGAACATATGGGTTTCTGGCAAGTTCTCGCAGTTGGTGCCTTCGCGAACAAACAGATAGGGGACCGCATCCAAGCGAATTCCATCCACTCCCATCCCCATCCAGAAGTCCAGAACGTCTAGCACTGCTTTCTGGAGTTCGGGGTTATCGTAGTTGAGATCCGGTTGGTGGGAGTAAAACCGATGCCAGTAATAGGCTTTGGCTACCGGGTCCCATGCCCAGTTGGAGGTTTCAAAGTCTTGGAAAATAATCCGAACTTCTGAATATTTGTCCGGGGTATCATTCCAAACGTAGAAATCCCGCTCTTTGCTGCCTTTGGGCGCTCGTCTGGCCCGTTGAAACCAGGGGTGCTGATCGGAAGTGTGGTTAACAACAAGTTCGGCAATGACCCGAATTCCCCGTTCGTGGGCGGCATCGAGAAGCGTTTGAAAGTCTTCTAAGGTGCCATAAATGGGGTTAACGTTCATGTAGTCGGAGATGTCGTAGCCATCATCCCGCAACGGTGAAGGGAAAAACGGCAGTATCCAGATGGCCGTTACGCCCAAATCCTGTAGATAATCTAACTTTTCCGTTAAACCTAGAAAATCACCAATACCATCCTCGTTACTATCGGCATAGGCGCGAACTGGCACCTCATAGATAATCGCATCCTTAAACCACAGGGGATCGTTACTAAGTTTGGAATGTTGCATATTCTCGATTCTCTCGTCTGAGTTACAAATTACACAATCATCGAAAAGCCATCCAGCGATCGCGAAGCCACAACTGTTTAAATGCCTCTGCGGATAATTTGCTGGACTTGACTGCACTTACCTGAAGTTATACACCCATAGGGCGTGGGTGTGGTTTTAGTTAATTTGCCCTAACTTTCCTCTAACTTAAGATAGATTTTGAGAAAAGCCATTGTTGATTACAATCGACATCAGATTCAAGTCCTGAGTCTGGATCGAATTTTTCGGCTCGATTTTCCCTTGCTAATTCCGGATGACCTTTGGAGTTGTTGGGATTTTCGGAGAAAGTGGGGAAAAGCATCAGGATTTATCCCAAATTTTTTATTGAGGATATACCGATCAAACGAGCTTAATAGATATGATGTTGAAATAATCCAAACTCAGTATTTTGTTATGACGTTTAAACGTGCAAGTGGGATTTTATTGCACCCGACCTGCTTACCCAGTCCTTATGGGATCGGCGATTTAGGACAATCTGCCTATGAGTTTATCGACTTCTTGGATAGAAGCGGTCAAACGCTCTGGCAAATTTTGCCGCTCGGCCCAACAGGGTATGAGCATTCCCCCTATATTATGAACTTTAGCACCTTTGCTGGGAATCCATTACTAATTAGTTTGGATCAATTAGCCGAAGAAGGGTTACTAAATGCGGATGAATTAACCCCCTTACCGCCCAGCGAAGATGTTAAGCCGAACCGGGTGAATTTTGATCGTGTCATCCCCCATAAGACAGAGTTTCTTGAACGGGCTTTCGATCGCTTTCGGGAGTCTCTGTCAGGAAATGCTAATCCGGCTTTTGAATCCTTCTGTCAAGAAAAATCAGCCTGGTTAGAAGATTATGCCCTATTTATGGCCCTGTTTGAAGCCTATGATGGCTTACCCTGGAATAAATGGGACTCCGCGATCGCCCGTCGGGAACCGGAGGCGATGAAAGCCAAAGCCTCTGAACTTGCCGATCGCATTCTCTATCATAAATTCCTCCAATTCAAGTTTTTTGAACAATGGACGAACCTCCGGCGTTATGCCAATGATAAAGGGATTTCGATCATCGGGGATATTTCGATCTACGTTTGTCATAATAGTTCCGATGTTTGGGGACAGCCAAATATTTTCCAACTCGATCCCGAAACCTTAGAATCGGCTTATATTGCGGGTGTACCGCCCGATTATTTTAGCGCCACCGGACAGCTTTGGGGCAATCCGGTTTATGATTGGGATGAGTTAAAGCGCACGGGTTATGCTTGGTGGATCGAACGCTTTAAAGCGACGCTCGCCTATGCGGATTTGGTGCGGATCGATCATTTCCGAGGGTTTGAAGCCTATTGGCGGGTGCCGGCAGGAGAAGAAACCGCGATGAATGGCGAATGGATCAAAGGTCCGGATCGGGAGTTTTTTGAAGCCGTTCGCGATAGTCTTGGGAGTTTACCCGTTTTGGCGGAAGATTTGGGAATTATTACCCCCGAAGTGGAAGAATTACGGGATATGTTTGAGTTTCCGGGGATGAAAATTTTGTTATTTGCGTTTGCAGATGATGACAAAAATCCCTATCTTCCTCACAATTTTGTCGAAAATTGTCTGGTTTATACCGGAACTCACGATAATGATACCACAGTCGGTTGGTGGCATCGTGCCGGGGAACAGGAAAAACAACACGTTGCTAAATATCTGGGCTATTCTCATCCCGATGAGATTAAAGAAATCAATTGGGAGTTAATTCGTTTAGCGTTAAAATCTGTCGCAAATCAAGCGATTATTCCCCTACAAGATTTGTTCGGTTTGGATAATAATGGGCGCATGAACGATCCGAGTATCAATGCGGGAAATTGGCGTTGGCGCTATCAAAGTTCGGATCAACTGACTTCGGAAATTAGCGATCGCTTACTTGAATTGACGAAGTTGTATAATCGATAATTCAGGCTGCATTTAATCTTCACTAAATTAACCTGGGACTCAAGTCCCAGGCTAAAAAATAAAGTCGGTTCAAACCGACTGAAAAGCTAACTTTTTTCTGTGGTATTCTGGTCTCTATCTCATCGGATTCAGTTTTAGTCCTCTTGAGAGGACTTTACTTATTAGACAGGGACTTCAGTCCCTGACCCTAACACAACCCAAACTCAAACTTGATCATGTCTGAAAATAACCTCGAAGCCCTCAGAAATAAAGTTGTTTCTCTCGCGACAGAATCCCTACAAAAAGATGATGCGACGGGATGGTTTGAAACGGTGTATACTGACGCCAAAGGCGATAGTTCTCAAGTTCCTTGGGCGAAATCAACAAGCCATCCTTATCTACAAGATTGGTTGGAGAAATATCCCCCCAATACCGAAGGAAAAACGGCGATTGTGATTGGCTGCGGGTTGGGCGATGATGCGGAAACTTTGGCAAAATTGGGCTTTAAAGTTACCGCGTTTGATATTTCTCCCACTGCTATTTCTTGGTGTCAACAACGTTTTCCCGATTCCGAGGTTAATTATTTGGTTGGGGATTTATTTAATCTTGATTCTAGTATACAACATAGTTTTGATTTTGTGTTTGAATGTCGCACAATTCAAGCTTTACCGTTGAAAATGCGTTCAGATAGTATTGAAGCGGTTTCTTCGTTAGTTGGGGAGAAGGGTACATTAATTGTTATTACCCGTTATCGGGATAGCGAAACCGAACCCGATGGCCCGCCCTGGCCGTTATCGGAGGGGGAATTATCCCTGTTTAAACAGTTGGGTTTGCAAGAAGTTCGTCGGGATATTTTTATCGAAGAAAGTCAACCGGGAATTGTACAATTTCGTCTACAATATCAACGGTTTTAATAAAAACCCAGTTGCGTAGGGGCGGGTTCTGCAAAAATTTCTCAATCCAAACAATAATATAGATAAACCCGCCCTATCCCCGCCTAAGAATTTACATTCCATTTCCCTACAATTTAATAAAAACCCGTTCCATTTTGCCTACAATATCAACAGCTTTAATACCCGTTCCATTTTGCCTACAATATCAACAGCTTTAATAAAAACCCGGTTTCTTGAAGAAACCGGGTTTTTGAGGTGTCAACTACAAACGTTTATGATTCTAGGTTGAGTTTTCTAAGTTCGTCTAATGATGTTTCTATGTCTGATAATGGTGGTTCGTCTGGTGCAAATTCTAGTTTAAGTTCGTTTATTTTAGCATTAATATTACCCCCATTATTAGTTATTTTGACATCAGCGAATATTCTTAATTGACCTAATTGCCATTCTTTAGTGTTTAAGTTTAAGAGTTTACAATTCATTCCTTCGGTTGGAAATGTGAATTGAAAATTACTCATACTAATTATTACATTTTGTTCTTCACCAATAATAAGACCTTGAAGAAAAGATGATTGAATACTATACGAAGTATTTCCTGGTTTTTGAACTAATTTTTGATATAGTTTCTTGGAAACTAATTCTTTCAACCTAGCAACAGTAAATGTATCCTGATTAATCATCAAGATAGCAGTGTCATCATTCAATAATTCAAACTGACTCATATTAAACCCAATAAATCTAAAATCATCCGTAGGGGCGCAAGGCTTGCGCCCCCGAATTTGCATCGGAAAATCCCCAAAATTGCGCCCCCGAATTGGCGTCCGAAAATCCCCAAAATTTCCCCATAATTAACCTCCGAAAATCCTCAAAATTGCGCCCACAATTAACGTCATAAATTATATGATATCCGATTGATTAATGTGTGTTATGGGGGAGGGGCGGGTTTATCTAAATCTCTTAGTAGTAGTAAAGATATTGCAGAACCCGCCCCTACAGAATGATTATTGATTAGTCGGATATCATCTTACCCGAAATTGTCACCAAAATTGACTGGATAAGGTGGGTTACGCTTCGCTAACCCACCCTACGAATTGGCTTTGATAATTTCGTCGTCTAAACTAAAATCAACCTCACCTTTATCTGTCATCTGATAATCATTTTGAAACGAATCTTTCAACCCCGAAATTAAATCAAATTCCGGTTGCCAATTTAACTCATTCATCGCTTTGTGAACGTCAGCAAAAAAGTGTTGAACCCGCAACGGGAAAGGCTTTTTCTTGCCAAAATCAAACTGTTTGGGGTCGTAATGAACGATGTTTAAATCTTCTGCCGATTTCCCCGCAGCAACCGCACAGGCACCCGCCAAACCGTCGAAAGTAACGTAACGTTCGCCAGAGATATTATACACCTGACCGATAGCGTTTTCATTCCCTAAAACGGCAACCATTGCGTTGGCTAAATCTTTCACATGACCCAACTGAGTAATATGGAGTCCGTTACCGGGAATGAGAATAGGACGGTTGTTAACAATCCGATCAAAAAACCAGGATTCTAAAGGGTTATAATTTTGAGGACCGTAAATATAAGTTGGGCGAATAGATGTCCAGGGTAATTGCTGTTCTTGTAAGTAAGTTTCGGTTTCGTATTTGCCCGAATGACGGCTTTTCGGGTCAATTTTATCGCCTTCAATATGGGGCATTTCCGGGGATTTTAAATAGACTCCAGCCGAACTCATGTAAACAAAATGTTTGACTTTTCCTTTGAATAAATCGGCGAGGGGTTTGGTATCGCTGAGTTCCCGTCCGTTGTTGTCAAAAATGGCATCAAAGTTTTCGTTGGCGAGTTTTTCTTTGATTTGGTTTGCGTCGGTTCTATCGCCGTGTATTTGTTGAATTCCGTCCACAGGTGCGGGTTTATTTCCTCGGTTAAATAAAACGACTTCGTGACCTTGTTCGACTAAGATTTGAGTTAAGTAAACCCCGATAAAACGGGTTCCGCCCATGATTAAAATTCGCATTTTGATGTCCTGTTTGTGTTAGGTGTTGTTTTTAGTCTATGTTGATTTTACTATGAAATACTTAAATATTTTTTACCCGTGCTTCTAGATTTTTGATCCCCCCTTGCCCTATTTGATCCCCCCTTGCCCCATTTGATCCCCCCTCGCCCCATTTGATCCCCCCTCGCCCCCCTTTGAAAGGGGGGAATAAGAGAAAGGTATAAGCTTAAAAGTCCCGCTTTCTAAGGGGGATTTAGGGGGATAAAAGTCCCGCTTTCTAAGGGGGATTTAGGGGGATAAAAGTCCCGCTTTCTAAGGGGGATTTAGGGGGATAAAAGTCCCGCTTTCTAAGGGGAATTTAGGGGGATGAATCTTTTTTTAGTAGGTTAAAACGGTGCGAATGGATTCGCCTTTGTGCATCAACTCGAAGGCATCGTTAATTTGTTCGATGGGTAAAACATGGGTAATTAAATCATCAATATTAATTTTACCTTCCATGTACCAATCGACAATTTTAGGAACGTCCGTTCTTCCTCTGGCGCCTCCAAAAGCCGAACCTTTCCAAACTCTCCCGGTGACTAATTGAAAGGGTCGGGTACTAATTTCTTGTCCGGCACCGGCGACGCCAATAATAACGCTAACGCCCCAACCTTTATGACAGCATTCTAACGCCTGACGCATGACGTTAACATTGCCAATACATTCAAAAGTGTAGTCGGCGCCGCCTTTGGTTAAATCAACTAAATAAGGCACCAAATCCCCTTCAATTTCTTTGGGATTCACAAAATGGGTCATGCCAAATTTTTCAGCAATTTCTCGTTTTGCGGGGTTAATATCAACGCCAACAATCATGTCCGCCCCGACCATTTTCGCCCCTTGAATCACATTTAATCCAATGCCACCCAATCCAAAAACAACGACGTTCGATCCGGGTTCAACTTTGGCGGTATAAATCACGGCGCCGATACCCGTTGTTACGCCACAACCGATATAACAAACTTTGTCAAAAGGCGCATCTTCGCGAATTTTTGCAACCGCAATTTCCGGCAATATGGTATAATTTGAAAAGGTAGAAGTTCCCATGTAGTGATAAATTTTTTCGCCATTTATCGAGAACCGACTGCTACCATCGGGCATTAATCCTTTACCCTGAGTTGAACGAATTGCTTGGCATAAATTGGTTTTCATACTGAGGCAATATTCGCACTGGCGACACTCGGGCGTGTAGAGGGGAATGACGTGATCGCCCGGTTTGAGGCTTTTGACGTCCGGCCCGACTTCGACGACCACTCCCGCCCCTTCGTGGCCGAGAATTGCCGGAAATAGCCCTTCTGGGTCGGCGCCGGAGAGGGTGTAGGCGTCGGTATGACAAACGCCTGTAGCTTTAATTTCGACCAAAACTTCTCCGGCTTTGGGGCCTTCGAGTTGGACGGTTTCTAAACTTAACGGTTTGCCCGCTTCCCAAGCAATGGCGGCTTTTACATCCATAGTTAATTTTTCGCTGCATTTTTAATTATAAAAGCCAATGTGTTAGCCGACTTTGAGTTAAAAAAACTTAAAGTTAGGTTTAAAGAACGGGGTTAATTAACTGAGGTAATTTACCTTCTCCTGAGTTGCAGACCTAAAAACCCCGTTTCTGTTGTACGGGCAACGAGAAACCGGGTTATTTTGTAAATTCTATTTTGCATTTTCTTACTTGACTGAGTTTTTGATGGAAATTTGTTAAAATAGAAATAGAGACAGATTAAAGTTATTGTTCGCTACATTAAGTTTTTTTTGAATAGGTAGCCGGGGTTTGAGTTGGAGTTTTGTAATTGATTGATCGGTCAAAAAACACAGTATAAGAACCGAGAAAAACCTGGAGGAAAGTGAAAATGACTGTGCAATTTACAAATCGAACTGAAGCGGGTTGTTTACTCGCATCTCAACTGAAAGAATATGCAAATCGTCCCGATGTAATTGTTTTGGGGTTGCCGCGTGGTGGGGTTCCTGTGGCTTATGAAATTTCGCGATCGCTTTGTGTTCCTTTAGATGTTTGTTTGGTGAGAAAATTGGGAGTTCCCGCCCATAAAGAACTGGCAATGGGCGCTATAGGACAGGGAAATGCGATAACAGTTAATCAGGATATTATCGAATCTTGGCAGGTTTCTCAATCGGCTTTTGAGGAAGTTTTAGCCGCAGAAAAACAAGAGTTACAACGGCGTTATCATCTGTATGTCGGGAAGCGTTTACCTGTGAGTTTAAAAGGTAAAATTGTGATTTTAGTTGATGATGGTGTGGCGACGGGTTCGACAGTTTTTGCAGCCCTTGAAGTCATGCGATCGCATCAATTCAAAGCAATTGTGGTGGCGGTTCCCATTGTCCAAGCTTCCACTTGTGAACAACTTGAAGAACAAGTGAGTAAAGTGGTTTGTTTGGCAAAGCCTCAACTGTTGAGGGCGATTAGTTTTTGGTACGAAGATTTTTCGCAAACTTCCGATGAAGAAGTGCAGGAACTTCTTTCAAAATCTAGGCGAGAATTATCGGCTGTCTCTCATTTAAACTAGATTTTATATGATCTCCGACTAATCAATAATTATTCTGTAGGGGCGGGTTCGACCGGAATCTTTACTACTACTCGGAGATTGAGATAAACCCGCCCCATCCCATAACAGGATTAATCAACCTGAAATGATATTACTTGAGATAAATCAACAGATTTAATCCCGGAATTGTGCGGGAAAGTGTCCAGAATAAAAGAATCAGATAAAGAACACCTAAACCCCATTGATACCAGACCAAACTAGCAACAATTCCGGGTAGGTGTTCATCTCTTAGGCGGAGATCGTTGAAGCCAAATTTCAGGAAATTATTCAGGCTAAAATCATAATAATTTAACCAACTCCAACCCCTATCCCACAAGATGGGCATATAGCGATCGCGAAAGAAAATAAATCTCGGCATTAACGGTAATCTACCGATCATTAATCGCAATTGTCGCTGACTGGCATCTTCGGTAAGATAAGATGAATCTAATAAGTTATGATTCCGTCCTCGGTAATAGAGAAATCCCACTAAAACACCGGGAATGGGAACAATAAAAGCAGCCAAACAAAGTAAAGTTAGAATTGGGTTAGTCGATACACTAAAGATTTGAGTTAAACCAAAAGAAGTTAAAAGTCCATAACTGGTTAACATCCAAATTGTTTCTGAAAATTCGGGTAAAATTGGGGTGGGATGTCGGCGTCTGACCCGATCAACAAACCAAAAGACTAAGCCAAAATAAGCAATGGCAATAATACCGACTCCGGCGACCAATTCAAAACGGGTTCCATAGCCGCTTAAGAGTAAGAGTACACTCAATTCTAGCCAATGTAAAGCGGTGTCAATACTTTTGAAAAACGGGAGAATGTAGCGGTCAAAAATGACCTGTTTCCATCCAATTTTTGCCTCATCTTCCCGGTTTCCCTGATAACGATTGGCGACAACGCGATCGTAAACTTTGATATAAGTTGCCAAGTCTATTTCATCTAATTTCAAAATTTCGGTTAAGTTGCGAAAAGGTTGTTTAATTCTGGTTTGATAAATTGCATCGGCTTGATCGCGAGTAAACCCGGCGTAAATTAACCGAGATATTGAAGCGGTATTTAAGTCAACGCCAAAAATATTTCGTTTAAATTGTTTGAGTAACAATTGAGCTTTTAAATATTCAATTTTATTGGCATCTTCGATTTGTTCTTGTTGGCGGAAATTTTGAATTAAATTGCGAAGTAAGTTTTCATTTCCTTGTAAGGTTTTAACGGTAATAACCCCGCCAATAATACCCGGATCGCCCATAATTTGAGCCGAATTTGAATCAAACATTAAATCAGAAACGTTAATTTCGGTTAATCCACCAAATCCCGCATCACTAAAATCAATCACCCCTTGAATACTGGCTTCTCGCAACGTCAAACCTTCATTAAACCGAGCATCTCGAAAATCAACAGATTCTTCAAAAATCCCCTGTTGAAAGCTTACAGAATGAGTAAAGCGGGACTTAGAAAAAATCACCCGACCTTGCCACCAAGATTCACTTAAATCGGCTTCTTCATCCCAAAGAATACTTTGAAAATTAGCAACATCTTCAAAATGAGCCTGATTAAAACTAACATTTTTAAACCGGCTATCTTCAAAATTGCTAAAGGCTTGAAAATTGGTTTTATCAAATATTGCCGGACTTAAAAATATTGTATTGCTAAACTTTGTTTTATCTTTAAATACGGCTTTGTTAAAGTTAGCCGTTTGATTAAATCGAGTTCCCGTCCAAGTGGTTTCTTGAGTAAAGATTGCCTCTTGAGCGTCCAAACCCCTCAGAAAAAAGGCTTGTTTAAAATCAACATTTCCTTCAAATTCAGTATTTTTAGATTGAAAACGACCCCGAATAACGGTAATTTTAGGAAGGGTAACGGCACTATTTTCTGGGGATTGATTTCGCAGGGAAAGTTCGGCATCTTCCGAATTTAATATTTTCAGTTCATCGGAGGAAAAAATAGAGAATAATGTTTCTTGAAGTAAAGGAACTCTCACCCCGATTCTACTGCCGTTAAAATCCCCTTTGATAATAGAATTGCTGAGATTTAAACCGACTGTATTTTCAGAATTTTCAGATTGATTAAGTACATTTTGAATTTGTTTATAAAATTCTTGGCTAAATTCAGCATTTTCGGGCTGTAAATCAATAATAAAGTTTTGCAGATCGACCAAACAAAAACCATCTTGAGTGACGGGATTTTTAACCTTTTCTTGTAAGATTTCTAGGGTTAAGGGTGTTTTTCCGGGGGGTGAATCTTGTGCTAAAACCGGAGAAGATAACAGCCCAGATATTGATAAAAACATTAAAGTAATAACTGCCCAATTGATCCCGCGACGGACGAACCGAAATAAACTCAAATCAAAAATACTTTTTCGGCATAGGTTCTTCTTCAACTTTATAGATTTTAAAACCCCGTTTAAGATAATTATCAAGAGCATAAACACTATCTAAATTACAAGTATGCACCCAAAGACGTTGTATATTTTGGTTCCAAGCTTTCGCGATCCCATGACTGAGTAAATATTTTCCCAAGCCCCGACCACAATAACCCGAACGTAAACCAAAATAAGCAATTTCTGTCGATTTTTGACACTGACTGAGTTCAATATAACCTGCGGGCGCTCCATTGACATATAAAACATCAATACTGGTATCCGCACTAGCCAATATATCAGTTAATTCTCCATCGCTCAATAATAACCGATCCCGCCAACGCCAAGCCTTCCCCACTTCCCGATATAAAAAGCGGTAAAATTCGCGATCGGGAGTTTCCAAGCCCAAAATAGAAACGCCTTGAATATTTTCAATAACAGCCGGTTTAAACTCAGCCGGATCGGTCATTTCTAGATAAGTTGTAACTAACGTTTCAACCATTAATTTTCAGATTGAGTATTCGGATAAAAACCCAGTTTATTGGATAAACCGGGTTTTTCAAGCTGAATGAGATAAATTTACAACATCAATTAATCCATTGTTAACACATATTTCCCGGTCATTCCTCCCGCTTCTAAATTTTCATGGGCTTTCATCGCTTCAGCCAGGGGATAAACATGATTCACATGAATTTTCAGTTTTTCCTCATCAATTAAACGCGCACATTGCTGAAGAATTTTAGCCTGATCTTTTTGTTCGTCAACCAACCCCTGTAACATCGGAGTTAGCATTAATTCCAAACCTATTCTTAGATTCCGTTTGCGGGCTTCTTTTAAATTTCCCAAACTGGTATCCGGTTCTAAAATCGTTACCAAATCCCCATAAACTTTAACCGCTTCTACAGTTTTGAAAAACGTATCTTTTCCCACCGTATCAAACGCCAAATCAACCCCTTCGCCATCCGTCCAGTCTAAGACTCGCTGAACAAAATTGATCTGTTTATAATCAATCACCAAATCCGCACCCAACTGACGCACAAAATCCGCATTTTCTGATGAAACAGTTGTCGCAACTTCCGCCCCTTGTAGCTTGGCTAATTGTATCGCCACATGACCGACACCACCTGCTCCGGCATGAATTAAAACTCGTTGTCCGGGTTGCAATTTTCCGCGATCATAAAGAGATTCCCAAGCGGTAATTAACACTAAAGGCGCCGCCGCCGCTTCTGCAAAACTAATTGATTCGGGTTTTTTGCTGACAAATTTTTCATCAACAACTGTTAATTCCGCATAATTTCCTGTTTCATCTCCCAGCCCACCGTCACAAAAATAAACTTCATCCCCCACTTTAAATTTTTCTACATTTTTACCCACTGCTTCCACGATACCCGCCCCGTCACATCCTAAGATAGCGGGCATTTTTTCGGGGTAAAATGTTCCTCGACTGCGAAGTTTTGTGTCTATGGGATTGACTCCTGCGGCTTTCAGGCGAACCAAAAGTTCTGTATCCGCTTTAATTTTCGGTTGTGACACCTCTTTCAGCTTGAGAACTTCTGGCCCGCCTGCTTGCGTCATCACAATGGCTTTCATAACGATTTTATCTTTTGATTGAAGAATACCTAAGAATTAATCTACCGCTTTTTCGCTGTCCTGTAGAGGGGACTCAGCCAAAAAGTTTGATAACCAATGGTAGACGGATTGTAATATAACTGTAGTATAATGAAGCGGGAAAACAAGGATACCCCATCCGTTAGGAAAAAATTACTATTATTAACTTTGGCTGGAAAAATAGAGGTCTAAAAATGCGAAAATTAAAATATTATGTTGCAACCAGTTTGGATGGATTTATTGCACACGAAGATGGTTCATTTGATGGTTTTCTGTTTGAAGGTGAACAGGTTGGCGATTATTTAGACTCGTTGAAAAATTTTGATATCGTGTTGATGGGACGCAAAACCTATGAAGTCGGTTTAAAAGAAGGAAAAACGAACCCTTATCCGATGATGAAAAGTTATGTTTTCTCGCGAAGCATTCAAGAAAGCCCCGACGAAAATGTTGAGATTGTTTCGGAAAATATTATCGAACTTGTGACAAGTTTAAAGCAAGAAACGGGTCAAGATATCTACCTCTGTGGCGGTGCGAATTTAGCGACAACCCTGTTTGATGAAAATTTGATTGACGAAGTGATTATCAAGTTAAATCCTTTTCTGATGGGGTCGGGAATTCCTCTATTTTCCGGTAAAATTCAACAAACCGCTTTAGAACTGTTTAACAGCAAAATTTATGAGAATGGCGTTGTATTTTTGTATTATCAGGTAAAAACCCAAGAATATAGCCCTCTGCGATCGCGATAACTGTACATCCCAAAAACCCGGTTTCTATTGATAAACCGGGTTTTGAATCTAAATAAACCCAATCTAACAGTTATGAAAAAAGTAGACGTTGTTCCGCCCAACCCAAACTGGAAACAAGATTTTCAGAAAGAATCACAACAAATTGCTAATATTTTCGGCGAAAATGCGATCGCAATTCATCATATCGGTAGCACCTCCATTCCCGGTATTTACGCCAAACCTGTGATTGATTTGTTAGTGGAAGTGAAAGAGATTACAAAAGTTGACGAAAAAAATGCCGAAATGGAGTCATTTGGGTATACAATAATGGGAGAGTTTGGCATCGTCGGGCGTCGATATTTTCGCAAAGACAACTCGGTAGGAATTAGAACCCATCACGTTCATGTGTTTCAAGTCGGTTCAGCCGAAATTAAACGTCATCTGGCTTTTCGAGATTACATGATCGCCCATCCAGAAGATGCTCAAAAATATAGTATTTTAAAACAAGAACTCGCGGCTAAATATCCCCATGATATCGAAGCCTATATGGATGGAAAAGATAGTTTTATTAAAGAAATGGATAAAAAAGCGATTGAATGGTTTGGAGATGGGGGTTAAATCGATTTAACAATTGATTGAAAAAATAGTTATCTTGACCCGACTAAAGAGATAGTATAAAATCAAAAAATGGTTCAATTATCCTCTAAATCTTTAACGTTTGAAACCTTCATTGAGCAATTTGGAGATGAAGAACGCTACGAATTAATTGTCGGTTATTAAAAACCCGGTTTCTTGGAGAAACCGGGTTTTTGAGGTCGGTTTATAGCGATCGCACTACATCGTCAAAGATTGAGGATTGGTTTCAATTAACGTGGCTAAATCTTGCAAGAAAGCCGCAGCATCAGCCCCGTAAATAATGCGGTGATCGCAAGTAATATTAACCTGCATTTGTCGCTTAACACCCATCATTCCGTCATCAGTTGCTACCACTTGCGGACGAGAAGCGCCAATCGCTAAAATCGAACCTTGACCGGGTGGTAAAATCGCATCAAAGCGATCGACCCCAAACATTCCCAAATTCGATAAAGTAAACGTTCCGCTATTATATTCGTCCGGTTGTAACTGTTTCGCCCGCGAACGTTCAACCAAATCTTTCCAAGTGCGAGACAGCGAATAAATATCAATTTGATCCGCATTTTTCAACACCGGCGTAATCAAACCGCCATCCGCCATCGCCACCGCAACAGCAACATTAATCGCAGAACTGTATTGAATCCCCGACTCAACATAACTGGCATTCACCAACGGATGCTTCTGCAACGTCACCGCCACCGCCTTCGCCAACAGCGCCGTCATGGTCACGCCCTTGGACTTAATTTGCTTATAAAGCGCATCCAAAGCATCTGTAGTAATCGTATACCCGACGCGGAACGAAGGCACTTGCAGACTCGCCACCATATTTCGCACCACCGCATTTTGCAGGGTGTTCATCGGTGTGGTTTGGCCGGCCGTTGCCGCCGCCCTAACCGGTTGGGGCGCAGGAGCAGGCTTTGCTTGCGTCTGTGGCTGATGGAACACGGGAGGAGCCGAGGGGGTAGCCGCAGGTTGTTTTGGAGCCGTCTGAGCCGATTTACCCGCCGCAGCTTCCACATCTTCGGCGACAATCCGACCGTGAGGGCCGGTACCGTGCAGCTTGCTCAAATCAACCTTTAATTCTTTGGCCAGTTTGCGGGCGCGAGGGGAAACAATAATCCGACCATTACGACGGCTGGCGCTTTGGGCGGTTGTCGTGGCGGCCGCAGAAGCGGCGACGGGTTCGGGTTCGGGTTTTGAAGTTTCAGCCGGACTGGGAGCAGATTCCGCTTTCTTCCCGCTAGACGCCTGCTGTTTGGCGAATTCAATTTCCGCCTCAGTTTCCGCAATTAAAGCAATAGTCTCGCCGACTCCGGCAACTCCCCCTTCGGGTACGAGAATCGTCGCTAAAAAGCCCGAATAGAAGGCTTCTACATCCATATCCGCCTTATCGGACTCGACAACGAGAACCGTTTCTCCTTTCTCAACTTGATCGCCTGCCGCTTTTTGCCATGAAACAATTTTACCCTCTGTCATCGTTGAACTCAGGGCCGGCATGAAAACTTCGTGAATCATAGGTGTGTGGTGTTTGGAATCGTTAGAAATGGAACATCAAAAAAATTGTAAAAGCGTTTGGGCATCAGTGATCAGTGATCAGTTATCAGTTATCAGTGACCAGTTTTTACAGTGATCAGTGATCATTTAAGAGGCAAAAGTCGGGAGTCGGCTGTAGGGGCGGGTTCTGTCACAATGTATGTTTTCCCACAAATAACTTTTATAAACCCGCCCCGGAGTCGGGTGTCGGGTGTCGGGTGTCGAGAGTCGGGTGTCGAGAGTCGGGAAAAAACTGTCCCCTGTTTTCTGTTCCCTGTTCCCTAATAACTGGTGACTGGTTAGGGCGGGTTTATATCAGTTGTCTGTGGGAAATGATCAATTTATTCTGAACCCGCCCCTACATGACACCTGACACCTGACACCAGAGACCTGACACCTGTTCACTGGACACTGGTCACTGGTCACTGATCACTGCTGACTGATTAAATCTCGCCGCGAATTTCTTCAATTACGCCATCGCGCAACAAGATTTCGACTTGCATTTTGCGAATCAGATTATCACCCTGTTCAACGGCAAATACACTTTCAATTTGACCTTGATTTACTTCTTGTTCAAGCTCCATATTTTGAATTTGTTGCAGTTGTTGTAAGCTCTGATTTTTTTGATCGAGCAACTTACTTTTCTGTTCGTTCACCTGAACTTGAATACTTTCAATTTGCTGCATCACTTCCGGGCCGGGAGGCTGAATAGTTTGTTTTTTTAATTCAGCAATCATCCGCTGTCCTTGCATTTCTAGCTGCTGCAACTGACTATCAAGTTGGTTAATTTGAGCTTGGAGTTGCTGTTGAGCTTCTTCTCTCCAGCGGGGTGTCACAATGGCTTTGACATTAATTGCTCGTTTCAGAAGGAGTTGATTTTTCGAGATATCCATGAGTATTTTGCCTGTTTATTGTCCCTGTCACTAATAACGGATACTAGCGAAAAAAACAGATGATCTGGGGATTTTTAGAGTTTACAGTTTACAGTGACTCCCGATCGCAAATCGAGGTTTGCGGATATTAGGTGTTGGGTATTGGGTGTTGGTGCGGGGGTTCACTTTCCCTAAACCCAAAACCCTAATCCCTAAAGCCTGCCTGCCTCAAGAGTGCCTGTTCCCCTCTCTAGTTAATACATTCCGTCAATCATATCGCGGTAACGTTCCATTACAACAGGACGCTTGATCTTCAGAGTTTGAGTCAGCATTCCATTTTCCATCGTGAACGGCTCCAAAATCAAGCGAAACGGGCCGATGCGATCGTCAACCCGATAACTGGGACGGTTTTTCACCTCTCGGTTTAACTCCTGACGATACAAATTCTGAACGGGTTGGCTTTCGAGATCGAGCGCTTCGCTATCGTTAGCCGAGTCCGAATTGGGTAATTTCAGCTTCAGGTTTTGACCGCTCGCCCATTTTTCCAACGCCTCAAAATTCGGCACAATTAACGCCCCCAAAACCTTTTGATCCTGACCCACCAAAACCATTTGGTCAATATACGGACTGCGAACACAAGCATCTTCGATCGGCTGCGGTTCAATATTTTCGCCATTGCTCAACACAATCGTATCTTTCGCCCGACCGGTCAACACCAAATCATTTTGTCGCGTTAACCAACCCAAATCTCCGGTATCAAACCATCCATCGGGATCGATCGCCTTCGCCGTCGCTTCGGGGTTCTCAAAATAGCCCTTCATAATCTGTGGTCCCCGTGCCAACACCAAACCCTTTTCTAAGCGAGGAAACACCCGCCGAGTTTCCGGATCGACAATGCGAATTTCCGTCTGGGGAATGGGTTTTCCAGCCGATCCTCTCAGGTTGTGGTAAGGACGCCGAGCCGTTAACACCGGCGAAGTCTCCGTTAACCCATAGCCAACCAGCAACTCAATCCCCACAATCTCATAAAACGTCTCCAGGTGCATCGCCAGAGAACCGCCTCCACTGATGGCAAATTTAAACATTCCCCCGGTGGCGGCTCGAATTTTTTGGTACACCAACCGATTGGCTAACTGATGTAACGGGGCTAACACCAACATTTGCAAGCGGGCGATCGCTTTTTGGGGGGCCGTTGGGGATGTGGCTTCGAGTGTTAATCCCTGAACCACCCGACGAGCCAAAACATACTGTTCGCTCATGTTAAAACAGAATTTGGCAATCTTTTGACGGCTGGCGGGTTGTTCGCTTAATTGCTTTTGAGCCGCTTCATAAATCGATTCCCAAATGCGGGGAACGCTCGTCATAAAACGGGGTTTAAACTCTTTGAGATCCTGTTTAAAATAGCGAATATTGCTGTAAATCTGAGTACAGCCTCGCGAGAGAAAGAAATATTGTCCGATGCGTCCAAAGCTATGCCAAGTTGGAAGTAAACTCAGAACACTGTCTCCAATTTCCGGTTGCAGGACATCGGGAATGCTATTGAGTTGATGGAGTAAATTTCCGTGAGTCAGCATCACCCCTTTCGGTTTTCCGGTGGTTCCCGAGGTGTAGAGTAATGTCGCCAAACTGTCTTGACCGTATACCGCCGGTCTTCTCAGGGTATAGTCTCCTCCCCGATTTAATAATTGCGGAAAGTTGACCACCGGTAAAGTCGGTATTTCGCCGGAGTCCGGTTCTTCATCGGAAAGCAAGATAATAAACTTGATGGGTAAATCTTCAATACTCGATCGCAGACGTTTGAGCAAACTCAGATCTTCAACGACTAACCCCACACTGCCGCTATCTTTGAGAATATAGACTAATTCTGCCGGATCTGCCGTCGCTCCCCGGACCACATCGGCCGCCCCTGCGGTCATAATTCCTTGGTCGGCGATCATCCAACGGGGACTATCATCGGCAAATAAAGCCACCCGAGTTGGTAAGGCTTGTTCGCTGACGGCTTCGACACCTAAGGTTTGTAGTCCGGCCCGCAAATTGTTGAATTTGCAGCCAGAGTTCACCATAACTGAGGATCACTTCCGGTTGACAGTGAGGATCGTGGAGGGCTATCCCTTGACCGACTTTTTTCGCTAAAATCGGCCACATTTCCGGTAAAGCGCGAATCGAATTATAGTTGAGATCGGATGAGGGGGGTTTATTCATAGAAACAGATTGTAAGAGATCAATTGATTGGGTAGCAGGTCGTCAGGAGTCACAGTTGAGGGCTGAGAATTCCCCTTTCTTGAGTTCAAAGTTTCTGGAGGACTGATGCACATCTCGACGGAGAAACCCGGTTTGTCGTTAAACTTCCTTTTAAAAACCCGGTTTATGCCTGAGTCCTGTTTTTGATTGTCAACTCCAATCTTCCTTTTAATTATCCTATCTCTACTCCCAGATCGCTCATTTACCTGATCGGACAGATTTTTTGCTGTCAGTTCCCCGCATCAAATCTTAACGCTTGGCCTCGAACTTCCGTGTTTAACTGACCCCGATCGTAAACCACTTGACCGCCAACGACGGTCATAACGGGCCACCCGGTCAGGTTCCAGCCTTCAAACGGACTCCAGCCGCATTTGCTTAACAGTTGTTCGGCTAAAACTGGCCGATAGGTGTTTAAATCGACTAAAACTAGATCGGCATCGTAACCCGGAGCGATCGCCCCTTTGTTTGGGATTTTATAATGTTTGGCGACCGCCGCCGACATCCAGTTGACCACTTGGGCGATGTTACAGTGTCCCTGTTCGGCTTGGGTTAACATTAACGGTAATGATGTCTCAACTCCGGGCATTCCCGAGGGAGAATTGGGGTATTCTTGGGCTTTTTCTTCTAAGGTGTGCGGGGCGTGATCGGTGGCGATAAAATCAATCACTCCATCCCGCAAGGCTTGCCATAATATTTTATTGTCTTCTGGCGATCGCAAGGGGGGATTCATTTGGGCTTTTGTGCCGATAGTTTCGTAGGCGCTGGTATTGAGGAGTAAATGTTGCGGCGTGACTTCTGCGGTGATCCAAGCGGGTTTCTCTTGTCGCAAATATTCGGCTTCGTCTCCGGTTGATAGATGTAAAATATGCAGTCTTCGTTGATATTTTTTCGACAGTTTACAGGCGAGTTGAGTCGCCAGCAATGCGGCTTGATTATCTTGAATTTGAGAATGAATTGCCGGATCGTGAATTCCCGCAAATTCTTGACGGCGTTGATTAATTCGGGCTTGATCTTCGGCGTGAACCGCAATTAAGCGATCGCCGCGTGCAAAAATTTCTTCTAAAATGTCTTCTTGAGACACCAACAGCGCCCCTTTCATCGACCCCATAAAAATTTTAATTCCCGGCGTCGGATTGACGGATAATAAATCTTCTACATTTTCCCCCGTTGCCCCAATAAAAAAGCCATAATTCACCAAACATTTTTGACTAGCCCGCTGTAATTTATCATCTAAAGTGGCTTGATTTGTGGTCAGAGGGCGAGTATTTGGCATTTCCAAAAAAGAGGTAACACCGCCTTTTGCACAGGCACAACTGGCCGTAAACAAATCTTCTTTATGTTCTAAACCCGGTTCTCGGAAGTGAACCTGGGGGTCAATTACGCCTGGTAACAAGGTTAAACCTTCGGCGTTAATTTCTAACGTATCGGTATCGCTCGGATCGAAGGAAACTTCCGCCCCCACTTCCACAATTTGCGAACCCCGAACCTTAACATCTCCTAACAAAAATTCACCATCCGGTAAAACAATTGTCGCTTGACGGATTAACAAACCACTAGGATTTGACATACCATTACTTTTACACTCAACAGTTATCAGGTTACAGCAAACCCGTTCACAAGTCGGAAGTCGGGAGGAAACAGTGACCACCTCACCAGTAGGGGCGCATGGCAATGCGCCCGGATAAACAGCCCGATTATTGCCTATTCCCCCTTCCCCCTTCCCCCTTACCCTTTCCCCCTTCCCCCTTCCCCCTATTCCCTGAAAAAGGAACCTTTCCAAACGGTTAGGCATCAAAAGGATATGGGCGATCGCCTGTTCAATTTGGTAGGATGGATTACATCACCCGATTAGATTAAGCTGTACAAGATACAGTAACAAGATTGAGTCTGTTAAAAGTCTATGCTGCGATTGAGTCCCAATTTCGACAAAGTTGTAATTTCTGCACTATAATTCATTTCACACCTCAGATTAACAACTTAAAAATTCTTGTCCGCTTTATAAACCATTCTTAACTGCTTTGACATCCGGCCTATGAGTAGCCTCCCAAATCAAGAGCCACAGAATCATCACTCACCTCAAGAGCATTCAGAAAATGCCTGGGTTGAGGGATTTAAAACCATCGGACTCAGTATTGTTTTAGCCTTGGGGATTCGTACCTTTGTCGCGGAAGCCCGCTATATTCCCTCGGGGTCAATGTTGCCGACCCTAGAGATTAACGATCGCCTAATCATTGATAAATTGGGCTACAAGTTTCAAGATCCCGATCGCGGAGATGTGGTGGTCTTCTCGCCGACGGAGCAACTCAAAACTCAGTACAAAGACGCTTTTATTAAACGGATTATTGGTTTACCGGGTGAAGAGGTCGAAGTTCGAGATGGACTGGTTTTTATCAACGGTCAACCCCTAGCCGAAAAATACATCGCCGAAGAACCCCAATATAACTGGGGGCCTGAAAAAGTCCCGGAAGATAGTTATCTGGTTTTGGGAGATAACCGCAACAATAGCTATGATAGCCACTATTGGGGTTTTGTTCCTCGCGATAATATCATTGGCCGGGCCGTCGTCCGCTTTTGGCCGCCTAACCGGGTCGGCGGACTCGATGAAGCGCCTTTGTATGTTTCTCCGCCATCAGCAAGCGAGAATAATCGGTAAAACCCAGAAATTTTGAGGATTTGTTGGGTTCGGAACTTGAACGGAGAACGCTCATATTATTCTCTTAACATTTTATTTTTTTATATTGCTCTATCTGTTGAGATGTTGGTACAATAACCACATAGCACAGGTAGAGTATTTTCGTGGGTAAAATCATAGAAACCTGTGGTATTTTATAGCGTTTCTCATCCGCGCTTGAGGGTACTGATTCGCGATATTTACTATGGCTAGAAGCGCCTTTTACCCAAAGCATAAAGTTTTGTACCTCCCGAGTTATGAGAACTGCTATAACTTGACGGATTAAGAAACAAACAAGCTGAGAAGCTAAGGAAAGTCGTTATGACTTCACACCAAATTGATCGCTACGTCACCTTCAAAAACATCAACTGTGATGGCATTGCTCGCCGTTTGGTTGACCGAATTCAGGAACATCTAGACCATTCATCCCAAGCGAGTCCTTGGTTAGAATACTTCAAAATAAAATTGATTGAGCGTCAAGCAATGGGACAAGATGAACTCTTTTTCGTCGGCAGCCAAGTGAATAATATTCGAGCTTTCTTAGAGCAATGTGAAGATATTGAAGCCTTGAAT
This sequence comes from Capilliphycus salinus ALCB114379, assembly GCF_047276495.1. Classification (NCBI taxonomy): domain Bacteria; kingdom Bacillati; phylum Cyanobacteriota; class Cyanophyceae; order Oscillatoriales; family Sirenicapillariaceae; genus Capilliphycus; species Capilliphycus salinus. Next base: position 407,786 of record NZ_CP178543.1, on the reverse strand, counting down.
TTACTGGATGAGGTTGAAGAAAATTGCTGTTAAACAGCTTTAAACTTCATTGATTTGTCCGAAGATAATGGTTTTTTAGGCTGAAGTCGCGGAAGCAACGCTATAACTATTGCGTCCGTTTTTTTTGGCTTGATAAAGAGCGTCATCGGCGAGTTTTAAAAGGAATTGGGGAGAATCGGTAGCAGTCGGAATAATGCTACTAATCCCCAAACTAACGGTAACAACCTGACTAATCAGAGAATCTGCATGAGGGATTTGTTGCTGTAAAACTCCGATGCGTATCCGTTCGGCCACAGAAACGGCACCTTTTATATCAGTATAAGGTAAAATAATCGCAAATTCTTCTCCGCCGTAACGAGCCACCAAATCCGCCGCTCGTTTGACAGACTCATAAAGAGTTTGAGCCACTTGAACTAAACAATCATCCCCCACCAAATGACCGTAATAATCGTTATAACGTTTAAAATAATCAACATCGCATAAAATCAACGATAATGGTAACTGTAACCGTTGCATTCGCAGCCATTCTTGTTGTAATCTATGGTCAAAATGCCGACGATTGGCAATCTGGGTCAATCCATCAAGATTAGCTAATCGTTGAAGTTCTTGGTTTGCTAATTGAAGTTCTTGCTTAAGTTGGGCTTGTTGGAGCGGAAAACTCAACTGAGTTGCTACAGCTTGAACTAATTTTAAAATCCGATTTTGACAGGGACTCGCCTCGGTTTGATAAAAAACCAAAATCGCCAGTAAGTTATCGCCGGCGAGAATCGGTACTCCAAAAGCGGCTTTTAGTCCCGCTTCAACAGCCAATTGAGTCCGCAAATAAACAGAATCCGAACAACTCGAACAATCTTCTATCCATTCGGGTTCCTGAGATTGCCAAATTCGTCCCGGTAATCCTTGACCGAAAGCAAAGGTAATTAAGCGACTTTGCTCTTGAAATCTCTCTAGCGCCGGGTGAGAAAACCGGTTAAACTGGGCGACATATTCTAAAACTCCGTTTGCTGGGTTGGGTAGCCAACCTTCGCCGTAGTCCCAAGCAATATTTTGACAGACCACATCTAAAACTGTACTAATTGCTTCTTCGAGGCTTTGTGATTTTTCAATCGCCCAAGTTGCTTCAAGTAAAAATTGGGTTTCATGTTGAGCCTGTTGTAATTGTTGATTCTGCTCGATTAACATTTGGTTTTTTTGTTGGAGTTGTCTTTGTAAAGTTTGCAAAGAAAGCTGATAGCGAATGCGGGCTAGAACTTCTTCGGCTAGAAAAGGTTTAGTCACATAATCATTTCCGCCAATTTGAAAGCCTTTGACTTTATTAATGCCATCGTCCAACGCACTAATAAAAATCACCGGAATGTTCTGGGTTTCGGGATTCGCTTTTAACTGTTCGCAGACGGCAAAGCCATTCATTTGGGGGCATCATAATATCCAGTAAAATTAAGTCGGGTTGAAAGCGACTTAAACTTGATAAAGCTAACTTGCCACTGGTCACCAAACGAACTTCATAACCTTGTTTGGTTAAAATTCGTTGTAACAAATGTAAATTCTCGGGTAAATCATCTACAACAAGAATTTTGGGAGTTTCTACCTGGTCTAAAGGTTTACCGGAATCTGTCATTAATCTTCTTCCTCTGCTTCAAGTAAGTCGAGAATGGATTCATAGTTAAAGTTATCCGTATGGTACTTTAGATAATTGGCAATTTCTTCTTGCTCTGCAAATATTTCTGCAATCAGGCTATTAATTTCTTCGGCATCGAGGGAGAGTAATGCTTCTGTTAGCTTCAATTTCCAATCCGCTGATAAAGTTGCAAGTTGAGACTGTATCTCTGAAAATTTATTGTCTCCCCGAAAGGATTGAGATGGAAGAGGAAACTCTTCATAAAGATACAGCGCTCCCAGATATTCTGCTATTTTATTCAAAATCTGTGTCACCTGTAAAGGCTTCTGAACAAAATCATCACAACCGGCTTGGAGAGCGGCTTCTTTTTGATTGTTAAATGCGCTTGCGGTTAAAGCAATAATTACGGTTTCAGTCAAAGAATCAGCTTGATTTTGCTGTTCGAGTTGGCGAATTTGCCGCGTAGCTTCATAACCATTAAGCACGGGCATTTTTAAGTCCATCCAAATCAAATGCGGTTGAAACGTTTGCCATTTTCCAACGGCTTCTAAACCGTTGTTTGCCATTTGCAGTTCAAACCCCACAGGTGCCAAAATTTGTTCTAAGAGTTGGCGATTGTATTGCTCGTCATCTACAATTAAAATCCGATAAAGAGGTTGATTGGGTTGCAAGCCGATCACTCGTCGGGTTGGGGAATCATTTTCGGGGATCATCTCTGCATCATCAACGGGTAAAACAGGCAGTTTCACATCAAATACTGTCCCCAATTTGGGCTGAGATTTGACCCGAATTCGACCGCCAAAGAGTTGAATATAACCGTGACAAATTGCCAATCCTAGACCTGTTCCTTGTTGAGATTTAATTCCAGATTGAGTCTGTACAAACGGACGAAATAGATTATAGAGTTCGTGGGCTTCTATACCGACGCCCGTATCACTCACTTTAAAATGAAGTTCCACGCTAGAGGTTTCACCCATCAAACAGGCTGAAAAGGTTTTACTCAATTTGGCTTCCAGAGTTACACATCCTTGATTGGTAAATTTGATTGCATTACCGAGCAAATTAATTAAAATTTGACGCAATTTAACCCGGTCGCTTTTAATATAGCGGGGGAGATTTCGACTAATATTAAACGTCAATCTTAGATTTTTTTGAGAGGCTTTTAAGCTAAAAAAATCTTTGAGTTCTTCAAGTAACTTCCACAAATCAAAAGCTTCTTCAATTAAAATACTCTGTCCGGATTCGATTTTCGATAAATCCAGAATCTCATTAATTAAACTCAAAAGATGTTCGCCACTGCGTTGAATAATGTTAAGATTATTCTGTTCCTCTAGTGTTAGGTTGGCACTTCCGTTGATCAGTTGAGCAAAACCCAAAATTGCATTAAGAGGAGAACGTAATTCGTGACTCATATTGGCTAAAAATATGCTTTTGGCTTGGTTGGCAACTTCAGCCGCTTCTTTGGCTTTCACTAACTCCGCTTCGGTGGCTTTGCGATCGCTAATATCAATCGCCACCCCGACAAGCCGAGTCACTTCCCCCTGAGAATTGACCATTGCTTTCCCTTTAGCCAACATCCAAATATTTTCGGGATAGCCCGTTAAACGATGCTCAACTTGAAATTCGCCTTGATTTTTGATAGCATTTTCTTTAGCTTCTACGGCGCGATCGCGATCTTCGGGATGAATACCTTGAGGAGCAAATTCTAGGGGAAATTCCCAAAAATTGGCTTTCCAATTGTCCGCAATATTTTCACCCCAACCTTTAACTCGTTGGGTCATTAAATCTTCTTCCCAACAAATAATTCGTCCGGCTTCTAGGGTTCTATATAGCCTTTCTTGACTTTCTTGTAAAGCAATTTCAGCCTGTTTGCGTTCGCTAATATCAAGACTCACACCGTGCCAAACCGTTTCGCCATTTTCGCGGCGTTTGGGGCGAGAATTTCCCAAAATCCATCGGATTCTACCCGAAGATAAAATCTGTCGCCATTCATAAGAAAAAGGGGTGAGATTTCGCATACTCCTGGCTGCGGCTTGGTCATATTTCGGACGATCTTCCGGATGAATTTTATCCAATAATAGGTTAGCATTCGCCAGGACTTCTTCGGGTTCTACCTCGAACAAATCGCGGCAAGCTTCGCTCAAATACTCAAAAGCATATGTACCATCTAACCGGGCGACCAAAGTATACATCACACCCGGTAAATTGCTGGCAATTAATTGCAGTCGTTCTTCACTTTGCCGCAGGGCATCTTCTGCCCGTTTGAGTTCAGTAATATTGCGAATACTGGCAACAACACCTGAAATTTCTCCGTTCAATTCCCGATAGGGAGTATAGGTAATACTCATAAATTGTTTTTGGTGTTGGGGATATTCGCACCAGCGTTCATATTGAATGGTTTCCCCTGCTAAACAGCGATCTAGTTTGGGTTTTGCAATTTGATTAAATCCCGTTTCCCCGATGATTTCACTCACCAAATGTCCGATCACTTCTTCTTGAGTTTTATGATGCCAGTTTAAATAAGCTTGATTGACCAATTGATAGGTGTAGTTGCGATCCACCAAACCAATACCATCGGAGGTTGCGGCGATAATGCGTTCGTAGCGTCGCAAATTTTTCTCAGCCTGTTTGCGTTCATTAATATCTTGAATTTGGGCGATATAATAGAGGGGTTCTTGCCGTTCATTCCGAACCAATGAAACATTGAGTTGTATCCAGACAATCCCTCCGTTTTTATGGAAATATCGCTTTTCCATTTTATAGGTGCGAATTTTTCCGGCAACTAGCTGTTTAGCATAGTTTAAATCTATCTCTAAATCTTCAGGATGTGTAATTTTTTGAACGGTTAATGAAAGTAGCTCTTGTTGTTGATATCCGGTTAGTTCACAGAGAGATTGGTTTACTTTTAAAAAATTACCTTCTAAACTCACCAGCGTCATGCCAATCGCTGCATCATCAAAGGCTCTGCGAAAACGTTCTTCACTTTCTTGAAGTTTTTGTTCGGCTTGTTTGCGTTGATTAATATCGGTGGCAGTTCCAACAATTTGTTTAATATTCCCTTGCCGATCTTTGAGCGGGGTTAATGTTGTTAGAAACCAATTGTCTTTACCTTGTAAGGGCAAATATTCTTCAAAAGTAATTGTTTTTCTAGCAATTAGACAACTTCGCAACTGTTGATTTATCCAATTGACGACGGCAGGAGGCATAAACTCATCGGGAGTTTTTCCGGCAACTTCTGAAGTGGAAAAGCCGGATAATTTTTCGGCTGCCGGATTGTAACTTACATAGCGACATTTTTCATTTTCTCCAACATTAATTACAAAAATTCCTTGTTCAACGCCTTCGTAAATACTCTGTAGAAATTGGGTTTTTTCTTCTAATTCCTGATTCAGCAATTGTAATTGTTTCGGACTGGGTAAAGCTAAAGCTTGGGGAATAATCGAGATTAACTGAAATGCGGTTATCATAGAAACGATAGCCGTTAAAGCTTTCATCACTCCCGAAATCCAATAAATCGGGTACCAAAGCGTAACGATACTGAGGAAGTGGGTTGTACCACAAGTCACAATAAATGCCGCAAATAGAAACCAAACTACTCTAAAAGGAGCGTCCTGTCGTTGGTTGAGTAGGCGTAATAAAGCAATAGGTATGAAGTAATAGCTTAAACTAATCAAAGCATCGGAGACGAGATGTAAGCTAACCAGGGAAGGTTGCCACAGGTAACAGTGACCGTGCGGAATGTAAATTTTAGTTAATAAAAAAAATTGCCAGAATTGTAACATGATTTTTCATCTAATATTTGAGGATGATTCTAAAAAAGTTTTCCGGTTATTAATTATTATATCGACTCAATTCTAAAAACCGTATTAAAAGACCCTAAAAACCCGGTTTCTCTTAGAAACCGGGTTTTTAATCCCGATTAATACCCCCAATAATTCTAGACAGCCAAATAATTACTAATATTATTGGTGTAAGTTTTTAAGACTCGACCCGTAATTTCTTGTCTCAACCAAGGCGTATTTACAGACAAAGATTTTAGGGTACTGGCTTCGACTTTCCAGGAAGTTTGAGGAGAAAATAACGTCAATTCCGCCGGTTGACCGACAGCAATTTTTGAGGGGTTTTTTCCCAAACATTTTAGCGGTTTTGTACTCAACGCTTCCCACAATTCCAACGCCGACCACTGACCGGAATTTACAAAAGTTTCCCACAATAACGGTAAAGCCAATTCTAATCCAATTGTACCCGTTGGCGCATCGGCAAAAGCAACGGTTTTTTCTTCGTAGGTGTAGGGAGTATGATCGATAGCGATCGCATCAATAACCCCAGATTTCACCCCTTGAATTAAAGCCATTTGATCTTCAAGGTTTCCCAAAGGCGGATCGAGGTGTAAATTGGGGTCGTAGGGGATAATTTGAAAGGGTAAAAGCGGATTTTTACCGCTAATGGCTTGGGTATTTAACAATAAATGCAGCCAAGTTGTACTCGCTGTAATCGGTAAATTCCTAGCTTTTGCTTGTTGAATTAATTCTACACTGCGAGCGGTCGAAACCCGCATTAAATGAACGGGAGTTTGAGTGGCAGCCACCATTTCAATTATAGCAGAAATTGCTGTTGTTTCCGCGTAAGCCGGTATTCCCGGTAAACCGCTCAAAATCGATTCATTTCCTTCTCGCATCACCCCATTACTCGCGAGTTGGCGATCGCAACCATACAACGCAACAGGCTTATTCAACGGCTTTAAATACTCTAACAACCGTCGCAATAACATTAAATCTTGAATGGGTTTACCATCGGAAAAACCGATAATTTCGGTTGCGGCTAATTCCGCCAATTGAGTCATTTGTTTTCCCGCGATCTCTTGAGTTAAAGCCCCCCAAAGATAGACTTGACAATTAGGCGTATTTTCAGCGAGACGGTGAATTAAATTAACAGTAGCGGGATTATCCACAGGCGGAATAGAATCGGGTAAAATCGCCAGTCGAGTAAATCCCCCTGCGGTGGCGGCTTCTAACAGAGAAGAAATGGTTTCTCGTTCTTCAAAACCCGGTTCACCCGTATGACTATATAAGTCTACCAAACCGGGGCCTAAAATTAACCCTGTACCGTCTTGAATTTCCACATCAGACGAAGGAGAAATATCCGGTTGAATGGCATTAATAACACCGTCTTGAATTAAAATATCTGTAACCGTATCGGCTGCGGATTCGGGGTCAATTATTCTAACATTTTTCAGCAGTTCACCGCTCATAATTTAAGGGTTAATTATCAATTTTAATGGTCAAGTTCAAGAAATAATTCAGGGCGCAAACCGCAGCGCCCCAATTTATATTTTATAACGCTCCTGCGGCGGTTTTATCCAGAATTCCCTCAAATAAATGAGTGGTAATATTAGAAGCCTCTAACACCGGATCAGCATCAATTCCATTGGGATAGTCAATCACCGTTACCGCCCCATTTCCTTGTTTAAAGTTCCAAAAATGTTGGGGAGGCAAGTTAAAGAGTTGGGCAAGAATCGCTTTATTAATGGCATCGTGAGCGACAACAATTCCGGTAACGGGCTGTTTATCGTAGGCTTTAACAATGCGTTCCCAAGCAACTTTTGCCCGCTGCCAAACATCCTGTAAATTTTCTCCTTCCGGCATTTGAACGGTTTCGGGGGCGACTTTCCACTGTTGTAAAAGTCCGGGATAAAGTTCTTCTATTTCCCGCTCAAATTTCCCTTCCCATAAACCGTGACTAATTTCCCATAAATCCTCATCCAATTGTAACTCTATTTCGGGGTGATATTGAAGAATAATTTCGGCCGTTTCTTTCGGACGAAGTAACGGACTGCTGAAGGCAAAATCGAGTTTAACATTTTTGAGAAATTCGGCAGCTTTTCGGGCTTGTTCCCGACCGTTATCGTTGAGAGGAACGTCAATTTGTCCTTGAAATTGTCCGTTGCGGTTCCATTCGGTTTCCCCATGTCTGACTAATAGAATTCTCGGCCCCAAATGTCCGGGTCGAACCGAAGGAAATTGAGTGCCAACGTGGTCGGTAAGGTTCATCGACTGAAGTTGAACCGATGCGGGTTTGGGAAGTTCTCCCGGCGGAACATCGGAAAAATTCAATACACTAATTCCACAGTTAGACTGTTGAATGGATTGATAATATTTCGGTTCTATTCCTAAAGCCGTAGCAATTAAGCAACGATTAATTCCATTATGAGCAACAATTAACACCGTTTCATCTTGATGATGGGTTAAAATTTCTCGCCAAAATTGTCGGGCTTGTTCAAATAATGCTAAAACTGGAAAATGCTTTTTTTCTCCTTCGGGTTCAGAAAGAACCATAAAAAATTCGTGAGGACGTTCCCGCCAAGCCTGATAGTCTTCGGGATATTTTTCAATCACTTCTTGACGCAATAAACCCGCCCACAACCGCAGGTCAATTTCCATCAAAAGTTCGGCCGGTTGAAGTTGCGGGGGGTTATTTAAGCGGGAAACAACAAGTTCAGCCGTTTGTTTGGCGCGTTTTAGGGGGCTACAATAAATCGCATCAAAGGTTAGGTTGGCGAGAGTCTCCCCGACTTGATAGGCTGCATTAGAGCCTTTTTCGGTTAAAACAGAATCATCGAGGCGACCTTGAATGCGGTGTTGAGCATTGTAGGTACTCTGACCATGGCGAACTAGAATTACACGGGTCGTCATTACTTTAAATGTATGGGTGTGTGATGGTTGAACAAGGAAAGCCGGTTAAAGCCAGAAGCATTTTACCGTGTTTTTGGAACCGATTCACATCCGAAGTTGAATTGAAAAACCCCGTTTCTAGAAGAAGCGAGGTTGTTTACAAGGTTTTGTCAAAATTTTAGGTTTTATTAATCATATTGGTTCATTACATCTTTGACCAACATTTCTCTGAACCAAACCTGTAAAACCGCAACCAGAGGAATGGCTAAAAGTAAGCCTAACGTTCCAAAGAAAATGGTAAAGGTGACTTGAGATAAGAGGGTAACAGCCGGAAGTAAAGAAACTTCCCGTTTCATCACTAAAGGCGTTAAAATATTGCTTTCAATCTGTTGAATGGCGATATAAAGACCAACCACAGCCAAGGCTTTCAAAGGGGAATCTAGCAGGGCGAGTAAGGCGGGCGGAATCACGCTAATGGTCGGGCCGATATTGGGAATAAAGGTTAAAAATCCGGCCAGTAACGCATTAACTAAAGCCAGTCTAACCCCTAAAATCCACAGGCCAACACCGCTAAGAATTGTAATCACGGTCATGTTAAATAAAAGACCGATTAAAGACCCGACTACGTTCTGTTCGCACTCGTTTAATATCTCGTTCACCCGAGGACGATAAAAGGCGGGAAAGATTAAAATAAAGTTGCGTCGGTAGGGGGTGGGATTACTTAGTAACATAATCGTAACCGCCATCACCAGAATAATGTTTAAGGTAATTCCTAACCCGGTGGAAAAGAAGCTAAAAACGTTATTAAATAACCCCAAACCGGTATTTGAAATTTGTTCAAACAAACTTTCTGGACTTTGTAACTCCCCGAAAAATTGATTGGGAATGAAATCTTGTAAACCCAGATACCAAGTTTTTAGCTGTTCAAACCCTACCGGCACTTGTTGAATTAATTGTTGCCATTGATCGATGACTGGCGGCACAATTATTGAGAAAAATCCCGCGATAACTAACAAAATAAAAAACACGGAAATTCCAACAGCAACGCCCCGTTTCATTCCCTGTTTTTGCAGGGTTTTAACAATTCGGTTAATTGCTGTTGCCAATACAATAGCAGCAAAGGCGAGTAATAGAACTTGTCTGATTTTCCATAAAATAATCAGGGAAATTACAAAGCAAATAATTCCCACAGTTTTCCCAAATGTCACAGTTTCACCCTTCCACGCTAAATTGTCTAATTTTGAATAAAATTTCGGGGAGTTTTCCCCCGATTATAAATTGATACTCTGGAAAGTTAAATCGATAACTCAAGTTCAACTCAACTTCAGAGGATTACACATCCTAAAGTTAATAATAAAAGGAGGAGTTAACTTCATTTAAAATCATAGTTACTCCTCCATTATTGCTATTATTCAGGATTGTTTTCACTCGCCGGATCTCCCTCGAAGGGTTGAACTCCTGTTTCTGGATATTGATCCGTATTTCCGCTAAATATTCGTTTGGCGCCCAACCAGATATATTGAAAGACTTCTTGAAATTTTCGAGTAATATTACTCATTTTTTCCTCCTGTTTTCTAGAAGCTCAACTTTGGCAGATTTTTATAGTTTTTAGGGTTTTTATCGCTGTTGCAGCTTTTTTAAACCCGGAATTAATCTACAAGTTAAGATGATTTGATTTGATGATATTGATTTATACCATTTCAGGTTTATTATATGTCTTTCTAGCTGAAAATTCATCTATCGAATGATAGACTTTACTCCACCTTTGAATAGAACTTTGAATAAAAGTCTAACTGACCCGCCCAAAATCTGGAAAATTCCGATTGCTTCTCTACGGGTTTTAATAACTCTCTGTCCGATAACTCTTTCTTGGGATAGAGGAATAATTACCCCCTATTTTTATAAACTATAGCTAGGTCAAAGCGTTAACCCTTATGAAAACGGTTTTTTTAGTAAAGTCGGTTTCTGGCTGCCATAATACCTCTATTTAGTTTTTGAAAAATTGACGCTCTGCGCGAGAGATTTCCCCCACAAACCCCAGAATGCAAACCCGATAGAAAACCGATTAAATTTATTCAACTCCGTTGGTGATTTTTATGTTATTTTCAATTTCAATATTTTCTAAAAAATCGATTTTTAGGTTATTTTATACGGGTCTTTTAGCCACCAGTTTTTCGCTATTAGTTGGGGGGTGTCAGTATCCCACTTCAACCCTAACCGATGCCGATAACGAAGCCTTAGAATCCGAAGCCGAAATCAATGAAACCGAAATGGTGGTCAGTGAAGACCCGTTTACCGATCCGGAAATTACCGAAGCCATTGAGCGAGAATTTCAAATTAGTCGGGGAATTTCACCCGGTAATATTTTAGTTGCCACCAACGAAGGAATTGTCACCATTACCGGTTCGGTCAATAATATGTTGGCAAAAGATCGGGCCGAACGCATTGCCAGCATGGTCAAAGGAGTGCGGGGGGTTGTTAACGAGATTAACGTCGAACCCATTCCCGTTAGCGATGCGGAAATTTTAGATAATATTAATAGCGCTTTAACCGAGAATCCGGTAACAGAAGTTTGGGAAATTGAACCCGCTGTTAATGATGGAATTGTTACCTTAGGCGGTCGAGTTGATTCTTGGCAAGAAAAACAATTGGCGACCCGGCTTGTGAAAGGAATTGCCGGAGTCAAACAGATTAATAATGGCATCTCAATTAACTATAAAACTCGACGACCAGCCACAGAAATAGAAGCGGATATCAAGTCTGCACTGCGATGGGATGCGCGAGTTGATAGCCGATTAATTAACGTCGAAGTCGATGGAACTCAGGCAATATTATCAGGAGTTGTCGGCAGTTCATTTGAGAAATCTTTAGCCATTACCGATGCTTATGTTATCGGTGTCATGTCCGTTGAAGCGGATAATTTAAACGTTGAACCCTGGGCCGAAGAAAATCGGTTGAGGGCGGAAATTGTCCCGGAATTACAAGATACAGAAATTCGAGATGCCGTTAAAGATGCCTTACTTTACGATCCGCGTGTTGCGGCTTATAACCTCAACGTCGCCGTCGATGAAGGGGCGGTAACGTTATCGGGTACCGTAGATAATCTTAAAGCCAAACGCGCCGCCGCCCAAGACGCCAGAAATACAACCGGGGTTTGGCGAGTGGAAACCAATATCAACGTACAACCCCAAGGCGAAATTACAGATAATCAAATTGTCAACAATGTCACCGCCCGACTGCAACGAGATCCCTATGTTAATCGCCAAGAAATTGGAGTCACGGCCGAAGAAGGGATTGTTCGCCTCAATGGTAGTGTAGACTCTTATTTTGAAAAATGGCAAGCCGGCGATGTAGCCGCTTCTGCGGGGGGTGTAACGGGGGTTATTAATGAGTTGGAGGTTGACTATAGCCTACCGGCCGATGAGACCTCTTTTTACGATTGGGACCCGATCCACGAAGATTATGACTATAATTATGACAACTCGATTTTCTCCGATCGCAGTGATGAAGCGATCGCCACAGCCATAGATGCTCAATTGTTGTGGTCTCCGTTTGTTGATGAACAGGAAGTCGAAGTTTCTGTAAAGGATGGAGTCGCCCGACTGGAGGGCAGCGTTGACAGTTGGTATGAACGCGCCCAAGCCACAGAAGAAGCCTACGAAGGCGGTGCGGTTACGGTGATTAATGATTTAGAAGTCGATCACTCATCGGGTTGATGAGGCAACAGGCAATAGGCAATAGGCAACAGGCAGAAGGAGAAAGGGGAAAGAGGCAATAGGGGAGAAACTGGTATCGGAGTGACTGGTATCGGAGTGACTGTAAAGACTGTTCCCTAATAATGCGATCGCTTTTTTTCTTCCTAAAATCGTCAATTTTCCTGAAAAAATTCCCCAAAATTTCCCCGATTTTCGATTGACAAATCCTCCGACTTGACCTATTCTAGAATAATGGAAATCTGTGCCGACCTATAACGTACTTTTTCCACCCCGCTTCACGATAATTTAGGCTTGAATTTAGGCTTTTCAAAACTTCTCAATTAATTAACTTGTAACTCTCAACCCGGCATTCAATTTTCGCCCCAAAACCATAAGTTTTTATAATCAAAATCACGAATTCGGTTTAATAAACAAAAGTTAAGCTCAAAAATCGAAATTTTTACTGAGAAAAATTTTCAAAAAGTTGACGAAAATATAGGGGTTCTGGTAGGCTATAAAAAACACCACCCAAGGGTTTACTGTGTCTACACGTCAAAATAGAAGCTAAAACCCTTATTCTTTCGTTAAAAATCAGAAGATTCTGACAAAAAAATAGCAACCCCGACGCACGAATTTTGAAAAGCCAAGCGACCGCCCAAAACAGACATCTTGACAAAACAGATAATTTATGCAGTTACTCAAGAGACAGGAGTTAGGAGTTGGGAGTTGGGAGTTGGGAGTTGGGAGTTGGGAGGTTACTGAAAACTGACAACTGAAAAAACTGTTGCCTGTTGCCTGTTCCCTCTATGCGCGGAGCGCGTAGCCTGCCGCGAAGCGGCTTACTTCGCGATCTTCCGCGACTGCTGAACCCGAAGGGTGACTGGTGACGGTAAAGACTGGTGACTGTATCTCCCCATCCCGAAATTTTTACAAACTTTCAAGTCCAACCTGATCAATCTTTGATCCAGTTATGCTAATTTATGGGGGGATCGTTTCTGGGTTGTTGCAGGTTGGCTCGGTATCCATCCGGTTTTACTCTTATCTTTGAGTAGAAAGCAATAACTAGAAACCGTCTCGCTGTTTACGTCTAATCTTTAGCATCGAATCAGTTCAATGACGAACAATAATCCCTCTTTACGGAAAATACCCGTCCACGAACCCGCTGATGTCATCCCCTCAAAGCAGCATATTTCGCTTTTAGAGTGGCTACAAGCAACGGGTCGTTTGATCCCTCGGGATACCACTCAGGAATCCAGCGAATATCTCAACGATGAAGAGGAAATCTCAGAATTGATTGTTGATGAGGGTTCCTACGATGACGATGATGATGATGATATGGATGACGATTCGCTGGAAGATTAGGCAAAAATTCCTTAAGCAATGTTGCACTTCCACAGTATTATAAGAGTGCAATCGCTCAGGCGGGTGATCAAAAACCTAACTTCCCGGTTTGTAGTTGGTGTTGAGGATTATTTTTATTTATTTCCGTGGATAGTCTATTTTCACGAATTCGATCATCAAATTTATCAGGACGCAACCTCTTTGCGTTACTGACTCTGGGATTGAGTGCTTTCGCGATCAGCCTGGATCTCAGCACGAATCGCTTTCTCAATCCCCAAGCCTCTCTGTTTTTTCCCTTGGCTGTTTGCGGGTTAATTGCTGCGGCTTTAGGGTATTGGGTGATTCCTCTACTGGTTCGGATTAAAGCCGGACAGTTTATCCGAGAAGACGGCCCGCAAGCACACCTGAAAAAAGCGGGTACTCCCACAATGGGCGGTATCTTTTTTATTCCGGTGGGTGTGGGAGTCGCTCTGATTTGGTCTGGGTTTGACCCGAATGTAATTGCTGTTTCTATTTTAACGCTCGCTTACGGATTTGTCGGTTGGTTGGATGACTGGCAAATTCTCAGACGCAAATCCAATAAAGGCATTTCTCCGAAAATGAAGTTGCTGTTGCAGGTGGGTTTTGCGATGCTATTTTGTATCGTTTTAGCAACTCGGGGGTTGGGGAGTCTGTCTCTACCGGATGCCAAAATTTCCACCGTTGCTTTACCCTTTGGTTTGGCAATACCATTAGGTTTGTTATTCTGGCCGTTAGCGGTGTTTGTTCCCGTCGCCGAAAGTAACGCCACCAACCTCACCGATGGCGTTGATGGTTTGATGGGCGGACTCGGGGCGATTACCCTCTTGGGACTGGGGGCTTATCTCGCGCCAACTTCCCCGGAATTGATGGTTTTTTGTGCTTGTCTGAGTGGGAGTTGTCTCGGATTTGTCAGCCACAACCGCAATCCGGCTAAAGTGTTTATGGGTGATACTGGTTCGCTGGCGCTTGGCGGGGCGATGGCGGCTGTTGCTTTGCTGAGTAATAGTCTGTGGATGCTTCTGATTATCAGCGGGATTTTCTTGGTTGAAACTCTCTCTGTAATCGCCCAAGTGGGTTATTATAAGGCGACTAAAGGCCCCGATGGTGTCGGTAAGCGTCTGTTTAAGATGGCACCGCTGCATCATCATCTTGAATTGTGTACTTGGTCAGAAACTCAGGTCGTCGGAACGTTTTATTTGATTAATGTGATTTTGGTGTTGGTCAGTTTGGCGATCGCTTAGAATCAAAATTTTGCCGCCCAAAGCGGTTAGAATGAACTAGGAAGCACCCATCTCACTCTAAATCCCACACTCCCGCACATGATTAATGTTTCTGTCGTCGTACCGATTTACAACGGCGAGGCAGATTTACCGGATTTAATTCAATGTCTGCGATCGCAAACTTATCCGCCCAATCAGGTAGAGTATTTATTGGTGGATAACAACAGTCGCGATCGCACTGCCGATATCTTGCAAACCCTGGCAACTGACTCCATTCGTCCGGTCTCGGAAAATCGGATTCAAAGTTCCTACGCCGCCCGCAACCAGGGGATACGCATCGCCCAAGGCGAAATTGTCGCGTTTACCGATGCCGATTGTCGTCCCGAACCCCAATGGTTAGAAGAATTAATTAAGCCTTTTGAAGATCCAAATATTGGAATTGTCGTCGGGGAAATTGTGGCTTTACCCGGTGAAACATTACTCGAAAAACACGCCGATCGCCAAGATACCCTTTCTCAAAAGCATACCATCGCTCACAACTTTTTTCCCTACGGTCAAACCGCCAATCTTGCCATTCGCCGCCAAATTTTTGAACGGGTGGGGTTATTTCGTCCCCATTTAACCACCGGCGGAGATGCGGATATTTGTTGGCGAATTCAACAGCAAACCGATTATAAACTTTATTTTGCCCAACAAGCCATTATCAAACATCGACACCGGGCAACTTGGCGACAACTACGCAGTCAGTGGCGACGTTACGGCGAGTCAAACCGCTACTTACACGAACTTTATGGCGTCGAGTTGATGCGAGATTTAACCCCACAAGATTATCTCTATCGTGTCGGACGTTGGCTGTTAAAAGAAATCCCCATTAACAGTATAAAAGCGATCGCCCAAAAAGCCGATTTAGTTGATATTTTCAATACTCCCATCGGTTTGTTTAATGCCACCGCCCGTTCGCGGGGTCAAAAACAAGCTAAACTTTCAGAAAAAGCCAAAGAAATCGAACGACTGTAAACCCATTCCTCTGATTAAGCGGGTGATGGGACTCGAACCCACGACGTTCAGCTTGGGAAGCTGACATTCTACCACTGAATTACACCCGCATCGACTTGAGATGTAAATTTTAAAAGGGTTAGGGTTTAGAAAGTCTTTGTATGGGCGATACTGGATTTGAACCAGTGGCATCCTGCTTGTAAGGCAGGCGCTCTACCACTGAGCTAATCGCCCGTTTTTTGTGTCTTTCACTATCATAGCACAAAAATGTAAAATGGGAACAATTTTATTGGCTCGAATCGGAAATTTTTTTTAGCTGTTGCCTATGCCTTCTGGCCGAACTCACGATCGCATTACCCTGTGGTGCTTACCTGCCGTCACGGGTTTAACCTACGGGCAAACTCGCAGCAGCCACCTGACCTTAATTGTGGCCGGTTGTTTTCTGTTTAGCGGCCTGATGTTTGGCCCCGACCTGGATATTCACCGCTCCTACCATTTTCAACGGTGGGGGTGGTTGCGTTGGTTGTGGCTACCCTATCAAAAGAGTGTCCGCCACCGCTCGTTTCTCTCTCACGGCCCGATCATTGGGACGGCGGTGAGAATCTTGTATCTGACGGTTTGGGCGGCAATTTTGGCGGTGCCGGTAATTTTGGTGGCACCATCGGTGTGGGAGGTTCAATGGAGTCTATCGGAAGTCGCCCGGATGATTTTGCGATCGCTGTCGTTACATTCTAAAGAATGGTTGGCGATTTTTATCGGTTTAGAATTGGGTGCGATGGGTCATTATCTCAGCGACTGGACGGGATCGGCTTACAAACGCATTCAAACTCAAGGCTTAAGGAAACTCTTATCAAACTCGGTAAATAAACGCCCAAAAACCGCCAAAATCTTCGGATTCTTTTCCTCAAAATCTCCCCCAAAAAGGCGCAGACCTTCGTCAACCCGTCGCCCAACTTCGGCTACAAATTCCAAACGAAACACCGCCAAAAAAACGAAAGGGAAATAAGTTTAGCTTTGACGTTTGCGTTCCTGCAATCTTAACAAAATCCCGTGATGAACCGCTTCAGTAATCGGATAAAAATAGGTTAAAATCATCCCACAAATTAACACAATCGCCGGAATGGGAGCGATCGCGAACCGAATCGCAAAAATAGCAGAATCCGGCTGTTGGGGGAGAGGTTGTCCGGGAATTCTTTCGAGAAATCCGGCAATTTCCAAAGCTTGTCCGACCAGGAACAAACCCACAGCCAATCCCAACTTTTGTAAAAAGACCATAAAAGAATAAAAAATCCCTTCCCGCCGTTTTCCGGTATTCAATTCATCGAGATCGACGACATCGGGAATCATAGACCAGGGAACCAGATAAGCCGTAGACACTCCAAAACCCGCAATCACCGCCAAAATATACATAAAAACCACCTGACCGGGTTGCAGAAACCACAGCCCAATTTGAGCAATTAACCACAAACTCACCCCCATAAAATAAACCACTTTTTTTCCATATTTTTTACTCACATAACTCCAAACAAACAACATAATAATTGCCGTCCCTTGCACCGCAATGGCAGCCAAATAAAAATCAATTGTAGATAGCTGCATCCGATTTTGGACAAAATAGGGAAGAATCGCCGCAGTCAGTTGAACGCCCAACCAAGAACACAAATAAATCCCGGTAACATATAAAAACGGACGGTTTTTAAAGACTATTTTAAGCTGTTCAATAAAAGAAATATCCGGGGAAGAATCGGCCGCCGAGTCTTCGGGAGATTCAGAATTTCGAGGTTGGAGAATGCGATTGCGAGTTCCCAAAACACACCAAAAAATCGGCAAAACCGAAATCAGCGCACAAATCAAACCCAAAACCAGATATTGAGTTTGCAGATTGTCGGGAAATATCGAAGCAATCACCAGGGCTAAAATCAAAGAAAAAATACTGCCCCCGATAGAAAAAGCAAAGCGAAAACTATTTAAACTGGTGCGTTCGTGATAGTCCGAAGTCAGTTCAGGAGTGAGGGCCGCATAGGGCAAATTAACAGTGGTATAACTGAGATTAAAAACAACAGAAATAATCACGTAGTACCAAAATAAAACCCAAATATTGGTACTGGGAACAATCCACTGTAAAAAGAAGAAAATCCCAAAGGGAATCGCCCCAAAAACCATCCAAGGATAACGCCGCCCCCAAGGGTGAACCGTGCGATCGCTGAGTACCCCAATAATCGGATCGTTAATTGCATCGGAAATTTTGCCGATCATGTAAACACTTCCGGCGAGTCCAGCCGGTAAACCCGCGACATTCGTTAAGAAAATTAATAAGACAAACGCCAGAAGATTGGCCGTAATTGCCGTACCCAGATCGCCGGCACCGTAGGCGAGTTTGGTTGAAAAACTGAGTTTTTCAGCAGTGGGTAATGGAGTAGGAGAAGAGGAGGGGGACTCGTGAGTCATGTAATTGTTCCAAAAAATAATCGTTCTATTGAAATTCCAACAGAGTTGAAAGAGTTTGAGGGGTTCTCAACCGAATCTCTAGGGGGATTGTATCAATAAATAAACGCGATATCCTAGAACTATAACTCAATTCACTCCAATATCGGTCAGGAGTAATTTAATTATGGCTTCTCTGGGCAGTCGTTTTAATCAATTTATAGGCAAAACTCGCTTTGTGGTTTCTCGGGTGTTGCTTCATTTGGGAGGAACCGAGGTTTCTCCTTTACTCGGTATTCTCAACAAAGTTGCTCGCGACGCGGTTGAAGCCGAAGGGGATCTCGAAGTGTTGGGGGAGGGTTTGGTGGAAATTTGTCAAAACCTCCTGCAATACGATATCTATTGGCAATCAGCCAGCAATGAAGGTGATGTTCTCTGGGATGAAGGAGAAGCAGCAGATTATGTTGATGAACTGTTCACCGACTCGGCGCAGCGCTATCTTTCCCAACCTTTAGAAGATTTAGCCGATACCGCCGATGTGCCGTTATCGTTAAGCCCGACGGCTAATTTAGTGGTAATGATTACAATCGCCTGTGAAGGGGAAGTTCCGGATCTCGAAACCGATTTGGCGAGTATGGAGGCGATGCACGAAGGCTTAAAAGCGATCATCAACCTCCATTATCAAAACCGTCTGCGGGCGATTCAAATTCACTACTCTCCGGCTCGTTTTGGCGATGAACTCACCGACGATCAACTGTTGCAGAACTTCCCGGAATTGATTCCACTTTAAAATTAAGATCGGCAAACTGTAAACCTGTTTTCATTCTTTCCATCTTCAGAAAATCCAAATTTGATTTATGTTGCGTAAATTTATCATTGTTTTAATGTCGTTGTCGTTGTGTTGGACAACTCTCGCCTGCGGTTCGTCGAACACAACCTCATCTAATAACCGTCCCACCCAAACCGTTAGCCAAAATCGAACCCAAACCAACCAAGGGGAATATCCCGTACAACAGGCACAATATAACGATGCTAACGGCGAATATAGTTTAATGTTACTCAATACGCCGCCCGGAACCCCACCGGTTTATCGGACAACGAACCTACAAATGGCGCGTTTGACCGACGAACAAATTCAAGCCGGAAAAGGGACTTACGCTCAAATCCAAGGCGATCAAGCGACACTATATCTGACGGAAGACTTTAAGATCGAGTACGTTCACAACGTTACCGAAACCCGCACCGATCCCGCGACCGGTCAACAGCAAGTTGTGGTTGTCCGTCAACAGTCCAGTTTTTGGCAACCTTTTGCGGGCGCTTTTGTCGGAAGTGCGATCGCCAATACTTTGTTTGCGCCCCGCTATTACGTTCCGCCCGTTTATCAACCCGGTAGCAGTTTAGTCGGTTATGGCGGTTATGGTAACACCTACGATAGCGCCGTTCAAGATTACCGTTCTCGTTATAATTCGCCCCCTCCTGCGGTGAGAAACCGCCAAGTGTTGCGAACCACCGGAAATATTGCTTCGCCTTCCTACAACCGTAGCACGCCTTCTCCGTCGAGAAATACCAACCGTTCGACCGGATCGGGAACGGCGTCAACCCCGTCAACCCCGTCAACCCCATCTACAACCCGGTCAACTTCTAGAGATGCGAGTCGTTCGACGGGATCGGGTGTGGGTTCGAGCAACTTACAGCGTTCCAACTCAACCAGGCGTTCCACCCCGACCCCACAACGAACCCCCAGTTTTGGAAGTAGCGGTTCCCGGAATCGATCGTCGGGGGGAGCGAGACGACGCCGTTAAGTTGTCAGGAGATTTTGACTTCATTTTGACTTCATTGAGAGAGGGTAGAAGGTATTTTCACTTAATCAATCCTCTCTCACCTTTTATAACTGGTGAAGTGGTCGGGGGGTGAGAGCAATCACGTCTCGACCGAGAGCAGATTTTTTGACAGGGATCACAGCTAAATTTTCAGAGTCGAAATATAATAAGATAAACCCGTAACACCGGAAAAATCTTGACCCCGAATTCATCACTTCCAGATGTTCAATCTGAGCAGAAGTTTTTTAACCGGGGAATGCTTGAAAACCTCGAAACCTAAAAGAATTAAATTCAGTTCAGACTATGTTTAATTCAACTGCTATTCTAATAGATGCTTTTGTAGAACGGCTTCAAGCAGGCTACCGTCGCACCTATGGCGGTTATAAACCGGACTACCCGGAAATTATTGCTTGGGTCGGAACAATGGCACTAGAAAATATTGCCAACTGCGACGCCCTTTATCACAATGTCGAACATACGATGTTAGTGACATTAGTCGGACAGGAAATCATGCGGGGTAAACACATTCGCGAAGGGGGTGTGACTCCTGAGGACTGGCTCCACTTCATTATTTCCTTACTGTGCCACGATATCGGTTATGTTAAAGGCGTCTGCCGTTACGATCAAGAAGCCAGCGGCCATTATGCGACCGGTATTGGCGATGGGGTGGTGACTATCCCCGTCGGTGCCACCTCCGCCAGTTTAACTCCCTATCATGTAGACCGAGGAAAATTGGTAATTAATGAACGATTTGGCGGACATTATTTAATTGACTCCGAACAAGTTAAACGTAATATTGAACTCACCCGTTTTCCGGTTCCTGCTGATGAAACTTATCAAGATCGAAATAATTATTCCGGTTTGGCAAGAGCAGCAGATTTAATCGGTCAACTCAGCGATCCCCGCTATTTAAAGAAAATTAGCGCCTTGTTCTACGAGTTTGAAGAAGTGGGAACTAATAAACTTCTCGGTTACAAAACTCCCGGTGATTTACGCAAAAATTACGCTAAATTTTACTGGAACGGAGTCTTTCCTTATATCCCGGCGGCGTTAAAATATTTGGGACTGACTCAAGAAGGAAAACAAGTTATTGCTAACCTGTATGCGAATGTTTTCCAAGTTGAAAATGAGTCTCGAATTATTGAAGAAGTCAATAACATTAGTTCGGGGATAGACTCGAATGGTGGTGGAGATGGGAACGGAGAAGTTAAAGAACTGCTCAAATTTAGCGAATTGACCGAACTCAATTTATAATGTTTAACGGGAGTTTGAACAAAAAATCCTGTGACACAACCAACACCAGAGATTCAACAGCGCGTTCAACAGCTTAGGCAACAGGTACAGCAAGCCAGTTATGCCTATTATGTTCTCGATGCACCGATTATGGAAGATACTGTCTACGATCGCCTGTATCGAGAACTGCAACAATTAGAAACCGACTACCCTCAACTCATTACTCCCGACAGTCCGACGCAGCGAGTGGGCGAAAAACCCGCAACCCAATTTACATCCGTTCGACACAATATCCCCCTTTACAGTTTAGAAAACGCCTTTAATACCGAAGAACTCAAAGCTTGGGACGGGCGTTGGAAAAAAGTTTTAAAAGCCGAAGAAAAAGAGATCAATTCAACAGAACCCCTCTATGTTTGCGAACTGAAAATAGATGGTTCCGCCCTGGCTTTAACCTACGAAAACGGAATTTTGGTTCGAGGTGCAACTCGCGGAGATGGCGTTACCGGCGAAGAAATCACCCAAAACGTTAAAACCATTCGTTCGATCCCGCTAAAATTAAACATAGAAAATCCTCCCTCTGTTGTAGAAGTTCGAGGCGAAGCTTTTTTATCTCTAAATATTTTTGATAAAATCAACCAAGAACGCCAACAAAAAGGCGAATCTTTATTTGCCAACCCCCGCAACGCCGCAGCCGGAACTTTAAGACAATTAGACTCCCGCATTGTGCAATCACGCCAGTTAGATTTTTTCGCCTATACTTTGCATTTACCCGGCGAAGAAACCGAACTCAAAACCCAATGGGATTGTTTAGAATTCCTGCAAGAAATGGGGTTTAAAGTTAATCCAAACCGTTTAGAATGTACCTCGTTAACCGAAGTTCAAAACTATTTTGAATCTTGGGATAGCCGACGCAAAAATTTACCCTACATGACCGATGGCGTAGTTGTGAAAATTAACCCTTTACAACTGCAAAACCAACTCGGTTTTACTCAAAAATTCCCCCGTTGGGCGATCGCCTTAAAATATCCCGCAGAAGAAGCCCCCACAACCGTTAAAGCCGTTACCGTCCAAGTCGGACGCACGGGCGCCCTCACCCCCGTCGCCGAGTTAGAACCCCTACAACTGGCGGGAACAACCGTCCAACGGGCGAGTCTACACAATAGCGATCGCGTGGCAGAATTAGATCTGCATATTGGCGACACCGTTATTGTTAGAAAAGCCGGAGAAATTATCCCGGAAGTGGTGCGTAACCTCCCCGAATTGCGCCCTAAAACCGCCCAACCCTTCAAAATGCCGAACCACTGCCCCGAGTGCGGTCAACCCGTCTTCAGGCCCCTTAACGAGGCGGTAACACGGTGTATTAATACCTCCTGTCCGGCGATTTTGCGGGGGTCTTTAATTCATTGGTGTAGTCGAGATGCGTTGGATATTAACGGAGTTGGGGAAAAGTTAGTTTACCAATTTGTTGAACGGGAATTGGTGCATTCTGTGGCAGATTTGTATGAATTAACCGTTGAAAAACTTACTCAACTTGAACGCATGGGCGAGAAGTCGGCGACAAAAATTGTCAATGCAATTAACGAGTCAAAAACTCAACCTTGGGCGAGGGTTTTGTACGGGTTGGGTATTCGTCATGTGGGAAGTGTGAATGCAGAATTGTTGACGCAAAAATTCCCCACCGTTGAACAGTTAATGAGTGCAACACCGGCTGAAATTGAGGGGGTTTATGGAATTGGATCGGAAATTGCTTTCTCTGTTGAAGAATGGTTTAAAGTTCCGGCGAATCGAACTTTAATTGAACGGTTAAAACAGCAGGGATTAAATTTGGAGTCTCAACCGTCTAAACCCGAAAGTTCATCGGATAAACAAGAGTTAACGTTATCGGGGAAAACCTTTGTGATTACGGGAACTTTACCGAGTTTAAAACGAGATGAAGCGAAAAAATTAATTCAAAATGCCGGCGGGAAAGTAACGGGTTCGGTCAGTAAAAAAACCGATTATTTAGTTGTTGGAGAGGATGCCGGTTCTAAACTCACCAAAGCCGAAGAATTGGGGATTAAACAGTTATCAGAAGCGGAATTATTACAACTCTTAAATCCCTCGTAGGGGTGTATGGCATACGCCCTTCAAAAACATACGCCCTTCAACAAACAAATTATATAATGTCCGGTTGATTAATTTTATGATGGGGGTGGGGGCGGGTTGATCTCAATGTCGGAGTGGTCGTCAAAATCAATGCAGAACCCGCCCCTACGAAGCGGATTATTGATTAGTCGCATCTTATATAAATCCCACGTAGGGGCCTATGGCATACGCCCTTCAACAAACAAATTATATAATGTCCGGTTGATTAATTTTATGATGGGGGTGGGGCGGGTTTATCTTAATGTCGGAGTGGTCGTCAAAATCAATGCAGAACCCGCCCCTACGAAGCGGATGATTGATTAGTCGCATCTTATATAAATCCCACGTAGGGGCGTATGGCATACGCCCTTCAAACATACGCCCTTCAACGTTTTGAGGGTTAAACCAACAGCATCCCGACAAATTTAACCCACTGCAAATTTAACCCACTGCAAATTCTGTATATTGTCGCACGTGAGGCGCATGGTAAGCCAGTACAATATCCGATTTAGGTACACCCCGTTCAACCAACTGATCGGCGATCGCATTTTCGGTACCATCATACTGTATCCATATTTTACCGTCTTTGATGTCTACGTGCAACACACAGCCATAAATTCGGGTACTGCTATCTCTCCACCCGACTTTTACAAGCTGATAATGGTCGTTTTCTGTATCAAAAACCGTTTGACTTTCTATCGGACTATTGGGAGAACGTAATTTGGATCTTTCTATCAATAATTCTCGAATCAGTTGGCGGTAATGATCTATTTTATCCATTGAACTATCTCCGGTTTATGGGTATCGTAGACTAACAACGGAATTTGGTTGCGGCGAATCACAGTTTGAATAAATAGATTGCAGTTAATATCAGTGCAAGCGTCTCGCTTGCTAGAGTAGAATTTTAACTCGAAAAAACCCGCTCTAAAAACGCCGTAATTTCCGACCAAGCCGCAGTTGTCACCACCGGATCGTAACGATAACCATCATCCCGCATAAACGTATGTTCGGCTTCGTAGGTAACAATTTTGTGGGGAATATTTGCAGTTTCCAAGGCATTTTTAACGGTTTCGCGGTCATTTTCTGGGGTGTGGCGATCGAGAGAACCAAACACAATTAACATCTCGCCTTTTATCTCTGAAACTCGTTGAATAGTATCGGCTACCCCCTGACCGAGTTTACCGCTAGGAACGCCCGTCGGATAACAACAAACCGAAGCTTTTATTTCACGTTCAAAGGCAGTTCTAAACGCCAAATGTCCGCCAATACAAAACCCTAACGTTCCAATTTTATCGCGCTCAACCGCACTTTCTGACTGCAACAATTCTATCACCGCCCGAGCATCATGATCATAACTTTCTACAGCAGTTCGACGGGCGTTGTCATTCCCCCGCATTCGTCCGAGATCATCGGGTTCGATCACTTCGCCGATGGGTTCGGTGCGATGAAAAATTTCCGGCGCCGCGACTACATAACCGTATCCCGCCAAATAGTTAGCCAAACGAATAATAGGCCCGCCCAACTGATAAATATCGCTATAAAAAACAATACCCGGATAAACGCCCGACGGTTTGGGTTCGGCAATATAAACCCGCATCAAACTGTCATCTACTCTTAAGTCTATATTACGGCTTGTAATTTGCACTTAAAGATTCCCCCAATTTAAGTTGTTAACTCGAGCGGTAAATGTTATCATAAAATTTCTATTAGTTTATCATCAATTTTCTAAATTATCCTATATTTTTGAGATTTTCTTTAGAATTTAAACGTTATTAATCAACCGAACATTATATAATTCGGTTGGGGCGGGTTTTTACAGGTAATTTCTGGGAAGATCAGTAATGGGTTGGGGGCGGGTTTTTACAGGTGATTTCTGGGAAGTCTAGATTTATTCGGAACCCGCCCCTACAGATTTTTGTATTGTTGTTTTTTTATTGCTGTAAGATTATTATCTAATTATGGAACTAGCGCCCTGGAGAGAACCTTTAGCCCGTGCTTTGCATCGAAATCGGAGTTTAAAATATCACCGCTATTTTCAACTGGCGACGGTTCGCAACGATGGGCGACCCGCCAACCGAACCGTTGTTTTTCGGGGCTTTGTTAATCAGACAAATCAATTAAAAATTATCACCGATTGCCGCAGTCAAAAAGTCGAACAAATTACCAAAAATCCCTCGGGGGAAGCTTGTTGGTATTTTCCCAAAACTCGGGAACAATTTCGTTTTTTAGGCGAACTAACCTTAATTACCGCCACATCTGACGATCGCATTTTATCATCAGAACGTCAACAAGTTTGGCAAGATATTTCTGAGAATGCGCGATCGCAATTTTTTTGGCCGTCACCGGGAGAATCTCGGAGGGATGCGTCTGAGTTTACCCCGCCAGAAGTGTTTCCGGAAGAACCCCCTGCTGAATTTTGTCTGTTGTTGCTCGAACCCGAACACGTCGATCATTTAGAATTGCGGGGGGAACCCCAAAACCGTTATCTGTACTGGCGAAAAGAAAATCACTGGTTAACTCAAGCGGTCAATCCTTAGAACATCGAGAACATTCATCCAGATGCCAAATTCCCGAACCATCGAGAAACTCTAAAATTTCCTTATCTTTGAGACTGCAACAGGTTGTCTGGCCACTGCAATCAACCTCTGACTCTTGGGAGTCGTTAACAAGATGGTTTTCGGAGGTAAAAGATAAACCAGATTCACTCAAAACAACCGTCGGAACTCCCGAAAGCTTATCTTTGAGGGTGTGAATCTCATTTTCGAGGGTTTCAATGCGATCCATCAAAGTGCGAATTACAACGGCTTCGGAGTCGGGTAGGCTACCGTGTTCGAGGGGGTTAACCCGCACGCCCGAACGATAAATCACGCGCCCCGGAATTCCGACAACGGTACAATCGGAAGGAACTTCCCGCAGGACAACCGAACCCGCACCGATGCGGACGTTATTGCCAATTTGGATATTTCCCAGAACTTTCGCGCCGGCACCGACAACGACGTTTTCCCCCAAAGTGGGATGTCGTTTGCCACTTTCTTTACCGGTTCCCCCGAGAGTCACACCCTGATAGATCAGACAATAGTCTCCCACAATTGCGGTTTCGCCGACAACTACACCCATCCCGTGATCGATGAATACCCCCGTGCCAATGGTGGCGCCGGGATGAATTTCTATTCCGGTGAGAAAGCGAGCCACATGGGAGATCAGACGGGGGATAAAAGGCATTCCCAGAATATATAGCCAATGGGCGAGACGATGAAACAATAGCGCTTGAAGACCAGGGTAGCAAAATAGAACTTCAAGCCAGTTGCGAGCCGCAGGATCTCGCTCGAATATTATGCGGAAGTCTGCTCGAAGGCTTTTGAACACGATTCTAATTTCTTGTCTAACAGATCACGTTTCTATAGTAATCGATATTGGTCTGGGAATCGTTCCTCAAAAAGGGAGAAAATCCGAATTTTTTAGACCGGGTTTCCATCGGACGTCGGTCTTGACAGGTCAAATCAAGCTCAACTGCTACAATGGCCTTTAATCTTCTAAAGGTTTGATCGGTTGTATGAGTTGAGCTAATGGAATTGAAAAGTTTTAGAAACTTTTATAGGTGTCTTAAGAATACAAAAAAAAATTGATTTATTTTAGACTGATTATTTGATCAATGATCAATCTGAATAGAATCGCCGTTAATCAATTACTTTACAAACTTTTATGACCCCAGATTATACCTTGAAATAATCAAGTAAAACGTAGTACAATAACTCGGGGGCTGAAAGATTTTATACGCTTCTCAAAAATCAAACTATCTCAGTCTATTTTATGCCGACCCCTCCCACCCCCGCGAATTTTTGCAACAAAACCCTCTGAAAGTCACACCTTGTTATGTTCTTAAATTACCTCAAACAAAAACTAACAAACCTAAATATTAATATTCGCCTGCGAACGCTGTTAACTGTTCTGTTTGTTGTACAGGTTACGGGTGTGGTCAGTCTGGTCAGTTATTTATATTATCGCAGTCAACGCCAAACCATTGAACAGACAGCCCATCAACTCACCGAAGAAGTTGCAACTCAAGTCAGTACCCACCTCAATCACTATCTTACACTCCCCCATCAAGTTCTTGCTTTAAATAAAGCTGCTATAGAAACTGGCGAAGTAGACCCGGCAAATCATACTCAATTAGAAAGACAATTTTGGCAACAACTTCAGATTTTTACTCTCTCTCCGTCTGCGATTAGCTTTTCAAGTCCCGAGGGAGAATTTATTGACATCGTACAGGATAAAAACGGAATAATGATTTCCAAAGGTCAATATTTTTTAGGAGAACTCAAAGGGACTGCACCCGGAAATCGAAATTATTATTTATTGGACGAATCAGGGAATCGAACGACTTTGATTAAATATTTCCCAAATTGGGATGTGCGAAAACGACCTTGGTATCAAGAAGCGGTCAAATTGAATAAACAAACTTGGGCTACAATTTATCCAATTGCAGGGCTACCTCTGGCGAGTTTAGCGGCCGTCACTCCGGTCTATTCTCAGGGAGAATTTCAAGGGGTTTTATGTTCGGAGATGCTATTATCGGATATTAGTTTATTTTTAGCCGAGTTGGATTTTTCTGCCAACGGACAAGCGTTTATTATTGACCGTTTGGGTAATATTGTGGCGACTTCCACCCAAGAGCAACCCTTTGTTGAAAATATTGACGGAGAAGTATTAATTCGTCTGGAAGCCACCCAAAGTAAAGACTGGTTAACCCGTACCGTTGCCCAAAAACTAGAACAAAAATGGAATAATCTTAGCTCAATTCAAGAGCAGAAGTTTATCGCTTTTCAAACCCGGCAAAATTATCATAAAATCAATCATTTACCCCGTTCTAAAACGCCCCCTAAGATTCAAGAAATCAAGTTAAACAAAAGCAGTTTATTCTCCATTCGTCCCCGGTTATTTAGTCCGAAATATTTTGTTCGGGTTGTCCCCTATCAAGATGAGTACGGGTTGGATTGGTTAATTGCAGTTGTCATTCCAGAAACGGACTACATGGGAGAAATTAATGCTATTATTTACAGAACAATTGCCGGGGCGGGATTGGCGTTAATTTGCTCTATTTTTATCTGTATTTTTGTGACTAAATTAATGACAAATCCCATTTTAAATTTACGGGATGCAATGGATAAATTTAGTCGCAGTCTACAACTAGATATTAATATCCCATTAACCCCAGTCCTTGAAGTGAAACAGCTAAAGACCTCCTTTTTAGAAATGGCGAATCAGTTAAATCTTTCTTTTGATGAAGCTCAAGAATTGAATAAACAACTTGCCGAAAGTGAGAGGAATACGGCTGACTTTTTAAATGCGGTTCCGGTGGGTGTGGGGATTCATAATAGCGTGGGAAAACTGATTTATCTCAACCAAGAAGCAAAGCGACTTTTGGGTGATGATATTGTTCCTCATACAACAGAAGCGGAGTTAATTCCAGCCTATCAAATCTACATTGCGGATACAGATAAACCTTATCCTAGCGAAGAATTGCCCGTTTTATATGCTTTGCGGGGTGAGCCGGCAATTAGGGATAATATAATGCTTAAACGAAATGGAGTTAATATCTATTTGGAAGTTCGCTCAACTCCTATTTTTAACTCGGAACAAGAAATTACCCATGCCCTCGTTGTTTTTCAGGATATTACTTTGCGTCGAGAAGCCGAAAAAGTCCTCATCAACTATAATCAAGAACTGGAAGATGAAATCGAAAAGCGCACTCAAAAACTTCAGCAAGAAATCGAAGAACGACATAAAATAGAAGCCGATTTACGAGCAAATCAGGAGCGATTTAACTCGCTATGTGATGCGATACCCGGAGTTATTTTTTCTTGCGTTCTTAAGAAAGAAGGGGGGCTAAATTTTGAGTTTGTTAGTCGAGAAATAGAAAAAATTTACGAAGTAAAAGTGGCGGATTTTTTAGAAAATTCCGATGATTATCTGTGGGCGTATATCTCTCCAGAAGATGCGATTGGCTACGAACAAGCCCTGATGAAATCAGCCGAAACTTTAGAAAAATTTAGCTATGAATGGCGAATGACCACCCCTTCCGGTCAACAGAAATGGCTGCAAGTTAATTCCCAACCCCAACGCCGAGAAAATGGGGAGATTTGTTGGTCTGGAATTATATTAGATATTAGCGATCGCAAACGGATAGAAATCGCCCTGCGTCAGCGAGAAATCGAACTTCGCCAAGTCAACCAACAACTCAAACAACTCAGCCGCACCGATCCCTTAACTCAAATTGCCAACCGGGGCTATTTTGAAACCTATTTACAGCAAGAATGGCAACGTTCTATTCGAGAAAAATATCCCCTTTCTGTGATATTATTAGATGTAGACTATTTCAAACGTTATAACGATACCTACGGTCATCCGGCCGGAGATTATTGTTTAAAACAAATAGCCCAAAGTCTGAAAAAATCCGTCCAACGTCCAGCCGATTTGGTAGCCCGTTACGGAGGGGAAGAATTTGTGATTATTTTAGTCAATACCGACGAAAAAGGAGCCGTTCATCTCGCCGAAAAGATCCGCAGAGAAATCCAGAATTTAAACATACCTCACCAAGCTTCCGAAGTGAGCGATAGAGTGACGGTCAGCATCGGAATTAGCACCACTATTCCCACATCAGAAACCCAACCCGACAGACTGATTAAACAAGCCGATGAAGCCTTGTACAGCGCCAAACAACAAGGACGCGATCGCTATATTTTGGCGGAATTCGTATAAAATAAATAGGGCAACCAAAAGCGCCAGCGAACAACAACAGCCATGTCAACTCTACTCGCCCTCCTCATCGTCTTCCTCAGTTCTAGCTTTTGTGTGGTGTTTATCGTCTGGCCGAGTTACGCTTTTCATTGGTTACACCTGCCCCAGTGGACCGCTTTACTGGTGTTGGGATTGCTGCTATCTTGGCTGATGGGAGAATGACACTGGCTGTTAACCCAGGCGATCGGGCGATCGTTGGGATCTTTTGCGGAAAATTGAGACAACCTAGTTTACAATTGGCTTTGATTTGTGTTCAAATGACCATTGATTGAGCAATCAAAAGTTCAATCAAAAGTAACCTGTAATCGGCGATCGCGAGCGTTTGCTCAAAATTGAGGCGCAGGCAACACAGAACAGATCCGCTTAAATAATATTGACACGGCAGGGCTATGGTGCGTCAATTGTCATACACCTCTGAAACTTCTACTCAAACGTCTTCTGTCAATTTCTTTCAACCCGATCCGAAAAAGGATAAACGGGACTCACGCTATCTCTATCGAGCCGTAGCGTTTATACTATTGACAACCGCACTCATGGGGATAAGCGTCTATCGTTTGGTACAATTACAACTGATAGAAGGCAAACAAAATCGACTCCGAGCCGAAGAAAATCGGATTCGTCTGTTACCCATACCCTCCAATCGCGGCAGAATTTTTGATCGTAACGATGAACCCCTGGCTGACAATCATCTGACTCGGGCGGTGTATTTATGGCCGAAAGAACAAACAAAAGAACAATGGCAAAAAACCGTTCCCAAACTGAGCAAAATTGTCAACGTACCCGCAGAGCAAATTCTGGCTAAATTAGAAAGAGTTAACTATAACTCAGCCGCTCCGGTTCGGATTACATCGTCCGTCACCCCAGAAGCTTTTGTATGGATCGGAGAAAACGCCCTACAGTTACCCGGTGTCGAAATTCGCAGCGATTCTAACCGTTACTATCCTCACGGCGATTTAGCCGCTCATGTGATTGGTTATATCGGGGAAGCCACCCTAGAAGATTTAAAAGCAAACCCCGAATATCCGATGGGAATGATCGTCGGTAAATTGGGCTTAGAAGCAGGAATTAATGACAAACTCGCCGGAGTTTGGGGGGCGCGTTTGATCGAAGTTAACGCCCGAAACGAAGAATTGCGACTGTTGGGAGAAAAACCCTCTATTGGCGGAAAAGGTATTAAGCTCACTCTCGATCTGGCCGTCCAAAAAGCCGCAGAAAACGGGATTGGATACAGACGCGGCGCCGCAGTCGCTTTGAATGCAAAAACCGGGGCAGTTTTGGCGATGGCCAGCAGTCCCCGCTTCGATCCCAATTTATTTACCAAACCCATTTCAGCCGAAAAATGGGAACGTCTGCAAGGGGAAGATAACCCGTTTCTCAACCGCACTCTACAGGGATATCCTCCCGGTAGCACGTTTAAAATTATCTCATCGGCCGCCGGTATGGGGAGCGGTAAGTATACTCCGGGTTCGATGATAGCCACCTCTGCGGCGATCACCGTCGGCGGAATTACCTTTCACGAACACAGTGGCAGTTACGGCGTGATTGGCTTTAGAGATGCTTTGGCGTTTAGTAGCAATACGTTTTTTTACCGTTTGGGTATGGCAATTGGTGCCGAAGAAATTGCTAAATGGGCCGAGCGTTTCGGCGTTGGGACTACAGACTTGAAGTTGTTGAAGCTAACCGAAGGGTCTAGGGGTTTTGTTCCGACTCCCGATAACAAAGAAGAAATTTTCGGCGAACCCTGGTATTTGGGGGATACCATTACCATGTCTATCGGTCAGGGCGCCGTTTTGGTCACTCCGTTAGAATTGGCGGTGATGGTGGCGGCGGCGGCGAATGGCGGTTATCGCGTTAAACCCCATTTATTGGCCGAGATGACCAATACTCCCGAAACTAAGCCGGTGCCGACGGGGTTAGATCCGGCTGCGATTAATAAGATTAAAGAGGGGTTGGTTGCTGTGGTTGAGTACGGTACCGGTCAGGGAATGAAGGATGAGACACTTCCCCTCACCGGCGGTAAAACGGGTACTTCTGAGGTGTTGGGACAGCGATCGCATTCTCTGTTTGTTGGGTTTGGGCCGGCGAATAATCCCGAAATTGCTATTGCTGTGGTGATTGAAAATGGCGGTTATGGTTCGGTCGCCGCCGCCCCCGTCGCCAAGCAGATGTTTCAAGCTTATTTTGGAAATCAAAAGAAATAGGGTTTACAGTCACCAGTCACCCTTCGGGTTCAGCAGTCGCTCTCTTGCGAACTTCGCTCTCGGCGGAAACCGCCGGGGCCGCGAGTTCGCGCTCATGGGGGAAACCCGCGCTTACCGCGCTGCAACACCTGTCACCAGTCACCAGTGGTAAGTGATAACTGATAACTGTAAACTGTAAACTGCCTTTCCCCTTACCCCTTACCCCTTTCCCCTTTCCCCCATTCCCTTTTACCTGTTGCCTTCTGCCCTCTGCCCCCTGCCCTCTGCCCTCTGCCCTCTGCCCTCTGCCCTCTGCCCTCTGCCTTCGATCAACTGCCTTTCCCCTTACCCCTTACCCCTTTCCCCTTTCCCCCATTCCCTTTTACCTGTTGCCTTCTGCCCTCTGCCCCCTGCCCTCTGCCCTCTGCCCTCTGCCCTCTGCCCTCTGCCCTCTGCCTTCGATCAACTGCCTTTCCCCTTACCCCTTACCCCTTGCCCCTTACCCCTTGCCCCTTACCCTTTACCCCTTACCCCTTTCCCCCATTCCCTGTTGCCTGTTCCCTGTTCCCTGTTCCCTCTATCAACCTACTTTTCGAGTTCCGATCAACCATTGTTCGGCTTCGTTGGGGTGGAGGGGTTTGGAGAAAAAGTAGCCTTGACCATATTTGCAGTTGAGTTGGGCTAAGAGAAAATATTGTTCTTTTGTTTCTATTCCTTCGGCGATCGCATCCATTCTCAAACTTTCAGCGAGTTCAACGATAACTCTGACAATTTCTCGTTTGTCGGATGCTTGCATTTGGTTGACAAAAGAACGGTCGATTTTGAGAATATCAACGGGAAATTGATGTAAGTAGCCTAAGGAACAATAACCGGTTCCAAAATCATCAATACAGATTTTAATTTCTCGCCGTTTTAATTCATTTAAAGTGGCGATCGCCAGTTGGGGATCGGCCATGATAGCGGTTTCGGTGATTTCTAGCTTTAATTCTCGTCCTAAAACGTGAGTTTCTCGGAGAATCTGATCGATGCGTTGGCTCAAATCTGCGGTAAACTGTTGGCTGGATAAATTGACGCTCATCATTAAAGAGGAATGGGAGATAAATTTTTCTTTCCAGACGTGCAGCTGACGACAAGCTTCTCGTAATACCCATTCTCCCAGTGCTACTATTATACCCGTTTCTTCGGCAACCGGTATAAATTCAGCCGGAGAAATAAAGCCTTTTTGGGGATGTTCCCACCGCAATAAAGCTTCAAAGCCGGCAATTTTACCCGTCGATAATTCGATAATGGGTTGATAGTAGAGTTGAAATTCTTCTCGTTCCATCGCCCATCGTAAATCGGTTTGAATTTGTAAACGTCTTAACGCATCGGTTCGCATCGCCGCATCAAACAGAACAGCACAGCCTTTTCCTTGTTTTTTCGCCCGATACATCGCCGTGTCTGCATCTCTTAAAATCTCGGGGGGAAGATGATATTCTCGGGTTCCTTGAACAATACCAATACTCGTCCCAATAAAGACTTGATGACCTTGAATATTAAAAGGTTGATTCAGTGATTTTAGCACCTGGGAAGCAATTTCTTGAGCGTCGTGGATTTCGGTAATATTTTGTAATAAGATTGTAAATTCATCCCCACCCAATCGACAGAGTATGTCCCGATTCCGAATACAAGTTTTCAAACGTTTACTAATTTCAATTAATAGCAAATCTCCCACCGCATGACCCAAACTATCGTTGATAAATTTAAAGCCATCTAAATCTAAAAATAAGACGGCAAATTTAACATGAGGTTTGTGGTGAAGGTGGGCGATAGATTTTTTCAGTTTTTCGAGAAAAAAGGTTCGATTCCACAAATGGGTTAAAGCATCGTGAGTCGCACTGTAACGCAATTTTTCTTCTGTTTTTTTCAAGTTGGTAATATCAATCACCGAGCCTTCATAATAGATAACTTGCTTTCCTTTGGGCGAACGAATGGCTCTGGCATTTTGTAAAATCCAGATTAAACGTCCATCGCGACGATAAACTTGGGATTCAAAATTAGAAACTTCTCCCCGTTCATGCAAACTTTTAATTAACTTTTTATATTGCTCGGAGTTTAAATAAATATCTTGAATTTTGGTTTTTGTTTCTAATAAGTTTTCGGGAGAATCGTAACCTAAAATAGTAGCCAGGGCTGGATTAACACTGGTATATTGACCGTCTAGATTAATTTGAAATATACCTTCAACGGCATTTTTAAAGATATTTCGATACCTGGCTTCGGCTTGTTTGCGTTCAAAAACGGCGCCGAGTTGCATCGCCACCGAAGAAATGAGTTCAACTAAACGTTTATCTTCGGTTTTAGGAACAGACATTAAAAAAACCAGCACGGCTAACACTTGGTTTTTTGCTAAAATCGGTACGCCAAACCCGGCTTTAAATTCCGATTGGGTCGCCATTAACGAGCGAGGAAATTGATGTTGGGGTTCTTGAGAAATATCGGGAATCCATTCGGGTTTTTGTGAAGACCAAACTCGTCCGGGTAGTCCTTCATTGGGTGCAAATCGGAAACTAAAACTCTCCTGTCGAAATGCGGTAGCACGGTCGTTAGAATCATAACCAACTGAACTATATTCTAAATAGGTTTGTTCGGCATTTGGAAGCCAAGCTTCGCCAAATTCCCAGCCGGTTGTTTCACAAACCAAACGCAAGGCGACATCAATAGCTGAGTCAAAATCGGAAGCCACACTCACCGCTTTTGTAATGCGTTGGAGGAGTTGCAATTCTTCTTCTACCTGCTTGCGTTCGGTAATATCCAATCCGGCGCCTAAAAAGTATTCATATTCGTCAGTTTCGGAGTTAAAAACCGCCCGACCGTACCATTCTACTATAATTTCTTTTCCCTGTTTTGTTAATAGTTTTTCTTCGGTTCTAATTGGAAGTCGGCGATGAATCATCAACTCAGATACCCAGGGTAAAGAATCTTGATGTTTGCGAGGAATAAAGGTCGCTAAATAATCCGTCCCGACAACTTCTTCGAGGGTATATCCCAAAGCGATCAGCATCGAATCATTCATTAATTTGACTTTTCCTTCGGGGTCAACTACAATCAAAAAAGCCGGATTTGCATGAAACAAAGTTTGATTAAAATCTTTTTCTTTACGCAGTTCGATTTCGGCTTTTTGACGTTCGATAATTTCCGTTTGCATTTGATTTGTCAGGGGACGTAAAATTAAGATCACCCCAACCGTTCCCAACCCAATTAAAATAACAATCGCCCCGGAAACGGTTAAAAATTGCCGATAAATCGAAGCGTAAAGTTTAACTTTTCCGGTGGCGATTAACAGACCGCCATTAACCGTTGGAACCGGACTGTAGGCGATAAAATAGTCGCACTCTTTACACCATAAGGCGCCGGTTTGTTCGCGAATAGATTTATCAATCGCAATCCGAATTGACTCATCTTGAAGCAAGAGGTCATCAAAGGGAGAATCGGGACGAATTAAAGGAAAAAAAGCTTGAATTCCTTCCGGTTGTTGAATTCCTAAAATCCCGTGACAGGCTTTTATATATTGACTGCAAACTTTTAATTCATCAAGCTGAGTAAATTTAAACAAAACAATACTTTCGCCCAATTTTCGGGAACCAACAACCGGATAACTCACGGCAAAATAAAAGTCTTTATCGAGCCAAAATAGCTTCAGCTTGGATGAGTTTTCCTCAGCAATTAAATCTTCAAAAACGGGTTCGGGTATAGGTTGACCCAGTTCGATCTGTTTCTGTTTTTGAGAATTCAGATAAACAATCCCGACCACAAATTGATTTAATTTATTTTGAAGATCGGCTTTAATATCTTCTAAAAGCTTGGCGGAATTCGGAACGGGGTTGGAGTTAGATAAAAGTTGTTGAACTTGAGGATTTTGAGAAAACTGTACGGCCTGTTCCTGAGCCGTTCTTAAAATCTTATCGAGAGCGACAGCACTTTTTTCGGTTTGCGAGACCAAATTCTGTTCTTCTTGTTGTTTAATCCGGCTATAAAGGGGAAGCAAACTAATCAGAGCCACCGTTGTACTAATCACCAACAGTCCACTGGCGGCCCCAATCACAATCGCTCTTTTAATTTTTTTGGGGTTCATTACCATACTCGATAAACTCATTAATAATGAAATTTTATTAATTTTAGATTCGGTGATTTCACCACTTCTCTGAAAATACGCATTTTAAAAAATTATTGCATCCCCGACAACTCTTAAAAGAAAAAAGAGAATCTCTTTTAAGGCTAAGGTGGGATTTACAATAAACACTCAGTCTCTATAAATGAATCTAAACAGTCAGAAAGTTGACACAGCACCCGATAGATAAACTGAGTGTAAGTTAGGAGATCAAGCATGATTATTACATTTGGACGAGAAATCTGTTGTGATCTGGCATCTGCTGAATCGCGAGAATGGCTAGTCACCAATGGGATAGGTGGTTACGCTTCAGGCACAATTGCAGGTGTATTAACCCGTCGATATCACGGATTACTATTGGCCGCTCTCAATCCACCTTTAGGTCGGACATTACTCTTAGCCAAGTTAGATGAGACGGTCAGCTACGATAATCGATTGTTTCCAATTTACACGAATCGTTGGGCAGACGGCAAAGTTGATCCCGAAGGCTTTAAACATCTGGAACGATTTTATTTAGATGGCACAATTCCGACGTGGAAATATGCCTGTGCAGACGCTCTGCTGGAAAAACGAGTCTGGATGCAACAGGGAGAAAATACCACCTATGTTCAGTATAGGCTCCACCGTGCCACCCAACCGATGACGCTGACGTTGAAAGCCTTAGTCAATCATCGAGACTACCACCACAACACCCACGCCAATCAATGGCCGATTCAAGTCGATACCATCGAACATGGAGTGTGCATCAAAGCCTTTCAATTGGCAACTCCTTTATATTTACTCACCGATGGGGCAAAAGTTGCCACCTCCATCGCCACCCATCCCTGGTATTACGGTTTCGATCTGTCTGTCGAACGGGAACGGGGCTTAGATGATAGCGAAGATCATTTACACGGGGCAACCTTCTACACCACCCTAGAAGCCGGACAATCGATCACCTTTGTCGCCAGTACCAAACCCGATCCCCAACTCAACGGTGAAATTGCCTTGGAGTCTCGCCGCCATTACGAACAACAACTGCTACAAAATTCCCCCGTTAGCGAACAAACTCCCCAATGGATTCATCAATTAGTTCTGGCGGCCGATCAATTTATTGTTGATCGTCCCACTGCCGATGAACCGGAAGGCAAAACGATTATGGCCGGTTATCCCTGGTTTGGGGATTGGGGGCGAGATACCATGATTAGCCTTCCCGGTTTAACCCTCTATACCGGACGCTTGGATGTGGCCCGTTCGATTTTACGAACTTTTGCCCAATACGTCGATCAAGGAATGCTTCCCAACCGTTTTCCCGATCGCGGAGATATTCCCGACTATAACGCCGTTGATGCGACACTGTGGTATTTTGAAGCGATTCGCACTTATGTAGACGCCAGCGGCGATGAAAGCTTGGTGCAGGAACTTTTCCCGATTTTGGCCGATATTATCGACTGGTACAAGCGGGGAACTCGTTATAACATTCACCTCGATCGCGAAGATGGTTTGATCTACGCCGGTGAACCGGGTGTTCAACTGACTTGGATGGATGCGAAAGTCGGAGATTGGGTGGTTACTCCGCGTATGGGAAAACCGGTCGAAGTTAACGCACTCTGGTATCACGCCCTCCAGATGATGATCCGTTTTGCTCAACAATTGGGTAAACCCTACGACGAATACCAGCAACTCGCCCAACAAACGGCGAAAGGTTTTGCTCGGTTTTGGAATGAAGAGGCGGAATACTGTTACGATGTTCTCGATACGCCCGAGGGCAATGATGCCAGTTTGCGTCCGAATCAAATTTTAGCGGTTTCTCTGCCGCCTTTTGGCGAAAAAAATTCCTATCCCTGTCTGTTAAATGCCAAACGTCAGCGTCAAGTGGTTGAGATCTGCGCTCAAGAACTGTTAACCTCTTATGGACTCCGCAGTTTGGCCGCCGACGATCCTCAGTATCAAGGACGCTACACCGGCGATCTGGTTCAACGCGATGGCGCTTACCATCAGGGGACGGTTTGGGGTTGGTTGATCGGGCCGTTTGTTTTGGCGCATTTGCGGGTTTATAAAGATTCTGCCCGAGCCAGACAGTTTTTAGAACCCCTCACCGATCATTTGTGGGCTGCGGGTGTCGGGAATATGAGCGAGATTTTTGAGGGAAATGCTCCCATGCGTCCCTGTGGATGTCCCGCCCAAGCTTGGACGGTGGCGGAGGTTTTACGGGCTTGGTTTTTGAGCGAACCGAAGGTTTAAAATAGCGGTGATATTATGTTCGACTAATCAATGAGCGTCATGTAGGGGCGGGTTACGCCGAAGATCGAGGGCAACCACTCCGAGATTGAGTTAAACTCGCCCCACATCCCATAACACGCATTAATCAAGCGGATATCATATGATTTCATGGGTTTATTGCAACTGTTGAATTTGATATTGAGCGTCCCGATATCCTCCCGTTAATCCCTGTTCTAAATACAGTTGTCCGGCTTGCTGAAAATCGTTAATTGCACCGCTTTTATCCCCTAAGGCGACTCGCACCATTCCCCGTCCGTAGTAGGCGGTGGCATAATCGGGTTTGAGGCGAATGGCTTGCACGTAATCGGCGATCGCTTGATTATAATCTTGAAGTTCGTAGTAAGCAACGGCCCGATTGCTGTAAGATTGAGCATCATTGGGGTTGATTTCTATGGCTTTGGTATAGTCGGCGATCGCCTCGGACAAGTCTTGACGGGCGACTTGAACCATTCCCCGATTGCTGTAGGCTTTGTAATCTTTGGGGCTGAGTTCTATGGCTTTGCTACAATCGTCTAAGGCGTTTTCCAGGTCTTGTAGGTTCAAATAGGCGACACAGCGATTGTTGTAGGCGACGGCGTTGGGTTCGAGTTGGATCGCTTGGGTACAGTCGGCGATCGCGGCTTGATGTTTACCCAAGTTGATTTGGGTGCTACAGCGATTTCCATAAACGTAACGGTTATCCGGTTCTAATGCTATCACGCGATCGTAATCGGTCAGGGCGCCTTGATAGTCTCCCAGATGAAACCGGGTTCTACCGCGATCGTAATAGGCTAAAACATATTTGGGATCGAGTCGAATGGCTTCGGTATAATCGGCGAGTCCCCCTTGTAAATCTCCGGCTTTGACTCGGGAGAGTCCTCGGGAGCGATAGGCGAGGGAATTATCCGATTGTAAGCGAATTACGGCGCTAAAGTCTTCTACTGCTTGCGGATAATTTTGCAGGTCGTATTCAGCCAATCCCCGTTTATAATAGGCATCGGCATCTTGGGGTTGCAATTCTAGCACTTTGGAATAGTCTGCGATCGCCCCGGAAAAATCTTCGGCATCGTAACGGGCTAATCCCCGATTAAAATAGGCATTAATGTAGTTGGGATTGAGTTGAATGGCTTTTGTATAATCTTCGATTGCCTTTTGATATTCTTCGAGATCGTAGTAAGCATTTCCCCGTTGATGATAGGCTTGGGGATTATTCGGATTATAGTTAATCGCTTGAGTTAGGGTTCTAACCGCCGATTTTGGATTGCCTTTTTCCAGCTTTTCTACCCCTTGAGAAAAAGCGGCTTCGGCTTTGACGGGATCGGGTCGATTCAAGACTTTTATCAATCCAAAAATGACCAATAATCCAACCAATCCTGTGGCGGTTAATCCGGCTATTTTTCCCCAATTTATTATTCTTGTAGCCTTGTTGGAAGCGACTTGTTGATTCGGAACGTGGGTAAAATCAGATCGCCCGGTTATTTTTCTTAAATCCGATATGACATCGCTCGCACTGGGATAACGTTTGACGTGGTAATGATGCACCATTTTATCAATAATTTTCGCCAAACCTGCACTCACCCGAGCGCGATTTCGCCAGGTAATATCGTCGGGATTAGAAAGATTTGGGTCTTGAAGTTTGGGTAAATCTGAGGCTTCTAACCCGGTAATAGCTTGAATGGCAATCATCCCCGCCGCATAAATATCGCTATTATATTGGGGATTCCCTTGGAACTGTTCAATGGGCATATAAGACGGGGTTCCAGTTGCAATCGTTCGCATGGATTGACTGTTACCATTTAAGAATTGATGGCTGACTTCTTTGACGGAACCAAAGTCAATTAACACCAATTTTTTATCACTTCTGCGGCGAATAATATTGGAGGGATTCACATCTCGATGAATCACGCCTTGTTCGTGAACAAATAGAAGAATTTCTAAGATTTCTTCTAATAATTTTATCACCCGTTCTTCCGGCCAAGGCGTACCGGGAACCAATTCTTTTGTTAGGGAATGCCCTTCGATATATTCTTCAACCAAGTAGAAATGATTGTTTTCTTTAAAGTATGCTAAAAGCAGGGGAATTTGATCGTGACGCCCCAATCTTTCTAAAATTTCCGCTTCTTTTTCAAATAATCGCAACGCCGTTTTTAAAATTTTAGAATTATTATTGGGAGGACGAAGCTGTTTAACCACACATTGAGGATGACCCGGACGACGAGTATCAGCGGCCAAATAGGTTTGTCCAAAGGCCCCAGAACTAAGGATTTGAACGATGCGATACCGTCTATCTAAAAGTTGACCAATCATTTGCATAGGAGGGTTTAGCGTCTAAAAAAAAATCGGCATTTATGCAATTCAATAGCAGTCAATGGTGATTCTATTTTACTTTTAAACTCACT
The DNA here is from genome assembly GCF_047276495.1 of Capilliphycus salinus ALCB114379. Classification (NCBI taxonomy): domain Bacteria; kingdom Bacillati; phylum Cyanobacteriota; class Cyanophyceae; order Oscillatoriales; family Sirenicapillariaceae; genus Capilliphycus; species Capilliphycus salinus. The sequence continues at coordinate 366,855 of NZ_CP178543.1, read as the reverse complement.
TTTTTGTTTAAGGGAATTTTCCTCAGAATTCAAAAATCGTGAGATTTCAGGGAATAAAAAATCAGGGAATTGAGAGTCTAAGGAGAAATTATTAATTGTTTTTTGTTAGTTTTTCCCCTGACCATACCGTTGATGCAACCTCTAAAAAATTAGGCTGATTGTTCACCGAACCCCGTTAAGGGTCACTGGAAGTCAGTACAACAGACGGACTCTGCGATGACAAACAGAGCGTTTAAGTTAATTGTGGCACAGAATCCGGATCGGCGACCAAGTTTAGCTATAAATTCCCACCGGAGGGATTTAACCGACCCCTCGCCCCCAATTTGTGAAAAATCTTGAATTTTGTTAAACTCGTTAATCAAATCGCTGCTATTAAAATCCGATCAAAAAGTCAAATCATCCTTCTAACAACCTATACAAACCCCCCATGACCGTTAAGGGTTTTTTCGGTGACTCCGGGGCGGGTTTATATCCGTTATTTCTGGGTAACATCTATAATTGCAGAACCCGCCTCTACGGGATTTCTGACGGCTACAAAAACGCTTTTTCTAGATGCGTAAACGGTAGCCAACTCCGCGAACGGTTTCAATGAGTTCACCTGGTAATTTTTTGCGAAGTAGTCCGACGTAAACATCAACAATATTAGAACCCGGATCGTAATTATAACCCCAGACTCGATCTAGAATTTGTTGGCGTGTGATTACTTGTCCGGGGTGACGCATGAAGACTTCTAAGAGGTTAAATTCTTTGGCGGGTAATTCAATTTCTTGTTCGTTTAATTTGACTGAACGGGTGCGTAAGTCAACCACCAGTTCACCGACTTGTAAAGTGGTTTTTGCTGGACTGGTGTTGAGGGTGTTGGTATTGCGGTTTTGGGATCTTAATCTTAAGCGAATTCGGGCTAAAAGTTCTTCAAAATGAAAGGGTTTGGTAATGTAATCATCGGCGCCTTGACTTAACCCTTTTACTTTGTCGCGAATATCATCTCGTGCGGTGAGAATAATAATCGGAATTGTTACCCCTTGACCCCGCAGTTCTTCCAGTACAGTTAACCCGTCTTTTTTGGGTAAACCCAAGTCTAAAAGAATCAGATCAAAATTCCCTGTTAAAGCCAGATTTGTGACTTCTTTGACATCGGATGTAGAAGTGGTTGCAAAACCATTGGCTCGCAATCCTTTTTCTAAAAAAATCACAATTCGAGGTTCATCTTCAACAATTAAAATCCGGTTCATAGTCCTTACTTATCCTTGGGAAAAATCGATTGATTACTGCTGATTTTAATCGGTAAAACTAAAGTGAACGTCGCGCCTTCACCGAGTTGACTGTATAATTCTACAGAGCCTCCGTGACTTTCTGCAATAGCGCTAACGATGGATAGACCCAAACCCGTACCCTCAGAAGAACTCTGACTATTTTCTGCTTTGACAAACCGTTGAAAAATTCGATGTTGATCGACTTGAGAAATGCCAACGCCAGTATCTCTTACCCAAAGTCGAAATTGCTGCTTTTTTGAGGTTTTCTCAACAATAGAACCGATGGCAATGGTATCGTTTTCTTGGGTATGTTGAACGGCATTTTGAACTAAATTGATTATCGCTTGAGTCAGGCGTTGAGGATCGACATAAATTGAACCTGTTCCTTGAGCGTCTAATATCCAATTTCGGTTAGCTAATCCCTGAATTTTTAAGTATATTTCCTGGGTAAGTTCGGCTAATTCTACCGTTTCTAAGCTCAAAAAATCTTGCTGTTCTGAGCGAGCGAGCAGTAATAAATCTTCGACTAAACGAGTCATTCGCTTCAGTTCATCGAGAGCCAATTTAATAATTTCCGGTCTTTCTTCGGGATCGTAATAATCAAGAGATTCTAAATTACCTTGAACAATGGCTATCGGCGTTCGCAGTTCGTGGCTAACATCATTCAAAAGCTGTTGGTGAGCCAAAAATGCTTTTTCTAGACGATCCATCATCTGATTAAAGGTTGTTGCTAATTGAGCCATTTCTCCTTGTCCGGATACAGAAATTCGTTGAGAAAGGTCAGTTTCACTAATAGCATGAGCCGCTTGAATCAGGGTTTGAATGGGACGCAAAACCCGTCCGGAAACAAACCAGGCTAAGATTAAAGCGAAAACAACCAAAACTAATAAAACGGTAACAACAATAAAAACGGTATCTAGAACTTCTTCTCGTTCTCCAGCTAGAATATTCGCAATAATTAACACCCCCGCTACTTTTCCGTTAATCGTTAGCGGCTCTGTATGATAGAGAATTTCTCCAGCTTCTTTATCGAAAATCTTCCCTCGTATCGTTTGAGTAATTTGGGAAAGTTCTTGAATTATAGCCGAATTTCGAGAGATTGACTCCGGCAAACTCAGCGGACTGGAACGATAAAATTTACCCCCAATTGTGGCTATCAAAAAGGTTTTATCACTGGGAAGTTTTTCGTATAAAAAATGATCGAACAGTTTTTGAGGATCGGTTTGTTTTTCGGCGGAAACATGATAGTTTATAGATTGTTCAAAAACCTCAATTTCTTCCTCTAAATCTTCGGCAACTCTTCGATCAACTTGCAGAATGACTAAATGAGTAAAAATGGGAATAGACAATCCCACAAAGCAGCCCGTTATAATCACATACCAACCCAGAATGCGGGTGCGAGCTTCTCCAAAAAAACCATGACTCACCCCGTTTTTTGAACCCGAACTTAAGGTCTTCCCCGGTGAATTTTTGCGATCGCTAGCGGTTGACACTTATTTCAACTCCTCCTGCTGTTTGAATTCACAGCTTGTCTCTCAAAAATGAAGCTGGTTTGCGATTTGATATTAGAGTAGAAGTTCCCCCGAAGCGAAAGACTTACCTGAGTACAGATGAACGTTTCCAGGCTAGTTAAAAGGCTTTACCTGGCCTGAATACAACCGTTATCTGGTATCAGTTATAATCGCTCGTTTTGCTGATAGAACAGTACCACGACTTTACCATTCTAGCAAGGTTTACAATCCCATCCTTGATTTAAGCTTCAATCGGTTTCCTTCCTCAAGTAGGGAGTTTCAAAAAAATTTTGATGTATCGATTGATGATTGCTGATTTTCATCGGTAAAACCAAAGTGAAAGTCGCGCCTTCACCGAGTTGACTGTATAATTCTACATGGCCACCGTGACTTTCTGCAATAGCTCTAACAATGGATAGACCCAAACCGGTACCTTCATAAGAACTCCGACTATTTTCTGCTCTTACAAATCGTTGAAAAATTCGATGTTGATCGACTTGAGAAATGCCAACGCCAGTATCTCTCACCCAAAGGCGAAATTGCTGTTTTTTTGAGGTTTTCTCAACAATAGAACCGATGGCAATGGTATCGTTTTCTTGGGTATGTTGAACGGCATTTTGAACTAAATTGATTGTGGCTTGAGTCAGACGTTGAGGATCGACATAAATTGAACCTGTTCCTTGAGCGTCTAATATCCAGTTTCGGTTGGCTAATTTCTGAATTTTCAGGTATATTTCCTGAGTCAGTTCGGCTAATTCTACCGTTTCTAAGCTCAAAAAATCTTGCTGTTCTGAGCGAGCGAGTAGTAATAAATCTTCGACTAAACGAGTCATTCGGTTCAGTTCATCGAGAGCCAATTTAATAATTTCTGGTCTTTCTTCTGGCTCGTAATAATTAATCAACTCCAAATTTCCTTGAATAATGGCTATCGGCGTTCGCAGTTCGTGGCTAACATCATTGACAAGTTGTCGGTGAGTTACAAAGGCTTTTTCTAGACGATCCATCATCTGATTAAATGTTTTTGCTAATTCCGCCATTTCTCCTCGTCCGGATACAGAAATTCGTTGAGAAAGGTCAGTTTCACTAATAGTATGAGCCGTTTTAATCAAAGATTGAATGGGACGCAGAAGCCGTCCGGAAATAAACCAGGCTAAGATTAAAGCAAAAATCACCAAAACAAATAAAGCTTTAATCACAATATAAAATGTATCTAGAGCTTCTTGTCGTTCTCCGCCTAAAATATTGGCAATAATCAACACACCCGTTACATTTTCGTTAATAATTAGAGGCTTTGTCTGATAGAGAACCTCTCGATGTTTTGCATCAAAAATATGCCCTTCAATCGGTTGAGTGGTTTGGGAAAGTTCTCGAATCAGGGGAGAAGTTTCAGAGATTGACTCCGGCAAACTCAGCGGACTGGAGCGATAAAATTCACCGTTAATCGTCGCAATCAAAAAGGTTCTATTGGCGGGAATCTGTTTGGATAAAAAATGATCGAATATGTTTTGGGGGTCGGTTTTTTTTTCGACAAAAACGTGATGGTTTACACAGTTTTTAAAATTCCGTATTTCCTCCTGCAAGTCTTTAGAAACTCTTCGATCAACTTGCCAAATCACTAAATGAGTAAAAAGGGGAATAGACAATCCCACGCAGGAACCCGTTAGAATCGCATACCAAGCAAGAATTCGGGTTCGAGTTTCTCCAAATAAACCCTGACTCAACCCGTTTTTTAAACTGAAGCTTAACTTGTTGCTTGATGAACTTTTTCCCTCGCTATTGATTGACACGAATTCCCACTCCCCCTGATGTTTACAACTCGCACCTTTTCTATTAAAAATAAAGCAAATTTAATGTATGGATATTTTAGCCGAACTTCTCCCGAGTCAAAAGCCCGACCCGACGACATGAAATTTTCGAGGTTTTTGAAGGGGTTTGAGGGGGTAACAAGGGTTGAAACTCCTGTGGGGATTAAGTTTCAGCCGATGCGGTTCTGACACAACCCAAGCAGAATTTGACGATTTTAGCCCGGTTGACATGGGTAGCACCTAGAACCGAGAGACCAAGGCTTCATCAAAAATTCATCAAATTCATCAAAGCTTCATCAAAGCTTCATACTTGCTTTAAAAACCTGTGGAATAGTTAAAACTGTCCGATTTCGAGTTCGACACACTTCATTCATCTTATACCGTCCAGGTTATCAAAACCCAGGCATAGCACCCAAAAGTTAACGGAGAAAAGATTGATGACCCGAAAAGCCAGTCTAGCAAACCATTATACCTCTGACGAACTGAAGCAAAAGTACCTGAAAAGTAAAGAGATAATCGAGTCAAGAAGATGGCATCTTTTGTGGAAAATATCAGAGGGTTGGACCATAAAAGAGAGTGCAATTGCTGTCGGTATTAATTATGATTATGCCAAAGAAATAGTCAAGAAATATAATGATTTAGGAGAACCGGGAGTACAGCATATAAAAAGCAAGCACATGAGAGGGAAAAAAGCCCTGTTAACCCAAGAGCAACTGGAAAATTTAGGGAAAGAATTAGAATCGAAATTATCAAAGGGAGAAACGTTGAGCGGCCCACAAGTGGCGCGTTGGATAGAAAAAGAAACGGGAATCAAGAACGTCTGGAATCAAAGAGGTTGGGATTACATCAAAAAAGCCGAGTTACTTATGGCAAACTCCTAAACTCAAGTAACTGAAAAAAACTGTAACAAACCTATCGCAACTTGAAAAAAGTTTGTGAGTCAAAAAGGGCTGTAAATGCACTTCAGTCTACAAAAAGGGATTCTGTACAGGTACAGTTGTCTATTCCCCTTCTTGAGCGGTGTTTTTCAGCCCTTGAAAAGCGGTTAAGCTCAATAAAATCTGAAGAGAAAATAAAGTTCATCCGAAAAGCGAGTTTTCGGGTCAATGACGAGAAATTGACAATTCATCACCTGTTTTTGATGATTCTTGCTACTTGCATCCCTACACTTCGCCAATAATGCAAATGCAACCAGCTTATGCAGAACCTATCGCCTCAATGGGAGAACCCACAGAAGATATCTAAGTGATTGGTCAAAAAGTAGCAACACCTCTGAGGTCAGGGTTCATCATTCAAGTTCAACCTCAGAACAACAATCTAAAATTTTGCTTAAGAAAGTGGGTGTTGAACGGAGTTTTTTTCTCATTTTAACTTTAACTTTACCGGAAATCGTACTGAAATCTGCTCTGAATCCAAACTCATAAATTCTTGAGGGAAAATCCAACCCATTCTAGTTTGACCTGTTGTCTTTTGACACTTGAAGAAACCTGTCATAAAGTACGATGCACAGTTCATTTTTTTGACCCAACTTTCAATTCCAAGATAATTCTTAAATCTTGTGGATAAAGTTGTCAATCAATCGTGCTGCCAATTAACCTTTACAAGGAAGAAAGCGATGAAGGTCAATAGCAAAATAATGACACTGATTTCTCTACTCAGTGCTTCATTAAGTTTAACATCTAACTCTGTGCAGGCTGCAACGGTCTCTTTTAGCGATCCCGTTCCAGAAGAAGGCTTAAGTTATGAATGGACAGTCCAACTCGATAGTGACGACACTGCTGAGTTTAGCTACTATGTTGGTGCAAAAAGTTGGAATGAACCTGCAAATCCAGTGGGATTAAAGGGTTGGACTCATACCTCGAATTGGGTAGCCTTAGAACTACTAGAACCGACACAACTCAACATCCAAATTGATCGACAACCCGGAGTTCCGACCGCAACAGACATTGCAGGCGATCAACTCTATCCTGCCTTTTCACTCTATAAAGGATGGCAAAACAGCGGCGAAGAAGATCATCAATACAACACAGTAGGTAATACCGACTGGATAGATGAAATTTCCTATCTAGCCCATGCAGCCAATGAAAACCTCGCTATATCAGTTTTTGAGTCTTTGACTTTACCTGCCGGACTGTACAGCCTCTCAATTGGAGGTAATCCCCCTGAAGATCCTAGCATTGTTGGATTCCACGGCTATAGCGCAACCCTAACGACGGCGCCCGTACCAGAACCGGCAACGAGTGGCCTGCTGTTTATGGCGATAGGAATTCTGGGGATTGCGACTCGTCGTCAATCAGAGGTTCAAAAATGAAATTAACTCTTTTGAATTTAGGCAAAATAGCGGCATTAACAGCTATTTTCTGCCTTGATATTGCTTCTGATGCCAAGGCGGCTTACTTTCAGACCAACCTCGTTTCCAACAACCCCGCTTACAACCCCCAATTTCTTGATCCATATTTGCAAGGTTCACGTAGTATTGCCATTCGTACTGCGGGGTTTGGCGGACACTTTTGGATTAACAATATCGATACCGGAACCGTCACCGAATATGTTGGGGATGTGGGCAATATTCCCTTATTTCAAGATGGTTTAACCGTAGTTACCATTCCCGCCTCACCGAATAATCCTTCCGGAATGTCGAGTCCCACTGGGCAGGTATTTATTGATTCTCAGGACTTTGTGATTACCCTAGATCATCCCAATGGCGCAGTCACCGCTCCCAGTAAATTTTTATTTGCCTCACTCGATGGGACGATTTCGGGTTGGACGGATCGCAAACGGCCTGATGGTACAAATGACTGGCCGATTGTCTCAACGATTGTAGTTGATCGTTTTCAAGAGTCGATTTACTACGGTGTAACTGTTAGTGATTTGGCTTCAGACAATCGGATTTATGCCGTTGATTTTGGGGAAACTCCAGGCATTGAAGTTTTTGATCGGGTTTTCAATGAGATTACCTCAAATGTGGTTTTTGCTAATCCTTTTGAGTCGGAAGGTTATGCTGCTTATAACATCCAAACCTTTGACGGATCGTTGTATGTCACCTATGCTCAACAATCAACCGAGTCATTAGGTTCCGAAAAAATCGGAACCGGATTGGGTCGTATTGCTCAATTTGACTTTAACGGGAACTTAATTAACACTTGGGAAGATGGGGGATTGCTGAATGTTCCGGCGGGTTTAGCCATCGCCCCTTCGGATTTTGGTGAATTTAGTAATAGCTTATTAGTTGCTAACTTTGGTGATGGCACGATTGTGGGTTTTGATCCGAACACTCGCCAGCCTTTAGGTTATCTTGAAGATTCTCAAGGTAATCCCATTGTGATTCCTGGTTTGTGGGGATTAACTTTTGGGAATGGGGCGAGTCTGGGTGAGGCGAATCATCTCTATTTTGCCGCCGGCCCGGAAGATGGCAGCAATGACGGACTTTTTGGGAAACTTCAGTCGGTTCCCGAACCGGGTTCTGTGTTGGCGCTGTTTGTCGTTTCTGGTGTTGGGGTAGTTTGCACTCGCCGTACTCAGGTTAAGCGCCACAAAAGCTGAAGAGAAACTAAAGTTAATCAAGAAAGCAAGTCATCACGTTCACAGCAAGAACTTAACAATTCATGGCTTGTTTCTGACCACTCTTGCTATTTCGGTCACTGGAGTTCACAAACAGGGTAGGTTGTGTCTACCCTACAATTGTTATTCGGTCACGATGTACAAAGGTCATTATGGAATTTTTGTCGAATACACTGGTTCTTTCACGAATGCAGTTTGCATTAACTGCGATTTTCCATATGCTGTGGCCTATCTTGACTACAGGAATGGGAGTTTATCTGGTTATTGTCGAAGGACTTTGGCTGAAAACCCGCAATCCTCAATATTACTATCATGCCCGTTTTTGGGCAAAACTCTACATTCTCAATTTTGGTATTGGTGTCGCCAGTGGAATTCCGATGGAGTTTCAATTCGGGACTAACTGGGCGCCGCTTTCTGAAGCCATTGGCAACTTTTTTGGGAGTATTATCGGTTTTGAAGCGTCAATGGCGTTTATGTTAGAAGCCGCTTTTTTAGGGATTATGGTGTTTGGTTGGCAACGAGTTAACCCCTACATTCACTATCTGTCAACCATTCTTGTGGCGTTTGGGGCAAATTTATCCAGTTTTTGGATATTAGTTGCAAATTCTTGGTTACAAAATCCCACAGGGGTTGAATTGATCGAGGGTGAATTTATCGTCAAAGATTATTTTCAAGCCATTTTTAACCCCTATATGCCCAATAGTGTTTTACACATGGTTTTTGCAACTTGGGAAACCACATTATTTGTGATTGGGGGAATTAGTGCTTGGTATATTCTACAAAAACGCCATGAAGCTTTCTTCGCCACTTCCCTCAAAATTGCCTTAGCCGCAGCGATTATTATCGCCCCTCTACAACTCTATATCGGACACCTTAGCGGTGAACAGGTTTATCATTTTCAACCGACCAAATTAGCGGCAATGGAAGCCCAATGGGAAACGATTCCCGCCGGGGTTTCAGCCGACTGGAGTATGATTGCTATTCCCAATGAAAAGACGCAACAAAATGACTGGGAAATCAAAGTACCCAATGCTTTGGGCTACATTCTTGAATTCAAAAAAGAACTCTCTGAACCCGTGCAAGGCTTGAAAGAATGGGCCCCAGAAAATCGCCCCCATTTGTTGGGACTAATTTATTACAGTTTCCGCATAATGATTGCCATTGGGTTCTATTTTGCGGGCTTAATGTTTGTCAGTTTAATTCAATGGCTACGGGGTCAATTTTCGGCCGAAAAGATTACTCAACAATCTTGGTTAATGTGGGGTTGGATTTTAGCGGCACCGTTGGGATATGTTGCGGTAGAATGTGGCTGGACGGTGCGTTGTGTCGGACGTCAACCCTGGACGGTTTATAACTATATTCGCACAGAAGATGCGGTTTCCAATTTGCCGCCCGGAGACGTCTTAACAACATTAACACTCTTTGCCAGTGTCTACGCGGTTCTATTATTTGCGGCGTTTTATTTTGGCAGTCGAATTATTCAAAAAGGGCCTGATTTTAACCTGCCAATTCCGGGGATGGAAGAACAACCCCCATTAAATACTGAACCCGGAGAATTTATCCCCGATGAACGTCCTGTAGAAGCGCAACAATAAAGGAGAGTGCATGAACACTTTAACGTATTTCTTGCCTCAAGTTTGGTTTGGAATTTTAGCCCTGTTTCTATTGCTTTATGTGATGTTAGATGGCTTTGATTTAGGCGTCGGAATTTTGTCTTTGACCTCATCAACCGAAGAACGTCGCGGGATTTTAATGACCAGTTTGAGTAATATTTGGGACGCGAATGAGACTTGGTTGGTTTTGATGGGTGGGGCGTTATTTGGGGCGTTTCCGTTGGCTTATGCGACGATTTTGAGTGCGTTGTATATCCCGATTTTTATGATGATTTTTGGGTTTGTTTTTCGGGGTGTGGCGTTTGAGTTTCGCGAACAAGCCCGTAATAAGTTTATCTGGAATGTGTCTTTTGGAGTAGGAAGTTTTCTCGCCGCTTTGGGTCAAGGATTTGCCCTGGGAGGGGTGTTAAAAGGGATAAAAGTTGATGCGGCGGGTCATTTTATTGGCGGTCATTTTGATTGGTTAACCTGGCAAACGATGTTAGTGGCGTTAACGTTAATTCAAGGATATGTTTTGATTGGTTCAACCTATCTGATTTGGAAGACAGAAGGAGAACTGCAAAAAACCCATTATGCAACCGCTAAATTGGCAGCCGTGACAACTTTAATTGGCGCGGTGATTATTACCATTGGCACTCCGATTTTCTCTATTTTTGCCCGAGAACGGTTGTTTTCTAAGCCGATGGTTTATCTTTTTGCCGTGATTCCGGTGTTGGCTGTGCTATTGATTTGGCAGTTAATTCGCAGTCTGAACAATGAAGCGGAAAGAACGCCGTTTATTTGGACTATTTTGCTGTTTGTTCTCACATTTTTTGGATTGGGTTTGGTGGTATTTCCTTATATTATCCCCACTCAAATCACGATTTATGAGGCGGCGGCTGACCCGAGTTCGTTGGTGTTTATGCTGATTTTTATCGGCGCTTTAATTCCGGTGATGTTGTTTTACAATATTTACCAGTATTTTGTGTTTCGAGGAAAGGTCACAAACCCCCATTACGGCGAATAGTTTTTTGAGATTTTAAAAACCCGGTTTCTCACAGAAACCGGGTTTTTGGTATTTTACTTTTGAAGAAAAAATTAAGAATGATCGGGTTAAATTTTATTTGAGGAAAGAAAAAAATTTTGCGGTAAAATGGGAAAACCAGTTTCTTCTAGATCCCGAAAAAAATATTAAATTAGGGTGAAACTTTCCGGCTCAAAATTCTGTTTAATCGGCTACAATTTACAAATTTTTATCGGTAAACTTTGACGGTTTGTCAATCTTTTCAGAATGTTAATCTTGATACTGTCAAAACTGTAGATAATCATTAAAAATTTGTAAGAGGAATGTTCAACATTAAGTTGTGTCTCGATACATTATTGCAAGCCTTTACTTGTGAGGTGTGACCGAGGTTGAGTAGGTATGCCGAGGAGAATTCCATGTTCGAGTCTCTACTTCCCCCATTGAACGATCACAATTTACCCTATCCCGACACGATGCACCCCATCGTCGTGCATTTTGTGATTGCAATGGTATTGTTTGCGGTTTTGTGCGATGTGATTGGCTATTTCACGCGCAATACCCGCCTCTACGAGGTGAGTTGGTGGAATCTGGTTTTCGCTACAATTTCCATCTTTATCGCCATTATTTTTGGTCAGGCGGAAGCGGGGCTGGCCTTACCCTATAACGCCGTCGAACAAACTCTAAATTTACATACATTAATTGGCTGGTCGTTGGCGGGAATTCTCGCCGCAATTACGGGCTGGCGGTATGTTATTCGTCTAAAAAATCCCCAAAAATTACCAATATCTTATCTGGCTGTCGGACTGTCGCTATGTGTATTAGTCGGCTTTCAGGTTTATCTCGGCGATGAACTGGTTTGGGTCTACGGACTGCACACCGTTCCCGTCGTTGAAGCTATTAAGGAGGGTATTCTGTAATGGATGCTGAACTGATGAACCAATTACAGTCGCTCGGGGCGAACGGCTTACCCTATGCGATTCCCATTCATCCCAACTTAGTTCATCTTACCTTGGGTTTGTTTATTCTGGCGATCGCTTTTGATTTTATTGGGGTGTTATTTCCCTTTGAAAAACACGTCTTCAAATTTTTTGCGATTCCGGCAGCCCGTGCCAACTTTTTTGATGTGGGTTGGTACAATATGTTGGCGTCGGCAATTATTACCGTGTTTACCGTCGCTGCGGGTTTTTATGAAATTATGTTGGCGAACCCCTACACAAACGTTAAAAGCGCTTGGGGAATGGAAGCAATGGAAACCATGCTTTGGCATGGAGTCGGCGGTGTATTCCTGTTTTCGCTAATGATTGGAATGACAATTTGGAGAGCATTTCAACGGTTTTCTTGGCGAAAAGATAGAACCCGCCAAGTGCAGTGGAGTTATCTAATGGCAGGCATGGCGATTTTATTTATCATGTTTGTTCACGGCACACTCGGTGCCCAACTCGCCGCAGAATTCGGAATTCACAACACCGCCGACCAATTATTAAGAATGGGTGAAAATCCCAATATTGTCTTGAGATAAATTTGGTCATTAGGGAACAGGGAAAAGTGTAGGGGCGCGCCTCCGAACAAATGTATGTTTCTCACAAATCACCTTGAAAAACCCGCCTGTTGGCTAATTTTTGGGTTGAATTGTGGGGATGGGGCGGGTTTATAATTCTTGTTTGTGAGAATTAAAGATGGGGCGGGTTTACAATAATTTTTTCTGGGAATTAAAGATGGGGCGGGTTTATAAGAATTTTTCCTGGGAATTACAACTTAACTCGAACCCGCCCCTACAGAACCCGCCCCTACAGAACTCGCCCTAACAGTGAACTGAAAACTGAAAAAACTGGTGACTGATTACTGATTACTGATTACTGTAAAAGAGGTTTTTTCTTATGTCTGGTGAATTAACGGGAGGGTCAACCCCTCAAAAACAATACCGAAAATGGTTAATCCTAACAACAATAGCGATTGTTTTGGCTGTCGTTAGTATTGGAATTGGAAAACTTTCCTATTCCTGGCTACCCCCACAGGCGGCGGCGGAATCTATCTTAATTGATGATTTATTTAGCTTTTTGGTCACGTTGGGCGCGTTTATCTTTTTGGGAGTAACGGGAACGTTAACCTATTCGGTTATTTTCCATCGTGCGGCTAAATATGACATGAGTGACGGCCCCCATATTGAAGGGAATGTCATGTTAGAAGTGATTTGGACGGCGATACCGATTTTATTGGTATTTTGGATTGCTGGATACAGTTATCAAGTCTATCAGAAAATGGCAATCAAAGGGCCGATGGAAGTGGTTCATTTGCATCATATTCAGATGGGAATGCAACCCGCTTATGCAGCAGAATCTATCGCCTCGATGGGAGAACCCACAGAAGATATCGAAGTGATTGGTAAACAGTGGGCTTGGGTGTTTCGTTATCCCGAACAAAATGTTACCAGTACCGAACTTCATCTGCCAACAAATAAACGAATTCGATTGGCGTTAAAATCCGAAGATGTTCTGCACGGGTTTTATATTCCCGCTTTTCGTCTCAAACAAGATATTATCCCAGGCGAAAACATCAACTTTGAATTTACGCCGATTCGCGAGGGAACTTATCAACTCACCGACTCTCAATTTAGCGGAACTTATTTCGCGACAATGATAGCGGATGTGGTTGTAGAATCTCCCAAAAACTATCAGGAATGGTTGGCAAATGCGGCAACTCAAACCCCGACGGCGGCGCCCAACCAAGCAGCAGCCGAATACGCCGAAGAACAGCACGAAACCATTAAATTAGGCTGGCCAACTGTTAAACCGGCTCAACCTCCGGTTGTTAATTATCACAAATAGAGGCAATAGGCAAAAGGCAACAGAGGCAACAGGCAAAAGGTTTACAGTCACCAGTCACCAGTTTTTAGAATTATCAGTTATTAGTGGCTTCTGACTTCTGACTTCGGGGCGGGTTTATATCAGTTATTGCTGGGAAGCATAGATTCATTCGGAACCCGCCCCTACGCATCTTCTAACTCCTGAACTCCTGAACTCCTGAACTCCTGAACTCCTGAGAATAAACATTAGGAAATTTCATCAATGAGTAGCACTCCCCTAGAAAATAAACCTGCTGTGAGTCATTCACACGCGGAAACGGTAACAACTTGGAAAACGTACTTTAGCTTTAGTACCGACCATAAAGTTATTGGCATTCAATACTTGGTCACGTCGTTTTTCTTCTTTTTAATTGGTGGCATCTTTGCCATGATTATTCGGGGAGAATTAATGACCCCGGAATCCGATTTAATCGAACGAACTTTCTATAACGGAATGTTCACAATGCACGGCACCGTGATGCTATTTTTGTGGACGTTTCCGGCTTTGGCGGGAATGGCAAATTATCTCGTTCCGTTGATGATTGGGGCGCGAGATATGGCGTTTCCCCGGTTAAATGCGGCGGCATTTTGGATGATTCCCGTTGTCGGTGTGTTAACGATGGCGAGTTTTTTCCTCCCTTCGGGTTCTGCCCAGTCCGGTTGGTGGTCTTATCCTCCCGCTAGCACTCAAGTTCCTTTGGGATTTTGGATAAACGGTCAATCCGTTTGGATTTTAGCGGTGGCGATTTCCGGGGTTTCTTCGATTATGGGCGCCCTTAATATTGTCACAACGATTGTGAAAATGCGGGCACCGGGAATGACTTATTTTCGGATGCCTGCCTATGTTTGGACGGTTTGGGCTGCACAAATTATTCAGCTTTTTGGACTACCTGCTTTAACCGCAGGGGCGGTAATGTTGTTGTTTGATGTCACCGTTGGAACCAGCTTTTTTGACCCCGCTGATGGCGGAAATCCGATTATCTTTCAACACCTGTTTTGGTTCTATTCTCACCCGGCGGTTTATGTGATTATTCTGCCGATTTTTGGTATTTTTTCGGAGATTTTTCCCGTTTATTCTCGCAAGCCGTTATTCGGTTATAAAGTCGTTGCAATTTCTTCGATGATTATTGCCGGAGTTAGCGGTTTGGTTTGGGTGCATCATATGTATGCCAGTGGAACTCCTGGCTGGATGCGGTTGATTTTTATGTTATCAACCATGTGTGTTTCTGTTCCGACGGGAATTAAAGTGTTTGCTTGGGTGGCAACAATTTGGGGCGGTAAATTGCGTTTAAATACGCCGATGTTGTTTGCTTTGGGTGCGTTAGTTTTGTTTGTGTTTGCGGGAATTACAGGAATTATGTTGTCATCGGTTCCTGTTGATATTCACGTGAACAATACTTACTTCGTTGTTGGACATTTTCATTATGTTCTCTACGGTACCGTAACGATGGGGCTGTACGCTGGCATCTATCACTGGTTCCCGAAAATGACCGGGCGTATGTATTACGAAGGGTTGGGTCAGTTGCATTTTTGGTTAACGTTTATTGGTACAAACCTCAACTTTTTACCGATGCACCCGTTAGGATTAAATGGAATGTTGCGTCGGGTTGCTTCCTACGACCCAGAGTTTACATTTTGGAATGTTGTAGCTAGTTTGGGGGCATTTTTGTTGGGAATGTCAACGCTACCGTTTATTCTTAACATGGTCAGTTCTTGGAGTCATGGTAAACCCGCTCCTGCTAATCCTTGGCGGGCGATAGGGTTAGAATGGTTGGTACCTTCTCCGCCTCCGGTTGAAAATTTTGAGTCAATTCCGGTGGTGATTAGTGAACCCTACGGTTATGGAAAAACCGAACCTTTAACCGCCAATGACCCCAACGTTAAATTACCTCACCCGGCATCGAAACCCGTTGAACATTAAATAATGTAGGGGCGGGTTCTGTGAAAAATATATGTTTCTCAGAAATAGCTTACATAAACCCGCCCTAAACTCAACTCAATTTGTGTATGTTTGACTGAACGGGTTTGGGCGTATGCCATACGCCCCTACAAACAATAATGACGCCATAACAAAGGTGTATCCCACCAACCCCTACCGAGGAAGAAAGATGACCACAAATAGTTCTTTAACTTCAGAACAAATCGAAGAATATTTACACGAAGCCGTTAGCGAACACGTTCACGACGAAGAAGCCAACAGTATGTTTGGCTTTGTGATATTTCTGCTGTCGGAAAGTGTAATTTTCATCAGTTTCTTTGCGGCTTATATCGCCTACAAAACCACTGCGGTTAACTGGCTTCCTCCCGGAGTTGAAGGGTTGGAAGTTCGAGAACCCGCAATTAATACGGTGATTCTGGTTTCCAGCAGTTTTGTCATTTACTTTGCCGAACTCGCCCTCAAACGCCACAATTTAACTTTCTTTCGCCTGTTTCTCGCCGCAACAATGGCGATGGGAAGTTACTTTTTAGCCGGACAAGCGATTGAATGGAGCGCCTTAGAATTTGGCTTTACCAGTGGTGTTTATGGCGGAATGTTTTACCTGTTAACCGGTTTTCACGGCTTACACGTTTTAACCGGTGTTTTGTTACAAGGGATTATGTTAGGACGGTCTTTCATTCCCGGTAACTACGATAAAGGTCACTTCGGTTTTGAAGCAACTTCCTTATTTTGGCACTTTGTTGATGTGATTTGGATTGTCTTATTTATCCTTATCTACATCTGGCAATAAAAAGGCAATAGGGAATAGGCAAGAGGCAAAAGTCAACAGTTAAAAGTCAGAAAAAAACTCGGAACTGGTGACTGCGAGGGGGCGGGTTCATAAAGGTTGTTAGTAAGTAACATATATCAACGGGGAACCCGCCCCTACAAAACAATTTCCTGTTCCCTGTTCCCTAATTTCTGAACTTCTGTACGCGAAACGAGCGCGAATGCGCTTACTTCTGAACTCCTGAACTTCTGTTCTAATTACTGCTATGATTATCGACGACCAACACTACGACATTATTATCATTGGTACCGGTGCGGGTGGCGGTACACTTGCCCAAAAACTTGCACCGACCGGAAAGAAAATTCTGCTCCTTGAACGGGGCGACTTTATGGAGCTAAAGGATCAAAACAGGGCTGAGGTTGATATTTTCAAAAAAGAACGCTATCGTTCGCCTGAGCGCTGGTATGACCCGCATGGTGAGTCTTTTTCACCCCTCAATAACTATGCGGTGGGTGGCAATACTAAAATTTACGGTGCCACTTTACAACGAATGCGCGAACGGGATTTTGAAAAGGTTGAACATCAAGATGGTGTTTCTCCCGAATGGTCGGTCAAATACAAGGATTTTGAACCTTATTATGCAGAAGCAGAAAAGCTTTATCAGGTTCACGGTTTAGCCGGTGAAGACCCCACCGAACCCTCTCGCAGTGCAGAATATCCTTATCCGCCTTTTAATCACGAACCTTGTATTCAAAAAGTTGTTGATGCAATAGCAGAAAAAGGTTTGCATCCGACTTCTTTACCGATGGGATGGACGCGCCAAGATGATGACCCGACCAGTGATTCTGAAATTTACGGAATTAATCCGGCGCTAAAACATCCCAATGTCTCTTTAAAAACATCTGCTAAGGTGCTTTGTTTGCATACCAATTCTACCGGAACGGAAGTTAAAGCGGTGGAAGCGGAAATTAACGGACAATCTTTTTTGATGTTTGCTGATATTGTTGTTTTAGCTTGCGGCGCGATTAATTCGGCGGTGATATTATTGCAGTCCGCCAATGAAAAACATCCCGACGGACTCGCCAACCGTTCCGGTCAGGTTGGGCGCAATTTAATGAAACAACAAATGACGGCAATTGTTCAATTGGATATTGCCTCTAATTCCGGTAAGTTTTCCCGGTCTGTTAGTGTAAATGATTTCTATTGGGGTGATGAGAATTACGCCTATCCGATGGGTCATATTCAAAATACGGGCGGACTTTTGCAGGATGTTATTTTTGCCGAATCTCCCCCGATTTTTTCGGTTTTGGCGAAAACAATGCCGCAATTTGGATTGAAACAATTGGCGATGCGTTCGATTGGTTGGTGGGCGCAAACGGAGACTTTACCGGATACAAATAATAGAGTGCGGGTGTCGGATAATAAGATTTATCTCGATTACACTCCCAATAATGTTGAGGCTCACGACCGGTTGGTTTATAAATGGTTGGATGTGTTAAAATCGATTGATAAACAACGGGCTAGTGTTTATCCTCGGGGTGAAGTTCCGGTTCAAGTTGTGGCAATTCAGTCGGGAACTTGTCGCTTTGGGGAAGACCCGAATACTTCGGTT
The DNA here is from genome assembly GCF_047276495.1 of Capilliphycus salinus ALCB114379. Lineage (NCBI taxonomy): Bacteria > Bacillati > Cyanobacteriota > Cyanophyceae > Oscillatoriales > Sirenicapillariaceae > Capilliphycus > Capilliphycus salinus. The sequence continues at coordinate 348,947 of NZ_CP178543.1, read as the reverse complement.
TTGGATGTTAATTGTCGCGCCCACGATGTTCAAAATTTGTATGTGGTTGATAGCAGTTTCTTCCCGTCGAGTTCCGGGGTTATGCCCGCTTTAACCGTGATTGCTAATGCGTTACGGGTCGGAGATCATCTCATCAGTTTACTCCATTAAAGCTGAATTTTGGCGATCGCAAATTACTTGTTTATCGCTTGGATATTACAAGTTATCACTAGGGTAGGCAGCGCTTACCCTATTTTAATGATATTTAAAGAATTCTCGAAATGTGTATCAATCCGTATCCTATATCCCTCCCAAAATTAGTATTGCTGAACCGCCCTTTATTTTAGGTTAACTGGCTTTTGCTGCTGCGAATACGGGTTCAATTCTAAAAAAAAAGCAAACCGAGATAAAATTTTGTCAAATACTTAACAATTTCAATTGAATTGTCCTCGTATAATAAACCTCTAGTGTTAGGATTGGGGTTCCATTGACTTTTCTCCTTTCATCGTGTAAGCAAAACCAACCCAAACCGACCACCAAATCCTCTCCTAAAGCGCTTGAAGCCGATACCAAATTTTCTTGATTGCTTTACCTACACCCCCTTTATGTAAAGATGAAACAGGTTGAGGATGCTATAATTGTAAAGCTTTTGTAAAGTTGTCCGGAATGTGTTGCTGCACTTCTTCGACCTCGTTTAACATTTTTAGTATTAACTTTGTATATCTTCACTGAGTTTTGCCTTGCTATAAGGTTAAACTTTATGCAGGGGGGGAAACTATCACAACTTCTGGAGCATTTAGAATGGACGCTAACCCTTCGTTAAGGAAAAACTGGTGAATTTTAAAAGTATCTTCAAACACATCTACCTGGTTACAGTTACATTCATTTATATGGTAGCTGTTGCTCTAGTTCTGGTCGGCATCTTAGTTTTCGCAATTGTCAATGAAATCTTAAAACAAGTTAAATTCATCTTACAAGCCAAATCAAAAAAAATCGTATATAGAACGTTTACACCTCTTAAACAACAGCCGATTTCTTCAAAACAGGAACAATTATGGAATCGTTTTTAATTTAGAAACTTTTTCATTGTGGCTGTCACTATTTTGCAAAATATCTTGATTATCACCCCTCATTCTACCCAATTTAAACCCGGGTAGAATGTTTTTTTATTCGGAACGATTGAACCCTTCGGCTTTACAATAAATCTTATGAGGCGCTACACTAGAATATTGAAACAATGCCGGACATAACCACCCTTCTTGAGCGGTTTCCTGCCAAAAATACCAATTTCCCCCATATTCTTCTCGCAACCACAACAACTCCGCTTGATATCCGGGAAACGGGTTGGCTGAAAATAATAATCGAAAACCAAATTCGGCATTGGGAATATTTTCAACCAATTGATCAATCATTTCCGGTACTCCACTAACAAAAGGTTCCCGTACCAGTCCGACTGTCTCATCATCAAACACCCAGGTTTGTTGATAGCGATAGGGGTAAATGACCAGCATTGAATTGTTCATATGTTAGCCGTCGTTGCGATGCACGCGCAAAAAATAAGGACTAAGACCACAAACTTTCTTAACTGCAACGATAATTATGCCCCTCCAGTTATTCTACCGCAAAATCGGTATACTTTCGTTTGTAAGGAGCATCAAACCCCAAAACAATAGCATTTGAGAAACCCGGTTTCTCAACTAAAAATATCGGCTACAACTGATAGCACCAGCAAGAAACCCGGTTTCTGACACCCGATCTTTAGAAAATTATAAAGCGATCGCGTCATTTGTACCCCTCTGGGCAGACAATAGAATAGGAACCGTAACCAGAGTTACAGTTATTTAAAATGTCACAACCCACGATTGAATCGATATTACAGGAAAAACGCCTCTTTCATCCCCCGGCGGAATTTTCCCAAAATGCCCACATTAAAAGCTTAGACGAGTATAAACAACTCTATGAAAAAGCCCAAGCCGACCCCGAAGGATTTTGGGCAGAACTCGCCGAAAAAGAGCTACACTGGTTTGAAAAATGGCATCAAGTCCTGGACTGGCAACCCCCCTTTGCAAAATGGTTTGTCGGGGGTAAGATCAACATATCCTACAACTGCCTCGATCGCCATTTAACGACCTGGCGCCGCAACAAAGCCGCTTTAATTTGGGAAGGCGAACCGGGAGACTCTCGAACTTTGACCTATGCGGAACTGCATCGCGAAGTTTGTCAGATGGCGAACGTGATCAAACAGTTGGGGGTTCAAAAAGGCGATCGCGTGGGAATCTATATGCCCATGATACCGGAAGCGGCGATCGCGATGTTGGCTTGCGCGAGAATTGGCGCCCCCCATACCGTTGTCTTTGGCGGGTTTAGTGCAGAAGCGTTAAAAGATCGTTTAGAAGACGCCGAAGCCAAACTTGTCATTACCGCAGACGGAGGATGGCGAAAAGATGCCATTGTCCCCTTAAAAGAACAGGTCGATAAAGCCTTACAAGCCGGTGCATCCAGCGTCGATAACGTTTTAGTCGTCAAACGCACCGCCCAAGATATCCACATGGAACCCGGACGCGATCACTGGTGGCACGATCTTCAACAGGGCGCTTCCGGCAAATGTCCCGCAGAACCGATGGATAGCGAAGATATGCTATTCATCCTCTACACCAGCGGCACCACCGGCAAACCCAAGGGCGTCGTTCACACCACAGGCGGTTATAACCTCTACAGTCATATTACCCTAAAATGGGCGTTTGACTTGCAAGAAACCGATGTCTATTGGTGTACCGCCGATGTGGGCTGGATCACCGGACACAGTTATATTGTTTACGGGCCGCTATCCAACGGGGCAACAACATTAATGTACGAAGGCGTTCCTCGTCCGTCCAACCCCGGTTGTTTGTGGGATGTGGTCGAAAAATACGGCGTGAATATATTCTACACCGCTCCAACCGCCATTCGCGCTTTAATGAAGATGGGCGAACACCATCCCAACGCCCGAGACCTGTCATCGCTGCGACTGTTGGGAACCGTCGGCGAACCGATTAACCCGGAAGCTTGGATCTGGTATCATCGGGTAATTGGCGGTAATCGCTGTCCGATCGTCGATACCTGGTGGCAAACCGAGACGGGCGGGTTTATGATCACGCCGTTACCGGGGGCGACACCAACCAAACCGGGTTCGGCAACGTTACCCTTTCCTGGAATTATAGCCGATGTGGTCGATGCGGACGGCGAACCTGTAACCAACCAAAGCGGGGGATATTTGGTCGTTAAGCATCCCTGGCCGGGAATGATGCGGACGGTGTATAAAGATCCCGATCGCTTCCGACGCACCTATTGGGAACATCTACGACCCGCAAACGGCGAATACATCTATTTTGCCGGAGATGGCGCCCACCAAGACGAGGACGGCTATTTTTGGGTGATGGGTCGGGTTGACGATGTGATTAATGTTTCCGGCCACCGTTTGGGTACGATGGAAATTGAGTCGGCGCTGGTTTCTCATCCGATGGTTGCCGAAGCCGCAGTGGTTGGGAAGCCGGATGAGGTCAAAGGCGAAGAAATTGTTGCTTTTGTGACCTTAGAAGGGGAAAATCAACCCACTGAGGCGTTAGAAAAGGAATTGAAGCAACACGTTGTTAATGAAATTGGGGCGATCGCCCGTCCCGGTGAAATTCGGTTTACTGATGATTTACCGAAAACGCGATCGGGTAAAATTATGCGGCGTCTGTTGCGAAATTTGGCAGCCGGTCAAGAAATTAGTGGCGATACTTCTACTTTACAAGATCGCAGCGTGTTAGAAAAATTGCGGGGCGGTGCGTAAAGTTTAACCCCCACCAACCTCCTGATCCCCCCGCCTGCGGCACCCCCCTTTTTAAGGGGGGCAGGGGGATTGAGAGGTATATAACCCCCACCAACCTCCTGATCCCCCCGCCTGCGGCACCCCCCTTTTTAAGGGGGGCAGGGGGATTGAGAGGTATATAACCCCCACCAACCTCCTGATTCCCCCGCCTGCGGCACCCCCCTTTTTAAGGGGGGCAGGGGGGATTGAGAGGTATATAACCCCCACCAACCTCCTGATCCCCCCGCCTGCGGCACCCCCCTTTTTAAGGCAGGGCTGTTTCATTCTAAAATTTTGCGATCGCGAGGAGCTAAAATTGGAAGCAGTTTCACCCCTTTTTTCTTCAGAACACCTAAAATCTTAGAAAAACATAGCGATCGCCTGACTCAAACGGCTTGTTCCACTCTGATTCTTAAAGGCGGGAATTGAACAATAAAACTGGCGATCGCGCCGGATGTAAAATGATAGCAATCGCCAGTTTTTTCTTAAATTTTATCTATGGATAGTCTAATTAAAGAACTTAAAAAAGTCAAGGACTTTCGCCGCCGCCAGGGCAGAAGGCATCCATTATGGTTGGTGCTATTGATAGTAATTTTGGCAGCGATGCAGGGATACTTAGGGTATAGAGCGATGGGAGATTTTGCCAAAGCCAATCAACAGCTAATTGTTAAAAAATTTAAGATTTCATCCCCAAAAGTTCCATCTTCATCAACCATAAGACGAGTTCTGATGGGAGTAGACTGGTCAAATCTTCAGGACATTTTTAATCAATGGTCTAGTAGTCTATGTGAATCTGATGATTTGAGGGATTGGGTCTGTATTGATGGCAAAAGCTTAGGCAGCACTGTAGACAATTTTGGCAACTCTCATCAAAACTTTGTTTCATTTGTTTCCTTGTACAGTCAAGAATATCAAGTTGTATTGGGATTAAATTGCTTTGAGAACAAACGCTGTTCAGAAATTAAGCAAGTCCAAGAAATCATCGAAGATTTTCCCCTGAAGAATCAAGTATTTACTCTGGATGCTTTGCACTGCCAAAAGCAAACCGTTAAAAAAATTATTGAATCAAAAAATCACTACTTAATCACCGTCAAAAAGAATCAAAAAAAATTGTATCAAGCTCTAGAGTCTGTCGCCCACAATCAAGAGCCTTTGAGTATCAAGATAGAGCAAGATAAAAGTCATGGTCGCCAAATTCAACGCCAAGTAGCTGTCTTCAAGAGTATAGATTCCCTGAAATCTAGTTGGTATGAAATTAAAAGCTTAATCCGAGTTGAAAGATGGGGTAAAAGAGGTAAAAAGGACTATCATCAAGTCGCTTACTACATCAGTAGCGTTTGGGAAAAAGCCGATTATTTTTCTGAAAAAATAAAAGGTCATTGGCAAATTGAAAATCGCTTGCATTGGGTCAAGGATGTGATCTTCAAAGAAGATGATTCTTCTATAGCTCACTTTCAAGCACGAACGAATTTATCGATTCTTCAAACTATTGCAATTAATCTTTTTAGACTTTTAGGCTTTGTGTCAATTACAGAGGGTCAAAGATGGCTTAATAACAGGTGGTCTAGGCTTTGGATTTTGTTAGAATGAAACGGCCCTGCCCTTTTTAAGGGGGGCAGGGGGGATTGAGAGGTATATAACCCCCACCAACCTCCTGATCCCCCCGCCTGCGGCACCCCCCTTTTTAAGGGGGGCAGGGGGGATTGAGAGGTATATAACCCCCACCAACCTCCTGATCCCCCCGCCTGCGGCACCCCCCTTTTTAAGGGGGATCGAGAGGTCAAAATCACTTGATTTCTAAAAAATACCATGAAACTTTTTAAATTTATTCCTCTTGTTTTGATGGCGAATTTAACTGCTATTCCCGCTTTCGGTCAACAACAATGTAATATTTATGTGATTTACGATCCGAATGATACTTTTGTTAACGTGAGAACCGCACCGAATGGTAATATTATTCGGGGAATTCCTAACGGGTCTAAAACGTCTGTAACGGGCGAACAAAGTGGCTGGTATAAAGTGAGTTTTGATAGTCGCTTTAATAGTATCACCGGGTTTATGAAAAAAGAATTATTGTGGCGAAGTACAAAACTTTATGCGATGGACTTAGAAGATACTTATGTGAATTTGCGAGAGTCTCCCAATGGATCTGTTATTCGTCAAGTTCGCAATGGAACTCCTTTGACTTTTATAGAAGGAAACAGAAACCAATGGTTAAAAGTTCGTTTAGAAGATGGTAGCGGTACGGTAGGATATATATATGCTCCGTTAGTTGCCGATCCCTCTTGTAACCCCGATGGAACTTTTGTCGGACCCAGATGAAAGAATTGCTATTGTTCTTGCTCATCTATCATTCAAGTGATCCAGTATAATATTTGTATCTAGCAAGACTCTCATTTTAGATATTTCTCCGAGAGTCTTTCGTACTTCATTGCTTCTATATCTTCATCTTCCGGTGAAGGTTTATCCGTTTTGAGTCCTCCTCGCAAACGTTCCCAAACTTCATCAGGTATGGGTTCTTTAGGTCGAAGTTCATTAGAAAGCGAACGAATAATGGCTTCAACCAATAACAGACGTTCATAGACGGGTAAGTTATAGGCTTCTTTCCGTAATTCCTGCCAATCCATATTTTTAACTCCTAATCCTTAATTCTATAATACCGTAAAACAAAAAAAACGTCGGGGTGATATTGCTTGCGGCCTATCTTCTTGTGATCAACACCTGTAAATCATATCAGAAAAACGTTAAATAAATTATGCGACCGCACATTGAATTTAAACCCATTCCCGCCATTTTTCTATGTAGGGGCGCATGGCAATGCGCCCTCTCTTATTATTATCAAAACCCATAAATTAGATCGGAAAAATATTGAATAAATTATGTGATCGCACATGGACTTTAAACTCGTTCTAGCCATTTGTCTAAGGCTAAGTCAATTAAGGAGTCTAAATTTTTATAAGGTGAAGGTTCAACTGTAACAGAGATACCTGTGCTTTCTTCAAACCACTCTTTATGAAAATCAATAAATTGCATTTCTTCATAAGTAATAGGTCTTCTATTGTTAATTTCTTTTAAAATTCTGTCTTTCTCCTTAAAATATTTATCTTGAAGTTGTAGATCTACTTTCAAAAAAACACCATGACGTCTGTAATCCATCTTCATGTATTTGTCCATTCTCCTATATGGTTTAGAATAATTCTCACCTTGACTATAATACTGAATTTTAAATTTTTCATGTAAATTTTCGATCAATCTTTTCTGTTTATTAATCTCCGTTCCTATCCCACTGGTAACATAACCCTCAATTAACGCTTTTTCATTCCAATCAGTCCAAATTCTCGCCCGTCCAATACGACTACTTTCACCACCTTTAAACGGTATCCACAAAAACAATACCAGAGAATACTTTTTATCTAAAATAAACTCGGCAGAATATTTACTACTTGCTGTCGTACCATTTCCATATTTGATACTTCCTGCACTTGCAACTTCTTGTATTCGAGAATCAAAACTAAGAATCTTCTCTCTTATTCTCAAAATCGTCTCTTTTTGACTCGGTTCAAAATCCGCAATAAACTTCAGAAGCTTTTGAGGTGGACTCGGAAGATTACTTTCTCTCGCATCCTCATAAAAAATTTGTAGTTGTGAAGTGATTTCCCTATCAATATCTTTCAAGACCAGGTAAAACTTGTTATCCTCTTCAACAATAGAAAACTGAAAAAACTCAAATTCAAGTTGATGATATTGGCGATCAATTAAACTATCCCGGTGAAAACTGGGTGCAATGGCGACTAAGTTCACAGGTTTGTCATAATCAATGCGATCGCGAAACGGCTTTTCTTCCAACAAAGCATGGTAATATCGAGTAAGCTGCTGAACAATGCCTCTATCTTCAACATTTTTTAACTCGATTACCACCAACCGTCCCGTTTTGTCTGTAGCCAAAAGATCACAACGTTGACCGTTAACAATATATTGACGTTGGATAACCGTCCAACCCAGTATTTGATCGAGATGAGAAAAGAGAAAATCTTCTAGCGCTTCCTCACTCTCAAATTCCCAAGATGAGCCAGTTTTCCTTAAAGTGACAAAACTTTGCATTTCTATAACGGGATTCTGATTATAATTATGATATCATATCCATCACTTCTAGCTCAAAAATATTTATTTAAAGAAAAGTGGGAACTTGGATTAAAAACGTACAAGTTACGAGAGTTGTTGATGGAGATACTCTCAAAGTAATGTTGAATGGTCAACGGGAATTTTTGAGGTTGCATTGTGTGGACACCGAAGAATCTTTTCCCTGTGGAACAAAACCCGTTACCAATGCAGGAATAGCGGCGTCTGAAATGGCAATTCAATACTTTACAAATTCTCAGGGTGAACTCACTCAAGTCGATGTAGAATTTGATGGGGATGAACCCTTAGAAGTCTGCTTAGAAAAATATCGAGATACTCATGGGCGAATTATTTGCTATGTCTATAAAGAGGGAGAAAACTACAATACTTGGTTAATTCGAGAAGGTTGGAGTCCCTACTTTATTAAATATGGGCGTTCGATTTTTTATCATCAACAAATGATGCAAGCCGAAGCCGAAGCCCAAGCGTATCATCGAATTATTTGGGACCCGCACACGAACCAAAATGGTGCCTTTCGCAACTACGAATTATTGATGTCTTGGTGGACGCTGCGAGACTCCATTATTCAAGATTATCGACAAAATGGAATAAGGGCGGGAGTGCTTTCGGTGCGTTTAGATTATCCGAAAATTCTCGCCGCAGCCGCAGAAGAAGAATGGATTACTATCTTTTGTGATTTGCAAGATGGCGTCACCAAATGGATAGGAAGCGGGGCGTTAATTCATACCGGTTCAAAAGATCATATCTTAAAATTGTGGATTCCCGAGGCGAAAAATGATAAAAATGCACCCATCGTTCAATTGATTCAAAAACGATATGCAGGTTTAGGACGGGGCTACGTTTATGTGAGTGGAAAAGCCGTGATGTATCGCGACAAACCCGAGATTACCTTAACGGATCTCAAACAAATCTCCGATTTTTGTCCAACTTTTCCCCCTTAAAAGGAGAGGCTTGGCAAAGCCGAGCAAAAGATAATTAAACCGGTTAAACTATTAGTATGATACCTTAAAATAGAGTGTAAGCCATGCCAACTTCTTTACCAGAAGGATTTCCCGAACCCACTCAAGCCGGAGTCATTGAAATTAAATATTATCCGGCTTATCGAGGGGTAACTTATTCTCATAGCGGAGATTTAACTCAAGCGACAAAAGCCGCATTTAATCCGTTATTTCAGCATATTAGCAGTAATAATATAGCCATGACCACACCCGTAGAAGCCCGTTATCAAGACGCTTCTCGGGCGGATGTTTCGTTTTTATATTCAAGTCCCAATATTTCTCCCCAACAAGTTCAACCCGATGTTCAAGTTGTTGATACTCAAGAAATGATGGTGGTTAGCATTGGAATTCAAGGGGCCTATACTTGGGAAAGCTACGAAACCCATCTTCAAAAACTTCAGAATTGGTTGCAGCAACATCCGGAATATCAAGCCGTTGATTCCCCCCGACGGTTGTTTTATAATTCACCCATGACACCGGAATCACTCAAATACAGCGAAGTGCAAATCGCCATTAAAAAAGTGTCCGAATCTTAGCAAATTTACACCCGCTCATATATCTCTCTCCAGATAGATTTTTGAAATCTCCAAAAATGCTAATTTCGAGAAGTATCTGTGTGTAAACTTGAATAATATTAATCTAAATTAATAATAGCTAAAATCAGCCCAAACTGACTTGACTTTTATCCTCAATTCAGGTATTCTCACAACAACATAATCCAGGGTACAGGAGACGAGCCTGTTAGACTGTTGACCTATTCTCCTCAAATTTATCCAAAGTATTGTTAACCATGAGTTCTCAACTTCCCACACAAAAACTTTCGATTCCCGATCGCATTAGCCAAGACGAAGCCATTGAAAAAATAGAAGAAACCGTTGAATCCCCCACCGAACAAGATATTGATTTAGAGTTTCTGTACACCCGAGATATAGAGTTTCGACAAGAAACCATTTATTTTATTGTTGTTGATCGATTTTATGATGGCGATCCCGATAATAATGAAGGCCCAAACCCCGAACTTTACGATCCAGAAAAACAAGAATGGGGAAAATATTGGGGGGGAGATTTACAAGGGGTTATTGACCAGTTAGATTATCTTAAAAACTTAGGCGTAACGTCTTTGTGGTTAACGCCATTATTTGAACAAGTCGAAGGATTATTCTTTGAAAGTGCAGCCGTTCATGGATATTGGACAAAAGACTTTAAACGGATTAATCCCCGCTTTATTGGAGTGGATGAAAACCCCTCAATCAACCAAACTCAAGAAGGCAAAAATACCATATTTGATCGGTTGATCGAAGAATTAGACAAACGAAATATGAAGCTAATTCTTGATATCGTTTGCAACCACAGCAGTCCCGATGTCGCCGGAGAAAAAGGCGCCCTTTATGATGATGGGGTAAAAATAGCCGATTTTCATAATGACGAAAATCATTGGTACCATCACTATGGCGAAGTCACAGACTGGGAAGATGAATGGCAAGTTCAAAACTGTGAATTGGCGGGACTGGCTTCATTTAACGAAAACAATACAGACTATCGAAACTATATTAAATCAGCGATTAAACAATGGATAGATCGGGGCGTTGATGCTTTACGAATTGATACCGTGAAGCATATGCCGATCTGGTTTTGGCAGGAATTTATCGCCGATATTACCACCTATCGACCCGATATTTTTATCTTTGGAGAATGGATTTATTCTAGCCCGGATGATGGACGTTCTGTGGAATTTGCAAATAATTCGGGAATGTCAATCTTAGATTTTGGATTGTGTATAGCCATTCGACGGGCGTTAGGAAACTGTGAAGAAGGTGGTTTTTACCTAGTCAAAGATGTACTCGATAAAGATCATTACTACGACGGTGCAACCGAATTAATTACCTTCATTGATAACCACGATATGCACCGTTTTCAAACCTTAAATCCCGACCCCGGTTATCTCCACATGGCGATCGCATTAATTATGACATCTCGGGGAATTCCCTGCATTTATTACGGTAGCGAACAATATCTTCACGATGATACTAATGGCGATCAAAACCCCTACGGAAATAACGATCCCTACAACCGTCCGATGATGGAAAAATGGGATAAAAATAGCCCCCTTTATCGTGAAATTCGACTGCTTTCGGGAGTGCGACGACTCAATCCTGCGGTATCAATGGGAGGTCAATGGCAAAAATACATTACCCCGGATATTTATTGTTATACCCGTCGTTATCGAGATTCGAGAGTTTTTGTGGCAATGAACCGGGGAGAAAATGTTGTTTTAGAAGCGGTAGAAACCGGTTTACCCGATGGAGAACATACCGATGTCATGTCACCCAATAAATATGAAGTTGTAGATGGAAAAATACACAATCTTCAGTTAGATTCCAAACAAATTATTGTCCTTTCTCACGTCGGAGAACGATTAAAAGCCCAAACCATTGTTCGAGTCCAGTTAAATGGCGTGCAAACCCTTCCCGGCGAAACGATTGTTGTAATCGGAGATTGTCCCGAACTTGGAAACTGGGATATTGGCAAAGCTTATCCTCTAGAATATATTAATAGTAACACTTGGTTTGCCGAAATTCCCTTTAATGAAAGTGCGGGCAAACTGATCAATTATAAGTATGCCATGCTGCGAGAAGGACAATCCCCCCTGCGAGAAAATTTAGTTTCTCGACGTTGGGTTATTGCTAGCGAAGGGATTGTTAAATGGCGCGATCGATGGGCTTCCGGTCGAGAATCTTAACAACAAAAAGTAGGGTGGGTGACATCACAAATCTTGTTTGATATTTGCAATGGGTTCAATGTTGTCACCTGAAAAAAGTAGGGTGGGTGACTTCACAAATGTTATTGGATATTTGCAACCCGTTCAATGTTGTCACCCGAAAAAAGTAGGGTGGGTGACATCACAAATCTTGTTTGATATTTGCAATGGGTTCAATGTTGTCACCCACCCAACAAGAACATCACCAACATTTTTGATCTTTGCAATTGCTTTAACGTTGTCACCCAACGTACAGATATTCAATTAATAATTATCTCCCGAAATATGAACCATGAGTTCTCGATTATGTCGATGATTGCGGTGTTCCCAAACATAAATCCCCTGCCAAGTTCCCAACACTAACCGTCCTTGAGAAACCGGAATTTGTTCGGAAGTATGAGTTAAAACGCTGCGAATATGGGCAGGCATATCGTCGGGGCCTTCGGCATCGTGAATGTAATGATTGCCCTCGGGAACTAATTTGGATAAGAAATTTTGTAAATCAACTAATACATCGGGATCGGCATTTTCTTGTATAATTAAACTGGCAGAAGTATGACGCAAAAAAAGAGTACATAAACCCGTTTTCACGCCGGAATTACCGACAGCATCTTCAACTTGATGGGTGACTCGGACGAGAGACTTTGGAGTGGTAGAAACTCGAATTAATTGTTGATAGTGAGTCATAACAGTGAATGGTCAACTTTGTACAATTTTTTCACAGAACAGTCTCACCCATTGTAGGATGAGTGATTCGGTCGCGTCACCCCTCTTTGATCCGAAGCAGATTTAACATTCTGGCAACGTTAACCCCTCAAGGGAAGAAAACAGCGATCGCAAAAGTTAGGGGGTTTTTGGGGTAGATTTCACTCCCGTCTCCCCCGAGTGACCGGGGAAAAATAAAATAAAAATTAAGTCGGCAATTTTGCTCACCTATTATATACTGGTATTTTGCTAATCTAATATGTGAATCCAGAACGAAAAATCAACAGCCATGCGAACCCATTACTGTGGACAACTCAGAAGCGCTCATATCGGAAAAACGGTCACACTCTGCGGATGGGTAGATCGTCGTCGAGATCATGGCGGAGTGATTTTTCTGGATTTGCGCGATCGCACCGGTTTAGTTCAAATTGTCAGCGATCCTCAACGCACTCCCGACTCGTACAACATCGCCGAAACGATGCGAAATGAATATGTGGTTAAAATTACGGGTCGAGTCTCTCAACGTCCTGAGGAGTCGCTAAACCCCAAACTCGCCACCGGAGAGGTAGAAATTTACGCCGAGAAAATTGAACTTCTCAACGCCCTCGGAAAACAACTTCCGTTTCAAATTTCCACCGCAGAACCGGAATCGGTCAAAGAAGAATTGCGCTTAAAATATCGTTATCTCGATATCAGGCGCGATCGCATGACCCGCAACCTGCAACTCCGTCATGCGGTGGTCAAAGCGATGCGTCGTTTTCTCGAAGACGAAGAAAACTTTATCGAGATTGAAACCCCAATTTTAACTCGTTCCACCCCAGAAGGCGCGAGAGATTATATTCTCCCCAGTCGGGTTAACCCCGCAGAATGGTTTGCTTTACCCCAATCTCCGCAATTATTTAAGCAACTGTTGATGGTATCGGGGATGGATCGATATTATCAGATTGCCCGGTGTTTTCGCGATGAAGATTTACGCGCCGATCGCCAACCGGAATTTACCCAACTGGACATGGAAATGAGTTTCATGTCTCAAGAAGAAATTATCGCCTTAAACGAAAGGTTAGTTGCCCATATTTTTAAAGCGGTAAAAGGAACGGAATTACCCCTTTCTTTTCCCCGTTTAACCTACGCAGAAGCCCTAGATCGCTACGGAAGTGACAAGCCGGATACCCGCTTTGGTTTGGAATTGGTCGATGTTTCCGATCTGGTGAAAGACTGCGGTTTTAAAGTGTTTTCCGGGGCGGTTCAGTCGGGCGGAATTGTGAAAATTTTACCGATTCCGGGGGGAAATGAAGCCTTTTCTAATGTGAGAATTAAACCCGGCGGCGACTTGTTTAAAGAAGCCAGCGAAGCCGGCGCCAAAGGTTTGGCTTATATTCGCGTCAAAGAAGGCGGAAAACTCGATACAATTGGGGCGATTAAAGATAATTTGAGTGAAGACCAAAAGCAAGAAATTATCAAGCGCACCCAAGCTAAACCCGGTTTTCTGCTATTATTTGGGGCGGGAGAGACGATGACGGTTAATAAAACTTTAGACCGTTTGCGGTTGGTTGTCGGGGAAGAATTGGGATTAATTCCCGAAGATAAAATGAATTTTCTTTGGGTGACTGATTTCCCGATGTTTGAATGGAACGCCGACGAAAAGCGTTATGAAGCCTTGCATCACCCCTTTACCGCACCCCATCCCGATGATGTAAACGACTTAAAAACCGCCCGGGCATTGGCTTATGATTTGGTTTTAAATGGGTATGAAATTGGGGGCGGAAGTCTGCGGATTTATCAGCGAGATGTTCAAGAAAAGGTGTTTGAAACCATTGGATTATCAATGGAGGATGCTTATAGTAAGTTTGGCTTTTTATTAGATGCTTTTGAATACGGTACGCCACCACACGGGGGGATTGCCTACGGTTTGGATCGGTTGGTGATGTTGTTGGCCGGAGAAGAATCCATTCGGGATGTGATCGCGTTTCCGAAGACCCAACAAGCCCGGTGTTTGTTAACCAATGCTCCCTCAAAGGTAGACGACAAACAGTTAAAAGAACTGCACGTCGCCTCTACCTACAAGCCGAAATCCGAACAAAAGAGTTAGTTCGTGAAAACAGACAGGAGAATGGGGATTCCCCATTTTCCTATTTTCCTAATCGTCTACAAGATTAACCCAAGCAGAGAAAGCCGGCGGAAAGAAATCGATATCATAATTCGAGTCTTCCCATTCTTGGACCCAAAGGGGAACTTTTCCCTTCTCAACCGTTCGAGCAAACTGTCGTTCTCCCACCTCTGCGGTGTGAAAGATTTGTTTGAGGGTATCGCCCTTGTCTAAAGTCTCGCTGAGGATTTCATCGAGTTCGGGATCGACTCGCTTGACCCGACTTTTCCCTTCTTCATCGATCCAGAGTAACTTCAGAGATTTCAGATTCCGGGGACTCAGTTCGCTCTTGAAATAAACTCGTTTTAAGGTAACAGGCGGTTCTAAACTCCGTTCAACGCGGCGAATTTGTTGGAGTCGTAAGTAATGCCATTCGGCGAGTTGTTTGCGTTCGCAGGCGGAAATGATCCCCTTGGTTTTGGCGTGTTCCATTCCGTATCTTACCAAGGAACAGCCCAAGTTGGCTAACAGGTGAATTAGCTGTCGCTCTTTGGGGGTGGCTTGGCGTCGAACGAGGGTGTTGGTTGCTCTCCTTGGTCTTCTTGCTGTCATCTGGACTTACTCGTTAGTCTTTACTGGAGGACTCTCCCCTGAACTGCAACACCTCTATCCAATGCACATTGGATAAAATCCGCCAGAGTTCGGGGAAAACCTGTTACCGCCTTAACCTTTATGGGCAGGTGATCCGGCTGATTTTCTCCATCTGGCACCGATAGATCGGTTAGCTTAACGCTATGTTGGTTCGTTCAAAGGAGTAAGGTATACCATTAAAACATTGAATGGCGGCTTCGATCAAAATCGAGAGCATCCTTAACAACTCGGAGGAGAACAAGTTAGAAATCTTAGCCGAAGACTTCAGGGGGTTAAACCCTCTATTGCTGCGTCAGATTTTTCATTGCTTTTGTCAAAAAGTGGGTAATTGCAATAGACCTCTTGAATTTCTTCAAACCCAACTGCAATAATCTGAATATAGACTCGCACACCTTGATTGGTCAAAAGCATGAAATGTGACTTGTCCGTAGTGTCCTAAAGTTGTCCATCGATCCCCGATTAAGGGATTATATGCTGAACCATTTGATCAGTTTGGGTGTTCTACCATCAGGGCGCATCTCCTTTTCTTAGAATACTAGGTGATCCTATTATATCCCAGATGAGGAGATCTTCAAATAGGGGGGTTAGTCCCCCTATTTCAGTCTGTTCTCCTGCAAAACGGACAAGATTTCTAGGTTTTCTCTGCCTCAAGAGGGATTCTTCCCTTGAGAAATTGTCAGGGATTTGTTAATTTAAAAAAGATAAAACTTAATTAAATGTAAACAATCCCTATGGAACGCTCCAAATTGGTAGCCTATATCACCGGTGCCATTTCAGTGATTTTAGCGATCGCTTATCTTTTATTAGTGTCGCTGCTCGACTTTAGAGGCGAAATGATTCCGGCTCCTCAAGACCCCTTAATCATTCCACCTGTGATGGAATTTGTGTCATTTACTGCACCATTTTGGTCGCCTTAATCATGTGATAAGCAATCAATAATTGGGTAAGAGCTAAGGGATAACTTTGCAGAATTTCTCCTGTGGTTCCAGTCAATTTACCCAGTTCTTGATTTCCCACACTACAAAAATCTTTTAAGTGGGGAAAATCATTGCACAAGATCATCTCCAAAGTATTCACCTGATCGACAGTCGCATGACTATCAATTTCTAAAACATCCACCGGCTTACCCATATCTCGATCCAATCCCAAACGAACAGCCGAGAGACGATAGCGATCGTTTTGGTCGAGAATCTCGGTAAAATCGGGATGGGGAATGGTCGGACGCAACACCAAACGGACGTTTAAACTGGAACTGTCGGTATTTCCATTATCGGGCGGATAAAACGTCACCACCACATCGGCCCACTTGCGTTGCGGGCGAATAAACGCCTCCGAGTCGGGTTCGCGCTGTTGCAAGGCGGCGAGAACTTCTTCAGAGGTGTAGCCTCGCTTCATCGTATCCCGTTTAATTTTCCACTGAGTCCGCAGGGACTCGGGCGGGGCGAGATACACCCGCACATCATAGCAGTCGCGGGCGCCGCGAGTCGAATAGCCCAGTAATCCTTCTACAATCACAAAGCGGTTGGGCTTGACATACTCGGGCGGTTCAAAACTGCCGGTATGATGACTGTAAATCGGTTTGAGGATGGGTTGTCCGGTTCGCAACAGGGTTAGATGCTGCTGCATGATATCGAGATGGTTCGCATCGGGATGCAGCGCTGTAATTCCTAATGCCTTTCGTTGTTTGCGATCGTAACGATGGTAATCATCTGTACAAATCACGGTGACATTTTCTGGCCCCAAAACCTGGGCAATTCCCCGTGTTAATGTGGTTTTTCCGGCGGCACTATCCCCAACAATACCTAAAATAATCGGACGATGGCTCATCTTGCCCCCTCTACCGAATGCTAGCCTAATGCGATCATTTTATGGGGGAAGCTCGGCCAAATCAAGCCCTCAAAAAAGTCGGGGACATTTTGTTCTCGGTTTCTGTCAAATTAAAGCCGTTAAAACTCCATCCGATACTGTCGCCAAGCCGCCCTAACCAGGCGAATTTCATCATAACTATATTGTTCGCCCAAATATTCATAAATGATCTCAACTCCCGTATCTCCGACGGTTTCTATTGCCCGAAGAATCGCTTGTTGTCGGGGAAATGAAACCAAACGATTAATATCAACCGCTTGGCTCATCCCAATCAACTTAATCAAATGCTCAATTATCACCGTTTTGGGTAGATTTCGGTGGGCGGCGATCTCCTCAAGACTCAACCCCTGCTGGTGCAATTGTAGAGTATACATTTGGCTATCTGTTAATGAACCGAAATTGGGAATCATAAATTTTTGAAAGGTGTTGCTCACTCAGAAAGACCTTGTTCTTCACAATAGTTGCGAATCGCATTGACAAATCGTTTCCCGTAGCGACTCAATTTATGATTTCCGACACCTGAAATCTCTAATAAAGCCTCTAGCGTCACCGGACGTTGTTGTGCCATTGCTCGCAGTGTAGCATCGGGAAAAACCATATATGGGGGAATCAATTGTTCGTCGGCTATGGTTTTGCGAAGTTGGCGCAAATGATCGAATAACATTTCTATTTCTGCCGCCAAAGAACGGGTTTGAATGTCGATATTCCGCTTTTGAGCGATCGCAATTTCAACTTGTCGCCGACGCCCCATCACTTCCCAACTGCGAGGATTTAATTTTAAGATACCATAACCATCGGTGGTTCGGTCAAGTATACCTTGATGAATTAGCGCTCGCCCCAAGTTTTTCCACTCCTCAACCGTGCGGTCTTTTCCGATTCCATAAGTTGACAGCTTATCGTGTTTCCGCTCAAGAATTTTTTGACTTTTTGAACCCCGCAAAACATCGATAATATAACTCATCCCGTAGCGTTCTTTACAGCGAGCCACACAAGACAAAAACTTCATCGCCTCTACCGTCCAATCTTCGATAGGCTTGCTTTCCAGGCAATTATCACATCGCCCACAATTGTCAGGAAACTGCTCCCCAAAATAACTTAAAATAATTCGATTGCGACATTCGGTTGACTCGGCATAATCAATCATTTGTCGGAGTTGCTGGCGGCCCATTCGCTGTTCGTCCGCTTGGGGTTTTTGAGCGATCAAATATTCGATAGTTTTAATATCACTTCCCGACCAAAACAAAATACATTTTGCCGGATCGTTATCTCGCCCCGCCCGCCCCGCTTCTTGATAGTAACTCTCCAAACTCCGCGATAAATCATAATGAACTACAAACCGAACATCCGGCTTATTTATCCCCATCCCAAACGCCACCGTCGCCACCATCACCTGCACATCATCTCGAATAAAACTCATTTGATTTTCTCGCCGTTCTTCGTCTGCTAATCCGGCGTGATAGGGCAAACAAGGAATCCCTTTTTCTCGCAGTCTAAACGCCAAGTATTCTACTCGTTTTCGGGTGAGACAGTAAATAATTCCCGAGCCTTGTGCTTTCTGAATAATCTTTAATAAATCGTTGAAGCTGTGGGTATGTTTGGGAATCACTTCATAGGAGAGATTTGGACGCAAAAAACTGGCAATATGAATCCCCGGTTGATTTAAGGCTAACTGTTCAATAATATCCTCTCGAACTCGCGGAGTTGCTGTTGCGGTTAACGCCATCATTGGAATTTGAGGATAGCGATGTCGTAACTGTTGTAACTGTCGATATTCCGGCCGAAAATCATGCCCCCATTCCGAAACACAGTGGGCTTCATCAATGGCAAAAGCGGAAATCCCGACCCGTGTATTTACCAAGTCTAAAAACGATAAAAATCGCTCCCCCAAAACTCTCTCGGGGGCGACATAAACGAGTTTAATTTTACCTTGAAGAATCGCCGCAGACCGCGATCGCAATTCCTCCGGTAACAGTGTACTATTAAGAAAGGTTGCTGCAATGCCATTATCCTCTAGGGCAATGACTTGATCCTGCATCAAAGCAATCAGGGGCGAGACCACCACCGTTATCCCCGGTTTCAAAAGTGCAGGTAACTGGAAGCACAAGGATTTTCCGCCCCCTGTGGGCATGACAATCAGCAAATCTCGCTTTTGGAGGGCTTGTTCAATAATTTCTCGCTGTCCGGGGCGGAAGGAGTCGTGGCCAAAAAAGTGCTTGAGGGACTGTTCAAGGGATTGGGGCTGGGCGAAAGAGGATACAAATAGCCCTGACATTGATTTCTACGAGATAGATGGACTTCTTTACTATTGTAGAAAAATCTGTTCCCCATCGCTTGATTCTCGCTACAATAGCCAATATCTGACAAAATGTTACCGTTTGACCCGAATCTCAAATTATGGTGTTTCTGATGTTGTCTGAAAAAAATTGATTCGCGATCGCCTCAATCCGATTTTGGGGGAATATCTCGGCAATCTGTTAATGATAGCATTCCTCCGCTTCAGATTTTCACAATTGATTTTTTCAATTGATTTTTACCCTTGATCGAGCATCAAAAATTAGGAGTACAAATATGATTCAGTCTTCGGTGCTGCAAGCTGATATTTTAATTGTGGATGATACTCCTGAAAATTTACGACTGCTTTCTTCGATGTTAGCAGAACAGGGCTATAAAGTTCGCAAAGCAACCAATGGCAAACAAGCGTTAAAAGCGATAGAAGCCCAGGCTCCGGATTTGATTTTACTTGATATTATGATGCCGGAAATGAACGGTTATCAAATTGCCCAACATCTCAAAGCTTTACCCCCAACTCGCGAGATTCCGATTATTTTTTTGAGTGCGCTCAATGAGTTAATGGATAAAGTTTTGGCTTTTGATGTGGGGGGAGTTGACTACATTACAAAGCCTTTTCAAGTTCAGGAAGTTTTGGTGCGGGTGAGAACTCAAATTACACTGCGAGAACAGCAAAAACAACTGCTAGAACAAAACCAAAAGCTGCAACAAGAAATTAAAGAACGACAAAAGGTTGAGTCGGCTTTGCGGGTTTATATTCATGCCGTTTCTCACGATTTAAGAAATCCGGTGACGGGAATGTTAATCGTTTTGAAGAATTTACTCGCTAAAAAATCTTCGGAATCTCCCTCTACTTTGATGGTTCCAACTCATATTTTAGAACAAATGGCGAATAGTTGCGATCGCCAACTGAATTTGATTCATTCTTTAGTTGAAACTAGCGATATGGGTTTACAGGGAATTTCTGTCAATGGTCAACCCTTAGACTTGGTTAATTTCACGCAACAACTCATCGCAGAATGGCAGCCCATCTTTGCCAAAAATAGAGTTAGCCTAAACAATGAACTTCCCTCGAATTTACCCGCAGTTAAAGCCGACTCAACTCAACTTTGGCGAGTTTTTGATAACTTAATTTCCAATGCGATCAAATACAATCCACCCGGATTAACGTTAACTCTATCTGCTGAAATTATATCAGAAAAAAAGGCAAAAAGCAAGAGTTATACCCGATGGATAAAATACACCATTTCCGATGATGGAATTGGCGTTAAATCCGAAGAAGCAGACGAACTGTTTGAACTCTACAAGCGGGGGAAAAACGTTGGAAAAATCAAAGGATTGGGTTTGGGTTTGTATTTGTGTCGGCAAATTATTAACGCACATGGGGGTAAAATTGGCGTTATTCCCAACGAAAATTCTGGTGCCTCCTTTTGGTTTACCTTACCCCTATTCTAAGCTGAAAACAACCTAAGTTGCATTAAAAAGAAAACGTTGTTCTTAACGTCCCAATCAGGATATCATCATTGCGGCTATCTTGGTTGGGATTGGTAATAAAAATAATCCCCGGAGTAATCGAAATTTTATCATTTACCGGATAGCGATAAAACGCCTCCAAATGCCAAGATTGGTCGTTGGGAAACTCAAATTTTAATTCATCCGGCGCATCAATATCATTCAAATAAGGCTCTCGACCGATAACAATTCCCCCCAAACTTCCCTCTTTAAATAAATCCGGTAAAGCCAAAGTTACCGCAAAATTCCAAATTTGACCGTCGCCAAGATTAATCACCCTCGCATCAGTATAACCTCCCCAACCGCTTAAAACAATTTTACGATTAATTCGCCACGAAACTTGTACCCCGTAGGAATTACTAACAACTCCTGACGCAATTCCCCCCGCATTAATTCCCTCACTTAACCCTAAAATAGAATTCGCAATTCCACTCCCGGTGACTCCATTTAACGCATTACTATCAATATTTCCCGTTTGACGGTCAACAACTAAACCATTCCTTAAACCGTTATCAAAGCCAAAATTTCCCGGCGTTGAATAGGCGTGATTGTAAGTAAAAGCAAACTGTAAATTATCCCTCGGCGTTACGGTAATTTGCGCCAAAGTTGCGTAATCTCCGTTAAACAAACCGTTTCCCTGACTCGCATCTCCCGCACTCGCAGAAAGATAGCCGACAGAAACCGAAGTTGACCCAAAAATTCCGTTTAAAAACTGTTCGTTAAAGCGGTAGTGCAAACCCATTCCGCGACCCGCACCAATGCGATAAATCGGGTTGCGCTGACCAAAGGTACTTAAACTTCCATTTCCGCCATCTCTATCATCTAAATAGGGGTTAACTGTCGGGACAAAATCATCCCAAGTTACGCCTTTTGCGGCTAAGGTTAACTGGAGTTGATTGTTAATTGGAAACTGATAATATAAACGTTCTAATTCGACTCGACTTTCGGTATCTCCGCGAAAATTAAAGGTTTGTGTTCCTTGGCGAGTAAACCCCAAATTAAACGGTTCGGCGTTTCCCATTTGCAGGCGAGTTAAGAGTAAATCTTCCCCGGTAAAACTGGTATTAAAATTGAGACGAACTCGGTTTTGAAAAACAACTTGATTGCGGTTGTCTTCCGTTCCTTGAAAAGCGATATCATCCCCAAAAGCTTGTGTGACCGCAAAAATCGCTTCTCCGGTGAGTTTTGTTGTCGTTGAAAATTGATTGGCGACTAAAACTTCTGTGCGGTCTTCTAGGTCGTTAATTTGACCCCGAAGTAAACTTAATTCGGCTGCAAATTCATTTTGTAACCGTTGTAAGGCGATAAATTCATCTTCGGTTAAACTATCTTCAACTGCGGTATTTAATAACTCGTTAATTCGTTCCAAACAAGCGTTCAAACCGGCTGCAAATTCGTAGCGGGTTAACGAACGATTTCCCCGAAATGTACCGTCAGGATAACCCGCAATACAGCCAAACCGTTCCACCAAAGATTGTAACGCTTGAAACGCCCAGTCTGTCGGTTGAACATCGGACAGTTGGGAAACAGAAGTCACTTGATTTAATGAAGTGTTTCTGCGTCCTTCTTGACTGTAACGTTGGAGTTGTTGTAAAGTATAATCAGGATATATCTCATCTAAATCGCGATCAGAAGATTCAGCGAAAACCAGACTCGAACTTCCGATTAAAAAGACAGGAGATAAGCAAAAAATCAGCAGAAATTGCCCTAATTTGACCCGCGATACCGGGTGTTCATACCCGACGATTCCCTTTTCCGCCTTCATCCTGCTCTCCTTATTATTTTTAAAGCGAATAATTCTATTTCATCACAATTTTTCCACCCTGATCGAAAAAACATCACGGGATTTTCTACCCGTATTTTATCCCGGTATTTGACCTGTAGATTTTACGCCAGTTTCATCACCACATCTAAACTATGTCCGATGACTTGATAAACCTGACGTTCCTCAAAGACTTGTAAAATATCGGGGTTAACTTTGTTTTGTGCGGCTTCTTTTCGTAATATTTTTAACGCCGTTATCGTCGGTAAACCATGTTGATAAGGCTTATCTCCTGCGGTTAACGCATCGTAAATATCCGCAATCGCCATCATTTGGGCTTGGACGGGAATTTCTGCTTGTTTTAACTTCAAAGGGTAGCCAGTCCCATCGAGTTTTTCATGGTGTCCGTGAGCAATTTTTGGAACCTCT
Source organism: Capilliphycus salinus ALCB114379 (assembly GCF_047276495.1). Lineage (NCBI taxonomy): Bacteria > Bacillati > Cyanobacteriota > Cyanophyceae > Oscillatoriales > Sirenicapillariaceae > Capilliphycus > Capilliphycus salinus. Next base: position 325,940 of record NZ_CP178543.1, on the reverse strand, counting down.
TGTAAATCTTTAGTCCAGGGAATTTTCTCCAGAAATTTATAAGTATGGGTGACATGAGACTCAATGACTAACCGTTCCTCTGGGGTGAGATTTCCCTGTTTAACCAACAGTTGATTCATTTCTTCGGGAGTCACTAACGGCTTGGTTTCCCCGTCAATATCCCGATAGGTAATCCGGGTTAATTCTAACAGTTTATCTAAGGGTTTTCCCTCGGTAACTTGCGGTTCGTTCGCTTCTAAAAGCAAATTCCAGCAATCGTTTAACTGCTGAACGGCTTTGCTTAAATTCGCCTCTAATTGTTCGAGAGTGTAAAGGGGTAAATCTTCCGAGTTGGTGGATTTTTGATGGGTATTTTTGAGCAAGAGTTCATATTTGGCTTGGCTGCATTCCCATTCTAAAGTTCGCCTCGCCAAAGCAAACCGTTGACGAATCACTTCTAATTGATGGGGATATAGTTTTTTCGACTTGGTTAAAATCGCTTCGGGAACGCCAATTTTACCAAAATCGTGCAATAATGCAGCATAACGGATTTCTTGAATTTGGCGATCGCTAAAGTTAATTTCGGCCAAAGAACCCGTTGTGATTGTATTAATTTCTTCGGCCAAACGAACCGTTAACTGGGCTACCCGTTCAGAATGACCAAAAGTGCAGGGGTCTCGCTGTTCGATCACTTGCACCGACGCCTTGACAAATCCTTCAAAAAGCGATTCAATACTATCTTGTAAGTGATTTCTTTCAATGGAAATCGCTGCCTGTGAAGCCAGACTTCGCAAAATTCTTTCTTCCCATTCCCCGTAGGGTTGGGTCATTTCCAGGGTATTTTCAGGCACCAGCATCACATCGGGTTTAACTTTGCGGTTGATCAACTGAAGCACCCCGATCATTTCTCCCTGACGGTTTTGCATGGGGAGAACCAACACCGAACGGGTCCGATAGCTGATATCGCGATCAAAACTGCTATCGAGGCGATAGGGTTTGTCTGAGGGTAACTCGTAAGCATCAGGAATATTCAACGTTTCACCCGTCAACGCCACATATCCCGCCAAACTTCTATCGGTCAGAGGTATAGCAAACTCCCGAAACGACAGGTTGGGAAGCGAGACGTTTTGAGCGACTTTAAACAGCAACTTGGGTGTATTGTCGCTGGCGTCTACCAAATACACGCTACCCGCATCGCTGCACGTAATTTCCCGACTCTTGGCTAAAATCAAATTGAGCAGGGTACTCAAGTTGTGGGTACTCGACAAGGCGGCGCCGATATCTAATAGCTTTTCAATTAATTCTGCTTGTTCGGCTAACTCTTTTAAATATTCTGGATTCTGAAAAATCATAGGGGTCGTAGGTGCTGAACTGCGGTCATCACATCAAATCGAGTTGCTCAGACTGCAACACTACTCTCAAACCATTATCGGTTATTGGTGAGCCAATGTAGAGACCTTGCAGACAACATCTCTACTCCTCTAAATTTTAACCGAAATCCGAGAAAACCCCGCCGAAATTTCTGTAAAGTTATTTAAGGAAGATTATTTGAGGAAGATTTACTTCAACCCGTCAATTTGCTTCGCCATTGCAAAATCTTTTTCCGTTAAACCCCCCGCATCGTGACTGGTTAAACTGATGGTGACTTTATTATAAGAAATTTCCAGATCGGGATGGTGTCCCGCAGCTTCGGCCGGTTCGATCAACTTGTTAACAAACGCCATCGCGGTAACAAAATCCTTAAATTTCATTACTTGTTTTAATTCCTTTCCCTCAACCTGCCAGTCGGGAACTTCGGCGGCCATTTTTTTAACTTCTGTTTCGTTTAAAACTTCAGCCATCTTTAGCCTCTTTCAACTCAACTTTTGAGGTTCATTCTTTCTTCAAATAACTATCCGCTCTCATCCGGGATAGCTTCAGCACTTGGCTTTGGCATTTTGTGGATGAGAGCGGTCTAGCGGGTCATCTGAATTGGAACCTGACTGCCGGAAGAACTCTTTAGAGCAGCCAGTCCTTCTAAAATACTGAGTATTCTAGATGGGATCTAGCCTGACTCTAGTAGTCAGCCCCGGCACGCAGCCGGCATTTTCCAATCAGGTGACCCATGCGTTTACTACTATCAATCATGGGCATCACCTCCTTTTTCCCTGTACGGTTTGTTGTTTCATCAACGCTTGCTAGCATAACACACACTTGGGGGATTTGTGCAACCCTTTTGGAAAAAAAGTCTGAAAAGGTTATGGGGCTTGAGTTTCGGGTTTCGGGTTTCGGGTTTCGGTTCGGCCAGCCAGCCCCTCAACCGCACGGAGGAGGTCAACCCTTCGGTTTGAACAACTTGGGAATTTCTGCGATCGCCAGTCTCGGAGTTTCGCTCACCGCCACTCCCAAACCCCCTTCCACCATCCCCCGCAAACCTTCTAGGGGATGACCTTTGGCGGCTAATTTTAAATTCCACAAATAAGAATCGATTTTTAACGCCCTTTCCCGCTGTTTCACCGGGTTGATATCGGTTTTTGTCGGTTCTTTTTTATCGGCTTTTGCTTCCCAAACTTGCTGATATAAATCTTCAATTCCCGCCAAGGTTTTATCCCAAGTTAAATAATTATCAACCGTTTCCAGACCCGCTTTCGCTAATTGCTCGCGTAATTTTTCCGATTTTAACAGGCGAGAAATAGCATTAGCCGTCGCTTCTGCATCGTCTTTTGGTACGATTAAACCGTTTACCCCATCTTCGAGATAATCTTTAACAATTCCGACCGGTGTGGTGACGACCGGAACACCACAAGCCATACAATTTAAAACCGGAACTGGCCCCCCTTCTACTTTTGAAGTGACCACATAAAGGTCGAGAGCATTATAACAAATTGGCATCAATCTATCGGGCAGAAACGGAAAATAATAGACTTCATTAATTCCATAAGTTTTAATTTCCTTAACCACTTTATCCCAACCGGGTCCCGTGATTAAAACTCCGAATTTTTCTCCTTGATTTCCCAACTTTTCTAAGGCTTTTAAAAGAATATTTACCCCTTTTCTTCCATCCGTGTTGCTGGTATATTTAGCACTGTATCCGATCAAAGGAGTCTCGGAATTTATCCCCAATTGTTTCCGGGCTTTTAGGCGATTGTTCAGAGGATAAAACTTAGATTGTTCCACCCCATTATTAAACAAAAATAACTGATCTTCGGAAACTCCCTGTTGACAAACAAATTCTTTCCATTCGTTGGCAACCATCATAATTGCATCGCTTTTTTCTGCGATCGGAATTAGCTTAGGCCAATTGGTAACGTGATGGATCGAACCCACCAACGGGAGAGAGTCAGGTAGAGTCAATTTCTCGAAATCAAAATCGCTCAAAACGTGAACTACATCGACTATTTTAATTAAAGATTCCCACTCTTTTTGATGGTAGGGTAACATCTGTTGGGAGAAGAAATAATAATCGTGTTGGGTTCCGACCCGGACAATTTGTTTCGCCCAAGTTCCCAGAATCCAAGTTAAGTAATCCGGCACCAGTAAAACTTTTAATTGGGTCACTTTTTTGATAGAATGTAGGTTAAGTAAACGGATTAAGCCCTGACAAAAGGACTCATAAACCGACCAATTCTTGCTTGTAATTCGCAAGCTTTCGTTAAATCTGAATCAAATTCGTGGCGATAACGTAAATAGTAAGAAGCCAGTTTATAACCGTCTGACAGCAAATATAAAGGAGTTAGTAAAATCATCAAAGGTCGCTGCCAGGGGTAGAGTCGAACCATTCTTAATTTATGATTGGCTAAACCAAAACCTCGGGAAAGTTTCAGCAAATATTCTTTTTCTAAACGTTTGCTGGGCAGATGATGCCAGATCTCCATAGCAGGATTATGCCAGATTTCCCAGTCACTATTTTGGATATAAAAAAAAGCTTCTGTTTCTTCGTTACCGATGAGCAGAGTCTTCTTATTTTTTTCATCCCGACCTTGCAATTGTAATTGCTTCGGCACCCGCTCTTTCCAAGCTTGTTGTCGGACTACACAACCCGCACCGGCGGGAACTTTTCTAGGTTTATCATTTCTTTGGTAGCGAAAAGGTTGAGAACCTGGATTATTAATTGCCAAGAGGCTTTTAATTTTATTAAAATAGGGCGGTAGAGGAACATCTAATTTCGGGTGAATAATACCCCCATAGACTCCCGCTTGAGGATGTTCTTGACCAAAACGATAAGCTTCCACCAGCCAATTTTCTTTAGGTAAGTTATCATCATCTAAAAACCCAATCAGATCGCTTTTTGCCTCTTGGATCGCTCTTTGACGCGCATAACCCGCTCCTTGAGTTGCTTCAAATACATACCTGAGTTGACTATCACCACGCCAGTTTTTTGAGTATTGAGAGACAACTTCTGCTGTTCGATCGCTACTGTTGTTGTCTACCACGACGACTTCCCACTCAATGCCCTCCGGATTGGTTTGTTGTTGCAAGCCGTCAAGAACTTCTGGAATTCGATCTTGTCCGTTATAGGTGCAGATAGCTACAGTAAATTTCATTGTCATTTTAAGTATTGAATGTACATATCTATCTCAAAAACTACATGAATATCGGCGATCTATTCGGTACTATTCTTTTTGGGAATTACCTCCTAGCATGAGTCTGATCAACTCAAAAGCTTTTGAATAGTTGACAAACAAAGTTACTAAAACAAACATTAATTTTTGCTTTCCTTTTAGTCTTTGATCGGCCAACCTTCCTTTAAAAAATCTGACCGGGGGTTTAATCAGCGTCACTATTTCCCAAGTATAAGTTAAAAAACTCGCTTCTTCTTTGCTGTGATCGTATATCCCGCCGATTACCCGGGTCGCTTTTTTATACAGTTGATGCCAAGAATCCCTCGCCGGATGCTGCACGCAGACTTCACTACAATACCTCGGATTATAACCTGCTGCAAATACTCGGTTTCCCCAGTCGCGATCGCCATTTGATTTCAGGTTAGGATTAAACAATCCTACTTTTTCAAATACGCTGGCATATGTAAAAAGATTAGCCGTAGGCCCATATTTTTCCTCAATGTGCTTTCTGGGATTGATACAAAAACTATCATAAAATTCAAGTGCTGTCGGAGAATCTTGATGTTTAAAAATAAACTCAACTGCACCCGAAATAAAACCGCAATTTTCAATTTTTACTAAATTTTTTACCCCGCTTTCTATCCAATCTTTCGCCGGAATACAATCGGAATCTGTAAAGGCTATGACTTCCCCTTTCGCTATCGAAATTCCTTGATTTCTAGCCACGTAAGAACCAGGTTTACCTTCAAAAGTCAACTTGGCTTGTTTAAAATCACTGACAACGCTTTTAATGTCTTCCTGGGAGGCGTTATCCACCACAATTATTTCATAACCTTCTTGGGGATAGGTTTGATTTTCTAAAGCCGTTAAACATTTTTTTAACAGTTCTGAATTATTGTAAACTGGAACAATTACCGAAACCAAAGGTTGATAATTTTTGTTCATAATTTTTCTCCGATTTGAAAACAGATAAATAAATCATTGATAGATTCTGCATATTTTGCCCAAACCCAAATTGCTTTAATCATGTTCTCAAGTCAGTTTCTCTTAGAAGTTCCCCCAAATTGAAGGCGTAATACTTCTAAAGCCTTTGAATAATGAACAAACATCGTGACTATAATTAACATAAATTTTTGCTTTCCTTTAAGTTTTTTATTCCCTATATTAGCGATCCAAAATTTTACCGGCGGTTTGATTAGCGTCGCAATTTCCCGGGTATAAGTTAAAAAAGTCGCTTCTTGTTTAATGCGATCAAATTTTCCCCCCATGACCCTTGACGCTTTTGTATACATTTGATGCCAAGAATTTCTCGCCGGATGTTGCACGCAGACTTCACTACAATAACTCGGATTATAACCTGCTGCAAATACTCGGTTTCCCCAATCGCGATCGCCATTTGATTTCAGGTTAGGATTAAACAATCCGACTTTTTCAAATACGCTAGCATAAGTAAAAATGTTAGCCGTAGCCCCAAATTGCTCTCTAATATATTTTTTTTGATTCAGAAAAAAGCTGTCATAAAATTCAATCGCTGTCGGGGAATCTGGATTTTGAAAAATAAACTCTACTCGACCCGAAATAAAACCGCAGTTCTCAAGTTTTACTAAATTTTTTACCCCGCTTTCTATCCAATCTTTAGCCGGAATACAATCGGAATCTGTAAATGCGATTACTTCCCCTTTAGCTATCGAAATTCCTTGATTTCTAGCCACATAAGAACCCGGTTTACTCTCAAAAGTCAGCTTGGCTTGTTTAAAATCACTGACAACGCTTTTAATATCTTCCTGGGAGGCGTTATCTACCACGATAACTTCATAACGTTCTTGGGGATAGGTTTGATTTTCTAAAGCCGTTAAACACTTTCTTAACAGTTCCGAGTTATTGTAAACCGGAACAATTACCGAAACCAAAGGTTGATAATTTTCGCTCATAATTTTTTTGATGCGATTTGAATATTAATCGACAAACTTTTAAAGTTTTCTCTGAATTTTTATTCCCGTCAAAGCGATCGCCCCGTCCCTCTCCAACTTGACTTAAACTTTTGTTTTAAATTCGGAACGTTAACTGTCGGCGAAGTGCAAAACTAATTAACTTCATCGGGTAACTGGATCGGCTAACAACAGGAATTCGTAAAAACTTACCCAGGAGCAAACGACCCAAACCCTTGATTCTTGCTTTCAACCTGGCAAATTGCAGCTTAACATTACTATTCGCTTCATCCTGAAGATATAGAGGCGTAAAAGCTAACTGACCATAAAGAACATCAGCCCGATGAACTTTACTCAAACCCCGTTGATGATGTTCTAAATTCGGTCTTCCTCCGTGTTCGCCGTAATTGCGAAATGCGATATAATTTTTAAAACCCTGCTGGCGCAAAAAATTATCTAATTCCGAATCCCAACTTGAATAACTCTTAGGCCCCGGATTTTCTCGTTTTTGGGCTTCCAACGACCGCAAACACTCCGCCGCTTTCGGAGTAACAATATAAGCAACCGTCGAAACCGAAAACCCTTCGCCGTAACCGTTGGGAGTAACGCTATAAAGCTGAGGAGCGCAAGTATAAATCCAGCAAACGCCCACATCACTTTGATCGAGATCGAAAGGAAAAGGCAGTTTTCCCAAACCGATAACCGGAACAAAATCCGCCTCAATAATTAACGTCGGTTTGCTTTGAGTTTTGGCGATTTCCCAAACACTTTTATGATTGAGCAAGCAAAGATAACTCGGAGAATAGTCTTTATATTCTGGCCGATGTTGTTGCCGCATGACTTGACAATCAAAACCCTCTTGTTTGAGAATAGACTCTAACTGATCCGTATTCTCTTTGTAGGCAATAATAAAAGTTTTGCCAATGCCATCGGCGAACCGATTTGCAGTGGTTAAACTGTCGCTTACCGGGTTGGTTTTCTGGGGAAAATCGGCTTTTCTAGTATTCATTTAACCATTGAGTTTATCAAGAATTACCCAACAAGCCCGCACCCTGAAATCTTCCATTTTAGGGGTTCAAAGTTCCTGACGGGCTATACCCATGAACCCCGAACGAGCAACGACTAACAGCCAATTTTCCCCGTGATTAACGACGGGGAAACCCATTAAAAATGGCTGCGGGGGTCGTAATTGCGATTAACCCTATTTTATCAAAACATTTTCTACGATCGCGTTAAGATTCTTGATTGGGAGCGAACATCTGCCCATCGCAATCACTCCCCAGTATCTTCTCCTACTCTACCCCTTCATATCGCCAAGGTACCGGATCGACCGCCTGAGCGTGAACATATAACCCCCAGTGCAAATGCGGCCCGGTGGAAATGCCCGTCGAACCCACTCCACCGATGACTTGACCCGCTTGCACCATATCCCCTTCTTTAACATCAACCCGACTGAGATGAATCAAAATACTCGCCACCCCTTGACCATGATCGATCCCCACCGTATTTCCATGCAGTTCAAAACCTTGGGACTCCAACCCCACCAACGCCACACGACCGCCGGCCGGCGCCACCACTGGCGTTCCCGTACCCGCCGCATAGTCAACCCCTCGGTGATAATAATCTTCGGCAAATTCACCGTTATAATAGCGACGCACCCCATAAATGGTACTGACATAACCCTCGCTCGGTCGCAGAAACGGCCCATTCCAGTATTTTTCCGGCGTTACCAGGGCTTTAAACGCATCAACTCGGTCAAACTCATAATCAGTCCCCTGAATGCTATTCTTATCGTCTGAGAGCCAAATAGACTGGGTAGGGAAACTGCGATCGCGTACCTGTACGCTAACATTCTGTTGTTGACTCCCGTCGCTAACGATCAGTTGTCGAGATCCCCCCCGCTCCAACGGTGTAGTCGGAACTAACGCCCGATAGCGGTTTCCACCGACGGAAAACATCGGATAAGTCTTGCCATTTAAAACAACCGTTGGGTTAGAACTCGGTAAATTTCCCGTTGCATTCATACTTACCGAGATCGTATCCCCCAACTGCGGAGAAGACGGTTTCACCTGAACTTGAAAACTAGCCGTCGCCGGAAGCGCGATCGCCAAACTGAGCGTAATCAAAGCTAGCATCAAGCTTTTCAGCCAGCGCCATTTTCTCCAACTCTGTATTCCAAAAGCAGAAAAGTCCAATAAATTTAACATTTCCATTCAAACCTCTTTACACTCAGCACTTATTAGCCAATAGGCAATAGGGAATAGGCAACAGACAATCTTGCTAGAGGTAATACTTTTGTAGGGGCGGCTTGGTGAGTAAATCTATGTTACCCACAAAATAAGTTACATAAACCCGCCCCTTTACAGTCACCACCTCACCACCTCACCAGTGTTTACAGTTAGCAGTTATCAGTAACCTCACAATTTCTTCTGAGGAGGGGGCGGGTTTAGATCAGTTGTCTGTGGGTAACAAACGCCGATTACAGAACCCGCCCCTACAACCGGGGCGGGTTTAGATCAGTTGTCTGTGGGTAACAAACGCCGATTACAGAACCCGCCCCTACACCGATACCCGACACCCGACACCTGTTCCGGTGTTCCCTGTTCAAATAGCAGTCCCATCTTAAAGTTGCTACTCTAATATTTAATTAACACGCTGTTACATTTTGTCGCTTTATTTAAAATCCGTGCCAGAAGACTTTAGATTAATTGTTGATTTAGTTCTCGTACTCGCCGCCGCCACCGCCGGGGGTTTGCTCGCCTCTTTGCTGAAACAACCCGCCCTGTTGGGTTATCTCATTGGCGGTATGATCATCGGCCCTTCTGGACTGGGTGTGATCAAAGAATTAATACAAGTCGAAACCCTTGCCCAGTTTGGGGTCGCCTTTCTGCTGTTCGCTTTGGGCGTCGAATTTTCCTTTGCCGAACTCAAGAAAGTCCAAGCCATCAGTTTGGGGGGAGGGGGTTTACAAATTATCCTAACCATGCTTCTCACAACCGTTGTTTCTGGGGTCATGGGTTGGGTCAGTTCTCCAGTTCAAGGGATCTTTTTGGGGGCAATTTTATCGCTGTCCTCCACTGCGGTTGTCCTCAAATGCTTGATGGAACGCAACGAAACCACCACGCCTCACGGTCAAGTCATGTTAGGAATTTTGGTGGTGCAGGATTTAGCCTTGGGGCTAATGTTAGCCGTTCTTCCGGCTTTAGATCAACCCGTTGAAGCCATCGGTTTGGCAGTGGGGCGAAGTCTGTTACTGATTGGCTTATTTGCCCTCGGTGCGGTGGCGGCCGGAATTTGGGTGATTCCCTCATTATTGCGTTTTTTGGCTCGCACCGAAAGCCGAGAATTGTTTTTATTGGGTGTGGTGGTTTTATGTTTGGGAATTGCCTTATTAACCGAACATTTGGGCTTTTCTATTGAAATGGGCGCTTTTGTGGCGGGTTTGATGATTTCGGAGGTTGAATATGCCGATCAAACTCTGACTTATGTTGAACCCCTGCGGGATATTTTTGCGGCTTTATTTTTTGTTGCGGTTGGGATGTTAATTGATCCGGTTTTTCTGTGGCAACATTTAGAACTGATTTTAGGATTAGTGTTTCTGGTTGTGATCGGAAAATCTTTACTCATTATTCCGATTGTTCGCACTTTTGGCTATACGCTGAAAAGTTCAATTCTTGCGGGTTTAGGATTGGCTCAAATCGGTGAATTTTCCTTTGTTCTCGCCAGTGCAGGTCAGAGTTTAGGTTTAGTTTCTCGTCGGGTTTATCTCCTGATTTTAGGAACAACGGCCGTGACTTTAGTGATTACGCCTTTTGTTTTACAACTGATTCCCCGTCTGTTAGATTGGATGGAAAATGTGCCTTGGTTGTTTGCGCTTTTAGAAGAAACGTCTTTACCGATTGCTATTTCTGATGATTTACCCCAACAAAATCATGTGATTGTTTGTGGTTACGGACGGGTCGGACGAAATTTGGTACAAATCCTCAGAAATCATAATTATCCGGTTGTGGTTATCGATCATTCCGAACGAACAATTCAAGAATTACGCGCGGCAAAAATTCCTTATTTATATGGGAATGCAGCGAGTTCTCACGTGTTAGAAACTGCCGGAGTTGATCGCGCCTGTGCAGTGGCGATCGCCCTTTCCGACCCGATGAATACTCGACTTTGTTTGAAGCGATCGCTAGAATATTCGCCGGATTTGGATATTACCGTTGTTGCTTATCGAGATAAAGATATTGAACTGTTGTATCATTTGGGCGCCAAAGAAGTGGTACAACCGGAATTTGAAGCTAGTTTAGAATTATCGACTCATTTGTTATTGAGTATGGGATTGGCGCTCAATCATATTCAACAGCAAACCCAGAAAATTCGCAACAGTCATTACCTCGATTTGCGCCCGGAAGCATCTCCCGTACAAATTTCTCGAAATTTACAACAAGCGGCGCAAAATATGAACAGTAAATGGTATAATCTTCCGGAAGATTCTCCCTTAGAAGGAATGACCATTCAACAAACCGATTTGCGCCATCTCAGCGGGGTGAGTGTGATGGCAATTCGTCGATCAAACGGGGAAGAATTCGATTATCCTGATAGTAATACGACGCTGAAAAAAGGCGATCGCCTGTTATTAGTGGGAGAACCGGAAGCTTTAAATATTTTAGATTTATTGGCAAAAGGAGAGGTTAAACTTCCCTCTGAAAGTGTGTCTTGTCAGTGGTTAGTTATCCTCGAAAATAGTCCCGCAGTCGGGAAAACTTTAGCCGAAATTGATTTACTCAGACGCTACAGCGTCCAGGTGCAAGCTTTACGCCGTCAGGGAAAATTCTTGCGTTGGCCTCATCCGACAATGGACTTACAAACAGGGGATCATTTGTTACTTTGCGGAGGGTTTCAAAATCTCAATCAGGTTCGTTGCGATTTGATTCCGATTACCACTTCCGGGAATGCTAAAACAGCAACATCTTCTAAATCATCTACAAAAGTTGAAAGCAATCCTAGCGAAACCAAACAACCGGCTACCCTTTAGCTTTTGGGTTTGATGTAAGCGATCGCCTGTCGCCAAATCAGGATCGGTTGCTGCTGTTCATCTTGCAGACAAATACAGTTATTGTCTTGCCAAAATACCGTACCGACGAGGAGATCGTTAGTTAACAGTTTAACTTCGATCGGTTGTTTATCTTGGGTATAGGTTTGTACTTGGCGAATACTCGGTAAACCCGTATCAAAATCAGACATGATCGCTCTTAGGTTGGAGGTGAAAGATTAGAGTCACAAAACGTTTCCACAAATCGGAAAATAGAAAGATAAACCCGCCCTAGAATCCTAGATTTAGGGCGAGGAAAAGGCTAAAATCGATAAACTTGACCATCAATTAACAGTCGAGTAATTCCCTTAGCTTGCAAACAAGGAGCCGCTTTTTGCAGCAAACGAGTATCCGGAACTTTAAACACTCGTTGGTTGCGGGCTGAAAAGCGACTGGCGACCCGATGATTATCAAACACGGGTAAGGTCTTTTCGTGAACCTCATCCGGGGGAATTTGTCCTAACTCGCTAAAGGCTTTTAAAGGTTTAGCAACCAATTCCGCCGAGCGATCAATGACCAGATAGCAGGTTTTGGGGAGTTCGGCTTCCGTTAGGGGTAAGATTTTAACCAGAGCCGATCGAGCCATTGACAAAGAGGAAGAAAAGAACTGTTCTCCTTCGTCCTCGTCATCGGTATCATCCTCGATATAGTCCTCGTCCTCGTCTTCGTCGTTGTCGTCCTCCTCCTGTTCAAACTCGCTGAATTCTTCTCGCAAAAAGTCCTCAGCCATCAGTCCAATACCAGGGGGATCGGAAGAATAGGAGTTGGAGGGTTGATCTTCGGATGATTTAATAATCGGCTTGGGTGTCGGCGTCGTCGAACTTGCTGATTCTGACGATTCACCATTTTCGCTAGCAGAAGACCGTTTGCGCCGTCGCTTCAAGCTAGGAGAAGAATCTGACGAAGGGGATGCTTCTTCAAATTGTTCTTCTTCTTGAGGCGGGTCGTTGTCCTCGTCCGGTTCAACGGTTGCGGTGAAGATGGTTTCTTCGGCGTCTTCGGCATTGCGGGTCGAACGTTTACCTGTGCGATGCAAACGTTGTTTTTGTTGAGTTAGTCTCTCATAAGTATCCTTGGGGATAGCACTTTGCAGAACCCGCCTAACGGTTGAACTGCTCACGCCATAGCGATCGGCCAGAGTAATAGTTGTCTCCTCTGGCATCTGCTGATACAACTCAATAATTTCCTGTTTTTCTGGGTCAGATAATTTGGAGGATGACATTCTATTTTGGGGTTTGAGATCGGAGAATCGAGAATCAGAAACTGGGTATCGATAGGGGAGCGTTCCTCAAAAACAGAGGTCTTAAACACGAATCCTGAGCTTGTCCAGTTCTCTCTATTTTAGCTTTTCGCGCTACCCCGTCTTCCCCGTCTGCTTTGACGAGAGCGGGTGGAAATGTCGTATTCTAAAACCGCACCAATACCAAATAAAATCCCGGTAAACACGAAGAAAACTTCTAATAATCCCCCGCTTTCATATTCGGCTTGAACCCGAGCATCTGTCCATTTGAAATACATATCCGCTACATACAGCGAGAAAGTCGCAAAGGCAATCATTCGCCAAGATTGAGAAAAACGCCCGCCCCAAAAAGCCAAAATCAGGGCTGTTGCCAAAATCAACAGAAAAACATCACCGATAATGTAAAACAGATTCACCCAGGTCGCCAGCGGCTCTAATTGGCGATCGAGAGCAACGATCCAACTGGGAGCGGTGGTTTCTTCTTCTGCTTCTTCCTCTGCGGCGGGGGCTAAGTTCGGTGCAGAAGCCCCAGGATTTTGAGCGTTAATCGTCGCGGTGGCTTCTGGGGCGACTTGTTCGATGGCGACAGGTTCTTCGGAGCCAATTAAGCCAAAAAACGACGGATCGGCGACCCAAATCGCCAAAGCCGTACCCGCCACCGCCACGCCCAAAATTGCCGCCCACTGCCAAATTTCTAAATTCAAGCGTTTGGAGGTCACGGCTAAAACCATCCCCCAACCCAAGAATAAGTAACTCAAGATATAGGGTAAATCGGCCAGGGAAACATCGGGATCTAAATGCCAGACTAATTCCCAAATTCCAAACAATACCCCGGCAATAAAGTAAAAGAAACACCCCAAACCAAAGCCCAACCAGACATTACGTCCGCTCACCATTTGAGGGCTTTGCCAGTTGCGATAACACACTAAAGCCGCCCCGAGAAAAGCGCCCAGTTCAAAGACGTAAGTACCTATGGAGTACCATAACGGTAGCTCCTCCCCTTGGGGGGTGACACTAAACAGTAGAAAGAACAGTAATGCCAGTACAGCCCAGATCATGCCGAAAATCACGAGATTCTGAGCCGAAAACACAGAGGAGAGCGACAGCGATTTTTCTTGTGAAGTGCTACTCATAGGGATAAAATATCAGACAAATTAACATGAAAGATTATGATTTGATGCCCTATCAGGCCGGCCAGACTTTTGAGTAGGGTCTATAGTTCAGCGTCCCATATCCGAGACACGGCGACGAGTCTTTCTCAACATTCCTTAACCTATTGCCCACAGTTTACCCACAGAAGATTGATTGAGCCAACTAATAAAGTAAGCGCGATCGTCGCCGTTCATTTCTTCTAACACTTCATCTATTCCCTCCGCAAAGCTAGTATTGCCAAAATATTGTTTGGCGAGTTGATAAAGTTCTTCTAACAAAGTCTTGAGATGATCTTCATGCCAGGGGGGAACCTGAAGGTCGTCGAGGGGGTCTTTTTTCAGCAAGGTTTTCACCGCCTCTGGAGTTTCCGTCTGGGGCAGTTTTGCTTTGTGAAAAATTTGGGTTAAATCTTTTTCAAAAGACCCTGCTTGGCGAGCGCCTAATAAGTCTTCGACATCAAAGTAAACGGCTTGCAAAACCAGCAAACACGCTTGAATGAGTGCAGACTGTTTATTATCGCTGCTGCTGACACCATCGCCAACGAGTTGATCCGGGCGAACCTTCCCCCAAACGCTATACCGATCAGGTTCTTCAAGCAATACACAGGCTTTGCCTCGGTTATCGGTTAGATCTCGCCAAAAAGCTCTGGCTTCATCCGATTGTTGGGCGGTAAACACTTTCATCAGGCGAAAACTTTGTCCCTGATAATTCAAAATGGGAATCTGCTGATCCCGATTTGGGTGTTGAATTGTTTTAATTTCAACATCCTGCCGTTTCAGAATAAACATGACACTCTGACCTACTCCTGGATCGGGCTGGAGGCTGTGTCTGTTATTTTAGTCTCTAACACTGACCTCCGACTAGAAGCATAATAGGGGGATTCCAGCTTCATCCCAGAATAACACGAGTGAACCTTTGATCTTCCCCGGTTTCAGGCAAGCTTGTCCACTCTCGGTTGCAAGGATTGGGTTTCAATTGCTGAACCTTCCTGATGATGGCGATCGGATCGCCACAATTGAACAGAAAACTTTATCTTTGACTCTGATCAGCTATAATATAGCAATTGATTGCAATCTTGGGTGTGTAACTCAGGTGGATAGAGTAGCTGCCTTCTAAGCAGCGAGCCGTAGGTTCGAGTCCTACCACACCCGTTAAATCTTGATTTCACACGATTTAGCCGATTTATTAAGAATTAATTCCGGCGATCGCAATAATTAACCGTTCAATCTCGGATTTTTCGGTAAAATAATGAACGCAAGCGCGAATACAATCGGGATTTAAAATCGTTCGCACGCAAATATTCTCCGTTTCCATTGCCTCAACAACCGCTTTATGAACTAAACCATTCGTCAGTTGAAACGACACCAAACCCGCCTCTGGGGGAGAAGTTCTTAAACAATGAACGTGAGATAATTCCGATAGTCCTTCCCACAAATATTGACTCAAATTACAGATTTGTTGGTAACGTTCCTCTATCGTTCCCCATTCGTGATGCAGGGAAATTGAACGTCTCAAACCCGCAAACAAGGGATAAGCGGAAGTCGCCACTTCATAGCGTCTGGCGTCCGGTTTCCAGTCTACCGGATATCCGCTTTTGTCGTATTGAATCCCCCGCCAACCGATATAAGAGGGATTAAGAGTTGTTAACGCCTCAGGACTGGCATAAAACCCGCCCACACCTTCCGGGCCGCACCACCATTTATGACCGGTAAAGGCATAAAAGTCAACCCCCAACGCCGTTAAATTCAGCGGTAAAACCCCCACAGACTGCGCCGCATCCACCAACACCCTCACCTTTCCTTCTCGGTGGTTGTGACAACATTTAACAATCTCAGCCAATGGCAAAACTTGACCGGTGTTCCATAAAATATGACTGATCGCCAATAAGCGAGTATTGGGTTGTAAATGGGTTTGAATCACCGCCACCGGATCGCCTTGGTTCAACGTTTCTCGCAGCGGACAAACCGACACCTCTAGCTGAAAACGCCGTTGTAATTCTTGAACAATCGCAATTATACCCGGATGTTCACAATCTGAGAGTAACACATGATCTCCGGCTTGCCAATCCATTCCCCACAGGGCAATATTACAGCCTACGGTGACATTTTCGGTTAAAGTTATGGTTTCCGCACTCACCCCCAACTCATTCGCCATACACTCCCGCATCTGGTTTGACTCGTCTGTTACCCAACTTCCCGCTTTCACGGAAAATGGCCCTTTTTCTTGGACTTGTTTGTAAGATTGATAAATTGCATCGAGAGACACCTCAGGGAGCGGCCCTTGTCCGCCATAATTAAAATAGGCTTTGTTTGCTAAAGCGGGAAACTGTTGTCGGTAACTTTCTAATGTCAAATTTGTCATAATTAGTTTAATCTGTGGTCAGTTGTTATCTGTTATTGCCTTTTATACCCTATACCACGAAGCTGGACTTCACCCATCATTCATGCGGAAGGAATAACAGGGGGAATTGCTTCAGAAGGGAAAGGATTTAACAACTTTACTTTCTGTTCGTTTCCCGCTTTTCTCCAAATTGCTTTTAATTTCATCACTTCAATTTTGATTTCATGTTGATTACCGACCAACAACTTTTGTTCTTCCAACGGTGTTCTAGACGCACCTATCTTGATGTTTATGGAGATTTTACCCGAAAAGATCCCCCGAGCGATTTTTTACTGAAATTGATGCAAGATAGTTTTGACTTTCAGCAAACTATTTTAGCCGACCGCTCTTATCAACAACCGGATTTTCCGAGAGGAAATTGGATTTTAGCCGCGCAAGAGACGCTCAACTTGATGAAACAAGGGTTTGAACAAATTCATAAAGGGGTATTGCTTTTTAGCGAAGAACCCATCGAAAATATTCTATCTAATTTTCAGTCGATTGAACATTCTCCGCAAGTGGTTTTACTCAGTTATCCCGATTTATTAGTTAAGCATCCGGGCGAGTCTAATTTTGGCGATTGGATTTATATTCCCACCGATATTCGACTCGGTAAACGTCCCAAACTTGACTATCAAATTGTGGCGGCGTTTCACGCTTATGTTTTATCACAAATTCAAGGAACAAAACCGGAAAAATCCCGCCTAATTTTACGGACTAAAGGAGTTTATGAGGTCAACTTAAATCAACGTCTTCCTCAGATGCAGGATATTTTACAAGACTGTATCCAAATGCTGGAAAAACAGCAAGAACCGGAAGTGTTTATTGCACGTCAAAAATGTAATTTGTGTCAGTGGTACAATCAATGTTATACCATCGCTCAATCTCAAAATCATCTCTCTTTGCTTCCCGGTGTTACTCCCAGTCGTTACAGCCGTTTGCAAGCGTTAAACATCACAAGTGTTGCGGCTTTGGCGGAAACTTCCCTAGAATTTCTGTTGAATTATCCCGAATTTAATGAAGGGATAGCCGCGCAAATTATTCAACAAGCCAGTGCAACTTTAAATAATCAAGCGGTGCTTCGTTCAACTTCTGAAAATCTCAATAATGGCAAATCGATCAATCTTCCAACTGAAGAAAATCTTCAACAAAATAGACTTCAATCTGTTTTTAATCCCCTACCCAATGTGTTGAGACGTTCGCCGATAGAACTTTATTTTGATCTCGAAGCGCAACCCGAGTTAAACTTGGATTATCTGCACGGGGTTTTGGTAGTTGACAGACGTAACAATAGCCAAAAGTTATATTCGTTTTTAGCCGAAAATCAAGCGGAAGAAGAAAAAATATGGCTGGAATTTTTAAACCTGGTTTGGACTTATCCCATCGCACCGATTTTTCATTTTTGCGACTATGAATCTAAAACCATTAAACGCCTAGCCAAAGCTTACAATACCCCGGATTATCTTTGGAAACCTTTGCTCAAACGGTTAATTGATATTCATCAACAAGTTACCCAACTCGTTACACTTCCGGTTGAAAGTTACGCCTTAAAACCTATTGCTCGGTGGATGGGGTTTGAGTGGAACGATCCGAGTGCGAATGGCGCCCAGTGCGTTTACTGGTACGAACAATGGTTAAAAACAGGCGATCGCACTTTGCTTGATACTATTGTCCGTTATAATCAAGATGATTGTCAAGCGACTTTTCATGTAAAAGAATGGTTGACCAACTTTTTAGAAAATGTAGAGGGTTCTCAAGTTGAAGTACAGACTCAATGAAAGTTAACGCGATAAAAGTTCTAATTTTCATCTGTGGATGGGTGATTTTTATTTCTATTTTTATCAATCAGCCAAAGAACACTTTATCCACAGAAAATGGGTTTGATTTTATCGGAAAAGCGACCTTTCCGACGGGGTTCTTATTTCAACAAACCGAAGTCGGGGGATTATCAGGAATTAGTTACAACCCCGACCGACAAGTTTATTATGCAATTTCTGATGATCGCAGCAGCAAAGCACCCGCTCGGTTTTATACTCTAAAAATTGACTTGAGTTCCGATCAACTTTTGGAAAATGGCGTTGAAATTATCGACGAAACAACCTTACTCAATTCCGCTGGTGAACCTTTTCCTGAAATGAGTTTAGATACCGAAGGAATTGCATTTACTGGGGAAAGTGTATTCGTTTCTTCCGAAGGAGATGTCAAGCGTTTACAACCGCCTTTTATTAAAGAATTCTCCCTCGACGGACAAGAACTTAGAAGCTTTCCCATTCCCGATAAATTTCTCCCAACTTCCGAAGAATCAAAACGGGGAATTCGCAATAACTTAGCCTTGGAAAGTTTAACCCAAACTCCCGATAAACGCTATCTATTTACCGCAACAGAAAATGCACTGGTTCAAGATGGAAAAGCCGCCACTCCAGCAGAAGGAAGTCCCTGTCGAATTTTACGATATAATCTACAAACAGGTCAGCCCGATCAAGAATTTCTCTATATTACCGATCCCATTGTTACAGCACCCCGTTTTCCAAGCACTTTTCAAATTAATGGTTTGGTAGACTTGTTGGCTATCGATGAAAATCATTTACTCGCTTTAGAACGTTCTTTTGCGATCGGTGTCGGAAATACGATAAAATTCTTTCAAGTGTCTTTAGAAGCTGCCGATCGCATTCAAGGACTCGATCGCCTCAAAGGTGAAATAGGAGATCTTTCACCCGTTCGGAAGACTTTGCTGTTAAATTTAAGCACATTAAATTTTCCTGTAGACAATATCGAAGGTTTGACCTTTGGGCCAACATTATCCGATGGTCGGCGATCGCTTATCCTAGTCAGCGATAATAATTTCAATGCCCTACAAATTACCCAAATTTTAGCCTTAGCCGTAGACGATAATACACTGCACGACAAAGACTAAAAACCGGGTTTCTTTCTCTAGAAGGGTCCAGCGCAGAAACCGGGATAACCAAAAAACCCGGTTTCTTATGAGTTACCGGGTTTTTGTAGACTCTAGAAGGGTCCAGCGCAGAAACCGGGTTTTTCTCCAGATACATCAACCCACAAGCAAAAAACCCGGTTTCTTATGAGTTACCGGGTTTTTGTAGAAGGGTCCAGCGCAGAAACCGGGTTTTTGTCGAGATCGAAAAAAAAATTTGATCAACCTCTTGACAACTTCCCAGAGAACGTGCATAATAGAATTTAGTCAAAAAAAGGGACTGTAGTTCAATTGGTTAGAGCACCGCCCTGTCACGGCGGAAGTTGCGGGTTCGAGCCCCGTCAGTCCCGTTCAAAAGATAGAGTTAGAAATGATAGCAGTCAACGGACTGCGATCGCCAGGATTCATCATAAATCTACCATTAGAGAGGTTTTGAGCAAAATCTTCTCAACTCAACAAGATTAAGCCAGAACAAGCACACAGAGTTGGTAGAATGAGATGGAGATAGGCGCGATCGCAGGCCTTTGACCCAAGCAGAAGGATTATTTGTCAACGCCTTCACAGTGGCTCATCTTGGCAATTATATCGATTGAATTGTACCAAAAATCTAGAAAATACAGATTAAATAAGTATGAGTGTCAGAGTTCGTCTTGCCCCCAGTCCAACCGGAAATCTTCATATAGGTACAGCGAGAACGGCTGTATTTAATTGGTTATTTGCTCGCAACCAGGGCGGTAAGTTTATCCTGCGAATAGAAGACACCGATATCGAGCGATCGCGCCCCGAATACACCCAAAATATTATCGATGGACTTCAGTGGCTAGGACTAGACTGGGATGAAGGCCCGTTTTTTCAATCCAAACGTTTAGAACTCTATAAAAAAGCCATTCAAAGCTTACTGGATAAAGGTTTAGCCTATCGCTGCTACTGCACATCGGAAGAACTAGAGCAAATGCGAGAGGCTCAAAAAGCCAAAGGTCAAGCCCCCCGCTATGATAACCGCCACCGCAACCTAACGCCCTCTCAGCAAGCCGAATTTGAAGCCGAAGGACGCCAACCCGTGATTCGTTTCAAAATTGATGACGCGCGCGAAATTGCTTGGAATGACTCGGTGCGAGGTCGAGTGGTGTGGAAAGGGAACGATCTCGGGGGCGATATGGTGGTCGCGAGGGCCTCTAGCGGGACGGAAGTGGGCCAACCGCTTTATAACTTAGCCGTTGTCGCCGATGATATTGATATGGGAATTACCCATGTGATTCGCGGAGAAGACCATATTGCCAATACAGCCAAGCAAATTCTGCTGTATGAAGCATTTGAAGCCAAAGTGCCGGAATTTGCCCACACGCCGCTGATTTTAAATCAAGATGGGCGGAAACTCTCAAAACGAGACGGTGTAACTTCAATTTCTGACTTTCAACAGATGGGCTTTACCGCCCCGGCTTTGGCAAACTATATGAGTTTGTTGGGTTGGACTCCGCCCGACTCGACTCAAGAAATTTTCTCCCTCAATGAGGCGGCGAAACAGTTTAGTTTTGAACGGGTCAACAAAGCCGGCGCCAAATTTGATTGGGATAAATTGGACTGGTTGAATAGCCAATATATTCATAATATGCCCGCAGGAGAACTGACGGATTTATTAATTCCCTATTGGCAAGAGGCCGGATATGAGTTCGATCCCGAAAGCGATCGCCCCTGGTTAGAACAGCTTACCGCTTTGATCGGCCCGAGTTTAACTCGTTTAAAAGATGCGATCGTTGAAGCTAAATTGTTCTTTTCTCCCACTGTAGAAGCGGATGAAGACGCCAAAGCTCAATTACAACAAGAGGGAGCATTAACAGTTTTGCAAGCGATTTATGACAAAGTGGATTTCGATCAAGCCCTAACTGCTGATAGCGCTCAAGAAGTGATTAAAGCGGTGACAAAAGAAACGAAATTGAAGAAAGGGCTAATTATGCGATCGCTCAGAGCCGCTTTAACCGGAGCAGTTCACGGCCCGGATTTAACCGAATCTTGGGTCCTTCTCCATCAAAAAGGGGTCGATCGGGTTCGCTTTGAAAAAATCTTGAATAGTTAATTTTTTCTGAGGATAATATTATGACAGATTCTTCCAAAAAACAGACCTCTAAAACTCAAGGTGTTGGGTTCCAAAAAACCGATAATGAGCCAGAGTCTAAAGCATCTGAGTCTTCTCAAGCCGAAAAAGCGCCAGAAATGACGGATGCCAAAAAAACCGAACCGAAAAAATCGGAACCGGAAGTTCCCACCGAGTCCATTTCTGTTTCTCCGGTTGCAGCCGATGAACCCGTAAAGCCGGAAGTTCCATCGCCCAAACCGCCCGAGCCGAAGTCGGAACCGGTCAGCGCCACGCAGCCGGAGGTTGCACCGAAGCCCGAACCGGTTAGTGCTGTTAAACTGAACGCAGAAACCAAAGCCGAACCGGTTAATATGGTGAAGCCTCCGACTGAAGAAACCAAACCTCAACCCATGAGCGATTCGATGAAACCCCCAGAAGTAAAACCGGAGCCGATCAACGTGGTTAAACCCCCCGCAGAAACCAAAGCCGAACCGACAACAGCGCCGACTGTACCGGTAATTGTCGAAGAAGAACCTGCAATGCTTGAAACGTCTCAATTTGATATCCAAGCACTTAAGGATAAAGTCGTGAATGTCATTTCCGATCTTCCTGAGGCTTTCAGTAATTTCTTTTCCGAGTATCAACGTCCTTTGTGGACGGTGGTTGGAATTATTTTGATCATTATTACGGCTAAAGCTTTAGTCGGGGTATTGGATTCGGTCAATGATGTTCCTTTGGTCAAGTCTACCCTGGAAATTGTCGGGATGGGATATTCGGTCTGGTTTGTTTATCGCTATCTGTTGCGTTCGGAAACTCGTCAAGAATTGCTGGCTAAGTTTCAGTCTTGGAAAGCGGAATTTTTGGGCGAAGAAGATTCATTGTAGGGTTTTCGATCTCCTCGGAAATTTTCTGTTGACGTTTGGGTTTTCAATAGGGACAATTTAGAGGGAGATTCGACTTTCTTTGAATTGAGAAGTTAGAACCAACAGGACTGACCTATTAACCCGGTTTGTGAAGTTCACGGGCAGATTTTAACGCTTGTAGATTCAGAAAAAACCGGGTTTTTTCACGACTTCTGTCTCATTAGTGCGTTCTCAATTCTCACTCAGAATTGATTCCCCGGGCTTGGCTGAGGGAAGTTTAGATTTTCGGAGGTGAAAGCTTGCCTTTCAAGAGAATTCATGTACAATTCTAGTGGGTTAAAATCTCCTCAAATTCACCATTAATTGGCGATCGATGACAAAGGATCAAAACCGTAATTTCGTCTTGGGAGCGATTTTTACGATTACTGGGTTGTTACTTCATCTTCCCACGCAGGCGCAACCCCTGCAATATAAAACGACACCGATGTTTGAAAATGTTAAGCTTTCTCCTAATTTTGCCCCCTCTCCGCTGACGGTGAGAGGGTTGAGTGGAGGGCCAATTTCTGCTGAAAATACCGCAGGTCGTCAAGAAACTCCGACGGGTGCTTGTATGGGTTTTGTGGATGAAAAACCCGATCACAAAATTGTTTTAACCGATTTTTTTAAGTATCTCAGTCTGCGGGTTCAAAGTAGTGAAGATACGGTTTTGGTGGTTCGCGGACCCGGGGGAAGTTGGTGTAACGATGACTATCTGGATATGAACCCCGGTATCGTCGGTCAGTGGATGTCTGGAACTTATGAAATTTGGGTCGGTTCCTATGAACCGGATAGTTATCATCCTTACGTTTTGGAAATTACCGACCAACAACAAGAATAAAGGATAAATTTTGACCGATTTTTATGAATTAATGAATCCGGAAAATTTTAAACAGAATTGGAATAAAGACGGGTTTTTTATCGTTCGGAAGTTGTTAGATTTGTCCGAAGTAAAAGAGTTAAAATTTATCTGCGACCGCATTTTAAATCGGTGGATTATTCAATCTAAAAACCCCGAAGAAACTGCCAATTTAACCAATATGGCTTTTCTCACCGAACCCCGTTATTTTTCAGAATATCCCCAACAATTGACTCAATTATTACATCTAATTTCTTCGGATAAAATTCTGGACATTCTCGAATATATTTTTGATTTTCTCCTATTATTTCACAATACCCAATACTTTTTTAATCCCGCCAATAAAACGCGAATGGGAGATTGGCATCGCGATCAACAATTTGATGCAAAAACGGAAGAAATTGAACGGTTAAGAATGCAAAATACCGTTGGAATACACGTTCATATTGCCTTTTTACCCGATAACAATTTAGAATATATTCCCGGTTCACATTGTCGTTGGGATAGTTCTGAAGAATTAAACATCCGCAAAGGTTTAAACGGTAAACCCAAAAATTCGGAGGATATCCCCAATTCTACTCGAATTTATCTTGATGTTGGAGATGCGGTATTTTTTAATGCTTGGGGAATTCATCGGGGGAATTATATTGCAGAAATTCCTCGCCGAACCTTTGATATTATTTATGGTACAATTCCCGATTGGTATACTCCTCCTCCCACCTGTTTTTTACAAGAAAATATATTTGCCGAGTTAACCCCTCGCCAACAATTGTTTTTTCAAAGATTTATTGATACTTACAAAAATCAATGGTCTAGTCGCTTGGGTTGAGTAAAAAAACCTGTCTATTATTAAAGAAACCGGGTTTTTGGCTTGTAGTCGCTTGGGTTGAGTAAAAAAACCTGTCTATTATTAAAGAAACCGGGTTTTTGGCTTGTAGTCGCTTGGGTTGAGTAAGAAAACCTGTCTATGATTAAAGAAACCGGGTTTTTGGCTTGTAGTCGCTTGGGTTGAGTAAGAAAACCCGGTTTCTTCTACGCTAATACCGATAAAGTTGGGTTGCGTTAGCACTTAACCCAACCTACAAAAATCAATAGTCTAGTTGGAAGACAGCAACTTTGACAATGCAGTTTTTAACATTTCAACAGCCCGATTAATTTCCGCTTCTGTTACAATCAAAGGAGGAACAAACCGCACCACTTTCGGGCCAGCCGGAACCAACAACAAACCCTCATTCATCGCCGCTTTCACCACTTCAATCGAAGTTAATTCCGCCTCTGAATTAATTTCCAAACCATTAATTAAACCCCAACCCCGCACATCTACAATTAACTCAGGATATTGACTCCCAATAGACTGAAGTTGACTGCGAAGTTGTTCTCCCCGCTGCTGAACATTGGCGAGAAGATTCTCTTTTTCTACGGTTTGACAAACAGACAACGCCACCGCACAAGCAAAGGGATTTCCGCCAAAGGTACTCGCATGATTTCCCGGTTCAAACACATCGCAAAACGACTTACACAGCATCGCCCCGATGGGAATTCCACCACCCAAACCTTTAGCCGAGGTGAAAATATCCGGTTCAATTCCGAGGTTTTCATATCCCCAGAGTTTACCACTGCGACCCATTCCCACCTGCACTTCATCGAGAATCAACAAAATTCCTTTTTCGGTGCAGATTTCCCGAATCCGTTGGAAATAAGCCAAATCACCCGGACGAACTCCCCCTTCCCCTTGCAGCGCTTCAAGCATAATAGCCGCGACTCGGCGTTCACCGGCATCGACTTCGGCAATGGTCGCTTCCAAGGCGTTAATATCGTTGTAAGGCGCGTAGACAAACCCCGGAACGAGGGGGCTGAAGCCTTTTTGATATTTGGGTTGTCCGGTGGCGGTAATCGTTGCCAAAGTGCGGCCGTGAAAGCTAGAATGGGCGGTTACAATCACCGGATCGGCAATATTTAACTTATCGTGAGCGTACTTGCGGGCTAGTTTAATCGCCCCTTCGTTGGCTTCGGCGCCGGAGTTGCAAAAGAACACCTTATCGGCGCAAGAATGAGCCGTGAGCCACTTGGCGAGTTCTCCTTGGGGGGGAACATAATACAGGTTGGAAACGTGGTGGAGGGTCTTTATTTGCCGGGTAACGGTATCAATTAAAGCCGGATGCGCGTGTCCGAGCGTACAAGTGGCGATTCCGGCTACAAAGTCCAAATATTCTCGTCCGTCGGTATCCCACAGGCGGCATCCCTCACCCCGTTCTAGAGCGAGGGGAAAACGCCCGTAGGTATTCATCACGTGAGCGTTAAACTCATCGGGGCTGAAGGGCGTTGTATCGGTGCTTGTAGAGTCTTTAAATAGGGTTTCTAAGCTCACAGCAAACTCCTAAACGTTAGCATTAGTTTCTATCCTGACCTTGATTTTAGGTGAAAAACCTCGGTTAATGGGGTCACAATAGATTGTAAAATGCTTAAGATCGTTAAGGGCTGCGCTCCGCATTTATACCGATAAGTTACATTCTAAATTCGGGCGGGAGTTCATTGGGATCTCGCATTTGTCC
The DNA here is from genome assembly GCF_047276495.1 of Capilliphycus salinus ALCB114379. Classification (NCBI taxonomy): domain Bacteria; kingdom Bacillati; phylum Cyanobacteriota; class Cyanophyceae; order Oscillatoriales; family Sirenicapillariaceae; genus Capilliphycus; species Capilliphycus salinus. Next base: position 300,319 of record NZ_CP178543.1, on the reverse strand, counting down.
CCATCCCGGTGCGGCTTCTGCTGAACGGATAATATAGGCGGCTAACTTCTCAGCTTGGGCTTGAGGGAGCCAGGTTTCGGGAATTTGACGACACCAATAGTTTGTATCGCTGCCATCGAAGCTGATAGGATACCGAAAATAACTAACCAAATCTTTAATATTATCCCGAGGGGGAGTTGCGGCTTTCAGGTCTTGGAGAGATAAAGAAACGGTTGGGTAAGGGATGGTCACGCCTCCCGCATGACAGTTGAGACAACTGGCTTCAAACAGTCCTTTACCGGTGGTAAGATCTTCGGGAGAAAATTGCTGAGTATGGCCTTGATTATCGGCGGGAATTTCTATCGGTTGGCTGGCTAAATAGCGGCGAACATAAGGATCGACCCCTTCGGCTAAAACGGGGTTGGAAGCCGTTAAAACGCCGAGTCCAATCACTAAAAAAACGAGTAATAAGTTGAAAAGTTTTTGAATTAGAAATCGCATTGAGTAAAGATTTAAGTTAAGTTTTCCTTAGAACATCAGGTGGTTCAGACTTCAGACTTTAGATCTGAGATTAGCCAACTTTTCGCCGAAATGACTCCATCCGATCGAGAAAAGCAACCTAACTCTAAAACCCAAAATCCGAAGTCTACGCACCCGGTGATTATCTCAAATTAACGCAGGTATTTACCACCGCCCCACTGTTCGCCGCGAATTTTGGGTTCTAATAGAATATAACCCGCGATCGCGTAGAGATCATCCTCGGTGAGATTTCTCATCTTCGGATAAATATCTGAACTCTTGGTACTCGGATGGAGTTCGGCAATTTCGTAAAACCCATCATAGGTGGTGGGATTTTTCATATAGTCTATCAAGGCCTCAATATTATTGCGAGAAGGAACAGCACCTTCGAGCGATTCAGGACTTAAGTTGACGTCTGGATTGGTTTTGGTTACACCTAAGGCATGACATTGAGCGCAAGCATAGTTAAACAGTTCTTTACCCTGTCTAACCTCTTTTAAACTCAGGACAGTTTGCTCCCCTTGTTCGTTGAGGGGAAATGTCCGCAGGTCTTCGGTGAGTTCGATAGCGTTGGCACTATTGACAAACATTTGAAATGTGAAAAATACAGTGGCTACAGCCAGCCAAATGTATCTTTTGAGCATAATTCTCCTTAACCTTGTGCTAGTTATGGAACCTTGTAATACAAATTGACTCATCTAAAAGTGTTGGTATCGTCTCAATCGGGGGATCGGCGACAGCCAACAATTAAATGTCATGGATCAATCATCCTCTAGGATGTCTTTTTGGTCAAAAGGTTTGATCGCCATGAGTCTATTTGAGCGGGGATAGCCTGTTTCCGCGTGATTTTTCCCACCCCGTTCCTTACGCGATCGCAGGTTCTGTCTGACGGAATTTGCGAGTTCAGCAAGGGATTAATCTTGCTGTGTCGAATCTTCTTGTTGGCGGCTAGCCGTAATTTCTGACATAATCGCCTTGGCATCCTCCAACGCCAAACGGGTTTGAGGATGTTTGTAGGCAATTCCCAACCGATCGCACAGATTGAGTACCGCTTCTACGGGGAGATCGTAATCTTCCGCTATTTCTGCTATGGACAGGTCTGCAAAACCCATGAAATTTGGTTCCAACAGATTTTAATCAAAATTAATTATAGGAACTCTTGGTAACTCTGAAAACCTACTCGGCTGTTTCAAGCCCGACTTGGAGGGTTGAGAGTTGGACTTCTTTGGGGATTGCCTAGATATTTTTACTCAATACCTGGAGAGAATCCACCGATAAATTCTTGTTTTTCAACACTGTCCAACTCTTACCTATCTACGAGCGCAGATCAACTCAGCCCCTCAAATGTCGCTGCTGAGAGAATGATGCTGCTCACTGAGCGCCGAACTTAAAGGTTTAGCTTCTGGGCGAGCGGTATAATGAGCGGGTTTTTGAGGGAGACGATGAAGGCGAATGAATTGAGCTAAAGTTTTCTTAAGCTGAGTCCGAGGAACGATCTGATCGACAAAGCCGTGAGCTAACAGATATTCCGAGGTCTGAAAATTCTCAGGAAGCTTTTCTCTGAGGGTTTGTTCGATCACCCGTCGCCCCGCAAAGCCGATCGTCGCTCCGGGTTCGGCCAGAATCACATCTCCAAGCATGGCAAAACTCGCCGTTACCCCTCCGGTGGTCGGATGAGTTAAAACGGGGATATACAGCAGTTTAGCCGAGTGGTGATGCTCTAGCGCCCCCGATATTTTCGCCATTTGCATCAGACTCAACATTCCTTCTTGCATTCGCGCTCCCCCGGAAGCACAAATAATCACCACCGGATAGCGCTCTTGGGTGGCGTATTCGATCAGGCGGGTGAGTTTTTCTCCGACCACCGAACCCATACTTCCGCCCATAAACCGGAAGTCCATCACTCCCAAAGCCACAGGTTCACCGTCGAGTAAACCCATACCGGTTTGTACTGCATCCATTTGCCCTGTTTTTTCGCGATAATCTCGCAGGCGATCGCTATAGGATTTGCGATCGCGGAATTTCAGGGCATCGAGCGCGTATAATTTGGCATTGAGCGGCATCCAAGTCTGAGGATCAATAAGCTGCTGAATGCGTTCGTTGCTGTTTACCGGCATATGATGACCGCATTCTAAGCAAACCCGTAGATTTACTTGCAGATCTTTGGTGTAGGTCAATGCACCGCAATGAGAACACTTCACCCAGAGTCCATCGGCGATTTCCCGCTCTTGTCGTTCCGGACCGATGGGAACTGATTTTTGTCGATTTGCAAACCAATCAAATAGAGACATTAAAAGAGTTTTTTCGGTTAGATTTTGGATCTCAAGCTTGAGGCTGTCTGAAGCTCTCAGTTTACCTCATTATTCTGTGTGAACTACCTACAGCAAATCAATAGATTATCCGGTAGGCTTCCCGCCCAAAGAATAGCTTTCTATTACAAGCAATAGCTAGTCTTACATTCTGGCGACAGGCTTTGCCCCGCGTCCCGCAGGTCAAAATACACGGTTTTCATCAATTATGTTTATGAGTCTAGCTTGGTTATCGCTATACTTCTCGCCGTGTCGAGTTGTGTGTCATTCAATCACGACGCAGGCAATTGATCTCAACATCTAATCAAAGATTACGATGTGAGGTTTCTTGCCGTTGATGCTAAAATATCATCTATAATATAACGATCTGTATCCTTAATAAGTTTCTTGATTTAATCGGGCGATTCCGATTCCTCCTCAATCGGACTGAGCAGCAAACGGGCAGACCACTGATGCACCGAGTCAACTTGCAGTGCAGCGGGACTCCCCATACCCATGTATGAAGTCAGACCCAAATCGACAATTCGAGTCGGGATGCCGTGAGCGGCTAACACTTGCTGCATTAACTCGGCTTCCCATCGCATGGCGGTTGTTCTGAGGGTAATCCAAGACATGACGAGTTTACTCTTTTACCAAGTGGGGAAAAACAGGTTGAAGTAAGCATTTAGTATTGTCTCACCCCAAAGGGCGGTTAAGCCAGCAGCCAGGGCTAAAAATGGGCCGAATGGCATGGGTTGTCGCCGTTGTAGCCAACCGAGGGCGATCGCCCCACCCCCGACAAAAGCGCCGAGGAAACAAGCGATAAACCCCGCCAGGAGCAAGTATTTCCAGCCCAACCAGGCACCCATCAAGGCGGCTAATTTGCTGTCTCCGGCGCCCATCGCGGTTTGTCCCAAAGCGATCGATCCAACAAAAGCAATAATATCCAATAACCACAACCCCAAAACCGCCCCGATAATTCCCCCCATCAAAGCGTGACTCACCGTCGCCGGATTTAACCCATTATCCCACCCCCGAGCGATTTGAAAACCGAGTCCGACAACTAATCCAGATTGGGTGAGACTGTTGGGTAAAGTCAGGGTATCGAGATCGATAAACGCCAGAGCAACCAACCAACTCAATAAAGCCCAGTATCCAATCATTTCTACCGGGTTGGCTGTATTCCACAACACCACCAAAAACAGCAAGCCTGTGGCGGCTTCTACGAGGGGATAGCGGATAGAAATGGGTGCCTGACAATGTTTGCAGCGTCCTCGCAGCCACAACCAACCGAAGACGGGAAAATTTTCAAAGGGACTGAGGCGAGTTAAACAATGGGGACAGCGCGAAGGCGGATACAGCAGGGATAAACCCGCCGGAATTCGATAAATGACGACGTTGAGAAAACTCCCGATGGCAGCACCGAGAACGAATACTATCAAGTTAATTAGACTTGTCAGAATGATATCCATGAGGGAATGGGGAACAGGGAACAGGGAACAGGGAACAGGCAACAGGGGTAAAGGGTAAGGGGGAAAGGGTAAGGGGGAAGGGAAAAGGCAATTCTAAACTCCTGAACACAGCAACTTGTTTCCTCCTGAACTTGTTTCCTCCTGAACTTCTGACGACTGACATCACGACCTCACGACTTCTTTCCTCCCGACTCCTGAACGTTTAGGAGAGTTCGGAGTCAATATAGTCGATGGGAATAAACCGCTCCTGGGGTAATAAGATGGGTCGAGAGGAAAAGACCAACAAACCGCGATAGGTCTTGGGATGGATGACCACTCCCGAAGGTCGGCGCATTTGTCTGACGTGAACCCGCAGATAAGCGTGGTAAATTTCTCGAGCGACTCGTAATAAGTCAGCGTCGAGCCAGCTTTGATCAGATTGAGGAGCAAGAGGACGTTCAGGGCTGAGAAGCATAGACCACAGGAGAGTATTCCGGGTGTTAATGTGTTATGTGGTTAGACGGGAGTTGAAAATTCTATTATTAAATCATAGGAGGATTTTCAATTATCCTAATAAAAGACTGTTATCGACCCAGAGGGTTGCTGATTTTTCCCCCGTACATTCCATTTCTCTAAGCCGATGTCCAATCAATCTGACGCTTCACCCTTACCAACTCCCGTGCGCCGAGTCGCCTTTGCTCTGCGTCGAGCGGGTTGGATTAGTTTTTGGGTTCAGCTAGTGCTAGCTGTTGTTTCTGGGATTATTTTATTATTTGCGATTTTAGTTGCCAGTCAAACTCCGGGTCAAGGTGGAAGCTCGGGGGTAGAAGGCGGCTTATTTTTGGCGCTGGCGGGCTTGGGGGTATTGGGATTTAGTACCTATCGGGCTTTTTATCATACTCGCCTCAGTCAACAACTGCGTGGCCCGACTCCGGGGCGGCCCAGTCGGGGGGAAACGATGAAGCAGATGCGGGTGAGTCTAATTTCCAATATGGTGGGGATGGTGTTAACGCTGTTGGGGGCCGAAGCGATTAGCGGGATTTTATTGGCGAAGGCGATTTCTCAACCCCGAGGTGCTTTTTTAGACGCTTCGGTGAACCTACGAGACTTTATTCAACCTCTGGATATTTTTATCGTTTTGGCGAATACTCACGCGATTGTGGCTCATTTTGTGGGGATTGTGAGCGCGATTTGGTTAATCGAACAAATCTATAAAGATTGAGACAATTGGGGTTGACGGTTGGCCGAAGCGGAGTTAGCTCTTGGCCGAGTTTTTCGGTTTTGGGTGAAAAAACCTTGAAGTGTGTTGATAATAGCCGAACTGCGAGCCGATAGCAGAGGGCTAACTCCCCGACGGATGAAACCCTCGGGGAAATCCTTGACCTGAATTCCTCATTTTTTTTATTTTCCTGACCTCCGGGACTCCCCTTTTCTTTTATAATGGTGGTGTCCGCATCCGGAATCAGAAGCAAGCAATAGAAAATGTGACTCAGATGGTATTGTACTGAGTAAGAACAAACGATTCAATATGGAACTAAACTCCTTAATCGGTGTCGGTCTTGCAGAGCCGCACGCCGTTGAAGTTTCACCGGAACGCTTGCGATCGCTGTTAAGTGAGATTGAGACTGAACTGCACCACAGTCAAGTCTATCAGATTGCGCTGGCTAATCTGCAAAAAATTCTCGGAGATGCAGCCCCGAAAGGCGAAATTCTAATCAAAGCTGTTGGCCGCGAAGCGATTCAACTGTCTTTGAAGCAATTACTAATTCATCAAACTCAAACTATAGTACAAACGGTTCCAAAAGACAACTCCAGTCCTCCAGTCCCCTCTTCCTCAATATCCCAGGAACAGGGGTCTACAGAGATTGGGGAGTCTTCTCCTGCGGTGCCGTTGAAGTCGGACTCGGGGGGAAAAATAGCGGTTGTCTCGCCCGAAGAAAAGGGTTCTCAGACGATGAACGCAATGGCTGTGACTTCTTCTTCGGATGAAACCTCATCGGAAAAGCCGCCCGACTCCAACTCCCCAACGGAGGAGACTTGGACGGAGATGCCGAAAAAACCGAGAAAAAGACCCAGCAAAGCCGAATTAGCCGCACAAGCGACCCAAAAACGGGAGGCGAGTCTGCGTCAGGTGGGTCAGGAGTTGCGACAAGCCCGCGAAGCGCTATCGTTGTCTCTGACCCAACTTCACCGTCAAACTATGATCCCTCTGTCTCACCTGAGGGCGTTGGAAACGGGTCAAATTGACCAACTCCCGGAAGATGTCTACCTGCGGGGGTTCATTTGTCGTTTGGGGAATGCTTTGGGGCTAAATGGTACGGCGATGGCGGCTTCTATTCCGACGCCCGACCCGTTGCAACATCTGGTTCCCACTTGGTCAAAGGCGGAAGTGGACTCGAATTTTTATCTGAATTCGGTTCATCTGTATTTGGGTTATGCGGCGATTTTAGCGGGGTCTTTGGGAGGGATTGCTTGGCTGTCTCAACAGTCGGCGCCGGAAACGACGATTCCTCCCGAGATGCAAAAGCTTCTGCAACCGGAAAATAGTTCTGAGTCCCGTCAAGATGAGTCGGATACTGAAGGCGCCTCGAAGCCGGGTTTACAGTCGTCGGGTGAAATGGGTGTGGTTTTGGGCGCCGATATTGCTCCCCCGCAAGCGATGGATGGGGATTGGATGCCTCAGGAAATGACGAGTATGGGGTTTAGCAGTTATCAACCGGAAGGATAAAAGGGGAGAATGGGGAAGTTTCTTCTCCCCCTTTTTTTGGGTGCTATTATTGGTTTTTTTACTTTGAGTTTTGTTCTTTAAAAATATTATTATTAGTTATGAGGTTGGTTTGTTGGTTTGTTCGTTAGTTTTTTAGTCAGTCAATCAACTCTGTAGCTAATCAAAAAAGCTGTCTCAAGACAACTAAAAATTGGCTATTTTTTCGATTGCAAAGTTATTTTTATTTGAGGATTAACTAATATAATTTTTTGAGAAATTGCTTGCTGTATGGTTGTTTCAATTCCCTCAGTGGTAATTTTTAGCCCGTTCGTTGTAGTGCTTTAGCACCAAAACTGTTCGGGTGATTCTATTTTGTTACGACGAATTTTATCTTATAAATATTCTAACGGATGGGTTCATTGTGGTGAAATTCTGTAGGCGAAGCTTCCGATAGCGAACGCACTAACTCCTGAACTCCTGTATTTTCTTTTTGTTTCAATCCCCTTGCGGAAAATTAAGCATTGGAAAGTCGTAATAGTTTTCACACCTCCAACCTGTCGCTTCGGGGTTTCCACCTGCTTGCGGGGAATTAAGCATTGGAAAGTCGTAATAGTTTTCACACCTCCAACCGTCGCCTCTATGTTTCCACCTGCTTGCGGAAAATTAAGCATTGGAAAGTCGTAATAGTTTTCACACCTCCAACCTGTCGCCTCTATGTTTCCACCTGCTTGCGGAAAATTAAGCATTGGAAAGTCGTAATAGTTTTCACACCTCCAACCTGTCGCTTCGGGGTTTCCACCTGCTTGCGGAAAATTAAGTATTGGAAAGTCGTAATAGTTTTCACACCTCCAACCTGTCGCTTCGGGGTTTCCACCTGCTTGCGGAAAATTAAGTATTGGAAAGTCGTAATAGTTTTCACACCTCCAACCTGTCGCTTCGGGGTTTCCACCTGCTTGCGGGGAATTAAGCATTGGAAAGTCGTAATAGTTTTCACACCTCCAACCGTCGCTTCGGGGTTTCCACCTGCTTGCGGGGAATTAAGCATTGGAAAGTCGTAATAGTTTTCACACCTCCAACCGTCGCCTCTATGTTTCCACCTGCTTGCGGAAAATTAAGCATTGGAAAGTCGTAATAGTTTTCACACCTCCAAGCTGTCGCCTCGCGGTTTCAATCCCCTTGCGGGGAATTAAGCATTGGAAAGTCTGACTGATATAATGTCCGGTTGATTAATGCGTGTTCTGGTGCGGGGCGGGTTTATGTAAATCTCTCAGTCGTAATTAAAGATATTGTAGAACCCGCCCCTACAGAATAATTATTGAACAGATCAAAAATCCTGTCTACCCACAGGCAACTTTAGGAGTCAGCCGGTTCAAACCCGAACACTTTAGCATAGAAACAAAACTCATCGGCGATCGCGCGTTTAATATTCTCCGCCTTGCGAAAGCCGTGCTGTTCGTCGGGAAACGGCACATATTCAACGGTTAACCCCTTGGCTTTCAACACTTCAACCATCGTTTCGGCTTGGTTGGGCGGCACCACCTTATCTTCTAACCCCTGAAAGAATATCACCGGACAGGACAAACGTTCGGTATGATGAATGGGCGATCGCTGAATGTAGATATCCTGGCGTTCGGGATAGGGGCCGATTAAATTATCCAAATAGCGAGACTCAAACTTGTGAGTATCTCGAACCAGCGCTTCTAGGTCGCTGACCCCGTAGTAACTCGCCCCGGCTTTAAACACATCGGTAAACGTCAGGGCGCACAAAGTCGTATAACCCCCCGCACTTCCGCCGGTTATGGCCATGCGATCGCCATCAACCCAACCCCGTTGTGCCAGGTATTTCGCCCCGTTTGCACAGTCATTAACATCCACGATACCCCAATTATCGTTTAACCGCATACGATATTCGCGGCCGTAACCGGTACTTCCGCCATAGTTAACATCCAATACCGCAAACCCGCGACTCGTCCAATATTGAATTTTGAAACTGAGACTGCTGGAAGTCGCCGCAGTTGGGCCACCGTGACTTTTTACCAACAGGGGCGGTTTTTCGTTGGCGGGGGCGGTGTAATCTTTATTGGTGGGGGGATAGAAGAAACCGTAGGCGGTTTGACCGTTGTCGGTGGGAAATTCTATGGTTTCCGGTATCGATAGATAACCGTTATCCACGTCGATATCGGTTGAACGCTTCAACACCGACATTTCCCCATCGGAGAAGTTGAGGCTAACCACCGCACTCGGTTCGGTTGCGGAACCCCCGATAAACAGGATACGCCCTCCCGAGACTTTTATTCCAGAAATTGAGGTGTAGGGAATGTCAAACTGTTGCAGTTGGCGGGACTGGGTGTTGAGAGTTGCCAGATAGGAGTTCCCTTTTTCGGTGTAGGTGCAGATAATGCCGTCGGGAGTCGCAAAACCGTAGGTAGACATTCCGAAAACCCACTGGGGTAAGCCAAACTCGGCGGGGATGGGATAAAGCGGTTCGACCTGACCGGAGCGATAACGGTAAAAGTTCCACCAGTTTGAGCGATCGCTGACAAAATAGAGTTCTCCTCTGAGCGACCATTGGGGCTGAAAAATTGATTCTTCTTTTCCGCCTGCGATCAGTTTAGCATTCGACAGGGAACCATCGGCTTCGACAGTTGCCAACCAGAGTTCGGTACCGTCCCAAGGCATATTCGGATGGTTCCAGCTTATCCAACAGAGTTGGGAATGGTCGGCGTTGAGACGGGGGGAGGCGTAGAAGTCCATCCCCGATGCGATAATTTTGATATCTTCGGGGTTATTGAGGTTGATACTCACAAGGGTATTAACCGGTTCTCCCTCGCCTGTGTGGTCTTCGCGGACACATATTAACCGTTGACGTTGGGTGTCTATAACCGCATCGGCGTAGCGATAATTTCCCTCAAGTGTCAGGGGTTCGGGTGTGACGTCCTGAGGTGTGCTGCTGTTGTGAATGACCTGGCGATAGAGACGTTGATCGGCGAAGTTGGAAAAATAGACGATTCCTTGATAAACAGTATAGGAGCCGCCACCGTATTCGTGAACCCGTGTTCGCACGTTAAAGGGTTTTGGGGTGACGTCTTGTTGTTGACCATCGGGGGTGAGTCGCACCAATACATAGCGCCCTCCTTCTGAGGGACGTCCTTCCAGCCAGTAAATATCTTCCCCATCCCAAGCTACACTTCCGAGTCCAACCGTTCCCGCTACAATTAGATCGGCAGTAATGGGAGATTTCCAAGATCCATAGGGGGCCACAGTTCGATCCGTCATCGGTCTGGTGATGTTAATTGCAGGTCACAGGGTATTTTAGCCTAGATTGCTCCGAGAAGGATTCTTCTATTGAGTCTATTTTAAGATCTTCCTCTGGGAGTAGATTTTTTGGAGGGGTTGGGAAGGGGTTAATTTTCCGGACGCCGTAACCAACCGTTGAGGGTGAAGCGTCCATCTTCAAAGCGTCGGGACGGACAGCGAACGGGCATGACTTCGTGTTTGCAGCGACTATCAAAAAAGACAATACTATTATTGCGGGGTTCTATGGTTTTATATTTGCCGTGACTGATGGCTGAACCGTTTTTGAGTTCGGTTTCGTAGAGTCTTAATTCTCCCCCGGAAAATTGTTTGGGTTCTTGATGGAAATAATAGACGTAGGTGATGGTGCGGGTGTAGGTTTTTTCGCTTCCCGAGTCGTTATGGATTTTATAAAAGCATCCGTCGTTATGGGCGGTGAGTTGCATTTCCACTTGGGAAACGTCAAAGGGTTGATGATTGAGTTTGGGTAAGATTTCGGGTAAGCTTTTTAAGATTTTGTTTCTCATTAGGTTATAAAATTCGGGAAATAAGGTGGCGTATAAAATCGAAGATTGGCGGTAGTTTACGGCTTGGGTTGTGGTGGTTGAACCGACAAACTGATCGCTTTTGCTAAAGGCGATGTTTAAGATTTCTCTGTTATCTTTTAAGGGTAAAAAGTTTTCGATAAAAACATGATCGCCGGCTAAAAATAGCGATTCTTTTTGAATAACGGATTGATAGTCGGGTTCGGGTATCGGATCGGTTTTTATTTCGGGTTTGGGTGAAAAGCCGTTGGTTGGGGCGGAAACCGCAGAAGATGTGAGGTTTTCGGGCGAAACTCCTACCATTTCTAAGATTTTAAAGGCGATTTCTGCTTTTTGTTGGGAAGAAATATCGGGACTTTTTAACAGGGATTCTAAGGTTTCTATGGATTGGTTGGTTAACTGTTTGAGTCGGTCAACCGAAACGATATCGTTAGCCATCTTTTCACCAAGTTCTGAGTTTGTATCTATCATGGCATAAGGGGGTTAGGTTCGGCAATATCTACTTCTATTTACTGTTCGTTGTTGTACTTTAGTGCTTTTTCTGGGATTATTATTGGGCTAAAGCCCAACAACAAAGCTTGCACGATTACTATTCTTCTTTTCTGGGGTAAATTCAGGATAATTTTTATGAAAAACCTTGCCAATGACTTCTTGAGTAATAGCGGAAATGACATTAATACTCACCGAGTTTCCCAATTGATAAAAAGCTTTGCTAGGGTTGGGATGCAATTTAAAAGTATCCGGAAATCCCTGTAAACGGGCGGCTTCTCTGGGAGTAATTCGGCGAACTCTATTATTATGATAAATTCCGATACGGTTGGCGTCGCTGGCGACTAAGGTGACAGAAATTTTTTCCGGATCGAGAAATTTATACACTTCAAAGGAGAAATTCCCCGAAACCGGTTTGTAGCGTCCGTTGAGATGTTTTAAATACTGTTTGTTTACCAAGGATTCCAGGATTTGAGTTAATTTTGAATGGGGATAAAAACTATAAATTTGTTCAAAAGTTAGTTGTTTACCATCTTGATGTTGACCGAATTTTTTCTTGCGTCTTTCGGTAATCAACAAATTCATTAATTTAACTTCGTCTTCGCCACATTTCCCTCGCAACCCCAACTCCCAAGAATGAATAGAATTTCCACCCCGATAGTCTATTAACCGCACGCCATGTAATTTGTTAAAATCTCCCCCAACAACTTTGTTTAAAGCGTTTACAAATTCCGGGGAACAATCAAAGGATGTATCGGGATTTTCTTCGAGAATATCTTTGACCTTTGGCGGAAAATGTTGTAAACTAAAGAGGTTAAGCTGAACGGCGTTATAGGCGTGGGAATCTTTCGGCCCCAAATCGGAAATCAGGTTAAATTGAGGCGAGGCGTTTAAGACTCCAACCAGATAAACTCTGACCCGGTTTTGAGGTAAACCAAAGTTAACGCTATTGAGAAGAAATTTATAAAAACTGTAGCCCCTTAATTGAATCTCATGTTCAATGGTGGCGAAGGTTTTACCGCTGTCGTGGGTGGTTAATCCCCGGACATTTTCAAGGATTAAAACTTTCGGCTTCTGGGTATCAATAAGCCGCATAATTTCAAAAAATAGCGTTCCCCGAATTTCTCCAAAACCCTGTTTTTTTCCCGCATAGGAAAAAGACTGACAGGGAAAACCCGCCAGCAAAATATCATGTTTGGGTAAAGAATTTATCTGACGAATATCTCCCTGGGGAACGTGTAGAAAATTTTGAGAATAGACTTGACTTGCTTCTACATCAATTTCGCTGGCTAACAAACATTCACCTCTCAACCCGAGAGATTTTATCCCCTGTTCAAACCCCAATCTTAAACCACCAATTCCAGCAAATAAATCTACAAACTTCAGCACGTTGTCAGCAGCAATTCATTCAAAAGTTATTGTAGCATAGCTGATTGTCACCGGAACTAATATTCCACCCAAAACCGTAGGGGCGGGTTCAGTCAATATCTTTAACGACTACTCCAAGATTGAAATAAACCCGCCCCGCAACCATAACAGGCATTAATCAACCGATATCATATGATATTCCACCCAAAACCGTAGGATGGGTTAACGCGATTTGTAACCCATCAAGTTATTTGAGTTAGTAGGATGGGTTAACGCGACTTGTAACCCATCAAATTGTTCAAACAAAAATCATTAAATTAAATCAACTTTGATGCCGATTTTTTTCAAACGTTCGCTTAAGTTCTTGCCAATTTTTTGCTGTTTATCAACCTTTTTTCGGTGTTGAATTCGTTGAGACTCGGGTTGAGGAATTGACTGTTGATTTTTAGGAAATTCTATCCAATTTCCCCCGACATCATACCAGCGTAACCATTGATGTTCAATCCCTTGATAAACGCCTTTCCATAACCCCAAGCCTAATTCTAAATGCGGTATCCAAATTCCCTGTTGGGTGGGTTCGAGTTGTTCGTAGCGACTTCCAACCAGATGAAACGCTTCTAATTTCTCCGTTTTTGCCTCAAACAAAATATAATAGGGAACGCGAAGAAACCGTTCATAAACATCCCATTTTGTGGGAATAGCATCCACACCAATCGGAGTTTGACCTAAATCTTCGTTGGTGGTTTCATCAGATAGAAATTCAATCACAACAAAGGGGTTAAAACGTTCTTGCCAGGTCACAAAAGAGGTACGAATGTGTTGACTTTGATAGAGTTTATCAACCCCAACAACCCCCAACCAGTCAGGACATTTGAACTCTTGGGGACGACGGGGATCGAAAAAAAGATTGATACCACTTCCTGCAAAAACTTGTTCAGAGGGATAATTTGCCGGAATAAAAGTTGATTCTAATAAATGAGATTGATAAAGTTCAAATTGGTCGGGTGTTAAAGAATTGTCAGTTAAATTAAAGTTGTTAGATGAAGCACTATTAAAGGATTTTGTTAAAGACATTTAGATAAATCTCCTGGGGGTTTGTTTAATCTTCGTTCAGACTATCCTACACAATCATAGAACAATTGTACTATGTCCGACTGATAATTCTGTTATGGGGATGGGCGGGTTTATTTAAGTTTAATAGCGAGTGTTAAAGATAGTCTAGAATCCGCCCTACAGAATCAGAATCGATTAATTTGACATAATATCACATTTCTATTAGGCAGTAGTTTTGTGCTGACAAGATCGGAATTTACGTTAGCTAGATAATAACCAACATTGTCAAAGAACGCCAGAGTCATTTTCCCCCTCAGTATCTTACCCCTAATGCTTATTTTACGGGAAGATTGACGAAAAAGTTCAATTTTTTGATTCAATTTCTGAGTTTTCAGAAGGGGGCGAACAAGTCGGAGAGTTGCGAGGTTGACGCTGAATTCCACTGCGAGTTGGGTCATAACCCACCAAAATTACCTCACCGTTAGCCGTGCGTATCCACCCTCTCGCGGGAATAATATTAGCACTTGAAACCTGTTCTTTAACGGGTTGCTGAACCTCGATTAGTTCGTCTTCAACCCGACTCGGTTCAACCAATTCTACCCGCACATTTTCCCCGGTAAATCGATTATCTGGTGTGCTTGGAATTCCCCCCCGTCCGGTTAGAATTAACTCGCTTTCATCCCCTTGTTTGCAGGGATCTTGTGCAATTAATGCGGCCGGATCTATCACTTGTTGGGGTAATTCAACTAATCCTTTTGACGGGTCAAGCGCACTATTAAGATCGACGGTTCCGCTGAGGGCGGCATCGGTGGTTGAAATGGCAACAATATCGCTGGTATTTTGCAATAAATCTTGACTAAATTGAGGATTTCCTTGAATTTGTTCCTCTCCCAAACGTTCTTCTACTTGCTGTCGAGTGAGAGGATTTGACCCAAAAATTCCCTCGGCATTAATCAAAATTGCGCCACCTGCACCGCCATCGGCGTTGGCGGTAATATCACTATTTTTTAAACCCACTAAGGTTTCTGTATTAATGGTAATATTGCCCCCGTCCGTTTCATTTGCATTGGTGGTAAAGTTACTTTCAGTTTGTAAACGCAAGTCTTGGCTATTAACAGTAATACTGGCGGTTTCTGTGCGATCGCGTTGAGTATCTGCCTGCAATATCCCCGTATTAAAACGAAGATTTGGGGCGGTAACAACAATTTGACCTGCACTATTTTCTTCTACGGGGTTGAGTGTACCATTTCCGGCTGTAATTGCACTATTTTCTAGAAAAATTGATTGGGCGTTAATATTGATATTTCCACCATCGGCGCCGGTGGCTTGTTGGGTGGCTGAAGAAATAATTTGACTTTGACTTAAGTAAACCAAATCACTCACTTGCAAGGAGATATTACCTGCCACTGAGGGCGTTTGCAAAGCGTTGGGACTTCCCCCGGTAGCCGTAATAATTCTAGAATTATTGTTTAAATAAACTGAATTTGATTCAATATCAACATTGCCGCTGCGAGTCCCCAAAACTTCATCGCCAACGGTTGTTAAAATCAAACTATTGCTATCAAAAATCACATCATCCCGTACATTTATATTAACATCTCCCCCGTTACCTTGTCCGGCTGGAATGATAATTTCTCCGGTATTTTCATCGGTTTGCGCCCGACGAACTCGGGTGACTAATGCGGCATTATTATTAATGATAAAAGAGCCGTTTGTTACTTCTATTTTAACTTGTCCGGCTTCCCCGACTCCCCAGTTATCGACTTCGGTGGTAATTTTAGTTTGTTGGGCGGGATCTACAGTCATTCCGAGTCCTTCTAAATTGAGGCGATCGCGAATCTTTAATCTCACTTCTCCGGCTTGGGAAGGTTGCTCAAAACTGCCTCCTGAAGTATTAGAATTGAGTTGAGAACCTCCCCTCATTAATAACGAACCAGATTCAATTTCAATGAAGCCGCTATTTCCCAAAACATTTCTGCCTATATTTGTATTAATGTAGGCTTTATCTAAAACAGTTGAACCCGCAATATTAAAGCTAATATTACCCGCATTTCCTTGTCCGCCTAAACGTTCGTTATTTGCGCCCGAACCTCGAACTCTGCTGTCAACTGTTCCTTCTAAAATAGACAGTGAACCCGCTTGAATTCTAATTTCTTGACCGCTACCCACCGCACCGTTATTGACTCTTGAAAAGATGCCAGTCAACTGAGGAATATTCACACCATTATTAAAGGTTTTAGCAATTTCAACTGCATCTTCGACTTCAATATTAATATATCCAGTATCGCCAATTCCAAAGGTATCCGCACTTAATTGTCCGCCATTGGTTAAGGTCAGCGAGCGGGCTTGAATGTCGATATTTCCACCAATTCCCACTCCTGTTTCTGCGAGTTGGCTAAAAATTCCGCTTGATTTTGGGGCGATATTGGGGTCAATTTCTTCTACATTATTAACGCCATCAATAGCAATGCGATCGCGAACATTAAGGGTTATATTACCCGCTTTTGAGGGTTGAATTGTATTTCCACCGGAAGTATTGGCTTCAATTCTTGAGCCATTATTGACCGAAAGAAAACCCGCCCGAATGTTAATATCTCCGCTATTTCCTAACACCCTATCCCCAACGGTTGTAATAATATAACCTTGGTTGAGAGTAACAACAGCACGTTCGGCATTAATGGTAATATTCCCGGCATTTCCGGGACGTTCTTCTTCTCCTCTAAAGGCTCGACTATCGAGATTTGAACCTTGACTCAAGGATAAAGAATTGCCTGTAATTGTAATGGTAATATCGCCGGAATAACCAAGCCCAGAGTTTCCGGTATTCAGTTCGGAACCGTTGCGAAAACTTAGAGAATTCGCGATAATTTCAATCGTTCCACTATCGCCCAACACTCTAGCCCCGACGTTCGTATTTACTCTACTTTGGTTCTCAAAATTTGCCGCACCCAAAATATTTAAACGAACCGCACCCGCATCTCCTTGTCCGGCAATTTTTTCGTTATTTTCTCCCGAACCGATCACCCGACTATCGAGAACGGCGCTATTATTTAAAGATAGAGAACCCGCTTGAATTTCGATATCGCCACCTTGACCAATAGCACCTTGATCAACTTTAGTAAAAATCCCCGTTTGTTGCTCTGCATCGATGCCGCCCACTCCGATCATGTTAACACTATTTCGAGCATTAACATTAACATTTCCGGCTTTTGAAGGTTGTGCTAAATTTCCCCCAGAAGTAACGGTATTCAGTTGAGATGAATTGCTTAAAATCAGCGAACCCGTTTGAATATTAATATCTCCACTATTTCCAATTGCATTTCTACCAATATTGGTATTAATAAAACTGCGATCTAGGCTAACTGTTCCGGCCACATCAATCAGGACTGAACCCGCATTTCCTTGGGCGGCTATACGTTCATTATTGGCTCCAGAACCGATAACACGGCTATCAAGTGCGGCCCCCTCCCTCATCGTTAAATTGTTGGCTTTAATGATGATTTGACCGCCATTCCCTACGCCGGTTTGATCGACAATATTGGAGAGTTTGCTATTGATAATATTAACGGATTCTGTAGCGTTGATTTGAATATTTCCGGGCGTTGAACCTTCTGGACTTTGATTGTTTTGAGCAATTCCGGCTCGGAGTGCGATTTCGTTATTTTCAATAGATATATTGCGGGCAAAAATGTTAATATTTCCCCGTCCGTTTCCGATCACTTGCAGGTTAGAATTATCGCTCAATAGAACGTCTGAACGTTGAATATTTGCGGGAATATTTAAGCGATTTTCTTCAATTCCAACGATTCCCCCGTTGACGCCCGCGAGTTCTATTTGACCGCTTCTGGCTTGCAAAAGTGCGCCATTGATGTTAATATTTCCCCCAACTAAGGCTAAAGTTTGACTGTCTTTAACCCCGAGTTGAGATCGATCAACTTGTAGGTTAGCGGGGTTATTTCGCAACTGTAAACCGAGAGGAATATTAATCGTAAGTAAAGGGGGAGTTGCCGGGTTTGTTGCGTTAAATTCTATCCCGTTTTCAAACACAATACTATCCGCAGAAGACGCAAAAAATGAACCGCCTACATCCAAGCGTGCATTCGGTCCAAAATAAATCCCATTGGGATTAATTAGAAATAAATTCGCCGTTCCTTCTACGCCTAATGTGCCGAGAATGTTAGAAATATTATCTCCCGTTACCCGAGTTAAAATATTTTCGATTCCGGCGGGATTAGCAAAATAAACTCGTCCACTTTCAGGAATATTAAACTCTCGAAAACTGTGAAATAAATTGGCTCCCCGCGATGCACCGCCCTCAATTCTATCGCCGGGACTGCCATTTATATTAACATTTTCTCTGATAATTGAACGTTCCGAACCGAGCGTAGTATCGGGTACAATTTGAGCGGTTGCGGTTGAGTTTAGGAGTAAGCCACCGCTCAAAAACACACTGACTAAGGAAAAAACGGGGTATAACTGCGATCGCTGAACCTGTTTCATCTCAATAGATTAACTGTTTAGGCGTCGGCTACACTATACCTCATCGGAATTGAAAATCGGGATTTCTTATCTTTTCTTAGCAAAATGTTTATCGGTTTTCACTTGTTGAGCTTTCAATGTCCAAATTCGGTGCAAACAAAACACGATTGATGGGAACAATTAAACCATTTTGAGTGCCGATAAACTCACCTTGTTTTACAGTAATTTCATTACGCTGTACCTCTTGTTTATCCGAGTTAATTTTAACACGAACTAGCCGACCGCTAATCATTTTAAATTCCCCATTTTGTAAATCTGCGGTTTGAATTTCTCCGCTCACAAAATGATTTTTGATAAATTCTAAAAGTTGACTGCGATTTTCGGGTAAAATCAAGCGATCATATAATCCCGGTGTTAAACGGTCGAATGCTTCTTCTGTAGGAGCAAATAAGACTAAAAATTCCTGGTTTTCGAGATCGCTATCGAGATCGGCAAGCTGTAATATTGAAATGAGGGTTTGAAATTTGTTATCATTTTCGAGGGTTTTAAGAATATCATTAGGGCTGGTACGACGGGGGGTTCCTTGGATAACGTTAGGCGCAAAAGGGTTCTCATAAGAACTTTGACTTGAATCTATTTGTAGAGTGGGTATCGAATCAGAATTCGGCAAATTTTCGGGAATAACTGTACCGGGCAAACCCCGATCTTGCTCCGCCGGTTCCTCTGATTGCTCGGGCGTTTTTT
Organism: Capilliphycus salinus ALCB114379; assembly: GCF_047276495.1. NCBI lineage: Bacteria > Bacillati > Cyanobacteriota > Cyanophyceae > Oscillatoriales > Sirenicapillariaceae > Capilliphycus > Capilliphycus salinus. The sequence goes on along the minus strand of NZ_CP178543.1, from coordinate 281,403 downwards.
CCGAATCTGACTGTGCTAAAATATTGTTGATTATTCCAAAATTAACAGTTAAAATTATTGCAAATATTGCCAATAGATTAAACTTATTTTTGTGTTTAAAAGTCATCATATATCTGCTGTTTCCAATAAAGATTGATTGAAAAGAAGGCTGACTATGAAATTCAGACCCTATTACTTGATTTTGGCAGTGGCAACCCTAATGTTGGTTTGTTCAACAACTTCTAGCGCTGTCACCCCGACTGGGTTAATTGTATCAAAAGTTGAACCGATTGCCCAGATGGAAGCGGCTCCCGATGCCAAAAGGAAAGTTATCGAACTTTTGTATCAACAGGGGACAGAATTGTTGAATTCTGGTGAATTTCAAGCGGCTTTAGATACTTTTAAAGAAGTTTTAAAAACCGTTCAAGATTTCAGCGACGATTATGCTCGTTTAGCCAAAGCGGGGACGTTGAACCAAATTGCTTATGCTTACTATCATTTGGGGGAATATGAAAAAGCTCTCGCGTCTTCTCAAGAAGCATTAAATATCTATATTCAACAGGAACAAAAGCAAGAACAAGGAGCAATTTTAACAAATATAGGTGTGCTTTATGGTGAGGTTGGACAGTATCAAAAAGCATTAGAATCTCATCAACAAGCTTTCGCCATCGCCCAACAACTGAACGATTTAAAAAAGCAGGGTGAAATTCTCAATAATATGGGGGCAATTCATAAAAAATTAAATCAAAATCAAGAAGCTTTAAACTTGTATAAACAAGCCTTAGAGATTCTCGAACAATTTCAAGATGTGGGTTGGAAAGCAACAATTTTAACCAATATTGGTTTGAACTACGCCGAACTTGAACAGTATCAAAAAGCCATAGATTCCTATCAACAAGCTTTGACTTTTGCCGAACAAGATAGCAATCGCATTACCGAAGGTCGTATTTACAATAATTTGGGTTTGGTCTACAGTAAATTGGGTGAAAGTCAACGGGCATTAGATTCTTTACAAAAAGCATTAGTTATTCGTCAGGACTTAAAAGATTTACCCGGAGAACATACCACTCAAAACGATATAGGTACTGTTTATCGAGATTCTGGTGAGTATGAAATCGCCCTAAGATATTATGAAAAAGCCTTAGAAATTGCCCGAACAATTCAGGCTCGTCCCAAAGAAGGAGAAACCCTCAGTAATATTGGTTTAACCCTTCTCAAATCCGGTCAAGAAGTCGAAGCCACAAACCAACTTTTTCAAGCTGTAGAAATTTGGGAATCTTTGCATCCGGGACTGAGTGATGAAAATAAAGTTTCATTGATGGATAGCCAAGCAGATACCTATCGTTGGTTGCAGCAAGCGTTAATTGCTCAAAATCAAATTGAAGCGGCTTTAGAAGTTTCAGAACGAGGTCGAGCGAGGGCATTTATTGAGTTATTAGCATCTCGATTTAATCAGTCTGATGTCTCGCCACCACCGCTAAAATTTGAACAAATTCAAGAAATTGCTCGACAACAAAATTCGACTCTGGTTGAATATTCAATTGTCAGTGAAGGTGAACTGCTTTATATTTGGGTAATTTCTCCGGAAGGTTCCGTTGCATTTCGGACGGTTGATATGAGTTCGTTTTCTATAACTTCTCGAAATCTATTTCACCCGAGAGCTTATTATAGAATGCTCATCGAACCCATTGCTGATTTACTCCCTAATAATCCCGATTCTAATGTAATTTTTATTCCTCATCAACAGTTTTTTTTAGTTCCTTTTGCCGCTTTACAAAATGAACAAGGAAGTTATTTGATTGAAAAGCATACAATTTTAATTGCACCTTCAATTCAAGTCTTAGATTTAACTTATCAACATCAAAAATCTTTGGTCAAACCAGAGAAACCAAAAACTGTAGTCATTGGGAATCCTAAAATGCCCAGTATTGCCTCTCAACTTGGCGAACAACCTCAGCCTTTAAGTTCTCTCCCCGGAACAGAACGAGAAGCATTGGCGATTGCTAAAATGTTAAAAACTGAAGCGATAATCGGAGATTTAGCGACCGAAGAAACTGTTGTTAAACAAATGAATGATGCCGATATTATTCATCTGGCAACTCATGGTTTACTCAACGAATTAAAGCATTTGGGCTTAAAAATTCCCGGTGCATTAGCCCTAACCCCAACTGCCAACTCCGATGGTTTACTCACATCCGATGAAATTTTTAACATTAAATTAAAAGCAGAAATGGTCGTTTTAAGCGCTTGTAACACGGGGCGGGGTAAAATAACAGAAGACGGAGTGATTGGCTTGTCTCGTGCATTTATTTCCGCAGGTGTTCCCAGTGTAATTGTCTCTTTGTGGTACATTCCTGATAATCCTTCTGCTGACTTAATGATTGAGTTTTATCGCCAGATGCAAACCACTTCGGATAAAGCTTACGCCTTGCGACAAGCGATGATTGAAACCATGAAAAAACATCCCAGACCTCTTGAATGGGCGGGATTTCTATTGATAGGTCAACCGGGAGTTCAATAAAATTAAAAGGTTTTGTTTGCCATAAAACTTAATTGTTTTTACTCAAAAACAACGGTTCTGTTGTTGTAAACCAACACCCGATTTTGTAAGTGCAATCTGACCGCCCTCGCCAACACCAATCTTTCTAAATCTTTGCCTTTGCGTATCAAATCGACAACCGCATCTCGATGACTCACCCGCACAACATCCTGTTCAATAATCGGTCCTTCGTCTAAATCTTCGGTAACATAATGAGCCGTTGCCCCAATAATTTTAACGCCTCTTTTATACGCCCGTTGATAAGGATTTGCACCGGGAAATGCGGGTAAAAATGAGTGATGAATGTTAATAATATTGGGAAATTTAGCAACAAAATCCGAACTCAAAATCTGCATATATTTCGCCAAAACCACCAAATCAATTTGATACTGCTTTAAAATCTCTAACTGTTGGGCTTCCTGTTCTTTTTTCTTGTCTTTTGTAATGGGAATATGATAAAATTCTATTCCAAATTGTTCGGCGAGGGGTTTTAAATCGGTATGATTGCTAATCATAACTGGAATTTCTACCGCCATTTCTTTGGCTTGCCATCGCCACAATAAATCTAATAAACAATGATCTTGTTTTGTCACCCAAATGGCAATTCTAGGGATTTTATCGGAAAAATGGAGTTGCCAATTGGCATTTAACGGTTTAGCAATTGCCCCAAATGCCGGGTTAATTACTTCTCGGGGTAAGTTAAATCCTTCTAATTGCCATTCTATCCGAGTCAAAAAGATTCCTGATGCAAAATCGGTATGCTGATCGGCGTGAATAATATTGCCGCCATTAGAGTAAATAAAATTGGCAATTTTTGCGACTAAACCCTGTTGATCGGGACAAGATAACAGTATGGTTGCTGTGGGTGAATTCATGTTAATCTGCAAAATTATAGAGTCTTATAAATTATCTCGGATAAAATCTCAAATATCAACAAGCTTTTAACTGACTTAACAAAATCACAATCTCATCAATTGCCTTTCTTAACTCAGAAGTCGATAAATTGGAGTGATTCACCAAAATACTAAACACCAACGGTTGATAATGGGGCGGATAAATATATCCAGCCAAACCGGAAACTCCCGTCAACGTTCCCGTTTTTGCATAAACAATTCCCGCTGCTGTTGTATCTCGAAACCGCCTTTTTAACGTTCCCGTTTCTCCCGCCAATGGCAGGGAGTTTTGATAAACATTAAACAGCGGTGAATTTGCCATCCCGATTAACGTTTGAGTTAACGCTTCTGGACTGGCTAAATTCTGACGAGACAAACCGGAACCATCGACTAGAATATAACTTTCCGGTTCAACCCCCAACTTTTTTAATATTTTTTTAATCGCCGTTAACCCGGTTTCCACCGCATCTAAACTCGGTTCCTGTACTCCCAAAGTTCTCAGTAACGCCTCGGCAAAAACATTATTACTTTCTAGATTTACGGTTTGAATTAATTCCGAAATTGGCGGAGATTCAACCCTCGCTAATTCCGGTAAATTAGATGGTGAATTCGAGACAATACTGGTTTTTAAGACTCGAATTCCTTTCGCTTCAAGAATCCGTCTAAATTCTCGAATAAAATTTTCCGTCGGTTCAACGACTGCGGCATAAACCGGTTCCGGTTCCGAACCCACTCTTAACTGTCCCGAAACATAAACAATTGATCGGGTTAAATCTCGCCCAATTTCCACAAACTCTCGTTCATTTTCTGCGACGGTAATTGTATTATTTTCAATTTGCCATCCTTGGGCTTGCTGAGGACGAACCCAAGTTACTTTTAAGGGTTGATTGACTCGTTGCGGTGATAAGATTAAATCTATCGAATTTTGATGTAAAATTAAACTATTAACAGGCGCACCATATCCGGCTTGAATATCTTCCCATTCCCAATTGGGATGAACGGCAAACCCAGGAAAATATCCCTCATCTGTAATCAATTCATTAACCCGATTTATCCCTTTATTTTTAAGCTGTTGGGCTAAATCTTCTAACTGAATTGCTGTTAAACTCGGATCGCCCCGCCCAACCAAATAAAGATTTCCTTTGCTATCTCCATAAATAGAAGTAGAAATGCGATAATTTGGGGTAAGTTTAACTAAAGCTGCCGCTGTGGTCATCAACTTAACGGTTGAGGCGGGAATAAAATAATATTCTGCATCCCGACTATAAATTTTTTCACCTTGAGACAAACTTTTAACAGAAATTCCCCAGCGAAAACGTTGAAACTCGGGGCGGTTGATAATTTCATCAATTTGAGCGTTTAATTGACTTTGACACAGCAATGATGAGGACTGGGGTTTGAGGTTTGAGGGCTGGCTGAGGGCGGCTAAATTCAACCCAAATAGAATAACTAGGCTAATTAAAATAGATTTCAGCCCAAAAGGGGAAAATATCCCTCTAATGACCGATTTTAACGAAGAATTAAAGCTTGAGGTTGCCACTTTTATAAATCTAGATTAAAAATACAGGTAAAATAAACTAGGAATTCTCAACCGTGAGAGTCTGACCGCGTTGAAATTGCTGTTAACCAATAACTGTAAAATATGACACGTAAAACCACACGACGCAAGTTTATAATGACGGGGGTTGCTGTTGCGGGGGGGATCGTCGGGAGTGCGGCATTGCAGCAACAGCAGTCGCAAATGGCGGCTAAATCTGCCATTCAAGTCCCCAACACCGCCACCATGCCCGAGCGAGTTTTGGGGAAAACGGGGGTGACTTTGCCGATTTTTGGCTTGGGAGGCGCCGGACAAACGCCCCTTTCCAAACCGGGACGAGAAGCCGAAGCGATCGCCCAAATTGAAGCCGCATTAAAGTTAGGAATTCGCTATTTTGATACGGCCGCCAGTTACGGGCCAAGCGAAGATAATATGGGGAAAATTTTACCCGGTTATCGTTCAAAAATCTTTCTGGCGACCAAAACCGCCAAACGCGATCGCGATGGGGCATGGCAAGAATTAGAGCGATCGTTAAAACGTTTAAATACAGATTACCTTGATTTGTGGCAATTGCATCACGTTTCTTTCTCGGAAACTTTGGATGAAATTTTTGGTGCAAACGGGGCAATTAAAGCGGTCGAAGAAGCCAAAGAACAGGGTATTATTAAATATACTGGCATTACCGGACATCACGAACCGGATATTATCGCCGAAGGTTTGCGTCGCTATCCTTTTGATACCACATTAGTGTCAATTAATGCGGCCGATATTCACCATCCCCGACCGTTTTCTAAGACGGTTTTACCCGTTGCCCAAGAAAAAAATGTCGGGGTTATTGCGATGAAAGTTCCCGCTTATGGGCGATTAATTCGCAGCGGTATTTTAGACGGAATGCACCAAGCTATGGGCTATGTTTTGTCTTTGGCGGGCGTGCATTGTTGTATTATTGCCGCAGAAAATGTTGAGCAATTAGAATCTAATTTTAAAGTCGCTCAAGCTTTTAAACCGCTAACTTCTGAAGAAATGGCAGCGATTGAAAAACGAACTGCTGTGGCTTGGCAAGAAAATACTTTTTTCCGGGCTTGGACTTAAAGGGATTTTTAAAACATTAATTTCCCCTCGCCACCTCTCCTCCTTCGACCTCTCCCTAACCCTCTCCTACCTCTCCCTAACCCTCTCCTACCTCTCCCTAACCCTCTCCTACCTCTCCCTAACCCTCTCCTACCTCTCCCTAACCCTCTCCTACCTCTCCCTAACCCTCTCCTACCTCTCCCTAACCCTCTCCTACCTCTCCCTAACCCTCTCCTACCAGGAGAGGGAAAAGGTGTCCCTAATGGGACTATTTATTAGTCGAGAGGGAAAAGGTGTCCCTTATGGGACTATTTATTAGTCGAGAGGGAAAAGGTGTCCCTAATGGGACTATTTATTAGTCGAGAGGGAAAAGGTGTCCCTTATGGGACTATTAATTAATCGAGAGGGAACGATTGTATCTCCCCTTGTAGGGGAGATTATAGAGGGGTGGAGAGGAAAAAGGTATCCCGTCGGGGACTATTAATTAACGATTAATTAATGGAAAGGGAGCGATTTTATCTCCCCTGCCTCCCTTAGATCCCCCCTATATCCCCCCTTAAAAAGGGGGGTTGGTCGAGAGGTCAAACTTTTATTCGTTAATTCACAGCGGTTTTGCTGAGAACTTCTATCAAACTCCATTGAAATAAAGGAGCATCCGCAGGGGGATTATCAACAATTTTTTCAGCTACCCGAATTTTATAATCATAACCGGGTTCGTAATCAAATCCTTTGATACCATCATAAAACAATGTCCACTCATCTTCTGGACTTTCTCGAACTTGTAAACATTTTTGGGGAGCAACTCCACTACAGGCAACTATTTTTGAGTCCACATAAACAACTCGTTCTTCTGTTGTTGAACTCATGGTTTTGACTTGTTCACTTTGAAATGTCATTGAACTAGAACCTCGCTTTTTACATTAAATTTGCAGTTGATTGTGAACCTTACTCTCTTTAGATCTGCCCCCTCTAACGTTGAAAATACTATCTTTCTTGATCCAAAATTTTCGGTATCTAACCTCTTGCTGTTGTAGCCACAGATGTAACCTTCACTGTTTTACCTTTTGTTGGGTAAACTCCACTGTATCGGTTGCAACCGGACTCATTGGTGTTGGCGATCGCCTGCAAAAATTGCCCTCATTTGAGTTCCCTCCATTGGCATTTCTGGAGCAACATAATCCTGCTTGGATGTTAACATCTTCGTCGTATTTGTCAACGTTGTATTTTCTTGGGGAGCAAACACCATCACACCCGATCCTCGCTGTGTTTTGTAGGAAATTTTCAGTTGACCTTGAGGGCTAATTTCATACCATTGAGCCTCCTCTAATGCGGTTAGATACTGAAATTCTTGTCGCATAACCTCTGGCGGACAGGCTTTGCGTGTTGTCGCTAAAGCATTAATACTAAGTTTATTGCCCTCCTTTGTATATGTGGTCATATATTGGTTACAACTGCTAAAACCCCTGACCTGATCTTCTGTAAAGTTAACAGTAATTTCGGTTCCTTTCAAGGGAACTCTCGAAACTGTTCCATCTTCCAAAGACACCAAAACCCAAGTTTTATTCTCTAACTCACCACTCGCTTGAGGTACAAACGTCATTATTCCCGATCCCTCTTCTGTTGTATAGGAAATTTCCAGACCCCGATCGTTAATTTCATAGCGCTGCACTCCCTCTAATGCGGCGAGATAGGCAAATTCTCGCTCCATAATCTCTCCCATACAAGCTTTGCGAGTGGTCGCAGCCGGTGTAATTTGGAGTTGATTGCCTTCTATCTTATAGGATGCAATATATCGATTGCAACTTGCACTCCCTTTCACCTGACCATTAACAAAATTGGCTGTGATTGGTTCGCCAGTTTCTAAAGAGTTGCTGTTGTTTTCATCCCTCCATTCTTGTAAAATCCAAGATGTACCCTCTAAACCCATTTGTGAAGCGGAAGCGGTGGGATTTTCCGATAGCAGGGTCGAGGCTAAAATCGGCTTTTTGCTCTCGATCGCCAACCCGCCAAACAGTCCAATGATTACAAGTAAACCCGTTAAACTTTGACCCAGTTTTAACCTGTAATTGTTCATCTTAGACGTTTTAAATCCTCCCTGACTCAAGCTTCTTGTAGTTTCCTTCAAATGACTTGCAGATAAATCCGCCCATCTTGTAAATTTTAGATGATATCCGCTTGATTAATGCCTGTTATGGGGTTTGGGCGGGTTTCACTCAATCTGGGAATGATCCTCAAGATTAATACAGAACCCGCCCCTACGTTACAATCATTGATTAGTCGAATATCATATTAGATAAAAATTTCCTGAATTTGAATGACTGATTTCCAGAAAATTGGTTTTAGCACCCTGATTTTATCAGGCTTTTCACTCACTTTCATCCCCCACACAACCCCAACTCAATTCAATCAATTCAATCAATCGTGCGAACTGATGTCACTCGGCGAGTTCTGGGGTTAAACTGAAGATCGATTCCCATTTGACCCCGATCTAACTTAATCATACCGGGATCGCTTTCGACCACCTTCCAACCTTGCGATCGCAAACGACGGACCGCATTATTGATATCTTCACCCACAAACTCTCGACGGGGATCATAATAATTATCACTGCGGCGATCGCCATCAAAACTAATCGAAAAAGGCTGACCATCGAGACGACCATCCCCATAAATTTGATTGATGGAATTATTCGCCCCATACTCAATATCAACGGTTCCCGAAGCATTCGCATTTCCCGATCCTTCGATATCGATCCTCAAGGTATAAGCATCCCGGCGATCGAGATCTCCACTCAAACGAATTAAACGATTATCATCCAAACGAAACGCCAATTCTGCTTGATCCCGTTCATCCACATTCACCGTCACCAGGGTAATTTCCCAGTCCGGACGTCCGGAAATTTGAAACGATCCCTGTCCCCGTTGCGACAACCGGATCGACTCTCCCCGACCCGAACCGGTATCAGCGACCCGAATATTTTCACCCGGTATCCAACCGATCTCCCCGGAGTCGAGAAACTCCACCTCATACCACATTTCGCCCTCACGGGATCGGGTTTCTTGGAGAATTTCCACGCGATCGCCAACTCTACCGTAACCGCGGACCCGCGATCGCCAACTGGGGTCGGTGCGTAAATTAATTCTCCCATTCGGATCGCGATCAGTTAGCACCCCTTCGCCATCATAAACCTCTGTCGGTGTGCGATCGCGATAAATTTGAGCGTTAGCGGTCAGAGGTTCAATAATAACGTTACCCATTCCCCCGACAACCAGCGAACAAAAGGCTGTCATTAATACCGATTTGATTTTCATCTCTCTTCCCCCAAAGTTCTGTAAATTTTATTCAATTTACCTTTAGAATATCGTCCGAAAGAGCGATTGACTTCCCTCAGTTGGACGATCCAAACTGGTGAATTTGTCTCCCCCCGAGGGATGATTTGTGCCAAAGTTTCCGGACGTTATCTAGCAGATCATCCCTACATTTTGACTGACCTGTTTTCCGGATTGTTCCTTGAGGGGAAGAACGAGATCAAAATCCGATTCGATTTTACAGTAATTGTTTAGGAATCCCTAAGATTTACTCATCGTCCACAGGGGCAATTGTTGGGTAATTTGGGGTTGAATACCGCCAATATTATTGTCGGCAAAGATGAAGTTTTTATCTTGCCAAAGGGGAATATAAGGAACATCTTGGGCGAGGATCGCTTGCAACTCATCAAATATCGCTTGTCTGGCTTGGGGATTTTGTTCTTGACGCTGTTTATCAATCAATTCATTCACGCGAGCATTATAATAAAACGACCCTTGAGATTGACTCGCGCCCAGTTTGCAGCCCGTTTCTGGGGAACCTTCGGCACAATCTAAAAAGGGTTGCAAATAGTTATCGGCATCTAAAAAATCCGCATACCAATCTAACAGAAAAGTCGGATAAACACCCTTATCCAAATTCTCAAAAGCGGTTGTTGCTTCTACGCCTTTGAGTTCCAACTGTAACGCCCCGCCCAACTGTTCAGTTGCCAGGGCTTTTAAAGTATTGGCTAAAGTTGCCCGTTTGTTATTTCCCGAGGCATACCAAACCTCAACCACTGCGGGATTTTCTGGGGTATATCCAGCCTGTTCCAACAAAGCTTTTGCCTTCTCCGCATTGGCATCACCATAACTGTCTTTGAATACGGGTTTATAGCCGTCAAACGTGGTGGGGATCAAACTATAAAGGGGTTCTCCCTGTCCGCGCAAGACTCTTTGATTAATCAAATTGCGGTCAACAATTGCCGCCAACGCCTGTCGAACTTCCGGCTTATTCAAAGGTTCAGAATTGAGATTCAACACCATATAATTAACCGTATTTCCATCGGCGGCGATCATCTGCCATTTGCCCTTTTCGGCTTCGGCCTGTAAACTATTAACTTGATCGGGATCTAAAGACAGATAAGCAATATCAACGGCATCGCTGCGAAACGCATTAAATAAATTTGCTGGACTCGAAAAGCGCTGAAGATCAACTCCCTGGTTTTGTGGCTTTTCACCCCAATATTGATCGAAAACATCCAAACGAACAACATCCACCCCGTATTCGGCGAGTTGGTAGGGTCCAGTTCCCACGAGGGTTTGGGGTTGAAATTTCCCCGTCCCCAACTCGTAGGCTTGGGGAGACACCGCCATAGTTCCCGCCACCGCCAGCAGGTTGGGAAAGGCTGCAAAAGGCTGTTTTAAGGTGATGGTGAGTTCGTTGTCGCCGCTGGCTTCGACAGACTTAACCGTATCGGCGAGTAAAAAAGCCGGTTGTCCGCCATTTTCGATAAACCGTTTCAGGGAAAACGCCATCGCCTCGGCGTTAAACGGGGTGCCATCGTGGAAGACTACCTCTTGACGGAGGGGAATTTTGTACGTTAAGCCATCTTCGCTAACCGTTGGTAAGGCGGTGGCCAACTGGGGGATGAGGGTACTGGTTCCGAGTTCGTAGGTGTAGAGGCGATCGCCGACATTGTAAAAGATATCATTGGAGAGGGCGTCGTAGGCGTCGGCCGGGTCGAGGGTGCGAATTTTCAGGGTGGTTCCCATCGTAATTCGTCCGGGGTTAGTTTGGGAAGCGGGAGTGTTGGTTTGAGTTTGGCTAGGCGTGCAGCTTACCGCCAAAAACCAGCACATACAGAATAAACTGATAAACTGTAGGATAGACCGACCTCGACGGCGTGAAAACCATTTCCTGTGTTGGGTTGTTCTCGGGTCTGTTGCGAACATGGGCTTTTCTACCTTCTCAATTCTGAACTTTCGATGATAGCCGATAAATGTCCGGGTCTTTCTATTTTGCGCCCCCAGGTGGGTGTTAATTTTTGGGTTAGGGGATTATTGTCTGAAATGATGATGGGGTCTGGGTTTGGAGTCTGTTTGTCGGTTGAGGGGCGGGCGCATGGCTCTGTGTAAGGGTTTCAGGGTTTTTGACAAAGTTTTGGCGATCGGGTATGATTGTTTTAGTCGCACCTGGCGCAACTGCACCTCGAAAACTCAATATACTAGGGCTTTCAGGATGCCGCATTGTTGAAATCATCTATAATCCCTATGAGGGATTGAAACAGGAACTTTTCAGGATAACAGCGACGGAGGTTTGTTGAAATCATCTATAATCCCTATGAGGGATTGAAACTAGATTTCCTCGGTGGTAAACTCCAACAACAACGTTGAAATCATCTATAATCCCTATGAGGGATTGAAACTATCCATCTACTCCACGAAAAGTGCAAGTCCTCAGTTGAAATCATCTATAATCCCTATGAGGGATTGAAACTTCTTGAACTGACCGTTGCCATTCCTCATAAGACATAGTGTTGAAATCATCTATAATCCCTATGAGGGATTGAAACACTCAATTGTTGCATGGTTTTGAAGTTGAGTAAGTTGAAATCATCTATAATCCCTATGAGGGATTGAAACGTAAGTGTCAACAACTTTCCTGAGGTCTGCGATTACCGAGTTGAAATCATCTATAATCCCTATGAGGGATTGAAACATGGTGTCTCTCTCCTAGATGTGGGTAGGTTATTTGTTGAAATCATCTATAATCCCTATGAGGGATTGAAACACGTTTACTACTGGCACGGGAAGTTATCCCTACAATGTTGAAATCATCTATAATCCCTATGAGGGATTGAAACCGCGTTAAAAACCCGTCTCTAGTTCCCTCTCTTAGTTGAAATCATCTATAATCCCTATGAGGGATTGAAACTGCAGATGAGATGGCTTTACCGAAAGACATCAGTGTTGAAATCATCTATAATCCCTATGAGGGATTGAAACATTACAAGAAATGATTGAGACACGGATGGCTGAGTTGAAATCATCTATAATCCCTATGAGGGATTGAAACTCAGTCCCAGAAGAACTAAACTCCATTATTTCCAAATGGTTGAAATCATCTATAATCCCTATGAGGGATTGAAACTGGAGGTTCCTCCGCCAAGATTTAAATGTACGAGTTGAAATCATCTATAATCCCTATGAGGGATTGAAACTTCACACTCTCAACGAGGGATTGTTCATGGGTCAAGTTGAAATCATCTATAATCCCTATGAGGGATTGAAACCTAGAAGTCTACCCGTAGCAATTTCTAACACTCGTTGAAATCATCTATAATCCCTATGAGGGATTGAAACTTACCTTGATAGTTTGACAAATTGATGAGGGTTACACCTACCCAGTTGAAATCATCTATAATCCCTATGAGGGATTGAAACTTGGCAGATGGGTCACGGATTACACAGTCGTTAAGTTGAAATCATCTATAATCCCTATGAGGGATTGAAACGTGAAAATCAACCCTTCTCTAGAAGGTGGTGGCTTGTTGAAATCATCTATAATCCCTATGAGGGATTGAAACTCCTATACAATGGCTCCTGCGAAAATCGGCACATTGGTTGAAATCATCTATAATCCCTATGAGGGATTGAAACAAAAGTTCTCCCCCAGATTTTTGAGCAAAAAATACTTCGTTGAAATCATCTATAATCCCTATGAGGGATTGAAACCGGTAGCCCGACTAGCCCAACCAATTTCCCCTTGCTTGTTGAAATCATCTATAATCCCTATGAGGGATTGAAACAACTCATCCAAGAGTGCGAACAGATCGGACAGGGTTGAAATCATCTATAATCCCTATGAGGGATTGAAACAATTGGCCCAAAGAATACAAGGGCAGTTCGTTTTTCCACGTTGAAATCATCTATAATCCCTATGAGGGATTGAAACGGCAGGGGTTTGCAAGAGCGTCGGTGCGGTCGCTCGTTGAAATCATCTATAATCCCTATGAGGGATTGAAACAATTTACCTACTTCATCCTGAGGCTGTCTTTAAAGGTTGAAATCATCTATAATCCCTATGAGGGATTGAAACCTTTGGAACCACTTTTTTAATGTGAAACGCCCCATTGTTGAAATCATCTATAATCCCTATGAGGGATTGAAACGATCGCTTCGGTGATTCAAGTAAAGGAAAATTCGTTGAAATCATCTATAATCCCTATGAGGGATTGAAACACTGACTGCACCTTGTACGCCTAGACTTACATGGTTGAAATCATCTATAATCCCTATGAGGGATTGAAACGACGCCGGAATCTAAGCGAACCAGCACCATCTTTGTTGAAATCATCTATAATCCCTATGAGGGATTGAAACATCTTTTTCGATTTGATTAAAATAATCTAAAAATCGTTGAAATCATCTATAATCCCTATGAGGGATTGAAACTAATATGTTCATCAGTTCACGAAGGCGTGAACACTGTACGGTTGAAATCATCTATAATCCCTATGAGGGATTGAAACTGACTTGGTAGCCGAACTCGAAGACTGGGAAAACCCAGAAGTTGAAATCATCTATAATCCCTATGAGGGATTGAAACCAATCAATTCAATTATGAGCTATGGAAACATACAACGTAAGTTGAAATCATCTATAATCCCTATGAGGGATTGAAACACGAACAAAGTAATGGGCGTGGCTGAATTCGCCGTTTTTGGCTACTACCAGTTGAAATCATCTATAATCCCTATGAGGGATTGAAACTTGCTGTCGGCTTGCAAGGATAGGACTTAGTCTCGTTGAAATCATCTATAATCCCTATGAGGGATTGAAACTTAAAATTCCCCGTCCAGGTATCAACCTCGACAAGTTGAAATCATCTATAATCCCTATGAGGGATTGAAACAATAATAAAACAACACCTAAACTTACAAATGTGTACCAGAGTTGAAATCATCTATAATCCCTATGAGGGATTGAAACATGTGATCACTAAAAATACTTACAGAAATATTTGGTTGAAATCATCTATAATCCCTATGAGGGATTGAAACTTGAACAGTTGGTTGAACCATTCGGGGTGATTCTCTGTTGAAATCATCTATAATCCCTATGAGGGATTGAAACTTCGCCACCGTTTGGTTTTTTGAGCGCGATGATCAGGTTGAAATCATCTATAATCCCTATGAGGGATTGAAACTCTTAAATCCCGAAAGACGAAAAATTTCAACGAGTTGAAATCATCTATAATCCCTATGAGGGATTGAAACAAATGATAAACAAAAAGCCATCCAGCATCTACCAAGTTGAAATCATCTATAATCCCTATGAGGGATTGAAACAAAGATAATAGATACTAAAGATATTAAAGAAGTTTATGCAGAGTTGAAATCATCTATAATCCCTATGAGGGATTGAAACTAATCCATTTTGCTGTAAAACTAAAACGTCTGATACGTTGAAATCATCTATAATCCCTATGAGGGATTGAAACTTGAGTCTCCTTTCAACCGCAGCAACCGCCTATGTTGAAATCATCTATAATCCCTATGAGGGATTGAAACACTTAACCCGTACAGCTCGACTATCCGCTCTAAGGTTGAAATCATCTATAATCCCTATGAGGGATTGAAACTCAAGATTTTCAGAGGCACAATAGTCTCTGGTTTGTTGAAATCATCTATAATCCCTATGAGGGATTGAAACACTACTGGTAGTGGTGTTGGTGCTTGTTTTCAAGGTTGAAATCATCTATAATCCCTATGAGGGATTGAAACCCTAAATCCCTGAGTTCATCGGCAAATTTGGAAAAATCAGATTGAGTTGAAATCATCTATAATCCCTATGAGGGATTGAAACCAGCCAGTTTTAGATGTTGGTTCGCGATCGCCAGCGAGTTGAAATCATCTAGAATCGCTACGAGGGATTGAAACTATTACGATAAGGATTTGGAAGTTTATCACTCGGTTATCGTTGAAATCATCTAGAATCGATATCAGAGATGGAAACTATTACGATAAGGACTTGGAAGTTTATCACTCGGTTCGGGTTGAAATCATCTAGAATCGATACCAGAGATTGAAACTATTACGATAAGGACTTGGAAGTCTATCACTCGGTTCGGGTTGAAATCATCTAGATTCGATATCACAGATTGAAACTATTACGATAAGGATTTGAAAGTCTATCACTCGGTTCGGGTTGAAATCAACTCCGCAAACCCGAGACCCGAGACCGGGAGGTTGCAACAATCAGTTACAAAAGTATCAGAAAAGAAATATTGTATTTTTTAGTTAAGCACAGGTTAACTAGCGACCAAAAGATTATAAATTAAAAGAATAGCGAACTGAGATCTCAGACGCATTGAGGATCGAACATTCGAGAGATTGAAGCGATCGCTAAAAACCGCTAGCATCTTCGATTGGATAGCCTTTCAGTCGATTCTTATCTGTAAGTTCGAGATAAACCCAAAGAACAAGGAATTGAACTCAACGTTTATCCAAGTGTGAGAATGCTGTTTTCTGTCAAAATCGAGCTTGAGTTTAAACCTAAAAACATTCTTAAATTTTTAATCTTTCGGACAAACTTCTGAATTAGAAATCGATACCAACCGGGCTGTTAAATGGCTTTGTTGGTTGAGAAACGGACACCGGTGCATTGCCATGCGCCCCTACAAAAACGAACACAGGAGACGAGACGATGAAAACACATATCCCCTCAGACAACCGTAATGTGGCTATTGTCGGCCCCTATCTCAGCGGTAAAACCGCTTTACTCGAAAGCATTCTCTATGTGACGGGGGCAACGACCCGTAAAGGGACAGCCAAAGAGAACAACCGGGTTGGGGACACCGCACCGGAAGCCCAAGACCGCAATATGACCGTTGAAGTGAATGCCGCCAGTACCGAGTACGGCGGCATTCGTTTTACTTTCCTCGACTGTCCGGGGTCGGTGGAATTTGCCCAAGAAACCTACAACGCCTTGGTTGGGGCGGGGTTGGCGGTTGTGGTGTGCGAACCGGAGGCTAGCCGTATTTTAACGCTGTCGCCGCTGTTCAAATTCCTCGATGACTGGGAAATTCCCCATCTGGTGTTTATTAATAAAATGGATCGGGCGTTCACGGACGAGGAAAGCTGCACAACCAACTATACCGAACTTCTGGCGGCTTTGAAAACGGTGTCTTCCCGTCCGGTTGTCCCCCATCAATACCCGATCGCCAAGGGCCAAGAACTGGTGGGCTTTATTGACCTGGTGAGCGAACAGGCCTATCATTATCATCCGGGTGCGCCGTCTGACCCGGTTCCCCTCCCCGAAGACCTGAAAGAGGCCGAACACCTCGCCCGCCAAGAGATGTTGGAGGAATTAGCCAATTTTGATGATCATCTCCTCGAAGAACTGTTGGAGGATATCGAACCGCCCCAAGAAGAAATTGTTAAAGACCTGAAAATGGAACTGGGGGCCGACTTAATTGTTCCGGTGTTCTTGGGGGTTGCTGAGGCGGAGTATGGTGTGCGTAGTTTGTTGGATGCGATGGTCCGGGAAGCGCCGGAACCGTTTGTTACCGCCCACCGTCGCGGACTGAAACCGAAAGCGGATGTTCCCATCGCCCAAGTGTTGAAAACCTATTACACGCCCCAAGGCGGTAAACTGTCTTTGGTGCGGGTTTGGCAGGGTGAACTGACGGAAGGTATTGTTCTCAACGGCGTCCGGGCTGCGGGAATGTACCGTTTGATGGGTCAGCAAACTGAAGGCGCCCAGGTGGCGAAAACGGGGGAAATTGTAGCGTTAGCCCGGATGGATACCATTCAAACGGGGGACACGCTTTCAACGGAACCGCAAGAGGTGAAGCCGTTACCGAAAGCGCAGGTTTTACCGCCGGTGTTTGCGTTGGCGATCGCCCCGGAAAAGCGCAAGGATGAGGTGAAGCTGACGTCGGCTTTAAGTAAAATGCTGGAGGAAGATCCGGGGTTGGCTTGGGAACAACACGGCGATACTCACGAGGTTATTTTGTGGGGTCAGGGGGAAATTCATCTGCAAGTGACGTTGGATCGTCTGCGCCGCAAGTATAATTTACCGATGACGACTCATTTACCCCGTGTTGCTTACAAGGAAACGATTCGCAAAACTACCAATTCTCACGGACGCTACAAACACCAAAGCGGCGGACACGGACAGTTTGGGGATGTGTATCTCGATATTCAACCGTTGGGACGGGGTGAAGGGTTTAATTTTAGTGATACTATTGTTGGCGGTGTGGTTCCCAAACAGTATATTCCGGGTGTGGAAATGGGCGTGCGGGAATCTCTCGAACACGGGCCGTTGGGCTTCCCGGTTGTTGATGTGGCGGTGACGCTGACTAACGGATCTTATCATTCGGTTGATAGTTCTGAACAGGCGTTTAAACAGGCGGCACGGTTGGCGATGCAGACGGGGATGACGAACTGCGATCCGATTTTACTCGAACCGATCGCCTGGGTGGAAATTTCGGCTCCCAATGAGTTTTCGTCTCAGTTGTTCCAATTAATTACCGGACGTCGGGGACAGGTTTTAAATTATGAGGTGATGATGGGTTGGAAAGGTTGGGATAAAATTACCGCTTATTTGGCGATGTCGGAGATGCAAGATTTGATTGTAGAATTGCGATCGCTGACGATGGGTGTGGGTTATTTTCATTGGAAGTACGATCATCTCCAAGAGGTTCCCGATAAGTTGGCTGAAAAGGTTTTGGCGACTTATGCTGATTCGGAAAATGGCAATGGTAATGGTAATGGCAATGGCAATGGTTAATGATTGATCGGTTGTCCGGTTGATTTTTTCTTGATTAAGATTAGATCGATCGGACATCGGTTGAACTCGATTTTACTGTTTTTAAGTGTTTTTTTGTTGAATAAAAAATCAAGCGTATATTCAGGTTAGCCCTGATAAGCTTCACTTTTAATTGTAGAGTAATTGCCGGAAATTGTCAATTTTTTTGGCGCCGGCTGCGATCGATGTATTTTTTTTGAGAAATAATTGACATCCACCCGCCCCAGTTTAGTTTATTGAATAAGAAATCAAGTGCTTAGGCGAATTAACGCTGATAAGCTTCACTTTTAATTGTAGAGTAATTGCCGGAAATTGTCAATTTTTTTGGCGCCGGCTGCGATCGATGTATTTTTTTTGAGAAATAATTGACATCCACCCGCCCCAGTTTAGTTTATTGAATAAGAAATCAAGTGCTTAGGCGAATTAACGCTGATAAGCTTCACTTTTAATTGTAGAGTAATTGCCGGAAATTGTCAATTTTTTTGGCGCCGGCCGACTGCGATCGATGTATTTTTTTTGAGAAATAATTGACATCCACCCGCCCTAAGCAGTGATCAGTTATTTGTTACCAGTTATCAGCTTTTACAGTTTACAGTGTACAGTTTTTACAATTATCACTGGTTACTCTATGCGCAAACTTTGCTCTAGTGGCATCGTTGCTCATGCGCGAAACACGATCTTACCGCACTTTGCGCTCTCGACTATTGGGCGCCTGTCGCAAGGGGAGCGCTTCAACTCTGAGAACCAGAGCAACGGAGGCAAGCGCTCTCGGCGGAAACCGCTGTTCACTGTAAACTGGTCACTGGTCACTGATCACTGTATAAACCCGCCCCGGTTTCGGGTATTGAATAAAAATTCAAGTATTTAGACGAATTAACCCTGATAAGCTTCACTTTTAATTGTAGAGTAATTGCCGGAAATTGTCAATCTTTTTGGCGCCGATTTTCCCGAGAGAATAGGGGAAAGTGCATGGGGGAAAGTGAGTAGAAAGGACTGAGAATTAATAAGAAGAAAGAATGGCTTGCCAAAGTTCGGTATTGAGTAGCAAGGCTTGACTTAAATCGGTGTCTTGCAGGTTGGCTTTAAAGAGATTAACCTTATAGAACATGGTACCTTTTAAGCTCGCCCCCCGCAAGTCGGCTTCACTTAAATCGGTATAAATGAGTTTAGCATCATTCAAGTTAGCCCCCCGCAGGTCGGCGCCTTTGAGGTTGGTTTTAAACAGTTTAGCGCCGGTGAGGTTGGCGGCTTTTAAATCGGCATAAATGAGTTTGGCGCCGGTGAGGTCAATCTGAGATAAGTTAGCGTTACTCAAGTTTGCAAATAAATGAGCATCTTTGAGATTAGCTCGACTGAGGTTGGCGCCTTGCAAATTTGCCTGCCATAATAATATACTCGGTAAATTCACATTCTGCAATTGGATGCCGGGAAGTTCTACGCCAATAAAACCCCGTTTTCCTGCGGCATAACGTTTGATCAGTTCTTTGGCACTCTTGACACCGTTTGTGGGATTGTTGTCTTGGTCGATCATATAAAATTTACAATGAGGAATTGACGATCTATTCTGTTATAACCCAGTGTTGATTATGATTGTATCGAGTTTCGCAATTTTGCCCCGGTAAAAAAGTTTAAATTATCAACCTCCAACGGAATAGTTTTTAACTATAATTAGGTTTTATTTTGATTGTTTGGCGATGAGTTATGACAAGTTTCAACAGTTATCCTTGGAAACAAGACCCTGTAATTCTCCAGAGCTTACGTTTGTTCAAGAGTTTTAAACACTGGACGGGCGAAAGTTTAGTTGATCTTAATGGCACCCCCGAAGAAATAGCAGAAGCTTTATTTAACGCCCCGTTTGTGTTAGTTTCTCATGGAACCGAAGCCAATCCTATTTTTAATTATGGTAATCGCACGGCTTTAGAATTGTGGGAAATAAGTTGGGAAGAATTTATTCAAACCCCTTCTTCTCAAACGGCGATAAATCTCCAAGAAATCGGCGAACGTCAGCAGATGCTTGACCAAGTAAGAACTCAAGGTTACACTAAGAATTATCGGGGAATTCGTCAATCGAGAACGGGAAAACAGTTTTTGATTTCCAATGTCACGGTTTGGAATATCATCGATGAAAGTGCCGAATATTGCGGTCAGGGTGCAACTTACAAAACTTGGGAATTTTTGTAAAGTTTTGGGTGCAAGTTAGAGCAACTTTTGCTTCAACTGTTCTAATTTTTCGGGGGTGAGAGTAACTTTAATTTCCAACAATTGCTGATAATCTCGCAGAAGAATGATGCCGCTTTTCCCGACGGCGATTTCGGGATTGTTCATCTCAATCATCTGATATTTTACTTTGGGAAATTCCACCCGAATCACAATATTAGTTTGAGATTGAGAAAAAATGTACAACTGCTGACGGGGGATATCTAACTCTAACTTACTGACTGTAATACTGCGTTCTTGTTCGCTGCCAATCTTCGACCAATATAAGGTAATTCCTCGCAGTTGAGGATGAACAATCAAAAACACTTCATCGAACTTTTGAGACTCCCAATTAATCTGGCTTAAATCTCCGTTTTCTGGAATTAAGCGCTGTTGCCAAGTAATCTCCTGTCCTTCGAGATCTCCCCACCACTGACGAATAGTTTCTAAGTGAGTTGCATTCTCGGGGTTGCTGCTGCCATACTGCCAAGTGATTGTTGATGTCATAATATTTTCCCAAGCCAATGTGATGGAGTTGTTTGTCATCTACTTTCTACTGTATATCTTGCGGATCAACAAGACCTGAGAAACCGGGTTTTTTAAGGAAAAATAGAGGCTATCAGCTAAAACGACTAGCCAGAAACCCGGTTTGGTGAGATGTCATGCAAGATCTCAGTTGTCATCTACTTTCTACTTTAGCCTTTCACCCAACTATGAATTTACCGATTGTCTATCATTGTGATTATGTCGCCCCTTTACCACCGGGTCATCGTTTCCCGATGTCAAAATTTAGGCGACTCTATCAAATGTTACTGGCTGATGAGGTGATCGAACCGTCTCAGGTTCACATTCCGGAACTTCCGGCTTTAGAATGGATAGAATCGGTTCACGATCGCGATTATGTCGAAGCCTATTGTCGGGGGACTCTCGATCCCAAATTACAACGTCGTATCGGTTTACCCTGGAGTCAAGCTTTAGCCAACCGGACTTGTATCGCGGTGGGTGGGGCAATTTTAACGGCTAAACTGGCTTTGACTCACGGACTGGCTTGCAATACCGCTGGAGGGACTCACCACGCCTTCCCCAATTTAGGAACGGGATTCTGTATTTTTAATGATATCGCGATCGCGTGCCGGACGATTCAACAGTTGGGACTGGCGCAAAAAATTTTAATTATTGATTTAGACGTTCATCAGGGGGATGCGACGGCGTTTATTTTCCAGGATGATCCGAGTGTGTTTACCTTTTCGATGCACTGTGAGGCGAATTTTCCGGCCCGCAAGCAAAAAAGTGATTTGGATGTACCGCTGCCGGTGGGGATGGAGGATGAGGCTTATTTGCGGATCTTAGCCAAGTATCTAGAGGATATAATATCCGAGGTACAACCGGATTTGGTTTTTTACGATGCGGGGGTGGATACTCATGTTGAGGATCGCTTGGGGAAACTGGCTTTAAGCGATACGGGACTTTGGCGACGGGAAATGTTAGTTCTTAGCACTTGTGTTCGTTTGGGCTATCCGGTGGCGGGAATTATCGGGGGCGGCTATAGCGACGATCTGAGTGGTTTAGTTTATCGCCATTCGATTTTACATCGGGTTGCGGCTCAAGTCTATCGCCAATATCGACTCTGAAGCTTTTTTCACAATTGTTAACAAAGAGTCTCGACAAGTGTACAACCTCGTTTTACAATTTTTATAGAAAGTATAGATAACGGCGGTTGACCCCTTTGGGGTTGCATTAAAAGATTCAGGGTGTTAAGTTTTGTGGAGATGGGTTCGCCTTTTTCCGTTTCAGCAGTCACAAAGTCGCGTTTTTTGAAGCATCAGGGTGTAAAACGTGAAAAAAGCTAAGGTTGTGGAGTAATTCTGGCTATTGTACCGATACAATTGTTAAAAACTTAAGAAAATAGGAGTCGGCTTTTATTTTGACCATGATTCCGACTCCCAATGTCTAAAAGTTGCCAGTTGCCACCAACTAAACTGGACTTAATCCCAACATAGCTCGTAGAGTAAAAAACGTAAAGGCAAAAATACCGCCCATTAAACCCACAAGGGCGATCGCCGTGAGGGGTCTCTCCAAGTAGGGCTTTAAGATATCAAACAGAAAGAAAAAGATCCCCAAGGTAAAGGTGATAAAGTAACGGGGATAGCGGGAAAGGTTGTCTAAAAAGTCTTTCATGGTTTGGGTTAATCAATCCTTTGATCTTATCTCAAATCGCTGTTCTCAAGAGGGAATAGGGGCAAGGGGCAAGGAGAAGGGGGAAGGGGGAAGGGGGAAGGGGGAATGGGGAATGGAGAATGGGGATTGGAGTCGGTTGAACGAAGGTGGTAATCTAGGGTTTGCTGGCTTTCTTGATCAAACATTGATACCCCTATGACGATTTTAATGGAAGTGACGACAAACTCGGCTTATCAAAATTATGTACAGTGGGCGTTACTGGGAATTCTGGCGGCTGGATTCTTGGCGGCTACGATTATTGGTTCGATCGCCTGGTATAATTCTAAGCGTCCGGCGGGTTGGGAAGATGCGGATGCGCCCGGTTGGGTTCCCAAGGTAGACGCTGACAAAAATAAACCGGGTGAGTAGTTATCGGTTTGTAGGGGCGTATGGTATACGCCCACGATCAATTTTTTGAGTGAATTGATCTGAATATCTCACTTTGATGGATAATAGGATTGTTTGGTTAAACTGGACTTGATTGTGACTCAAAAGTATTCCGCTCAAATTTATGTCACGCTTCGTCCTTCTGTTCTCGATCCGGCGGGGGTAGCGGTGCGATCGGGAATTCAACAGATGGGTTATGATAATGTTGAACAGGTGCGAATTGGCAAGTATATCGAAGTTACGCTGAATGCCAATAGCGAAGATGAGGCGAAAACTGAACTTGATCGCATTTGTGATTTGCTGTTAGCTAATCCGGTGATTGAAACTTATCGATTTGATTTGACTCCGGTTTCTGAGGAAGTCAAAACGACTTAAACTTAATTTATATTTTTATATTTTATAATTTCCCATGAAATTTGGTGTTGTTGTTTTTCCCGGTTCTAATTGCGATCGCGATGTGGTTTGGGTGACTCAGGGGCTTTTGGGTCAACCGACGCGGATGATTTGGCATCAAGATACTGATATTTCCGATATTGATGTAATTGTAATTCCGGGGGGGTTCAGCTACGGCGATTATTTGCGATGTGGGGCGATCGCGAGGTTTTCGCCGGTGATGCAAGCGACGGTGGAACACGCCAATCAAGGAAAGTTTGTGATTGGTATTTGTAACGGCTTTCAGGTGTTAACGGAATTGGGATTATTGCCGGGGGCGCTGGTGAGAAATCGGGATTTGCACTTTATTTGCGATCGCGTGCCGTTAACGGTTGTCAATAATAAAACCCCCTGGACGACTGCCTATTCTCCCAACGAAGTGATTAACCTGCCGATCGCACATGGGGAGGGATGCTACTATGCTGATAAGGATACTTTAGCAGAAATTGAGGATAATAATCAAGTTATTTTTCGCTACGGTTCAACTGCGAGTCCCAATGAGTCAGAAAATTGCAACGGTTCATTGAATAATATTGCGGGAATTTGTAATCGCAAAGGCAATGTTATTGGAATGATGCCGCACCCGGAAAGAGCATCCGATCCGACTTTAGGACAGACGGATGGGATGAAGTTATTTAAAGGTTTATTATAAAAAGTCAAGAAAATTAAAATAAAAATTTTATTAAATCTTCAAGAGTTCGAGCAATTTAAAGTTAGAAAATACCCAACTCCGACAACAAAAACCCTTTCCCCCAAGACGGATATCATAGGTTAAAAGGTATTGCAGCCCAGAGGAACCAAGGTCAAAGCAACGGGATTTCATCGCGATTATTTTCAAGATTTTTATGAGTGGTTTGAGTGAAAATATTGTAATGAACTTTTAACTTCCAAAAAAGCCGAAGTTATAATAAAAACTATCAAGCATAAATTCTCGAGAGCAACCCTAGTAAAGAGATAGGGTAATTTATGTTGGTTACACCAAATCCGGTTTAGCTATAAATGGATTGCTAAGGTAGAGAAAAGACAATAACAACAATTAAATAAACATTGAATATACCATCGTGACAGACGGATTTGGTAGAAGAATCTATTGTGCAGGAGAAAAAAAATGTCAGGTCAACGATATGCAAACGCAATTAATAATCCGTCAGCAAGCGTCCAAATTAACGTAGCGCCATCGGAGATCAAACCCAACGTACCGATTACATTTACAGCCTACCCCATTGGTGCGGCGCCGGGTCTGACTCCTAATCTTAATATTCAGTTTACGCCGGAGGCAAATGTACTCGGTTTTCCGTCGAATACAAATATTGACTTTGCCGGAAATGGTAATCCTGAAACGTTAGGATTTCCCAACGGATTTCCCGTAGGAGAAGGCGCCGTTGTACGAGTAAGCTCGTTTGCGAATACAGGACCTTTTCTGTTTGAAGTGAGTGCAGAAACTTTTAATAATACTGCGGTCAGTGCGGAACCCCAAGGTATTATCAATACCTCTAGAAGCCTAAATGGATTTGTGGGTCGCAGCGACGATCAGGATTGGTATCAATTTGTTGCACCGCCAACGGGAGGAACTTTCACGTTCAACCTCTCAAATTTAGTAGATAATGCTGATTTAAGAATAGTTCGAGACTATGGAGGCGGGTCTCTGGCGGTGCTAAGTCAGGGCCTTAATGGGGGGACAGCAAACGAACAATTACAAGTTCCTCTCGAAGCCAACCAACCTTATTTTGTTCAAGTTTCTAATGCCCCAAATGGCTCTAACTTGAGCGATGCGGGTGCGACATCAACTCGCTACAATTTAGAGATTATTCCCGGAACGATGGAACAGCCATCAGTTTCGGTGAGTGCATTGGGAAATCCGTCAGAAATGGGTCCAACTCCGGGTACATTTCAAATCTGGCGGACGGGAGATACAACAACTCCGCTGACGGTTAACTTTACTGTCGGAGGAACGGCTACTTTTGGAATTGACTACAATCAGATCGGTAGCACGTTCAGCGGTGGCAACGGAACGGTGATTATTCCGGCTGGACAAAATAGTGCCAATATTACGATCAACCCGGTTAATGATGGTATTGCCGACTTGAATGAAACGATTGAAATTGGTTTACAAGCGGCGGCCGGTTATGGGGTGAGTCCTCAAAACAGTGCTACTCTAACAATTTTAGATTCATCCTCGTCCGGCGGATCGGGTGAGCGGGTGGCCCGTTACTGGGATAATACAGCCGGTTCACACTTTTTTACCGCAGATCTGACAGAGCAACAAATCAGGAATGCAGATCCCCGATATAATAACGAAGGGTTTGAATTCCGCTCGGAAGGAAATGTCACCCTACAACGTTATGTGAACACTAAAGGGGGCTATTTCTACGCCAGCAACCCGGGTGAAATTGCTTTTGTACAGACGTTGCAGGAATGGCGGGCCGATCCTGCGGCGGTACCGATTGAAGTCTATTCAAGTCAGCAACCGGGAACACTGCCGGTTTATCGGGCTTTTAATTTAGACACAAACGGTCATTTCTACACTGTCGATTTCAATCAAGCCCTATATGCGGACTCGCTACCTGATTTTAGACTGGAGGGAATTTCTTTCTTTGCCAAACCAGGGGTTTAAAGAATTAACAGTCTAAAAAACGGGACTTGAGAGTAATTTTGAATGCGATCGCGATCGGTATTGTGAGATCAAGTTAAATCAAAGGTTGTATTGCCTGTACGATCGCTTCTCGTTGTTCGGCATCATACCCCCAACGGTCGAGAAAACTTTGGTATTCCCCAACTCCGGTTTGTGCGGTTTCTAAAAGTTGCTTGACCATTGTATCCAAAACGGGAAGATTCAAAGATTGAATCAGATGAACCGATCGCGATCGCACCCGATCGGAACTGGCGGCCATTTCTTCGTGTTGGTTGCGACGGTGATGAACGACCATCGCCGCAGACATTGCCATATTTTTAATCAACAAGTCGGGGACTTCTTCTGAGGCTTTTAACCCTTGGATAACGGCTTCTGAGGGACGATCGACAAATGCACGGGGATCGGTGAGATAGGTGACAAAAAACCCTCTGGCGCCATTGTGAGTTTTAACTAAGTTGGCGATCGCGGCTGAGGTTTCCGACTCGGAGAGGTCGTTGGCGGCCATATTTTCGAGTAGGGTCTGAGTCTGGGCGATCGCTTGTTCAAAGGTGAGATCTTCAGAGGTGGACTCGGTAGAGGGAGAAGTCATAAAAAAGGCTGAGAATGAAATATCGTTTTTGAGGATAACAGCATTGTGCCACAATAAAGGAGTGCGACGGTAGAGTACAATTAATCCGTCATGGCGATTATTTCTTCTTCTTCCCAACCGACCGACCCGAATTCCCCGAAAAAGCGTGCTTCTGTGCGTTCACAACCGGCCAAATACTCCGCGTCTCGATCGGCGGAGGATTATCTGCTGGAAGCCGAAGAAACGCCCGATGAGCAAATTAACCCCAAACAGGACGAATCGATCCGACCTCAACGGATCTGCGATTATATCGGTCAAAAGGATTTAAAAGAGGTTTTGGAAATTGCGATCGCGGCGGCCAAGTCTCGCAATGAACCCCTGGATCATTTGTTACTTTATGGGCCTCCGGGGTTGGGAAAAACGACGATGGCGTTAATTTTGGCGTCGGAAATGGGGGTCAGTTGTAAGATTACCACTGCACCGGCGATTGAAAAACCGCGTGATATTGCGGGTTTGTTGGTGAATCTCAAACCGGGGGAAATTCTATTTATTGATGAAATTCACCGCTTATCAAAAATGGCGGAAGAAATTCTCTATCCGGCGATGGAAGATTGCCGCCTTGATATTACAATTGGTCAGGGGCGATCGGCAAAAACTCGGAGTATTCCGTTGGTGCCTTTTACGATTGTTGGGGCGACGACTCGCATCGGGGCGTTAACGTCTCCTCTGCGCGATCGGTTTGGATTAATTCAACGGTTGCGGTTTTATGAAGTGGATGAATTAAGTTTAATTGTACAGCGAACAGCCAAGTTATTAAATACGCCGATTAATCCCGATGGGGCCGAAGAAATTGCCCGTCGTTCAAGGGGAACTCCTAGAATTGCCAATCGCCTGTTAAAACGGGTGCGGGATTATGTGGAAGTGAAAGCGTCCGGGCCGATTACGGGGGAAATTGCGGCGGTGGCTTTAGAACTGTTTAATGTCGATCCGATGGGGTTAGATTGGACAGATCGCCACCTGTTACAAATGATGATTGAAAATTTTAATGGCGGCCCGGTTGGGTTGGAAACGATGGCGGCGACAACGGGGGAAGATGCCCAAACGATTGAGGAGGTTTATGAACCTTATTTGATGCAAATTGGCTTTTTACAACGCACCCATCGGGGGCGGTTGGCAACGGCTTCGGCGTGGAAACATTTGGGGTATTCGCCTCCTGATGAACAGTTATCTTTGTTTCGTTAACGTCGATAATCGGTTGAGGGTGTTCTGATTACATTGGGGTCGGTTTCGTAGTGATGGACGACTTTTTCTTTGCGTCTACCTTTTAAGCCGAATAAACCGAATAAACCGAGCAATCCCAACCATCCCCAGTTGGCGTTTTGTTCAATTACTTCGGCGGTTTCTGCGATTTCTTGTTGGGCTTCTGCGGTGGCTTCGTCGGTGGCTTCGAGAAGATTTTGTCCGGCGTCTTCGAGATTTTCTCCGGCCCGATCTAAGTTGTCTTGGGCATTATTCTGAGCCAAAGCGGGGCGATGGAACGGGGAAAGAAGTAGACTTACTGCTATCAAACTGGTTGCGAAAGTTTTGTAAAAAAGATATTTTTTCATGGTTTTTTGGTCTTAATCTCTAGATTTGTCAATAAAAATTTTTATTTTTAATTTGGTTAAATGTTATCAAATTTAATGTTTTTTTGGCTTCTATCTGAGGAAGTAAACCGAGGTATTGTTTTCAACTTCTACCCTAAGATAGATTCAAAAAAATCACAAGACGAGTAAAATCTGTAGTGCGTTTTGCTGTGTACCTCTAAAAACGAGCTTAAATTTTGAATGGGAAATTGAAAATTCACACAGACAACGCGAGATTGCAGGCATCTACTCAGTTGGTGAACTTAAAAACACTCAAAATCAAAGCTCAATTTTTCTCTAATGATGGATCAATTGTTTCAAACCGTAAAAGATAGTCTACAGGAGTTAGTTGCCAGTGGAGTCAAACTGATTCCGGCAATTTTGATGGCTCTGGTTATTCTTTTTTTAACTCGTTATGCGGCTCAATTTGTACAAAAAATTGTTGAGCAAGTCAGTAGCAAAACGATTCGCAGCCAATCTTTACAGTTACTCGTCAGCAAAGTGAGTCATATTGGCGTTTGGACTGGCGGGGTTCTTTTTGCTTGTATTATTACGTTTCCCGGCTTAAGTCTGGGTGATATTATTGCCACGTTGGGATTAACTTCTGTGGCGATTGGTTTTGCCTTTCAAGATATCTTTAAAAACTTTTTAGCGGGAATTTTATTGCTGGTTCAAGAACCGTTTCAAATTAACGATCAGGTGATTATTGGAGAATACGAAGGAACGGTAGAACAAATTGATATTCGCACAACACAAATTCGGAATTATCAAGGAGAACGAATTTTAATTCCCAATGCCAATGTGTTTACCAGTGCGGTTCAGGTGAGGACGGCTTTTGCTTCTCGACGAACTGATTTGGCGGTTGGTGTTGATTATAATACGCCTTTGCGTCAGGCTTCTCAACTGTTAGAACGAACAATTTCTCAGGTTGAAGGGGTGCTGGAGAGTCCGGAAATAGAAATTGATTTGGTGAGTTTTGGGGATAGTTCGATTGACTTTTTGGTTCGCTATTGG
Organism: Capilliphycus salinus ALCB114379; assembly: GCF_047276495.1. Classification (NCBI taxonomy): domain Bacteria; kingdom Bacillati; phylum Cyanobacteriota; class Cyanophyceae; order Oscillatoriales; family Sirenicapillariaceae; genus Capilliphycus; species Capilliphycus salinus. Next base: position 252,212 of record NZ_CP178543.1, on the reverse strand, counting down.
ACTCGACCCCAACAAAAGATAGTGCGACGGGTTCAAACTCGGGCTATTGTAGCGATTAAAGAAGCTTTTGATCGGGCGGATATCAATATTCCTTATCCGATTCGGACGCTTTATTTTTACAATCAGGATCAGTACAATGATTATATTCCGAGCGCTAATTCTGATAATCGTTCCGAAGATGGAGTGCGCCTTTAATAGAGGTTAACATTGATAAAATTGGGTGAGCTTTTCTCTCCTAGCTCACCCAAAATTATCTGATAAATCTATCTTTTATAAACTCAAATTTTTTAGAGAGAATCTTTACTATCCGGTGCTATTTCTATACCTCGCCCTTGTTTAACTTGCTGTTGGGGAGTCACGAGGTCGCTCAAATCATTAATATGAATACCCATGCGATCGCCCGCTTGTTGAAGATTCGTTTTAAAGCCATCTAGATCTTCACCATAACCGCAGTTTTCAGCCGCTTGTTTTAAGCCTAAATTGGCACAGGCTTTAGCACAATCAATCAATTCCGTTCCTTTTAGGGGTTCAGTCTGAGCCATGAAAGCTACTCCTTAAAATCTACAATATCTCCTTATCAATCATTTCATTTTCACTCAAAATTATCCTCTATCGTAAGAAAGAGATTAAAACGGATATCGAGTTAATTTGCCCTTTCAAAATTCATCTGGGGAAGGATGTATAAAACTGTGATAAACTATAGCGTTGTACTACCTGATTAAATTAGGCTTTAGATCAGACTAAAATGCAAACCCCTCAAATTTCTCAATCAAACGTAGCGTTCCTAGAAAAAGTTCAACTCAAAGCTGGACTCAATGACTTGTATGAAGCCAGAGATCTCAGTGAAATTGTGTTTCGCACGATGCGGGACTTGATGACGACCGAAGCGGCGGATCGGGTTGCATCTGAACTTCACGAAGACGCTCAACCGACAGAGGATAAAACACTCAAATCAGAAATTTCAACGCTGTGGAAAGATACAAATCCGATTGTGGCTTGGCTGAGTCGAGTTCGTCCCCCTTTGGAATTTGATGATAACACATTTATTTTTCGGATTAAACAAGAAGGAGGAGCGCCCAAAGGGATGGCGGGTGAAACGATTATTGAGGCTGTTTTTGCAGCAACAAAAGATGAACTTTCTCAAGAACGAATCCAAGAAATCGCCGGATTTATGCCCGGTAAAATTAAAGAACTGTGGCAACAAGCTTAAAGATTCTTAGAAAAATTTGACGAACAACCCTAGATGGATTTTTGAAATTTAAACACCCTAAATTTAAACACCCATTATCCCTTCTAGGGTTCTCAACTCAATTGAATTTTAACCTATTCTATTTTTAAAATGATGACAGATGAAGATTACATGAGAATTGCCCTAGAAGAAGCCAAGAAAGGAGATATGCCTTACGGTGCGGTGTTAGTAAAAGATGATGAAATTATTGTGCGGGGACACAATACAGCCCAAAGAGATAATGATGTTACCGCCCATGCTGAGATTAATGTTTTGCGCGAATTTACGTTAAAAAAAGGATGCTATTCTCTAGATATTTTAAACGGTTATACGCTGTATACCACTTGTGAACCTTGTCCGATGTGTGCGTCGGCTTGTGTGTGGGCGGGTGTCTCTAAAATTGTCTTTGGGGCTTCCACTCAACAACTGATTAAATTGGGTTCACCGCAAATTGATTTATCCTGCGAAGCGATTGTTCAAAAAGGATTTCAAGATATTAAAATCACTCAAGGTATTCTCGCTGAAGACTGTCTGGCATTGTTCAAGTAAATGACTTCTTTCAATCAACCCCAAGATTTTCAATCGAAATTTCCCGCCCAATGGTGGAGTAAACTGGTTGCTTTTGTTGCTCTTATTAATCTGGTTTTAGTGATTTTCAATGTTAGCTATATTCCGTTAAGAGATGTATATATCAAACATTTGCCGATTGTCGTCAAGCTGTACGATCCGGTCAAAGAAATTGAACCCCATCCCGATACCACCCATTATATTAAGACGGTTGAAGTGTTGAAGTCGGAACTCAGCCAATCGGGATTAAAGTCCGAACAAACCGATTATATTTTAGCAAATTTGCGTCAACAAAGTCAAAGTATAATCGAAGAAAATCCCTATGATGTTGCCAATAAATTTGGAACGTTTGCCAAACTGAAGCGGCGGATGGAATATCATGTTGAGACGCCCTACGCTCAAGAAGCCTTTACCCAATTTTGGAGTCAAGACTATTTAGCGAAAGTTGGAATTGTAGAGGCTTTAGCTTTTTTTGACGAAAGAATTCGTCCTCTTTTAGAAGTCAATTACTTTAGACCGGTGGATGAAAATGGTCAATATGTCGATAATTTTTGGAAACTGGATATTTATTTTATCCTATTTTTAGGGGTTGATTTTCTCGGTAGAACCCTGATGATTTCCAGGCGACAACCGGGAGTGAGTTGGTTCGATGCGATGCTGCGGCGCTGGTATGATTGGCTGTTTTTGCTTCCGACTTGGCGGTGGTTGCGAGTCATACCCGTATCGGTGCGAGTTCATAAATCGGGTTTATTTAATTTAGAACGAATCTTAGCCCAAATTACTCACGAACCCGCAGCTTATTTGGCCGATCGCGTGTCAACATTTATCATGGTGCAGTTAATTAATCAAGCCAAAGATTCGGTAAAAACGGGAGATATGGCGCGTTCAATCTTAGAACCAGATCCCTATATTCAAGTCAGCGAAATTGATAAAATAGACGCGATTATTGATCGAATTTTACAACTTTCTATTTATCAAGTTTTACCCAAAGTTCAGCCGGATATCGAAGACTTATTACGCCACAGTTTAAAAGGCACATTAACGAAATCAGATTTCTATCAAGGATTGCAACAAATCCCCGGATTAAAAGGTCTTCCCGTGAATGTGATCGACCAACTCGCCGACTATTTAGCCAATGCGAGTTATGATGTTTTGTCTAGCTCTTATTCCGACGCAGAAGGGCGAGAACTCTTTAACAAACTCAGCGACAATTTTAAATCCGTTTTGCGTCAAGAACTTCAGGATGAAGTCACCCAGTCCGAATTACAAATATGGCTGTTCGATCTTTTGGAGGAATTGAAGCTCAACTATGTCCAACGAGCGCGTAAAGATGACCCGGAACGGACATTATCAGAAGCGGAAAAACTGCGTCAAGAGGAAGAAGAACGACAGCAAGAACTCCCCGAGACTGGGGATGGTCGGCTTTAATCCGGGGGAAAGCATTAATTTTTTTCAGAATATCTTAGGGAAAAGTCCCCCGTATTTCTCTTTAGAAAATCTCTGTCCTTTGATAGAGTTATAAACTCAGTTATTTTTGCTATAAATGTTTTGTAATGCCGATTTAGGAGAATACAATAATGAAAAATATTCTAATGCGTTTAACTCGGATTTTCGTTGCAGTTTGTGTGTGTCTCGTGTTGGTGGTTTCTCACGGAATTCCTGCAATGGCTGCGGCTAATAGCACCAATAATCAAGGGGAAGATGCGCTGAAAGACATTCAGAAGAAATCAGAAGATGTCCTGAGAACACCTCCCCGTTCTTTAGATCAATCTAAAGCTGATGCGCCTGCGGGTTTAAACTTAGTTCAGGGAGAAGCCAATCGCGACGACATGAAGCGACCTCAAACTTCTAGCGGAACTTCTGTAGAACAACAGATTGACGAAGGTTTGAAGAAAACTTTCGGACGATAAATGACTGATTCTATAAACGTAGAATAAAATAGTCCTTCCTATTGTTAATTGCACCGCTATGATGGCGGTGCTATTTAGTGTGTAAAAATAGAATTGAATTGAACGGAGTCTTTTCGCGCCGCCCAAGTTGATTTTATCTTCATTTTTATGGCTCTCAAATCCTCACTATTCATTGCAATGTGTAAACAGCCTGCGGCCCGCGTCACCACTTATGTCACAATAAAACTAAGGTTGAAGTGTAGGATTTCCCTGCTGCTGTCAAAATCCGGATTGAGTGAAGAATACACAGCATCAATCTCTATAACTCCTAATTCTACTTAAAACTATTATGAAATTTCATCCCGACTTTATTGTAATAGATACCGAAGGACAGCCAATTTTGCGAGAAATTGCGATTGTCGATCATCAAGGACAATTAATTTATGAAGCTTGGGCGGATAACCACCCCAATAATCCCGCCATTAGCCCAAAAACTAAACCCTTAAAAACTATTATTACCGATTTTCTCAACCTCGCCTATTCTAAAACCATTATCTGTCACTATGCCAGACATGATATTGAAGTTTTGCGGAACAGCTTTCGGGCCGTCGGAATTCCAACCCCCCATTTAGTTTTTGAGTGTAGTTTTGAACTGGCTCAACGTCATTTACCCGAACTCGGTAGCCATTCTTTAGAAGCATTAAGCAAACATCTAAACCTGAAATTAGACGGTAAAATTTTTAATAATGATTCCGCCCACCGTGCCAAATATGATGCCCTGTTTACCTATCAACTCTACAGACGAATGGTGAATGAATTTTTAAAGGATAGACTCCATAAAAGACCCAATCCCTTTGGTTCGAGTCGGGTCGATACTCCGTTTCAAGATCATGTGGATTTTCGCTCTATTTTTCAAGATGAATTTGAGCGATTAAAATCCATCATAATTGATATCAAACAAGATCCCAATCATCAAAGTAAAGGTGCCGTTGTCATTGGCGAACCGGGTTCGGGAAAAACCCATTTAATGATGCGTCTTGCCAAAGATTTACTCAACACCAATCGCCTGTTATTTATTCGCCAACCCAATAACAAAGATGCGGTTTTATTCCATACATACAGCCGGATTTTAGAGTCTTTAATCCAAAACGTTCCCGGAAGCGATCGCACTCAACTCGAACATCTGCTCGCGAATAGTTTTGCTAAAATCATTAAAAGCGAAGATTACTATTCCACCGCAAAAATTCAAAAAGACGAAAAAATCTTGCAAGTCATCGAAGGCGGAAATCTCAACCTATTCACCGAGTTAGGACAAGAAGAAACCAAAACCAAACGAGAATATTGGCAACATATCGAAAAACGGGCTTATGATTGGTGGTTGCGACACTTTTCTTCTGCGGGATACGCCCCACAAATTCTCAAAGGAATCATTCGTTTTTGCGGCTATACTGACTTTAACCGACGTCAAATTATTACCCAATGGTTGGCTTTAAATGACCTGTCATCGGAAGAACTCGATAAAGTTGGACTGGAAAGTTGGGGAGAAGATTGGAGTCGGGAAGAAATCTCATTGGCGGCGTTAGAAGTCTTTAGTAAATTGTCTTTGCTGGATGAACCGTTAATTATTATTTTTGATCAGCTAGAAGGACTCGGTTTAAAACACAACGAAGCGCTTTTACAAAGTTTTGGAGAAGCCATTAAAGAAATCTTCACCCACGTTCCCAACAGTTTAATTATTTTAAATCTGTTTCCCGACCGCTGGCAACAGTTCCAACAAGTCTTTGATGGTTCAATTGTAGATCGGGTTTCTCAATCTCAAATTTTCCTATCCAAACCCGCCAATCAACACCTGATCCAACTGCTAAATTTAAAGCTACAAACGGCAGATATTTCTATTTCCGAACTGTTTGAACGGGACGAAATTCAAAGCATTTTAGAACAGGCTTCAATTCGGGCTACACTGAACACCGCAGCCGATTATTACCGTTATAAAATCGAAGGAATTTCACTCCCCAAACGTTTAACTTCTGTCTCCAATACGTCTACCCTCGAACCGGAAGTTGAACAACAAATTCAACAATTAACCGCAGATGTCGCCCAAATGAAACAGGTGATTCTCCAAATTACCCAAACGTTAAATATGACGGAAAATGGAAAGGGAATATTATCCGCCCCTCCTGCGGTTATTACCCCTCATATTCCCCCAAATTCTCCGATTAAATTGCAGGTTCAAGACTATTTAAGTCAGCAACGTCTGAGTTTAGAAGAAAATTACAGCAAACCCCAAATTATTACCGAAAGCGACGATCTCGGAAAATTAACGACGATTCTCGAATCTTTGGTTTCTGTTATTTCTCCGCTTGATTTCGATGTTTTACGGTTGGGGCGACGGGTTCTTCCCGAACATTTGGTCATTCAAACCGCCACTCATAAATTTGCGGTGGGGTTTTTACATCAGGGCGGATCTCGATTTTATCACCGAATTCGCAACTGGAATGAGTTGGTCATTAATCATCCCGAAATTCAATTTAACCTCTGTCGGGAAGCCCGCGAAGGGTTGGTTACGGCGAAGAAAAGCGCCGAATTTCTGGAAAAATTCCGCAATGCAGATAACGGAAATTTTGTGTTTCTCGATAAGGAACAACGAATTATCTTTGAATTAATTTATCAGATGATTGTGGATATCCAAAATAAAGATTTAGAGGTGAATCTTGTGGAAGCGTTGGATATTGTTTTATTTGATTATCGCGATTATTGGTTATTTAAAAATCTGACGCTGTTGACTTTAAATCACAATCAGTTTCAGCCTCACTTTTCCCAAGCTTGAACGGGCAAATTTTAGATAAAACTGTTGAGGGGAAGAGTTACGAACTATATCTTACCCCTCTCTATTTAACTTCCTAGATTGAAAGAGGAAGTCGTAAGATTTTGAGATTGAACTCGATTAAACCGGACAGATTTCTTTTTCGGAAACTAACGGTTCAGAAATCACACTCGGGTTGAGATGATCGCTGTCTATCGCTGCCTCTGTCTCGGGTTCAAACCCCCGTTTAAATTCTTTCAACACAGCTTTTTGGGCTTGCAAAGCTGTCTTTAATACTTCCACCGCCTTTCGAGGTTCTCCTTGACCACAGAAGAAGAAATCTGCGGCAAAATAACCGTGTTCGGGCCAAGTGTGAATGGCGATGTGTGACTCGGCTAATGTGGCGGTTGCCGTGACCCCGTGAGGACTAAACTGGTGTACGCACAAGTCGATCAAAGTAGCATTTCCTGCTGTAATTGCTTCTAGAATTGAGTTCCGAATTCGTTCGGGATCGTTGAGAAGATCGGCAGGACATTGCCACGCATCGAGAATCAAATGAGTACCTAATTTTTTCATTTATTCGGGTTCCACCTCCCCTAGATTTTAGATGATTTTCAGCATATCCAACGCCTGTGACCTCTGACCTCCGACAAAAGGGTGAGTTTTGAGGATGAACAGCGGCGATACCGGGTTGAAATTTGCTTCTCTATCTAGTTTAGGGTTTTTTTGGAAAAATGTTCACTCTTTCGACATAATTTTTGATAAAGTTTTGGGGCCAAAATTCCAATTCAGCTTAACAGACTGGGAAAGTGAGTTAAAGTGGTGGGTTCGGGGCGGGGGTTAACGGGGCGAAAATGTCCAAGTTAGATGGACAGCGAAGATTGGACAATCGCACCCTCATCGAAGATTTGATTTTGGGTATTAATCCCCCGGACTATGATTTGATCGGGGTAAACTTCAAACGCCGCAAAACTAAATTCTCGGGTTGAATGTTCTGTCCAAGCCGAACGTTTAACGGCTCGACTTTTCGCGCCGGCACCGCAAACTAAATAGGTGGTTCCTTCAATTGAACCCGTCCGTTCATAGTTGTGTTCGTGACCGTTAATATACAGTTGAACGCCGTACTTTTTAAATAACGGGGTTAAAGTTTCAATCAATTTTTCACTCACCCCATAAATTCCCGAGGAATAAACTTGATGATGACCAAAAACCACTTTCCAAGCCGCATCGCTGCGCCGCAATTGTTCCTCTAACCAAGCCATTTGATTTGACCACTCTGCATTTTTGTTGGTATCTAAGGCAAAAAATTCTACAGCATCTCGACGAAAACTATAGTAACGTCCGTTCATATTAAAACCGGGATAACGAACTTGTAAATCTCCGTTTTGGGTGCGAACGTCGTGATTTCCCAAACAGGCTTGAAAGTTAACGCCCCGCTCCAGTAAACTTTGATAAGGCTTCTCAAAAACCGCTTCTATTCGCTCAATTTCGCCGTTGGGATAAATATTATCTCCGCCTAAAATTACCAAATCAAAAGGATGTTTTTCGTGATAGCGAGTCATCGCTTCAGCCACCGCATATTGTTCGGCTTCACCGGTGCCGGTATCGGCGACAGCAACAAACCTTAATAGCGGTTCTGTGGTGGGAATTGATACAATTTTATTGGGATTAACGGTTGTCTGAGTTGGTTCGATTAAATCTGTGGAATTCCCCGACTGCCAACTCCAACCTAGTACACTTCCAAAAACAAAACTTGAGAGAAGAAAATAGCGACGTTTCATTTAAAAACAACAGAGCTTTTCAAAACGGACAACAAAATGATACATTAGGATGACAAATCCCACATTTTAGTTTAACGCATTTGATACCGCTTATCGGTTAACCGGGAATAAAAAATGTCTGAAGATCGTTTCGCTTCTCCCAAGCCAAAAAAAAGGCCGACCCGCCCCCCCAAACGCAACATTTTGATTGATCTGACCATTCGGGTTTTGCGGGGCTTAATTGACCAACTCGAAGGGATTGTTAACCAATTAGAAAATCCTTCTTTCGCCGAAAATTCCCGCAGCCGAGAACGGAGAAAGCGATCTCTAGGCTATCATCTGTCTAGAATTTTATCACCAATCCGGCGAATTCTTCCCGATGCGGTGAATCGCATCTTACCCGATCCGATTTTGGCGATCGCCATCGGTGCTATTTTAATTGTTATCTTTGCTCAAATTATCCAAGAATTTCCCCAAGAAGAACCAACCACAGAAATCGCGGAAACCAACCCATCAAACCCCACCCCAACCGAAATCGTAGAGAAACCTTTAGAAGAAATCCCCGCCGAAATACCCGTAGAAAAACCTTTAGAAAAAATCCCTGTCGAAGCCCCCCCTTTAGAAGCGCAAGTCGAACCCAACGAACCCATTCTCCCAGAAAACGAAGTGCCAATTTTAACAGAAACCCCCGCCCGTTCAGAAGATCAAGAAGATCAAATCGAACCCCTCCCCGAAGCAGAAAACCCGCCGGAAAATCAGAATCAAATCCCCATTTTTATTATAGCAACTGCCCCGCCCGAACCGATAAACTTAACCTCACCTTCGAGTTTAGAATTAACACCGGAACAGTATTTAATGAGTAAAATCCGGGCTAAAATGAGCGAAGCAACAGCCAAAATCAGCCCGGAAATTATTGTCTCGGTGCGGGGGAATTTTTCGGCCGGTTTGCTCCGAGTTGAACTGAGTCAAAATTGGTACGAACTCGAAGAAAAACAACAAAACAAAATAGCCGAAATCCTGTTTAATCAAGCCCAAAACTTTGATTTTACTAAAATCGAACTCCGAGAGACGAACGGAAAAACCCTGGCTCGCAGTGCGGTAATTGGCTCAAACATTATCATTTTAAATCGGACGAAATCGGCGACTTAAACCGGAAACCGCCGAACAAAACCTTAAATTCTTTGGTAGTCCAGATAACAGCACAAACTTTCACTTATAGAATATAACAATTGAAACAGGCAGTCTGATTTTCTCATGGCGAATCCCTTCCTATTCCTGGAATACGAACCCGCATTTGAAGCCTTAGGCGGTGATTATTACGACCCAGTAACCGCAGCAGAATTTCCCCTGCATATTCTCCGTTTCCGCAATGATGAAATACTCGCCCAGTTAGGCCTTGACCCCGCCCGCGTCACCGACGATCATTTTATCGAAGCCTTCGGCAAATTTGAAAGCGTGCGTCCGGCTTTGGCGATGTGCTATCACGGCTATCAATTTGGAGTCTACAACCCGCAACTCGGCGACGGTCGGGGTTTTCTCTACGGACAGGTGCGGGGAGTCGATGGGGAACTGTACGACTTCGGGACCAAAGGAACGGGTCAAACGCCTTACTCTCGCAACGCCGATGGCCGACTGACGCTTAAGGGCGGCATCCGGGAAGTCATCGCCGCCGAAACGTTGCACCGGATGGGAGTAAAAACCTCTCGCACCCTCAGTTTAATCGAAACGGGCGAAAAACTCTACCGCAGCGATGAACCTTCTCCGACCCGTTCATCGGTGATGGTCCGTTTTAGTCGCTCTCATATTCGCTTTGGAACTTTTGAACGTTTACATTATTTTGGGCGCCGAGATTTAGTTGAAAAACTCTTGGATCATGTGATTGAATACTATTATCCTCACTTTCAAACCGATCGCGATCGCTACGCTTTATTTTATGCCGAATTGGTGCAGCGAGTCGCCACGTTAGCCGCCCAATGGATGGCCGCCGGATTTTGTCACGGGGTGTTAAATACGGATAATATGTCGATTACCGGGGAGAGTTTTGATTACGGCCCCTATTCGTTTATACCGACTTATAACCCCCGGTTTACTGCGGCTTATTTTGATTATGGGGGATTGTATTGTTATGGGAATCAGCCCTGGGTTTGTAAGGGAAATTTGGAGCGGTTGCAGCAACCGTTATCGATGGCGATTGATGCCAAAGATTTGGAGACGGGGCTGGATTTATTTGATAGTCAGTTTCGGGAAAGCTACCGACAATTGATGATGAATAAATTGGGTTTTGAACAGTTACCGATACCGGAAGCGGAGGAGTTATTAAAACTTACTTTAAATTTGCTTCAAAATAAGGACTTGGGCTATCACGACTTTTTTACTCTGTTAACTGAGGGGTTTTGCCAACAGTGGCAAGATGATTCTACTCTAATTTGTCAAGCCGAAGGATTACCCGAATTTGAAGGATGGCGAAAATTATACTTAGAAAGTTGGCAACAGCTTTATCACCATTATCTACAAACGCTCTCCCCGAGCCAAATGCAGGAAATGAAAACTCGATTACACCAGTATAATCCGAGCGTCGTCCCCCTGAGGCCGGAAATTGAAAAAGTTTGGGAACCGATAGGTGTTGAAGACAATTGGCAGCCTTTTTATACCCTGTTGAAACAAATTAAAGAAGGGAGCGGGAGCAATTAAAACCGGCCGATAGCCGACCGCAAAAAATCGGAACTTTAATGATATGATCGACATGATTTTTTGAAAAGTTCTCCCCGGCTTCTGTTTAGCCGCAAAACTTCAGTAAACCCTATGATTCCCTCTATGCCCGGTGAAAGTTATCGGGGGCCTTTGCCTCCCTTAACGCCCCCAGAAATACAGCTACAAATGGCTCTCGAACGCGATATCAAAATTTTGGCACAAGAGATCGGCGAACGAAACTATCTCAATTATATTAATCTCAGAGCCTCAGCCGATTTTTTAGAAACGGAGTTTCTCGCTTGCGGCTATCAAGTTGAACGTCAAGCCTATCAAGTTAACGATCAAACCTTTGAAAATTTGGCGGTTGAAATTAAAGGAAATGTTCGCCCGGATGAGATAATTGTCATCGGGGGTCATTATGATTCGGTTGCCGGATGTCCGGGCGCCAATGATAACGGTTCGGGAGCGGCGGCGGTTTTGGAATTAGCCCGATTATTTGCCAACAAAACACCGAAACGGACTTTGAGATTTGTTGAATTTGTCAACGAAGAACCGCCTTTTGCGATGACAGACGGAATGGGCAGTTTGGTCTACGCCCGTTATTGTAAACAGCGTCAGGATAATATTGTCGGGATGCTGTCTTTGGAGACGATGGGGTATTATTCCGATGAACTCGGTAGCCAGCGTTTTCCCTTCCCCTTGGGCAATTTTTATCCCTCGACGGGGAATTATATCGCCTTTGTTACCCATTTAAAATCCACTTCTCTGGTTCGTCAAGTGGTCGGATCGTTTCGCCGTCACACCCAATTTCCGAGCGAAGCCGCAGCGGTTCCGGGTATGATTACGGGGGTGAGTTATTCCGATCATTGGTCTTTTTGGGAGCAAGGATATCCGGCGGTGATGGTAACAGATACGGCGATGTTTCGCTATCCTTATTATCACGCTTGGAATGATACGCCCGAACAGGTTAATTATGACCGCTTGGCGAGAGTGGTGGCGGGGTTAGAACGGGTGATTGAAGAATTAGTCAGTTAACCGTCGCGATCGCTTTTCGGCTGAAAGAAAATGGCGTTTATCAAGAATAACCCGGCACCTGCACGTTGAGCAATTGATCGCAAGGGATGGCTGCTTGTGAGTCTTCTTCGGCTTCGACATCGATGGGATAATAATATTCTTCGCCGTCTTCTTCATCACATTCTAATTCAATCAAGGGTTCATCTTCTTCCTCTTCTTCTGGATCGGGTAAAAAACGACTTTCCTCGCATCTATCTAAGGGTAGAGAACCGTCTAATAAAATGGGATCTTGATTCCCTCCTAAAATTGCTCTATTGTTAGCAAAATTAGAGACTTGTTGCAGTCCATCATAAGCGACTTCTGGCGCCGGAATTTCGATATACTCGATTTCTATGCCGCGATCGATCAGCAGTCCCAATTGACCGTTATTATGAGCGATCGCCACAATCTTACTTAAATCAATTTTCGTTAGTTTCATGGAAGTTCTCCCGAAGCACTATTATGATGAATTCCACTGCTGACCCGTGATTGTCTATTGAGTTTAAACTTTTTTGATTTTTAAGTCAACTCCTGTTCGGAATTTTAATGACGGATGTAACAGCATCCCCGAAAAGTTCGATCATCCCAAAGCGAATCTTTAGGGGTGATAGCGATGTCACAAAATAAGGATATGGCGATTTCGGGTTCCCAATGAGCGTACACTTTTAACAGTAGGAACAGCGATCGCAGTTTTTAGAGATTTTCGGGAGAGTTGGGAGGCAAAGATATCAGAAATTATGAAAAGATCTGACACAAAAATGCCTTTCTAGTTATATCATGTTAAATATAACGAAGTAACGTGTTAGGATTGATCAACTAAGATTCGGAGTAGACTAATGGCAAAATCAGCAACAGAGAAACCTTCAACAACTCCACTGACAGGAAAAGCATTACTTCAGAAAGTGAAGTCGCTTGGTAATATGCCCCGGCGAGAGACAGCGAAACTTTGTGGATATTACACCACCACAAAAGACGAGCAAATGCGTGCAAACATGACGGAATTTTACGACGCGCTGTTAGCAGCGAAGGGAATTTCGTTAGATCCGGGTCGTACAGATGGACGGGGTAGAGAAGCCAGTTATCGGGCTTGTGTACATAAGAATGGTTCTCTGGTTATTGGGGCAAACTATACCCAAGCAATGGGCTTAAAACCGGGCGATCAATTTGAAATTCGCTTGGGTCATAAGCACATACATCTAATTCAGGTTGATGCCAAATCAGGTAAAGAGTTAAGCGAAGACGAAGAAGAATAATTTCACGGATTTATTTCGCTCTGACTGAAGAGAACAGTTAAATCTGTAGCCCAACTGCCTCAGAAGTTCCGGGGTATGGGCTACTCAGTTCATTTATCTATCAATCGAGATTAATTTTGACAAGCGTTGCATGGCGATCATTCATCAGCTGATCTCCGTCGAAACCCAGCCGGGGATAGGGATTTACAATATTACACCGGAGATTATTAGCCGTTTAGAGTCGAGCAAGATCGGCAACGGTCAAGTCCTGATTTTCTAGCGACACACCACCACCGCCCTGGCGATTAATGAGGATGAAGAACGGTTATTAGAGGATCTAAAAGTCCACCTGAAAACCCTAGCCCCTCCTGACGCCAAATACCTGCACAACGATCTCCACTTAAGAGACGTTCCCCCCGATGAACCGATCAACGCTCACTCCCATTTAATGGCAATGATGATGAGTACCAGCGAAGTGATTCCAGTGGTAGAAGGAAAACTTGGTTTAGGAACTTGGCAATCGGTGTTATTTTTAGAGTTAGACGGGCCGCGAACACGCAGCGTATCGATTCAAATCATGGGAGAATAAACCCGGAGACTTGACAAATGTTTAATAATAGGCAAACTATGAAGTCTAGAGATCAGACTCATGGTTAAATTCTATGTTGGAACTCAGCCACCTGTTCGCTCAGAGTTTCTTGCCTTTCCCCTACTCACAAGCGATCATTGCAGTAGAAAAGGGTTCGTTTGACTACAAACTGGAGAGGAACCAACAGCCCGGTCAGTTTGCCAACGGTCAGCCCGGTTTGTGCGGGAGTCAACGAACAGATTTCAGTCAATCTCCCCACTTCAGCGAAGCCCTAGAATCCGCTAAAGATCGCTCAAGACTTGATCTCAACCTCCCCGGAGGTCAAATTACAGCAAACCCAACAATAGCACAATACAACGAAAGTTTTACCCCCCACAATTGCCCGAAGATACATTCTATTAATCCTCTCAATCCTAAAAAAATTGTTAGGACAGCCCAACCCGGAATTAACCCAAAAAAATCAGACCATTCTCTAACAACTCAAACCGTTATCCTCTGGGATGAAGCCGCCCGCAGCGCCGTCCGCAACACGAAGCCCGGCCCAACGATCGCCTCACGCGCCTATGCAATGGTCCATACCGCCATGTTTGACGCCTGGGCCAGTTACGATCCCGTCGCCATCGGTACCCAACTCGGAGACCGTTTGCAGCGTCCCCCCGAGGAAAATACCCTGGCCAACAAAAGCGAGGCGATCAGTTACGCCGCCTATGACACCCTGATCGACCTATTCCCCACCCAAACCCAAATCTTCGATAACTTAATGCAACAATTGGGTTACGATCCCAAAATCGCGATCGCCAGCCCCCAAACCCCAAGCGGTATCGGACGAGAAGCCGCAAAAACCTTGCTACAATTTCGCCACAGCGACGGATCAAACCAACTCAACAACTACGCAGACCCAACAAACTATCAACCCGTTAACGCCCCAGATACCCTGCAAAACCCCAACCGCTGGCAACCCCTAAGAGTCCCCCTCCACAACCCCAACGGTCGCCCACAAACCTTTCTCACGCCTCACTGGGGGAGCGTTACCCCCTTTGCTTTAACCGCAGCTTCCCAATTTCGACCCCCCGCCCCGCCCGAGTTTTCCACGCCGCTATACCTTCAGCGAGTCCAAGAAATTATCGACTACAGCGCCAACCTCACCGACAAACAAAAAATGATCGCCGAATATTGGGAAGACGGCCCGGGAACCTCTTTTCCGCCCGGTAAATGGATGAGTTTTGGTCAGTACGTTTCCCAACGGGATAACCACAGCCTCGATGAAGATGTGAAACTGTTTTTTACCCTCGCCAACGCCGTTTTTGATGCGGGAATTGCCGCCTGGGAATCCAAACGGTATTATGATTATATTCGGCCCGTATCGGCCATTCGCAGCCTGTTTAACGGCCGACAAATTCAAGCTTGGGGAGGCCCCGGCCAAGGCACACAAACCCTCGACGGCAGCCAGTGGCACCCCTACCAGCGCCTTAACGATCCGACTCCCCCCTTTCCCGAATATGTCTCGGGACACAGCAGCTACAGCGCCGCCGCCGCCGAAGTCTTAAAACGGTTTACCGACAGCGATCGCTTTGGGGCTTCCTACACCGCCCCCGCCGGCAGTTCCCACTTTGAACCCGGTATCACCCCAACTCAAGAAATAACCCTGTTTTGGCCGACTTTTTCGGACGCCGCCGACGAAGCGGGTATTTCTCGGTTATATGGCGGAATTCATTTTCGCGATGCCGACTTAAACGGCCGAATATTAGGGCGAAAAGTTGGGGAAACCGTGTGGAATAAAGCCCAAGGGTTTATTAATGGGGGAAATGATTCAATAATTGATAATTAATAATGGATAATGGATAAGTAATAATGGATAATGGATAAGTAATAATGGATAATGGATAAGTAATAATGGATAATTAATTAATCAGGTTGAAGACCTAATTAATTAATGATCAATTATCAATTGTCAATTATCCATTGATAAGTCTATTTGAGCCTCTATTCTAGATCTCAACTTCTACTGTGGTATGGAAACGCAGGCTCTACAGATAGAAGCGGTGCGATCGCCCCGAACTTCTTTTCAATGTCAAATAATTTGGCTCTAAAACAGAAAAAACCCTCTCGAAAAACTCCAGGAAGTCTATCGAGAGGAGTCCAGAAAATTGGTGGCTAAGGTTGATCAGGACATTGCAAGGCACCGAAATTTTTTGACTAAACTCTCCTCTTTTAAGTCGGGAATACAACCCGAACAACGGGAGAGATAATTGCCATTATCTGCTCGGAAAGCCACTGTAATGTCTTGCATTGATTTTGATCGTCAACTTTTTTACCCGACAAAAAAATCGAACTACTTTCATTAAATTATCACAATTCATCGATAAATTTAAGGCTAAAAAGTATGGAAAATAGCTGAAAAAAACATTGGGGTGAGAGGGCGGGTTGAAAAAATCTAAAAAGTTTAAAAAGTACAAAAAGTCATCGGTACTCCGGCGATGAATTGCCGGAGCCTGCGATGACTCGATTCCCGAGTCAAAGGATCGCGGATTGGTGATCATATGAACAGCAACCGATACCTCTTTTGATAAGATGGGTTTAAGCCCTCGAAAACCCCAGAGATCAGCATGAAGATAGAAGCTGCCATCAATCTAGTCGATAAACTTTATTTTCAACACACGAATCAACATCTCAATAGTATTCAAATCAATTTATTGCGGGGAGTTTGGTTAAACCAGTCCTACGAAGAACTCGCAGAAATCTGTTATTGTTCCGTTTCCCAAGTGAAAATGGTGGGGGCGAAATTTTGGGCGGACTTGTCAACTCTTTTTGGAGAAAAAGTCACCAAAAAAACGGCGAGAGCGATTTTAGAATCCCATTACCAAAGTTTAAAAAACGGAAAAATAAGACTCGCAACAATTGAGCCGGTAGGGGTTAATTATTCGCCGCCAAAACATGACAATAAAAACTCAACCGAACCCCCAACAACATCCCCGTCGTGGTTTGAGTCCGAGCTATTATTTCAACTCGCCGAGAAATTGGATAGTTCTTTAGAGAAAATTTTGAGCAATTGTCATGCAGACCTCGGTGAAATTCAATCCCTATCAAAACAACTGCAACTCATCCACTGTTTGAGTTCATATAAATATTCTTTGAACCGAAATTTTTTGGATATTATCAATATTTGCCGCCATATAATTAATAATTTAACATCAAAATTTACCGGGCGGAGGATTATTCTTTCCGTTTTTCAAGAGCCGATATTAGCCGATTACGATCTGAGTATAAGCGCCCGGGTTGATTCCCAGTTGGTTTGCTACATTCTTGAAAATCTCCTCACCAATGCTTTACAATACTCCGATGCAGAAAGTACCATCACCCTCGATGTAAACGTAGAAGACCAGCAAGGGATTTTTACCGTAGTAGATGGGGGGATTGGTATTCCTCCAGATGAATTAGAACGAATTTTTCAGCCTTTTTACTGTGCGACGAATAGCCGCCAACGCTCTGGAGGTGGTCTGGGGTTAACAATTGTGGAAAAAAGTGTAAAATTACATCAAGGAGAACTTTCTGTATCGAGTCAGATCGAACGGGGTTCTACTTTTACGGTGGTGTTACCTGTGGCTTAAATATGTCGGATTGGCCAAATAAAATCAACCTAAGCTACAAAACAATTATATTACGAATCGTTTCTGTAGTTGTGTTTTTATTGGTTCTGTTATTGAACTGGGGACACAATAAAACTTATGCCATTCAGCATCAATCCGAAGTTAGAGCCGTTATTTTAAACAATCATACGGTCAAATATCCCATCGCCTTAAATTTGGAGATTCTAGAAGATAAGAGTCGCAAATTAACCCTAAAAGATGTTACTTCTCCCGAATATTCAACTCAATTTATCCCCAACGCTCAAAAACCACCTAACTTTGGTTTTTCTAAGAGTAATTTCTGGGTCAGATTTTCGGTAAAAAACGAAGCCTATCCCGAAATTAAATGGCTATTGGTCCTTGATGATGCTCGCATGGGTTACATTGATTTTTATATTCCTGACCCCAATTCATCAAGTTTTATTGTCAAAAAAACGGGCAAAGCTTTTCCCTTTAAAACCAGAGATGTTCCCCATCATAGTTTTGTTTTTAATTTACCCGCCACCCCAGAAGAGAAAACGTTTTATTTAAAATTACACAGTGTTAGCACCCTTTATTTTCCGTTATTTATTTGGCAAAGAGAAGCTTTTTTTAGGGCGGAAAGTCAAAATTTATTTTTTTTGGGTTGGCAGTATGGGATGCTTTTAATTATGATTGGGTATAATTTTGTTCTGTTTATTTTTTTACAGGATAAAAGCTATCTTTATTATGTGCTGTCTGTGATAGCCTTAACTTTAACTCAAGCGATCCGACAGGGTTTTTTTGAACAGTATATATTGCCCGATTATGCAATCAAAATAATAGTTCCTTTGACCTCAATACCCGGTTTAATAGTAGTCCTACAGTTTAGCAAAATTTTTCTCAATTTTAAAAATAATTTTTTAATCCTCCATCGGATAGCGGTGGGGATACAATGTTATTCATTGATTTTATATGCTCTATTACCTATCGATCCTTACTGGGTCAATAAACATCAAACTGTTGTGGTTTTATTATCTATTGTTTTGCTGTTTTTCGGTAGTCTATTAGTCTATAGAAAAGGATATCAACCCGCCCGACTTTATCTATTGGCGATGATTGTTCCTTTTGCTTCTTTTTTCTTTTCCAATTTATCAATTTTTCAGATAATTCCTACTTATTCCTGGACGTTCGACACTCAGTTAACTTCTATTGTTATTCTAGTTCTATTATTTTCTTTAGCGTTGGCAGATCGAATTAATTTAATTAAAAAAGAGAAAACCGAAGCCCTAACTTTAGCCCTGGCAACATCTCAAAAAAATGAAAAGTTAATTCGAGAACAAAATGTTCTCTTAGAAACCAAAGTTAACGAACGCACTCAAGAATTGCAGAACCGAGAAATACAGTTAAGAAAAGCCAAAGAAAAAGCGGAAGCCGCCAACCAAGCCAAAACTATTTTTATTGCCAATATGAGCCACGAATTGCGGACTCCTCTAAATGGAATTTTAGGCTTTAGTCAATTGATGAAGAATTCCGACGACTTACCGCCTGATTATCAAGAAAATATTGATATTATTCATTCCAGCGGCGAACATTTACTCACTTTGATCAATCACGTTTTAAACTTGTCAAAAATTGAAGCCGGAAAATTGATGATCGAGCAAAAAAATATCGATTTTTACGGGCTGCTTGAAGACTTGAAAAACGTTTTTGTCTTCGCGGCAAAAAAGAAGGGTTTAACCCTGTCTGTTCGCCGGGAAGCCGACGTTCCCCAATGGATTAAAACCGACGAGACCAAATTAAAAGAAGTCTTAATTAATTTTCTGGGAAATGCGATTAAATTTACCCGTTCGGGGGGCGTATCTTTGGGAGTTACCCGAGAAGAAAATCGGCTATGTTTTGAGGTCGAGGATACGGGAATCGGTATTCCTCAAGAAGAACTGGGAAACATTTTTAAATCGTTTTATCAGTGCCAAAATTCCAACCTATCCCAAGAAGGGACGGGCTTGGGGTTGACAATCAGTTGCAATTTTGTTAAGTTAATGGGGGGTGAAATAGCGGTTAAAAGTGCGGTCGGCCAAGGAACAACTTTTCGCTTTTTTATCAAACTGATTGAAGTCAATGGCGACCAAACCCAGTGCCAACCCGATCAACAAAAAGTGATCGGCTTGGAACCGAATCAGCCCCGCCACAAAATTTTAATTGTAGATGACAACAACACCAATCGTCTCCTCTTGTTGAAACTCTTGAAGCCCTTAAAATTTGATCTAAAAGAAGCCGCCAACGGACAAGAAGCGATTCAAATTTGGCAAGAGTGGCATCCCGATTTAATTTTTATGGATATGAGAATGCCGGTTCTCGACGGTTTTCAAGCCACCCAAAAAATTAAAGCCACACCCGCAGGAAAAGCGACGGTAATTATTGCCGTTACCGCCAGCGTTTTAGAAGAAAAAGAAACTTTAATTTACGATGCCGGTTGCGATGGATTAATTCGCAAACCGTTTCCAGATAGCGAAATATTTGACAGTTTACATCAATATTTAGGCGTGCGTTTTGTTTATCAGTCTTCGGTATCCCCTCCATTATTCCCCACTTTCGAGGAAGCGCTTTCCCCCGAAGATTTAGCCCCTTTACCCGAAACATGGTTGGAGCAAATGTATAAAACGATTCTCAGAGGTGATATAATTTTGGCTTCAGAACTGATTATAAAAATTAGTATTGAACATCCAGTCTTGGCTGAAAAATTGACTCAATTGCTGAACAATTACGAGTTTGACCAACTGTTAAATTTAACCGAACGGGTTGAAGCATATGACTGAAGACGGCATTCAAAAAAAATCAATTTTAATCATCGATGACAATCCTAGCGTCTTAAAATTCTTAACCAAAACCCTATTTGAACAGGATTATCGCGTCCGGATCGCTCCCGGTGCAAAATTGGGAATTAATAGCGCTATGGCCGAAGCTCCCGATTTAATTATTTTGGATATTAAAATGCCAGATATGGATGGCTATACCGTTTGTCAGCAACTCAAAGCCAACGATAAAACCCGTGATATTCCCGTAATTTTTATCAGCGGTTTAGAAGATGTTATGGATAAAGTTAAAGCTTTCAAGATGGGAGGAGTTGATTATATTGTAAAACCTTTTGCTACCGAAGAAGTTATTGCCCGGGTGGAGAATCAGTTAAAAATTAGTAAAAAACTTCGGCAGTTTCAACAAAACATTGAAGAATAACTAAATATAATAGCGGGGGTTTGAAGTTGGGGTAGAAGAATGGAAACCTTGCACCCCCACAGTTGAACGGGTAAAATAGATCGCAAACTTCGGTAAATTTAGGGCAATGAATTCCTCTTCTCTGCGAACTTTAGGTATTCCTCCCAACGCTTGGGGTGTGACGGATGCGATCGCCGATCTCACCCGTCCAACCGTTGAACCCCAACCCATCGCCCTCGCCACAGAAACAAAAAACCTGCGACTGGACCTGGCAAAAACCGCTATTTTAGTGATTGATATGCAGAATGATTTCTGTCATCCAGACGGTTGGTTAAGTCATATCGGAGTCGATGTTACACCCGCCCGTCAACCCATTGAACCCTTGCAGAAACTTCTCCCCGTTTTGCGATCGGCAAATGTTCCGGTAATTTGGGTTAACTGGGGAAATCGGCCGGATTTATTGAATCTGAGTCCGGCGACACTTCATGTTTATAATCCTACGGGGGATGGTGTTGGTTTGGGCGCCCCATTACCGAAGAATAATTCACCGGTTTTACAAGCCGGAAGTTGGGCGGCGGCGGTTGTGGATGAACTCGAACCCAAACCCCAAGATATTCGGGTTGATAAGTACCGCATGAGCGGGTTTTGGGATACGCCCCTCGATAGTATTTTACGGAATTTAGGCAAAACGACGTTATTTTTTGCCGGGGTTAATGCGGATCAGTGCGTGATGACAACGTTGCAAGATGCCAATTTTTTGGGCTACGATTGCATTTTAGTCAAAGACTGCACCGCCACAACTTCACCGGAATATTGTTGGCAGGCGACGATTTATAATGTTAACCAATGTTTTGGTTTTATCTGCGACTCCGAGGGAATTTCACAAGCTATCGCCCAACTTTAAATATCTATCGCCCGGTGTTTAGGAGTTTTTAAAAACCCGGTTTCTTCGAGCAACCGGGTTTTTGGTTTTCTAGGAGTTATTATTGTTTTGTCTAATTACTGTTTTTTTAAACCGAATTTCGAGAATAAACCGACAAACAATAAACCGAGTAAAGTCGAAGGTTCGGGAATTTCTTCGACAACTTCCGCTTCCGCGTAGATAAAGTTATTGCTTGTAACTAACTCCACCGCATTTTCGGGATCGTCAGCCGGTTCAGTTATAAGAGTATCCAGATCAAAATCGGGATCTAAAATGGTGTTGTCTGAAGTTAATTCTACCTCAGTTTCAGAAGGTTGATTGCTGACATCTTCATAGAAAGTCGCCGCTTGTGCTTGTTGAAAGGGGATAGATAAAGTAAAAGTTGCCGTTAATGCGATGCACAACGGTTTGAGAGTAGTCATAAAAAAATCTCCTAACTCTAACAATATTTTGAGTAATTGAGATGAAGGCTACAGTTGTGTATCATAGCTTATAACCTTCTGTATGTTGAGTAAAAATCCCCAAGTTTTACATTACCGACCCTTGTGTAAAGAATATTAGGAGAAATTTAAAGTATCTGTAAAGGTCGGATAATATTAATCAGGTAGATTGAGCCAACTTATCAATTTAATTTGCTTTAAACCCGAAAACCCGGAATCCGGTTGTTAGAATGATTCCAAAAATTCGTGTGATTTTCAATAGTAACTTCAACAATTAATGTTTCGGGAATATGAACCTTTCTCTCAAAAATAAACTCGCCATAGTCAGCCAAGTCATCCAGACCAATAAAATTAAGTAAAATCTCAGCCACTATCCAAATTAAAATTTTGAATAAGGGCTGATTGAAAAATTCCATATTGAATCACATCCTTTATAACTTCAAGTCTAGGCATCATTAAAAACCTATAATTTCTAATGTCTATTGTAAAAAAATTGAGTAATACTGTCTTCTTTCAAGGGATAGATTTCTGAAGATTGGCAAAAATAAACCGGATTTCTAAAAGAAACCCGGCAATCAAATCACGAAAATTTATTTATTAATAACTTATTCTCCAGCCGACCAGGGCTTCATAAACTCAGGATAAAGCGTTAGTCCACCGTCAACATAAAGGGTTTGACCCGTAATATAAGCCGCATCATCGGAAGCCAAAAAAGCGGTAATTGCAGCCATTTCCTCCGAGGTTCCTACTCTTCCCATCGGAATATGCTGTTCAACTTCTTGTCGTTTTTCCTCATCTTCCGTCCAAGAATTAATCGGCGTTGCGGTGGCGCCCGGTGCAATAGAATTAACCCGAATTCCTTTTCGAGCATATTCTAAAGCCAGAGTTTTGGTCAAATTTCCCATTCCCCCTTTACTAATAGAATAACTCGCATATTGCGGTCGGGGAATTATTTCATGGACGCTAGAAACATTCAGAATCACACCGCCCCGATCCTGTTTTAAAAAATGTTTAATGGCTTCGCGAGAACACAAAAAAGCCCCCCGCAAGTTCACCGAAATCACTTGGTCAAAGTTCTCGGTTGTCACTTGCTCAGAAGGTTCAGGAATTTGCATTCCGGCATTATTAATTAAAATATCTAAGCTGCCCAACTTTTTGACAACTTCATCGCACATTCTGATAATATCTTCCTCGTTAGAAACATCGCCTTCAACGGCAACTTCTTTACCGCCACAACCTCGAATTTGATCACAAACTTGGTCGATCATTTCCTCTGTATCTTCGGCTTTTTCCCGCTTTCCCCGATAATTAATTGCCACATTTGCCCCTTCCGTTGCAAAGCGAACGGCGATCGCCTGTCCAATTCCCGAAGTGGCGCCGGTAATTAACACATTTTTTCCTTTTAAACCTTTCATTGTGATATTTTTTCTCCCAATTTTGTGCTGTTGTTTTCCAACTAAAATCCCAGGCTTAAACCTGGGAAATAGAATCAAGTCATCGGTTCAAACTCAAACCAATTTTTATCGGTTATCCTGTCCAAAGAAATCTTTAACCGCATCGACTACATTATCAGAAGCTCTTTCGAGATCGGAACCGGCTTCGCTGCTTTTACCTTGCATCTCGCCGAAATTTTCCTGTGCTTTTCCTTGAGCTTGTTTAAGAGTACCTTCAGTTTGAGCTTGAGCTTCTTTAAGGGTTTGTTCTGCTGCTCCCATACCTTGACGGGCTTTACCTTCAATTTGGTTGCTTGTACCGTCTCCGAGTACATTATCAACCATTGAAGAATTAGTCGCTAAGACAGCAGAAGAATTCAAACTCAAGGCTTGAGCGGGTAAAAATGAAACGCTCAATAGACCCGAGCAAAATACCGCTAATGATACAAAAGCACAAAATTTGAAAATTAATTTACGAGCCAATTTCATGGTTTAATCTCCTCTGTCGGTTAAACAACCCTCTCACTCTTGCGGAAAGAAATCGTTGTTTAACATTTCACTCCGAGAATAAACGAATTCAGAGGGTTTTGACCTCATTCTTTCGGGAGAATCCAATCGGAGGAATTGGAAAAATTTTGGTAAATTTTAATCCGGTTAAATCTGTCGTTAGATAGAGCAATAATTTCTAGTTCTTTATGATAGACTTTCAACAAGTAAATAAAACTGTTTAAATCTTCACCTAAAAAAAGGAGAGTTGAACCATGAGTTTAGAAGATAGAGCCAAAGCAACTGCTAAGAATTTAGAAGGAAAAGCTCAGGAAGCGATGGGAGAATTTACCGGAGATCCTGAAGATAAAGCCGAAGGAAAAGCCAAACAAGCCGAAGCCGAACTTCGACAGACGGTTGAAAATATTAAGGATGAAGTCAAAAAGTCAATTGACTGATTGATTGCTCGGTTTTGAATGAGAAAAAAAAAGGTCTGAAATATTTTAGACCTTTTCTTGTCGTTTTTAGTGTAAAATAATACAAAAAAAATTAAATCTATCGGAAGTCTTACTTTTCAAAAAACTTTGTATTTTTCGAGAATGGGGGGGTTTGATTCCCCCTTTATTTTTTTGCCGGGAGAAAAGTATATAACCCGCCTCTACAAAAGGTTTATCGGTTGATTAGAGATAATATCGGCCTTGATTTTTTCTCTTTTTTTTAAGTAAACATACTCAACTAAACCGGGTGAAGGTGATAAATACTCATCGACTTAAATTAATGGGCTGACGAGTTAAAGTTTCAATTGTTTAAGCTTCCTAACAATTTGTATGCAAAGTTGAAATAATGTTTAAATCTTTTTAAGGATAGTGTATAATACAGCAAGCTTGCACTAGCTTACGCAAACTTCTCCTGAGCATTGTGCCAGCATTGGGATGCTGACCTAGAGCAAGCGACACGAACCAGTCCGAGAAAAGTGCCTTTTAGCCACTTGGGGGGATGCTTCGTTTTCCCTTGCAAATGGACGATACCGAGTATGACTACAAAATCTTTAACGAGTTTAGCTCACCAATCGGTTAAAAGGAAGCCCCAAGTTCTAGCGGTCGATGATAATCAGGACAACTTAATTTTAATCGGTTGTGTTTTAGAAAATCTAGGTTATCCCTACTTGAGTGCAACTTGCTCTCAAGAAGCTTTATCTGTTTTACAACATTACCAACCCCGGCTTATCCTACTAGATATTGTGTTACCCGATATGGATGGTTTACAACTTCTCCATCAAATTCGAGCCGATGAACGAAATGAGCAGGTGATCACGGTAGCGGTGACGGGATTGGCTTTAGGAAAAGATCGAGAACAGTTGTTAGCCGCCGGTTTCGACGATTACCTGAGTAAACCCTATCTCCTCAGCGATCTAGAAGCTTTAATTTGTCGTCATCTTAACCGATCTAATTCTGCTTCCAATCGTTTGAGGAGAGCTTTGAAGAATCCCTGCGAGAGTGAATTTCAAAAATAACGATCGCTCCCGTCCGACTGGTCTCAATCGCCGTATCACACAGGAAGTCAGTAACAGTTACATTGAGAGTTTGTTCAATTAAATTTTGAATTTTCGGTTGAATGATTCCATCCAATGCGGCTCGAACTTGGCTCACCAATTGAAGATGATTATTTTGGTTCAACAATTGTTCTGGGGGAGTAATCACTCCCTCTAAAATTAGAACCAAAACCTGATCGAAGATTCGACAACTAATCCGGCTCAGTTGGTGATCGAGTTGTTGAACATAAATCTTTCTAATTCGCTCACAGATCACTTGTTCAGAGGATTCAAAATTGTTGGTTTTCATACATAAACTATTCAGTCAACCCTCAATTCTCCAGTTAACTGTTCTCAAAAATTAAAACAACAGGCAGAACATCTTAAATTTCCCCGCTCAATTCTATCTCTAAAAACAAATTGAACTAACTATCATTCTCAGCTTTCTGCTTGGGAATGGCTTCGGGATTCCGAACTTGAGGAGACTGAGTTAATACAGCAATAACACCCATCCGCCCCGTTTCCAGCTTGGCTTCGCTCAAAATATCAATCACCTCAACCCCCAAAATTTCCTCGAGCAAAGCCTTTAACTTGGGTTGGGTGGCATCTTTCAAGCCGGCTCGCACTTCTTCGGCCAACTCCTCCTGTCCCACTTCAGCCAAACGTTGTTCAGCCGGAGTAATCGAATTTTCAATAATAACCGCCAGTTTACTATTAAACAGTTGACAAGTCACCTTACTGGGTTGATGTCCTAACTCCTGACGATATAAAGCTTGAATTCGCTGAGAAAGACTGCGTTCGAGTTGTCCTCGGGTCGGATAATTCATCTGTTCGTTTGCTCCAAAAGGTTTAGACTGCCGCTCACCAAGCCAGTGGAGTACCTCTTCTGAGTTAAGAAACGGCAGTGTAAATTCAATGGCGATCCAGTTGCGATATCGCTCTTGAATACAACCTCTATCAGTTTAAAGTCAGACGGGGAAAGCTGCATGAATCTCGGGATGGATTTTTACTGAAGCCAACCTTCCCTTTTAGCTGACCAACCCCGAACGCAAAGCCCTCACCGCCGCTTGAGTGCGATCTTCAACACACAACTTATTCAAAATACTGCGAACGTGAGTTTTCACCGTTCCCACCGTCACGTAGAGCTTTTCAGAAATCTCCGCATTGCTGCATCCGGCAACAATCAACTCCAAAACTTCCAATTCTCGCTCGGTCAAAGGATAAGTATCGAGAAGCTGTTGAACATCAGCTTGGGCCGAATCAATCTCAACCGTCTGTTTGGCCGGGTCTTCAGCAACCGAGAGCGGTTCTTCGGCTCCCGTCGGACTCGGTTCTACAGTCCGGGCTTGCTTGAGAACAATCCGAGCTATATTGGGATCGATCCAAGCGTTGCCCTCCTGGGTGGAGCGGATCGCCTGTACCAAAGTATCCAAACTCGAATCTTTTAAACTGTAGGAGTCGGCACCGGCGGCAAAAGCGGCCAACACCGAATTTTCCTCCTCGTGCATCGTCAGGATCAAAACCTTCGTGCGATCGCCCGGTTCGGCATTGGCCTGCATTTTTCGCAACTGCTGAGTTAACTCGATCCCGTCAATATCCGGCAAGCCAATATCAATAATTCCCACATCTGGATGCAGCGATCGCAACATCTCCAAACCTTTGCGGCCATTTTCGGCATCGCCAACGACTTCAATATCATCCACCTGCTTAAGAGCGGCCACCAAACCCACACGACTCAAGTTATGATCTTCAACCAAAACAACACGAATTTTACTCATTCTAAAATTGCCTATAAAAAATTTAAGAGTTATGAGGCGATACAATATATCCTCATAAGATTAACCTAAAAAACTTCAAAAAGTCTATCTATCAATGGTGATATCCAAGGGTCAGTCGGAAACCAGCCGAAAGAGAGATTGACAGTTATACCTTCCGAATACGAAGATCTATGCTAACAGAAAACTTACTCGCTACAACAGCCTTCATGCCTCATGGCACTTGTTATCTATGGAAACCGGGATTAGTAGGATTACATTTGGCCAGTAACGCCATCATTGCCCTATCTTACTTATCCATACCCGTTGGGCTGGTCTACATCGTAGAAAAGCGAGAAGATATTCCATTTAACTGGATATTTCTGTTGTTTGCTGGCTTTATCATCTCTTGCGGTTGCGGTCATCTGTTAGATATCTGGACGCTGTGGCATCCCAACTATTGGATCTCGGGCATTGTTCGAGCGATCACGGCAATCGTATCTCTAACGAGCGCAATCGCCTTAGTTGTGTTGATGCCAAAAATTTTTAAATTTCCAAGTCCTAAACAGATGGAACAGTCGATGCGCTTACTCCGCCAAGAAATTGAAGAACGTAAGCAAGTTGAGCAAGAACTCAAAAAAAGCGAAGAACGCTGGCAGTTAACCCTAGAAGGAACCGGAGACGGTATTTTTGACTGGGATGTTGCCAGCGGGGAATTGTTTATGTCTACTCAGCTAAAAGCCGATCTCGGCTACCGGGATTGGGAAATGGAGAACCGCTTTGAGGCTTGGTATTCTCGTGTTCACCCCGACGATCTCGATCGCGTCTTAACCACCGTCCAAGACCATCTCGACGGGAAGACGGTCAAATACGCCGCAGAATACCGTCTCCGTTGTGCCGATGGCAGCTACAAATGGATTTTAGCCCGAGGTATTGCCCACCGAAATAAGCACGGCCAAGCGATTCGCATGGTCGGTTCTCAGCAGGATATCAGCGATCGCAAACGCGCCGAGGCCGCCCTCACCGAAAGCGAGGCCCGTTATCGCCTGTTGGCCGAAAACGCCAAAGATATGATTTCTACCCATACCCGTGAAGGGGTCTTTCTCTACGTGTCCCCCGCCTGTCGCCATCTTCTCGGCTACGAACCCGACGAACTGATCGGGCGTTCCCTCTACGAATTTTTTCACCCCACCGATGCGGCCGCTTGGCAAAGAACTTATACGGTTGTCGGTCAGTTACCCGATGAATACACCACCACCTATCGGGTGCGCCGTCGAGATGGTTCTTATGTTTGGTTTGAAACCACCAGTCGCGCCATTTCATCGGATCAGTCTGCTGAACCGATGATTTTATGTATTTCCCGAGATATTACCCTCCGCAAACAAGCAGAAGAAGAAATCGCCCGGTTTAACGACGAACTCGAACAGCGCGTTCAAGAGCGCACCGCCCAACTCGAAGTGCTAAACGAGCTTAAAGACGAGTTGCTCGAACGAGAACGAGAAGCCCGGGCGCAGGCTGAAGCCGCCCAAGCGAAAATTAAAATTTATGAAGATATTGTCGAAAATATTCCCATCGGGATGACCGTCTGGCATCTAGAGGATCTCGACGATCTCAATAGTTTTCGGTTGATTAGTTCTAACCCCGAAGCTTCCCACTTGTTGGGAATGGATTTGAATTCCCAAGTGGGCGGAAAAATGGTCGAGTGTTTCCCCAAATTGGTAGACACTCACTGCCACATTTTACAAGCTTACGCCCAGGTGGTTCGCCATCAACAGCCTTGCGGGTTTAGTGAGATGCTTTATAGCGACGATCGCCGAGTGGGTGAGAGTTTGTTTGCGGTTAAGGCTTTTCCTTTGCCTAACCAACGTTTGGGGATTGCTTTTGAAGATATTACCGAACGCAAACGTATCGAAAAAGCTTTATCGGAAAGCGAACGGTTGTATCGATCGGTTCTCAATAGCGTCCAGGAAGTGATTTTTCAAACCGATATTGAGGGAAACTTGAGCTTTTTAAGTCCGGCTTGGACGTTGATTACCGGATTTACCGTTTCTGAGAGTTTAGATACTCCTTTGCTCAATTATATTTATGCTGAAGAAGATCAGCGATATTGTGCCGAACAATTGCGGCGATTGATTGAAACTGAGCAAGATGATTTTATCTTTGAATTTCGGTCGCTCAAAAAGAACGGGGATTTTTGTTGGTTGGAAATTGATGCTCAACTGAATTGCAATGGGGATAACGAAATGATCGGTGTTTGGGGAACGATTAATGATGTCACCAAACGCAAACAAACTGAAGCCGTCCTGCAAGCGAGGGCCGATGAATTGACTCAACTCAATGCGATTTTATTGACCACAACCGGACAACTGGAAAAGCGCAATAAAGAACTCGATCAGTTTGCTTATGTGGCTTCTCACGATTTAAAAGCACCCCTGAGAGCGATCGCCAATTTGTCAGAATGGATTGAAGAAGATATCCAAGATAAGCTTGATGATGATACTCGCCATCAGATGAGTTTATTGCGGGGACGGGTGCATCGGATGGAAAATTTGATTAATGGTCTTTTACAATATTCTCGGGTGGGACGCATTCAGGCGAAAGCTGAAAAAGTAGAAGTTGGAAAGCTTCTCGAAGACGTGATCGACTCCCTCGATCCCCCCTCAACGTTTACCATTGAAATTGAAGGAGAAATGCCCACTTTAATAACACAGCGTCTATCCTTAGAGCAGGTGTTCAGTAACTTGATTAGTAATGCGATTAAGCATCACGAACGCCCCGATGGACGGGTTACAGTTAAGAGCGTCGCTCGCGGAAAATTTTATGAGTTTTCTGTCACCGATGATGGCCCGGGAATTGCCCCTCAATATCGAGAGAAGGTGTTTACGATTTTTCAAACTTTGAAACCTCGTGACGAAGCGGAAAATACCGGGATTGGTTTATCGATTGTCAAGAAAATTATTGAAACTCAAGGGGGAACCATTGAATTAGAATCAGATCTCGGTCAAGGCGCCACTTTCCGGTTTTCTTGGCCCAAATAACAAAGCAAGAGTTGAGGAAAATTTCTATCTGCTGTTGAGATTTTCATTCAATAACGCTCTGGACAATAGGGGTGGGGAATGGGTTCGCTCTGGCCTTGTCTACAACTTCCGACAGAGAAGCATCGCCTGCAAATTTCTCCCTAGAGATGAGGTATTAAGTCGAAGCTTTATTTATAATCTCTAGGAAGACACCGAGTAATATTGCTCTTGTTTGCTAGAAATGAGACTATCATAATTTTAGATGAACTGCATTTCTAGGATGAAGTGAGTTATGGAGGACAGAGTCATTAATATTCTACTCGTAGAAGATGATGAAGTCGATGTGATGAATGTCAAGCGGGCGTTTAAAAAAAGTAATATTTCTAATCCGCTTTTTGTCGCTGGAAATGGATTAGAGGCTTTGGATATGCTTCGCCCTCAAGATGGAAAACCTCCCGAGGTTCCCGATGCTCGCCGATTGATTTTGCTTGACTTGAATATGCCGAAAATGGGAGGATTGGAATTTTTAAATGAATTGCGATCCGATCCAGACTTGAAAGCAACACCGGTGATTGTGTTAACCACGTCCGATGAAGATCGGGATTTGGTAGAAGCCTATAACTTGAATGTGGCGGGTTACATTCTTAAACCCGTAACTTTTACTAAGTTTGCCTCGGTGATTACCACCTTAAATAAATACTGGACTTTGTGCGAATTTCCCTAGTATATTGTCCAAAAAATCATCAGTTTAAGATCGAAAAATTTTCAGTGCATCCCCCCAACTATAGCTCAAGTCCTATGAACACAGTAAAATTAGCTATTGCCCGAATTTGGAATGAAGTCTATAACCGAAAGAAAAGCTACGATGATTTTCATGATCGCGATCGAGGGTGGGTTATATTATTAACTCATAGATCCCCCCTCAAAGTAATTTTTGTACAGGGAAGGAGATGGAAGAACTCTTAAGTATTCTCATTGTTGATGATGACGAAGTTGATCGAATGGCCGTTCGCCGATCGCTTCGCCAGTTGGGTGTCAAATTGGAGGTGACAGAAGCTCCCGATTGTGACAACGCTATCGCTATATTAAAAGAGAATATATTTGATTGTGTTTTTCTCGATTACCGCCTGCCCGATCGGGACGGTCTCGAACTCGTTAAACAGGTACGTTCGCTCCATATTAAAGTACCTTTAATTGTGTTAACCGGTCAAGGAGATGAACAAATCGCCGTTGATTTGATGAAAGCGGGTGCATCCGATTATCTCTCCAAATCCTGGGTTTCGCCGGAAAGATTGTGGCAAGTTTTGCGAAATGCGATTCGGGTTCATCAAGCCGAAATGGAAGCCGAACTCGCCAATAAACGCCTCTGGGAAAGTAACGAACTCTTGCGGCGACAAAATCGAGAACTCGAACGACAACGCCAACAAATCGAATTACAAAACCGGAAACTGGCCGAAGCTTCTCGCCTGAAATCTCAATTTCTCGCCACAATGTCTCACGAACTTCGCACTCCGATGAATGCGATTATGGGGTTTTCTCAACTGTTATTGCGTCAGTATCCCGATCCGCTTGCGCCTCAACAATTGGATATGGTACAGCGCATCTTTAATAATGCTCAACATTTACTGACCATGCTCAACGAAGTTTTGGATTTTTCTAAAATAGAAGCGGGTCAGTTTTATTTGGAACCGAAAGAATTTAATCTCGCTCAATTTGTGGAATTAACCGTGCAAGAATTGCGATCGCTAGCGGTCGAAAAACAGTTGACTATAGAAGTCAATATCGACCTGGAAGACGCGATGATTATCAACGATCAAAATTCCCTCAGACAAGTTCTGGTTAACTTAATTTCTAACGCCATTAAATTTACCGAAACCGGAGGAGTGTGGATTAATGTTCAAGAAAAATGTGACGATCGGTTAGTAATCGCCATTAAAGATACCGGAATTGGCATCGCGCCGGATCATTTGCAAGAGATTTTTGAAGCCTTCCGACAGGTCAATCAAAGCAACGCCCGCAAACATTACGGTACGGGTTTGGGGTTGGCAATTGTAGATTCTCTGGTGAAATTGATGCACGGGAAAGTCACCGTTGATAGTGAATTGGGGTGCGGTTCTATTTTTCAGGTTGAATTTCCGCGATATTTGAAATATAATTAAATTATATAAAAAACCAAATTAATTTTGATAATTTCCCGAATCTCATCCCAATGATATGCCAAATTCCATTGCAAAAACCAACTATATTCTCGCCGTCGATGATTTGCCCGATAATCTCTTCCTTCTGAAATTAGCCCTCGAACAAGAAGGACACGATGTCGTTTTGGTTGAAGACGGAAAAACCGCTTTGGCAAAAATCGAAGCCTCACCGCCCAATTTGGTTTTGCTGGATGTAATGATGCCGGAAATGGATGGCTATGAAGTCACCAGGCGCATTCGGAGCAATCCCAAATATCCCTATATTCCCATTTTGCTAATTACCGCTCACGAACAGTCAAGCGTGGTGGAAGGTTTGGATGCGGGGGCGGATGATTTTATTCGCAAACCCGTTCAAATTGATGAACTGCAAGCCCGAGTTCGATCGCTATTGCGCCTCAAACAAAGTATCGATCAGCGGGAAAACTTTGTGCGCTGTTTAACCCACGATTTACGCACGCCTTTAGTCGCCGCAGATCGGGTGTTAAATCTGATGCAGCAAGGGGTATTTGGCGAGATCAATTCCTCGATGGAAGAAGCGATCACCACGATGATCGGCAGTAATAAAAACCTGCTCGATATGTTAAATACACTTTTGGCGGTTTATTCCTACGATATCGGCAGAAAAACCCTCAGTTTTGTTCCTTTTAACTTAAAGGATCTTTTACAAGAAATTATTGCCGAACTCGCACCTTTAATGGAGGAAAAAGCACTCAAAGTTAAGTTAAACGTACCCACCGAACCCAAAATTCAAGAATTTGTCGGCGATCGCTTAGAATTGCGCCGGGTGTTTACCAATTTAATTGCTAATGCCATTAAATTTACCGATGAAGGGAGCGTAGAAGTCAATGTAAGCTTGATGAATAATCACTCCTCTAATGGAGCTTACCCCGAGACCAAAATCGAGATCAAAGACACGGGAATCGGCATTTCTCGCGAAGATCAAACCACTCTATTTGAAGCGTTCCACCAAGGCAATCATAAGCGTTCGGGAAGTGGTTTGGGATTGCACTTGTGCCGGCAAATTGTACAAGCTCATCAAGGAACTATTACGGTTAAATCTCAAGTCAATCAAGGGACGGTGTTTACCGTTTGTTTACCTGGCGATCCGAATAAGAATGAATCGTAACTGCGATCGAGATTTTTGATAATTTTAGCAATTTTAACCGAAATCCGAATCTTTGTAAGGTAAGTTACAGTTCTGATCACGATTTAATGTTAGGTTATTACCAGAGAAATTAGAAATATCTACCTAATTTTTCGCGTCAGATTTCAAAGGTGGGTAAGGGTACAAGGCAGGCGACCTGCATCGAGCGAGAGCAGGCGCAAATTGCTTTTGAACTACGAAAGGTAAACCACAATGAATATTGCTCAAGGGATGTTTTTGGGTGTGGTGATTGGGATCAACTTTTTTTCTCTCATACCGAGAGGAATCACCGAAGAAGTTCAGCGACTCGATACCTATCAACAGCCTTCTGTATCCGCATCTGATTTAGAGGGGAAAGGGTTGGGTATGGGTATTAAGCCCTCCAGTGGGAGTTTTCCTCAGGGGGGACCTGAGTTGGATAAACCCTTTGAATACGAACCCGAATATTTGAATCAAGCCGTCGATCAAGCCGAAGTCGTGATTGATTCCAATTCCTCCCAACAAAACGGCGAGGGATTCACCCTCCCCTTAACACCCACCTTTAATTCTGAGGGCGTGGGAGTCCGGGGAATGCCCATACCGATCGGCAATTGAAGAACGTTAAACCGGGATTGAACATTCCCTCAATCCCCCTGCTCCGACGGGCCACAGTTGCCCCGCTCTGACCGCAGACTCCCAAAAGACTCGGGCGATCGCACCTGATCTGTGCGACTTTAATCTCCACAACAGCAAATCCTCAGACCCGGTGAGTTTTGAGGCAATTTCTGTGTCAATATAGAAAAACTGCCGGATTTCGCACAGGTGAGCAACTCCTGTGCCGATTGAGGTGGTTTGAGAGGAAATACTAGGTTAGAGTCTATGAAAATTGGCGATCGCGTTCGCGTCAAAACATCAGTTATTGTCTATATACATCCCGAACACCGCAATCAGCCATTTGACATTAAGGGGTTAGACGGAGAAATTATCTCTATCATTAAAGACTGGAATGGTAGACCCATTAGCCCCAATCTCCCGGTTCATGTCAAATTTAGCGATAAATTTAAAGCTCATTTAAAACAGGAGGAACTCGAAGTGATATCAGAATAAACCCCTAGAAACGGGTGAAAAGGGGAAAACAACAGACCCAAACACAGGGGGACATTAGAGATTAATCCATTGCCGAGCGTGGATCGCTGTCCCGTTTCTCTAGTTCGTCCCTCGTCCCCGCAAAAACCAACCGAAGACATTAATATCCCCTCGCATTTTGTGGAGTTCTTGCTGATGACGTTCTGCGGTTTCAGCATACCATTGACAATGCCCTTCAAAGTCCTCTCGATACTTAACCTCCTGATAAAATTCGGAAGTCACCTGATAAGCTTGTAAAATCTCAATTTCTGATTGTTGGATCTCTGTAAAACTTTGCTCCCATTGAAAGCTCATTGCCGCTCGAACCTCTGGCGCTAATTTCTTTTTTAACTTAACATATTTATTCTTAAGTCTTCAGCTTGCCCGAGTTATAAATTATATGATTCCGACTAATTAATGATTGTAATGATCGGGGCGGGTTACGCCTACGCTCTTTACTACCACTCAAAGATTGATATAAACCCGCCCCGCCCCATAACACGTATTAATCAACCCGATATCATATTACAACCATCCTCGCAACCGATAAATCAAAATTCCGATATATTCTTTTAAGGCTTGAGTAAATTGTTGTAAAGATTGAGTATCCGGTATCAAGTTTAAAATTGTTGCTTGTATGGTAGTTGTTGGCTGAAGATCGGCTTGAGAAACTAAAAAATCTGTGGGGGCGGGAATCACCTCTATTCCTTGACGCCGAAACACCAACAGCGATCGCGGCATATGCAACGCAGATGTTACCAATAATACCTTCCCCGTCAGATTTCTCTGCTCTAAAATTTGGCGAACATTCACCGCATTTTGATAAGTATTCAGCGACGCCGGGTCTTGCAAAATCGCCGATTCTGGCACTCCCATCGCGGTGGCAATTTCCGCCATATCTGCCGACTCGGGCGGTTGTTTTCCGTCCCATTGAATTCGACCTCCGCTTAAAATTAACCAAGGGGCTTTATCTTGTTTGTACAATAACGATCCGTATAAAATGCGATCGCCGGCTTCGCTAACATCCACCCAAGGGCGGGGCGGAATTGGCGGTTTTGTTCCTCCCCCCAAGACGACAATTGCAGTGGCTTTTGGAAGTTCACCGTTGGGGAGATTTTGTCCTTCTAGCGATCGCACTAAACTTTGAGAAATCCAGCTATTACTGCTAACCAAAAGAATTAATAATCCCAAGGCGATCGCACCAAAAGCGAGGCGGGGTTGTTTCCAGATTAAAATCAAAGCGGCGATCATTAATAGACAGGTTAATCCGAGAGGATATATAAATAAAGGTAGCAGTTTAGATAAAAACAAAAACATGGGATATAATTCCGAATAGGGAGCAGTAGTCGTCGGGTGAGTTGATTCAAATTTTACCGATTAACGGACCCAATTCTTATTAAGTTTTTTCCCGGACTTTTCCGAAACATTAACTGAAATTCATTTCAACTTTGCCAATTTTTAGGGGCCTTTACACACCGAGTCCTATCATTGATCATATAACGGGTGAATCTTGAGGCGAATAACCAACACATTTGTCAAAACTTAACAACTCAAAATTTGACAAAGCCCGAACAGAATCGACATAATTAAAGTTATGCTTGTTTACGGAGGGATCAATGGATAATCTCGAATCAGATTCTTTACCAACTGAGGTAATTTTAACTCATCCTCGACGGTCTTTAGGAAGTATATGCTTTGATTGGACACCCCAACCGGGTCATTATCTCGATCTTCAGGGTCAAACCTACGCCGTGTTAGAACGTCGTCACCGCTATCAGTTAAAATCGGGTCGTTATCGATTATATCAAATCTCACTTTATGTACAATCTGCCGATCGCCCCCAAGAAAGAAGTTTGGTTGATGGACGTTGGGTACTCGGCGATGCAACTTGTCAGTTTAATGCCCATTCAGAATTAGTTCGTTGTGCGGTTAATCCGGAAGGGCCTTGTGGTCAATGCCGTTATTATGAACCGAAAAACACTCAGCAGTCTAATTGAGGAATTCTTCAGATGGAGTCACAGGTGAAGCTAACTCAAAACATTCAGATCCGCCTGATAATCTTCGGCTGAAACCAATCGCCAGTTTGTATCTCCAAGCAACTCTAAAACCTGGTGATGATACTTTAATAAACTCAACCGATGTCCTACACTCACGTAGGTGGTTTGAGTATCTTGTAGCTTTTGATAGAGGCGTTCTTCATTCTTTAAATCTAAAGCGCTGGTGGCTTCATCGAGAATAGCATAGCGGGGCTGACTGAGTAACAAACGTGCAAAAGCCAAACGCTGTTGTTCTCCTAAAGATAGGACGTTTGCCCAGTCTAATTCTACATCAAAACCGCTGACTTGTTCGGGTATATAATCCAAATTGACCAACTCTAAAATTTGATGTAATTTTCCATCATCTACCCCTCGCTCTGTGAAAGGATATAATAACTGTTCGCGGAGCGTTCCTAAAATCATGTAGGGTTTTTGCGGTAAAAACAGCATTTCTTGTAAATTTGGACGAATTAACTGCCCGGTTCCCGAACGCCATAATCCTGCAATCGCCCGCAATAAAGAACTTTTACCGGCACCACTTTTACCCATAATTAATAATCCCTGACCCGGTTGTAAGGTCAGAGATAAATCCTGAACCAGAGTCTTTTGATAGTTGGGAGTATTCAGGGTAATATGTTCGAGGGCGAGGGGAGAATCGATGGTTAAATCAATCCGAGGTTCTCCCGGTTGAGGAGTGGTACGATCGGGATGTAAAGCTTCTGAAAAGGTAGCCAAACGGTTAATTCCCGCAGCAAATGCACTCAAGGCTTCAATCTGACTGACCACGACTGAAAATGCAGCTAAAACTTGACTAAATGCAAAGTTGGCTTGGGTAATATCTCCGAAGCGAATCTCTCCCGCAAAATAGAGCGGCGCCATAATTAACGACGGTAAAATAATCACAATATAACGATAACCTGTGGTAAAGTAATCCACATTTCGTTGCCAGCCGATTAACAGATTGAAGTTATGAAACGCCCTCAAAAATCGTTCTTTGATTTGCAGGCTTTCTTGTTCTTCACCTTGATAAAATGCAATAGATTCCGCGTTGTCGCGAACGTGAACTAAGCCGTAGCGAAAGTCAGCTTCTAGCCGCAGTTGGTTAAAGTTTAGTGGAATTAACCGTCTACCGATTAAAACAGTAATCGCCGTTCCAAAAATCGCATAAAATAGCAAAAATACGGATAACTTTTTAGAAATCGTCCAGAGAATTCCACTAAATGAAATCACATCAATGATCGAATTGAGGAGAATTAATAAGAATACTAAGCTGATCCGGGTAAAGGCTTTGATATCTTCGGAAATTCGCTGGTCGGGGTTGTCAATTTGTCGCTGAGATTCCAGTTTATAATAGGCGCGATGATCGAAATAGTTATCTAAAAATTTATCAGTTAACCATCTTCTCCAAAAGTTGGCCAAGCGATCGCGAGTGTAGGTGTAGAGGGCCACAATGGGAATCCCCACTACAAAAACACCCGCATAAACAAATAAAAATCGCCAAAACTCCGATTCATTTTTCTCGGAAAGGGCGGTTGTAAAAAAGTTGGAAACGTAGCTGATAATTACATTTAAACCGCTTACGGACACCGATAACAACAAAAGAATTGCTAAAAAAGCCCAAGGTTGCCAGCGAGATTCTAAGTTATCTTTATAATAAAATGCGGCAATCAGGGGTAAAATTAGCATCAAGCCAAACACCACAATCCAGGGAGATTCGATTAAACCCATTACGGTTTGATATAACCCGGGGGCAATGCTATTAAAAAATTCAGGTAACAGATATTGGCTTCCTAAGGTGACTCCGGCAACCAGTACAAAAACAGCAGCAAATAAAAACGTGAGTAGCAATAACAACAAACCCAGAAACACTTTGCTGCTTCCCGGTTCGAGGGGATAGAAAAACGGTTGGGCGATGGCTAAAAATCGCTTCCACAACTGGCTGTCAAATCGGTTCATTTGCTCTTTTGTTGAGGTCTCTATAGAGTTCTGAGTATCCAAGTTTCTGGTTTGATGGTAGGTGATTACAAATCCACTTGTCAAATATGTTACACGGGATCGCCAGAGGAGGAGGGGTTAAGCACCGCAAGGGTAATAAACTTCATCAGTCCGTACAACACCGTCAACACTACAAATGTTACAGACATGACGAGTAAAGGACGATGATTGATCAGATTATCTACCAAACTTCGGATTAAAACATCGGGATTGGTTATTATATCCCAACTGTTGAATCGCTGAAACCGTCCGAGATAAATTCCTATAGCACAGAGGGCGTGTATTGTCAACTCTGCCATCCAACGATTTTGTTTCCAACCTTGCCGATCCAAAAAGCGATCGAGGTAAATCAAGGAAAGCACATAGGCTTCAAACCCAATAAACATAAATAAAATATATTGGGGAATCAAAACCAACGAAATAATCCACACCGAATATCCCTGACGAATTTGGTCGATCAGATGAATGATATCTGTCAGAACATAGGGAGCGTTGGGCAGAAATAAAATAAACACCAAAACACCCAACCCCCACCGCAGTGATAGCGGCTGAAATTGATGCTGTCGTTGATGTTGCCAAATCTCTACACCCATCAAAATTAATGTAATTGCGATCGCGATCAACAGATAACGAGTATCTAGGCTTTGGATCAAACGGTAAAATTGTCGCCCGACTTGGTAGGCATTCGGCAGAAAACTCAAGCCGATCAGTAACCCGATACACCAAATCCAAATCGGCGATCGCAGTTTAGAGGGTTTGGAAATCCCGGGGGGAGAAAACAGCCCAAAACTGAAAGCCAGGGGAATCAACGCTAGAAATAGATTCCACGACATCCAGCCGAGATTTCCTCGAATTGCCTGCCAAGAGTCGGCGCTCCAATTAATCAGTATATCTATCATTTTATGGAATGGGTAAAAATTACAACCGCAATTGAGTAGAAAACTTTAGAAAAACTTTAGAAAGAAATGGGATGAACGGCAGTTTTTGGGCAATGAATTTGAGGGCGACAGAGACTTGAGATCTAGTTGGGCGGGAGAATTTTCTGAGTGACCTCTCAACTGTATCTTTAGGATCATGGTTCCCTCTGCCTGAATATTGTTATCGGCCATTCAATTCAACGGAGATCTTCAACACATCCCTTTGTGTTTCCGGCAAGTCAATTCTTTGACCCGACACCCGTCTAAAATTCATCAAACCCATCTCGAACTTTGACGGCCTGTCATTTGACACCTCAATCAAATTTATGAGAATAGAAGAATACTATCCAATATGATTGATGTCGTTCATGTATTTCAACAGGAGAACACCATTGAAAAAGTTATTCGCTTTCCTTGTGGTAGCCGTGACACTTTTGGGCTTCGCGATTCAACCTCCGGCTTTAGCCGACGCCAATCTCGCCAGTGGTAGCCAAGTTTTCGCCGCTAACTGTAATGCCTGTCACATGGGAGGCAAAAATGTTATCATGGCTAATAAAACTCTTAGCAAAGCCGATCTCGCCAAGTATCTCAAAGGATTTAGTGATGATGCTCAAGCGGCGATCGCTTACCAAGTCACCAACGGTAAAAATGCCATGCCCGCTTTTAAAGGACGTTTAACCCCGACTCAGATCGAAGATGTATCGGCTTATGTTCTTTCTAAAGCTGAAAAAGGCTGGTAATTTTTTCTAGATCTCGATCGCGATTGTGATCGGCGTAACGGTTTTAACGATTTGGTTTTGTCACAATCAACTCAACCGTTGACTCGGGGCGGAACTCTTAAGCCAAAAGATTCAGGGTGAAACCAACTCGACTGAGCTTAAGCGTTACGCCTCCTGTTGTTGTTGCTATTTTTTCTTCTAACTGATATGAACCGACTGTACCGTATCTTGTGCAGCCTGGGCTTTGCTATGATAATCTGGCTCGGCTACTCTCCGGCTGTTGAGGCTCAAAACCCCCTCAATTCAGCATCCGACGCTCAACAATACCTAAATCGGGGAATTGAACACATCCAACATCAGCATTACTCTCAAGCCTTAGAAGCCCTCAACCAAGCGATTCAACTTGATGATACCCTAGCCGAGGCTTATGGCGATCGCTGTTTTACCTCGATTCAGCTTGGCAACTATCAACCAGCTATTAAAGACTGTCTGCAAGCCACCCGACTCGAACCCGACGGTATTAATACTTATCTACACTTGGGAATAGCATACTACAGAAGTGGGGATTTGACAAATGCGATCGCCGCTTACGATTATTTGATCGAACATCAACCCGATGCCGTGTTAGGCTACTACAATCGGGGGCTGGCTTACTCCGAACTCCAAGAATATACAAAAGCCTTAGCCGACTATAACCAAGCTTTGAGCCACACTCAAGCCCTAGAAGAAGCCCAACTCGCCGAGATCTACATCGATCGCGGAATCGCCTATTTGATGAGCGATCAGATCGGTGAAGCCCGGGCCAACTTTTCCCAAGCGATCGGCTACGATGCGACTAACCCCAGAGCGCATTATAATCAAGCTTGTGCCTGTCGCCGTCAGGGGAACACCGAAGCCGCCCTCCAAGAGTTTAGCGCCACCCTCGCCCTCAACCCCGATCACGCCCAGGCTTATTTTAATCGAGCCATGCTCAGACAGCAACAAGGGCTGTACGCCGGAGCGATCGCCGATTTGCAAGCCGCCTGTAAATGCTTCACCCAACAGGGCAATCTCGCCGCCTCTCGGCATACTTTAGCACTGATGGAGAAATTGCAACAGTGGTTGCTCTCGTCTGAAATTCAAATCATCGCCTAATTTCCCCGGTCGGACTAGCACGATTTCGACTCAAAATCCAGAAAATTTAATTTTTTTTTAGAATGGGGAAAAAGGCCCGAATCTAACTAGAATGAGACCATCGTTCGGGTGAAAATTCGAGCATCTGTTATCTTAGATAGATAAAAATTTCTTTAAATCTATCATTGTTTAGTTAACAGCCTAGTTCAACCCGATTTAAGTCGAATGCCTGTGCTAGTAAATCTCTCAGAGCGACAACGCCATATATTGTGGGCGACCATCCGTCATTACATCGCCACCGCAGAACCCGTTGGCTCAAAAGCTCTTGTGGAGGAGTTTAACCTGAAAGTGAGTCCGGCCACAATTCGCAATAATATGGGGGCTTTAGAAAAAGCTGGACTCCTGTACCAACCCCATACCTCCGCAGGGCGAGTTCCCTCTGACTCAGGCTATCGGATCTATGTGGATCGGATGATCAAGCCTTCAGATACCGTCGCCAGTCAGGTGACGCAGTTACTCCGGGAACAGCTTGACGCCAAAAACTGGAGTATAGAAGCCATTTTACGGGGAGCGGCGCAAATCCTCTCAACCCTGAGCGGATATATTACCCTGATTACCATGCCCCAAACCACCACCGATAAGCTGCGACATTTGCAACTGGTGTCTATGGAACCGGGTAAAATTATGCTGGTTGTCGTTACCGATAGCTATCAAACCCAGTCGATGATCGTCGAATTACCCCAAGTCGATCAACAGTTGGAAGTTGCAGTTGCCGAAGTGATTTCTTCGCTTTCAGAAGACTCTGAACTCCTCGAACAAGAACTGCAAATTTTATCGAACTTCCTCAATACTCAACTGCGGGGACACGCTTTAGACGAACTTTCTACCCTCGACTGGAGCGAATTAGATCGCAAGTTTGAACGGTACACGAATTTAATTCGGAAACTGCTTAATGATTTAAGTTTACGCTCCCATTCCCCGGAATATACTCGCATTCAATTTAGCGGGATTTCTGAGGTTTTGCGTTTGCCGGAATTTTCCCAACTCCAACAAGTCCAAACCATTCTTCATTTACTCGAAGATGAACAGGAACAACTGTGGCCGTTGATTTTTCAAACCCCCGAAAAAGAACAGCGGGTTACAGTTCGCATTGGTGCCGAAAATCCCCTCGAACCGATTCAAAGTTGCAGCTTGATTTCTACACAATATTACCGTAATAAAGTTCCGGTTGGCAGTGTGGGAATGCTCGGGCCAACTCGCATGGTTTATGAAAATGCGATCGCCCTGGTTGAAGCAACAGCCGATTATATTTCAGAATCCCTGACTCAAAATTAGTTAGAGTGGGTTAATTTCTAGCTCTAAATATCCCGTTTCTCCATCGGGGGTGCGTTGAAATCTATACCCCTCAATTGTGCCGATTACAATCTCAGCCGTTGTATAAATAATGCAGCCCGTTTGTAGGTGTCCGCCGATGGTTTTTCCTTGAGTATCTGCCAAAGCAATATGCAGATGAATTCCCTCCGTCGATAGGGTTCCGACCAAAGAAACAATCTCAAACCGTCCCGACAAGCACAAACTGTCATCTTGACCCGCAAACCGCAGTGTTGCTTGTTGGAGACTGCCAACCGCCGTTAAAATAAATCCGGCTTGAATTTGATGAATGGCGGCGATT
The DNA here is from genome assembly GCF_047276495.1 of Capilliphycus salinus ALCB114379. NCBI lineage: Bacteria > Bacillati > Cyanobacteriota > Cyanophyceae > Oscillatoriales > Sirenicapillariaceae > Capilliphycus > Capilliphycus salinus. The sequence continues at coordinate 209,119 of NZ_CP178543.1, read as the reverse complement.
TTTTGCAAGCTGAGTTTGAGATCTTGGTTGGGTTTTAAGCGTAGGGGTAAAGCGTCGATCATCCCGTCTGAAGGTTTGTTGATTACATTATAATTATACTGGGATTCAAGTGGGGTTTACCGAACCGAACCGAAAAGTTAAACCCGAGAAACCGCCTCAACTAGAAGTCGGGTTATTGCGAGTTAGAAAGTCGTTAAAACCGAATCTAAACGAGAAACTAATTTAGTATTCTTAAACTATAGCAGGTGAGAGTTCAACCTGAGTTTAGAAGTTCATCAAAATCAATTAGGAGGTAACAGTCATGGCTTTAATGCGCTGGGAACCCTTACGAGAAATTGATACCCTACAACGGGAAATGAACCGTTTATTTGAGAGCTTCACCAACGATACTTCCATCGAACAAACCCGAGGAAGCTTTGTTCCGTCGGCTGAAATGCACGAAACGCCGGATGCCATTCATTTAAAATTAGAAGTGCCGGGAATGGAAGCCAAAGACATTGATATTCAAGCATCAGCCGAAGCCGTTTCCATCAGTGGCGAACGAAAATCCGAGATGAAAACCGAAGAAAAAGGAACAACTCGCACCGAGTTTCGTTATGGAAAGTTTCGCCGTGTGATTCCGCTGCCGGTTCGCATTCAAAATACTAACGTGACAGCCGACTACAAAGACGGAATTTTAACGCTGACCCTACCCAAAGCAGAAGAAGAAAAAAATAAAGTCGTGAAAGTGTCTCTGGGCTAATTGAAACGGGCTATAATTTGGGTTAAGAGAGTCAAGCTTACCCTTGTTTAGATATTCTAGATCCATCCGGGATTGATCGAAGAAGGATTGAACCCAGAGCATATACTCTAATCTTAGAACGGGAACGGGGAAGCAGAAAATCATTTGCTCAACCCGGTTCCCAATTTTGTTATCTTAGATAAAACGAGGAGGAATATCAATGCCAAAAACCGATTTTAAAGATTATTATGCTATTCTGGGAATCCCTAAAAATTCTAACCCCGATGAGATAAAAAAAGCCTATCGTCGTCTGGCTCGCCAATATCATCCTGACTTAAATCCTGACAATAAAGAAGCCGAACAAAAGTTTAAAGATATTAACGAAGCGAACGAAGTTTTATCAGACCCCGACAAACGGAGAAAATACGATCAATTTGGTCAATATTGGGGACAAGCCGGAGAAGGCGGTGTACCGGGTGGGGGTTTTGATTTTGACTTTAGTCAGTACGGTAATTTTGAGGACTTTCTTGACGAATTACTCGGACGTTTTGGCGGAATGGGAGGCAGTGGGACACGAACTTACAGTTATCGTACTTCCTCACCGCAGGGTTCTTCTATTCCTAACGATCCCTTTGGTGATTTGTTTGGGGGTGGAGCTTCTACTAGAGTTCCCAAACGGGATTTTGAAGCCTCAATTACCTTAACCTTTTCCGAAGCGTTTAATGGCGTTCAAAAACAATTTAAACTCGATGATGAGACGATAAAAGTCCGAATTCCTGCGGGAGTGAAACCTGGAAGTCGAATTCGCGTCAAAGGAAAAGGAGGAGTTAATCCCGGCAACCCCGAACGAGGTGATTTATATTTAATTGTTGATTTACAACCTCATCCCTTCTTTCAATTTGACGGCGATAATATCGTCTGTGAAGTGGCAATTCGTCCCGATGAAGCTATCTTAGGCGGTCAAATTCAAGTGCCAACTCCCGATGGAATGGTAACGGTAAAAATCCCCCCAGGCGTTGATTCGGGTCAATCCTTGCGGCTGCGAGGAAAGGGTTGGGTTGATCTCAAAGGAGGACGCAGCGATCAAATGGTTAAATTAAAAGTCGTCACTCCCAAAAGTTTAACCGATGAAGAACGGGAACTTTACCAAAAAATTCGCCAAATCAGTCATTTTAATCCCAGATTTAATCTGGAAAATATGCGGCTTTAAAACTTTAGATAAACCGGAAAAAATCCCCACAATTTCAACGGATTTCCGGTTTAATTTTTGTTTTTTAAAAAATCAATTCCGAATCGCGGGGGCAATTCCTCACCCGGAACTATTTAATCCTGAACTTAATCCTGAAGGTCAACAGGATAAACTGAAAATGAATAACAGCCCAAAAAACCGGAGAATGTCAATCCGAATCTCCGAACTATAAATCAAGTGCAGAAATAGGCTATCCTAGTTTCTAGACCTCAATAAAAGCTGAGATTAACCCCTTGAGTTTAAACAAAACAGGAGGAATTTATGCCATCCTACGAACAACCCCGTTTCTCATTCTCTCAGATAATTAGTTATGTTTTGACAATTGTTTTAAGCGTAGGTTTAACCTTATTATCATTGCGGGTATTTCCGGCTTTGGTGCTACCCCCGGCCAATGCAAATAGTCGCCCCGTCACCGAAGTTGTCGCCCTACAACCGGAAACCGAAACCGTCGCTATTTCCCCAAGAGATCCCGCCGTTAGTAACTTTGTCACCGCCGCCGTTAACAAAGTCGGGCCGGCGGTTGTGCGACTCGACACCGAACGCACGATCACCCAAAAACTCGATCCCTTCTTTGACGATCCCTTTTTTCAGCGCTTTTTTGGCGAAGATTTTACCCCTCCAAGCCCGCGAGAATTTCAACAGCGGGGACAAGGATCGGGCTTTATTGTTGATAGCAACGGCATTATTTTAACCAATGCTCACGTTGTCAAAGGGGCGGATAAAGTTACCGTAATTTTGCGAGATGGACGAGAATTTCAAGGGGAAGTGCGAGGCGTTGATGAACCCTCAGATTTAGCTGTTGTTAAAATTAACGGTAGTAATTTACCCGTTGCTCCTTTGGGAAATTCCGCCGAAGTTCAAGTCGGAGATTGGGCGATTGCCGTCGGTAATCCGTTAGGATTAGATAATACCGTAACCTTGGGAATTGTTAGCACGTTAAACCGTCCCAGTTCTCAAGTCGGTATTCCCGATAAACGCTTAGATTTCATTCAAACTGACGCCGCAATTAACCCCGGAAATTCGGGCGGGCCGTTATTAAATAACCAAGGCGAAGTGATTGGAATTAACACCGCAATTCGGGCGGATGGTCAGGGGATTGGATTTGCAATTCCTATCGATAAAGCTAAATCAATTCAAGACAAATTAGCCCGGGGCGAGAGAATTTCTCACCCTTATATTGGGGTGCGGATGATTACCCTAACGCCGGAGATTGCTAAAGAATTTAACAGTAATCCCAATTCACCTTTATTAATTCCCGAAATCAAAGGGGTTTTAGTGGTGGAAGTGATTCCCGAGAGTCCGGCGGCCCGTTCCGGTTTGCGTCGGGGCGATGTGATTACTCAAATTGACGGAGAAGCCATTACTACCGCCGATCAACTGCAAAATAAAGTTGAATTGAGTCGCGTCGGTCAACCTTTGAATATTAAAGTTCAACGGGGCGATCAAACTCAACAAATTGCGGTGCGTCCGGGCGAACTAGCAGACGCCGCGTTACGGTAAAAACCGGGTTTAATTAAAACATTTCCCCGCCTTCAAACAGCGGGGATTTTCATGGGTTAAATTGGGTCTGCGTACAACTCAAATTAGCGATCGCTGAGAGTCTTTCTCTTGATGCTCGTTGGGACTCGATAAAATTGATAAAACTTAAACAACCGGGGGGATTTATCGATTGCGAATGGCTTGAGCGTTAAGATACAGCTTTGTCCATTCGCTGAGAACTTGAGTTGTTTTTAACTTCAAGTTTTTGGCGATCGCCTCCAGAGTTTGACCCGCTTTGAGATCGGCAATAAGTTGACGTTGCATCGGGTTAAGACTCTCCCAATATTCCTCCCATTGACTCGGAGTTAAGCCCAAACGATGTTCTGACAAAGACGTTCCTAACCAGCCATCAACCAACTCGGGGGCGTGTTTGAGGGCAAAATTTCGCACGGCATGATAGCTGACTTTTTCCCGCAAACGGTAAACTTGTTTAATGGGTAGATTTAACAGCTTGGCGATCGCTTCTTGAGACTCACCTTTTAAGTACAGTTGTAACCATTCGGCCGCCACCGGGTCAACCCGTTCTCGCAGATAAGTTTCAAACTCGGTTTGTACGGTTAAACGTTGAAGTTGTTGTTCTTCGAGGTACTGAGTTTCCTCATGTTGGGTGAGGGCTTGTTCTTCGAGTAAACTGACTCGTTCTTCGGTTTCATCGGAGATAATTTCTTCTGAGACTTGTCGGACCCATTCCCCGGTTGGAACCTGCGTTAATCCCCCCCGTTGAGAGCGGCGCAAATAGTTGACAAAGCGGTAAACGAGTAAGGGTTGATTGCGGATCGGTCGCAGACAATATTCTTCTAAACTGGTCAGTAAAAGAGAATTTCGCAAGCGAGAATCCGTTGTACATTCGGCGATCCATTGTAATTGTTGCTGTAAATAGCGATCGCTATTGAGCATTTCTTGAATCACTTCTTGTAACACATCAATCACATTGCGCTGACGATCGCGACTGGTGGCGACCCAAGCCCGAATTTTTTGACGCAAAATCACCAAACCCCCCAATCGCTTCATCAGGTTGCGATAGGCTTGTTCGGGAGAGATATCTAGATAGCGTTGTTGCAAAACCCGATAGCGGAAACTTACCCCTTGTTCAAAGGCACTTTGTTCGGTGGGGGTCAGGTTGTCCAATTCGGCCGAATTTTGCCCTAATAACCATTGTATAATACTTTCGTGAGTTGTCTGGCTGTGGTTTGGGTAGTCGTTCTGGAGTTGAACACGCCACCGATCTGCTAAGGATTCTGCAAAACTCATTCGTGCTAGTCGATGATGTCACCGTCGATTGATTGAGGTACGAGTCATACAACGATATTAACACTACTATCGAAAAGCCAACATTATCTAGGAGCGATCGGGATTTTTACGAAAATTTATTAAGTTTATAGATTGACAGCTTAAGATTTTTATGCTTCGGTCGCCGAATCCTGAAAATTTCCTGGCCTCACGGTAAGAATGAATTCAAACTTATAATCATTTCCTTCGTTTTCAGCCAAAACTCATCTTTGAATAAATTATCAAAAATAAATTTAAACCCCTTGCAGCTTCAAAAAGAGTTAGATAAAATTCAATCAATAGCTTCATCGATCTACCCCAACTTAATTTAATGAATAAATAAATCAATGCTCCAAAAAATAAATCCGATTTCTGAGGTCACAGTATTTCCCGGCTTTTTAGATGCTGTCAAAACTCATTTTCCGGGATCTTTACCGCTCAAAGATTATATGAAAAAAACCTATGATTGCTTAAGCAAATATGGGTTTGAAGATGAAAATACAATGGGAATGATAGCCATTTGTCGAGATGAAATTACCGACCCTCTCTATGAAGAAGTGGTCAAATATTGGGGAAAAACCTTTAATTGTTGCAGTTTAGCCGGATTTATTACTCTGGGAAAAACCGGGTTAGCCGCAGCCACCGACCACACACCTATTTTTGATAATATTCGTCGTTTTACCTTTTATGCTATGCCTCACATTGCTATCTCGCGTTACGGAGAAATTGGCAAAGTTTACCGAGAAGGAATTCAAAAAGCCTCTCACGCTTGTGGGGCGTTAGAAAACATTGTTAAAGAGTTAGAATGCGGACATCTAAATCTAGAAATGGACTTACAAGATCTCGAACAAAGTATCATTCGTCAAAAAATACTCTCCTCTTTAAATTATGGCGATAAACCCAATTTAGTCGAGATTACCAAACTCGCTTGTCAGATTATTTCCCTGGACGTGGAACGGTTATTAAATCCCCTGGATTCTAAGATTTTTAACTATGCAGTAATGACCGGAATTCAAATTCACGGGCCGTTAGAAACACAGTGGATTTATCCCCAAGATTTTTATATTGTTAGTTCTCAGTTTAAACGCAAAAAAAAGAAAAGAATCACCATTTTTAAACGTTAAATTTATCAAAATGGGGCGGCTTGTAGGGGTGGGTTGATTACAGTTTACAGTTATCAGTAACCACAGCTACCAGTTTTTTAAGTTATCAGTTTTTTGAGCGATCGCTGGTAAACTGTTCACTGTAACCTCTTAACTGTTCACTGGTCACTGTAGAACTGTATAAACCCACCCCGTCACCATTTGAATTGCTACCAAACAAATTATATAATATTTGGTTAATTAATTCTACTCTGGGGTGGGGCGGGTTTAGATCGTTTATTTCTGAGTTTTATAAATCTCGGTAGAACCCGCCCCTACATCGAGATTTAATAATATTGTAGGGGCGAGTTCTGAGTTCACCTTGAATTCTAACAGAAAACTGTTCGCGCACCCGCCCCGTCACCATTGGAATTGCTAGCAAACAAGTTATATGATGTTCGATTGATTAAATTATGTTCTGGGGTGGGGCGGGTTTATATCATTTATTTTTGGGCTTGATAAATCTGGGCAGAACCCGCCCCTAGATTGACAAGGATTTAAGATAAAAAAACCTAATTGTTGATAAAAATTAAACTCATAAAACCGGATAATCACGTTAAAAATTAACCCAACCGACTCAAAAGACATTGGCAAAATCCGATAGTGTTGAGGATAATTGAAAAGAAGTCAGTTGTATGATTGAATTTTAGGGTTCCCGATGTTCAAACTACCCCTTCGGCTGCACAACAAAAAAGCGCTCGTCGCCGCTTTCCTGACCGGAATGGCAATCTTAGCGACAGTAGAATGGGTTGAACAGGCCGAACGAGAACGCTTTGAACAAGAAAATCGGGGCAAAGTTCTAGCGCGACTCAGTACCGTCAGAGCGAACCTAGAAAAAGCCCTCAACCAGCGCTTATTTCTCACCAGGGGTTTAGTCGCCTACGTGTCTACCGTCAACCCCAACCTTGACCAAGAAACCTTTGAACGCCTCACTCAAGTCATCGTCGCCCAACAGTCGGGAATTCGCAGCATCGTCCTCTACAAAGATAACACCGTTAGCCACATTTATCCCCTCGAAGGCAATGAAGCGGCTTTGGGGTTCAGTCCGATGTCCATCCCCGAAGAACGAGAAGCCATTGAACGGGCTATTCAAAATCGTCAAACTATTGTAGCAGGGCCGATTAATTTGGTGGGACTGACCCAAATTTCGGACGTCTGTCCAACTGATGCTCCTCGGATTGAAATTATACCCAATTCTCAGGAAAATCAACAGTCTTGTTTGGTCGAAGGGGGTATTGCTTTTATTGGACGAACTCCCATTTTTCTTACCCCTCCGAATCAGCTTCCAGAAAGTGGTGCATACTGGGGATTAGCAGGAATTATTATCGACCAAAATACCCTGTTTAAAGAAGCCGGACTTTTAGACAAAAACACCAATATAAAATATGCCATTCGGGGTAACGATGGACTCGGCGAACAAGGAAATGTTTTCTTCGGAGATGCCGAGATTTTTGAACAAAATCCCGTTCTTTCTTCGATTACTTTACCCAACGGTTCTTGGCAGTTAGCCGCCCTTCCGAAAACGGGTTGGTCGGTTCGTTTTCCCCTATCAATTTGGTTCCAGTTGGGGGGAATTGTTACCGCTATATTAGCCGGAGGATTAGTGTTTGTTTTGGTCAGCGAACCGGCCCGGTTGAAAAAAGCCGTTGAACGGGCAACTGTTGCCTTGAGAGAACGAGAAGATGCCTTAGAAAAAGCTAATAGTAATCTCAAGCGTCTTGACCAATTAAAAGATGAGTTTTTGGCGAATACTTCCCACGAATTGCGAACGCCCCTCAATGGAATTATTGGTTTGGCTGAATCGTTAATTGATGGGGCGACGGGTGAACTTTCGGACTTGACAAAATCAAATTTGGCGATGATTGTTTCCAGCGGTCGCCGTTTATCGAGTTTGGTGAATGATCTTCTTGATTTTTCTAAACTTCGCTATCAAAATATTGATTTACAATTAAAAGCGGTTGATTTATATGCGATTTCTGACTTGGTTCTTCGCCTGAGTCAACCTCTGATCGGAGCCAAAAATCTACGGCTAATTAATGCGGTTAATTCTCGGCTTCCTCCCGCCGAAGCGGATGAAAATCGTTTGCAACAAATTTTGCATAATTTAGTTGGAAATGCTATTAAGTTTACCCCCTCGGGTCAGATTGAAATTTCGGCGGAAAGGGTAGAGAATCCGGCGAATAATCAAGGGTTTTTGAAAGTGACGGTTTCGGATACGGGAATTGGGATTTCATCTGATAAATTTGAACGGATTTTTGAGTCTTTTGAACAAGCAGAAGGAAACACCGCCAGAGAATATGGGGGGACGGGTTTGGGCTTGGCAATTACCAAACAGTTGGTCGAATTACAGGGCGGGGAAATTGCGGTTGAGTCGCGTTTGGGCGAGGGTTCAAGGTTTAGTTTTACTTTGCCTGTAGCCGCAGAAAATTTAAGTCAAAATGGGAGCGAGACTAATTCAAACTGTCCGCTAAAATTAAACACAGAAAGTTTATTTAATCCGACTTTAACAGCATCTCCATCGACATCGGTTTCTCCTCAAACGGAAAAGAATAAAGATGATATTGCGGTTTTGATTGTTGATGATGAACCGATTAATTTACAGGTGTTGATGAATACCCTTTCCCTTCATCATTATGCGATAACTCAAGCTAGTAACGGTGAAGAAGCTTTGGCTATTATTGAGACGGGATACAAGCCCGATATTATTTTATTGGATGTGATGATGCCGAAAATGACGGGCTATGAAGTGACGCAGAAAATTAGAGAACGTTTTTCAACAACTGAATTGCCGATTTTATTGTTAACGGCAAAAACACAAGTTCAAGATATTGTTATCGGTTTAAATGTAGGGGCGAATGATTATCTTACCAAACCCATTGCTAAAGATGAACTTTTAGCCCGAATTAAAACTCAGATTAATATGTGCCGTTTGAGGGCGGAAAATTTACGGTTATCTGCGGAAATAGAAGTGATTCAAAGATTGCAGAAAATGGTTTTACCGAAAACGGGAGAATTAGAAGAAATTGAAGATTTAGAAATTGCTAGTTTTATTCAACCTGCCGATGAAGTTGGGGGAGATTATTATGATGTTTTACAACAGGATAATCAAGTAAAAATTGGGATTGGAGATGTGACAGGACACGGATTAGAAAGCGGTTTATTGATGATTATGGCGCAAACCGCAGTCCGAACTTTACAAGAAACCACCGAAACCGATCCGGTGAAATTTATTGATATCCTCAACCGGACTTTGTATGGCAATATTCAGCGGATGAGTTCGAGTAAAAGTATGAGTTTAGCACTTTTGGATTATACCAATAAATCGATTAAATTGAGCGGTCAGCATGAAGAAGTGATTCTGGTTCGTGCCGATGGAAATCTCGAACGCTTTGATACCGTTGACTTGGGTTTTCCTATCGGTTTGGATGCCGAGGTTGCAGAATTTATCGCCGAACAAACTATTGATTTAAGTTGCGGAGATGTTATCGTTTTATATACCGATGGAATTACCGAAGCCGAAAATATTGAGGGGGTTCAATATGGTTTAGAGCGGTTGTGCGAAGTGATTCTCAGCCACCATAAAAATTCGGCTGAAAACATCAGACAAGCCATTGTAGAAGATGTTTGGAGTTTTATTGGCAAACAAAAAATATTTGATGATATGACCGTAGTTGTGATAAAACAGAAATAGAGTTAGACTAAAATAAAGCCTGTTTTTATTGAAAATGCTCGCCGAACAGGTGTTTCCTCTGTCTAGAAAATGAGCTTCACTCTCCTGCTTCTATCCTTTGTTGATTGGTTCGTCAGATTTCCTCATCCTCCGAGCAGAAATTCAAGCCTGCGGAGAATATGTAAAGATCGACACTCAAATCGGAATTTCCCCGTTGAAGTTAGCTAAACTAAAATTTGAGTCGTTAACTTCAAAAAAGTACCATGAACAGTCATAATCAACTAATGGTAGTTTCCGCGACTTTAGGATTGACGATTGGCAGTTTCTGGCTCGCCGAGTCCGCCAGCGCCGTACAGCTTAAACCCCTGACTTCTGTTCCCTCAGACTTGACTCCGTTGGGATGGAAGGTCGAAGGACGAGCGGGAGGTTTAGGAGGAACAGACTATGAGTTTGCCATAGGGCCAAATGGAGCGCAAGCTGACAATACCGGTCAAATTTATTGGGATTGGGAAAATGGAGTTGAGGTCAACTGGTTTCTCAATTGGGATGGTACAACCGCTCTGTTTAGTGTAGAAAATCTTGCTCCGATTTCCTATTCGGTATTCCCCCCTTCTGAGGCGGTTTTTGATGGCTTTTCTCTGTTGACAGTTGCCAAAACTGAAACGGGTTTTGTTGAGCCGGGAACGAAGATAGAAGTCGCCGTTCATCAAGTAAATGGTATCGGGGTTGAAGGGATTTTTAGCCAAAGCGTAGCCCCCAATATTGGGGCGGATTTAAACCAATTGTCTTGGGCGAGTGATACCTTGATTTCAAGTTTAGCTGGAACCGCTCGCATGAGTTGGAATACACTCAATCCTAATCAAGCTCAAGCCCGCTCTCGTTTGGACTTTCAAATTGTCGGATTTGATATCAATTCAACTCCTAACACTTCTATTCCAGAACCCTCGTCAGTCTATAGTCTTTTAAGCTTTGGAGTCTTCGCTTTTGGATATTTACTGACCAAAAATAAAGCCCAAAGTTAGTTAAAGTTTTTTGTTAAAATTCCCGGCTTGAATCTTCTATTTTGTGGTTAATTTTTCCTCAAGTTGGGAATATTGATAACAGGGGAAAGTGAGCAGTTTTACATTTGCCGAACGAAACTCAGAGAATTTTGTGAATTGGGATTGAAGCGAATAGATGCAACCACCAACCATTATTTGTGTAGATGATGAAATTTTTCTACTCAGAAGTTTAGCAGAAACACTCAAGCGAAAATTTGGAGAAAACTTTGCAATAGAAGTGGCAGAAACCGCCGAAACTGCCTTAGAAATTATCGCCGAGTTACAGGCGGAAAACGTAGATATCCCCTTAATTATATCCGATCAAATTATGCCGGATATGAAGGGGGTTGATTTGTTAATTAAAGTTTATGAAAAATCTCCGAAAACCCTGCAAATTCTTTTAACCGGAAAAGCCAGTGTAGAAGATGTAGGAAAAGCCGTTAACTATGCAAATCTTTATCGATATATTAGCAAACCTTGGCAAGAAGACGATTTAATTTTAACCGTTAAAGAAGCCCTAAGAAGTTATTCTCAAGACCAAAAATTAGCCGAACAAAACCTAGCTTTGCATCAGTTAAACGCCAGTTTAGAACAAAAAGTAATTAAGCGAACCGCCCAACTTGAAAAAGCCAAAAAAGCCGCCGAACTCGCCAACGAAGCCAAAAGTAACTTTTTTGCTTTTATGAGCCATGAACTCCGAACCCCTTTGAATTCAATTCTAGGTTTTAGTCAACTATTAGCCGGCGATCCCACTTTACAAGAAGAACATCGAAAACAGATTAAACTTGTTAACCGAAGCGGCGAACAATTGCTGACTTTAATTAATGATATTCTCGCCATTTCCCGTTTAGAATCTGGTTTAATGACCTTAAATGAACGTCAATTTGATTTGCATCGGTTGCTAAATTTTATTAAAGAAATGCTGGAAATCAAAGCCACAGCAAAAGATTTACAATTAATTTTAGAATGGAGTTCAAATTTACCTCAATATATTTACGCAGACGATGTAAAATTGCGCCACGTCTTGCTTCATTTGGTCAGTAACGCCATCAAATTAACCGAAACGGGAAGAATTACCTTGAGAACATTTCAAACCCCATTTCCTGGTCAACAGTCCCCGGAATCTATAACCATCCATTTTGAAGTAGAAGATACGGGATTGGGAATGAATTCCGAGTTTATAGAACGTTTACTTTTTAACCCTTTTCAAGCCCCTTTAAATGGAAATTTAAGCGAAAAAATGGACTTAAATTGGTCGATGAGTCACGAATTTATTCGGTTAATGGGGGGAGAATTAATCGCCCAAGCCGCAGTAGATAGGGGTTCTATTTTTACCTTTAAAATTCAAGCCAAGGTTTACCCCCCAGCCGAGCAAAACTCCTCAAAATTCCCCGGACAAATTCCACCGCAGTCAGTCCCCATTTTGGATCAAGACGTTCTCAGTTCAGAAAATATCTGCGCTCAAAGTTTAGCACTCATGCCCGGAACTTGGATCGAACAACTCTATCAAAGTGCGGCGCAATGCAGCGATCGCCAACTTCAGTCTTTGATCGAAAAAATCCCTCCAGAACATTCTACCCTCGCTCAACTCCTAAAAGAGTTAGTCGAAAATTTCCGATTCGATCTGATTATGGAACTAACCGACCCTTATGTTTATAAGTAATACCAAATCCGCGTTCTACGACTCGACTTGCTGAGAAAGGGGCGTCGGGTTTCGGGTTTGCGATGTTAGGGACGGGTTTATAAAGGTTTTTTGTCAGTGACACACACCAATAGCCGAGGCGCGCCCCTACCAACCCGACCCCAATTCCGTGTTAACTGTTAAGGTGCGAGAACCTCAACCTTAACCGGAGCAACACCGCTACTAATCATACCGATCGCTTCTGCGGCCGCTACCGATAAATCAATAATCCGACCCCCAGTAAATGGCCCGCGATCGTTAATCCGCACCACCACCGAACGACCATTGTTAGTATTAGTCACTCGTACAGTCGTCCCAAACGGCAGAGAACGATGGGCTGCGGTCATTTCATACTGGTTAAATCGTTCGCCATTGGCGGTTAACCGGCCGTGAAAACCCGGGCCGTACCAAGAGGCCCAACCTTCAACCGCATCGAGCACCCGACGATTAAACGCATTTTCAAGATGATTCAAGGGCGATTTGCCTTCAATTTTGCTCAGAGGCGGTGCGTACCCCATTTGTCGCCGCAGTCGATTTGTTGCTTGTAGCGCATCTTCAGCCAGATTTTGGGTTGTATCGGGTAAAATCGTGTCTGAATCGATAACAACGAGGGTTTGTCCTTCTATTTCAATGCTGTAGTTTTGTTGGTCTTCGTTCCAGCGAACCCCGATACTGTTTGCATCAATTTGGTAGCGGTTCAGTTGGTTCAGTTTCGCGGCTAACTCGCTGGCTCGGGTGACGGGATCGGTACTGGCTTGGGACGGAGAATCAGAACTCGGCGGTTTCAAAGCCTGCGCTGATAAAACGTTGGAGTTCGGCATCTTTTCCCCTCTTTCCTCGGAGTTGGGAGTTAGGAGTTGGGAGTTAGGAGTTGGGAGGATCGCAGATGTTCCCTGTTCCCTCTTGTCTAATAACTGGTGACTGGTGACTGGTAATGAGTGACTGATTGCTGTTTCTTCGACAAAGGTGAGAACCGGTATATTTCGCACATAGAGGGTTGCAGCTTGGCGGTTATTCCACTGATGGGCTTTGATCGTGGCGATCGCCTCAAATTCCCCATCACTGGCGGAATTCGATTGATATTCTCCCACTTTGACTACAGTGTTGTGAGTTTCTGTGTGACTGGACGCTTCATCTGTAGTCTCGGGTTGGGTGGCTGCTCCCACAACGGTTTGGGCCTCGGTGAGTTCTTCTTCTTCTACCTCGGGCGTCAGGGGCGCTTGTTCGGCGTGACTCGATAAGGAGACACTTAAACTGGACACCAAAACCATTGCGGTTAAACCACTTAAAAGTTTGTGCTTCATATGCCAATTAAAAAAAATCACCTGTTGTTCGAGTCTTCAGGGTTATCCCGACCTGAGCTAATTTTGCAGATTAACTCATACTCGTAACGTGTTTACTTTTGTAAAAGTAACTGCAACAGAGTAACACGAAGTTTCAAAATAGGGAATTGGTAATTCTTGCTGGTTTTCAGTTTCGCCTAAAAACTAGACCGTCTAGTTTGGCTTAAACTTCCCTTTAGATGGGCATTCTAAGAATTTCTACTTATTAAATTCCGGGCTTATAAAATTTTCTGATAAATGAAAATAGACCGAAAAATCAGTCAGGAGTCTGACAAAACTAGACTTATAGCGCTACCGGCGATCGCGAACATCCGAAAAACCCGGTCTGTATTTCAGTTGTCCGTTCCCAAAACTTGGTAATCTAAACAGTTGAGAACATCAAAGCCGACAACGGGTAGGTAGAGTATGGATTATCGAGAAGCAGGTGTAGATGTAGCCGCAGGTCGAGACTTTGTAGACCGAATTCGCGACTCCTGTCAATCAACCTATAGACCGGAGGTACTCGGCGGCTTGGGAGGGTTTGGCGGTTGCTTTGAAATTCCAAGCGGTTACTCTCAACCGGTGTTAGTCTCGGGAACCGATGGCGTGGGAACCAAACTCAAACTCGCCACCCAACTCAACCGTCATCAAACCGTCGGTATCGATTTAGTGGCCATGTGTGTCAACGATGTTCTCACCTGCGGCGCCGAACCCCTATTTTTTTTAGACTATCTCGCCACCGGGAAACTCAACCCCGAACAACTCGTTGAAGTGGTAGAAGGGATTTCAGAAGGCTGTCAACAGGCCGGATGTGCTTTAATTGGGGGAGAAACCGCAGAAATGCCCGGATTTTATGCGATCGGAGAATACGATCTGGCTGGCTTTTGTGTGGGAATTGTCGAAAAAAGTCAAATTCTCAACGGTTCCCAGGTCAAACTCGGGGATGTGGCGATCGGTTTGGCCAGCAGTGGGGTTCACAGCAACGGGTTTAGTTTGGTTCGCAAAATTGTTAGCACGCACCAACTGAGTTGGGAAGATTGTCCGCCCGAATTTGCCGGTCAATCTTTGGGAGAAGTGTGTTTAACGCCGACGAAAATTTACGTTAAACCCGTATTAGCGGCTTTAAAATCCTTAGAAATTCACGGGATGGCGCATATTACCGGGGGCGGTTTACCGGAAAATTTACCCCGGTGTTTGGCGCCGGATCAATCGATTCGGATCGTTCCCAATAGTTGGCCGAATCTGCCGATTTTTGAGTGGATTGCTCAAACGGGAAATGTTCAACAATCGGCGATGTGGGAAACGTTTAATATGGGGATTGGTTACGTGGTGATTGTGCCGCAAGAGCAAGAAACATCAACAATAGAATGGTTTGAATCTTGCCAGATTTCCGCTTATAAAATCGGCGAGGTGATTCCGGGTTCGGGAAGTTTGGTGATGGATTAATCGGAAATACTTCTATGTTTGCTATTGAGGCTCGATTTCTCCGGGCTGCATCGAACCGGGGAGAGGCTTTTTTAGCAAAGATTTGTTCTGAAGATTCAAAAAAGAATTTCAACCTTAATTACTGTTTTAAATTATTCGGGTTTTAAAGATGTCTATTGAATGGCAAACGGCGAAAACTTACGAAGATATTCTGTATCACAAGGCGGATGGAATTGCTAAAATTACCATTAATCGTCCTCACAAACGCAATGCTTTCCGTCCCCAAACGGTGAATGAGCTTTATAATGCGTTTAGTGACGCTCGCGAAGATACTCAAATTGGGGTGGTTTTGCTGACCGGAGCGGGGCCGCATACCGATGGTAAATATGCCTTTTGTTCCGGCGGAGATCAAAGCGTGCGGGGAGAAGCCGGCTATATTGATGAAGCCGGAATTCCCCGTTTAAATGTGTTAGATTTACAGCGATTAATTCGGTCAATGCCGAAAGTTGTGATTGCGTTGGTGGCGGGTTATGCCATTGGAGGCGGTCATGTTTTACACTTGGTTTGTGACCTGACGATTGCCGCAGATAACGCTATTTTTGGGCAAACCGGGCCGAAAGTTGGCAGTTTTGACGGCGGGTTTGGTGCCAGTTATATGGCGCGAATTGTTGGGCAGAAAAAAGCCAGAGAAATTTGGTTTTTATGTCGCCAGTATAACGCTCAAGAAGCTTTAGAAATGGGGTTGGTTAATTGTGTGGTTCCCGTTGAACAATTAGAAGCTGAAGGCGTTCAATGGGCGAACGAAATTTTAGAGAAAAGTCCGATAGCAATTCGATGTTTAAAGGCGGCGTTTAATGCCGATTGTGATGGTCAAGCCGGTTTGCAAGAACTTGCGGGAAATGCCACCCTGTTGTATTATATGACCGAACAGGGTGCAGAAGGAAAACAAGCATTCTTGGAAAAACGAAAGCCGAATTTCCGTCAATATCCTTGGCTTCCTTGAAATTTAGGGGCGGGCTGAGAGAAGTTTATTTCTTGGAGAATAATATAACCGCCCGCCATGACTGGAGTCTATCTTGAAAAGAGTGACGTCAATGAGTCATCTTAAATTGAGAGTAAATGACCTGTGATGGTTGAAAATTTGTTTTTTTAATGTTGAACGGAATTAAAACACGCGCTCGGTGAAGGACTGTTGTTGAGTTGAACCCCAGTACCCACTTTTAAGTAATAGGTTACTCAGTGACAAGGAAAATATCAAGAGGGTGTTGGTTTCACCTCAAACACTAAACAGCAACGGGGACAGTCTCGGGTATGGCTTCGGTTTTTTGGGGTAAAACGACAATTTTGTGGGCTTCTTCCCAAGACATCGAAAACGCCAGCATCGCGAGGTTACAAGCCTTCCATCCTCCTTTGACGGGAACGTGAAGCTGGCTACAGTTTCCACCTCGTCGGCCTTCTGGTGTGTAATGTTGGCAGCAGCGACAGCATGAGGTTGAAGTGTGTGAGGCTTCCATGAGGTTCTCCTGTGGGATCTCGATTTGATATTCTTTATTCTCATCGATAGACGAACCTCTATTAATGGTCGATCAATCATTATTCCGCCTGAGTTTGAGCGATCCCCAACCCACAACTGAATTTTATGTTTTTTTTATATTCGGTTTATAAACAGATACAATTAAACCCCCAAATATTGAGAAGTGTAAATCGAGGCAAACTGGGACATCAACCAGGTAAACCAGATGGGGATCAAGCCAAACACAGAGAGATAAAAGACAAGTAAAAGTGTAAAAAGAGATTTAGACATCCCGCTTTGGGTAGAAAGAATGGTAAAATGTGAAGGATAAAATTTATCTCCTGGGACAGATCCGAAAGGGGAGAGCGGACAGTCTCCGAGTTAGAAAGTCGGAGCAGTTTCCGTAATCAAAAATTGCCACCCGGACAAACCGAGAATTTACCGGTTGATCTCCAAGAATATCCCCACTACAGATGAAGGCGCTGTTGGCTAAAACACATGGCACAAACAGACCAACGCTGCAATTCTCCGGTCGGCGTCGGACAGTGACACTGAGGACATTCAGGTAAAGAATGCGATCTCCGTTGAATCCTTTCCGCCCAATTTTGAAAAGCCGCCTCAGGGGTAGCCGCAACCGGAGAAACTTCAGTCGAGGGAGACGGAAGATTTTGAACAAAACTCGGATGCTGGGGGGACTCGTCGGGAAAACGATCCTCAGATCCCGAAAAATCGGGTTGAGAGTGCCACAGAGCGGCAGAAAACTTGATATCATTCAAAGGATTAGAAAGTCTTTGATTTAACCGTCGAAGCATCTGCGATCGCTTCAAGGTAAGCTGCTGTGACCAACTGGCGCCGGAAGTCGCAACCTGCAAAACTCCCCGACTCAGAGAAATCGGTCGAGAGTGAGCGATCGCCATTTGACCGACCACAGTAGGCCAAAGATCAACAATGGATTGGAACTGCTGCTGTTCGGGCGTTAAAAGCTGAACTTGCAAACGACCTAAAATCTGATTGAGCGATTGAAACATTATCCGTATAAAGAAACTCAACCCTTAAGAGCTACTAATATTATTTTCAAGCCAACATTAAAAACTGCAAGGAGTTCCCCGAATGAGTCAATCATCTGTCGTCAACAGTTCCAAATCTAAAGATTCCCTTCCACCCGTACTAAAAGGCGTCTTGGGGAGTCTAGATGTTGAACTCGAAGACGAACTGTCGAGATATCGACGCTATCGACGCGCCCAAACTCCCACCCCTTCGGTAAAACCCTCCAATTCCTACACGCAAAAACCCTCAGAAGTGTTGTCAGTCTCCGAAGGCGAAAACAACATAGAACCGAGTTCGGCACCTAAACCCCAGTCTAAACCCTCGGGTTCCAAAACCCCATCGGGTTGGGAAGCGGTCGTTGTACCGGAATCGGCACCTTTGGCCCGACGTTCGGCGACCCGGGTACAGTCCGAACCCGATCAAAGCGCTTCTTCGTTCAGTTCATCTTCAAGCAGTAGCCTTCAACCAGACGGGTATCTGGAATCTTCTCAAAATTTAGTTAAAAGTTTAGAAGAACGCAGGGCTAGACGTCGCCAACGGAGTTGGGCGGCGAGTTTATTGACTCCGGTGGGAATTGGTTCGATGCTGCTGTTTTTGTTATCCTGCATTGGTTTGGGCTACGTGGTGATGTCGCCGTCGGGAATGGCAACTTTGGGGTTAAATCGCTGGTTTAATAAATTGAACCCCAACGCCCAAACCGCAGGGGAAAACGGCGATGAAAATACTGTCGTTGAACCCATCGAACCCCAGCCGAACTTAGCCGCACGCGAGTTTGTCGATCTGGACTTAAACACACTCAGCAATATTAATCCCAGTCCCAATCCGATCCCAACTCCGGCGACTCCAACTCCGCCTTCGGCCGGTAGCCCGAGTTTAACACCTCCGAGTCCCTTACCGAGCGGTCCGGGAATGAACAACCTGACCAATGAATTGTTACCCGAACCGGTTCCGCCTACGCCGACCCCCCAACCCACACCCACGCCGACAGCAGCCGCTCCCACTGTCACCCCGACCCCGGCCGCCGGAGCCGCGACCAAACCCAACACCGATCCCGTTAGAGCCAACGATAATTTGTATTATGTGGTCACACCGTACAGCAATGAGCGATCGCTGGAAAAAGCCCGAGAAGTGGTACCGGATGCCTACGTGCGAGAGTTTAAAACCGGGGTAAAAGTGCAAATGGGGGCTTTGGATAATCCACAAGGCGCCAAACAGTTAGCCGAAGAACTGCGGGTTCAAGGAATTTCCGTGCAGTTTGATACCCCGAGAACGGCAGAATAAGCTGTTAGCCATCATTTGATCATCACCAATTTCTCAGACCCGATACCCATTTCCACCAATGCAGTTTAAATGTACAACAGCCTAGTTTTAAAGAGATATTATGGGACTTTTTAACCGCATTTGGCGAATTATTCGCGCCAATATTAATAGTTTGATTAGCCAAGCCGAAGATCCGGAGAAAATTCTCGAACAAACGGTGATGGATATGCAGGAGGACTTGGTGCAACTCAGACAGGCGGTGGCTCAAGCAATAGCCACCCAAAAACGCACCGAACGACAGTGTTCTCAGACGAAAACCACCGCCGAAGAATGGTACAGACGGGCGCAACTGGCGCTACAAAAAGGCGAAGAAGGACTCGCCCGAGAAGCTTTAACTCGTCGCAAGTCTTATCTAGAAACGGAAGCGGCTATGTCTGCTCAACTCGAACAGCAAGGTCAAGTTGTCGAACAGTTGCGGCAAAATATGCGAAAGCTAGAGAGTAAAATTAGCGAGGCGAAGGCGAAAAAAGACTTGTTTATTGCTCGGGCGCGAAGTGCGAAGGCTTCTGAAAAACTCAATGAGATTTTAGGCAATACCAGCACCGGCGGCGCCATAAATGCCTTTGAACAGATGGAAGATCAGGTGATGCAGCTAGAAGCCCGTTCTCAGGCGATCGCGGAACTCTCAGCCAGCGATATCGAAAAACAGTTTGATGCACTCGAAAGCAACGATAATGATGTTGATGCGGAGTTGGCGGCGATGAAAGCCAAAATGTTACCCGCCAATAGGGAACAGGGAACAGGGAACAGGGAACAGTGAAAACAGTTATCAGTGACCAGTTATCAGTGACCAGTGTTTTCCCGACTCGGTGACTCCCGAACTTCTGCTTAATCAATACCTGAAAAAAATTCAGTATCGAGCAAGAGGGCGAGATCCGGTAACAGAGTTAAACTGGAGGTAGTAGCAAGTAGCGGTTGCCCAAAGCTAACTGATAATCTAAAAGTAGGTTAACGTCGTCAACCTGCTGCAATTAACTTTATAAATCGTTCAAGGAAAAACAGCGTTATGGGACTATTCGATCGGATTAGCCGTGTCGTGAGAGCGAATCTAAACGATGTGGTCAGCAAGGCTGAAGATCCCGAGAAGATCTTAGAGCAAACTGTTATTGATATGCAGGAAGACCTGGTGCAACTGCGTCAGGCCGTCGCTCAGGCGATCGCTTCTCAAAAACGCAGCCAGCAACAATATAATCAATATCAGTCTCAAGCCAACCAGTGGTTATCTCGCGCTCAACTGGCCCTGCAAAAGGGAGATGAAAACCTCGCCCGAGAAGCTTTGCAGCGCAAGAAAAGCTATGAGGAGCAAGCCAACACCATTAAGGCTACTCTCGACCAACAAACGACCCAAGTTGATACTCTTAAACGCAATTTAATTCAGCTAGAGAGCAAAATCTCCGAAGCCAAAACCAAGAAAAATATGCTCAAGGCTCGGGCGCAAGCGGCCAAGGCAAACGAGCAGTTGCAGGGAATGATGAGCGGTATCGATCCCGGTCGGGGAATGGCCGCTTTTGATCGCATGGAAGAAAAAGTTCTGCAAATGGAAGCAAGATCTCAAGCAGCAGGAGAATTGGCGGGTTCAGACTTAGAAAGTCAGTTTAAAGCGCTCGAAGCCGGAAGCGGCGTCGATGATGAGTTAGAAGCGCTCAAAGCCAATATGCTCGGCCCTGGCAAAACTCAAGGTTCACTTCCTGCCGGTGAAACCAATTCTGCTCCCCAAACTTCCGCCCAAAAATCTGAAGTTGATAGCGAGTTGGAAGAGTTACGCAAGCAACTTGATAATTTGTAGGAGAGGATTTTATTGGGAGTTGCGAGACTGCATTTCATTCTAGCTTTTACTCGGGCGTTTGTTCGGGTGTCTAATAAATGGCTCACTTGACGCTGATATGAAGTAGAAACCAATCGCAAGTTGCAAGGGGAGTTAACTGGTTTTATACAGGTCGTTCGCTTGTCAACTTGCTGCATTTAACTGTATAAATCATTCAAGGATAAACAGTATTATGGGACTACTCGATCGCGTCGGCCGTCTGATCAGAGCCAACCTGAACGATATCATCGAGAAAGCCGAAGATCCCCAGAAGATCTTGGAGCAAGCTATTATTGATATGCACGAAGATGTGATCAAACTCCGTGAGGCTGTGACTCTGGCGATCGCGTCTCAAAAGCGCAGCCAGCAGCAGTACAATCAATATCAATCTGAAGTCAATAATTGGCAGTCTCGCGCTCAATTAGCATTGCAAAAGGGAGATGAAAACCTCGCCCGAGAAGCTTTGCAACGCAAGAAAAGTTATCAGGAGCAAGCCAATATTATTAAAGTTGCTCTCGATAGTCAAACGGCTCAAGTTGAGACTCTCAAGCGCAACTTAATTCAGCTAGAGAGTAAAATTTCTGAAGCCAAGACTAAGAAAGAGATGCTTATTGCTCGCAAACGAGCAGCAGACGTTAATAAGCAGTTGCAGGACTTGATTAATGGTATAAATACCACAGGCTCGATAGCCGCTTTCGAGCGCATGGAAGAAAAAGTTCTGGTAGCCGAAGCCCGTTCTCAGGGTCTTGCAGAATTAGCCGGTGCGGACTTAGAAAGTCAGTTTCAAGCGCTCGAAGCCGGAAACGGTATCGATGACGAGTTAGAAGCGCTCAAGGCCCAAATGCTTGGCGGTTCGGCTCAACCTCAAGGTCAACTTCCCGCAGGTGAAGCGCCTGCTGCTCCTGAGACTCAACCCCAAAAACCTAAAGTGGATACGGAGTTGGAAGAATTACGTCAAAAACTCCAAAAAATTTAATTAGGCGGGTGTTGGGAGTTGTTAGAAAAGATTGAACTCTGGCTCTCTGTCAGCAATATGTTCCGGTTTTGTGAATATCACGAACTTGGCACCGATAGAGAGCCATTGTTACCCCTTATCCTCGGAATAGATGCTCGGGAAAAATTCCAGAAAAAACTTGAACTTTAGGGGGGAAATCAGGAATAATAGGTCAGAGTCGAGTCATTGGCAGGCAATGACTTATCGGTTGTTTCACTATTCAACCCATCCATCGTTTTTAAAGTCAAAAATGTCTAAAGTTCGTTTGCTGATTCTGAGTTCCTTTTCTGCCGGGTTTGGTTTGTGTTCCATTGTCTTTTCGATTTTTACAATGGCTTCCGAGTTGAGCTTTGGAACAATGTTTAGGTTTTTATTGACTGCTATTTTTTTCGGAATCAATCTTTTGTTTACCGTTCATTACTATGTTGTCATGCTCAAAGACTTGAGGCGGTTATCTCGCGCTCAAAATGAAATTAAACGGATTACACCGATGTTTTAACTGACTCTATTTTAGCACACCGATCACTTAATAAGACTTGGAATTATGTTTGATTTTCTTAATCCTATTCTGGGGCGGCATCCCGAACAAGTTAAAGCAAATGTTGAAATTTACACTTGGCAAACTTGCCCCTATTGTATCCGAGCCAAGCTGTTATTATGGTGGAAAGGGGTTAATTTCACCGAGTACAAAATCGACGGCGATAATACCGCCCGAAACCAAATGGCGGAACGAGCAAACGGACGGCGAACGGTTCCCCAAATTTTTATTAATAATCAACATATTGGCGGATGTGATGATATTTATCAACTCAATGGCGAAGGAAAGTTAGATCCGCTGTTGGCTGAAACAGCAACCGCCTAAACGTCTAATTCTGCTGCAAATTTATTCAGTGTATTTAGGCGCCATTGTGCGTCTAATTTTCGGTTTGTGGGAATTTCTAACACTCGAATTCCTGCTTTTGGTAGGGGGTTTAGTAGCTGTTTGAGTTGTTCCCAAGACTGGATTTTTTGATAGTTTACTCCGTAGGTTGTGCAGAGTTGAGCAAAATCAATATCCTGAGGAGTTGCAAAATAATCTTCAAATGGGGGATTAAATTCGGCGATGGGTAATAGTTCAAAAATACCGCCTCCGTTGTTATTAATTAACAGAATGGTTAAATGTCCGATGAATTTGTTTCGCAGTAAAAAGCCGTTGGTATCGTGAAGTAGTGCCAAATCACCTGTTAGTAAGACGCTACTTTGTTGGCGGTGGGCGATGCCTAAAGCGGTGGATAATGTGCCATCAATTCCGTTTGCACCCCGATTAAAAAAGGGTTGAATTTGTAGAGAATTGGGCTTCCAGAAAAATTCTACATCTCTGACGGGCATACTATTGGCTATAAATAAGGGCGTTTTTTCGGGTAAAATTTGCGGCAACAGCCAAGAAAGTTTGGGTTCGGTTAATTGTTCAAAGGTTATCATTTTTTTATCTATATTTTCCCTAACAATCAATTCTGCATTTTGCCAAAGTTCGAGATATTTTTTATTAGTATTTTTGGGTTGAATATCTGATAAACTGGCAGCAATGTCTTCTATAGAACACCGCAAATGAACGGCTAAACTGTGGAGAGAATTGAGGTTTTGATAAGTTTTATCGATGATAAAGGTTTCGGGGGAAAGGCTTCCTAACCAGCTTCTTAGTTGTTTGCTGGTCGGTAAATCTCCAATTTGAATTACAATTTTTGGGGCGAGTTTTTCGGCACAGTTTTGATTGCGTAAAATCAGGTCATAAGTTGAAATTAAATTGGGGTTATTTTCGGCAAAATTTCTCACGGGTGAGAGTCCCTCCGCCAACAGGGGCCAGTTTAAAAATTGACAGAGTTTAGCAACCGCTTGACTGTATAATTGGGGAGACTGAGGTTGAGCAACTCCGGCAATAATTAAGCCTTGTTTACAAGATTGCCATTTTTCGAGATAAGGGTTTAAATTGGGGGTAAAGTTCGGGGGTTGTTCGCCAGAAACATGGGCAAAAAAATCGGAAGGAAATGTTGTTTTTAATCCCAAAGCTGCGGCTTCGGGGACGGGAATTAAGGGATCGCGAAATGGACAATTCAAATGAACGGGTCCGGGTATCGGAACCCGCGATCGCTCCCATCCATAAATTAGGGTTTGTCGCAGGTAAGATAATATTTCAAGTTCTAAAGAAGGGGTTGCCAATTCGGTCTGAAAAGTGGGATAATTACCGTATAATTTAACTTGATCGACGGTTTGTCCGGCGTGACAATTCCGTAATTCTGGCGGACGATCTGCGGTTAAAATTAATAACGGAACTCGACTTTCTCGGGCTTCAATAACAGCCGGATAAAAGTTCGCGCCGGCGGTTCCCGAAGTACAAACCAGAACCGTTGGTAAACCCAAATTTTTAGCAATTCCCAAGGCAAAAAAAGCGGCCGAACGTTCATCTAAAACGGGAATGGTTTCGATTTTTGGATGTTGGGAAAAGGCAAAAGTTAGAGGCGTCGAACGGGAACCGGGGCTGAGAATAGCGGTGGTTAATCCCAGTTGAAATAAGGTTTCAACAATAATCGAAGCCCAAACGGTATTTGTATTGCGAAAGTCGCTCATAAATCGATTATACTGAAGTGAACAAATCTATAGTATTATAGATGCGGAACTGTGGAACACTTGGAAAGGCAAAAAAAGATTATAAACAGATTTTTACAAGGAAAAACAGATGGTAGGGGCGGGTTCACATCCATTTGTAACTTCCCACAGACAATCTAACTAAACCCGCCCTGACTCCAGATAAATTTTACGGTCAAACTATCTATAAATTCTCTTAAAAATTATGACTTTTGTAGGATTACACATTCATAGCGATTATAGCCTGTTAGATGGAGCCTCTCAATTACCCCAATTAATTGAGCGGGCGGTTGAGTTAGGAATGCCTGCGATCGCCGTCACCGATCACGGGGTTATGTACGGGGCAATTGAGTTAATTAAACTCTGTCGAACTAAAGGAATTAAACCCATTATTGGCAATGAAATGTATGTCATCAATGGAGATGTCACCCAACAGCAACGGGGTCTAAAAAAATATCATCAAGTTGTCTTGGCAAAAAATACACAGGGCTATAAAAACCTCGTTAAACTGACGACAATTTCCCATTTAAAAGGATTTCAAGGCAAAGGTATTTTTGCCCGTCCTTGCATCAATAAAGAGCTTTTAGAACAGTATCACGAAGGGTTAATTGTGACAAGCGCCTGTTTGGGGGGCGAACTTCCCCAAGCGATTTTACAGGGACGTTTAGATGTGGCGAAGAAAACCGCCAAATGGTATAAAAAAGTATTTGGAGAAGATTATTATATAGAAATACAGGATCACGGTTCGCCCGAAGATCGAATCGTCAACGTAGAATTAGTTAAAATAGCCCGAGAATTTGACATTAAAATTGTCGCAACCAACGACTCTCACTTTATTTCTTGCTACGATGTAGAAGCCCACGATGCGCTACTTTGTATTAACACCCAAAAACTGATTACCGAAGACAAACGGATGCGTTATTCGGGAACTGAATATTTAAAATCCGCCGAAGAAATGGCGCTGTTATTTCGCGATCATTTACCCGATGATGTGATTCAAGAAGCGATAGCAAACACCCTAGAAGTTGCCGCAAAAGTTGAACCCTACACCGGAATTTTGGGCGAATCTCGCATTCCCGATTATACCATTCCACCCAATCATACAGCCGATACTTACTTAGAAGAAGTCGCTTGGAAAGGTCTAATAGAAAGAATAAAAGACCAAATCAAAATTCAGACTCGTTCAGAAATTCCCCCCGTTTACAAAGAGCGCTTGGAATACGAACTAAAAATGATGCAAAAAATGGGATTTTCAACCTATTTTTTGGTTGTTTGGGATTATATTAAATTTGCCCGAGAGAATGGAATTCCCGTCGGTCCGGGTCGAGGTTCTGCTGCGGGTTCGCTGGTGGCTTATGCTTTAAGAATTACAAATATTGATCCGGTTCATCACGGGTTATTATTTGAGCGTTTTTTGAATCCTGAACGTAAATCTATGCCGGATATTGATACCGATTTTTGTATTTCTAGACGGGATGAAATGATTCGGTATGTAACGAATAAATATGGGGAAGATAAAGTCGCTCAAATTATAACATTTAACCGCATGACTTCCAAAGCGGTTTTAAAAGATGTCGCCCGAGTGTTGGGAATTCCCTATAGTAAATCCGATCAAATGGCGAAATTAATCCCGGTTGCGAGAGGAAAACCCGCCAAATTAAAAGTAATGATTTCCGACGAAACTCCCTCTCCGGAATTTAAAACCGCCTATGAAACCGAAGAAGTTGATATCAAAAATGAGACGGGAGAAATCGTCGGAAAAATACCCGTTCGTCAGTGGATAGATATGGCAATTCGTATCGAAGGAACCAACAAAACCTTCGGGGTTCACGCTGCGGGTGTGGTAATTTCTAAACAGTCTCTCGATGAGATTGTACCGTTACAAAAAAATAACGATGGGGCGGTAATTACTCAATATTTTATGGAAGATATTGAGGCGTTGGGACTGTTGAAAATGGACTTTTTGGGGTTAAAGAACCTGACGATTATTCAGCGAGTTGTTGACCTGATTCAGAAAAATAAAAAAATTGAAATAAAACCCGATCAACTTCCTTTCGACGAACGCAAAGCCTGTCAAATCTTAGCAAAAGGAACAGTAAAAAAACTTCCTCCCGACATCCAGCAAACTTATAAATTATTAGAAAGAGGAGATTTAGAAGGGGTATTTCAGTTAGAATCTTCGGGAATGCGGCAAATTGTTCGGGATTTAAAACCGTCTAATATTGAGGATATTTCGTCGATTTTAGCCCTCTACCGACCCGGACCATTAGATGCGGGATTGATTCCCAAATTTATCGATAGAAAACACAAAAGAGTTCCCATTGAATACGAACATCCGTTGTTAGAATCGATTTTACAAGAAACCTACGGGATTCTCGTTTATCAAGAACAAATTATGAAAATGGCGCAAGATTTGGCGGGGTATTCGTTGGGTCAGGCGGATTTATTGCGTCGGGCGATGGGGAAAAAGAAACTATCAGAAATGCAGAAACAAAGAGAAGCATTTATTGATGGGGCGACTAAAAATGGTGTTAGCAAACAAATCGCCGAACATTTATTCGATCAAATGTTAGCATTCGCGGAGTATTGTTTGAGTTATGATACCGAAATTTTAACGGTTGAATACGGCCCTCTACCCATCGGTAAAATTGTAGATGAAAAGATAGAATGTACGGTTTTCAGTGTGGATAAAAATGGTTTTGTTTATACTCAACCTATCGCCCAATGGCACAATCGAGGAAAACAAGAAGTCTTTGAATATTGTCTAGAAGATGGTTCAATTATTCGGGCGACAAAAGATCATAAGTTTATGACAATGGATAATCAAATGCTACCCATCGATGAGATTTTTGAAAAAGGGTTAGAATTAAAACAGGTTAATCCAGATTCGGTATAATTAAAGTTAAAATTATGAACTATAACCAACTTGATCTTCAAAAAAAGCAAGAAATTATACTTGCTTTTAAACAAGGTATGGAGTGCCGTCTCATTCCCAGTTATTTGGGAGTTAGTGAAAGGGCTGTTGCCCGAGTCCTAAAAGAAGAAGGAGTAAATACTAAGCGAAGAAATCGCTATAGTTTGAATGAAACTTATTTTGATAAAATTGACTCTCAAACCAAAGCTTATTTAGTAGGTTTATTGGCCGCTGATGGCTGTGTAACAAAAACTAATTATGTGGCTTTTGAGTCAATTGATAGAGAACTTACTGAACTCCTAAAGGCTGAACTAGAGTATTCCGGTGAAATTAGAATAATTCAGCCTAAAGATTATGCTCCTCACTATCGGATTAACTTTTCTTCTCAAAAAATCGCTCATGCTTTGTATAATTATGGAATACAACCCGGACGAACTTCTTCTGGACTATACTACTTTCCACCTGATGAATATTTAGGAGCTTACCTTTTAGGATATTTCGATGGCGATGGTTGTGCTTATGTCAACTTGGGTAGAAGTGGAGGTGTAGTTTGTATTGTTGGTTCTTTTGAATTTACTTGTGAACTGGCTAACCTGCTAAGTATGGGTTCAATAGTACAACATTCTTTAAAAAAAGTTTATTATTGGAGAATATTCAGCTATACAAACATCCAAAAATTCTATAAGATCATTTACAATGATTTTTCTTTAGGATTAAAACGAAAAAGGCTCAAAATAGAACAGATTTTAAGGAGTTACAAACATGGTTAAAATTGTTAGTCGAAAGTCTTTAGGCAGCCAAAGCGTTTATGATATTGGTGTCGAAAAAGATCATAACTTCCTGCTGAAAAATGGTTCGATAGCCTCTAACTGCTTTAACAAATCCCATTCGATGGCTTACGGGTTTGTTACCTATCAAACTGCCTATCTCAAAGCGAATTATCCCGTTGAATATATGGCGGCGTTACTCACCGAAAATAGCGATAATACAGACAAAGTTCAAAAATATATTGATTCCTGTCAGCGCAGTTTAAATATTAAAGTTATCGCGCCCGATGTAAACCGTTCCGAAGTCGATTTTACGCCGTTTGAGGGTCAAATTATCTTCGGTTTATCTGCGATTAAAAATGTAGGGGAAGCGGCGATAGAGAATATTTTAGAAGCGCGTAAAAAAGACGGAGAGTTTAAAGATTTACCCGATTTTTGTAGTCGAGTTAGCTTGCAAACTGTCAACAGTCGCGCTTTAGACTCTTTAATTAAATGCGGGGCGTTGGATAGTTTGATTACCAATCGAAAACAGGCGATTGAACACTTAAATTTGTTAATTCCTTGGGCGCAAAAGAAAGCCAAAGATAGAGAAATTGGTCAGGGGAATATTTTTGATTTGTTAGGAGAAACCACCAAAAGCAGTTCACACGAAGACGCTCCCAAACCGCCAAAAATTGATGATTTTCCGACCAAAGATAAGTTACAATTTGAGAAAGAATTGCTCGGTTTCTATGTTTCCGAACATCCCCTCAAATCTATTATTCAAATCAATACCGAAGAAGATGCCATTACTTTACAAGATTTGAGCGAACACAATGGAAAAAAGGTAAAAGTTTTTTTGATGATTGTAGAAATCAAAAATCACGTTACCAAAAAAGGCGATCAAATGGCTTTTCTACAAGTCGAAGATCTCAGCGGACAAGCGGAAGCAATTGTTTTCCCCCGCACCTATCAGGAGGTTAAAGGGTGTCTGGAAACAAACAAATCTTTATTGGTCACGGGTAAAGTTGATAAGCAGGAGGATAAAATTCAGCTTATCATTGAAGAAATGAAATCAGTTGAACACCTCTTAGAAACTGTGAAACCCACCGAAAATAAACGCTCCGTTAGACTAGACCTCACACCGGAAGAAATCGAACGGGGGGGAATTCTAGATAACCTGAAAATGATTTTCCAGGAATACAGAAGCAATGAGAGTCAAACAAAATACCCTGTAGAAGCCATCATCTCTAACCAATATTTAGTGCGATTTGGTTCTCGGTTTTGGGTAGAAGATCCGGAGGGAATTGTTGAACGCCTCAAAAGCAGTCAATTTAAAGCGAGTATTTTTAACGAGGATTAGGTGGCGAGTTTATCGAGTTCTCCTAAGAGTTTATCAATCCCGGCGTTTGATTCAAAAAAGGAAAATAAATGTTGATAACGAAGTATTCCGTCTCGATCTAAAACAAACTGACCGGGTAAAGGCGCTCCCAACGCCTGACCTAATTTATAGCGTCTAAACGTCTTACAACTGGGGTCGGACAATAAGGGCATTTTCACACCCAAATCTTTAACCACCGTTTGGCTTTGTTGTTCGTCGGTGCTGGTAATCATCAACACCTCAACCCCCCGCTGTACAAACTCCTGATAGCGTTCGTTGAGCGCCTTAATATGGGGGTAACAGAGGGGACAATATTGCTTTTCGGTAAAAATCCGAGTAAACGCCAAAACAACGGGACAATTTCCCCGGTAGTTGGACAAACGAACCGCCTGACCGTTGGTAATATCTGGCAGTTCAAAATCCGGTGTTTTTAAACCCATTTGTAGATAATAGGTCGCCGGAATCGGTAAAAAATTATTGAAAAAGCGGCGATTGAGTAAGCCACTAAAATCAGTAGACGTCAGCATAATTTCCACAAGTTAACAACGAAAGAAGGAGTGGGGTGACGGGTCAAAGACAACCGTTATCTATATATACAATTGTCTCTGATTTTCCCATCCCCATCACTCATTCTCAAGGATTAACTTAGATTAAACCGCCGCAAAGAAGTCTTTAGACTTAACGGGGTCAGGAATCATGGTCTTTTCACCCGGTTTCCAACCCGCAGGACAAACTTCATCCGGGTTGGCTTGTACATACTGGATGGCTTGCAGGGTGCGGAGGGTTTCATCAACGTTGCGACCAAAGGCGAGGTTGTTGATGGTGGCGTGTTGGATAACGCCTTCTTTATCGATGATAAACAGACCCCGCAGGGCGATTCCGGCTTCGGGATCTAAGACGTTGTAAGCCGCACTGATTTCTTTTTTGATATCAGAAACCAGGGGATATTTTAAGTCACCGACTCCACCGGATTTGCGATCGGTTTGAATCCACGCTAAGTGAGAAAATTCGCTGTCAACGGAAACACCCAGGATTTGGGTATTGAGTTGGGTGAATTCTTCGGCGCGATCGCTAAATGCTGTTATCTCAGTGGGGCAAACAAAAGTGAAGTCCAACGGATAGAAGAAAAGGACGACATATTTGCCGCGATAGTCAGACAACTTGATGGTTTTGAATTCTTGATCGATGACAGCAGTTGCGGTAAATTCGGGTGCAGGTAAACCAACGCGAATGCACTCTTCTGCCATAACGTATTTCTCCTTGACTTTCTCTACGATGATGTCCGACTCAATTCGATCGGGAAGTGAATCCTCTGGATACTTCCTCGGGTTTACGAATTGTTACGAGAATATCATACTCGAAATGACTACAACTTCGCAACCAATCAAAAAAGGACGATCTGAGTTTGAACAGATCCGCCCTTTTTTTCAGTATTAGATGGCTCCGGCTGGATTTGAACCTGCGACCTTGGGCTTATGAGTCCCCTGCTCTAACCACTGAGCTACGGAGCCAGACGTTCATCAACGATTTTTAACTATAGCACAACCGATTGGAATCTTGCAAGCCTTTTTTGGGTTAAATTTTTGGCGTTCCAACTGGGGGGTCTTCAGTCACCAGTCACCCTTCGGGTTCAGCAGTCGCTCTCTTGCAAACTGTGCTTCTGACGGAAACCGCGCCCGTCGCAAGGAACGCGCTCATGGGGGAAACCCGCGCAAGCCCTCGCTGCAACACCT
This sequence comes from Capilliphycus salinus ALCB114379, assembly GCF_047276495.1. Taxonomy (NCBI): domain Bacteria; kingdom Bacillati; phylum Cyanobacteriota; class Cyanophyceae; order Oscillatoriales; family Sirenicapillariaceae; genus Capilliphycus; species Capilliphycus salinus. The sequence continues at coordinate 177,987 of NZ_CP178543.1, read as the reverse complement.
GTGACCAGTCACCAGTTTTACAGTCACCAGTCGCCAGTCACGAGTTATCAGTGTTTACTCTTGAGTGTTCACTGTGGACTGGTCACTTATCACTGGTCACTGGTCACAGGTGTTGCACTGCGTTGCTCTGGTTCCCAGAGTTGTAGCAACGGATGTTCCCGAAGGGTGACTGTTCACTGTCTCCTGACTCCTAACTCCTGACTCCTAACTCGGTGACTTCATGACTCCTGACTTGGTGACTTTTCCGACCCGCCCCCTCAACGGTCTAACGTTGGGAAAGATTATCCCGTTCGCTCGGAAGCAGAGCCATCGGATTGACAGCACCCTGTCCGGAAGGATGAATCTCAAAATGCAGGTGGGGGCCTGTACTTCTGCCCGTGCTGCCCATTTCCGCAATTTGATGACCCTGAGCCACCTTTTGACCCTCGCTAACCAGAACGCGACTGTTATGAGCGTAAAGGGTTAAACTGCCATCGGGATGCTCAATTTCCACCAAATTACCAAAACCGCCACTATTCCATCCGGCATATGTTACCACACCGGGAGCGGCCGCAAAAATCGGCGTGCCAATGGGAGCGGCAATATCAATCCCCCGGTGCATCCGACCCCAACGCCAACCGTAACCCGAGGTTAAAATCCCTCGACTCGGCCAAATATAGCCGGTAAACCGCATTGTACCCCCAGGTAAATAAGTATCCGGGCCGGGGAGAGGCGGTAAATCGGGAGAAACAATCCGTCCGAGGGCGGGATTTTGCAACGGATCGTAAGCACTAGAGCCTAAAGGCGCAGTCGCCACCACCGGATCGTCATCATCGGATCGTTCGGCAACGAGTTCTTGTCCGGGTCGCAGAGAAGCGGCGCTGTTGGGCGACGTTAACGTGTCGGACTCGGCGAACTGTTCGGGAGGTTCAGTATTTCCCCCTGCGGCTTCTTTTTGCCGTTGATAAGCATCGGGGTTGAACTCCGGGTTAATCCGACGCAATAATAAAGGCTGATGCTGAGTCCGGTTAATATCCTCCTCGGGAGAAGATGGCTCAGGAGGGGTTTGTTGAGAAGCATTGGCCAACTGTTGCGCCTGCTGCATCTGATATTCTTGCCGCAGCCGGTCAACATCGGCCCGCAGACGGCTAGTATGGAGTTGAGCGGGAGAATCACCCTTAACCTCGGAAGACTTCGACTTGAGATCGACCGTTGAAGAAACCAGTTGGGCTTGCAGTTTCCCACGAGTCAAGAAAGATTCACCGCCAATGGCTGTTGGCTCGGTAATTGTACCCGAAGCTTTCATCGTCGCCAGTTCATCTAAAGAAAACTGACTTTCGGCTTCATTTTGGGGAGTCAGGGTATAAGGTTGGACTCGGCTAAACTGATTGCCAATCCGTTTTAAGGTTTTGGACTCATTCGGCTCGGAAAGTTCAGATGCGATCGCCGGATTTCCGTTAGCCGACTGATTCAATCTTGAACCCTTGTTTTCGAGTCCGGAAACCGACTGATCTCCTGATACAGATTCCGATGCTAAATTTTGAGAATTGCCAAACTTATAGGGTTGATTTGAAGAGGGATTTTGAAAAAAAGAACGATGAGAAGCTCGTTGAGGAATTCTCAGATTTTGATTGGCTTGTATTAAGTTGGGGTCAGTGAGATTATTTGCTCGGATAATCTCCTCTACAGAGACATTATGGCGGCGGGCAATCTGAGCGAGGGTTTCTCCCGAGTTGACGCGATAGACAACTGAAACGGAGTTATCGCTTAACTCAGATTCAATCACGATCGCTCCCGGTACTTCCGGTGTAGCGTGGGGCTGACGACTACTTGTTGCCTCCGATAACGCCGAGTTGCGTTGCTCGCTTCGCCTAAAAGGAGTGGCGAAGGACTCTGATGAATCCCCTGAGTCCGGGGTGAACGCCTCACGGGAACCCGCAGAGGAGGAATCCGACTCTATAACAGAAGGTCTTGACAGCAGTGCATCGGGCTGGGATTGTGAACCGGCTACAGGAGCTTGAGACTCCGGCTCGGACAACTCGGCCACACCGGATTTTGGCGCTTTAACAGGCTCTGTTCCCTGCTGTGAATCGGAGTTAACCGAATTGGAGTTTCTGTTTAACTCCGACAAATTTCGCAGCAAAGACGGTTGCCATTCCGAATCTTGAGCCGATGCAGTTGCCTGATCTTCACCCCCTTGAGAGTTGGAAACTCCATCTGAGGTGGGCTGCATTTCCGGAGTGAGTGTCGCCACAGTCGGCACTGTCTGGGCTTGACTCCCTTCAGGCCAGAGAATACCGGAGGCAATTGCTAGACCCAAGAAAGCGGCAGAGGTGTAAGCTTTACTGCTACTGAGGAAGATTGCCTGCTGTGCAAAGACCACTTGAGCCTGTTTTTTGTTGGCTTTCGTGGCAGGTTGGTCTGAATGTGGAACTGTTCCTTTCAAAGAACGACCTCCTATGGAGAAGCGTTTAACTGTCCTTGGATAATTCAAGGGATTCAAATCAGTGATATCAATCACGTTGATAAATTGATGTATATCACTGACAGTCATCAATGCTTACGTCAGGTTACCCTGCTTTGTTGATTTCGGCAAGCGGTTTGTTTATTCTTTCTATCCCTTGAATGAGATCGAGCCTGAATAATCGCTACCTAACTGTCTAGTGATGTTCCCAATTGGACACTTTCCCGATGAAGAGTCCAGATGTGAATCTACACTAACTCCTCAGAAAAGTACAACTGTTGTTTCTGACGGCTCTAACTCTCTAGCTTAACTCCACCCTCAAGTCCATTCCCTCAACTTCGGGGTTAAACCCGCTGAATAACAGGGCTTTGAGGGTTGTAGCCTGGCCAAGAGTTCCGTCTAACGATGAATAAAATCTATCACCGATCGAGGCCTCCTCTATCCGGGTATTTATAAAAAAAATTTATCGTTCCGGACTGATTTTTGATTCAGAAAAATTGACTCCCATTCAGGAAAGCTACTGATCCAAAAATCCCAGTTGTCGCCGAGCCTCTAACAAACCAATTCCCACACTGACCGACAGATTTAAACTCCTGACGCCCGGTTCGCTCATCGGAATGGATGTCGTCGCATCACAAGCGGCCAGCAGTTCCGGGGACAGGCCTGTGGTTTCCCGTCCAAATAACAGCCAGTCATCGGCTTGATATTGAAACTGGACGTAATTTTCTTCCCCTCGCTTACTAAACCCTATCCAGCGTCCACCCCAATGGCGGTGATACCGTTTAAAGGCTTCTAGGTCTCGATGGTATTTCAAGGGAACGTAGGGCCAATAATCTAAACCGGCTCGCTTTAGATCGCGATCGCCAATTTCAAATCCCAACGGCCCAACTAAATGCAATTCGGTACGGGTGGCGGCACAGGTTCGAGCCACATTCCCGGTATTGGGGGGAATCTCAGGTTGAATCAAAACGACACGGGGCATGAACTCTCGATCGCTAATTTTTTACGCTGTATCAGGGGCCAGGTTGAAAATAGAGGAATAAGGATTTCCCCTAGCGGAATCTCGTCATTTTGACGAGAATTCATAGCTTTTTTTTATATTTCTACAATTGATTTAACGATAAGATATTTTAAACGATGATTGGCTCTAAGCAACCAAAGATGGTTGACACAATTTATCCTCAAATTCTTTTTCCTGTTTTTCCATCGCCGCGATCGCCTGTTGGATGATCTGACGGCTGCTCAACCCCTGTTCGTGCTGTCTCAACCACTGTTGGGCGGTGTTTCCCTCCTGCAAAATTTTCTTGACCGGAGACAAAAAGCAGCTAAAGCCCCGCCGTTTGGCGACGGGCCACACTTCTTGATAAAGTTGGATAATCCAATCGTGAGCCGAGATCTGCTCCCCGGTTTTCCAATGGCGCAGGGACGCCTCCAAACTCCGATGGGCGGCTGCGGCTTCGTTTTCTGCGGTGAGGGCTACCAAGTCACTCCCCCGGCTGCTGGCGGGAAAATCGCTCTGTTCGAGGGGATCGAGACTCGGATCTTCGAGCATTTGCCACAGTCGCGCTTCTAACAACGCCGTTACCGCCAGTAATGCCACCGGATTGACCACCAGATCGCAAATTCTCAATTCTAAACGATTCAGATTGTACGGACGGCGATCGCCATTGGGCCGCACCGATGACCACAGGTGGCGCACGTTATACATGGTTCCGAGGGCCAGTTGTTCTTCTGTCCAGTCGATGTAGTGGGAGTGACTTTCAAACAACGGAACCTGTTTTGGCGTCTGCGGAAACACGGACCAACGGGTGGAATGGTGGCCTGTGGGTTGACCGTCGAGAAACGGAGACGAAGCGCTCAAGGCTAGATACAGCGGCGCCTCCACCCGCACGAGGCGAATGGCCTGCATCAACTGTTGGGGGTCACTGATGCCAATATTAATATGAATGCTGGCGGTGACGACCGTTGTACCGTAGGTTTGCTCAATATAGGTGTGGTAGGGATTGTTTGGATCGGAGCGATAAAAACAGTCGCTCTCTCCCAGAGACAGGGTACTTCCCGGAATCAGGGTATAGTTTCCCCATTCGTTTAAAGCCGATCGCAGGGTGCGCCGAGGCTTGACCAAAGCGCACAACAGGCGATCGTAGTTGCACAGCGGCGCCGTTGTATACTCGACATTGCGGCTATCGGGTTCTCGCACGAATCCCTCTAATTCGGCGACAATCCGATCGCTCAGGCCGACTATTTCTCCTTGAGGAGTGCCTGTATACATTTCTACTTCAAAGCCTTTTGACAATAGCACGTTCTTTCCTCAGTGGGTGCGTTTCCGGGCCAGAGGTTGGGGCGCTTCGCAGAACTCCGAGCCAGGTAGAGGGATCTTGATTGGTGATCCGACGGATTTAAGCCTCTGTTTTCTCTGGGTTGACCTACCTTATCCTATCATAGATTCACATTCCCAAGGAAAGATACTTTCTGATTCCTCAGAAGCATTAAATACATAATCATAGTCAAATTCTACCGAGCGAATATGACGGGTGACGGAAAAACCACAACCAATCACTTGCTCGGTGGTAAAAGTGACCAGAATTAACTCGGTGAGTTTGCGGTTGGAAATATTGGGTTTTTTGACGAAATAATCTCTCCGAGCGAAAAATATTCGTTCATCTTTGGGAACGACGATCCCATTGAGTTTGTGTGTATTTTGAATCGGTTTAATGTAGTTTCTGATGAAATCATCAGGATTTCGTTGCAGTCTGGATAAGCGTTCGTGCTGTAGCCAACTCATATTAAACATCAACTTCAACAGTTCAAATCCCAAGATATAATAAAAAACTTTATCTTTATCTTCCGGGTTTAAAGCCAATCTTAAAGCCGATTCTAGATATTCCTCCGGCTGACAGCGAGCATCTTGAGCCGAGTGAATATAAAACTGTCTGATGTAATTTCTTAATAGAGATTCGTTGAGATTGGTCTCGAGTTTAAACCAGCTTAAATACTGCTTAATTCGTTGCAGAGTATCAACATCTTCTAAAAGTTTTGATACCAACCCATCGGCAGTATATTCGTCTAAAAACTCGGCTTGTTTCTCGGGAGATGAGGCACAAAGAATATAGCACAACGATAAAACGTAGCGCCGTTCGGTCCAGGGTAAACTTTCGGCCCACTGCTGAACCTCGGCCGGCAACCGATCAAACAGCGCATTGGTTTTTAAGGGTTCCAGGAAATTCTTTCTTTTGTACTTTAGCATGGCTCTCACTTTAAGCTTTCTGTGGTTTTTTCTGGGGTCAAAATGGGAAACTGTTACCAAATTTGATTGGTGTTGAATTGCTGGTTAGATAGTCTTGGCTGAGTCTCGGTGTGATATCAATCACAAATTTATGTGTTTTTGATCGCTTCAATCATTTCGAGAAAATTTACCCCCAAATCATCAACTTTCCGCCTTCTAGTTCGCCTTGCTAATCTAACTTCAACTTCTATTTATATTTAGTTCTATCCAATTCATTTGTTTTACAGCCCATCAATTTTTGAAATTCTAACACTATTGTCTCAAAATTTACACCCCAAAGTCAAGGGGATTTTCTCGTTGTTTATACCAGACTTGACTTGTTAATTTTATACCAAGCTTTTAGTAGTAAAATTATATACATCAAGTCTCAGTATTTTCATGGAGAAATCGAACATGAGTGCGATCGTTGCTGCTGATCGAAGTGGATCGGGTAAAACAACCGTCACCCTTTCGCTTTTGGCTTACCTCCAACAGAAACAATTCAATATCCAATCTTTTAAAATTGGCCCCGATTATATCGACCCGATGTTTCATCAATTTGTCACTCAAAAACCCTGTCGCAACCTCGATCCCATTCTCACTTCAGAAGCCTATATCAAACAGTGTTTTACTGATCATATTCAAAAAGCCGATTATGCACTCATCGAAGGAGTAATGGGGTTATTTGACGGCGTTTCACCCCTGATTGATCACACCCCTACCGCCTCAACCGCTCACATTGCTCAAATCCTCAATTTACCCCTATTATTCGTGATAGATTGCAGTCGATTATCCGGTTCAGTGGCGGCAATTGTGAACGGCTTTACCACCCTAAATTATAACTTAAAATTTGCGGGTTTAATCTTAAACAAAGTTGCAAGCGATCGCCATCTAGAACTCTTACAAGAAGCACTAGAACCCTTAAATATTCCCATCCTTGGGATAATCCGACGACAAGATCAAATACACCTCCCCGAGAGACATTTAGGCTTAGTCCCCACCGATGAACTTCCCCAACTTAACACCTTAATTGAACAACTCGTTAAATTAGCCGAAAACAGTTTTAACTGGGAAAAACTCCTTCCCTTATTCCAAACCGAAAAACCAGTTAAAATTCAACCAACTCTCACCATCCCCTGTGTTCAGCATTCGGTTAAAATTGCCATCGCTCGCGATCAAGCCTTCAGTTTTTATTATCAAGATAACCTGGATATTTTACAACAACTCGGAGCAGAATTAATCTTTTGGAGTCCTCTCAACGACAGCCAAATTCCCCAAAACATACAAGGATTTTACTTTGGCGGTGGTTTTCCCGAAATGTTTGCTAAACAGTTATCCGAAAATTTATCAGTGATTAAAGCTATTCGAGATCAAATCTCCGTAGGAATACCAACTTACGCCGAATGCGGAGGATTGATGTACTTATGTGAAGAAATAATCGATTTTGAGAACAAATCTTGGCAAATGGTGGGGGTTCTTCCCACAAAAGCGTTCATGGGAAAACGATTAAAATTGGGATATTATCAAGCAACAACCTTACAAAACAGTCCTTTATTTCCCCAAGAAACCACTATTTTCGGACATCAATTTCATCGCTCCGACCTGACAACAGAATCCCCAAATCCGGTTTATAAAATGAAGCGTTACCGTCAAAATAAAGACAATCAAACCATCACCGAAGGATGGTCATTCGCGAATCTTCATGCGTCTTATTTGCATCTACACTGGGGAAACAATCCCGAAATTCCAACGAGATTTTTACAGCAATGTTCTATTTTTCAGTAAACTAACCGTAGATTGAGATAGAGGTTAAAAACCCGGCAACTTCTACGAAACCGGGTTTTTATTCCCCCCAGAAATACCTCGTACAACAATTAATTTGCAACAATTCAGGAACCGTAACAATCTATTTTGCTATTATATTGCTGTTGAAATCCAATTGCCATGAAAACCACTCGGAACCCGAACCGGAAGATGAATTTCAGCCAGGGGTTCACCTGCAAAATTGGCGGGGTCAAGAATAACTAAACTGCTGGTTCCTGTGTTTTCATCAAAGACAAATGTGACCACATATCCCTGATCTTCACCCTCTTGTCCTTGTTTGGGAATAAAACTCGCTTCACCACAATAACGTCCGGGTTTAAAGCGGTGAACGTGAGAAACTTTCCGTTCCAAATCATATTGAATCAGTTCAGAAAAATAGTTCGGAATGTTCTTTTGTACCATTAATTCTACATCGATATGAGGCGTATATCCAAAGCGATAGGGTTGTCCGGTTTTCCGAAAATCAAACGTCGGGAAATCAACAACTCGATCATCTAAAGGTTCATGCTTGGCTGTTTTTTGTTCGGGATTAATAATCAATCGTTGTAAATGAGATTTAATCTCTTGTCCAGAATTTACGGTAGAGGGTTCTAATTTCAGTTGATTATGATAGGCGAAATCAACCACAACTTCTCCCTGTTGTTCGTAAGCATTCATAAAATGCCACATCCACAACGGTTCTGTTTCTATCCAAATCGGTTTTTGATCAACATTCTTGCGATGAATTAACCCGATTTTTGTACCATATTCCGGCTTCCATTCAAACGGAAGTCCACCGCCGAGCGCTTGAAATACATTGAAAACTAAAGGACAATGAAAGAAAATAATGTAATTTTCAGTAATCGCCGTATCATGTATTAAGGCGGGAGATTCCATTTCAATGGGGGTTTTCCGAATAATTTTTCCCTGTTTATCGGCGACGTAATACACCAAATAAGGCGCAGCTAACAGAGAATAACGATAAAAATGTAACTCTCCCGTTATCGGATCAACCTTGGGATGTGCAGTCATTGCTTCTTCGAGTTCGCCATCAAAATCCCACTCTCCCAACGTTTCTAATTCGCCAGAAATTTTGTAGGGTAATCCGACTTCATACAACGCCAATAAAGTATCTCCATAGGATACAATATTAGTATTGGCATAATTCACAAGCGGCATATTTTGTCGTTCTTTTCCCTCCATATCTTGCTGTAAGCTTTTGGTGAGAATCCAACGATTTCGGTAACTGGCTTTTCCTTCTTTAAGATAAACCGCATGAATCATTCCATCGCCTTCTAAGGGATATTGATAAGCGACGGGTTTTAAGTAAGGATTGGGGCCATTTCTCATGTACATTCCGTTCAAATCTGGCGGAATTTCCCCGGTAATTTTTAAGCTATCAACATCAAGTTCCTGAAAAACGGGTGCGTTAATTCCTTGTAAGAAAATGTTATCGCTTGACCATTCGGATGTTGAAATTAATTTGCGACTGGGAGCAGATAAAGCTAACAGAGAATGACCCCCAACAGTCGAAAGAAAAGAAGCAAATGCAGCAGCTTTCAGAAAATCTCGTCTGGAAAAGTTCGACCGTTTCATATTTAAAAAATAATATCTCTAGAGGTGGCTAAAATTTTAAACCCACAATCTAGAGATAGGGACAATTGTTTATTGTCTTTTAACAACAATCTAAATTAAACTTGAATCTGTTATCAAAGATACGATTCAAGTCGGGTGGGTGACATCAAAAATGTTTATTTTGAACAGTAGGGTGGGTGACATCAAAAATGTTTATGTTCAACAATTTAATTCTCAGTTGTCACCCACCCTACAACTGTTCTTCAAGATACAAATATACCTCAAAAACCCGGTTTCTCAAAGAAACCGGGTTTTTATAGAAATTCAGTTACAAATTCAACAATAATACAAAACTTTAAACTGAAAAGGGGATGTAAATTCTCTCAGACAGTCAACTCGCTGCGGCTTCACCCATCCCCCGAACATTACCTAACTTGCGGTAACATCAACAACCGTTTTTTCAGCGTCTACAACCTCGCCTTCAGCTACTTCTGTAGAGGTTGTTTTTTGACTACTCTTGAGACGTTCTAACAATAACTGAGAGATTTCTGTTACAAACAAAGTCGCAACAATTCCATCATCAATCCATCCTACAATAGGGATAAAATCAGGAGCAATATCAATCGGACTCAGCAGGTAAAGTAACGTTCCCAGAATCAATACCCAACGGTATTTGGTATTGCGGAGGGTGTGACGATACCAGTTATAGAAGGATTGAATTACGTTTTGCATCCGGCTACCTCGTTGTTTCGTATATTTATATAGTTACAGTTCCTCTGTTTATCTGGAAGTGTAGATTTTCCCCCCCCAACATTCGGGTACTTACACCGGGTTTCTTTTCGGAATTAACCCGAAAGGCGGTGTAGGGTGCGGCTAACGTTTTTTGGATGAACTTATACTTTTTATTTAATTGATGTCGATTTGGCGGTAAGATAAGTATAATGCGATCGCAGACTATCGGTAAGAGTTTAGGGTGTGGGTTGGGTTGAAGGCGTAACTTGTCGGACAGCGCGATCGCTTTTGATCAAAAGTTGGGTACTTTAGGAAAGTAGGCAGTTGTAGCAACCCACCAGAGGCAGATATGACCAGTGCAGAACGAGAATATATGCAGTCTCGTCAACGCAATCTCAAGCGTAAACAAAAGTTAGTTGCATTGATTGGCGCGATTGGGTTTGGCGGTTCAACTTTATTCACTCTTGCTCCCGTGTTTAAGAATGCTTTGCAACAACAAAATCAACCCCAAACCGCAGAGGTTGAGTCTATTGAAGTGCAGTTAAAAGCAGAGGAAAAAGCTTATACAATTGTATTGCAGCGAGAACCGGATAATTTGACGGCTTTGGAAGGTTTGCTGAATGTTCGGCTAAAAATGAATGATTCAAAAGGTGCGATTGAACCGTTAGAGAAGTTGCTTGAGTTGAGTCCAGAGAGAGAAGATTATAAGGCGTTATTTGAGGAGTTGAAATCGGCTTCCGATTTACAGCAATAAATAGACAAAGAATTGAACCTTTTAAAATTTACTCTTTCACAAGCTGATGAGCGAAAAAACCGAGAACAGGTCAAATTTTTCTCTGCTTTCCTTAGATTGGAAGGCTTTTAATATTATAATATTTCCCAATTTTAATCAGCCAGAAGAATTAATAATAAATGATTTAAAAGAAGTCTTTTTAAAACTTTTAACATGTTCAAATCTATCAGAGATCAACTTGGTCATAGAAATCGGCAACTTTTCCGAGGAAGATGCCAATATATTTTTATCAAGTATTGTAATGCAATTACTGATGGAAGAAAATTTACAGGTTGAAGAAGAACCTCATATTAGTTTGATTAAAAACTACAGTGCAAGACAGTGGTCGGCTTTATTACCTTGTCTTCAATATCGAATTATACTTAATTATGAAAATGAAGAAATAATAAATCGGGTAGCTGCTAACTTACCGACTCTTAAATTAGACTCTAACTTGAGTTTTCAGATGGAGAGTCTTATTTCCCGACCTTCTTATAGTCCAAGATCTGAAATTTTTCAGCTTGTTAAAAATAATCCGGGTCAAATGTCTGTTGATGAATACTGTTACCTAACAGATAGACTTTCCAGTAAATCTCCCTGTAACTTTTTAGTATTTGGGGTAGGCAAAGATAGTAATTTTTGGCTGAATATAAACTCGGGTGGAAAAACTGTATTTCTTGAAGATAATCAAGACTGGTTTGGTGAAATAACCCGTGAAATAGCAAATATAGAAGCCTATTTAGTTAAATATAATACAACCGTTCAACAAGGATTAAACTTATTAGTTCAGTATAGTCAGGGAATAGATAATTTGTCTATGGAGTTACCCAATTTTATTGATAAAATCAAATGGGATATTATTTTTGTAGATGCACCTGGGGGATATGCCGAACATTCTCCAGGACGAATGAAAAGTATATATATGGCATCTCAACTTGCTACCATGGGAGAAACAGATGTTTTTGTTCACGACTGTAATCGAGTTATTGAAAGTTTATACAGTGGATATTTTCTTCATAACGAAAACTTAATAACTCAAGTGGGTAAATTGAGACATTATCGAATTGTTCGTTCTGAATTGGGGAATTATAAATGAGTCAAGATGTAGAGTCTAATTTGGTGCAGGAATATCTTGAAACACTTCATCGTAGAAGTGGCAATCTTAAAGTTTTATTCGGTTCGAGGGTTCATTCTCAAATTATTGAACAAGCAACAAATTGGTCAAATCTTGATATTCATGTGATTTCAGCAATAACGGGAAATGAGAATAATTTTGAATATGAATCAACTCTCAATCAGCTACAAAGTCGAGTTACATTTCAGTCAAGTTTAACGACACTTCCCTTATTCAATTGGGACTTAATAATATTAACCGAACGGGAATTAAATGCACTCAGTATAGATTTTATATTAACTTGCATCAATCTGACTGAATTGATGATTAGTGATTCTCTAGATAGTGATTCCTATGATGCTCAGTTGGGTAGGCGAGGATTTATCCAAGTTTGCGATCATCCTCTTGTCTATAAATGGAAGAATAAAACAGATTGGGGAACTTGGTTACTCTCCCAACAAAACTTTTTGAAAGCTGTCTCCGCTTTTCAACGTGTATTAAAAGATAATCCTGGGGACGTTACTGCACTAACTCAGTTGGGTTTATTATCTGTAAAAATTGAAGATTATCAAGAAGCAGAATCTTTATTTAAACAAGCTTTACGACACTCTAGGCGTGATTGTTTTTTAATCGAACAATTGGCTAAAGTTTTAGTAGAGCTAAATCAATTCCAAGAAGCGACAGATATTCTAGAACATCTTGTTACCATTCAACCCCTAAATACATTGGTTTGGCTGCTGCTAGAAAGATGTTATCGTCAGCAAGGGAAAGCAGAAAAGGCAAATCTAGCTTATCAATACAGTGTTAATCTCAGAAGTAATAAAACGAAAGTTGATGTTTCAATAGGCTTGGGAGAAAAACCCGTAGCGAAAATTCCTCCCAAACGAATTTTGATTATTAATAATCTCTATCCCCCCCAAGAACTTGGAGGATATGGTCGTCGAATTTGTGATTTTGGTAATGTTCTCCGTAAACGAGGACATCATATTTATATCTTAACTTCAGATGCACCATACTTAGGAGTTATCAAATCCGAGGAAAATAATATTACTCGAAATTTACTCTTATGTGGAACTTATGAACAATTACCTCCTAAACCTTTTGAGGAACAAACTAAAATCGCTGAAATAATACAACATAATGATCGAGTTATTCAAGCAGCCATTAATTATTTTGAGCCGGATTTTTGTTTGGTCGGAAATATCGACTTTCTGAGCAATACAGTATTTCAACCTTTCTTCGCTCGAGCCATTCCTGTTATTCATTTATTGGGATTTGAAAAGCCCGGGTATGCAGTAGAATACACACCAGATACTCCTTTGTATTGGGTGGGTGCTAATAGCAAGTATGGTCAACAAAAAGTCTTGAGCAAAGGTTATCCTTTGAACGATATTGGCGTTGTTTATCCTGGTGTATTTCTTCGCCAATTTCAGATGTGTTGCTTGCCGAGTTTTGATAAATTACGGATTGTTTTTGCTAGTTTAGTGCTACCCTATAAAGGCCCTCAAGTTTTGCTGGAAGCCTTAGCTATTCTACATCAAAACAATATTGATTTTCACTGTTCTATTGCCGGAGATGCTCCTAACTCGGATTTTTTTCAAAGTCTAAAATTATATGCACAACAACAAGAAATAGAGAATCAAGTTGATTTTTGTGGATATTTATCTCGGACTCAATTGATTGATTTATTTGCAACTCATAATGTTTTAGTCTTTCCCTCTGTCTGGGAAGAACCCTTTGGTCGCTCGCAAGTGGAAGCGATGGCCGCCGGATTAACCCTAATTACAAGCGGAACAGGTGGTTCAGGAGAAGTAATTGAGCCAGGTGTGAGCGGCTTACAATTCTCTGCGGGGAATGCTCAGGCTTTGGCTGAAACGCTGATGAATTTGGTTAATAATCCTCAACGATGGGAACAAATCACTATCGCTGGTCAACAGCAAGCCAAACAATTTGATATTGATCGTTCTATTGATTTGATAGAAGAAAAGTTTGATGAATTACTCAAAATTCGAGACGGTAACGAAGCCTTAGTCAAACAAAAATTAACAGTAGAGTTATTTAAAAAATATCGACTACAAACCAACAACTTTATCGCTTTTCCAGATTGGACTCAAGATGAAGAATCTCTCGGTTCAGATTTAGCAGAAGTTATCAAATCTGTAATCACTCATCCTGATAGCAGTCGAATGACATTGTTGATAGATAATAGCAATATTTCCGACGAAGAAGCGGATTTAGGTCTTTCTAGCATTGTAATGAACCTGATTATGGAGGAAGAATTAGAGGTTGCTGACGAACCGAATATTGTATTAATCGGACAATTGAGCGAGATTCAATGGTCGGCTTTAATCCCTCATTTACAGGGTCGAATTGTCCTAGAACATGAGAATCAAGACGCGATTAAACAATCTCAAGCCGAAAATATTCCAACCGTTGAAGTATAGCGTTTCTCAAGCTGGTGAGGTACACCTTAAAATTTCAAGTCCCCCTTGTGAAGGGGGATTTAGGGGGATCGTCCGTATCTCATTCGATTGAAAACTGCTATAGACAGCTTATGAAAACTGCTTTTTTCTTTAAAAGCCATGACATTAACCGCGACTAACAAGCTGACCTTTCTCGAATTTTTAGAACAGTATCCCGATGGTTTCGGACAGTATGAACTGGTAAACGGAGAACTCGTAAAAGCCGAACCCACTCGCGCTCATAAAAATGTGGCTCGGTTTCTAGTTCGTTGTTTTGATCGAGAAAGCGATCGCCTGAATTTAGACTATATCGTTGATAAAGATATCATCATTAAAACCATAACTCAAGAGGGAGAAGAACGGGGAAGAAATCCTGATGTTGGTATGGTGAAAGCGGAAATTTGGAATAGCAACGTCCGAACCTATGGCGCCTTAACAGAACCCATTCAACTTGCTGTAGAAGTGGTTTCTACCAATTGGGAGGATGATTATATTGATAAACGGGATGAATATCAACGCTTGGGAATTCCTGAATATTGGATTGTTGATTATTTGGCGATTGGTTCTCGCACCCTTTTAGGAAATCCTAAACGGCCGAAAATTTTTGTTTATCAGTTGGTTGAGGGTGAATATCAAGTCCAGTCTTTTACCGGAAGCGATCGCATTGTTTCTTCCACTTTTCCCGAGTTAGAATTAACCTGCGATCAAGTGTTTGCATCGAGTCCAATTCGGGAGTTATAGTATTAAGATCATCCACCTAAATCCCTTGAATCACCCCAAACCTCTCTCCTTTTCGACTATGATATATATATAAATTAGCTTAAATTAGCCCCCCTTTATCCCCCCAACTTTGGGGGGAAATTTCAAAGTCCCCCAGAAATACCCCCATCTTTCAAAGTCCCCCAGAATACCCCCATTACCCCCAGAATTGGGGGTCACGGGGGCGGGGGTCACGGGAGCCGGGGGATTTAGGGGGCGGGGGATTTAGGTGGCGGGGTCAGGGAATTTAGAGGGCAACACTAATGTCAAAAGATTCTCCTAGAATTCGTGGAACTAATCCGCAAACTGAGCAGGCTGCTCGTTATTTGCGGCAAAATCTAACTCCTGCTGAAGCGCAATTATGGAGCGCCTTGCGGGGTCGTCAACTGGCAGGACTCAAGTTTCGCCGTCAGCATCCTGTAGGACAGTTTATTGTTGACTTTTATTGTCCATCCTGCAAATTAGTCATTGAGGTTGATGGAGACATTCATACTCAGCAGACAGCCTATGACGAGGCTCGAACACAGCATCTTCAATCGTTTGGTTATCGAGTGTTGAGGTTTACCAACGAAGAAGTTCTCAGCGACCTGCAAACTGTTCCTACTCGTATTCTCCAAATAGCACAAGCAGATTTCCCCCCGCCTCCCTAAATTCCTATCGCCCTCTCCCCCAGCCCCTCTCCCAAAATTGAGAGAGGGGAGTAGTCGCCCTCACCCCTAGCCCCTCTCCCAAACATGAGAGAGGGGAGTATAACAGCACAAATGTTGTGGATACTTTGAAGACTTGAAAAGAGTCTTGTTCCCCCCCAGAATTGGGGGGCGAGGGGGGCAATCTAAATCTCTCTCGCCCTCTCCCCCAGCCCCTCTCCCAAAGATGAGAGAGGGGAGTAGAAATACAGCACAATCGGACTTGAAGGAACATAGGAAACTGTCAAATATCTGATTCCCCCCAGAATTGGGGGGCGAGGGGGGCAATCTAAATCTCTCTCGCCCTCTCCCCCAGCCCCTCTCCCAAAGATGAGAGAGGGGAGTAGAAATACAGCACAATCGGACTTGAAGGAACATAGGAAACTGTCAAATATCTGATTCCCCCCAGAATTGGGGGGCGAGGGGGGCAATCTAAATCTCTCTCGCCCTCTCCCCCAGCCCCTCTCCCAAAGATGAGAGAGGGGAGCAGAAATACAGCAGAATAGGAATTTGACAAAATAGGAAACTTAGAATATCTTATTCCCCCCAGAATTGGGGGGCTAGGGGGGCAATCTCCACAATTGGGCTAGGGGGGCAATCTCAATCCTTGTCGCCCTCTCCCCCAACCCCTCTCCCAAAATTGAGAGAGGGGAGTAGAAATACAGGGGGCAATCTCCACAATTGGGGGAGAGGTCAACATCAACCCCGAGAATCTAGATAAATTTGCCACATTTGTTCGTAGGCTTTTTCCATCTCCCGGGTGAACTGTTTTCCATTCCACAACGGAGCAGTTTGTTTAGATTTTCGCAACTTCCAAGCTACTTGCTGTCTCAACGCTTCATCGGTTCCCAAACGAATACCCCACTCAACATACTCCTCATCGGTCCAAGCAATACCCTCATTAATTCCCGCATTCACCATCATGGTATAACTATTGCGACTCGCAAACTGTTGACCGACACGAGTCACCATTGGGACTTCCATCCACAGCGTTTCTAACGTCGTAGTCGCGCCATTGTAGGGGAACGTATCGAGTACCACATCTGCGATCGCTAAATTGGCTCGATGAATGGCTGACGTTGGTACACCCGATAAAAAAATTAAGCGATCGGGGTTAATTCCCTCATCTTTTGCCAGTTGAATAAAGAACTCTTTGACGATATCTTGTTTCTTGAAACCCTTAATCAAAAAGTAGCTATTCGGGACTTCTTTAAGAATCTCTATCTGCATTTTAGCGGTTTGCGGGTGGTATTTATAACCCATCTGAGAACTGAGATAAATCACCGCATCACCGGGAATCTTTAACTCATCCCGTCGCAACGTTGGCGTTCCCACTTCAAAACCATCCACTGCAATATAAGTTTGTGGAAGCCGCCAAATCTTCTCGCTGTAATAGTCCTGAGCATTTTCTGGCAATACATAAGGATCGGCAATATAGTAGTCAATCGTCTGCACTTCTGAAGCATCCCAACCCAACCAAGTTACCTGAACAGGCGTCGTTTTGGCTGCCATAATTTCACAACTTAGATCTAGAGTTAGGCTATCGAGATCGACTAAAATATCTAACTCATCTTCACTAATTTGATCGGTAAAGCCTCGATGACCTACAGGAAACTGATAGGCTTGATCGACTTGATTCACATACCAATTTTGCAAACTATCTTCTCGACCTTCTGCATTAATTAAATAAGCATAAATTTGAAACTTTTCTCGGTTATAGTGCTTAAATAGCCATCTTGCCAACCATCCAACCGAATGATCTCGCAGACAATAGGAAATATAACCAACCCGCAAAGGTTTATCGGTATTTATAATCGGTGGACGGGAAGCAAGTTTTTGTTTGTATTGGGAAATCGCAGTATCAGCATATCTTTCGATATTCTTTTGACAAATTTGAGCGACTTGTTGCCGTAATTTATTATTAAGCTGCGGATCATCTTGTAAATAGGGCGGAAAAAATAGGGTTGAAAACAGTCGCATTGTCATGTCTTGAGGGAGTTCGGTGGGGTCTAACTCTATCAAAGACTTGAGTAACGTTTGATGGCGTTCTAAAATAGAACTCACTTCAGCCACATATCCACCTCCGGCAGATATTAAGCCTTTTAAAACTAGGTGATTTGCATAAACTTTATCTGCTAAATCTTCACAAACCTCATAACAATGCTTTGCAAGTTCAATCCCTTTGTCAAGATTTTCTGCTTTTTGATAAAGGGTTGTTGTCAGAAACAAAATCGTTTTATTTTCCGGTTGCAACTGGAAAGCCAATTCAGCATATTCAACTGCCAACTCCGCCTGATGATGGGTCATCGAAATTTTATTCGCGGTTGTTTTTAATAAATCGATCAACTCGCTTTGACCGGAAACATAAGGCAAACAAGCTTTGGTGAATTCTAAGGATTGAGGATCTAGAGGGGCATAATTGAGAACGGTTTGTAAAACTAAGAACAACAATTGAGTATCAATTTCTGCTGTTTCTGAAGTAGACTGAAGCCGCTCAAAAACTCCCAATGAAGTCAGTTCTTCTCCGGTATAGGTTTTGAGTAAAACACTCAATGCAATTAAATTTAATAGATTATTGATATCTGTGGGATCGATCTCTCGAATATGTTGCCGAATTGCCCAAGCAACAGCCCAATCTTCTAAATATTCTCGCCGTTGAGCTTCCTTTTTTAAAACCTGGATTAATTCGATTGTCCATTGTTCAACTTCTTCCGGTTCCCCCTCCGCCATTGCAAACAGCCAAGTTGTCTGTGCTTCGGCTTCTTCTCCCTGCAACAGCAGCATCAACCCCAAATTCCAGTAATGGGATTTTACATCGGGTTCGGTTTCTATCGCGGCTTCGTAGAGACGGCTTGCTTGTAGATAATTTCCATCGAGTAGACATTGATTGGCTTGTTGTTGCCAATTTATTGTTTGTGAGTCGGAAGAAGACATTGTTATATTATGTTCCCATTATTTATGATCATACCGTAGGTTGGGTTAAGCCGCAGGCGCAACCCAACAACAACCCAACAACAACCCAACAACAACCGAAAACATTATTGCAATTAGTAGGTTGGGTTAAGCACTAGCGCAACCCAACAACAACCCAACAACAACCCAACAATAACCGAAAATATTATTGCAATTAGTAGGTTGGGTTAAGCGCTAGCGCAACCCAACCACCCAACCACCCAACAACAACCGAAAACATTGTTAGAATTAGTAGGTTCGGTTAAGTTGTAGCGCAACCCAACAACAACCCAACAACACAACAACAACCGAAAACATTGTTGGGTTTCGTTCCTCAACCCAACCTACTGACAAAAAAACAGTGGGTAGCAACCGCCACCCACCTACATTACCAGAAAATTGTCTCAAATCACGAAAGCGGTAAAGGCGTTCACGATGAATCTAGACATCTTCCATATCTATAGTTGCACACTTGGGATCAGCATCAGCTTGAAAACTACCATCTTGTCCCCCAAACTTAGGCACAGCTTCACCTGTATCCTTAGACTGACACAGTACGCTTCTTGATGTTGCTTCTCCACCACCCTGGTCATCAACCTGTATCAAATAAACTGCTCCAAGATAGCCCCGAAGAGCAGAACCCTGCAAAGGTGTGGCTGTACAGTTAACTATAGCAGTACCACCTACCTCACATTGATACGTATAGTTCTCTGTTGCTGTCTTGATACCCACACCGAGAGATGAAATCCCCTCTGTAAATTTACCATTTTCAGTGTAGAAAGCTTGCTGACCTTTGTTAATTGCACTGAGGTATTGTTTCGCTTCAGACTCTTTCGCTTTGTTCGCTTGGTTGAGGAAAGAAGGCAAAGCGATCGCGGACAAAATACCGATAATAATGATAACAACCAGAAGTTCAATTAGGGTGAAACCCTCTTCTTTTTTTCTTTTAGCAACGTGTTGTAAGAATTTTGCTTTAAATTCAGTCTTCATAGTAGTTTCTCCTTAGGGGAAGGATAATGGATCTGTTGTTTTCGTATCCCTAACTTACCCAGTCATTTTCAGTTTCATATCACCCCCCAGAAAATTTTTTGATTTTTCAGGCGGAACGCTCCAAAAGCACGTACAGAAAGGGATCGAGGTCGCTCAAGAGTTCTTTGACTTGCTCAAAAGCGGTCTGTTGACTCACGGGTTCGAGGGTGATGGGGTCAACGGTTCGGATTTTTTGCCATCGTTCCACTAAACTGAGAAAAGGTTGGGGTTCATCCCAGAGGGGAAGCAAACCCGCCACCACGTCGCTTTCTTGGTGAAGCGGTACCATTGTCGGGACTTGAACGTATTTGCTGATCTCAAACGGTCTGCGGGTTTGGACGCATTGAATCAAATCTTCTTTGGCTTTAGAATGTCTGAGTTGGGGGTGTAGATGAACGGTGACGGAGTTCCAGTCGCGATCGCTCCATTCCGACACGGGTTCAACCGGATGAGCGGCACCCGGATGACCGCACCAAAAGTCTAACAAACGGTGAACCGGGTTCAGCAGTTCAAATAAATGGTGCTGTTCCTCAACCGAAAGTTCGGGTAAACTCATCGCCAGAAATGCGGGTAAATTATCCGGTTCTTTAAACAACCCCGTTAAGTCCCAATACCGCCAATTTACCATACTGATAAATTCGAGTTCAGCCTCTCTCAACGCCGCAAAAAGTTCGGGAATAGTTGAACCTTTATCCCCCATTAATAAGTGGTTCGCCAGCATCGCTTCATCACTTTCTTTCGCCCTTTCAGTCCAAGTTTGCCTTTTAATCAACACCTGGTCTTTGAGAGAATTCATCGTTTCTCTAGCGACTTCTATCTCCATTTCACCCGGACTTTCATTCATCAACCCCATAAACTTAAACAGTTCTTGCGCCCGATAATAGGACGCTCTCTGAAAGTAACTGTGAAGATTACTTCTAATAATTCCTTCCGGCTTTAACACCGCTTTCATCGCCTTCAACCCTTCGACGATATCCGGCAATAAATACAGCACTTCATCGGCATTAATATAGTCAAACTCTAACCCCAGTTTGGGTAAATTTTCTATCGGGATAGCGTGAAATTCGCAGTTGGTAAAGCCGTAATGTTCTAATCGTTTTTGCGCCAAATCAACCGATTTTTCCGATAAATCAATCCCGACAATTTTCGCGCCCGGGTTAGCTTCCGCGAGAACTAACGATTTATAACCGCTCCCGCAACCCGCATCTAATATAACTTTGCTTTCGGTATTAATAACTTTTTGATTTCTTAAATAATAGGACGTAATTAAGTTGTGAAGGTAGAGAATATCATAAGCTTCTTTGGGAGATTTTTCTAAGGGGATTTTCGGATAGGGTGCCGAGTCAAATTGTTGACGAATTTTGTTAACTAATTCGGGGTCTTTTTGTTGCATTATTCACCTACTCCCAATATTTTTAATCTGAAAAACGTGAAATATTATTTAACCTTGTATCTGTTGTGTTACGCGATCGCCAGACCGCACGTTACGCGATCGCCAAACTTTGATGATACCATTTTTTAGTGAAATATGATCTCTGTTGACCTCTCCCCCTTCGACCTCTCCCCCAACCCCTCTCCACCTCTCCCCTTGATCCCCCCTTGATCCCCCCTTAAAAAGGCAGGGCCGTTTCATTCTAACAAAATCCAAAGCCTAGACCACCTGTTATTAAGCCATCTTTGACCCTCTGTAATTGACACAAAGCCTAAAAGTCTAAAAAGATTAATTGCAATAGTTTGAAGAATCGATAAATTCGTTCGTGCTTGAAAGTGAGCTATAGAAGAATCATCTTCTTTGAAGATCACATCCTTGACCCAATGCAAGCGATTTTCAATTTGCCAATGACCTTTTATTTTTTCAGAAAAATAATCGGCTTTTTCCCAAACGCTACTGATGTAGTAAGCGACTTGATGATAGTCCTTTTTACCTCTTTTACCCCATCTTTCAACTCGGATTAAGCTTTTAATTTCATACCAACTAGATTTCAGGGAATCTATACTCTTGAAGACAGCTACTTGGCGTTGAATTTGGCGACCATGACTTTTATCTTGCTCTATCTTGATACTCAAAGGCTCTTGATTGTGGGCGACAGACTCTAGAGCTTGATACAATTTTTTTTGATTCTTTTTGACGGTGATTAAGTAGTGATTTTTTGATTCAATAATTTTTTTAACGGTTTGCTTTTGGCAGTGCAAAGCATCCAGAGTAAATACTTGATTCTTCAGGGGAAAATCTTCGATGATTTCTTGGACTTGCTTAATTTCTGAACAGCGTTTGTTCTCAAAGCAATTTAATCCCAATACAACTTGATATTCTTGACTGTACAAGGAAACAAATGAAACAAAGTTTTGATGAGAGTTGCCAAAATTGTCTACAGTGCTGCCTAAGCTTTTGCCATCAATACAGACCCAATCCCTCAAATCATCAGATTCACATAGACTACTAGACCATTGATTAAAAATGTCCTGAAGATTTGACCAGTCTACTCCCATCAGAACTCGTCTTATGGTTGATGAAGATGGAACTTTTGGGGATGAAATCTTAAATTTTTTAACAATTAGCTGTTGATTGGCTTTGGCAAAATCTCCCATCGCTCTATACCCTAAGTATCCCTGCATCGCTGCCAAAATTACTATCAATAGCACCAACCATAATGGATGCCTTCTGCCCTGGCGGCGGCGAAAGTCCTTGACTTTTTTAAGTTCTTTAATTAGACTATCCATAGATAAAATTTAAGAAAAAACTGGCGATTGCTATCATTTTACATCCGGCGCGATCGCCAGTTTTATTGTTCAATTCCCGCCTTTAAGAATCAGAGTGGAACAAGCCGTTTGAGTCAGGCGATCGCTATGTTTTTCTAAGATTTTAGGTGTTCTGAAGAAAAAAGGGGTGAAACTGCTTCCAATTTTAGCTCCTCGCGATCGCAAAATTTTAGAATGAAACAGCCCTGCCTTAAAAAGGGGGGCAAGGGGGGATCGACGGGGGGATTGGGGAGGTTGGTGGGGGTTCGTGGAGGTAACAAAATCGAAAATTGGGATTAAGTGATAAAATCTGTACGAATAGAATTATCCCAACCCGATTTAACCGCTTAACCTCTCCTTTATGGATAATAAAGTCGGATTTCTCCTCAAAGTCTTATTACTTTCAGCAATAGTATCGGTTCTGATTAAATATGTAGGGCCATCTCTCAGCATACCGTTATCGGTAACAAATACATTAATCGCCGTATTTTTTCCCAGTATAGCGATCGCGATAATTTTAACCTGGCGAGCCACCCGCGATTACAGTGAACAGTAAACACTCATGTAGGGGCGGGTTCCCAATTGATGTATCATCTCCCACACTCAACCCATATAAACCCGCCCCGGTTTTGGGTGTAGGGGCGGCTTGGTGTAATGATGTCTGTTACCCACAGATAACCGATATAAACCCGCCCCGGTTTTGGGTGTCCTGTAGGGGCGGGTTCCCAATTGATGTATCATCTCCCACACTCAACCCATATAAACCCGCCCCGGTTGTTGGGTGTCCTGTAGGGGCGGGTTCCCAATTGATGTATCATCTCCCACACTCAACCCATATAAACCCGCCCCGGTTGTTGGGGAAAAATTGTTAACGGGTTGGGGGCGGGTTTATGTAAGTTATTTGCAGGGAAAACAGAGATTTAGGCCGAACCCGCCCCTACAAAACTGTTACCTGTTGCCTGAAAAAACTGGTGACTGCTGAACCCGAAGGGTGACTGGTGACTGTAAAGGGGCGGGTTTATATCAATTTTTGGCTGGAAATGATAGATTGATTGCGAACCCGCCCCTACAACAGTCCTGCCTGTTGCCTATTGCCTCAATTCAACCATGAGAACGATCGCCGAGATTAATGATAAAATTCGCCATAAGGCTGCCGTTGTCTTAACCGCAGAGGAAGTCAAAGCCCGAGTAGCCGAAACCAGTGTCGCCCAAGTTGCTCAAGAGGTGGATGTGATTACCACAGGCACCTTTGAACCGATGGAATCTTCCGGGGCGATCATTAATTTGGGACAGACCGATCCTCCGATTAATATTCGCAACTGTTGGCTCGATGGCGTACCGGCTTACAGTGGGTTTGGGGCGGTCGATTTGTATCTGGGAGCCACTCAAATCGCCGAGAATGGGGATGAATTCGGCGATCGCGGAGGGGGACACGTGATCGAAGATTTAATCGCCGGAAAGCCTGTTTCGCTGCGTTCAACGGGATTGGTCTCGGACTGTTATCCCCGCAATACCTTAGAAACCACCATCAGCCGGGACACAATCAATCAGTTTTATTTATTTAACCCGCGAAACCTGTATCAAAATTTTATTGTTGGCGTAAATGGAGGCGATCGCCAACTGTTTACCTATCTCGGGCCGTTGCAACCCCGTTTGGGAAATGCCGTCTATTCCAATCCGGGGGCGATTTCACCCCTCCTCAACGATCCCGACTTAGAAGTTGTAGGGATCGGCACTCGTATCTTCTTGGGGGGCGGAATTGGCTATATTACCTGGGAAGGAACGCAACACTTTCCCTTACAAAAACGTCTACCGAACCGGACTCCAATCGGCCCTGCGGCAACTTTAGCGGTGATCGGGGATGCCAAACAGATGAATCCCTATTGGGTGCGGGGCTGTTACTTCCGAAACTACGGGCCATCGATCATGATTGGAATGGGAATTCCTTTACCCGTACTGCGCGAAGATGTTGTGGCTCACTGTGCGGTTCAGGATAAAGATATCGTCGCGCCTGTCGTTGATTTTTCCATCCCTCGGCGAGTGCGTCCGACCTTTGGTTTGGTCAGTTATGCTCAACTGAAAAAAGGTCGGATCAGCATCGAAGGTAAACCGGTGCGGACTGCTCCTGTAGCCAGTTTAGCCCGTTCCCGTCAGGTCGCCCAACAACTCAAACAGTGGATCGAATTGGGACAATTTACCCTAACCGAACCCGTCGCCGGAATTCCGATGGATAGAGCCTTTCTCCCGCAAGACGTCTGGGGATCTCAAATCAATCTAGATTGAGAGTCGGCTACAGAAGCAGAGGGTTAACTTTCGGTTTTGGGTTTGGGCTTAACCGGTTTAGAGATGGGGCCGGAGCGACTGGGAGCCGAAGCCGTTTGAGGTTTACCGGGAGGACGAGAGGAACGAGAAAAGTTTCCTCGACCGCCTCCTCTGGGGGGGCCGCCTCCCCGACGTTGAAAGGGTTTCCTGCCTTTTTTAACGGGAATCATGCCAATATCGTGGCTTTCCTGGATCACCAGGTTGTCTTGTTCGAGTTGAACGTGTAAATCCCAGAAATGTCCCACCGCTTTCGGGCCGGCGAAGCCATCGAGTTTGAGTTTGAAGAACTTGGGCTTTTCTTGGTCGCTCCGAGAAGACTGACGAATTTTAACAATAATGTATTTTTCCTCATCCTGAGACTGATAAACCACTTCGCCCCGAATGGAAAAATAACCGTGTTCGATCTCCGGTAAGGCGTTGGGATCGACTGGGGTGGGGGTTGGCGGTTCTACCGGGGTGGCTTCGGCGGTTTCCGAAGGTTGATCGGAGTCCGTCGTTTCCGGTGTGGATGAATCCTCGGCGTCATCGTCTTTTTTGAGGGTTTCGGGTTCCCAAACCCCCATAATTTGAACGTGTAAGTTATCCTGTTTTTGACGAGTGCGGGGATAAACTACCCACAAATGCTCTTGCTCTAGGTCAATATGTTTTTTAACCAAACTCATCACTCGACCCAGAAGAACCGCATCGATCACCGTTCCGTCTGTGGTGAGTAAAATTCCTTGGGTAAACTGATCTTGCGAAGCGGTATATCTACCCCGAACCAAGCCAATTGCTCGATATTGCCGAGGTTCACTCGGAGGGGGAATCGGATGCCACAGACGACTGGAACCATTGAGAAGCTGATCCTCGCTTTCGGAGGAGTCCTCATGGGAGAGTGAAGTTTCATCGGAGGATGCGTTGACCTGTTGTTCCGAAGAAGAATTTTCGGAGATGGCAGTCTGATCCGATGGGGGACTCTCACTCGTTTGCTTTGCACTTATAGGCTGATCTTCGGACATATCAACGGCAGACTCGCTCGATTGAATCGGATGAGATTGGGAGGAATTAGGCATTTGGGAGGATAGATTCGGAGAAGGACTCATAGAACCTGATAGCAGCACAGACATATCCCATTGAGGAATATTAAAAAATTCAGTGGATCTACAACCCTGTCACCTGACACTGAGTTGAAGTTTGACATGGAACTGTGACCCATCGACGAGAGTTGGAGACTGTTTAAAACTGCACCCCGACCTCTCTACAGTTTAGGCTAGTTAGGCATGAAACTCGACAGAACAGTTGTTTGTCAACGATTGTCAGTGGACGGGTTGAAGTCGCAGGCTACCGCTGGTTATTGCTTTGTCGATTTGCCTATTTTACTGAATCCATTTGGCGAACGGACGAATCCGAACGCTTTTAACAAACCTCAGGTCAGCAAATATCTGGGATCAATCTTGATGATCAATCTTGATTAACAGATATTTGAGTAATGGGTCTGCTACTATATTAGCTGCAAGCACAAATGGGTTTATCCAACTTTAGAGGCGAATCTCTGGTACTGGAGAGATCGCAGGGGTTTTATTTTTATGGTAGACAAACGTCGTGGGTTTATTGGTGTCATATTGGTTCTGTCTGTAATTGCCTTTGTCGGATTTTCTATGGGTCCGATTATTGGGAGTATAGTCGGCGCCAACCGTTCCAACAGTCAAACTACCCCAAGCCCCGCTCAAACGGCTCAAGCTAGACAGGCGGACTTGGAGGCTCAGGCACGAGGTTACGAGTTGGTTTTGCAGCGAGAACCCGACAATGAAACCGCCCTGCGGGGTTTTCTCGAAGCTAACTTAGAGTTAATTAGCATGGGTCAGGGCGAGGTCGGCGCTGTGGTTGAGCCGTTACAAAAGCTCTCCCAAATGTATCCCGAGAAGTTTGAATATAGCATTCTGCTGGCTCAGTCTCAACAATATACGGGCGATCTTGAGGGTGCGGCTCAAACCTATCGAAAAATTCTCACTCAACAGCCCGGACAAATTCAAGCTTTACAAGGTTTGGTTAATTTACTTTTGGCTCAAAAACGCCCCGAAGCTGCCATTGGATTGTTACAAGATACCATTAAAGCGGCTCCCCAAGCCAATCAAGCCCAACCGGGAAGTATTGATGAAACTTCCGTTCAGTTGATTCTCGGACAAGTCTACGCCGAACAAAAACGCTATGATGAGGCGATCGCCATTTACGATGAAGCGATCCGCAATAATCAAGAAGATTTTCGTCCCGTCCTCGCCAAAGCTCTGGTTCTCAAAGATCAAGGAAATCTCGAAGAAGCTGAACCCCTATTTGCCAAAGCCTCCGATATGGCTCCCGCTCCCTATAAAGACCAAATTCAACAAGCCGCAGGGATGGTAACAACTCCTCCTCAGTCGGTTGAAGGTGCGGCTTCTCCGACGACAGAGGAGACTCCAAGCACTCCGGAACCGGAAGCGGTGGAAAATACCGAGGAAGTTCCCGAACCGGCCAACTAAGATTACCACTAATTTTTATCAACTGAGCGCTCGACCTGCATAAGCGGCAATTTCCCAGAGATAAGTCAATACAGAACTCTAATACCCATCACACTCACTCAGCTACTATCAACGCACTCTTTCCCCGTGAAAGGGTGTATTTTTTTGGCTTGCTGACCGTCACTCAAACCCCCTTGAGAATCAGCCCAAAATTTGAACAGATCGCCCGCCTGTAACTTTATCAGAGATCGACCTCAAATTTCATCCGTAATTTCTCTAATGTATTGGGTCAAATACCCAAATCAAAATCCGTATTTTCCCCGTAGCCTTGAGCCGAGTAAACCCGATAGAATAGCGGCATATTGCTCAAGCAGTTTCAATGCTCAATCAACCAGATTAAGCCAGTTGCCACCTCCAACAGGCTTAGAGCCTGATTAACGGATTCACAATCGGCGTTCGCAGTCCGAATTCCACCTGAAGTTATATTAACTTAAATTGATATAACTCCGTAAATTTGACCAAAAGCCACCAACTGGAGACTGCATCGCCTGGGTACAAGTTAAACAGAAAGAGGGGAAGATGAAAGAAATGCAGGGGTCTGGAATTTTACCACAACACCCAAGTTCTGAGATAGAGTCGATTCTCTATCCGATTTTAACAACGGGAAAAATCACGCGAAGAGACCAACAAAAGCTGCTGTCTTTTATGTTCTCTAATCCTGAACTTAAGCCCGAAGACCGAAAAAAAATCAATCGAGTTTTTGACAACATCCGCCGAGGTGGATATATCGTTATCGATTGATCGATTTAATTTGCATTCTCCGAGTTTAATTTCTTTAAATTTTGAGGAAATCAACGACTCAAAATAGAGAGAACTTTATCAAAATTTAGGAAAGCAATTTTTCTATTGCCAATCATTCTAATCAATTTAAGATTTCCCGTATAGTTTAACCCCGACTTTATGTAGGGGTTTTTTTTGTCGATTGATTTCTGGGGTTAGCCGCGTTAAACTGAAACTTTACAACCTCCTAATATCAAATCCGGTTGTATATTCAACGAAGAACAGACACCTGAACCGTACCACCGACCGTGAACAGGCTTCGGTCGAACCGCGCTACTCCGCGCCACCGAATAGCAGATCCTTGACCATTGATCCGCAGATCATTTATCATTGACTTAGACCATTGTCAAAACTATTGCGATTCCCTTATAGTCCAATGATAGTCGGTACCACAGAAGCAGCCCATATTTTAAAAATCTCTACCGCTCGACTGCGAGTTCTCCTGAGCGCAGGCCGAGTCCAAGGTGCTTATAAGACCGGGAAAATGTGGCTCATTCCCCTGTTTGACGGCGAACCCATCATTCAGCGAGGGACAAGAGGCCCTGATCCCCGTTGGTGCAATCCAAGATCGCTTCCAAAAACGATTGTTCACGTTAATTCTCAAAGAATTCGGCAAAATCAAAAACACCAGGAACAACTTCCCGTGATTACCGTCAAAACGCGCAACACCAATACTTATGGGCATATTGTCGAAATACCGGGAGGATGTCGTGTCGTCTATTGTCCCGATAAACCTCTCCCTTGTGGTGCCAGGGTTTGGATTGAAACTCTACATGAAGTCAGGATTATCTCTTAGTCAAAATCTCTTGATCTCTCCACACTTTTATGATGGGTATTCAACCAGACTTGATATAAAGATAGATCTTTTAAAAATTCTGAGTCTGCTACAGTATAAAAAACCATGCGGTTAGGAGCCGAACCGATTACCGTGTCTCGAAGCCCTCAGGTTGTTATTGTCGGCGCCGGGTTTAGTGGAATCACCGCTGGCCGACTTCTCGCCCGTGCGGGAGTGAACGTTCTGTTAATTGATCGCAATTGCTATCACACTTTTATTCCCCTTCTTTATCAAGTCGCCACTGGTTTTTTACAACCCCAACAGGTGATTTATCCCGTGAGTCGCATCTTGAAAAATTACCCGCAAGCCCGATTTTTACAGGCGGAAGTTAATGACATTGATTTTGAACGTCAAATTGCTCAAACAGAAGCGGGAGAAATTGACTACAGTTATTTAATTTTGGCGACGGGAAGTCAGCCCCAATTTTCTGGAGTTCCCGGCGCTTCTGAATACGGGAAACCTTTAGTTTCGCTTTCAGATGCGGTAAAATTGCGACAACATTTGCTCGGTTGTATTGAAGAAGCCAAGCAAGAATTGAACGAAGAACGGCGTAAAATGCTGTTAACTTTTGTCGTCGTCGGAGGCGGACCAACCGGGGTGGAAATGGCGGGGGGATTGTGCGAACTTATGAACAGTTTGTTGGCTAAAAAATATCCCCTATTCCGACAACTTTCTCAAGTCATTTTACTGCAATCTCGTGATCGCTTATTGGTCAGTTTCCCGGAAAAACTGAGTCGATATACCGCTCAACATTTACAGAAAATGGGCGTAAAATTGCAATTTTTGACCCGAGTTCAGCGTGTGAGTCGAGAAGGTGTAGAATTAGAAAATGGTACGATAATCCCGACAGCAACGACTATTTGGACGGCTGGAGTTGAAGCCAACCCCGCCACCGATACTAAAAACCTTTCCACCGCCCGCAAAGGAAAAATTGTGGTAGAGCAAACCCTGCAAATTCCCAATTGTAATCATGTTTACGCCATTGGGGATGTTGCTTATGTAAAATTGGGCGATGAACCCTTAGCGGGAGTGGCGCCGGAAGCGTTACAACAAGGGGAAGCAACGGCTCATAATATTCTGCGACAAATGCGGGGCGAACCTCCTCAACCTTTTGAATATATTGATAAAGGTCGAGCGGCAATTATTGGCCGAAATGCGGGGGTTGTGAGCAAGGACGAATTACAACTTCAAGGCATCTCGGGATGGTTAATTTGGTTGGGAATTCACTTGTATTATCTGCCGGGTAAAAGCAATCGTCTGAATGTTGCTTATTGTTGGATTCGCGATTTTTTACAAAAGTCTCGCTTTGTTCAGCCGATTATTCCGCCTTATCCCGAGTTTAAATCTTTTCCTCTTAATGATAAACCGATTTCAACTGTTAGTCAAGGATCTAAACCCATGAAATATATTCCTTTAATTGGACGGGCATTTTTATCGAGTATTTTTCTGTATTCAGCCATCACTAAAATTTTTGGTTTTGCCGCCACCCAAGAAATGATTGCCGCCCGGGGCTTGCCGTTGCCGACATTAATGTTACTGGGAAATATTATCTTTCAATTGATCGGGGGAATTTCATTAATATTGGGATACAAAACCCGAATCGGAGCGGTCATTTTAATTTTATTTTTAATTCCGACAACATTAGTGTTTCATAACTTCCTCGCCGACCCCGGAGAAACAACAGCATTTCTTAAGAATCTAGCGCTAATTGGAGCATTATTAATGATATCATATTTTGGAGCGGGGCCAGTGAGTTTAGATACGGGTAGCCGTTTTGATAAAGTGTAATCGAATCTGAAACCAATTATTCAGATGAACTTCCAGATCGAAAATCTGATTCAAAAAGTTAAGGCTTGGTTTCCGAAAGCTCAAGCCAAAATAGAGGCTCAAGCTGCCGAACTTGAAGCCCGTTTTAATGAGCAGAATTATCTTTCCCTTTCCCCAGAAGAAGTTGCAGATTATCAAAATAAAATAGAGTCTTTATCCTTGCCAGAAGCTTATAAAAATGCAATTAAAACGAAACTTTCAGAGGTTTTAACGCCCTGGGAAAAAAATCAAAATTCTGCCAATCATTTGTTTATTATTTTTAGTCCAGTTGAGCCGACAAAAGCTATTTTTAAGCAAACCTTAGAGGAAGTTAATGATGAAGCTTTACCGATAAAATCTCTAGCTTGGAAAACTCGTCCTGACGACTATGAGACACTTAAAAGTCAGCTTCAAAGCGAAATTGAATCTTCCGAGAACTTGGCGGAAAGTCAGAACCACAACAACTCACAATCTTTAGTGATTATTCCCGATTTGAGTTTATGTTTTTTACGTTGTGTTGAGGGATTAGATAGTGTCGAATACTTGTTTGATTTAATTCTCAAAGATCATTCTCGATTTTGGATAGTGGGTTGTAATCAATGGGCTTGGAACTATTTTAACTATCTCTATAAAGTGAATAGTTGCTTTGAACAGATTTTTCCTTTACCCAGTTTGAATGCAGTTCAATTAAAACAATGGTTAACTCCCCTTTATGAAAGTCTTCCGATAAAATTTGGGGATTATAATGAAGAAAATTCTGAGCATCAAGCCAACGAATGGGATGAAGATCAAAACTGGATTTCTAAAGAGGAAAAGCAATATTTTGAGCGTTTAGCGGATATTTCTGAGGGATTAAGTCAGCCTGCTGCTTATCTTTGGTTAGATTCCCTGCGATATATTAAACAGCAAGAAGAAACAGACTCAACAACCGTAGAACTCCAGGAAAATCAACCCGAAAAACGCTTAATTCTCAAGCGAGCAACTCTCCCCAACTTACCCGAATTGACGAAAGAGGATCAATATTTATTATCTGCCGTTGGCTTACATGGAGAAATCAGTTTGTCTGCTTTAGCCGTGAGTTTAGGAGAGGGGGAAAGGGAGGCTAGAATTCAAGTACAGGCATTATTAAAAACAGGAATTCTTCTGCATAAACAGGGATTCTTACAGTTAACTCCCGGGTATTATTCTCGACTTAAACAAGATTTAATTGACAATCAAATTTTAGCCGGAGAAAAGGATTAATGCTACTTGGATATTTTTTAGCTCAAGCTGCTGACAATACTTTAGAAGATGCTTCTGAACTCCTTTCAGAAATTACAACTTCTAAAATTATTCAAGCTATTATTATTCTGGCGGTTGCTTACGTGGGAATGTTTGCTATCGATAAGTTAATTCATTGGTTAGCAGAAGAAGTTCCTCTGAGATTTCGTTTGAGTGTCAAGCAATCTTTACCGTTTTGGAGAGCGTTTTTACTGGGTTTAGCCAGTATTTTGTTAATCCGATTATTTTTGAAGCTTTCTTCTAGCAATGTTCTGGCTTTAACCGGAACTGTTGCAGTGGCTTTGGGTTTTGCGTTTAAGGATTATATTAGTTCGGTAATTGCGGGAATTATTGCTTTGTTTGAACGTCCGTATCAAGT
This sequence comes from Capilliphycus salinus ALCB114379, assembly GCF_047276495.1. Taxonomy (NCBI): domain Bacteria; kingdom Bacillati; phylum Cyanobacteriota; class Cyanophyceae; order Oscillatoriales; family Sirenicapillariaceae; genus Capilliphycus; species Capilliphycus salinus. The sequence goes on along the minus strand of NZ_CP178543.1, from coordinate 145,740 downwards.
CGGCGACCGGGTTAAAATAGGAGATGAATATGGGGAAATTGTTGATTATGGTTTGCGAGGAATTCGTTTACAAACCCCGGATGATAATGTTGTTTCCATTCCCCATAATAAAATCTGGACAGAAGCCATTTCAAATTCCAATAAAGGGGATGTAGAAGCTCAAGTTGTCGCCAATTTTTATTTTGAACATAGCGTTGATGTTGACAAAGTGATGAAAATTTTGTACAAGGTAGCCTATACGAGTAAATACACACAATTAATGCTCCCAATTTTGGTAATTATGGATGAAAAACCTTGGGGAACTAATTTCAAGCTCAAATCTTATCCCATTGATGCTCGGGATGAATTTATTTATAAAACTGACTTAATTAAACGAGCCAAACAAACGTTTGCCAAACAAGGAATTTCCTATCCGATGCTGTCCGCTCAATCCTCCGAACTTTGGGAAAATGATTGATAGTTTTCTCGGAAATAACCAACGTTAAAATCTCCGTCTGTCGCTCACATAGTTTATCCAATACGCCGCTACAATTCCCCAAATAGCATTAAAAAGAATCACAAACACCGGAGTCAAACTCCCCAAGTCTAAACCCATCATTCCCTTTTGGGCTTTCAACGGAAAAACGATAAATAACTGTACTAAAGTTGGCCCGATACTCAATAATAATCCCTTGAAAAAAGGTTTATAGGTTAATCCCGGAAGAAAAAATAAAAATCCCCACAAGCCACCCCAAACAATGCGAGGATAAAGCCAAGATGGGGTGAATTGGGGGGCGATGCTAACACCAACAGAAGTGGTAATTCCGAGTAGTCCAAACAGCCAAACCGCGAGACTGTTGATTAAACCGCCCAAACAGCCGGCTGCAAAAAATCGGGTTAATTTTCGGGTGATTGATTTCATGTTAAAGTTAATCTAAGTTTAACAGTCTATTTACTCTTATTTTCTTTTCTCTCAAAATTTATTTTATTAAAGTTTCTGCAAATTATCAAGGTCTATGAATCATCAATTTTCTCGAATGCAGTTTGTTCAATCTCCGATTATTCCCGTCGTTGGTGAACTGATTAACGCCCATCCCGGTACAATATCCTTGGGTCAAGGTGTAGTTTATTATAACCCGCCAACTGAGGCTTTTGAAGCGATTTCTAATTTTGCAAATTCAGACAATCATAAATACAAAGCCGTTGTCGGAATTCAACCGTTACAAGAGGTTATCGCCGCCAAACTCCAAGCCGAAAATCGGATTTTAATTACCGATAAAAACTGTATTGTTGTCACCGCAGGGAGCAATATGGGGTTTATGAATGCGGTTTTAGCGATGACCTCTCCGGGGGATGAAATTATTCTGCAAACGCCCTATTATTTCAACCACGAAATGGCGATTATGATGGCAAATTGTCAGCCTATTTTAGTAGAAACAGACGAACACTATCAACTCCGCCCAGAAGCGATTAAACAAGCGATTACCGAAAAAACAAGAGCGGTTGTAACGATTTCTCCGAATAACCCAACCGGGGCGGTTTATTCAGAAAAAGCCCTGCGAGAAGTTAACGAAATTTGTCGCCAACATGAAATTTATCAGATCAATGATGAAGCCTACGAATATTTCACTTACAACAATATTAAACACTTTTCACCCGGTTCTATTAATAACAGCGAAAATCACACGATTTCCCTGTTTAGCCTTTCCAAAGCCTACGGGTTTGCATCTTGGAGAATTGGTTATATGGTCATTCCCGAACATCTACGTTTTCCCATCCAAAAAGTTCAAGATACTATTTTAATTTGTCCGCCTGTTATCTCTCAGTATGCAGCAATAGGAGCGTTAAAAGCGGGATTAAATTATTGCAAACCGAAAATCAAAGAAATTGCAGAAGTTCGAGAAATCATGTTAGAAGAACTGAGTCAACTGGATTCATTTTGTACGGTTCCCTCAGCAGACGGAGCGTTTTATGTGTTGCTGAAGATTGACACAAATTTACCCGCAATGACATTAGTTGAAAAACTGATTCAAGAGTTTAAAGTTGCCGTTATTCCCGGTACAACTTTCGGAATAACCGAGGGGTGTTATTTGCGGGTTGCTTACGGAGCGTTACAAAAAGAAACCGCAACCGAAGGAATTCAACGATTGGTAAAAGGATTAAAACAATTAGTTTGATTATCCCAAAAAACCCGGTTTAGACAAGAAACCGGGTTGTTGATTTAAAGTTTATGAAATCAACCGATTTTTAAAATACTACTGAGTTAAACTGCTTGCACAAGCCACCCCAATATCGAAAATTTCGGCGGGAGGTTCACCACTTTGATTCATTTCCTCGGAAACTTGAACAAACTCCTCAAAAGTATATCGACTTTGAAACTGTTCTAAGGTACAATTGCATAAAGATTTTGATTGTTGTTCGGTCAAACCTTGAGCCATTGAACCTTGCATACAAGCGCCCAAATAAGCCTCAGTCACCTCTTGAGGATAAGGATTTTTTCGGTTGTATGAAGCCGGTTGTGCGTTCACATCCGCAACAGCCCCATAGCCAACAATACCCAACAAAATCATAACCGGATGAACGATAGAAAGTTTTAAGATTTTCATGGTCTTTTTGAGATTAATCTAATGTTAGATGAAATTATATGATATCCGACTAATCAATAATTATTCTGTAGGGGCGGGTTCTGCAATATCTTGACTACTACTGAGAGATTCAGATAAACCCGCCCCGACCCGATAACACGCATTAATCAACCGGATATCATATTAGATGAATTACAATCGAGATAGCTTCATTATTCACTTAATTTTTATGAGCCATCACCCAAGCAAACCCTCAGTATTCAGACGTAGACTTTCTCAAAAAGTTCTACTGATGATTTTGGGAATTTTGCTCATTGTAACTTCACTGCGACTTATTCCTCAATTAATAGCTTTACCCTCAGCCGCCCAAAAACCTGTGGATACCTTTTTTGTTTTGGGTGGAAGCATCAAGCGAGAAATTTTTGTCTCGGAGTTGGCGGTACAGTTTCCCAACACTCGAATTTTAATTTCAACGGGTTCTGATGACCCCTGTACGTTAAAACTATTTCAACGAAATAACGCCCCTATCGAACAGGTTTGGTTAGAAAAATGCGCCAATTCAACCTTTAGTAATTTTGTCTTTTCTCAACCGCTTCTGAGTCGGTGGAAAGCCCGTCATATTCAGTTAATAACTTCTAAAAGTCATCTGACTCGGGCGCTGTGGATGGCGCAAATTATTCTCGGATCTCATGGAATTTGGGTAGAACCTAAACTCGTTCCTGAAACTGGAATTCCGGGAAACCGAGAATCTATTATTAAAACCGCACTTGATGTAACTCGGGCTTTAATTTGGGCGTTCATTAGTCAAATTGTTCAACCCAATTGTTCTAATGTCGTTCAACTTCCTAATATTAATCTAAAACAATGGTGTGAAGATGGATTTTCCTGTGAATATCAAGGTAAAATTAACACCGAAGCCATTTGTAAACCCTTTCAATAATTACACCTGAAAAACCCGCCTTCTCAGAGAAAGCGGGTTTCTTAGCCCGCCAATACAGGCGAGGCGTGGCAATACCGAAAAGAAAAAGATTAAGACATCGCTTGAATGATAAAGTCAAAATAAGGCGCCGCTTCACCAGCATCACCTTCATCTAACAGTGCTAAAGAAGCATCCTTCAAACAGCGAATTGCCTCAACCATTCCGGGCATCGGAACCCCGAGAGAATTGTACATCTCTTTGACGCCAATTAAGCCAATGCTTTCAATGGGGTCTTTGTCTCCCGAAAGAATCCCGTAAGTAATTAAGCGCAGATACCAACCATAATCCCGCAGACATAAGGCTCGCTCCCGTTGTCCGAAAGCGTTACCGCCAGGGGAAATGAAGTCAGGACGCTTTTTCCAGAGTTGACCGCTGGCGCGATCGACAATTTTCTTTTCGTTTTCAGACAACGTGGTGGCGATCCGCACCCGTTGTTCCCCCGTTTTTAAAAAGTCACTGATCGCTTGGAGTTCACCAGTGCTAGGATAACGGAGTTCATCGTCGGCTTTGAGAATAACTTGGCTTACTACAGTCATCTGTAATTAGAATTTGTCAAGATAACATTAAGTAGTTTAGCGATTCTCGGATACACAAACCAAGATGTCGCCAATTTTAACAAAGGGGTGAGTAATAATTCTTATTGCCCTTTGTGTAAAAGCAAGACCAAATAGGCGCGAATTGCAAGAGGCAATACTCCGGGGCGGGTTTATACAAATTGTTTCTGGGAAGACAGAGATTTTTGCCGAACCCGCCCCTACGTGAACTTTCGGGGGGGTTTATATAAATTGTTTCTGGGAAGACAGAGATTTTTGCCGAACCCGCCCCTACGTGAACCTCACGACTTCTATTTTATCCCCAACTTTTTAACATGACTGATACTGACTGGAAACCGGGTCAACAACTTGAACTGGAAATTACTGACTTAACCGACACAGGCGACGGTTTAGGACGCCATCAACAACGGGTGGTGTTCGTTCCCGATACGGTTCCTGGCGATCGCATTGTAGCCCGTCTGCTGCACGTTAAGCGCCAATACGCGATCGCGAAACTGGAGCAACTCCTGACGCCTTCTGACCAACGCATTCGTCCGGCTTGTATTGTTGCCGATAAATGCGGGGGTTGTCAGTGGCAACATATCGATTATGACACCCAACTGAGGACCAAACATCATTTAGTCGTTGAAGCGTTAGAACATATTGGCGGCTTTCCCCAACCGCCTGTCAGCCCCATTTTAGCCTCGCCTTCGCCCCTGCATTATCGCAATAAAGCCACCTATCCCCTGAGTCGGTCATCGACAGGTCAAGTCCGGGCGGGATATTATCAAAAAGGCTCTCATCGTCTGATTAATCTCAACCAATGTCCGGTACAAGATGAACATCTCGATCCCTTCTTGGCGAATATTAAACAAGATATTCAAAAGCAGGGCTGGTCGATTTATAATGAACAGGAACATCGGGGGATTATCCGACATCTGTCGCTGCGGATCGGACGGCGAACCGGTGAAATTTTATTAACCCTGATCGCCACTCGTCCCTTACCCCGACTCGAAGAACAGGCCGAAACTTGGTTACAACAATATCCTCAGTTAGTTGGGGTTTGTCTGAATATTAACGCCGATAAAACGAACGTGATTTTTGGAGAAAAGACTCAGGGTATCAAGGGTCAAGGGTTTCTCAGAGAAGAATTTGCCGGGTTGACGTTTCATCTGACCCCAGAAACGTTTTTTCAGGTGAATACAGAAGCCGCCGAGACGGTTTTGAAAGTCATTCAAAAGCAGTTAAACTTACAAGGATCGGAAATTGTCATTGACGCCTATTGTGGCATCGGAACGTTAACGCTACCCATTGCCAAACAATTACAGTTACTCGCTTCGTCCCCAGAAAAAACCCCACAAAAACAGGTGATTGGCATAGAAGTACAAGCCTCCGCCATACAGCAAGCTTACCAAAATGCTCGGTTAAATGGGATTGATAATGTCGCGTTTGAAGTGGGAACCGTACAAAAGGTTTTATCTCGCTTGGGTCTAAAACCTGATATTATTTTATTAGATCCGCCCCGCAAAGGATGCGATCGCCAAGTTCTAGAGAGTTTGTTAAACTTACAACCGACTCAAATTGTTTATGTTAGTTGTAAACCCGCAACTCTCGCCCGTGATTTGAAAATACTTTGTGAAAATGGAGTTTATCACCTAACCCAAGTTCAACCCGTTGATTTCTTTCCCCAAACCCCTCACGTTGAATGTGTCGCCTTTTTACAGTTAACACTGTAGGGGCGCGCCTCCGTCAAAATCGATGTTTTCCCACCAATAACATTGATAAACCCGCCCCGGACATGGGAAGATGGGGAAGTCGCGGCGGGTTTATACAGATAATTGATAATAGACAGAGATCAATTCCGAACCAGTCCCAACCCGTTATTAAATTTTCCCCGACTCTGGGGCGGGTTTATATCAGTTGTCTGTGGGAGGTTATGAATTAATTCGGAACCCGCCCCTACAAAACTGTTGCCTGTTGCCTCTTGCCTGTTGCCTTTATTGATTCCATGCGTATTTCTATTCAAGCTTTGTATAACCTCTATCGCACTGTCATCCGCAACCCCAAATATCGGGGATGGGTAATTTTAGGGACGTTGGTCTATTTACTGAGTCCGTTGGATATCTCACCCGACCTCATCCCAATTTTAGGACAAGTTGATGATGTGGTTTTGTTGACAATTTTGTTTTCCGAAGTGTATCAGATGTTTGTTGATTATACCCGTTCTTTAACCGGTCAGACTTCCGAAGACAACCCCAACACAGAAGTTAATCAAAGTTCGTCTTCAAGTTCAACCGTTGTTGATGTTGAAGCCGAAACCCTAGAATGAATGATGAATTTTCTCGACTTGGGAGAGTTCTATTCGTTATCTGTGGGACAGTAGAGAATAAAAAACCCAGTAACTCATAAGAAACCGGGTTTTTGGGTGGTACCTCACAGCGTCCCTACAAACCCGAAACCCAAAACCGGACAGCCGTGACTTTTGTAGTTTCTTCTCAAAAGTTTTAAGAAAACTTACACAAAGAGAAGGAATTCTCAAGTTTATAGTATGATTTTATTGGAATAGTCTAGGTAAAACTTCTAGAGCATCGGTTGGGTTACAAAAAAACGGATTCTGTTTCTAGGAATCACCCCCAGAAACGGAGAGCTTTTTCGGATCTATATTCATCGGACAGTAACCTGATACCAATTCTTTATGAAGCTGCATCTAATTGATCTCCCCGGCTTCGCCTACGCTCCCACCCCCCTTAATAAGGGGGGATCAAGGGGGGATTGGGGGGTTGGGGGGGATCATCAAAAGTTGCATGATTAGAAAGAAATGGTATGAGTTTGATCAGCACGCTAACCGAGGTTCTGGTTAAGGAAATCACCGCTTTTGAGGGAAACTGACCCGAAAAACAATAACGGCGAGGTTTTCCCGCTGTCGGTGAGATTTTCTGCATTCTATTTCCTCAATGCCACTGTCAAACCGATGGGAGGTCGCCAGATGTTTACAAAAATCCTTGTGGCTATCGATCTGTCAACCGTGAGTGAAAGCCTGTTTGAGAAAGCCTTATCATTGGCAAAATTCTATCAAGCTGAGTTAATGTTACTTCATGTTCTGTCTCACGACGAACAGGGGAGTCCCATTGTCGAAGGAATAACCGGTTTAAACTACTACGAGATGGTAGAATTAGAAACGATCAAAAGCTATAAAAAACGATGGCAAGAGTACATTGAAACGGGTTTAGAAAGACTGACAACCTACGCAACTCAAGCGACAGAAGCCGGAGTCGCCAGCGAATATTCTCAACCGATGGGTAAACCGGGTCATCAAATTTGTGAAGCGGCTAAAGAATGGAATGCGGATCTGATTATTATCGGACGTCGAGGTTATTCCGGCTTGAGCGAGTTAATTTTAGGAAGTGTCAGCAATTACACGCTTCATCATGCTCATTGTTCCGTTTTAATCGTACAATAACCTTCGCGGAGTTAATGAATCAAATTCGATCCGAGGAACTTGGGCTGCAATTTAACAGACAATTCCTCTGAGCGGCTCACCCCGAAAAACATTATCCGAGCAAACCTACAACGGTAGGTTTTCTTTTTGGGGATGATCTGTGAATTCTTATAAAATCAAGTCGCCGATGAAATTTAGTGAAATCGTTAAAAAACTCAGTGCTTCTATCACTCAGCATAGCCTAACAACCGCCGAGTCAACCGATCCGGATCTGTCGGGAATCGATGCCATCGATCGCGCCCAAGGGGGAATGCTAAGTTATATTGAAGGGCCGAAATTTGCCGCCCACGTCGAAAAAACTGCCGCCAGCGCCCTAATTTTGCCCGTCGATGAAGCCCTACAAACTGAAGCGACAAAACGAGGCATTGCTTGGGCCACGACGTCTCAACCCCGTTTAGTCTTCGCTGAAGCGATCGCCCTATTTTATCAACCCTTTCGATCCACACCGGGTATTCACCCTTCGGCCATTATCGATCCCGATACCACCATTGGCAATGAAGTCTATATCGGCCCCCATGTGGTCATTCAAGCGGGTGTAACCATCGGCGATGGGGTTTGTATTCATCCCAATGTTACCGTTTATCCTCAGGTGAAAATAGGCGATGGTAGCATTCTTCACGCTAATTGTACTATTCACGAACGGACTCAAATCGGTGCCGGCTGTGTGATTCATAGCGGGGCGGTGATCGGTGCTGAAGGCTTTGGGTTCGTTCCCACCCCAGAAGGCTGGTTTAAGATGCAACAGTCGGGGGTGACGGTGTTAGAAGATGGCGTCGAAGTCGGATGTAATAGCACCATCGATCGCCCCGCCGTCGGCGAAACCCGCATCGGAAAAAATACCAAACTCGACAATTTGGTTCATATTGGTCACGGCTGTCGGGTCGGAGAAAATTGTGCGTTTGCAGCCCAAGTCGGCTTGGCGGGGGGCGTCGTGGTCGGTAATCGGGTTATTTTAGCCGGTCAGGTGGGAGTTGCCAATCAAGCCGAAATTGGAGACGGGGCGATCGCCACAGCCCAAGCCGGTATTCATAGCAGTGTAAAAGCCGGAGAGATTGTTTCTGATTCTCCTGCTATTCCCAATAAACTTTACCTAAAAGTTTCTGCAATTCGCAAGCGCCTCCCCGAAATTTACCAAACCTTTAAAGAACTCCAACGTCAGTTGAATGATCGTCCGTAGGAATTGATACACTCTTGTCAATTTTTACAAAATCCTTAACTTAACCCCAGGAGTTCACAAAACCTTAGAAACCCGAGGAGCGATCGCGCTTTGGGTCCGGGGCTTTCTTTTGTTCGGCGCAGATAAAGGCCAAAAGAAAGCCGGAGGGTTTGTTTATCGGTAATTCAGCAAATTAAGTGTATTTTCTTAGCCGATTGACATTGGCTCGGTCTTGGTTCCTGTTGTTGTCAAGACAAACTCAGCTAATATAGGCAAGTCACAGCGAACAGCGCATTGCGATCGCGCCCTTGCTGTCGAGCAAAAATTGATGCTGAATTCCCCTAGTATCCAGACTTCATAGCGGATTTGTCCTTTTTAAAATAGAGCCAGTCGGGGGCGAACGAGCCACCAGAAATTAAGTCAGGATGCCTATAAGCCCCGGCTGAAATTGTCCGTTCTCAGCCCGGACAGCCGATCCCTCGGGCAGAATTTTCCCTCTCGATTTTGCGATCAAATCCCCAAACGGCGAGTAATTTTTCTTCTGTTGAGCAATGAGTGTACCTAATCATCACAATCTTTACAAGATTACCTAAAAAAATTTTGTCAAATTGATAAATTTAAGTATATATTATTTGTAGCAGCCTAAAACATACACAGGTCTGACTTAATGTTTTCAATCACAAAAGGAGATTGTGGCAAACGATGTCTAAAGCAGCAACAGCACCGCTGACCGGAAAGGCTTTACTTCAAAAAGTCAAAGAACTTTCTCACCTTCCCCGCCGAGAAACAGCTAGACTCTGTGGATATTACAGTGTCACAAAAGATGATCAAGTCCGCGTGAATCTGACCGATTTTTACGATGCAGTTCTCAAAGCCCGGGGAATTCCTCTGAGTCCAGATGGGACCAGCGATGGTCGCGGACGCGCTCCCACCTACATGGTCAGCGTTCACAAAAATGGTCAAATCGTGATCGGTTCTACCTATACCAAAGAAATGGGATTGAAACCCGGTGATGAATTTGATATTAAGTTGGGCTACAAGCATATTCACCTGATTCAAGTCGGTGAAGATGAAGACAAAAATGGTAGCGTTGATGTCGATGATGAAGAAGAGTAAAGATTTAACGATCGCTAAGAGAAGATGAACCTCTCGGAACTGGTGAACGGGCCTGCGATCTTTAAAGTAACTCTATTTTTTGGGGTTTGGGGACTGTTATGGTTGCCAATTGCGATCGCAACGGCGATGTTATTAAATTGGCATCCGCCTCAACCCTTAGATGAGAAACAAAAGCCTATCTTGCTTGCTTCACTGTATCTGATTGTTCCTTTGATTATCGATCGCCTATCGAGAGTCGAAAATCAGTCATTTGCTGATTATGGTTGGCTGTGGCAACTCTCAACAGGAATTTCCCTTATTTCCGGCTTGAGTATTTCTATCCTCAGCTTGGTGGTATTCTTTGGAGTTGAATGGATTTTGGGTTGGATCGCTTGGCAACCCCAACCCCAATTTCAACTCGCCCCGGATAACTTCTTATCTAAAATTCTGTCGGCTTGGGGTTCGCTGTTGTCTATCCTATTGCTGGCATTATGGATTAGTGGAACAGAAGAATTTGTCTTCCGGGGGTTTGTGCAATATCACCTGCAACAAGATTACACCGTTGTAATTGCCGCTATAATTACCAGTGTTATTTTTGCTCTGACTCATTTAATTTGGGAGTTTAAACAGACTATTCCCCAATTACCCGGACTTTGGTTAATGGGGATGGTACTGACTCTCGCCTGTGTTTATAATCAGAATCTCGGTTTAGCCATCGGCTTACACGCCGGTTGGATCTGGGGAATCACCAGTATACAAACTTTGGGTAACTTAACTTCTACTCGTCGGGCGCCGCAATGGGTGACTGGTATCGGCGATCAACCGTTAGCGGGAGTGATGGGAATAACAATGCTATTGGCGGTAGCAGGTCTATTGTGGCTTGTCTACAATTGAAATCATATGATATCGGACCGATCAATAATTATTATGTAGGGGCGGCTTGGTGCAATATCTTGACTACGACTGAGAGATTTAGATAAATCCGCCCAGACCCGATAACAGACATTAATTAATCGGATATCATATCAGGCATGATGCGGCTAGGAGAAGCGATTATGGCAAATTCTACCCCTGTTCCCTTTTCGACGGTTTACGGGCCGGTTTCCTCTTGGCGATATGGGCGATCGCTGGGGATTGATCCTATTGGTGTTGTCTCGACTTGTTCGTTTAACTGCGTTTATTGTCAACTCGGAGAAATTGAACAGATCACAAGCGATCGCAAAGAATATATTCCCACTTCCCAAATTTTAGAAGAATTAAAAGCGTTCGCGCCTTGGGATGTGGATGTAATTACCCTCAGCGGAAGCGGTGAACCGACGTTAGCGGCGAATTTAGGGGAAATTTTAACCGAGATTAAACAATTAACCCATCGCCCGACTTTAGTGTTAACCAATGCGACTTTGTTAAATGATGCTAAAGTGCGTTCGGATTTGGGTTTAGCCGATCGCGTTTCTGTTAAACTGGATGCGGTTTCAGCAGAAGGGTTAAGACGGGTAAACCGACCCGATCGCGAAGTAAATTTTGAGAACCTTTGGGCGGGAATTGAACAATTTTGTGCCGAGTATCAAGGCGAATTGGGCATACAAACCATGATTTTATCAGCTTGGGATGAATCTGTCAAAGCCGAATATATTCGCCAGATGAAAGCGATCAAACCGACAGAAATTCAACTGAATACTCCCACCCGTCCCAAACCGGTTAAACGCCAACTCGATGGGCGAGGAAATCATACTATAGCCGATGTTCGCCCCTACGAAGTTCGTCAGTTAAAATGTGTCTCTGAGGCGGTTTTACAAGCCTTAGCCGAAGAGATTCAAACCCAGATCGGTATTCCAGTTAGGACGGTCTATTCAAAATAATAAATAGTTACCAGTGATGTTGGGGCGGGTTCTCAATTAATGTATGTTATATCATGTCCGACTAATTAATAATCCTAAACGTAGGGGCGGGTTCTCAATTAATGTCTGTTACCCACAGATAACGAATATAAACCCGCCCCGGATATTTCTGGGAAAATATAGATAGAGTCAGAACCCGCCCCTACAAAACTGTTTACTATCAATTTTCCGAAAGTTCCATAATGCGATCGAAGCGGAAATTATCGACTAATTCCCTCAATTTGTGGGCGAGTTGTGCGTTTTCTGGGGGAATTTGTTGGATCAATTCATAGGTTAACACATCGCTGCACTGAGAAGCGGTATAATGAAGTTGCTTAATCCAATTTTGGGGCATAACGTTTAAAGCGTGAGAATCCAAAATAAAATCGGTATCAGCGTTGGTCTTTAATCCAGAAGAATCATAATTATCGGTTGAATCTGCATAGAGATATTCTACACCCAAATGTTGGCTAATGGTGGTTAAGAGTTCTTCTTCTTGAAAGGGTTTGCGAATAAAATCATCGCATCCCGCAGATAAAATCATTTGACGATCTTCTTCAAAGGCGCTGGCGGTTAAGGCGACAATAATAGTTTGATTTCCCTGGGGTGTAGATTTAATATATTGGGTAGCTTCATAACCATTCATCACCGGCATTCTGATATCCATAAAAATTAAATCCGGTTGCCAAATTGACCAAATTGTGATAGCTTCTTGTCCGTTTTTAGCTTCTTTAACATCAAATCCAACGGACTGTAGCAACTTCAATAAAAGTAAACGATTGGTAAATTTATCCTCAACAACTAAAAGTTTATAAATCGGTTGTTGAGGGGCTAAACCAGAAATTTTTCGGTTAGAATCAACCCGTTGAATCGAATTTTTATCGGTCTGTTTAACCTGAATTTCAAAGGCAAAAATACTCCCGACACCCGGTTGAGAACAGACGGTAATTTCTCCACCCATCAGTTGTACAAAGCGCTGACTAATGGGCAAACCCAGCCCGGTTCCTTCGCTGGATTTTAAACCCGTTTCGGTTTGAGTAAACGCTTCAAATAATTGATTAAGTTCGTGGGAAGCAATTCCCAATCCCGTATCTTCAACCTCAAAATAAACCGGAATTAAATCTACAGAATCCCGGGAATTTGTTGGGGGTTCTGAAGGGATATTTTCGGGGGATAGAGAACTCAGCTTGGTGATGTGTTTGGGTTCGCAACAGCAGGTAAAATTATGATAAATCCCCCTTTGCGATCGCACTCGCAGGGTGACGGAACCGGACTCGGTAAACTTGATCGCATTATTCAAGAGATTAATTAAAACCTGGCGCAATTTTTTCTCATCCGTTTGAATAAATTGGGGAACATTGGTATCGCAATCAAAGAGTAATTTTAAACCTTTAGACTTGGCTTTTAGCTGAAGCATTTCTTCAAGGTTATTCAGCAAACGGTGCAAGTCAAAACTATTTTCATTGAGGAGAACCTGTCCGGCTTCTATTTTCGACATTTCCAAAATATCGTTAATCAAATGGAGCAAATATTCGCCGGATTGACTGATAATATTAAGATACTGCTGATCATCTTCCGAGAGATTGATATCGTTGTTCATCAACTGAGTAAAACCCAGAATTGCATTTAAAGGAGTACGAAGTTCGTGACTCATATTGGCTAAAAATTCGCTCTTGGCTTTGTTGGCGGTATCGGCGCTTTCTTTGGCGAGTGTAAGTTCTTTAGCTTGCTGTTGAGTTTTGGCTAAAAGTTCGGCTTGTTGAACCGCTACCCCCAACTGAATTCCAATTTGAACCATCATCCGAATTTCGGCTTCTTCCCATTCTCGGAACCTAGAATTTTGGTAAGTCGCCAACAGTCCCCAAAGTTGAGTTCCGCAAAAAATCGGAACCGTAATATAAGCCTTAGCTTGAAATTGTTCTAATAATTCGATATAACAATCAGAAAAATCGGCTTTGTAAATATCATTAACACACAGATAAGTAACACCCTGTCGATATAAGCCGCCTTGAGTATCCTTGAGATAAGTATCTTGAATGCTGACCAAATCTTGAACCGTACATTGATCGTCATTAACAGTATTTTCAACCGTCGAACTGGGAGCGGTAGAATTCAATAAAGGTCGCCATTGTTCCCCAACCGACTCCGCCACAAATTTTCCACTCCAGTCCGGGGAAAATTGATAAATAACAACCCGATCGCTATTGAGCGCTTCTTGAAGTTCGGCAGTGGTACTATTAAAAATAGTCTGTAAATCGAGAGACTGGCGCATCCGACGCAAGACTTTAGAAAAAGCCCGTTCTCGTTCTGCCATGTTTCGCAAAGCTTGCTCAGAACGCTTTCGTTCGGTAATATCAAGCGTCGTACCCACCGCACGAATCAGTTGATTTTGATGATTTAAAATTCCCTGTCCTCGCGCTTCAATATGACGGAACGAACCATCGGGTCGAAGAATTCGACAGTCAAATTCTGTGAATTGTCCGAACTTTAAAAAATGTCTAACATGATGTTGCCAAAGCGATCGATCTTGAGGATGAATCAATTTGATTAATTCCCGATAACGGGGTTCTCCTTGAGCGGGATCGCGACCAAAAATCCGAAATAATTCTTCAGACCAAGAAATCTTTTGAGAGGGAAAATCGAGTTCCCAATTTCCCACATGGGCGACTCGTTGGGCGGTGGCGAGACTGGTTTGACTGGCGCGAAGTTTTTCTTCGGCTTGTTTGCGTTCGGTAATATCTTCGTAGGTGCTGAGAATCCCAATAAAATTCCCCTCAACATCGTGGAGAGGTATTTTATGAGTATCGAGCCAGATGGGGTTTCCTTCCAGGTTCAACTGGGCTTCAATTAAATGATATTCTAATAAATCATTTTCAAGCGCCCGACGAGAGATGAGAGATTTTTTCGCCCAGGGTAAATCATAATCAGTTTTCCCGACAATTTCTTCGGGGGTATGGAGTCCAACCAATTGGGCAAAATTGCGGTTACATCCGAGATAAATTGAATTGCAATCTTTCCAGAAAATTAACTGGGGGATATTATCAATCACTAATTGCAACAGTTGTTTCGAGTTCCGCAGTTGAGCTTCGGCTTGTTTAATTTCGGTAATATCGTTGGCGGTGCCGAGAATTTGTTGGGGTTGTCCCGACTCGCTGCGAGTAAACACCGTATCCCGACTCACCAACCACAACCAATGGCCGTCCCGGTGTTTCATGCGATACTCAATTTCAAACACATCTCCTTCGCAACCGATCGCCATTTGAGCGTAATAATCGGATAATCCGGCCAAGTCTTCCGGGTGCATCAAAGCTTGAAAGAAATTCCGCTCCATCCCTTGAATTTCGGCGGTGTCGTACCCGAGAAGATCGCCAACGGTGCGGTTAACGTAGAGGTTGCGGTTTTGGGAGAGATCGTAGAGATATAAAATTCCGGGACAGGCGTCGGCAATTTGCTGCACCCACCGTTGGCTGGAACGCAGGGCGGCTTCGGCTTGTTTGCGCTCTTGGCTTTCCAAGGCGAGAGAGGTCATTTGAGCCAGGTAGCTGGTAAAGTTTTGTTCTTCTACCGCCCAGTCTCGACTGTGGCGATCTTCGAGGCTGATGATGCCGACAATTTGGCCTTGGAAGCGAATGGGAACGGTCAGTAAGGCGATCATACCGTGAGGCTGGAGATAGATGGCGCTCAGGGGTTGGGTGTCTTCGTGGCTGTCGGCGTTGGCAACTCCGATGACTCGTTGGGCGTTGATGGCGTCAAAATAGCTCGGACATTGGGCGCGCGAAAGGGTCAGTTCTGGTTTTTTGGGGGAATAGGTGGAGTTGGGGTACAAATAGGCACAGTGAAGTTCGGATTGATCTCGGTTGTAAAACCAGATCCCGGAACGGCTAACATTGAGGGTACGGGCGGCGATTTGAGTAATTTCTCTCATCGCGGGGGTGAGGTTTCCCTCGAAAATGTGGGGACTTTGGGCCAGTTCGAGCAGTCCGACTTGTTGTTTGCGAAGGCGAATGCCGCTGGTGAGGATGCTAAATTCGGCGGCGACTCGATCTTGAATTTCTCGTTCGAGGTTGGTGTTGACGGTTTCGAGTTCGGCGGTTCGCGATCGCAGTCCGGCTGTGGCTTGTTCAACCCGCATTTCGAGTTGGTTGTAGGCTTGATTTCGGGCGATTTCGGCTTCTAGACGTTGGATTTCGGCGACGACTCGGGCGGCGAATAGGGTTAAAATTGCTTGGGTGCTGGCTTCGTTGCTGAGGGGGCGATCGCTGAGGATGGACAGGGTGCCGATGGCCTGTTGGTTTCCGTCTAGGAGGGGAACGCCCAAATAGGAGACGGAGTTTAGGGTTTTTAGCAGGGGGACTTGGGGAAATTGGTCTTGCAGGCGATCGGGGTAAAATTGCAGACAGGCGGTCTGGATGACGGTTTCGCAGGGCATTCCTTTTCGATGTATATTGGCGATCGCGTGGAGTTGTCCGTCGGACCAAAAAGCGAGGATTTTGAGTTGAGAGGGGTTTTTTGGGTTGATTTGGGTGATTAAAACGTTGGGGACGGCGAGAATGGTGGCTAGGTGTTCGACTAAAGTCGAAAAGAATTGGGTTCCGGTAACGCCTGCTGTTCCGGCGACTAATTTTTTGAGGAGATCTTCGGCGAGATAGCGCTGCTGAATTTCGACTTGTAGGGTGGCGTTAATGGTGGCAAATTGCTCTAATGTGGGTAATGCTAGAACTTTTGGGAGTCTGGGGAGTAAAATGAAGGCGCTGTAGACGGAGGCGGAGATCAGCAAAAAGCGGATCGGTTCGAGAGCAGGGCGATCGCCAAATTGGAAGGTCCACAGGTCTAGGAGTTTGGTGGTTCCGCTCGCCAACAGAAAAACACCGAGCCAGATGTAGGCGCGGCGCTCGGGAAAATCTGGTCGTTGCTGAACCCAGTAGATGAGTAGGGCTAAGATCAGGTAATAAGTTAGAGCCAGTAAAATGTCGCCCCCCGCGTGTAAGAAGATTGGGGAAAAAGGCTTTGAGTTGTAAAGGCTGCTCAGATCACTCAGACTTGGAATAAACAGGTAGGGTATTAGAAGTTTCCACATAGGATTTGAACGACCGACGATCGGGTGGGGAAGACAAGGGGGATCGGCACTCCTGATGTTGTTTTCCTGTTGGTTGAGGTTTTTTTGAGGGTTGGGGTTCGGGAGTTGACAACTGCACCCAGACTTTGTTAAAGAAGTCATCAACTCTAGAGATAACTGCTTCTCAAACGGTGTCTTAATGGGTTTGAGAAATTTATCAGCGTTATTCTTTCCCGTTTAAATTGTAGCTCTATCTCAGTCCCCTGCGAATTTTTGGGGTAGATTTTTGAGGAACTTGGGTATTAATTCCAAATTGGGTAACGGGATTAATTGAAATTTGGAAACAGTTGTAACGAATTTTTCTAAGTCTGTTCTTGTGAGCATTTCTAAGAACTATACTCTATTTTAAGTCCCCGAAAATAATCGCGAGACTATCACAAAAAAAAAATATTGTCAAGCCAGTTTTGTAGCCATTCTCATCGCCCCAGTCTCAGATTTCGGGAGAAACAGCTACAAGATTTATGAGCCAGGTATGAGAAGATTAAAGCTGTTCACTGTTGTCTATTGAATCATAGGAGTCGATCCCACGTTGCTCAAAGTCTTACATAGCGGTGATTCCCGTTCGGAGACGCTACGCAAAGCCCAGAAAAGATCTAGACTGAGACAAACAACCGCTATCCGATTTCAGATAACATGAAATATCGAGTATCAGATCCTTGAATACTCAAAACCTTAAACCATCGTAAAATTTCTTCGTGTGCCTTCTCAATGACAATTGATGAAGTGATACAGGTGCTTAATGCTACCCGGTCAGAATCTTTAACCTCTCTCCAAGAACTCATTCTCCGTCTCTCATGGGAGGGAAAAACTTATACAGTAATTGCCAAGGAAGCCTTTTATGGTGCCGAACGAGTTCGTAAAGTCGCCGCTGAGTTATGGTTATTGCTCAGTGAAACTTGGGGAGAATCAATCAGCAAAGCCAGTTTTCGACAAATTTTGGAGTCCCGTTCTTTGACCCTTGCTCAACAGCAGTTGATTCACAAGCAATCAGAATCTTTAGTGAAAACGGTTGTCGAATTTCCCAATCGTCCTTTATTGTACAACTCTAATTTTTATATTCCCCGACCTCCCATTGAGGAACTCGCCTACACAGAAATGACTCAACCGGGTAGTTTTATCCGGATTAGAGCGCCCCAAAAAATGGGAAAAAGTTCTCTAATTTTTTATTTGCTGGCTCGGGCTGAAACGGACAATTATCAGACGGTAATTATCGATTTTCAACAGGCGGATCGCCGGATTTTTAGCGATCTGAATACGTTCTTACGTTGGTTCAGTATTAATGTGACCCGAGAATTAAATTTGGAGTCGAGGATCGAACAGTATTGGGATGAAGAATTGGGGAGCAAAGTCAGTTGTACCAGTTATTTTCAGGGTTATCTATTCAATCAAATTCAGCCCCCAATTGTTTTGGTGTTAACGGAACTCGACCGCCTGTTTGAATTTCCCGAAATCGCCGGAGATTTTTTGCCGTTGTTGAGATTTTGGCACGAACAAGCTCGCCAGGTTAATCTTTGGCAAAAACTCCGTTTAGTTGTCACCTACTCGACGGAAATTTATCAGTCTCTCAAGCTGCATCAGTCCCCGTTTAATGTGGGTTTACCGCTCACTTTACCCCCGCTTAATTCTCAGCAAGTTCAACAACTCGCCCGCCAATACCGATTAACCTGGATGGGAAGCGATAAAATTGAGCAACTGATGAATATGGTGGGAGGACATCCTTATTTAATTCAGCTAGCATTTTATCATTTAACTTTCCCTGAATATCCTCTCCATTACCGATCTATTGGACAATCGGCTGACTCAAATTCAGAATCGGAACTACAGCTAAGTCCGCAAGATCGCTTTGAAGAAATGTTAGAAACAGCAGCAACAGAAGCGGGAATTTATAACGATTATCTGCGCCATTTGCTCGCCATAATTCAAGCGGAACCCCAATTAAAAGCCACCGTTCAAAAGATGGTTCAATCCGATCTCGGGGTGAGTATAGAACCGATCATGGCACACCGATTAAAAAGTTTAGGATTGATTGAGCTAGAAGGCGATAGAATGCAGTTTTGTTGTGCATTGTACCGTCTGTATTTCACCAAACAACTTTTACCCACCTCTGGGGAGATCCCCCTCTCTACATTGGTTCCATATACTGATACAAGTGAAATAGAAGATCCGGCAGATTCCGATCAGTTAAGAAAGGAAAATCTAGAGTTACAACAGCTTTGTAATTTAGATGAGTTGACTCAACTCGCCAATCAACGTTACTTTAATAGCTATCTACAAATGGAATGGCAACGCGCATCTCGCAACCAAACAAATCTCTCCTTAATTATTTGTGATATAGATTATTTCAAAATCTACAATACAATTTATGGCTACTCGGCGGGGGATGATTGTTTGCGACAAATTGCCAGAGCAATTCGAGAATGTGTTAACCGTCCAGATGATTTAGTCGCCCGTTATGGCGGAGAAGAATTTTTGATTTTACTCCCCCGAACCGACCTGTCGGGATCGGTCTGTGTTGCTGAAAGAATCCGCGAGAAAGTTAGGTCTTTAGCTATTGAAATTAAAAGTCAAAAGTTCGGGGGTTTTCCCGATGAGTTTGTCACGGTTAGTTTAGGAGTTTCTAATACAATTCCCCATGCAGATGAGAATTATACATCGATTATACAAGCCACTGAACGCGCACTCTATCAATCTAAAAGAAAAGGACGAAATCGAGTAACGGTTAGTCAGTTTCAAGCTAATATCGTTAGTTAACGTTTTTAGATCCTTGGTGGGTGCTAATGTTTCTCTCTCAGTATCAAGTTGGTGGTAGTCTTAAATTTAACGATCCCAGTTATGTGATCCGCTCCGCAGATTCTCAGCTTTATGCAGCTTTGAAATCGGGCGAATTTTGTTCGGTTTTTGAAGCTCGTCAAATGGGAAAATCTTCTTTATTAGTTAGAATAAAATGTCATTTAGAAGCGGATGGATGCTGCTGTATTTCTCTGGATATGAGCAGTTTGAGCGACCCCAATATTACCCATGAATGCTGGTATAAAAGGCTATTGTATAAAATCTGTTTGCAGCTAGATCTGCTGGAAAAAATCCAGTTTAATACCTGGTGGAAAAATCACCAAATCCTCAAACCGGTGGGGCGACTTCATCAGTTGCTTAGAGAAATTTTAACCGTTTATATTCCAGACAATAAACTAATTTTTTTAATCGATGAGGTTGATAGTCTTTTGAATTTACCTTTTTCTGTCGATGATTTTTTTAGTTTAATTCAATTTTACTCGGAGCGACGGGCGGCTATTGAATACAATCGCCTTGCTTTTGCTGTCTTCGGGGTAACAACGCCCTCAGATTTAGTCAAAAATCGCCTTAAAAGTCCTTTTTTTGGGGCGACTGAAATCAGACTTTCAGGGTTTAAACCGACAGAAATTCAACCCCTAATTCAACCGTTTGAAGGAAAAGTCTTTCAACCTCACCGGATTTTAAAACAAATACTGTTGTGGACCAATGGACAACCCTTTTTAACCCAAAAGCTGTGTAAAATTGTTTGGCAAATTATTCAATACTCTCCCCATCAACAGCTTATCATTCCCGAGGGACAAGAAGAATTATGGATTACAAAAATAGTGCATTATTTTATTTTGAAAGATTGGGAATTTCAAGATGAACCCGAACATTTACGGACGATTGAAAACCGCATCATATACAACGACGGGCGAAAAACTCAAAAACTCCTCAGAATTTATCAGCAAATCTTACAAGGTTTTGATGTGAAAGCCGATAAAACTGAAGACAAAACAGAACTGTTATTAAGTGGATTGGTTGTCGAACATCGGGGATTATTAAAAGTTAAAAATCTTATCTATCGCCACGTTTTTAACCTCAAATGGGTTGAAAATAAACTCTCTGGTATTCAACAGTTAAACCCTCAAGAATTAGAACCCCAATCTGTTTTCAACAAATCCAGCTTTTCTTCCAGTTGAACTGTCAAGCGTTCCAGTTGGGAATCTAAACTGAGTTGTTGTCGTCCAGTTTCAGCAATTTTTAGCAGTTGGATTTGATAAAGTTGTTGTTGTTCTTGCCAAAATTGAGTAAAATTTGGAAATTGCCACAAGCTATTTTTCCAGTGGTTAAAAGCCTTCACAGAAGAATTAATTCCTCTGGCATATTTGGGATAAGATTCAACAAAAGGCGAAAGAGAATAGGGGTAATATTGAACGCCAATAGAAGAACACCAATCTTTCCATTTAAACGGTAAAATTCTCGGACTGGTGATAATTGGAATCCAAGGAACCCGAAAAATATCGGCAATAATTGCGCCGTGCATGGCTTCGGCGAGTAAAACTTCGGTTTGGTTAATGGTAGATAAAACCTCCTCAACAGAGGAGCGGGGGTCGAGATAACAAAATCCGATATTTTCACAGATATTTTTCCAGATTTCTCCCGCAAAAGTTGCGTGGTGAATATGTGGCATATAGGTAAAATGATAACGTTTTTCGGGTAAAGGTTGATATAAACGCCTCGTTAAAATTGCGCCGTCAGTAATGGCTAAATCCGGAGATAAACCCAACTTTTTAGCCGATAATTTTCCCCGAACACAGTAAATTTTCCAACTCTTATCTATCGTTTTTAAAGGCTGTTCATAGCCGGCTCCCGTACTAAAAATAATTAAACGTTTAGCTTGGGGAACTCGTTGGGGTAAAACTTGATTTAACAGGGTTCCAATGCCAATAAAAGCCGTTGTTTCGTCTTCATCAAAAAATCCGGGTAACAGTTGGGGCCACAACCAATTATTCAGTTGATCTCCAAAATTACTAAACCCATCCCGACGTTGATAATAAAAGAGTTTCATTGGCTTATTTTTTTGAATGTAGAAGATAGAATTTTAGACTTTCCTCGATTAATCATCCAAGACAAATAGCGACTTTCAAGAATCATATTTTGAACTCGACGGGGTTTAGAACACCATTCATCAAACGCCACAGTTGCAATTTGTTCGAGAAAATAACGCCATTTTTTAATAATTTTATCCCAGTGAATTTGATTGAGTTTTGATTGACTATTCCGAATTAAATATTGTCGGATTGTTCGATTAGATTTTAACTGTCTTAGAGCGAAAAGTAACTCATTTAAAGAAGTAACTTCTAAATAATTAAAGTTTGGTATTCCCTCGGCACGATAAGCAGACTCATAACCTAAAACAGCAGGTACACCCGCCAACCAAGCGTTAAAAAGTTTCGTTGCTGGCTTATTAATATATTTATTTTCTTTTCCAAAACTGCGGATAGCAACCACCGCATCGGCTTGACTGTAATCATTCCAACGAGGATCAATGGATTGATAATCTGTCCAGTGATTGTTATTAATAATAGGACACCAATTTAAGCCAAGTTGAGACAGAGTATTTTTCCATTCATCGCTTAAAAGTTCGGGAGCGAGGTTATTAAGATGACCAAAAAAAACGATATTTTCAAACCGTTCTCCCCGTTGATAATCCCGAGGAATTAATCCCGGTTGCGTCCAGTGCGGAATATAATATGTTGGATTGAAAGTCGCTGTTTCTTCGGGATTTTGAACCACATGAAGTTGAGCGTAAGGATAAAAATCCGATTCGGCTTTGATACAAATGAGTAATAAATTTTGTCCGGGTTTAATCGATTTCTGAATAGAAAGACAGTTGCGATGAGTTAAAACAATTCCAGACTGGGGTAAATAATTGACTAATTCACAGGGAAAACCATCCGCTTTTAAACGCAGATAAGTTTGCAATGTCCAAGCATAAATTCCCAGACCAAACCCCCGCCAATTTTCATTGAAATTTTTAGGTTTTTCCAGGGGAAACAAGTCTTGAGGGATGTAAAAGTAGATGTGAGGCTGAATCATGGGTTGAGTGTTTTTAAGTGTTTTCTAAGTTTTAAAAAAAGAATAAAAAGGACTAATCAAGCTACTCCAATAAAGTTCGAGTTCACAACGAGTCACGACATCGGTATTGAGAACTTTATGATTTTTGACGTAATGAAAAATTAACTTTCGCAGATCATTCACAACAAAAAGAACGGTAAAAATCGGTTTTTTCCAGGCGGAAATTTGCAGCATCCGCGTGTAATACCGACTCAAACCAATTCCGCGAAGCAGTTTCAAAAGATAGGGTTTTTCTAAGCGACTAGACGGAATCAGATGATTAACTTTCATTTGGGGATTGTGCCAAATTTCCCAACCTTTTTTTCTTAAATAAGATAGAATTTCAATATCTTCGCCTTTGTTTTGTAAAGACTGTGCTGCAACTCCTGTAAAAAAAGGTTGTTCGGGTACGCAGTCTAACCAAGCTTGTTTCCGAATCACTAAACCCGCACCCGGAGGAAACAACCAACGTTCTAATAAGTCATAGCGGAATGCTTTTTCACCCCGATTAACGACGGCTAAAAAGCACGCGATTCGATGGAAATTTTCCGGGGGATTGACTTCATATAACGCCTTGAGTTGACTTCCGAAGGCGCCGGCTTGAGGATGCAATTGTGCAAAGGAATAAGCCGAATACACCCAATCTTTTTCGGGTAAGTTATCATCATCTAGAAAGCCAATTAAAGGACTTTGTGCTTCGTTAATCGCCAAACGCCGAGCAAATGCTATCCCCTGTTTTTTTTCAAAACAATATCGAATTTTAGGATAAGTTTGGGGAGATTTAGACTGATACTGTTCGACGACTTCTTTAGTTTTGTCTGTACTATTGTTGTCAACAACTAAAATTTCCCAAGCCAGGTTTTCAGTTTGGTCTTGAATGAGGAGGAGATCGAGAACTTGGGGTAAACGATTTTCTCCATTATAAGTACAGATTACGACTGTAAAATCAATCATAAGACTCTCTAATAGTGTCAGGGTTTTAGTTTTATTTTTACAGAATTACACTATAAACTAACATTAGAGTATATTTCAAGATTTTAGTCAATTGTTTTTTATGAAATAACTTTAAGATACAGGGTTTGAGTTAATAATAGATTAAAATCAAAGTCAAATCTAACGTTCTTTATCAAAACTTTACATGGGGAGGTTTTTTGTAAAGCAGTCATCAAACCTACCGATTCGGTGAGATTAAAATATTAGATTAAAATATTCTACAGACTTTTTAGAATGAATTGTTTGCTGTAAATCTTAACTCGATGATGATAAAATTGAGTTAAATCTATTTTCTAGAATCTAAACTATCAGCAAATGTTACCGAGTGATTTATTAAGTCATCGCCAACAAGGAGAAAGCATTGTTCCCCTGCGTTTGAAAATTGATGCTCAAAATTTAGACATTGCAAATCAGGTGATTTCCTGCTTCAAAGACTCTGTAAATTCTACTCAGGGAGAACTCAACCAACGCCTGAGTGAATTTGAAGGAGACAGTCCAAATTATCGCCTCAAACGGGGACTTGCTCATTTGTTAAAAAGCAGTTTTTGTACTTTTGAAATTATCAGCCCTCTCGAACCCATTGAATTAAGAGAACAGGTTTTTACCTTAGCCGCTAACAGCCTACCCAGTCCAGAAAATACCGAAAACACTTTAGAACAATTGGCTTTAAATTTATCGCAAAAACTCAAAAGAGAAGTTGTTTTAGATGAAATTCAAAAGGGTTTATATGCAGATTTACAAGAAAATAGAATCCTAACTCAATTTGAAGAAGCCACCCCAGAAGCTTTATTACATCGGTTTAATTTATCTCAAGTTCAGGGTATTTTTTATCGAGCCAGCGAGATTAAAATTAACGCCCACCGCAACGATCCGGGCGAATATAAACTCTTATTTCGCTATTTGAAATTCTTTCAATTAATGAGTTATATTGAAGGAGACGCCGAACAAGGTTTTACCCTCACGTTAGACGGACCAACCAGTTTATTTAAACCCAGTACCCGTTACGGTTTAGCATTAGCTAAAATGATTCCCGCCTTACTTCATGTAACCCGTTGGAGTCTGAAAGCAACCTTACAACAACGCGATCCTTATAGTGGAGTCGTGCGGACAGGCTATTTTAGTCTCAATTCTGATTGTAGTTTAGTCAGTCATTATCCACCGGGAAAACCCTATGATAGTATGTTAGAACAGTCTTTTGCGAGTCGTTGGAACTCCCTAAAAACGGACTGGAAACTTGAACGAGAAGTCGATTTAATTCCGCTTCCGGGAAGTGTAATGATTCCCGATTTTCGTTTGGTTCATCCCGACGGACGTGTATTTTTATTAGAAATTGTGGGCTATTGGCGCCCGGAATATTTACAAAAGAAATTCTATCAAGTTCGTCATTCCGACTGCGATAATTTAATCTTGGCGATTTCCGAACGTTTAAACCTAGAAAAAGCGGGAGTTAAGCTGAATAATATTCCCGCTCGTATTGTTTGGTTCAAAAATAAGTTACAGCCCAAATCGATTTTAGAGGTGATTGAAAGTTGATAAAGAAGGGCTGAAGCCCAACAACTGGGATGATTGTTGTTAGGCTAAAGCGCAGCCGAATTAACTAACTTCCATAAATTCAACTCTTGGTCCGGTTGAATCTTGAACCATTGCAATTCCCGTAAATCCCCAACGCTTTAAAATCCCTTTTAATTGAGAACCTGGTATTGATTCTACACTAAAACGGTCGGCTACATCACCGGCGTGTTTATTGAGATAACTTAACGCTTCATAATGTTCGGGAAATAGCAATAAAAAGCTTTGAACCGAATCAGGATTGGGTCGGGCGGTAACATATTGACCATCGACTTTTGAACGGACAAGATAGTAAATTTGAGAGTACATTTCAATTCAGTTATTCCATTTGTAAAAGGGTATAAATACACCCAAACCAATCTATTTTTAGGATAAAATTCCTATTTGAGATTTTCGAGTTTGATTCGAGGATCGACAACTTTTAGAAGTAAATCCGCCAAAAGATTCCCAACAATTAACATAACAGCACCCAACATCAAACTCGCCATAACTAAATACAAATCTTCCTGTCGAACCGCTTGTAAAACCAGTTTGCCGAGTCCGGGCCAATTAAAGAAATTTTCAGTAATAAAAGCGCCCCCCAATAAACCCGCAAATTCAAAACCAAGTAAAGTAATTAAAGGATTAACCGCATTTCTTAAAGCGTGAACATAAATCACCCGATTTTCGGGGAGTCCTTTCGCCCGTGCGGTTTGAATATAATCTTGACGCAAAACATCAAGCAACTGTCCCCGCATTAACCGCTGTAAACCCGCAAAACTGGTTAAACTTAAAGCAAGTGTAGGTAAGATCATATGCCAGGCTAAATCGGCTATTTTTCCGCCCAAAGACAGATCGGGAAACTCAATACTTGTCATTCCCCCGACGGGAAATAAAGGAGAGGTTTTTTGAGCCACATAAAGCAATAATAGCGCCGTAATAAAAGCGGGGAATCCCTGACCCGTATAGCTAAACACTTGTAAAACCCGGTCCAGAAGTTTATTTTGATTGACTGCGGCAATAATTCCCATCGGAATCGCAATCGCCCAAGTAACAATTAAAGAAGAAAAAGCCAGCAATAAAGTTGGGGGAACTCGCTCCCACAGCAACTCGGCTACAGGTCTGCGATTTTCAAAACTAAAGCCAAAATCACCTTCGGTAACGATTTGTTTTAACCAAATCCAATATTGTTGAATAACAGGTTTATCCAACCCAAATTCTTCTCGAAGTTGGGCGATAGTTTCCGGGGAAATTTGGGGCATCTCTTGATATTTATCTAAATAATTCCCCGGCGCAAGCTGAGTAATGGTAAAACAAAGAGCCGAAGCTAACAACAACGTAATTGCCGCTTGTAAAAGTCGCTTGGCAATATAAGCCAACGTTTCATTGTTCAAAGCCGAAACAATAGAATTCCCCAAACGTTTTCTAACTTGAGTAAAAGTTTCGCTGGTCATTGCAATTCTCAATTTCAAAGTGGCTCGGAAAAACGTTGCACGCAACGCTAATCCGAAAAATCTTCAAGGGGTGACTATTCGTATTGTAATAAAGTCACAATCGGCACATCAGGTAAATGTTTTCGTCCGGCCAAACCCACTAATTCGATCACAAAAGCAAAACCCACCACTTCACAGCCCGCTTTTTCTACCAGTTGAACGGTTGCTTGGGCGGTTCCCCCGGTGGCAATCAAATCATCAATAATTAACACCCGACTTCCAGATGACATGGCGTCTTGGTGCATTTCCAGGCGATCGCTACCATACTCCAACTGATATTCAACCGCAAAGACCGGACCGGGGAGTTTTTTCGGCTTGCGAACCGGGACAAACCCAATCCCCAACTGATAGGCCAGAGGAACACCGAATAAAAAACCGCGAGACTCCATTCCAACAATATAATCGGGAGCGAGAGCGGCGCATTTTTCGGTGAGTTGGTCAACAGTATAACGCAACCCTTCCGGATGGGACAGTAAAGTTGTAATATCCCGGAAGACAATACCGGGCTGAGGAAAATCTGGAATATCACGAATCAAAGACTTGAGATCCATAAATCGTTAGGATAGGTGTTAGGGTTGATACTCCCACAGCTTCAAACTATGGGCTTTGCGGCTCGATTTTTGTAAGCTAATCAACGAGCAAGCGATTTGATGCCTCAAAAATCCTACACTAGAAGGTTACAGGGTTGGCGCCATTGTCTCGCTAATTATGCCCAGTTGAGCAGATGGGAGAATCTGACCCTGAAGTGAATCACTATAAAATCGGTCTGAAGGTATGAACTCTAGAAATTGCGGGTATCCGTAAACAGATACAAATTCTTGAAAGTTATATTCTTGTCAATATTGCCCGTCCGTCGTGAATTCCGTTAACCGTAAGTTTAAATGCAAGTAGAAACGACCAGCACCCAATCAAACCCGATCATTTTGGACAGTTTACCCGATTTTCCGATTTCCGATCGCGGATGTCCTCGCCGTACCCGTTTACAAATTGACCTGATGCTATTGGCGATTGAAGCCTTGTATCTGGGCGGTTCCGAACATATGTTGGCGTTGGTGTCCCAACTGGATCTCCAAGATATTATTAAAAATCGGGTGGTGTTATGGCAACTTCGCAGCACGAACCCCCTACGCCGCAACAGCCAGCGACGCCCTTTAACGTTGACCGAAGCCAAAGCCTTAGTTGTGATTATTTGTAGTTTGGGGCGGCGATTAACGGTTCGTATTCGTCAACTGCTGATGGACTACGAACAAATGCAAAAGAAACAAATGCCCCTCGAACAGCATTTACAATTATCAAGTTATCTCGAACGTTTCCGCGCCCACTTCCGCAGTCGGATGAACCCCCGCCGAGCCGGGGTAATGGCCTACAGTTCTAATGAGAAGTTAGACGCTTTGGCAATGGACTTGTTGAGAAAATTGCTGTTTTGTACAGGCACCGCCGGAATGCAGAGATTTTGGATTAGTTTGTTTGACGGAGAAGTAGAATGACCATAGAACGCCAGTACAGTTTGCCCAACTGTAAGCTGATTTTGCAGGGTTTAAGCGATAGTAAAAGCAACCCCAACGACAAACGCCCCCAGATGTCGATGTTGATGAATGCCGAATGTCATTTTGTCGGTCATCCTCAACCCCTGACAGGCGGACGAGATTTTTTTGAGAGTTTGGTCAAACAAGTCAACCAATACGCTCAAGGCTTTCTCAGCGGCGTTCCCTCTCCCGAGTCGGTCAACGGTCAGCCGGAAATTGTTCAGATGCAACGACTCGATGAAAATAAGCATCGTTTGTTGGTGAATGACCCCAAAAATGGAGCCGTTTCACAGCCTTCTCAACCCAACCCCTCTATCCAACAAATTGATTTAAACACGGTACAACTGTTTGATTTGGTCGAAGCGGTGGATCAATTTTTTGCCGATTCTCAGACTTTACCCGAGTTATCCTTACAGTTGCGTCCCGTCTCCAAACGAACCCTCAAAGCTGAAAAACCGGTCGCTCAAAAGGCTTTACCTGCGGCGATCGGTTTCTCCAGTGTAGCAGTCGCGGCGCTGGCTTTATTCTTTGTTCCGGTTCCTGAGGTTCGTCGCCCCTCCGAACCGGTTCCCCAAACTCAAAGCGAAATTGAATCTCTCGAAACTCCCCCCGCCACCGGTTCGGGCGATCCGCCTGTGGGGAGCGAAAGCCCGGAAGAGTCTTTAGAACCCAACTTATCTGGGGAGTCGATTAACGATCCGGTGGAAATTGAACGCCTGCAAGCTTTATTGTATGAGGAAATTAACCGAGAATGGCAGACTGAACCCACGTTTACCGAACCGTTAACTTATCGGGTCAGCGTCGCCTCCGATGGGGCGATTGTGGGTTATAAAGCCGTTAATGAGATTACCGAGTCTCAAGAAGATCAAATTCCTCTGGCTGACCTTTTGTACAAACCCGCAGGAAGTCGCACCCCGGATGAACCTCTGGCCGATTATCAGGTGATTTTTAATCCGGATGGGATTTTAGATATTACCCCCTGGAGTAAGACGACCGGTGAAGACTCGGGCGACTCCTAAGGGGATTTTTTAACCCGCCTGTTGCTCAATTAGCCGGATCGAAAGTTAATCTAACCGAAAATATTGATTAAATTTGTTGGGTTGACCGACGAGCCTCAATCTACCCCAAACCGGATCGCGGTTGGATGAGTTGGGTTAGTCTTGATCCTGCTTCTACCCCCAAAAATAGACCGATGACTAAATCTCCCCAACCTAAAACTATTCGCCCCCCCAAGCCCCGCCCATCCGTTTCTGTGATGGTGCTGTCGATTCTGTTTCGGTTATTATTACTGGGAGTCGGCAGCGCGATCGCCTGGGTGATCGGCATGGCGATCGCTCAAGTTTACCCCAGTAGCCGCACAGAAGCACCCTTAGTTGAAAAATTGTTCTCTCCAGAAGCCGAAACGAACAGTTATCAGTTGGGGACTTCTTCTGTCTCCCCCGCTTCGGAAACTTCTCCTTCTCCGGTTAGCCCTCAAGTTCAACTGACTTCAGCAGAACGTCAACAACTGCAAACCCAACTTCAAGAACTCCAACAACAGCTTAATACT
Organism: Capilliphycus salinus ALCB114379; assembly: GCF_047276495.1. Taxonomy (NCBI): domain Bacteria; kingdom Bacillati; phylum Cyanobacteriota; class Cyanophyceae; order Oscillatoriales; family Sirenicapillariaceae; genus Capilliphycus; species Capilliphycus salinus. The sequence continues at coordinate 115,923 of NZ_CP178543.1, read as the reverse complement.
CTGATCGGACGGACCGCCGCTTTAGAAACTCGATTGGGAATCAGTCGCCCCAGCGAAACCCTCGAAAAACGTCTACAAATTATGGAGCGACAACTCTCAACCGAAGACGTAACGACTAATAATTCTTCTACTCCCGCTCCCACCCCAACCTTAACTCCGACAAAACCAACAACCGGTTTTCGCGCTTCTCAAGGCTTGGTGGTCACGCTTCCGAGCGATGTTTTATTTGAAACCAATACTAACCGTTTGCGTCCGGGCGCGAGTGTGATTTTAGATACTTTAATCGCCGATTTGGAAAACTACAAAGGCGCTTCTGTTCGCGTCGCCGCTCATACCGATGATACCGGAAACGCTCAACAAAATCTCAGTTTGTCTTTACAACAAGCTGAAGCGATTGTTGCTTATCTATCAACGGCGATCGGTTCGGAGTATCATTGGGTAGCAATTGGTTATGGAGAAGGTCAACCCACCGTCGCCAATGATTCCCCCACCCATAAACAGCTTAACCGACGGATCGAAGTCGCGATCGCACCTTAAACAGTCACCAGTCACCAGTCACCAGTCACCAGTTTTACAGGGGACAGGGAACAGGGAACAGGGAACAGGGAACAGTCATCAAGTGTCATGTAGGGGCGGGTTCTGCAAAATCTATGTTTTCCCAGAAATAACTGACATAAACCCGCCCCGGTGTCGGGAGATGGAACTGATAACTGAAAACTGTTCTGACTGGTGACTGGTGACTGGTGACTGGTGACTGGTGACTGGTGACTGTAAACCGATTCCCAACTTCCATGAAAATCATCTTTTTTGGCACGCCTTTATTTGCGGTTCCGAGTTTAGAAAAATTATTGGATCATCGAGAATTTGAAGTGTTGGCGGTTGTGACTCAACCGGATAAACGGCGGGGGCGGGGGAGCAAGTTAAGCCCTTCACCCGTGAAAGAATTAGCCGTAAAGCATCAAGTTCCGGTTTGGCAACCCAAACGGGTCAAAAAACATCCAGAGACCCTTTCTCGCCTCAAAGAAGCCGAAGCCGATGCGTTTGTGGTGGTGGCTTACGGACAGATTTTGTCGCCGGAAATTTTGGAAATGCCACGCTTGGGCTGTATTAACGGTCACGGCTCGATTTTACCCCAGTATCGCGGCGCGGCACCGATTCAGTGGTGTCTTTACAACGGCGAAACCCAAACCGGTATTACAACCATGTTGATGGATGCGGGAATGGATACCGGGCCGATGTTACTCAAGCAGTCTGTTGAGATCGGACTGTTGGATAATGCCATTGATTTGGGAAGGCGGTTATCGAGTATAACGGCCGATTTATTGGTTGAAACGCTGATCAAGTTAAATGCGGGGGAAATTCAACCCGTACCCCAAGATGATTCTCAAGCCACCTACGCCCCTTTGATTCAACCGGAAGATTATCGGTTAGACTGGTCAAAGTCGGCGATCGCGCTTCATCACCAAGTGCGGGGGTTTTTCCCCAATTGTGTGACCGAATTTCGCCAACAAGCTTTAAAAATTAGCCAGACGATTCCCTTAGGAATAAAACTGCCATTAGAGTTAAAAGAACTCGAACAACAGTTACCTACATTGTCCCAGTTGTCAGGAAAACCCGGAGAAATTGTCCACATTGTTAAACGGTTTGGGCCAGTTGTTCAAACCGGAGACGGACTGCTGTTATTGCGGGAAGTTAAACCGGCCGGAAAACGCGATCAGTCGGGTTGGGACTTTGCCAATGGAACTCGTCTAGCTACAGGAGAAATTTTGGGGTAAAATTAAGCAGAGCGATGCGATTTATGCCCGGTTCGGGTCACTACTCCTATTTCTATCGGCAAAATTTAATCTTGATTTAAAAGACATCTCGATTGGCTTGTTCTTCGGTTGGACGGCGGAATCGGCAGGGTTTTTTAGGTTAATTTTTATTTTCGCTTCACTGATAAGTAGAAGTGCTGCTTTTGAGTTGAATTAAATCTCAAGATAGGAAGAAACCTAGCAATAGAATACAATTGGGGTTGTTTTCCGGCCGATCTTTCCAAAACCATCTGTTTTAGATTAGGATAGAGCCGAGCATAGTAGCAATATAATTTAGCGGAACGTTGAGATGGTTAGCCAAACCCCCCAGGTGAATTTTGAAGTCATCGTCCAAGACAATATTACCGAGGTTCATCTTCCGGGTCGCTTGAGCGTCTTGGAAGCGGTTGCTTTTAAAACCACTTGTCAAGAACTCATCAATGCCAATCCGACTCCGGAAAAAATCATCCTTGATTTTAGCCAAACGACATTTATTGATAGTAGCGGAGTTGGTGCATTAATTAGCAATCTAAAAGCGGCTAAAGCCAAAGAAATCGAACTGATTTTAAGAAATGTTGGCTCGCAAGTGATGGCGGTTTTTTCACTGACCTCTCTCGACCAGGTTTTAACCATTGAACAACAGCCTGATTCTACTCCGTCTTCCGAGGTTAAACCTGCTAATAAACCGATTAATAACAATCAACTTCCGGTCACTCATCCATCGGTTCGATCTTGGGTGAAACGTTTGATTGATATTGTCGGTGCGATCGTTGGACTCGGGATTACTGGCATTTTATCGGTTCCGATTATTATCGCTATTAAACGCGACAGTCCGGGGCCGATTTTCTTTGGTCAGGTTCGCTGTGGTTGGATGGGAAAACAGTTTCGGATGTGGAAGTTTCGGTCAATGACGGCTGATGCTGAACAGCGCAAACATGAAGTTCCCAACGAAGCCACCGGTCATATTTTTAAAAATACAAATGACCCCCGAATTACCAAAGTGGGTCGGTTTTTACGGCGCACCAGTTTAGATGAACTTCCCCAATTTTGGAATGTTTTAAAGGGAGATATGAGTTTGGTCGGTACTCGTCCTCCCACTCCCGATGAGGTGGAACGATACGAAGTTCCCCAGTGGCAACGTTTGGATGTTAAACCCGGAATGACTGGAGAATGGCAAGTTAATGGTCGTTCTCAAATCAAGGATTTTGAAGATATCATCCGTCTGGATTTGAAATATCAAGAAAACTGGAGTTTGATGTATGACCTACAACTGATTTTTAAAACTATAATGATCTTATTCCAGAAAAATAGTGGTGCAATGTAATCAAATTCATGGGAGATAACACACTTGTGGTGCGATCGCAGTTTCAGGTTCAGACCGATCTGAATGCCCTGAATGAGATTCTACAATGGTTGGAAAAGCAGACATCGACCTATTTATCTGAGGATCTGTTATATCAATGCAAAATTGCTCTAACAGAAGGCTTTACCAATGTAGTTCGTCATGCTCACCGCACCCTTTCACCAACAACACCGATCAATCTCGAAGTTACGATTTTTTCCGATTACATTGAAATGCGAATTTGGGATCTCGGTCAACCTTTTGACTTAGAACATACTCTCCAGTGTGTTCGTCATTTACACACCGATCCCCTCGCCCATGAGGGAAGTCGCGGACTTCTATTTATGCACAAACTCATGGATGAATTATCTTACACGCGCACAGACGATGACCGCAATTGTTTGTTAATGCGAAAACGAATTTCTTAATTCTTTTCAAAGTCAATCAGGGAGCATCTATTTTCTGTCGGTGATCGGGGACAGTTCAAACAACCGTTGAATTATCCAAACTCAAGGCGATCGCATTACGATTCTATTCTCTCTTTTTCTGGAAAAATTGGAGTTAGAGTTCATCCAATTAAGATCTAAATTGAGATCAATGACGACTTTAAACCCTTAACCCTTAATTAGTCCGTTCACTGTTAATTCTGTTCAATGAATGCCAGTAAATCTCAGTGGAAATTGTTAGATCGCTTTGTTGAAATGCGTTCGGCTTGGCTGACTTTGATCGGCGAACATTTCCAAGATGAACAAGGAAAAAATCTGGAGTATTGGCGAGTTGAAAAAGCCGATTCTGTTGTCATTTTAACGATAAAATCTGACCAATTTTTACTCCCGGTTCCCACCTATCGCCCCGGTTTAGATCGGGTCACTCTAGATTTTGCTGGTGGACGGGTTCCCTCCGATAAAACTCCCGAAAATACAGTTCCAGATATCCTCAAGCGAGAGTTAGGAATTGTTTCGGAAAATATCATCGAAACTACAGCTTTAAACCCGGAAGGTTGGGCGATTAACAGTTCTTTTTCTAATCAAAAACTGTACGGTTTTGCAGTAAAAATTAATCCCGATGCCGTTATTATCCCCGAAAAAGTAGGCGCAACTTATCCCCTAACTTCCTCGGGAATTAACAATTTACTGCAAGATTTAACTTGTCTACAATGTCGCGCAATCTTATTAGAATGGCAAAGGCTTTACAGTCACCAGTCACCCTCCGGGTATCTCCTTCGGAGACGCTGCGCGAACGGCAGTTGCTTCGCGACTATTCCGCCAAGTCAGCACTGCCTCACCAGTCACCAGTCACCAGTTATTAGGGAACAGGGAACAGGGAACGACGGATCAGGGAACAGGGAGTCGGGAGTCAGGAGTCAGGAGTAAGCGCGTTCGCGCTCGCTGCGCGTACAGAATTATCCCTTACCCCTTACCCCTATTGCCTATTGCCTATTTATTATCCTATCGGTAAAGGTTCGGGTTTCAATAATTCCGTTAACATTTCCGCAGGGGGATCGCTATGGGGCCAAGCAAAAGCATGACGAAAAGCCGCCCGTTGACAGGCTTGCAATTGACGAAAATCAATAATATCCAGCGTCAACAAATTCTCATACTCAAAGGGCAAACGAACATTATGCAGTCCGGCGTTATCGGTACAAATGGCAATATCAACCCCCGCCTCAAAACACCGTTCAAACACCACTTTAAGCTGACGCATATCGTCCAACGTACCCGTCTTAATGTAGGTCGTCGGACAAACTTCTAAACATTGATTTTGGCTGGCTAATTCGCTCAATAATTCCGGATGTTTTAACGGAATTTGAATCCCGTGACCAATTCGCATTAAATAGGGCAATAGTTCGGGATAACAGCCGTCGGCAGTTTCGTAAACGTGACCCGTTGTTTTTAAACCCCGCGATCGCGCATACTTATATAAACCGACAAACTCATCTAAGCGATCGCCGTAGTGAGCATCTCCCCCGGCTACATCAACCGCACAAACATATTGAGGCATTTGTGCCGCCAAGTCAACGATCGCCTTATTCACCTCGTAGGGAAGCCGGGAGTGCATACAGAGAATTTGGCTGGTCACTATTGGATACTCGTTTAACTGGCTGGCTTTCCCGACAATTTCAACGACCCGGGCCATCGCCTCGATGCGTTCCGACTGACTCAGGTGTTCGGGCGTCCGCAGGTAAGGAGTATAACGTAATTCTAGATAAGCCAGATTTTCAAAGGTGTAAGCCCCCCGCATCAACCGATAAATAAAATAGGGTAATGTTTCTGCGGTTTGGACGTGTTCCACCATTGTATGCAGTTCTAGGTACTCATCAAGAGTATTGCGGGGTTTGGTGTAAAACGCCTCAAAGTCGTCGTATTGGGGAAAGCGTTGAGCCAAGTCGTCATTGTGGCGTCGGAAGTACCGCCAGAGAATGCGGGGAACTACTGAACCCCCCAGATGCCGATGTAATTCTGCGTGTAAGGTCATAGGAAATTTTACTCTATTGATTCAAAGAACAACGATTAGCTTGAAGTTCTAGTCTCAAGTTGTAGAGACCGAGAAGATGGATGACGGATCGTTTGCGCGTGAATTTCTTGTGATAGTTCTAATTTTAACAAATCTTAATGATTCTTCCTTTACAAAAATTAATTTGACAGAAATCACATCTAGTGATGATAATTAAGATTTGTGTAAACTAGAAGCTTGGCGTAGAATTCCCTTGGCTAACGTAATTGTGGTTGGCGCCCAATGGGGTGACGAAGGAAAAGGAAAAATTACCGATCTGCTGAGTCGGTCAGCAGACGTTGTGGTTCGCTACCAAGGCGGTGTGAATGCAGGTCATACCGTTGTTGTCAACGATCAAACGTTTAAACTGCATTTGATTCCGTCGGGGATTTTGTATCCCGACACGGAATGTATTATTGCCGGGGGGACGGTAATTGACCCGAAGGTACTGATCCAAGAACTCGACCAAGTGGAAAGCCTCAATGTTTCTACGAGCAAGCTGAAAATTTCTCAAACGGCTCATGTTACAATGCCGTATCACCGGCTGTTTGACCAGGCTTCAGAAGAACGACGGGGAACCCGGAAAATCGGAACGACAGGGCGGGGAATTGGTCCCACCTACGCGGATAAATCGGATCGCTCGGGAATTCGGATGATCGATCTGATGAATCCCGAAGGATTGCGAAGTCAACTCGAATGGACGATTAGCTGCAAAAATGTCGTCTTAGAAAAATTGTACAACTTACCGCCCCTTGATGCGGAAGCGGTTATCGAAGAATATTTGGGATATGCCGAACGTTTGCGCCCTCACGTGGTAGATTCGTCTCTGCGGGTGTACGAAGCCATTCGCCGCCGGGAAAATGTGCTGTTTGAGGGGGCGCAGGGAACGCTTTTAGATCTCGATCACGGAACTTATCCCTACGTGACGTCTTCCAACCCGATCGCCGGCGGTGCTTGTGTGGGCGCAGGTGTGGGGCCGACGGTTATAGACCGGGTGATCGGGGTGGCGAAAGCTTATACCACTCGCGTGGGCGAGGGGCCTTTCCCGACGGAGATGGTGGACGGCGTGGGCGAGATTTTGTGCGATCGCGGTGCCGAGTTTGGGACGACAACGGGACGGAAGCGGCGCTGCGGTTGGTTTGATGCGGTGATCGGACGCTATGCGGTGCGGGTTAACGGGTTGGACTGTTTGGCGATCACCAAGTTGGATGTGTTGGATGAATTGGAAGAAATTAAAGTTTGCGTCGCCTACGATATTGACGGGGAACGTTCCGAAAATCTTCCTAGCGATCCCCATAAATTTGGCAAATGTAAGCCAATTTATGAGACGTTACCGGGTTGGAAAAAATCAACTGAAGACTGTCGATCTTTAGATGATTTACCGAAAGCGGCGTTGGATTATTTGAAGTTTCTCGCAGAGATTATGGAAGCGCCGATCGCGATCGTTTCGTTGGGTGCGAGTCGCGATCAAACCATTATCATTGAAGATCCCATTCACGGACCCAAACGGGGTTTATTAGATTCTAACGGTCAACCGGTTTAGTTTAATTGTCGGGTGGGTTAGATAGTTAACGTAATAATATATTTGTCGGGTGGGTCAGAGCGTTAACGTAATGAAAAAACCGAGAATTTGGTTAATTTAATTGTCGGGTGGGTCAGAGCGTTAACATAAGAAAAAAACCAAGAATTCGGTTGTCTGACCCACCCTACCCTTGCTCAACCCATAATTGTGCTATCTGGCGCACTCAACCATCTCCGAGTGATTTGCCAATCTTAATTTTAGCCTTTAGAATGAAGATATAAAAGCATTAATCCTTATAATTTATTGAGGCTCTCTCAATGCCCATCCCTGTTCAAGGAACGAGTGGACAGTTCCAACTGACTCATGGAGAGATTCAGGGTCGCCTTGATCAGCAGAAGCTATTCGGGTTAGACGAGTTACAGAAGTCTTTATTTAACTTTTGTAAAGTTATATTGACTGCTGACGACTTAAAGCTGCGAAAATTAGGGTTCTACGATCTGGCTCCCTCAGTCCTGCTCTACGGACCACCAAATACAGGTAAGACCAGTCTATGCTACTTTTTGTTTGATCGGCTCAAGCAAGAGGTCACAAACGAGATTAATTTTTATACAGTAGATGTGGGAAGAATGCTAGATCCCGCTCTGGGTCAATCTTCCCGAAATTTAGCGCAAATTTTTGATAATTTACGACAGGTTTGTGCTGATCATTCCGCTGATCATTCCGCTGATCATTCCTCCGCATTTCTGTTATTAGATGAACTGGATGCTTTTTGCATGAGTCGTTCTCGCGAACAAGAACATGATGCTGTTCGTCGAGCGATGACAACATTGATGCTAGAACTCGATCAGTTACGACCTTCGCTGAGTCAACGTTTGATTGTATTTGGTGCAACCAATGTACTTGATCTAGTTGATACAGCAGTTGTTCGCAGATTTACGTTAAAGCATTATGTAAATGCTCAGTTATCGCCGGAAGAGTTTCAAGCTTATCTAAACCATTTAAACAAAGAAATCAACTATCAATTTCAGCCAGAAGATTTAATAAAACTCTACGAAATTTATAAGAATCGAGGGTTTACAGTCGGAGATATTAAAAATTTGTACAAGATTTTATTCATTGAATTCTTGTGTACGGAAGGGGAATTATCTATTGCGGATAGATTGCTGGAACTCTTTCAGCAAGGCTTTTCAACGGGTGAACATTTAGTTAAAACTTATCAGGAGATATCCAATGTCTGATCGGGAATGGGAAACAGATGAAGATCGAATGATGTACAAATTAATGGTACATAAAAAGTTTATTGGATGGGTCATTGACCGACTAGAATCAGAAGGAATTTCAGCAAGAAGAACCACAGGAAATGACAGCAAGGGAGATATTCTCCTTATTAATGAAGAAGATGTTCCTCGTGTTCAAGAAATTGTTCGTCAGATTCAAAATAAGTATAATTAGTTAAGAGGTAAACGTGGCACATATTGAAATAAAAACGAAAAAGAATATCTATCCAGGGGAGGCGCAGAAAATTATAGACAAAGGAACGGTGACTGCAATCTTAACTACAGGAACAATTTCTCCCAAAGCCAAAGCTTTATTTAAGGAAGCTAATATTGCTTGGGCTGAAAATGTTCCGGAGAAAGAGTTTATGGAATCTGAAGCTAAGGAGGAAGGTTAATGCAGACTATCAGCTTTTACTCAATTAAAGAGACATCAGATAAGTCTTCGCAAGTTCTGGAGTTGAATGAACCAAAGGTTATAGAGATAGAAGATGATTTTTATCAGGAACTCGCAAAATCTGACTTCACAAAAATTGGTCAGAGTGAACCTATAAAAGTCAAAATAGAAGATGAGAAAACGGACTTAAAACTGGTCAACTTAAAAGCTGATGTTCGCAAGCAATTGATTGATTTTTTTAAGGAAAAAATTGACGGGGAGAGCGAAAAGTTTAGTCCCATAAAAAGTTCGTCATCAAAAGATGAAATCAAAAATATAGGTCTTCCTATCATTCTACGAATCAATATGCTGAATGAAATTAAAGCTTTATTGAAAAATCAAAGTTATCAGTATTTAGATCGAACTGAGTAACCCCGTTTTTTTAACAAATTGGCTCATCATATAGTCGGGTGGGTCAGAGCGTTAACATAACGATTAGACCGAGAATTTTCCGGTCTGACCCACCCTACCCATTTGGAGTTTTGAATAATTGAATAATTGTCGGGTGATTTTGATCATTAACATAACGAAAAAACCGATAAATTTGTTGTCTAACCCACGCTACCGGGAGATCGCGATGCAATTTGCAAGCGATCGCTATTTTTTGATATCATAAAAATTTGTGCCTGTCCGAAACCGAAGCGAATACCGTCGTTGCAGCAAATATTGGCAGGCTAACCCGTATAATGTTAACTCCTTATAGAGATTATTGAAACATGGCAATTGCAATCGAATGTCAAAAACGACCCGAAGGAAGCAAACCTAACGCTTTGCGTCGTGAGGGGTTAATTCCCGCAGTTTTGTATGGTCATCAGGGTACCGAGTCTGTAGAACTGACCCTCGATGAGAAAAAGGCTATTCAGTTGATGAAAGATGCTATTGTCAACAAAACCGTGATCGAACTCAGCATTCCTCATCTATCCTGGAATGGGAAAACCGTATTACACGAAGTTCAATCTCATCCTTGGAAACCCGAACCCTATCACTTTAGCTTTTTTGCGGTAAAAGAGTAGTTGACCTCTCCTTTGACCCCTTGCGATCCCCCCTTGATCCCCCCTTGGAAAGGGGGGTGGCCAAGCCTGGAGGGATTCCCTTCATAACGGGGGTGGCGAAGCCTGGAGGGATTCTCTTAAAAAGGGGGGTGAGGTCAACAAGAGAGTAAAAAATTAACCGGCGATAACGGTTTGTAGCTGATCGACGGGAGATTTTGGCAAACGGGGGCCATGAATTTGGACGACCTGGGAACCCAAATAGTTCCCCCAACGGGCCGACTGTTCGAGGGTTAAACCGTTGGTGAGTCCGTAGAGAACCCCTCCCGCAAACGCATCTCCGGCGCCGACGGTATCGACGGGTTTAACGGGATAACCGGGAACATGGGTAATTTGTCCCTTTTCCACCACCAAACAGCCTTTGTCGCCGTCGGTAATAAAGGCTAAATCAACTATTTTACCCAGTTTACCGGCACAATCTTCTAAAGACTCGCTTTGACAAAAGTGACGCACTTCTGAGGCGTTACAGAAGACCACATCACAATATTCTGATACTAATTTGTGAAAATCATCACTGAAGCGATCTAATAAAAATCCGTCGGAGAAGGTAAACGCCACTTTCACCCCATGACGCTTGGACTGTTCCATTGTTTCAATACTGGCTTTGCGGGGGTCGGGTGCGTCCCAGAGATAGCCTTCGACGTAACTATATTGACAAGAACCCAAATGTTCGATATTAATATCACTAACCGATAACTGGGTTGAAACTCCCAAACTTGTACACATGGTTCGTTCGGCGTCGGGAGTGGTCAACACCAAACAGGTTCCGGTGGGGTTGTCGGGGTGAAGGTGAGGATCGACTTCAAACCCAATTCCCAAGGCTACCATATCCTGGCGATAAAAGGCGCCGTTGGTGTCTTCGCCGACTTTTCCGGTGTAGTAACCGCTTCCCCCGCTTTGGGCGATCGCGATCATTGTATTCGCCGCAGAACCCCCGCAGCGCAATTCTAGAGATTGATTTTCTAACTGTTGTAATAATTTACCTTGATTTTCCGCATCCATCAAGGTCATCGCGCCCCGATTTAGGTTATGGTTTTGGATAAAATTATCGTCCACTAATGCCAAAATATCGAGTAGAGCATTTCCGACGCCAAAAACATTCTTAGACTGAGAAGGTTGATTGTTTCCTGTCATGGGAATTGGGTTGAGAAGTGAACATCGCACCCATCATACCAAATCTTGCGATCAAGATGAATTCAATTAACTCCTGAAGTCGAAAATATTGCCGATCCGCACTTAATATCATGGCTAATTCTTCCCTCCCAATTTTAATTGAGCAGATGTTACAACCGTCTTTTTATCCTCACGGGGTTACAGAACCGATTGAATTGGTACAAACTCATATTTCTTTTATTTTGCTGACGGGTGATTATGCCTACAAAGTTAAAAAATCGGTGAATTTTGGGTTTTTAGATTTTTCTAGTTTACAAAAAAGAGAACATTTTTGTCAAGAGGAACTGCGCTTAAATCAACCTCTCGCCCCTGAATTTTATCTAGAAGTTTTACCGATTTCTAAAGTTGGCGATCGCTTTCAACTCGGGGAAGATTCTCATCCCGTCGAATACACGTTAAAAATGCGTCAGTTTCCCCAGGATAATCTTTTAATTAATTTATTCAAAGCCGGGAAAATTACCTGTGAAGATTTGGGAAAACTGGGTAAAAAAGTGGCGAATTTTAATCTGAATGCGCCGACCAATGATTATATTCGTCAATTTGGGAAAATTGGAAAGGTTCGTCAAGCTATCGAACAAAACTATGAGCAAACCGATCAATATATTGGCATCGCTCAAACTCAACAACAATACGAAGAAACAAGAGAATTTACCGATAATTTTTTAAAAGAATATGAATCTTTGTTTGAAAGCCGAATCGAACAAAATTGGATTCGAGAATGTCACGGGGATTTACATTTAAAAAATATGTTCTTCTGGCAAAATGAAGTGATGTTGTTTGATCGGATAGAATTTAACGAAGAATTTCGCTTTGTTGATGTTATGTATGATGTAGCATTTATAGTAATGGATTTGGATAGTCGAGAACGTTCTGATTTGAGTAATGAATTTTTAAATACTTATATTGAACAAACGGGAGATTGGGAAGGATTGCAAATTTTGCCGTTTTATCTTTGTCGTCAAGCTTATGTGCGGGCTAAAGTGAATTCGATGATGTTAGATGAGTCGGAAATTTCCGATGATAAAAAACAGGAGATTCAACAAGAAGCGGCTTTATATTATCGATTGGCTTGGAAATATACGCGGCGAAAATTAGGGCGAATTTTGATGATGTCGGGTTTGTCGGGTTCGGGAAAAAGTACGGTAGCCAGACAGTTAGCTAGAAGAATTAATGGGATTCAAATTCGTTCGGATGCGGTTAGAAAGCATTTAGGCGGTATTGGGTTAAACGAACGGGGAACTGAGGAATTATACACTGAGGAAATGACGCAAAAAACCTATGAACGGTTGTTAGAATTGGGGATAATTTTAGCCAGTCAAGGGTTTGCGGTGATTTTGGATGCTAAATACGATCGCCAACAATTGCGAGAAAAAGTGATTAAAGAATGCGAGTTTCATCAATTACCTTTGAATATTTTAGAATGTGTTGCACCGGTGGAGGTTTTGCGATCGCGTTTGGAAAATAGAAGCGGAGATATTACCGACGCAACGGTTGATTTATTGGAGAGTCAGCAACAACAAGCCGAACCCTTTAGTCAAGGGGAAAAAGCCTATGTTACTTCTATTGATACGACTCAAGATTTAGAAAAACAACTTGAGAAGTTTTCTGATATCAAGTCCGGTTGAATACCGATTATAAAACTGTGGAGAGATCAAGAGATTTTGACTGACCGATGACATTAACATCATAAAAGGTTTCAATCCAAACCCTCGCACCACAAGACATGGGATTATCGGGACTATAGACAACACGACATCCTCCCGGTATTTCTACGATATGCCCGTAAGTATTGGTGTTGCGCGTTTTGACCGTAATCACCGGAAGTTGTTGCTGTTGTTTTTGATTTTGCCGAATTCTGTGAGAATTAACGTGAACAATCGTTTTTGCACGCTTTTTGAGATTACACCAACGGGGAGCCGGACCTCTTTTCCCTCGCTCAATTATGGGTTCGCCCTTAACGAGGGGAATGAGCCACATTTTCCCGCTCTTATAGGCACCTTCGACTCGGCCTTCGCTTAGGAGAACTCGCAGACGAGCGGTAGAGATTTTTAAAATACGGGCTGCTTCAGTTGTACAGACTACCATAGAACTAAAAGGGGAACGCAATAGTTTTGAAACTGTATAACCAAATTATAAATGATCTGCTGATCAATAGTCAATGCTCTGGCTATTCGGTGTTGGGAGTCTCGGGGTTCGACCGAAGCCTGTTCAGGGTCGGTGGTACGGGTGAGGTGTGTGTTATTCGTTGATTATACAACCAGATTGGATATGATTTAATCAGAAACCGTCACCTCGGGCTACTTTGCGATCGCAACAACTTTACTGATCCAGTAAATTGAGAATTGCCTTAATCAAACGTTGGGGTTCAACCGGCTTAGAAATATGCTGATTAAACCCCGCAGAAATCGCTTTTTCAAAATCGGTTTCACTCGCATAAGCGGTTAATGCGATCGCGGGCATTTGTTTATCCGAATTATTCTTATAAAGCGAACGAACTTGCTTAATTAACTGATAACCATCCATTCCCGGCATTCCAATATCACTGACCAAAATATCGGGAGTTGAACGGATAAACTCCTTTAAACCTTCCTGTGCAGAAGGCTTAGAAATTACCGTTGCACCGGCTTGTTCCAACATCAAAGAAAGAAACTCACGAGTATCGGCTTCATCCTCAACAATTAACACTCGAATTCCTTCCAAACACTCGGCATCAACACAATCAGAATTGATCGAATTGTCATGGTCTGAAGACTCGCGATCGCGGGAAATTAAAGGTAAACAAACCGTAAAAGTTGCCCCCTGTCCGACCCCCAAACTATCAGCTTGAACGGTGCCGCCGTGCATTTCAGTAATGTAGCGAACAATCGCCAAACCCAAACCCAACCCGCCAAATTTGCGCGTGGTGGTGCCATCTTCCTGACGGAAATACTCAAACACAAAAGGTAAAAACTTAGGATTAATTCCCTTACCCCGATCTTGTACTCTAATTTGAGCGTGAGTGCCGACCCGTTCTAAATAAACATCAACTTTCCCGCCCGAATCGCTAAATTTTACCGCATTAGAAAGCAAATTCCAGACAATTTGTTGAAGACGACCCGCATCACCCAAAACTTTTCCAACTTCGCGATCAAGATGAGTTTGAATCTCAATTGACTTCGTTTGTGCAGCTAAACGAACCGTTTCGATCGCAGAAAGAATAACAACAACCAGATCCACCGAGGCTCGATTTAAACTCAATTTACCCCGTAAAATCCGAGAAACATCTAACAAATCATCAATCAACTGCACCTGTAACTTAACATTGCGCTCAATCGTCGTTAACCCCTGATGGAGAATCTTGTCATCAACCTTTTGACGCTGAAGCATACTCGCCCAGCCGAGAATGGGATTTAACGGCGATCGCAGTTCGTGAGACAAAACCGCCAAAAATTCATCTTTGATGCGGTTGGCGGCCTCCGCTTCTTCTCTGGCGGCCCGTTCGCTGGCGAGGAGTTGTTCCCGTTCGGCCTCGGCTTGTTTGCGATCGCTAATATCGGCCGTCGAACCGACAACCCGAACCAACTGAGCTTGGCGATCGCGAATCACATAACCCCGATCCCAAACATTGATCCAGCGTCCATCCTCGTGGCGAACTCGATATTCAAAACTATAGCGATCCTCGCCATTGGCTAAAATCGAGAGCATCTGAGGTTGAACCACCGAGCGATCTTCGGGGTGCATCCGTTCACTCCACCAATCTCGATCTTGGGGAACATCCTCAGGACTCATACCGATGAGATCGCGCAACCCTTCGGAACGATAAACTTGATCGGTTCTCAAATCCCAATCATAAACAATCCCCGTCACCGCCCGAGTTGCCAACCGAAACCGTTCTTCGCTAGCCAACAATGCTTCTTCGGCGCGTTTGCGTTCGGTCACATCCAAAAACGCCCCAATCACTCCGCGAACTTGTCCAAGCTCATTTCGCAAGGGAACGGCTTTACCGTAGACATAGCTAACATCACCCGAGTCAAAAACAAACTCCATTTCGGCTTCAACTTCCTGACCGGTTCGTCCCGCTTTCTGCATGGGTAACTCGGGAGGGGGAATATCTTTGCCATTTCTTTGTTGCTTAAACGGTAAACGGTTCTGTCCGTCAATTGGAGTCGCAGTGGTGATCGAACCGGGAGACATTCGCATCAGTTCATAAGCGCTTAAGTTGGCACTCATCTGATGACAGTGGCGATCTTGGGCGATCCAGATCGCCGCCGGAACCGCTTCCATGAGGATTTCGAGTTCTTCGGCTCTGGCCTTGGCTGCGGCTTCACTGGCGCGTAAAGCCTCCTCTGCGCCTTTGCGCGCGCTAATATCATTGAAGGAAACCGCCACACCATCATCTAATTTAACCGCCATATTGTGAAACCAACCTCTAATATCATCGGCATCATATAAAATCTCAATATTGTGAGGTTGACCGGTTTCGACGACTTCAACGTAGCGGTTAAACAGATTAGTATTAAAGTGACTTCCGGGTAGAATTTCTAACAGTCGTTGACCGACGAGATCTTCACCGGAACGTTTGAGGGCAACTTCTGCTTTGGGGTTGGCGTACATACACTCAAAATCGATAATTTGTCCGGTTTCATCCCGAACACTTTTGAGGATGGTAAACGCATAAAGCGATAACTCTTGAGCGACGCGAAACTGTTGTTCACTGCGGCGCAAAGCGGCTTCAACTTCTTTGCTTGCGGTAATATCTTCAGCAATTCCGGCAATACGGCAAACTTTACCTTGTTCGTTGGCAATGGGAAAAGAGCGATCGCGAATCCAACGGATCGAACCATCGGAACGAAGAAGGCGATATTCAAGGCTTAATTGATCTTCTAGTTTTTGTTCAAAAAAGGAGGTTCTAACCCGCTCTTGGTCTTCTGGATGAATCATCTCTAGCCAAGCGGAGGAATTGGCATAAAGGCGATCGCAAGACTCGGACCAGATGCGTTCGTAGGCGGGACTGACATAAAGAATTTGGTTGTCTTCCGTATCCCTGATCCAGAAAACATCTTCGACATTTTCCGCCATTTGCCGAAATCGTTCTTCACTCTGACGCAGGGCAACTTCGGCCCGTTTGCGGTTGTCTACATCGGTGATCGTCCCTACCCATTCTTCGATCGCACCTTCGGAGTTAAACAACGGAATTCCTCGGGCTTCAAAGTAGCGATAACTCCCGGTTGCCCCATTCCAAATCCGCCCTTCGGATTGATAAAAAGTTTTGTTGTCTCGCGCTTCTATCCACAGCGCGCGAACTCGCTCCCGGTCTTCGGGATGAATGGCTTCCAACCAACCCCAATTTTGATGTTCGCTCCAACTTTGTCCGGTGTAGGTTTCCCAACCGGGTTGAGGTTGAATAAATTGACCTTCGGGGTCAACCGTCCAAACGATCGAAGTCAAAATAGAAACCAGAGAGCGATAACGCTGTTCGCTTTGGCGGAGGGCAACTTCTGCTTCTTTTAAGTTGGTAATATCGGTAATTAAGGCATAAAATCCCTTAACAGTACCATTGTCTGCAATATCAGGAATATATTGGCGGCGAACATAGCGGGGGCCACCATCTTTAAAGGGCATCCAAACTTCGGCCATAACGGGTTCTCCGGCCAGTGCCGACTCGACGTAGGGCTGCATATACTGATAAACATCCTCTCCGACAAATTCCGCCAGATGCAGACCGATAATTTTTTCGGACCGATGTCCAAACCAACTGGTATAAGCGCGATTGACAAAGCGAAACCGTTGATGGCGATCGACGTAGGCGATTAAAGCCGGGACCGCATCGGTAATTAAGCGCAGTTCTTGTTGTTGTTCTTTTAAGGCGGCTTCGGCTTGCTTGCGATCGGTGATATCTTCGGCAATGCCGGCGACTCGGCGAATTTGTCCGTCTTCGTCGGGAATGGGAAAACCGCGATCGCGTATCCACCGAATTGAACCATCGGGATGAATCAGTCGAAATTCCATATCGCAACGACCGGTTAAAACTTGTTCGGTGAAGGCGGCTTGAACGATTTGGCGATCGTCGGGGTGGATGCTTTCCATCCATTGATAGGGGTTTTCATACAGACTTTCACAGGTACGTCCCCAGAGGTGTTCATAGGCGGGACTGACGTAGAGAACTTTATAGTCCTGCATTTCGACGACCCAGAAGACATCTTCGATGTTTTCGGCCATCTGTCGAAATCGTTCTTCGCTTTGACGCAGGGCTTCTTGGGTGCGTTTGCGATCGCTAATATCGCGCACAAAGGCTTGCCAGCGACCATCGGGTAAAATTTTGGTACTGATCTCAACGGGAATTGTAGTTCCGTCTTTTCTAATTAACCTCCATTCTTCGAGGTGGGTATTTCCCAAGAGTAAAGATTGTTTGATGGCTTCGAGTTTGGGTTGGTCTTCTGGGGGAATAATGTCTTGAACTTCCTTTCCAATGAGTTCTTCTCGGGCATAACCAAGCAAGTAACAGGCGTTATTGTTGACGTCGATATAGGTGCCGTCGAGATCGGCGATAAATACGGCGTCGGGAGCCTGTTCGATCAGGGCGCGAAATCGTTCTTCTCCCCGTCTGAGGGCGAGTTCGGCTTGTCGTTGAAAGGTGAGATCTCGAAAGACGGCGACGGCGGCGACGATTTCTCCTTGTTGATCGCGGATCGGGGCGGAATTAACGTTAATAAAGATGCAGTTTCCATCGGATCGAAGGATCGAGATTTCTTCGCCTATGATCGCTTCGCCGGTATGGAGCGATCGCATCAGGGGATATTCATCGGAACGATAGGGCTGTCCGTTGGCATGAAAGCAGGTTCTGGTGATGTTTTGGGTGTAGTTTTGTAATTCGAGTTCTAGCGGGTATGAGTAACCGAGTATTTGTTCGACTTGTTGGTTAGCCAGAACTAATTTTTGGGTGGCGGCGTCGGCGACTAAGACTCCGGCCGGCATTTGTTGTAAGATGGCATTCATCCGAGCGCGTTCGATTTCGAGTTGTTTGAGAAGTTCTTCTCGTTCGGCTTCGGCTTGTTTGCGTTTGTGGATGTCGGTGGTGGTGCCGATCCATTTGATCACTTTACCGGTTTCGTCTTTGAGGGGAACCGCACGACCCATAAACCAACGGTAAACTCCGTCATGGCGGCGATAGCGAAATTCGGCTTCAAAGGGTTCTCCTCGCTGTTTGGCTTCTTCCCAAGCTTCCTGTAACTGGGGATAGTCATCGGGGTGGTTAATTTCCTGTAAGCCTTTAGAATTGAGTTGTTCTCGGGTTAAGCCGGTGTATTCTGTCCAGCGCGAGTTCACAAAGTCGGTTTGTCCGTTTCCATCACAGGACCAGATAAAGTCGGGGACGGCATCGCTGAGGGTGCGATAGAGGGTTTCGCTGGTTCGCAGTGCTTCTTCGGCTTGTTTTAATGTGGTGATATCTCGCGATAAAGAGAGTATTTGTTCGACTTGTCCTTGCTCTCCAAAGATGGGGGTAACGATGGTATCCCACCATTTTGGCTGACCGGTTTGAGTCGGACAATAGCCTTGAAAGCGACTGCTTGTTCCGACTCGCGCCAGGTTAATGGCTTTTTCGGCTTCGATGCGATCATTTTGTTGCCAAAATTCTACCCAAGGTTGCTGTAAAAACTCTTCTATATCGTTGACTTCGAGTAACTGTTGTCCTCCCAGGTTCATCGAGATCAGTCGCCCTTGGAGGTCTAAAACTTTTATACAGTCGCTGCTACTTTCGATAATGCGACGGTTAAATTCTTCTCTAGATCGCAGTTGGGCTTCGGTTTTTTTGCGATCGCTAATATCTCGAAAATATATTGAAATTCCTTCTTCTGAAGGGTAAGCATTGACTTCTAAATAGCGATTAATAACGGGGGAAAACGTTTCTAAATGGAGGGGGGTTTGTTCCCTCATGGCTAGACGGATTTTTTGGGTATCGGGATGTTCGGCTTCGGCTGCAAATACGTCTGTCCAGAGTTGTTTTCCAAGTAATTCTTCCCGAGAACATCCCAGTAAACGGGCGGCTTCTTGATTGACGTAGGTGTAACGCAAATTCCGATCTAGTGCTACAAAAGCATCGGTAATTCTTTCTAAAATATTATTGTTGGTTTCGGGGTTTCTTTTTGTAAAATGGATCGGGATTACAGTCCCTAAAACTCCCGGAACTTGACCGAAATTATCAAAAATTGGACTGTAAGAAATTTGTAAATTGAGGGTTTTTAACGAGCCGATTTTAAAGTTATTGTAGTCTTTTAATATCGCCCTTTTTGTTTCTAAAATTTCTTGTAAATCGGAACTTATTTGTTGATAAATCTTCGGAAAACAGGATTTTAACGGCTGACCCAAATTTAAACCCGGTTGAATATCATTGACCATCAAACGATAGGAATCATTGTAGAGAAAAAAGAGTTCATCTCCCCAAGCGATAAACATCGGATGACAAGCGTTTAAAATCAGATTTAAAAGGGTTTTAAGCTGTACGGACCATCGTTCGACTGCGCCGATGGGGGTTTTGCCCCAGTCGTGCGATCGCATAATTTCGCCCATTTCACTGTAACAAAAAAATGGATCTGGTAATCTTGCTGTCACCGTGTTTTTCCTCCTGACGAAGCCGATCCGCTTGATGTTTTAAGGATTTTACACTTTTTTTCTTCACAAACAAGCGGCTAAACAGTCTCAACCCATATAATTTTTTTCTGTTTTTTTAAAATCATTCAAACAGAATCTTAAATCCAAGGCCATTTAATCCGGTTAATTTTATTAAGGTTAAACGTGAGCTTACAGCGTTCTACAGGTCTAAAATTAACTACCCCAATTTTAGCAGACGCGCTCCCCGATGCGGCGATATTCCTGGCAATGTACTTAACAAGGGTGATCAGCTGTTAGCCCTCTAAATTACATCGTCGAGGCAAGTTGATGTTAGTTATTGCGAGGAAAGCATAGATTTACTCACAAAACCCGGCCCTACACAGCCGACACCCGACACCGAAAACCTGACGCCGCCAAGCGATCGCGGAGTTTAAATGCTTTGTAGCTTAAGTGATTTATTTTTATTGAATTGACAAGTTAGATTTAATCTGGACATAAGTTCTGGACATAAGTCTTGAATTTGAGGTAGATATTATATTTTAGCTTAAGATGAGAAATAGTCTGGATATCTCTATCTTGAGATAGATTCGGATACTCTAGGTTTTTTTATGGCACATGAGCGATCGAATTTGTGTGTTGGAGGCCGATCGCATTCTAGAATGATTGATCGGTGACGCTGTATAAACTGCTGGACAAAAAAAGATGATGTCTCAACCCAATAAAAAGACCGATCGCAGCTTATCTCAACCGATCAACGAATCTTCTGAAATTGAGATCGCTGAATTTTTAGCAGAAATTGAAGCGACGCCTGCCGAACATCGACCCTATCTATTAAAGATTATCCGGGCTTTTCGCGAAAGTGTAAGTCAGAATTTGCCCGTTTGTGGTGTTCATCAACCGCCCGTTAAGAGACGTGAAATGTTAGCTTCGGATGTCTCGGTTCAAGTGATTGAAAATCCTCCCGAAGACTCCTCTAAACTTCAGGAGGTGGTGCTTTATACAGATGGCGCTTGTCAGGGAAACCCGGGACCGGGCGGTTATGGTGTGGTGTTAATTTGCGGAGAAGATCGAGAGGAATTTTCGGGGGGTTTTCAGTTAACAACAAATAACCGGATGGAGATGATGGCGGCTATTGTGGGGCTGCAAGTTTTAGAGACAAAAAGTAAAGTCAAATTGTATAGCGATTCTAAATATGTGGTTGATGCGATCGAAAAAGGTTGGGCCGAACGTTGGCAAGCCAATGGCTGGAAACGAAATAAAAAAGAAATGGCAATGAATCCCGATCTTTGGGAACAGTTATTAAAGCTTTGTTCGCAGCATGAGGTTCAATTTCTTTGGGTGAAAGGTCATGCGGGAAATCGGGAAAATGAGCGTTGTGATCGCCTGGCGGTTGCCGCGTCTCAACAGCGAAATTTGCCGTCGGATATGGGTTATGAAAATCCTCCGATGCAGCAAATCTCGTTGTTTTAAAAGGGCTATTTTGGCTTTAGACAGTATTCGATAAAACCTTCGGGATAAAGGGTTAATTCGCCGGAAAGAATGCGTTCAAAAGGAACCCAAAGGGCGGTTTTTTCCCGTTTTCCTTCGTTAAAGGTGAGTTGTTCAATCTGATAAAATTTCGGATCGGCAAAATCACATTGATAGAGTTGGATGATTTCATGTCCGGGTTTATCGTTGTGAACAAAGAGGCTTTCTAAGCAACCCAAATACTGTATATTGGTGAGGGTTGCTTGGATTTCTTCAAAGAATTCTCGTTGTAGCGCTTGGCGGCTATGTTCGCCAAAATCAACCCCTCCTCCCATCGCCCGGTAAAAGGTTTCTTGTTTGACGGAATCATAACCTTGGGATAAAAATAAGCGGTTTTTGTCTTGAATTAATCCCAAGGCTAACACTCGGATTTTAGTTGACATAAATGCACCCAATACAATCAACTAATTTTTTAAGTTTAGGCTTTATATTTTGCCAATTTAGAATTGAGCTAGATTTTAATTAAAATCGGCAAAACTTGAAGCCTTGTGTTCTTCGTCTATCGGCCAGTCTTCATTTTCTCCACCAATAATTAATTCTTCAATGGTGACATATTCTTGACTGAGTTGCCGAAAAGCATTAATTAAAATATCGAGAGAAAAAGTATCGCTGGTTCCCAGATCAAACCAACATCTGACCCACAATCCATTGTATTCTATTTCTCCCATATTGTGCATGAGTGCCATCATACTACTCTCGCTGGCATCTGTATCATACATCATGTAATTGAGATCGACCCCGCTCTCTTGAACTTGTAGATTTTCGGCGTTAAATCCTCCCAATTTTCCTAAGAGAAACCAGGAGTCAAACACTTCTTCAATATATTGGCGTTCCATCATTGAGGGAACGGTACTAAATCTCAGCCAAATCCACACATCAAAGGGGTTACATTCGCGAAATTTAACGTCCATAAAATAGCTCGCTGTAGTGGTTTATAAAGAGGGCATTTGTTCTCGAATAGGCCCCCACGGACTATTCGTTTCTCTAATTGTATCTCGCATCGGATCGCAAGCACGAGTTTGATTGTCAATGCGGTTCAGATTTTTACATTGTTCATAAAAAATTTGGGCGACTACTCTTTTGGGAAGCTGTTGGGGTTGGGCTAAAGCGGCTTCAAAGCTTTTTTGGGCTTCGGTTAGGGTCGTGGGGTTGTTATTATTGCGCTTGGCGATGGAGTTGAGAAGTTGAGCTTTGATATAAAGAAGTTCGGGATTTTCTGGCACGTCTTCTATCGCTTTATTAACATATAATAGCGCTTTTTCATGTTGCTGTAAATCTCGATAGGCGATCGCCAAACCCCGATAGGCAAGATGTCGGGGATTTCCATGTTCTTCGAGTTTTTCAATGGCAGCTTGCACATCGGAAAAAGGCAGATTTAGAGCCAAGAATACATCCATATAACCCCGAACTAAATTGAGTTCCGGATCGCTGGCATCGATTTGGGCGGCCGCATCCATATGTTTAAAAACATCTTTGAGCATATTCAACGCAACGGGCGCTCCTTTTAAAGTGCCTTCTGTAGATAAAATATAAGCGCCGTCGAGAAAATAAGCGATGGCAATGTAGAGATTACTTCTTAATAAATCCCGACTTGCTAAAGCTTTGGCGGCGCTCATTGTTTGGTCGGCGTAGGTTTTTAAATCCTCTAAATCTTGCTGTTGATAAGCTAAAGACGCCAGCAACGCATAAACCATTGGTTCTTCGGTTTCTTGGGATGCGGCTTGTTCGAGATACCACTGGGCATCTTGATAGTTTCCCCGTTCAAACATTGCCTTAAAAGCGGCTTCTGTATTGTCTCCAATTTCTCGGGCTTGATCTCCTTCTCGAAAAGGATCTCCCGCCCATACGGGAGTGATGGATAAACCAACAAGGAGAGCGGTACTGAGCGTGACTGTACTGACTCTTTTCCAAGTTTGGTTTAAGGATTTGAAAAAAGAAGCTGAAAACATGAGCATTGATTTTTGAGGGATGACTAGAATAAAGAATGAGTTGTTGACGCTCGAAAAAAAGAGCTTGTTCCACAAGAAGGGGTGAGCAGATGTTATGATGCTTGAGTAGCTGTGTAAACGGTTAACTAACATTCAAATTTTAGCTTTTTTCCCTAATGCTTTATCTCAAAAATATACTGTATCATCCGCCTGCAAGTCCCGCACCCATTCTCAAAGATGTGAATTTAGAACTCGCACCGCAGCAAATGGGGTTGATTGTCGGTCGCAGTGGTTCGGGAAAAAGTACGCTTCTTGAAATTTTAGCGGGTTTGGCTGAAAAAACAAGGGGAGAAATTCGTTGGCGAGATCAGGTGTTAACTTCGGAACACTTACAACAGTTAGCGGGTTTGGTTTTTCAGTTTCCGGAACGACATTTTTGTGGGGGAACGGTTTTGGAGGAGTTGCGTCTCGGACATCCAGAATTGGGTTTAGAACAGGTTAATCATGCTTTAAATGAGGTGGGGTTGGGTCATTTATCTCTGCAAACTTCGCCCCATTCTTTGAGCGGCGGACAACAGCGACGTTTGGCTTTGGCGGTGCAGTTAATTCGTCAACCGCATTTGTTGATGTTGGATGAACCAACGGCGGGATTAGATTGGTCAATGCGACAACAATTGGTGAGTTTATTAGCCAAGTTAAAAACAGATTGGACGCTGTTAATTGTCACTCACGATGCGGCGGATTTAATTGGGGTTGCTGACCAATGTTGGACGTTGAATCACGGGGATTTAAAAACTCTCGATCCGGCTTTGTATTTAAAACAAATAGAATCGGTTGGCTCTCATTAAATAGAATTGTTGTTGAAACCTGTTCATAAGATTTGTACGTTTGAAGTAATGATGAATGATACTGAAAAATCAATAATAATTCCTGAGATGTCGGAGGTTTGGCAAAATACTTTAAATTGGCAACCGACCCCAACCCAACAACAGCAGTTTCAATCGGTTTATCAGGCGATATTAACCGGAAATCAATCTCTCAATTTAACTCGAATTACTGAACCCGAGGCGTTTTGGGAAAAACATTTATGGGATTCTCTAGCTGGAATTGCACCCCTGTTAACCGGAAAATGGGATTTTTTAACTTCTTCAATTGAGGTGATTGATATTGGCACGGGTGCGGGTTTTCCGGGTTTACCGGTGGCGATTGTTTTTCCAGAAAGTTCGGTGATGTTGTTAGATAGTATCCGCAAAAAAATCGTTTTCTTAGAATCTTTAATTACAAATTTAGAGATTAAAAATTCTGGGGTTTGTGTCGGTCGTGCCGAACAAATTAATCAACAGTTAAAGTTTAAAAAGAAGTATCATTTGGCTTTGGTTCGGGCTGTGGCGGCGGCGCCGGTTTGTGCAAAATACGCTTTACCGTTTTGTCAAAAAGGGGGTCGGGCGGTGCTGTATCGCGGACGTTGGACGGTGGAGGAGGAAAAAGAGTTAAACTCGGTTTTGAAAGGTTTGGGAGGCGAAATTGAGGCGGTCAGAAGCTTTACAACCCCGTTAACTGGGGGAGTGAGAAACTGTATTGAGATCAGGAAGTTGTAAGGTTTGACTTTCATTTTTATTATTTTTCTTAACGAATCAGTAAATTAACGAAACAGTAAAAAAAGATCGAGTTTTAAACGTTAAACCCGATCCCAACTTGAGGTTAAAAAGTGTTATAATTTCTCAAAGATTAGTTTTCCGCTTGTACAACACAAGTTTCTTGACAATCTTCTAAGGTAACAAAATTATTTTCATTCCCTTCACAACCCCCAAAAGAGAAGGGAACACATTGATTACCATTAAAAGCGTAACGGCTAAAATCGGCTTTACAGGAGCCACTTTCTATCGGTTGAGCGCAAATTTGTTCGGCTGTATTGGCTTGATCGACCGGTCGGGATTCACCCAAACAAGTTTGTTGACAGTCGGGGAGGGTCATAAAGTTATTTTCATTTCCTTCACAACCCCCAAAGGTGAACTGAACGCATTCGCTCCCATTAAACCCATAGCGGTTAAAACTCGCCTGACAACTCCCGCTTTCAATGGGTTGATTACAAATTGGTTTGGGTTGAGCAGAAACCGCTTCTGGGAATAGCAAACTATTGAAAATTACGATCGCGATCGCAATAGAAACTGTGGCGATCGCTTTGATGGTTTGTTGAATCATTAGAGCGTTTGAAAATTGGTTCACCTCCAACCTTACCAGAGAGTGGGAATAGCCTTTTAACGATTTTAACTATTTGCTGACTTCGGTTGTATTCACCGGACAAGCGGGAGAAGCATCGACAACTTCCTCTTTGCGAACTTTCCGAATAATGGTGATTTCTTCTTCCCGACGGACAATGCTACGAACGGGTGTTAAACAGACGATATCCCGTTTAGGATCGCGCTCAAAACTGTCAAATGTAATGTTGGTAATTAAATCCGGAATTCCGGGTTTAACTGGCTCTACCGGCTTGGGAGCGACTGGTATTTTATCGGTGATTTCTTGATAGATTGCCATTCCCGCCCATCGACTGATCGGAGCGGTCATTCCGATTAATGTGGCGGCTCCGGTTTGGGTGTCAATTTTCAGGAGTTCACCGTCTTTTCCCAAGTTAAAAAAGCTGCCGGTTACGCCATACAATGTATCCCCTAAAAATTTCATACTGGCGAGGTTTGGATATCCAATATCACCAATAATTTTCGGTTTTTCTTTAGAGTTTAAATCACAGGTTGCCAGTAACTTTTTCCGATTGCTTCCAATCAGAGTAATATAAGCTTTCCCGTTGGGATTAAAAGCAATTTCGCCGCAATTATAGTCTTGATCTGCAACGGTTAATGCTGGACGACCCCGACCGGTTTGGGTGTTAATTTCAATTAATTCGTCTGCACTGGCACCATAAAGAGTTTTATTGGCGACATTGTAGCTTAAACCCACAACTATATATCCGATATTACCGATCAGTTTTCCTTGACCTGTTTTGCGATCAATTTCAATCAGTTGAGTGGTAGAACTTTCTTTTTTTCCGGCGATTCCATACAGCCGATTTTCAACAAACATAATATCAGAAACTTCAAAACCGATCTCGCCAACTTTTGCGGCTTTACCTGTGGATAAATCCAGAGTATAAAGATTGCTTGGTTTTCCTTCTATTCTATCTTGAACGTAAGCCATTCCAGAAGATATATTATTTCCCAATTGATTAGTCATTGTTTTTCCTCGTCTTCAAGTTGATGACAAAAAATTTGGATACTTTAGACAACGGGTTAAAGTTGTTCAGTTGTCCAGTATTTACTTAGTCTTCCGGTTTGAATCAGGAAAGTTCTCATATCTCGTTAAAATGCGTTACCACCTGATTTTTTAGTGTAGAAGATTGTTGAGACAGAGTTTGAGGTTAAGATGTACAGATTAAAGCTAAGAAATTATACTCTGTCTGTTTAAATCTCCCTACACTGAGAACTCAACCCATTCTTTCTATTTTTACTATGCTATCATTAAAAATCAGGTTCTTTTCAAATTCAGTTTGAGTCTTACAAATCTTTAATTACACAAACGAATCAGATAAACGTTTTCTCCATTTTTAGCCTAAAAATAGAGTAATCAACCGATATTTTATAGATTAAAAAGTTAAATTTACAGAAACTTTTGTAAGTATTGAATCAGTTGGGGAGTTTGGATCACGCCTTTGATGCGACAAGCCAACTCACCCTGAATAAATAACAGCGAAGTGGGCGAAGCTTTTATTTCATGTTTAGCCGCGAGTTGGGGATATTTATCTGTACTAATTTTAATCACTTGAATTTGGTTTCCCATTTGACTTTTTAGCTGTTCCAAAATGGGAGCATAGGTTTGAGAATAGGGACACTGATTAGAATAAAAACAGACAAAGACCGGAATCGGTGTATTTTGAATTAAATCATCCAGGCTAGAAAATTGCTTTTTAATAACCATTGTTTGATTTTTCCTCAACAGCTACTTTTTTACTTTTCGAGTTTAATTGTGGCGACAACCTGGGCGTGGTCGGATTGCCATTTTTCTACTTCATCATAACTCAACGTTTCATCAATTAAATGATCGTTGAGTAGAGAAACATATTCGACTTGACCCAAACGACTGGGATTTTGAGCGACCCATTCTTCGCTGACTAAAATATGATCCAGCGCTTGATAATAACCGTTATAAATGTGAGTATAATAAAAATCTCCATAACTTTGACGGGCTTGAATATCTTTAACGCTATAAAGTAAAACATCCCAAATTTTCTTCTTTTTTTCAAAGGGAAGTTTTTCCCAGGGGGGTTGTCCGGTAACAATTTGAGTCGTGACGGATAAACCGCTATCATTGACATCGCCCATAACAATCACCGGATGCTGTCGATTTTGTAAGGTTTCCATCAAAATCATGCGTAAAGCTGTGGCTTCTGTCGCCCGCAATATTAACGATCTGGCTGCTCCTTTAGCTTGTTCTACGGGGTCATTTCTATCCGCATTGGCGGGTAAAATAGGGCGTTTTGACTTGAGATGAACGACAAAAACGGTACATTCAATGTTATCGCTAATTTGTAATTGTGCTGATAAAATCGGTCGCGAAAATTTATCGAGGGGGATATCTTTATCGTTAATTTCTAAAAGGGCTTGGGGCGGAAAGTCTTCATAAACTTGATGGCTTAAAACGGGAAAACGAGAAACGAGCGCAACTAAAGGTCTGAGTTCTTCGGGGTTATAACTAGGAGGATAGCCGACTACAAGTTGAGCGTTTTCATAGGTTTTAACTTCTTGTATGATTTCTTTTAAGGCTTGTTCGTGAAAGAGTTCTTGAAAGCCAACAATGTCAGCTTTCATCCGTTCGAGTTGTCCGCCGATCCAAGTTTTCTTTTGGCTGTAAACTTCGGTAGAATATTGATTTCTATCGTAGTATTTGACATTGGGTAAAACTAAATTATAAAGGTTGAAGGTGCCTACTTTGAAGTTTTTGGGCGGCATAATGGTTTTGTTTTTTTAATAAGCTTTGAAATATTTTTGAGATAAAAAACAATAGGAAGTGGTTTATTTATTCATCCTAAAATTCGGATTTCCACTCCTATTGTTTGGGATAAATTTAGGGTTCTTGTTGGGGCGGAGAAATTTGATTTGTATTGATCGGACAAGCGGGAGAAGCTTCTATTTCTTCGACTTTGCGAACTTTCCGAATCAGCGTAATTTCTTCTTCCCGACGCACAATTGTCCGAACCGGAGTCAGACAGACAATATCTTTGCCATCCCGCATTTCCCAAATTGCCATATCATTAATAATACTCGGCCAACTCATATTACCAACAGGCTGAGATGGCTTTTCTTGAGGAGGAGCGGGTTGAGGTTGATTCGGTTTTGAGAGTGCAACTTCTTCTATAGCTAAGACAACCTGACCTTGATTATCCTCTTTAACGGTATCAAAAAATAATCCGAATAGGGTGGTTTTTTCAAGAACTTTCAGATTCAGTTTGTCTTGGTATCCATTGAGAGAACACCAACTTTCAGAAACGGTGTTTTCTGCGCCTTGCTCGGGATATTTGGTAATAAATTTTCCGCCATTGACCCAGAGCATCGCCCAAGGTTCTAGCTTAAATTTTTCGTCCTGTTGTTGCCAGTAACTAATATTACCTTCTTTGACTTTAATTTGGTATTCTCCGGGTTCTAGATCGATAAAGTTAGAATTGTGCCGTCTAATACTTTTGAGTTGATTTTGATTGAGTTTCCAGCAATTTTTTTTGCTATCAATCGTCAGTCTTTTTTGAACGGAAGAAGGAATTTGTGTAAAGGAAATTTCGACTTCTCCGCCCCGACTTTGACAAGCATCTATATCGAGGAATAATGCACAGACGGTTGCTTTTTGATTTGGTTTAATTCGCAGAGCCAACACATCATTAAATCCGTTGAGTGTTGTCCAGGTTGTGCCGACTTCCAATCCGGTATTTAGATTAACAAAAGCGGCGTTATCATGTCCGTAAATCCAAAGCGTTACCAGGGGTTCACCTTTTTCTGGACCGGATGAATAACTATACCAACCTTTTTCTATTTTGATTGAATATTCACCCTGTTCTAAAGTCATAGACTTGGCGGTTTTTGATTGTAAGTCATTATCCATTTGTCCTTGGTTAATGACATAACAACTGTCTTGACTGTGAATGGTTAATGTTTTCATTTTTTCGTCTCCAATGCTATTTTTACGGTTGAATTCAGTCTCTGGAAAGAGCGTGACCGATAAAAATATTGATTTTCAATAATTTTATCAAAGTTTAGAAACTGAAGGATTAAGTTAAGCTTAAGAACCCCAATTTTGAACAAAAACCGGGAGTTAGCTTGTTTACCCCTTTCTCTTTCAGTGAGTGACAATACTCAATTTGTGCCGAATTTAGAACGGAAATGTTTAATTTTAAATTAAGCTATATTGCCATTCACTCAAAAAGTTTAAAAAATTTGAGGTTTCTTTAGCTCTCTCCTGTTTATAGAGGACTAGGACTGAGAAGGTGAAACTTGATTGGTATTGACAGGACAAGCGGGAGAAGCATCCACAACTTCCTCTTTGCGAACTTTGCGAATCAGAATAATTTCTTCTTCGCGGCGCACAATTGTCCGCACGGGAGAAACGCAAACGATGTCAGTTTTGGCATCTCGTGCAAAACTATCAAAGCTTAAATTGCCGATTAAATCACCGATGGCAATGGGGTTAACCGGTTTTTTGTCGGTAACTGAATCTGAAGTTTCGGCGACATTTCGACTGCCACAAATGACGCTTTCTAAGACAGCAGTGAAGCCCTTAAGACTATTCCGTGGGGTGAAGCTTTGCCCTCCCGTTCCTTTGGCAACCCGAGCAAATTCTTGTTGTAATTCCTCTCTATTTTTGCTCTTGGAAGTTCCAAAATAAGTATGAACTTTGACTTGCTGATTTTTTGCGGCTTTGATGGCTTGGTTGGCGGCTTCAATATCCTCTTTTTTCACTTCCGAACCCCCGCCTTCGAGGGCTTCATCTCCGAGATAAAAAATCGCTCGGGCGGCACCGGGACGCCAATCAAAATGGTTGGCAATATCTTCAATGGCTCTTGCCCCATCTTCTTGGGCGCCGGCTGAGGGAAGTTCTCCCCGTTTACGTGCGCGAATTTGAGATTCTGATACTTTACAAACTTTCAGGAGATAATCCCGAATGGTGCGGTTAAAATTCGTACCGTTCCACGTTCCTTCCACTCCAAACCAGGCGACTCTTAAATCGGAAGGACAACTCGAAGCTGCGGCTTTAATGGACACTGAAGCGGCTTGACTCAACGCTTGGGCTTCGTCTTTCATGGAGGGGCTGGTATCAATTACAATCACCAGATCGACGGCGGGGTTGGGATTTCCCTGAGGATTTGTCATTATTTTCTCCTTTTTATTGCTGCTGAAAATTTTTTCGCTTCTACTGTTTTTTTGTGTAGGATTTGAAGACTTTTCTATTCCTACTCACACCTTAAATAATTGTCTTCTTTAGCAATCCTTTAACTCTATAAAGTATCATAATTTTGCTAACTTGGCCCGAGAACCGCCTGTAATTTTTTGTAAAGTACAGGATTTTCTTGTTGTTTGCACAGTTGCAGAGCTTGTTTAAAATCTGGAATGGCTTTTTGATTGTCTCTCAATTGTTGATAGACCAATCCGCGATTGTAGAATGCTTCTGCATAACCCGGATCGCTAAGAATGGCTTTGTTGTAATCTTCTATCGCTGTTTCGTATTCTTTGCGCTCGTAACAAACGTTCCCCCTGTTATTGTAAGCTTCGGCATAGTTGGGATTAATTCTAATCGCTTGATCGTAATCTTCTATCGCTTTGGTATAATCTTTTAAGTCATAATAAACGGTCCCTCGATTGTTGTAAGCTTCGGCATAATTGGGGTTAATCTCGATCGCTTGGTTATAATCGTCTAAAACGTCTCTATTTTTTTGGATGGCATAACTGGCGGCTCCTCGGTTGTTGTAAGCTTCGGCATAGTTGGAGTTTATTTGTAGGGCTTTGCTATAGTCGGCGATCGCCTGTTCGTACTCTCCCAGTCGATGATAAGCCGTCCCTCGATTGTAATAAGCACGATGAAAGTCAGGCTTAAAATTGACGGCCTGAGTATAATCTTCTATGGCGTTTTCGTACTGTTCTAGGGTGTAGTAAGTGTTGCCGCGATTGTTGTAAGCTTCGGCATATCTGGCATTAATTTCAATCGCTTGAGTATAGCTTTCAATTGCCTGTTGATACTCCCGGAGTAGGTAATGAGTATTCGCTTTATGGTAATAGGCATCCGCCGAATTTGCATAGGTTGTGATCGCTTGTTCGTAGGCGGCTATTGCCTCTGGATATTCTTGTTTTTGTTCGTGATCGAGACCTTGTTTATCGTAAACCTCTGAACGGTCTTGCCTGTTTTTTAACAAGGCCGGCACAACCAACACAAAAACAAACAAGAGAACACTACCCGCAATAATAATAATTGCCACTAACAAGGCTCTCTCCACTATCTTGAGAAAAATTCTGATAGCTTTATGGGGTGCAGACGTTAAAGCTGGTTGATTTGGCGGCATCGGCTCTGGTCTGACATGGTTATAAAGTCAAACTGTCGTGAGTTTGTGCGACTTAACCTTCGATTGAATTACCGCTGTTAATCTTCAGTAATTCCCGACTTTCATCTAACTCCTAAGCTAATCGATCAAATTGGGGTACACGATTAAACCGAGTTATGTCGCCCCCTACAGCTACACAACTGGATTCAACCGTGCTGTCCCCCAACTTTCAGTCATCACTCTTGCCGCTTTTGCCAATAGAAACGATTTACCTCTTATCGGCAATTTATCCGATCAATAAACTGCGGTCAGAGAAAACTCAATTTCTATTTATACGGTTGAGGAATAGCCTTATCGTGATTCTTGTTGAATACCGGAGATCTGAGTGGTATTGATCGGACAAGCCGGACTTGCGTCTACTTCTTCAACCTTGCGAACCTTACGAATCAGAACGATTTCTTCTTCACGACGAACAATACTCCGGATTGGAGCCAAACACACGATGTCTATCTTGGGGTCGCGTGCAAAACTGTCAAAGTGTAAAGCGTCCAGGTTGCTCGGAATAATTTGACCTTTATTTTGATCGCTCATAGTTGTCTAAATCAAAGATGGACTAACGTTCATAAACTTTGTGTTTTAGTATAACTTCCTTTATGACAGACTGCCAATACCTAAAAAGTAATATTTCATCAAAATTTTGCAGTTCTCTAATCTTCAAGATTTTATAAAACTTATTTAAACCAATATTAATCTTGATTAATTTTTTACCTCGGCAGATTGACAAAGATAACCTCATCCCCTTGGAGGGATAAACTGCACAAGTTTATAATTTTGTCAAGTATAGAAATGAGTATATTTTTGGACTAAAATTCAATTTTATTTCAAATAAAGAATCTACATTTTAATACCGAGGGAATAGTTTTTCAGCCCACACCTCACCCGCAACCCCTAACCGGCGTTGAATGGGTCACTTTTCCAGGAAGTAGAACCGATAGCCTATCGCGATAAAATGGCCTGAAAATCCAAAAAGTTTATATTGCAGAAGTCCAGAAAAAAACTAGAGAGGAAAAAAAACATCTCCTCTCTCGAAAATCAAACTCTTGTCAAAATCAAACTCTATCGAACGGAAGGTGACATCATTTCTTGCAGGGGTCGAGTCATCCAATTAAAAGCCACCCGAACTTGATGATCGAACGTCGGGAAACGATAAAGATAAATCAAACGGCGGGCCAGATGCGCCATTTGCCCTTCCAACTTAATCCCCAAACCGGTCAGGGTAGCATCATCAGTTCCCAAAGTCATCATTTCGCCCAAACCCTGATAACGGAACGGTAACAAAGGCCGTCCGGTGATCGAAGCCCAAATATTCCAGCCCGCATAGTCAGCCTGTTGAAACGCCGCTTGAGCGGTGGTCGGCACCTTTTGACCCTCGGCATCCTGACAATCGGCCAAATCTCCCAAAGCAAAAATCTCGGGATGCTCAACAACTTGTAAAGTCGTGGTCGTCACCACCTGACCCCGGCGATTCTGCTTCAAAGGTAGGGACTGGACCACCGGGGAAATTCGGGTTCCGACGGTCCATAACACCAGATCCACCGGAATCGTATCCACCTGCTGGCGATACTCCAAGGCCATCGTCTCGGCGTCGATCGATTGAACCCCCGTTTCTAAGTCCACCCAAACCTGACGCTGTTCGAGGGCGCGCTGGGCCGCTTCCCGGTTAAAACTGGGAGAACCCCGCAAAATCCCATCTTCTCGTTCGATCAGGCGCAACCGTCCCCGATCTTTGAGTCGATCGGCCAGCTTGCAGGCCAACTCCACGCCACTGTAACCGCCACCGACGATCGCAATCCGAATTTTATCGCGATCGCTAGCTTCTAGAACCCTAAGCCGTTCTTCGAGGCGATAGGCATCTTCGAGCGTTCGGAAAGGAATCGCATATTCTGCCGCTCCCGGTACAATATCAAGAGGAGTTTCACCCCCCATCGCCAAAACCAAATAATCATAATGCAGCGGTTCACCTTCGGCGAGTTGAACTTGCTTGGCGTCGATATCGATAGTGCTGACCCGTTGCTGACAAAAACGGATATGGGTATTTTGCAGCAGTTGTTCAAAGGGGGGAGCAATTTCCCAACTTTGCAATTCTCCGGTCAGCAGTTCGTACAAAAACGGGGAAAATAAAAAGCGATCGCGGCTGTCTACCAGAGTAATCTCCGGTTGAGAGGACTTTTGCCAGGGTAAATCATTTAAGCGTAGGGCGGTATAGAGTCCACCAAAGCCTCCACCCAAAATACAGATGCGGGTTGGTTGTTCAGTCATAATTTGCCGATGAGGAACGAATAAGCAATCAAGCAGTTTCTTCTCACTAGGATAACAAGGCTGCCGGGTGTTTTCCGTCTGGAGTTTGGAGTTGAGTGTTGAGTGAAAATACGGGTCGGTGTACGGTTCGTTGCGGAGTAAGTCTCTCAACTGATGCAAGATAGATAAAGAAAAGGCAATAGAAGTAACAATTAACCCATGCCGGAAGATAAGTTATTCGGACGTTTGCATTACAGTAAATTATTGGTGCTAGAGTTGCAAAGACGACTGCAAGCACTGGGTCTTGATCCGGGGCCTGTTAATGGAAGAATGAATCCTCAAACAGAAGCCGCAATCGAAGCAGCACAACGGACTTATGGGGTGCATGGAGGCAAAGCCCAAGCTGCTTATTTTGTCGTGATTCCCGGTAAGTTAGAAGACCTACCTAAAATCGCCGAACAGGTGATTTTATTGGGGGCGCCGGAAACGGGTGTTTATCAACGACATATTCCTCTCGATCCGAAAGTTGCTGTCGGGCCGTTTTTTAATCCTGATATTGCCAAACGCTGGCAACATTATCTGCGAGATTTTGGCTTGAGTAAAGCTCGAATTTATTACGGGTGCTAGTATTTTTTATCGGTTGACTGTTTTCCCATTATCCTCACGATTACCTCCTTATTATTGAATAACAATCAACGTTTATTGTCTCAAAGTTGGCGATTAAAACTGTAATTATCCTCGGACTTTATTGATAATGGAAACCCTCCAAAAAAAACCTTTTAGACTGGGCAATAAGCGACAATTATCTCGACTCAATCGGATCGGGGGTCGCCTGTTGCGTGACGTGTTAGAAGTTCTGATTATTTTGGCGGCTGTTATTGTTGTTTTGCTGTCAATTTTATCTTTAGAAAATGCTTTAGAACAACAAACAAGTTGGGGACAGTTTTTTATTCGTTCTATTGAAGAATCTCGGATTTTAGGAACGTTTGAAAGTATTAGTATTGTCACGGCTTTGGTTGTTTATTTGCGCCGGGGAAAGAAACAATCTCATTATGAAGCTTGGCAGGTGATCGACTCGGCTCAAGGCTTAGAATTCAGCCATGCTCGGATTAAAGCCTTAGAAGAATTAGCCAAGGATGGAATTAGTTTAAAGGGATTATTGTTACCGAAAGCTAATCTCGAACAAATTCATTTGGTCGATGGTGATTTTAAAGAGGTTAACTTACAAGGTGCCAAACTTCAAGAAGCCAATTTACAGGGGGGAACTTTTGAACTGACCCAACTGCAAGGGGCGAATTTATGGAAAGCTAACCTTCAAGAAACGTTTTTTCTGTTGGCACAAATGCAAAAAATTAACTTGAGTTCCGCCAATCTCAGTTTTGCCGATTTACAAGGGGTTAATCTGTTAGAAGCTAACTTGCAAAAAGCCAATCTTCAAGGGGCTTATATTCTCGGAAATTTGCAAGGAGCCGATTTTCAAGAAGCCAATCTTCAAGGGATAATTCTCGAGGGGGCTTATCTCAAAGATGCCAATTTTAAAGATGCCAACCTGCGAGGTGCTAATCTTAAAGATGCGAATTTACAAGGGGTTAGTTTTCAAGATGCCAATGTGCAGGGTGTTAATTTTCAAAATGCGAAAGGATTACATCCCTCCCAAGTTTGGGCGGCTCAAAATTGGGAACTGGCTCGATATTCTAAAGATTTTCTCTACAAATTGGGGTTAAAATTAGACTGAGCAATACTATCATTTTAATTAAAGTTGCTGTCCGGTGTCGGGATACAGCGATCGCTGATAACTGTCTCTTGCCTATTCCCTATTCCCTGATCCGGCGTTCACTGGTCACTGTTCACTGTTTAAACCTTTTCCGATGATGTATAGACCCTAAGCGCTTATCCTCCCCACCCCCATTGCAGAAAATCCCATTCTCCTCTAAAGTATTGAAATTAAATTTCAATAAATAAAAAACTACTCTCGGTCGAAATCAATCATTTCCCCAGATTAGAGAGTTGCAGATCCCGTTGTATTCGTGGTGTGAGGAAAAGATGTCGAAACAGGTGTGCAATCCTTTAGCCTTGACTCAGAGCGTTTTAATGGTCAGTTTGTTGGGAACGTTTCCGGCGATCGCAATGGAGCAGAATTCCGATCGAGAAATCATTTCCGAGGCTTCCAATGAAACAATAAAAAAACTTGATTTTGCAACCAACTACCAACTCTCAAATTTAGATGAATCTTTGGCTCAAGTTCCCGTTAATCCTCACAATGGGTTTGGAGAAGTTCAACCGGAGTTAGGGGAAGTTAACTCGCAAACCCAACTCAATGAATACTTTCAAGAAGGGCGAAATTCGCGCAAAAAACAGCAAGTCACATCGGTTTCCCAACTGTCCGACGTGCAACCGACAGACTGGGCCTTTCAAGCCTTACAATCGTTAGTGGAACGTTACGGGTGTATCTCCGGATATCCAGACGGAACCTACAAAGGAAATCGAGCCTTAACCCGCTACGAATTCGCCGCCGGGGTCAACGCTTGTTTAGAACGAATTAACGAACTGATTAACGCCTCAACCGCAGATTTAGTCACCCGAGAAGACTTAGCCACATTGCAACGGTTAATGGAAGAATTCGCCGCAGAATTGGCAGCATTGCGGGGACGAGTTACAGTATTAGAAGCCCGAGCCGCCGAACTCGAAGCCAATCAATTTTCAACAACGACAAAACTCGGCGGTGAAGTGATTTTTTGGATCTCCGATACTTTTGGCGATCGCGCCCAGTATACCATCGCGGGGGGGCCGAATGTTGAAGACAGCGACGATCCCACCCAAACCTTTTTCGGATATCGGGTGCGTTTAGATTTTCTCACCAGTTTTACAGGCCAAGATACGCTATTAACCCGGGTACAAGCCTCGGATGTCACCCTTTTAAGCGACCCGGAACTAACAAATACTTTTATGACAATTCCGAGTGTTGATGATGGAGTAACCGATAGCTTTGTACTGGATGATTTATTTTATATATTTCCCGTGTTCAATGGCAAAGGAGAAGTTTATCTGGGCGCAAACAGTCTCGATTTAGATGACGTTCAAGATCCCCTCAGCCCTATCTCTGACGAAACAACGGGGGTTATTTCTGCTTTTGCGCGTTATAATCCCGCAACGTTTAGAGGCCCCCAAGGAACGGGAGCCGCGTTAAAATATACGTTTAACGATCAGTTCCAATTAAATCTGAGTTATTTAGCCAATGATGCAGCCAATCCCGAGGAAGGATTTGGTTTATTTAACGGGGCGTTTAGTGCCAGCGCCCAACTCATTTATCAACCGACAGATAATTTAGTCTTTGCGGTTGATTATAACCGCAGATACTTTAATCCCGATGACGTCTTTGTTGCGGGTTCAACGGGGAGTTTTATCGCCAATAAACCCTTTGGAGATAATGCGACAACCAGCGATAACTTAGGCTTTCAGTTCAACTGGCGAGTCTTTAATAATTTTGAATTTGGGGGTTGGTTTGGTTCGACTTGGGCCGATCAAAAACAGGGCGGAGATGATAATGCGACCGTGATCAACTGGGCAACAACCCTCGCCTTTCCCGACTTATTAAAAGAGGGAGATATGCTCGGTATTGTCGTCGGAATGCCGCCCAAAATGATTTATCATACAATTGATGATTTGGAAGAAGATGACGATACTTCCATTCATATCGAAAGCTTTTATCGCTTCCAAATCAACGAATATATTGGAATTACCCCCGGATTTTACATCATTACCGACCCCGAACATGATAGTCGTAACGACACCATTTTTGTCGGGGTATTCCGAACCCTATTTCAGTTTTAAAGCTGAAATTTCCGGCTCAGTTTTGGGGCGTAAACGCTACGCCCCTGCTGAATTTTCCAAAAAATTATCTGGCAATGTAAACAGCAAAACCTTAACGCATCTCTTGAGAGTTGAGAAGTCTCAGTCTCAGATTTTTGTGGAGAGCGCCCACACGCTGAAGGGAAATGCCGAGCTTTTGGGCAATTTCTTTATGTTTCAGCCCTTGCTGTAACAGATCATAAACTTCTTGTTCTCTGGGAGTTAATTCAGTTCTACGGTGTCCTTGCATGGTATCTTTTCCACTCGATACTTCTATTTTTATCGGTTTTTACCCGCTACGGCTACGGGGAAAACACGGAACTTTGAAAGTAATTTTTATAACTTATAAATCATTGGAACAAAAACTTTCCAACATTGGAAAAGTGAAACGTTTCCCAGAACCTAAAATCACCTAAATGGGTGAAGTCACCACCGGATACTAAAGCGGATACTAAAAATAGAGAAAAAACATCACCCTGAGAACCACCCCAACTCCCTCCACACAGTTGGGGTTTTTTTTGGGGATTTTTCGCTATGATTTTCACCAGAGCCAATGCAGTGTTGTGAGACAGTCGCGTATGAACACCTCTATTTCTATAGATTGCCTCAAAAAAGGAGCCGCAATAGCAGTTACACTGTTAATAACCAGTTGTTCTTTCACCTCCGCCTCGTCGGACTCCTCAAACGCGAGTCAAACAGCCAGTATTGTTGCGGAGACATCTGCTTCGAGTGACTCAACCCCCGCAGGTAATCAGGTGGCGGTAACAACCCAAGACTTCCAAAAAGTAACGGTATTGGAAGGCTTAGAACATCCCTGGAGTATGGCCTGGTTGCCCGATGGCAATCTACTGATCACCGAAAGACCCGGGCGCCTGCGTATCGTTCGCAATGGCACCCTCGACCCGACACCCATTTCCGGGGTTCCCGAAGTCTTCGCCTTCAAACAGGGCGGCTTGATGGACGTTTCGGTGCATCCTCGCTTTGCCGAAAACCGCTTAATTTACCTCACCTACTCTGACGGTACCCGAGACGCCAACCGCACCCGCATCGCCAGGGCAACCTTTGATGGTCAGGCTTTACAGAATTTACAGGTAATTTTCGAGGTGTCTCAAACCAAATTCGACGGACAACATTTCGGATCTCGGATTGTCTGGTTGCCCGATAATACCATGTTAGTGGCAATTGGCGACGGTGGAAATCCTCCCGTTGAATTAGAAGGCGACCTGATCCGCAAACAGGCCCAAAACCTCAGCAGTCACCTCGGTAAAATTATCCGACTCAATGACGATGGTTCGGCGCCCCAAGATAATCCCTTTGTGAATACTGAAAATGCGGCGCCGGTGGTGTGGAGTTACGGACATCGCAACATTCAAGGACTCACCTTTGACCCGGAAACCGGGCGAGTTTGGTCAACCGAACACGGGGCCAGGGGCGGCGATGAACTGAATTGGGTCAAGGCGGGTGAAAACTACGGTTGGCCCGTTGTGACTCACAGCCGCGAATACAGTGGCGGCGAAATTACTCAAGAGCGATCTCGTCCGGGGATGGTCGATCCGAAAGTGGTTTGGACTCCGGCAACGGCGCCGTCGGGTTTGGCGATTTATACTGGCGATCGCTTTGCATCCTGGAAGGGCGATTTATTCGCGGGGGGTTTGGTTTCCCGAGATGTGCGTCGCATTGAGTTGGATGAGTCGGGAAATGTGGTGACTCAGGAACCGATTGATATTGGTCAAAGGGTTCGAGATGTCAGACAGGGGCCGGATGGTTTATTGTATATTTTGACCGATGAACCCGACGGGCAATTAATTCGTTTTGAACCGGTTTCTGGATAGATACACCCAGATCTCAAAATGGGATTAGATCAAAAGTTTACTTGCTGGATATTTGATTTTTAATCGTTCTGAGCATTCCCATAACAGGCCTGACAAAGGAAATACGATCCCAGCGATTTGTGGTTAGATCGCTGCGTGAACTCTGCTGTATTCCTAAGGTGGGAGAAGCAACCCAGGTGAAAACATCTGGGTTTTTCCGTCGAAAGGTTGAAAGCGCTCCGTCGATAAACATCGGGCCGCCGTCGGGATGTCCGGCCGGTCGTTGCAGTAGTCCTTCTAAAAATTCAATTAGACGGTCAAATATTACTGCATTGACTCCATAACAATGGGTGGTTTCGATGGGGCGAGAATAAGGAATCAGTTTGACGGTATCTGTTGCTTCCAATTTTAATCGATGCCCAAAATAGACGAATCCCCAATTACTTTGGGATAATTGCTCGATAAGCTGGTCTTGGTGAGGTTTGAACTGTGGGGAAAAGCCGAGATCGTCTTCGAGTATTAAAATATTGGGTAAGTTGTCTTCTTTGGCTTTTTTCAGGATGGCCAAATGACTCAAAAAACAGCCTTTAATTCCGATGTTTTTAAACTCTCCGGGATCGTCGGGCCGAATCCCTGCAAAAAATTCCACTTGATCGGGAGTTAGGGGGCTGTCTGGTTTTTCTAATTGTGCCATAATCATCCGGCGTCGATCCGTTCTTTCAGGTAGATTGATCACGTAAGCTCGCGGAAAATATTCGATGACTTTCATCGCCTAATCCTTGTTGAAAAAGGTATGTTTTAAGTTTATTCCAAAGTTTAGTAAAATAGGAAAAAACGCGATCGCAATAAAAACCCCTCTCCGCTGGAAAGAGGGGAAGTGTTGATGTTGTTCTATTGAGCAACTTTTAACCTTGATTAAACGCTTTCACTGAAATCGGTTTAACAAAACGACTGTTAGCCCGCACAAAACAATGACTCGGGCCATTTTCTCCGGCGAGATTTTCTACATAAATCCAGGGGTTTTGTTTGGTATCATAAACCACCCCAAATCCGGCGGGTCCGAGGTTAATTTCAAAGTTTTGTCCTTGTTTGAGTTGACCGACAACCGGCCAGTTTTCAATATCAAATTTCACGGAATTTTGCATTTGTCGCTCAATAAGTTCTTCGTAGCTGAGATCTAGACCGTGACAATCTAACCCGTTCGAGTTCGCATTCACCGCTTCCCAAGTTCTTTGAGGTGAACGGGTAAAATCCCCATTCTTCAAAGGTTTAGGTAAACTTGGCTCGGGATTTTGAGCCACAATGGGGGTTTTGGTGGGGTTTTGTTTAAAGGCTAAAGATGTGCTTTCACAACCCACCGTTCCCATCCAAATTACACCTAAAATTAACAGGGCGCTAAACTTGCGAATGGTGCCAGGATTTGCTTTAATAATTTTAGTAATCATCGGCTTAGACATAACTCAATTGCTTCTCCGGTGAGGCTAAAAGGCCGCACCTCGGTTACTTTGATCTTCACAACTTTACCCCTCAATTCCGCGAGATTTCCGGTAAAGAAAGTTAAACGGTTTCCCCGTGTACGACCCATCACCTGAGACGGATCTCTGGGGTTTTCTCCTTCGACTAATACTTCTTCAATGCGTCCGAAGTACCGTTGAGATCGCTCTGCGGCTTTGACTCCGACCAGATGATTTAATCGTTGTAAACGGTCGGCTTTTACGTCTTCTGGAACTTGATTTTCCCACAGCGCCGCCGGGGTTCCGGGACGGGGTGAATAGGCGGCAGTATTTAACAAATCAAATCCGATATCATCAACCAACTTTAACGTATTTTCAAACTGTTCTTCGGTTTCCCCGGGAAAGCCAACAATGGCATCGGCGCTAATAGAAGCATCCGGCATATATTCGCGAATGGTATTAATAATTCGGCGGTATCTTTCGTGAGTATATCCCCGCGACATTGCCTTCAAAATTTGGTTATCACCGGACTGAAAGGGGATGTGAAAATGTTCGCAAACTTTCGGAAGTTCCGCACAGGCTTTGATTAAACGTTCGGTAAAATAGCGGGGATGACTGGTCGCAAACCGCAGGCGTTCGATACCGGCTACATCGTGAACAAAATACAACAAATCGGTTAAAGTATGTTTGTGTCTTCCTTCGGGGGTAGAACCGGGTAAATCTCGCCCGTAAGCATCAATATTCTGCCCCAACAAAGTCACTTCTTTGTAACCCAATTTCCCCAATTCTTCCATCTCGGCGCGAATGGCTTCGGGGGTGCGTGACTGTTCAATTCCCCGTACATTGGGAACCACACAATAAGTACAGCGTTCGTTACAGCCATAAATCACATTTACCCACGCGGTAACATCGCTATCTCGGCGGGGTTTTGTAATATCTTCGACAATATGAATGGGTTCTGTCGCGACAATTTGATTGCCATTATCGACCTGTTCTAATAATTCTTGCAGACGGTTGGCGTGTTGCGGACCCATGACCAAATCAAGTTCGGGAACCCGTCTGAGTAAGCTTTCTCCTTCTTGTTGGGCAACACATCCGGCGACAATTAACGTTAAATTGGGTTCGGTATGTTTGCGTTTGGCTTGTCTTCCCAAATAGGAATAAACTTTGTGTTCGGCGTTGTCGCGAATGGTGCAAGTATTGTAAAGAACTACATCGGCTTCGTTGGGGTCTTCTGTGAAAAGTAACCCCATTTCTTCTAAAATTCCAGCCATGCGTTCCGAGTCGGCTTTGTTCATTTGACAGCCGAAAGTTGTGATGTGATAGCGACGGGGAGTTGTAGTCATTTTCTGTAAAATTTTCGATTCGCCTCGCAAACAACAGGGTGAATTTTTTCACCCCTTTTTGAGTTTAGTCTTTATATTATAATTCAAAGTTGTCTAAATCGGATTGAGACGACCTCATACCAATTCTTTATGAAGCTACATCTAATTGATCCCCCCCAACCCCCCTTTTTAAGGGGGGAAGCCGCAGGCGGGGGGATACGCCTGACGACACGCTACGCGAACGTCAAAAGTTGCATGATTAGAAAGAAATGGTATCAATTTTTAACAGCAAGGACAAGCATCTGTCTAAATCGCAAATATTCCTCTACCGTAGGGGCTTTCCATCGGTTCGACTGATAACGCCCTCATCTGTCATCTTTTGAGATTGCAGAACTCATTCAATCTAAAATCGATATTTAAGCTAAATGAATTATACTATAAACAAGATTCTGGAGGATAAAATGACGATTGCTAAAAACTTGGAAATACTTCAAAGTGAACCCGAATTTCAAGAGATTGAATATCCGCCCGGTGATTTAGAAAGTCAGGAGCCGCCCTTGGAAAGTGAACTGCATCTGCGACAAATTTTGCTACTGATTCAAATGCTAGAATATCTCTGGCAAGATCGTCAAGATTTCTATGCCTTTGGAAATCTTACCATTTATTACAGTCCAGAACAACAAAAAACTCAAGACTTTAGGGGGCCTGATTTCTTCGTTGTATTAAACACAGAACGCAAACCCCGCAACAGTTGGGTGGTCTGGGAAGAAGGCGGAAAATATCCCAATGTAATTATTGAATTATTATCCCCTTCAACCGCTAATGTAGATCGCACAACGAAAAAAGAAATTTATCAAGATATCTTCCGAACACCCGATTATTTTTGGTTTTCGCCGAATACGTTAGAGTTTCAAGGCTTTCATTTGGTTGACGGAGAATATCAAGAACTCCAACCGAACGAAAGGGGACAGCTTTGGAGTCAACAATTACAATTATTTTTAGGAATAGATGAACATAAATTGAGGTTTTTTACCCCCGAAGGTGAGTTAGTTCCAACTCCTGAAGAATCCGCCCAAACTGAACAACTGCAACGACAAGCCGCAGAGGAACGAGCAATAGCAGCAGAAGAATCCGCCCA
This sequence comes from Capilliphycus salinus ALCB114379, assembly GCF_047276495.1. Classification (NCBI taxonomy): domain Bacteria; kingdom Bacillati; phylum Cyanobacteriota; class Cyanophyceae; order Oscillatoriales; family Sirenicapillariaceae; genus Capilliphycus; species Capilliphycus salinus. The sequence goes on along the minus strand of NZ_CP178543.1, from coordinate 72,353 downwards.
AACCGCCCAACAACAACTAGAAATAGAACGCCAACAAAGGGAAAAATTAGCCGCAAAACTGCGGGAATTGAATATTGATCCCGATACACTCTGAGTTGTATAACTCGTTGATGCCATAAACTCAATATAACAAAAAAACAAGTACAAATCATTTGACAATCTTGTATAATTCAAAGTAGTCACAATGACATTGACGTGATTAAAAGATGTGATGAAAATTTTTACGACAAAGGTTAGGGATATGTCTAAAAGGAAATGGATTCGATATACACCCATCGGTTTACTGATTCTGGGTTCGCTGACACTGACAACGGTTCAGACTCACTGGGAATTATCGATTTTGACGGGAGTATTTTTGGCGATTCTTTCCAAAGGAATGAGGCGGCGTTCCCAGAAAACGGAGACAAACCAATCTTAGATAAAAGTTGCAACTCAAGCAATGGTCTAGATTGAGTTTCTATTATCCATAAAATAGAGTTTTGGTGAAACAAAATGGCTTTAGGATATAACAAGGGAGATGCTTATGAACAGCTTATTTTTAACATTCTTCAACAAAAAGGATTTTTATCCCCAAACGCAACTCGGGCAGGTGCAGGAACTGGAGTAGATATAAAATTTTTACATAACTCTGGAGAACATAATTTAGAGGTAAAGCTTGATTTAAACGCTGACTATGGACAAAAAATGTTAAGATGGGATGATGGAGTTTGGTCTTGGAGAGTTCAAGACGAAACCACTGAACTTTATACAAGTATTGGTGTGCTTGAATACATAAATCAAAAAAATGTTATTCCTTACAGATACACTATTCCTCAGAATGAATTAACTAGAGAGCAGAAATCGCTCGATCAAACTAATTTTGAGGATCGCTTATCTATATCCATCAGTGCTGTACACTCCTATTATAAAAGCAAAGGATGTTTTTATATGCAGGTAGGTGGTTATGGTTTTTATCATTTATCAGAGGATGTTCTCGGATTAAAAACACCTCAGTTTAACTGTGGAATAAGATTAAGACTAAGGGCAAAAACAATTCATAGCACACCTATTTATAAATATGGATTTTATGCTGTTTTGAAACCAGAAGGAAAACCCAAAAAGTCACCGTATGATATTGAAGAAAAAGACGGAAGGGTATTTCCTCCCATCTTTCCTTAAATATCAGTTTAGAATAAACTTAGTTGAACAAACTCAGGATCATCATTATTTTCCTCTTTGATATCTGTCAATGGTCCTTTTTCTTTGTACGTGAAGGCTTTCGCCCGAATTTCGGAAATATCTTGAGTAGAATTAGTTTTTTCGAGTTGATGTTTTTGTTCATCTAAGCTTAAAATGCCTTCCCCGATAGCTTTAGCTAATAGAGGCGGAACTGCATTTCCAATTTGTCGCCATTGTTGGGTTAAACTCCCTTTGAAAATAAACTCGGGGGGGAAAGATTGAATGGCTGCTGCTTCTCTAACGGTTAAATACCGATTTTCTGTGGGATGATAGTAAGTGGTGCGACTGGTGTTAATAGTATTAGAAACGGCGTTTCTATCCAACCGTTTTAACTTGGTTTCTCGAAACCGTTGTTCTCGTAAATTCTCCCAATCTACATTAAACCGAAGTTCTAGGGGAAGGTAGGTTAATTCATCTTTTTGATAGCGAATTCCTTTTCCTTCGGGGATGTGATGAATTCGTTTTCGTTCGAGTTCGTTGGGGATTTGTGCGGTTTGAATATCGTGATTAAACGTTGTATTTTGACAGGTTAACAAGTTCTCAAACGCCCAACCGACGGTTCTCGCTGCGGGTAAATTGTCGCTATCTTTGGGAGAATCTTTAAACTGTTTTTCGGGATAAAGATTTTGAACACCAAAGCGATTTCCGAGAAAAATAGTTCGTCTTCTGGCTTGAGGAACTCCGTAATGATGGGCGGCTAAAACTCTGACTTCTATTGTATATCCCAACTCCACAAAAGAATTCAGAATCAACGAAAGGGTCGGTTCATTGTTTCGAGACAGTAACCCGGTCACATTTTCCATGATTAAATAATCGGGTTTTAAAGCCGTAACAATCCGCAGAAATTCAAAGAATAAAAAGTTACGTTTGTCGCCGTTATCGTTCGCCCCAATCGTTGAAAAACCCTGACAGGGAGGCCCACCGCAAATTAAATCAACGGTTTGATTGCCAATTTTTTCGTAAATATCTTCTAGTGCAATTTCTCGCAAATCTCCGCAGATAATATTAGCATGATGATGATTCGCTTTAAAAGTTTCTAAGGAGGCTTTATCCTGGTCAATTCCTAACACACATTCAAACCCCGCTTGTTCTAAACCGCAGGACATTCCCCCCGCACCTGAAAACAAATCAATAAACGTTTTAGCCATTGCAAAAAATCAAAGATTAACTCCTGTATTTCCATAATAATATTATTCTATCACTCAAAAATTCGCTAAATTCTGAGAAACACTCAAAAACCCGGTTTATCAAAGAAACCGGATTTTTATTTAAAAGCGGGTTTCTAGCGAAATCTCGATGAGGATACAAAATTTCCCGCACAAAAACCCGGTTTCTACATTTATGCTGAAATCATTGGAGAATTTACGCGATCGCCGTAATAGGATTTATTATAAATAACCGACATTAACATTGAGCGGTGTTAAAATAGTATCAATACACCCGAGTAAAATAAGGGCGATCGCGATCGCTCCCCGGACTGCTAATATTGAAGCATGAAATTTAAGCCCAGAAAAGATAACCATGAGTTTAGTGATTTCCGATGACCTAGTAAAAGCCAGTGGCTTTTCAGAAAATGAGCTATTTTTAGAAATTGTGCTGATGTTGTTTCAGCAAGATAAAATTAGTTTGGGAAAAGCCAGTGAGTTATTGGGGCTGCATCGGATGCAGTTTCAAAAACTGATTTCTGAGCGCGGTATTTGCATTCATTATGATATTGATGAGTTTCAGGAAGACCTCAAGATCTTAGAGGAAACGGAGTAGTGATGATTGTTGTCAGCAACACTTCACCTATTTCTAATTTGGCAAAGGTCGGGCAACTTAACCTAATTTATCAGCTTTATGGGAGGATTTTAATTCCCAGTGCGGTGCATGAGGAATTATTGGATCAAAGGGCTGGTGACACTGTAATTACAGCAGTGCGATCGGCCACTTGGATTGATATTCAATCCGTACAAAATCAAAGGTTGGTTGATGATTTAAGAATTCGTGTCAATGTGGGAGAGGCTGAAGCTATTGCACTGGCGATTGAAGTTAAAGCAGACCGCTTAATCATCGATGAACGGTTAGGCAGACAAGCTGCCAGAGATTTCGGGGTAAAGATTACTGGAGTTTTAGGAATTCTTCTATTGGCAAAGCGCCAAAAACTCATTCTAGAAGTTAAGCCGATTATGGATCATTTAATAGAACGAGCAAATTTCCGAATTAGTAGCCAACTGTACGCGGAGGTTTTGATGGCTGCAAATGAGTCAGTTACTTAAGGAAGTGGCGATCGCGTAGTGTTTCGGAAAGAGTGATAGATCGCGGATAAGAAACCGGGTTTCTAGTTCAATCTGGGTGGGGATGAGAAACTCTGATAGAAACCCGGTTTCTGAATCTCCGGTGCGATCGCTATTTGTAGTTTGTAGGTTGGGTGAAACACAGTGAAACCTAACAGTATTTAGAGATGGTAGTGTTGGCTTTCGTGCTTCAACTCAACCTACTAGCTGAAGCGATGACTTTTATTTTTTTGAAGTAAACAAATTAATGATAAATCCTAAAAATATCGCAATACATACCATCCATATAAAAGAAATAGGATAAATATACCAAAACCATTGAGGATGTTTTAGTTCTGAAAAACGGAATTTTTCGATAAAAGCGCCTTCTATGAAAAAACATCCAAATCCAATTATAACCATAGCAAATGGCATTAACAAAACCATTTGTATTACTTCAGAATTGAGTTCTGGTCTCGAATTTGAGAACATATAGCTAAATAACGAAACCACTGCAAAAATAACACCTGTAATCAACCAGCCAATAATATATTTTTTCTGAAATCCTAGTTTATTTGAGTTGTCTGAGTTCATAATCAAGTACCTACTACTTTTTCAAAATTTGAGTTCCGTGAGAGTGCATTCTGAAATAGGGGCAAAGATTGAAGAAGATAGTCCCTCCTCAAAAACTCTATCCTTTGCTTATTTTCTATTGCCATATTTGGTAATTTCTCATAAAAGAAGCCAACTTTTCTAACAAAAATCTGACAAGCTTCTTGAGAGGCAAACTACCATTGACAAACTGAGCAAGCTGAGGGCCGATTTGGTAATACACACTGACTAATAAACGACCTGTAGGATTAGTTAACAGAGTGCGATCACGAAATTGTCTAAATGTGTCCAAATCGGGATGATTGCTACTTGAATAGGCTGCTGTGGCAACAAAGCAACCACCACGTTCTTCTAAACTCAATGGGCAAATTTTTTCACTAGATATGTCAGACAATGCTTTTCTGATAGTCTTCAATGATTCATTTGATTCCTCTTTTATGGGCTGAAGATTGCTTAATTTTTCTTGATTTTTAAGAACATTGGAATTGACGGATTTTGCGTAATCCTTTATATTTCCATATCGGCTTAATTCTTTCTCGTCAAAAACCGGCTCGTACTCATCAAGCTGCTCGGCAATCTGCACAAGTTTAGATTCAAGATATACTTTGACAATTGAATCGCTGTTATAAAAACCCGAAATCAAGTACAGTAGATTGAATAAATCGAATAAAGTCTGAGAAAATACGATTCCGGCATTAGTTGGGTTTACATCTTGCGTACTTATGGCAACTGAAACAGCAATCACCTCGGATTTGAATTTCGCATAAATTGCATATGCTTCAAGAGCCGAAATATAGTTTTTTAATGCTTGAGTATAATCTTTTCGTTCTTTATAAAAATCACCTCTACCCATCAATCTTACAACTTCTTCCCTGGCTCGGTCAGCATTCTGTTTTAACATATACTCAATATCTGAGGTATCTGACATACTTTATCTCTCCTTGTTTGTACGAGTCTAATCCCAAAAATTGAATTTTACTTATACCTACCCAAATGGTATCGACTTTGAATGGCAGCAATGACACTGGGGTTGTTATAGTAAGCCGCACCATTGGGTTGGAAATCAGATTAAGGGCAATGCCTAGTGTTTTACCTCATTTGCTTACCTGTTGTTGCATAGAAGTTTGCTTTCTTCCATGCCTCTTGAGCAGACTTAGCCTTACCAGCATATTCACTGCCAACGTATACATCACCACTCTGGTTATCCCAAAAGTAGTAGTATTCAGAGCCAGTTGGTGTTTTTACCGTTCCCATTTGCTTGCGTGCCATTGTATGTCTCCTTATACTTGAGTTTGTTTCCTAGCCGATGTTGTTTCAGCAAGATAAAATTAGTTTGGGCAAAGCCAGTGAGCTATTAGGACTGCATTGGATTCAGTTTCAAAAACTGATTTATGAATAGGATTTATTTATTTATGACCACTATTATTTTCTGCCCATAATTCTAGTTCGTCAATACTATAAAAGTGGGATTTAGGGGGTATTTATTAAGACTTGAAAAGTGAAAAAAGTGGGAAAAGTGGGATTTGGTGGTTAAAAGGCGGATAATGTGGGATAATTGATAGTTGAAGTAGACCCAACTACAACCGAATTTAAGAGCTATGGAGATTCAAGAAGCTTTGCGGTGGACGGATGAGTTGATTTTTACTAGAACGGGGAAGCGTCTGGATTCACTGCAACGGGCTATTTTGGAGGGGGCATGGGATGGGAAAGGATATAAGGATATCGCTGAGAAATACCACTGTAGTAACGATCATGTGAAAAAATCTGCATCGGAATTATGGAAACTTTTGTCGGATTTGTTGGGAGAGAATGTAAAAAAAAAGAATGTGCGATCGCTGGTTGAAAATGGGGTATTTTCTTATTACAATGACGGGCTACATATTGGTAATCAAATAAATGTCTGTAACGACCCATAAAATCCCTCAAAAAAACCCAAAAACCGATCGCCCTCCACCCCAAAAAAAGAATCTCAACCCCGCCACGACCTCAGCCAATCTCCTGAAAATATTCGATTCTACAACCGCACCGACGAACTGGCTACTCTCAAACAGTGGATATTAGAAGAAAATAGCCGTATTATCACTATAACCGGATTATCAGGTATTGGTAAAACCGCCCTCGCTAGACAACTGGTTGAACAAATAAAAGACAACTTTGTTCGCATTTTATGGCGCAGTCATCGAAAATTCCCGACTCTGAACGCCCTACAAAGTAACATCATCGAATTTCTGGCGCCCGCTTCACCCCTGAAAAACCCATCGATGATCAACTACTTCAACTCGCGTAGTTCTATCTTAGAACATTTGAGAAACCACCGTTGTTTAATTATCCTCGATGACTTACAAGAAACATTAACCCCCGGTGAATCCGTCGGAAATTATCTTCCAGAATACCAAAACTATGGTCGTCTCATCGACGAAATTGGACGATTTTCCCATCAGAGTTGTTTGTTGCTACTCAGTTGGGAACAACCCCTAGAAATTGCGACTCTAGAAGCTGAAGATTGCTACTGCAAAACTTTACAAATTCCCGGCTTAGGGAAATCAGCTAGCCAACTTTTAACCGCCAGAAAACTCCAAGATAAAAATCAATGGTCGCGGCTGATAGAACTTTACAACGGCAACCCTTTATGGTTAAATATAATTGCCACTGCTATTCTCGATTTATTTAACGGTAGCGTCCAACAATTCCTCTCCTATTCTACCCTATTTTTAGGAGACTTAGAACCTATCCTCAAGCAACATTATCAACGTCTATCAGAATCCGAGAAAATCCTAATTAACTGGTTAGCAAACCAAGACAAACCCGTAGATATCAGCGATAAACCCCCCGAACTTTTATCAGACTCCGATTTTTTAAAAGCGATACAATCCCTAAGAAAACGGAATTTTCTCGATAAATCTCCGGCTTTAACCCTACAACCCGCGATTAAACAATATGTCAATAACTTGAATCTTTAGGCTTCTAATACCATTTCTTTCTAATCATGCAACTTTTAATGATCCCCCCTTAATCCCCCCTTAAAAAGGGGGGTGGCGTAGGCGTTGCCTATCCGAAGGATATAGCCTGGAGGGTTCAATTAGATGCAGCTTCAGAAAGAATTGGTATAACAAACGGGTTTTATCGTTCAATCTATGCGAGATATTACTTATAAAAAATTAGAGTTTTGAAGTGAAATCCTTAACCGCCTTTCTTGAATTAACCTAATTAAACTCAAAAACCGGGTTTTTATTTCAAACATAACTTATTAAAACTTATTATTTTAAAGTTTAATCTTTGGTTAGAAATTTGGTAAAATTAAAGTATAAATAGATTCTGGTGGTAGATATGTCTACATCAATTCAATTTATAGAAGGACTGAACGAAGATATTAGTGGAGTTAGCCTACGCAAACCCCGTAACTCCGATAAAAAAATTGTGGTGTTAACCTTTGAACGTTTACAAGCCGTCGAACAACTGCGGGCTTATCGCAAAGAAATCAAAAATTTATGGTTGCGGGATGAAGAAGGAGAAATCAAAGTTACCCCGACGGGAGTAAAATTTTTCTATGTCGGAGATGATGAACTTTCCAAAGTTGAATGTATCTTTGAAGTCGAATCGGAAAATATCTTTGAACGGGTGATGCGATTTTTAAACCGTTACGCCGAAGAAAACGGCTTTGAATATCAATCGAGTTCAAATCAATCGAATTAAAATAAAATTCTGAGGAAAAATTAATGCGCGAATCAATTACCGTTCAACAACTCACCGCCGAATGGATTACTCAGTCAGCATTTCAACCCTACGGACAAGTAATTTCCGCCTCAACCGATGGCAAAACCTACGATGAAACCGATGCTCAATTGAATCTCAAAAACGGTATACCGAGATTTTACATCATGCGACTCAACAAAAGAGGTCGCCAATTTAACAAAATTACCCGTCACGTTCAATGTACTCAATGTTTGGGGTCATTAGAAGGAAAAGAGTGGTTAATGGCGGTTGCACCCCCATCAGAAAGCGATGAACCGGATATGGAGAAACTCAAGGCATTCCGTATCCCTGGCAACTGTTTTATTAAGCTAGAAGTCGGAACGTGGCACGCCGGACCGTATTTCGACGATGAACAGATAGATTTCTACAATTTAGAATTAAGTAATACAAATATTGTCGATCATTTCAGTTACGATTTTAGCAAAAGTAAAAACTTACAATTTGAGATAGTTATTTAGACCTATTCGGAGAAAAATAGAGTTTGAAATCCGATGAAAATCGTGACTTTAGATACCATTATAAAATATTTATTATTGAAAGATAAATCAAACGTTATAGTTCCCAATTTTCTCCGATTCAATCAATTAATATAGAGATAGAAGCTGTCAGACTCGAATAAGAGCTAAAAACTATGGGTTGGCTAAAGTCTCTCGCCTTAAGTATTGTGCCTGCTGTGTTGGTTAGTTTACCCGCAATGGCGGCGGAAACGATAGTGTTTCCTGTCGGGAAAATGAACCTGGAGGTTTCCATCGATACCTTAGAAAATTACGCAGAAACCGGTTTACTTCCCGATAATAAACCTTTAGAAACCTATCTCAATTGGTTAACCCCGAGTGAACAGCGACAAGTCCGCGAATTATTAAAAACTCGTTACTCTTTTGACTCCGAAGCCACAGCCCGACTGTTAAAATCTCCGATGGTTGCTTCTTTTTTAGAATACGTTGGAGGCTTGATTAAAACGGAATCTGGCGAAAACGGTTCGGAGGCGATTTATAGTGCAGTAATGGCAGCAACTACCAATGATCCAGAAGGGTTTAATATTCTTGAGATTTTGCGCCAATTCCCCGCAGAAAGTATTCATGTCGATCTCGAAGAAGCCCTCGATACAATGGTGCGAGTTGTCTCTTTAATTCGCCAAACCAATACCGTTATTGCCTCTTTAGAAGAATTGGCATCAGCCGAAGTTTCCGCTTCAAATCCGGTTGATTTTAACCAAATGCCAGACTTACGCCAACGGGGGGCGCTTGAAGTTTCTAAACAAACGTTATCCTTATTTGATTGGCAGCGAAATCGCCAATTTGAAACGGATTTTTACCTGCCAACTGCGGTACAAGAAAACGCCACAACAGAAAAGTCAATTCCCGTTATTGTTATTTCTCACGGTTTAGCTTCCGATCGCTCTCGGTTTGAAGATTTAGCAAGACATCTCGCTTCTTACGGGTTTGCGGTTGCGGTTCCCCAACATCCCGGTAGTGATTATCAAGCCTTGCAAGAATTACTCGCAGGAGAAAGAAACGATATATTTGAAGTGAATCAATTTATCGATCGCCCTCACGATATTTCCCACTTGCTGGATTACCTAGAACGATTGAACAAAAAAGAACTCAAAAATCAGTTAAACTTAGAAAAAGTAGGGGTTTGGGGTCATTCTTTTGGGGGATATACAGCCCTCGCTTTGGCAGGTGCAACCATTGATTTTGAGAAATTACAGGGTGATTGTACGCCTGAAAATAAAATTGTGAATCCCTCGATGTTTTTGCAATGTCGGGCTTTAGAATTGCCTCACAGTGAGTATCAATTTCGCGATCCGCGTGTGAAAGCGGTTGTTGTTCTTAACCCCGTTAATAGCGGAGTTTTGGGTCAGTTAGGATTGAGTCAAATTTCGATTCCTGTAATGATGGGGGCGAGTAGCGGTGATTTGTTAGCCCCTGCGGTTATCGAACAAATTCAAACCTTTACTTGGTTGACTACTTCCAATCGTTATTTAGTCATTAAACGGGGCGACAGTCACTTTTTTGATGTCAACAAATCCAACATGAGTGAAATTCCGGGAATGGGGGGATTGTTATCGCCCGGAGTTGAGGTTACTCGCAATTATATGAACGCTTTGAGCGTTGCCTTTTTTGGTTCCTATGTTGCCGAAGATCTCCAATATAAACCCTATTTGCAAGCCGCCTATGGTCAGGCTATTGGGGAAGAACCCTATACGTTAAGTGTTCTAAAATCCCTCACTCCCACAGAGTTTTCTAAGGTGATTAGCGGGAATACTATCGGAAATTAACCCTATAATTTTAGCGGGGAAAAATTGGCGATCGCATTTCGAGTTCAACGCCTGGGATTAAAATCCCCGTCTAAAAATTCAAGTCTTCTCAAGAGGACTAATGGGTAAAAGTTTAATATTGCCAGTCCCTTTGAACGGATTTCTCTTATTAGCCAGGAAATTGATTTCCTGGTGTCTTTTTCTGTTTAAACATCAAAGTTTGAGTTCCTGGGATTACAGGTTAGAGATTTTTCAGCTTAAATTTTTAATTCTGTTCAAATGCGATCGCGCTATACTAATAGATAAATACTAGATAAATACTGAGGCTGAAAAATGTTATTAGAATTAAAACGAATAGATGTTCCTCCCGGTCATAAAGTTCGATTCACAGACGTCAGTTGGCTGGAGTTTGAGACGATTTTAGAGGAGTTGGGAGAACATCGGGCTGCTAGAATTGCTTACGATCGCGGAACTTTAGAAATTATGACCCCTTTACCTGAACACGAAGTTGACAAAGTTTTTATCGGTGACTTTATCAAAGCTTTACTCGAAGAACTGGATATAGAATTTTATCCCCTCGGTTCAACAACGTTTAAAAATGAGTTGATGAAGCAAGGAATAGAACCGGATGATTGTTTTTATATTGAGAATGAAGCCGCAGTTAGAGGCAAAGATCGGTTGGATTTAACGAGTGATCCTCCCCCGGATTTAGCTTTAGAAATAGATGTCACTTCTCGCACCCATCCAAAGATTTATGCGGCGTTAGGAGTCCCCGAACTATGGCGGTTTGAAAAGGGAAAACTGCAAATTAATCTCTTAGAATCGGGACAATATGTGGAGTCAGAATTGAGTCCCCATTTTCCCAATTTACCAATCAAAGAAATCATTCCCGAATATTTAAAGCGGGTGAAAACTGAAGGCAGAAATAAAACCATGAAAGCCTTTAGAACTTGGGTAAAAGAACAAATTGCAAATGCTGACGTTTGAATTCTAGCCCGGACTGGATTAGATTCCTAGTCAAATTTAATTAATTGGTGTATAATCGACACAGCGATCGCCAAACTTTTCGCTTCAAATCAGCGATAATAGAAATAGGCAAAAATCGAGTATCCTAAGAGAACTGCAAACTCATCCCCCTGAATTATGAGACTTGAGGAAGCTGTAGAATTTGCTGAAAACCCCGAACCCCGTTGTCCTTGCGTGTTGTTGTTGGACACTTCCGCCTCCATGCAAGGAGTACCCATCGATGCCCTCAATGATGGCCTCAACACCTTTAGACATGATTTAGTTCGCGATGAATTGGCAAAAAAACGGGTCGAAGTTGCCGTTATTTCTTTCGACAATCAGGTTAAAATTCTACAAGATTTTGTCACGGCCGATCAGTTTGAACCCCCAATGTTAACCGCCCAGGGTCAAACATTTATGGGAACGGCGATTAACCAAGCCCTAGATTTAGTTGCCGCCCGGAAATCGGAATATCGCAATAATGGTATAGCCTATTATCGCCCTTGGGTGTTTATGATTACCGATGGGGAACCGCAGGGCGAGTCTGAACGAATGGCCGAACAAGCCGCCCAACGCATTAAACAAGAAGAAGCCAACAAACAGGTTGCTTTTTTTGCGGTGGGAGTGGAAGGGGCGAATATGGAACGCCTGAGTTTGATTGTCGAACGCGCTCCTTTAAAATTAAAAGGATTGGACTTTCGAGAAATGTTTATTTGGCTGTCTGCGAGTATGCAAATGGTGTCTCATTCCAAAGTCGATGAACAGGTTGCTTTACCGCCACCGGGATGGGGAGCCGTTTAATCCAATCCGTTCATTTGTAATGATTATTCGCTGATTTTTGAGCCTTTTTTTACGGGATATCCCATGTCAAACTGCGACTCCAACTGGCAAATTGTATCGGCATCCGTGCGGGGAACGAGCCACGAAAAATGGGATCTTCCCTGTCAGGATGCTCACTGCTACCAAAGATTATCTAATGATATTTTAATTGTGGCGGTGGCTGATGGGGCGGGTTCGGCAAAATTATCAGAAATTGGCTCAAAAATTGCGGTGGAAACGGCTGTTAATACCCTGGCTCAAACCCTTAGTTCTCCATCTTCCCAACCCGAAGAAATTAACTGGCAAGAACGGTTAATTGAGACGTTAAATGCGGCAAAAATGGCAGTGCAAGCCGAAGCGGAAGTTCAAGAAGTCGAAATTAGAGAGTTGGCTACCACGCTAATTGTAACGCTCGCCACATCCGATTTTGTTGCCGTTGCTCAGGTGGGAGATGGGGCGGCGGTTGTCGAAGATAAAACCGGAAAAATAGAGGCAATCACCCAACCGGAACAGGGTGAATATTTGAATGAAACTAAATTTTTGATTGGGTTTGATGCGGTGGAAACGGCACAAATTCGGGTGTGGGAAGGCGAACCGGCTCATTTGGCGGTTTTCTCCGATGGCCTGCAAATGTTAGCGCTAAAAATGCCGGCCGGAACTCCTCATAAACCTTTCTTTTCGCCCCTGTTTCACTTTATCTCAACGGTAACAGATGAAACAGAAGCTCAAGAACAGTTAGAGTCTTTTTTGCGATCGCCTCGGGTGACTCAACGAACCGATGATGATTTAACCTTAATTCTGGCTACATTATAACACATTAACTTATCAAAAATCACCTCGGGCGAGCGAATGTTGGGTTTTTGAGGACGGTTTTTGAGGTGTGCATAAAAAATCCGGTTATGGGAGAGTAAATGGGTATTCAGTTGTATTATCCTAAAAAGGGATGGATGCGCTCGTTCATTGTCTCTCTTAACCGCCATGAATAAACGTTTTCTGCTCAAAATTCTACTACGTTTGAGTTTAGCTATTCTCTTAACACCCGCTTTATTATACTTAGCATTACACCTAAGACTCCCCCTACCCACCGCCAAACAACAACAGCTTTTTCAAGGAATTAGTTATCAACGGATTCGCCGTTTTAAACCGGATGCTTTAATGATTCATCTGGTTAAAATTGACTTGACAGACCCCGGAATTAAATTCTTAGTTACACCGGGAGAACCCGGAGATGATCGCCGAGAAATTGCGGCTCAAACCACATCGGATTTTTTACAAAAATATGACTTACAACTGGCAATAAATGGCAGCTTTTTTCATCCTTTTTATGTCAAAAGCCCCATCAATTATTTTCCCAAAAAAGGAGAGCGAGTTAAAATTTTAGGACAGGCAATTTCTAACGGTCAGATTTATTCAAACGTCAAGAAAGGGTGGTCAGTCCTTTGTATTTCTTCCGAAAACCGGGCGCAAATTTACCCGGATACTTGTCCGGAAAATACCCCTCAAGGCGTGGCTGGAAATCGGATTTTAATTGAAAAAAGTCGGCCCGTAAAATTCAAAAAGTTTTCAGATTATCATCAAAAATTTCCGCGAACTGTCGTTGCAATTGACAAGTCAGGGGAAACTTTATGGTTAATTTTAATTGATGGTCGTCAACCCTTGTATAGTGAAGGTGTAACCTTAGGAACTTTGACCGATATTATCATGGAAATAGAAGGCGTTGAAACGGCGTTAAATTTGGATGGTGGCGGTTCCACAACTTTAGTCATTTCCCAGGGAAACAAGCCAAAAGTTTTAAATGCACCCTTTCACAGTCGGATTCCAATGCGTCAGCGTCCCATCGCCAATCATTTAGGAATTTACGCTTCACCTCTGGAAAACAAATAAAACAGATGAATTGTTTTGAAAACATCTGAAATGATTTTCACTGAAACTTGATAAAAGCCTCTGTTTGACTTACTGTTTTTGCGGGCAGAGGCTTTTCAAGAACGTCTTAAAAATTGAAGTTTTCCGGCGGGTTACGAGTTTGAACTTCCAGTCTCCCGGTGTAGCTGAAAATTACTTCAAATTCAGCAAACTTAACCGTCGTATTTTCTGAATCTTTCAGATTATCGGGTTCAATGAATTGGGGGAGAGGTGTATTCTCAAGATTATCTTGAGCAATGCTATTAATGGGAGTATAAGCAATGATCGCTCCCGTTTCATCAACGCGAACCACATAAATAGAAGTTTCGGTGACGGGAATTGTCCAGGTTTGATCGAGACTGTCAAAAAGTTGCTGTTCTAAACTGTTTAACAGAGCGGTATCGGTAATTTTTTCCGGTTCGGTTACTGCGGTTGATAACGGTGGTGTGCTGACATCACTTTCAGCAACATCTGTTGAGGGAGCAACCTTTGCAGAGGGTGATGGGGTGACATCACTTTCAGGGACATCTTTTGAGGGAGAAACCTTTTCCAATGGGGAAACTTCCTTTTCGAGTCCCTCTTGGGATGAGTAACTGTAATCTCCAGAAAGGATAGATAGTGTTGTCGATGCACTCATTAGCATCACAACCGCAAAAGTAATCAGAGTGGGAGAGGAAGGAGGTTCGAGAGTCCGTTCCTCTTGTTCTAATCGAGCTTGAGGGTTCACAGAAGAATGCCCGGGTTGGTTAGTGTTCATTATACCCCGTTCGTATGCTGATCTTAAAAAGATTAACTTTGTTTCTAGGATAACTCCAGTTCCAGGACATTTTTCCCCTCAGCTATGGACTTATTGTGAATTTAGCCAACGTTCGATCATACTTAAAAAAAAATATTTTGTCAAATACCTTTACAAAATTTAATAATATGTTACATTGATATACAGATAGAAAAGTTTGAGGAAAAAAATATGACAACTCGTGGTTATAGCGTCGAAGAAGGCGGACGTCTGAACAACTTTGCAGTTGAACCCAAAATGTATGTTGACGACACCCCCAAAACCGGATTCACTCAGTACGCAGAGAAGTTAAACGGACGTTTAGCAATGATTGGGTTTGTATCCTTAATTGGTTTAGAAGCCATGACCGGACAAGGAATTGTTGGCTGGTTAACAAGCCTGTAAACGCCCTGTAATTACACGCAGATGAACACTCATCGTCTTAACTGGGGGGGTTATCAGCCGGTGTGATCTCGAACTCAAAAAATAAGTTGACTCACCGAACCCCCCTTTAGAGAGAGTGTAAAATACTCAAAGCTATTCATAATAGATATCAGTATCAAAGAGTAGCCGCAGTTAATTTTAAAATAAAAGTTATTCTAACTTGTACTCAGAAAGAAATAGATTTCTGGGGTCTTTTTATTGGGACAATCCCCTTTGTGGCAATTCTTGATATTAATGTTTAAAATATTCAATAGTTTTAGCCAATACCCCTTAAAAATGCCCCACTAGGGGATTGTCAAGCTCTACTCAAACTTGTTTCCTATACTTTAGAACGTTCGTAATCTGGCATCAGGGATGAAAAAACAGTTATTAACCTTTGGAAGTGTCATCTTTTTAGCTTCAGGAGTCCTTTGGGGGTGTTCTCAAACCCCAACCCCAGAAGCCGAACAGCAAATCGAAACCGCTCCCGAAACTCTGCCTCCCACAGGCGAAGTTGGTACAATGCAGTTTCGGGCCAACGGAGAAGATTTTGTTCGCCAGGGTTTTGTTACCAAAGACGGTTGGCAAGTCAACTTCGATCACATTTATGTTAACTTTTCAGACGCCAAAGCTTACGAAACCTTTACCCCTTACGATGCGGAAGCGGGCGGCGACCCCCAGGCCAAACAAACCATTAGTTTAGTCGTTAACAAAACCGTTGACTTAGCTGAAGGCCCAGAGAATGCGGAAACCATTGTTGTTAACGAAGTTCCCGCTCCTCCGGGGCGGTACAACGCTCTATCTTGGGAGATGGATGAAGCCGAAACTGGACCGGCTGAAGGCTACACAATGGTTTTGCAAGGTACGGCCACCAAAGAGGGTCAAACGGTACCTTTTACGCTGAAATTTGACCAAGAATTAGCGTTTGTTTGTGGAGATTTTGTCGGAGATGAACGCAAAGGCATTTTAGAACCCGGAGGCACCGCACAGTTAGAAGCAACTTTCCATTTTGATCATTTATTTGGAGATGGAGAAGCTCCCCCAGAAGATGAAATTAATACGGGGGCGTTAGGATTTGATCCGTTAGCAGAAGCGGCTCAAGGCGGTTCGTTAGATGCCGATTTAGCCACCTTAGAACAGCGACTTTCTCCAGAAGAATATCAGACCTTAATTGCAGTGTTTCCGAGTTTGGGTCATGTCGGGGAAGGTCATTGCAAAGAAACCCAACTTACCGCTCAGAATAATTAAAAAGAAATCATTCGTTAAATCGCGGAGTCAGGAGTTGAGGAGTTGAGATTGAACGGCAGCAAGAAACCAAGATTGAAGTCGAAAACCATCGAGAAAACTAGACGTAGGAGAGAATGAAGATGAAAAGTAAATTAATTCTATTGCTCATGTTATTTTCGAGCTTAGGTTGGTCAGAAAAAGCCTTGGCTCACGGCGTTAAAATCGAACATAACACGACTCAAGCGATTGAGATTAACGCCAAATATGACACCGGAACGCCCTTAGAAAATGCTCAAGTTACCGTTTATGCACCGGATGACCCGACAACCCCTTGGAAGCAGGGAACAACCGACGAACAGGGTAATTTTGTCTTTACTCCCGATCCCTCAAAAACGGGATATTGGGAAGTGAAAGTTCGACGAGCCGGACACGGGGGTTTAACGAGTATTCCGGTGGGAACCGAAACAAATAACGCTCAAGTTTCACCTTCTGAACCGACTTCTGAACCCACCGCCAACCCCAATAATCAGACAAATAATCAGACTTCTTTTTATTCTCAAGCCAGTCAAGGGCTGAGTCCAATTCAAAAAGGGTTAATTATTGGATCGGTTCTCTGGGGATGTGTGGGAACGGCTCTGTTTTTCTCTAAGTTTAACTTCAATCATTCATCGGATCAAAATACGTCCAATGTGAGACAACAAGAGTCTGAAGGCTGAATTAAAATTAGAGCGTTGAATCAATTAATCGCGTAATCTCATGCACATTTCAGAGGGAATTCTCCCGGCTAAGGTTTTGATCGGAGGATATGCGATCGCGGGTTTAGCGACGTGGTATTCTTTGAGGGAAATTAATAAAAAAAGTAATCCCACAGAAGGAGTCCCAAAAGCGGCTTTATTGACGGCTGCTTTTTTCGTCTCCTCCAGTATTCACATTCCCATTCCTCCGGCGAGTGTTCATTTTGTTCTCAATGGTTTGTTGGGTGCGGTGTTGGGTTCTTATGCGTTTCCGGCGATTTTAATTGGCTTATTATTTCAAGCCGTTATGTTCGGACATGGAGGGCTGACAACATTAGGAATTAATGCGGTAATTATGGGAATTCCGGCAATTATTGCGGCTCAAATTTTTCAGTTGCGCCACAGCATCGGAGGGCGATTAAAACCTACTATTTCCCTCAATCTTTTCGCCTTTTTAGCCGGCGCAATTGGAATAGGACTTTCTGTCTTATTGTTTTTTGGATTAACCATTACCAATATTCCTTCAGATTTTGACGCTCAAACCGAACAAAGGGCGATTTGGGGGTTAATCTTGGCTCATATTCCTTTAATGGGAATTGAAGGCATTTTTACGGCGATGGTGGTTAGTTTTTTACAGCGAGTTAAACCCGAACTTTTACCCGGTTAGGACAAAGCATGAGATTTGCACTGGATGAGTACGCAAACCTGAATTCACCGATTCATCGTTGGCATCCGCAGTATAAACTGATTGGATTATTTGCGTTAATGTTTGCCTATGCGATGGTTGAGGATTTGCGTTTACTTCCGGTCATTTTAACCCTCACAGCGATTTTATATCTTTTGTCTCGGTTGCCCTTATCTTTTTTGTTGACTCGATTACGTTATCCGGGTATTTTTCTAATCGGTATTGTCGCGGTATTGCCTTTTTTTTCCGGTCAAACGATTCTCTGGGAATGGGGAATTATCACCTTAAGACAAGAGGGACTTTTGGCGGTTGTTTTGATTGTTTGTCGGTTTTTAGCTATCTTTATCACGGGTTTGGTTCTGTTCGGTAGCGGTTCGTTTTTGAACCTGATTAAAGCCATGCGATCGCTCGGTTTATCGCCCATTTTAGCCGATATGATGTTATTATCCTATCGATATCTATTTGAACTGGGTTATCAACTTAATACCATGCAACGGGCTACCCGACTGCGAGGCTTTAAACCGACTCAATTGAGTTGGCGAAATTTACAAGTATATGCGGCTTTAGCGGGGAGTTTGCTGGTTCGTAGCTATCAACAATCCCAGGAGATTTATAAAGCCATGCAATTAAGAGGATATGGCACTTCTATCAAATCTATAAACTCCAAACCTTCCCTAGATGTTTATAGCTTGACCGCCTTAATTATTACTTTAGCAATTGTTGCCGGACTGATCGGATTAGAATTTTTCTTATTCTAAGTTATGTGTTATCATAGAGAGGAAGAACGAACCTTGAGCCATAGAACACCCGAACGACTCAATCATTCTGCAACCGCAGTAGAACCCGAAAAAAGCGGAATTGTTGTCGAAGATTTAGTCTTCAGTTATCCCAATCAAGATCCGGTTTTACAGGAAATTTCCTTGACCCTAAAACCCGGCGAACAAATTGCCTTACTCGGGAAAACGGGAACGGGAAAAAGTACCTTAATGGAAAATTTAGTTGGGTTAAAACAACCAAAATCCGGTAAAATATGGATACAAGGAATTTCTCTAGAACCGAAAAATCTATTTGAAGTTCGGCGTAAAATTGGGTTTGCTTTTCAAGAACCCAACGATCAGCTATTTATGCCCACCATTTTAGAAGATGTAATTTTTGGGCCTTGTAATTACGGAGTTTCTACAGAAGAAGCCAAAGAACAAGCTTATCAACTGCTAGCAGACTTTGGACTCGCAGACGTCAGCGATCGCCCCGTACACGAACTTTCCGGGGGACAAAAACGGTTGGCGGCGTTGGCGGCTATTTTAGCCTTGAACCCGTCAATTTTGATTTTAGACGAACCCACAAACGGCCTCGATCCTTGGTGGCGTCGTCATCTGGCCGAAATTTTACCCGAGTTACCCGTAGAAGTGCTATTAATTGCTTCTCACGATCTCAATTGGGTTAGGAGAGTCACCCAACGCGCAATGGTGCTACAACAGGGTAAAATTCACGTCGATATGCCCACCGAACAATTATTACAAGATCCCTCTGCGTTAGAAAGTTGTGGCTTACCGTTAGATTATTAGGGCGAAGTGGATTTGTAAATAGGTCATTATACTGATGTCCAATTTGAGAAGTTTACATTTAACGAAAAGAAGTAGCGATGACGGCTAAAAGACTGCTACTCTTGTCTCTACTGCTAGCAGGAGAGTGATTCTGCTGGTTTATCATTATGTTTTGATGTCATCTCAGGAGGCCAATATGCCCGATCCTAAAGTAGAAAGCACAACCACCCCCACTTCTGTCAATGTCAACACGGCGCCGGCCGACCCGTTGACCCAAGCCGCACTGGAGGAAGAAACAACCACCACTCAGTTTGACGAAATCAAAGCCAAAGTCGTTGAAGTCCTCGCCGAATTTCCGGCTTATGTCTCCGGTTTTTTTGAGGAATACCAAAAACCGATCATCACAATTCTGCTCATTTTAGCGGCCATTGTGTCCCTGAGAGTGTTGTTTGCGGTTATTGATGCCCTCAACGATATTCCTTTACTCGCACCAACTTTTGAGTTGATTGGTATGGGATATTCGGCTTGGTTTGTTTATCGCTATTTGCTGCGGGCTTCCAACCGTCAAGAATTGTCCCAAGAATTTCAAGCGTTCTGGGAACAAATCACCGGAAAAAAATAATCCCACAAGCGTAATTTTTTTTAGGGTTTACACTGACAAACTCTATTGTATTCAATCTCCATCTATTGTTAGGGGTGGGGATTTTTTTTATTATATCATTCTAGTCTAACTAATTAACCAGTAGGTTGGGTTGAACGCAGTGAAACCCAACATTTTTAAACTCCCAGCCAATTCAGATTGATTGTGATAAAATCAATTAAAATTAACTCAAAAAAACAATATTAAAATTAAAGTGATTGTTTGGCAAGAAGATAACGTTTGGTGTGCGAGTGTTCCTGCGTTACCGGGTTGTCAGACTTGGGGCGAGAGTTACGAACATTTAATCGAAATGCTTAAAGAGGCGATCGAAGCCTGATTATAAGTAGCCAGCGAACAACAATCTCAAAGCTAACAAACAAAAATTTGCAGTTATTTTATTCGGTAAAATCTGTAATCGGAATCAGTGTAACACCGCAATTAATCGCAGCATTAAGTTGGCGATCGTCAACCGTAATTAAAGGATAATCTAACTGCAATGCTAAAGCAATATATAGAGAATCGTAAATAGCTAATTGATGAGTTAACCCAATATCTAATGCAGAAGAGAGTAAGTGGTTAACAGAAGCTACATTAAAAGGGATAGATTGTAAATCCCGAATTAGTAATTGTGCTTGTTCTTCAGGAAGTCCATAGAATCTGACTTGTTTCCAGATAACATTTGTACATTCTAGTAAGCAAAATTCAGGAATGTAAAACCGATCTCCTTTCAAGAGACGATTAAAAAGGATTCGGACTTGTGGAGTATATTCTTGCTGAATAAATCGCTGAATAACAATACTCGCATCAATAATATAATTATTCATTATTGATGACGTTCCTCCTGTAAGAGTTGTAAGGTAGAAGGTGCAGAGGAAGGGGGATTCCAAATATGAGAGTCAATCGAGTTAAATATTTCTTGTAATTGCTGTTGCTCGGGAGTTTTTTGTATAACTTGATGTTGTATCAGTCTTTCATCGACAATAGAAATAACTAGCCTTTTTAATTGTTCAATGCTGAGATTGGAAAGAGGTTGTGGTAACATGATCTTTATCCTGTACGATTATTATCATTATAGTCTAATAATATTCATGGCGATCGCGTTAATTCACCTGTAGCTTGGGTTTGACTGCGTTCAACCCAACATTTTTTCTACTCAATTTAAGAATTCAGTAAAAATTATTTCCTCAGCCCAATTTTCCTAAAGATTAAACATTTGCTTGACCTCATCCAAAGAAACTGAAGGACTATCTTTTTCCTCTTTTTTAACCGTTCTTAAGTCCTGTAAATCTTCCAAATCTTCTAAAAGTTCTTGAATTTTTACAAATTCCTCATAAGGTAATACAACATATTCCTTTCCATTTTTACTCAAAAACTTGGGATTAAGTTGAATCATAATTTACCTCTTACTTCAAATCTTCGATAAATCTTTAAGATTCATCAGACAAGTCATCTGCTGTCATGGGCGCTTGAGAACTATGACGCACATATAAAATGTATACTGTTGCGTCTCGAATCGTAAACAGTACCCGGTAAACGTTTCTAGATTTTCCACACAGCAGTTGACGGACTTCTTCGGGGAAAATTTCATGTTCAATGGCTAAAGCACAACGCTGAGGTTTTTCTTGCAGCGTTGCAATTTTGTTCATTAATTCACGAAACCAGCGATCGGCAAATTCTGAATTTCGTTCTCGATACCAGGAATAAGCTTTCTCAATTTGGGCTTCTGCAATTGGAGTAATTTCAATCTGAAATGTCATACTTTTGTTGCATTTCTTGGATAAAATTACCAATTGGGCGAGTTTGACCGTTGTTGACTTCCTCAAAGCCTTGTTGAATTCCCGCTATTGTTTCCAACTGTTCAATCAATTGGCGTAACTTAACCGGGTCAATTTTGTCAGGGTCGAGAAAGGTTACAAGTACCTGGGTACTGCTAATGTCTTGGGGGAGTTCACTTAATTGAATCTGCCCATCTCGATAAAAGCCTTCAACCGTTTTTAGCATAAGTTGATACAGATAATGATTGCTCTTAGCTCATTATACTCGTTAACCTGTAGGTTGGGTTTAGCGCAGTGAAACCCAACATTTTTAAACTCCAAGCCAATTCAGATTTATCCTGATAAAATACTTCTAATCATAGCATTACATTAGAATTGCTAATTAGATCTAGGAAGATCACGCAATTTACTCTTAGAAAGCATATCAACTAAAGATGCTGGATCAATTTTAGCATCTTTGTATGCTTGCATAGCACGTCTGCGCCAATCTAGGTTAGCTTCTCCTGGAAAAGTTGTTCTTAGCTGTCTAACCTTAGAAGTCGCCTTCTCTGCCCACTTCCTAAATTCTGTTATATTCCAGTAACATACCTCTTTCGTAAAAATTACAGCACTCTCTTCAATTTTTGTACAGGGTGTAACCATAACAGTAATAATTTCTGCTTGTTTAGAAAGCGTAATGTTTTCATTATTGTTAATCCAATCAGAATGACCTGCTGCTTCTTGAACTTTGTTTTTCCCAATTATAGTTTCGCGTTTTGCCCCGGAATGATCTTCAAATACAATACATAAATCTTCACCAGCAATCCACCAAGGATCGGAAGCACCCTTAGCTTTAGAGTTACCTGCTTCATAACCTAATAATTGACCAAGGTTTTTATGAGCCATCTCAAATTTTTTTGAGTTTTCTGGTCCATCTTTGTTGAGATCTTCAATAATCTTGTTAACCTCTGCTTCAAATTTTCGATTATTAGCTGTACCTAGTTTCGTCAATTGATTGGCTAAACCTTCAATCACTTGACCTAATCTTTTATCTGTATTTTTTTGACAATCTTCCTCGTAGTCAAGTGATAATCGAGAAATCTCAGAAAACCAATGAACTTCAGGAGCAACTTTAGCCGCTCGTTTAAAGTTATCCCGTGCTATGCTTTCCATAGAAGCTATTCCCTGTTTTGCACCTAGCCAAGCAGCACTACCTGCCAGGTAATACCAAAAGGCTCTATATCCTTCTACGTCATCTCCCTGAAGATGATTTAAAACTTCTCGACACTCATCAATAGCAGCTTCAAAGTTGTTATTCCAGAGAGCATACTGATATTTTACTTCATGGGAAACAGCAGATTTCAATTTATCCAAGGCAGGTATTTTTTCTTGAGATAATTCATCTCTCAGTGAAATAATATCCTTGTCTGCATCATTCCATTCTTCTTCGTGCTGAAAAAATATTTTTAGAATATCTAGAAAATTATTTTCATCACTTTCTTTGGATTGTTCAAGACCAAATTCTATTTCAGCTTGAAGCTCTGGGTGTAATAATTTTCTCTGACTCTGATCTTGTAAAATCTTAGACAACTCATCACCAAAAATCACCACTGCTGCGTAGTCTGTTGCTGATCTTGTACATCTTCCAACTGCTTGTATAATTCGAGTGATAATTCTATCTTTTAAAAGGACATCAGCCGCTAATCGTGTTACGATAAACTTCTCTTGCAAATTAGTTGTTTTCTGGAGATTATGAATAATAAGTAGACGACATTCATCTCCCGGTAAATCTATGCCATCATATCGATTTGCAACAACTGCAACTGCTTTCTCTGCCGAAATAAAATCTTGCTTCGATTTTTCAATTTGTGAGGCATTAAAGATTTTATATTGCGTTTTTTCTGAAATGGATTTGCCTAATTCACTCTCTGTACTTTTATCTGGAGTCAGAATAAGTGAACGATTTGTGGAGCAAATCATCTTATATATCAAATCTAAGGAAGAGTTTTCATCAAAAGAGCTTTCTGGAAACAAGAAGAATCTTCGACCAATACCTTGTTGATCCCATCCATCAGGAATCGTTAAACGTACTATATTTTCTACACCAGTCAGACGTTCTAATTCTCCCCCTTCTCCTAAAGTTGCGGACATATAAAGACGTTGTTTTCCCAAGGAAAAGGGCTTATGTGTTCTTGTAGGGGGTATGAGAGGTCTAAATAAAATTGTGTTGTAACTCAGATATATATGGCAAGCATACAAATGATCACGAATGACAGACCAAGTATATTTTAAATCAGAATCTTTTATCTGTTCATCTAATAGAGAAATAAGTTCTGATAATAGCTTATATTCATAAAGTAGAGGTGTTGGAACTTTTTCGATCCACTGTGCATCATAAATGTCTGATGACGAAGAAATTAATCGTAAATAATGAGATTCAGATAAAGTCGGCTTCAAGTAATCAATTAATGCTCGAAATACTTCCCAGTTATTCTTCCGATCAATTAAAAGAGACCAATACTTTGCAATGTAGTTCTCGGCAGAATGGGCATCATCAAGAATGATCACATCTGCATTTTCAAAAAATGAATTTGTATTGAATAAGCCACTGTAAGTTGTTACTGCAATTGTTTCTGCATTACGATATTCTAATTTTTTACTGGGATCATATTCTGCTTGCTTGCCAGTAAAAAGGTTGGCTTTAATCCCATACTTATTGATTGACTGCTCAACAACTTGATGAGCGAGTTGCTTAGTGGGACAAAGATATACAACTTTTTCTCTGAAGTGTCTTAATCGCCATTCTCCAATTAACAGACCCACCAAGGTTTTACCACTACCCGTTGGAAGTTGTAAAGCAACATCTGATTGATCGACAGCATTCTTATGATATTCTCGAATGATGTCTGCTTGATGAGCCAGTAGCCCTTCTATTTTACGATTTTTGTAATCCCGATAAAGTGTTTCAGGAGTTTCTGTAGAAAGGTTAGAGCGATGTATTTTCTTAAATGGCATTTTTGGAATCCTTTGTTTGCACTATGATTATCTAAATAAACATCATTTTAAATCGAAAGGTGGGCAAACGCCCACCCAACAATCTTAGCTTAACGCACCCGCAGGAATACCAAGAATCTCGTCAATTTTTGGCATCTGATCAACCGGAATAACGCGCCCTTCATCTTCAAAACCTTCAATTTCATTGAAGTTAAGATAACGGTACAAATCCGCAGCAAACGGGTCAAGTTTCTTCGTAATAATCTCCTTGTATTCCTCAACCGTTGGAATGCGTCCTAACAACGCACAAACCGCAGATAATTCCGCCGAACCCAAATAAACTCGCGCATCTTTACCCATGCGGTTGTTGAAATTTCGGGTCGAAGTAGACATCACCGTAGCGCCATCTTCAACCCTTGCTTGGTTCCCCATACACAGCGAACATCCGGGCATTTCCGTTCTTGCACCCGAGGCCGCAAATACACCGTAAACCCCCTCATTTCTTAACTGCTGTTCGTCCATGCGTGTTGGAGGACAAACCCACAGGCGAACCTTCACTTTTTCGCCTTCCAACACCTTCGCCGCAGCCCGATAATGGCCGATATTCGTCATACAAGAACCGATGAACACCTCATCAATTTTATCCCCCGCACATTCGGACATTAACTTAACATTATCCGGGTCGTTCGGTGCGGCAACAATCGGTTCTTTGATTTCGTTCAAATTGACTTCGATAATATCGGCATATTCCGCATCTTTATCGGCTTCCATTAACTCGGGATTCGCCAACCATTGTTCCATTTTAGCAATCCGACGGGCTAACGTTTTACTATCCTGATATCCGCGTGCAATCATATTCGTCATCAACGCAATATTTGAACGCAAATATTCAGAAATCGTCTCAACACCCAACTTAATTGTACAGCCCGCACAGGAACGTTCTGCGGTGGCGTCGGTCAATTCAAAAGCCTGTTCAACTTTTAAATCCGGCAACCCTTCCATCTCCATAATTCGACCGTTGAACACATTTTGTTTGTTCTCTTTTCCAACGGTTAACTTACCCTGTTGCATCGCCACCCAAGGAATAGCATTAACAATATCCCGCAGCGTTACGCCCGGTTGTAATTCGCCCGTAAACTTCACTAAAACCGATTCCGGCATATCCAACGGCATCACGCCCAAAGCCGCAGCAAACGCCACCAAACCCGAACCTGCGGGGAAAGAAATTCCCAACGGAAAACGGGTGTGAGAATCGCCCCCAGTTCCGACAGTATCCGGTAACAACATTCGGTTTAACCAAGAGTGAATAATACCATCGCCGGGACGCAATGCAACCCCTCCCCGAGTTGCGAAGAAATCGGGTAATTGTTTGTGAGTGTTAATATCAACCGGTTTCGGATAAGCCGCAGTGTGACAGAAACTTTGCATCACCAAATCGGCCGAAAAACCCAAACAAGCGAGTTCTTTTAACTCATCTCTTGTCATCGGTCCGGTGGTATCTTGAGAACCCACAGTTGTCATCATCGGTTCGCAGGAAGTTCCCGGACGAACTCCCGGTAAACCGCAGGCTTTTCCAACCATTTTTTGAGCGAGAGTAAAGCCTTTTTTGCTATCTTCCGGCATCGTTGGACGGGTGAATAAAGTTGAGGGTTGATAACCCAAAGCTTCGCGAGTTTTATCCGTTAAACCCCGCCCAATTAATAGGGGAATTCGTCCGCCGGCGCGAACTTCATCTAATATGGTTTCGGGCTTTAACGTAAAGGTAGAAATAACTTCTCCCGATTCGTTGGTAATTTCGCCTTTGTAGGGATGAATAGTAATCACATCTCCGGTATTCAGAGAAGTGACATCGCATTCTATCGGTAAAGCACCGGAATCTTCGGCGGTATTAAAGAAAATTGGGGCAATTTTTCCGCCCAAAATATAACCGCCCGCCCGTTTATTCGGAACAAAAGGAATATCATCGCCAATGTGCCACAACAGCGAATTAATGGCCGATTTCCGAGACGAACCCGTTCCCACAACATCGCCAACGTAAGCCACCGGATGACCTTTTTGTTTAAGTTCCGCAATAGTTTTGAGTCCGTCAGGCATCCGTGACTCCAACATCACCAAAGCATGGAGGGGAATATCGGGGCGGGTGGTGGCGTGGGGGGCGGGGGATAAGTCGTCGGTGTTGGTTTCGCCCGGAACTTTGAATACCGTTATCGTAATAGTTTCCGGAACTTTCGGACGCCGGATAAACCAGTCGCCTTCCGCCCAGGCGTCTATCACTTGTTTGGCGTAGGGATTGACTTCCGAGAGGGCGAGAACATCGTTAAAGGTGTCAAAAGCCAGGGTGATTTTACTGAGGGCTGTGGCGGCTTCACTGGCTACGTTAGAATCGGGGGATTTGAGGAAACTAACCAGCGATTGTACATTATAACCCCCGATCATGGTTCCCAACAGGTCGATCGCCCCTTGAGGAGACAGCAGGGGACAGTCAATTTCTCCCTTGGCGACTCCGGTTAAAAATCCCGCTTTGACGTAGGCGGCTTCATCGACTCCGGGGGGAATGCGATCGCGTAGCAAGTCCATTAAGAATTCTTTCTCCTCCTCTGGGGGGTTTTTCAGGAGTTCGCAGAGTTCGGAGGTTTGTTCGGCGTTGAGGGGTAAGGTCGGTATCCCTAAAGCTTCTCGTTCGGCTGCGTGTTGACGATAGGCTTCTAGCATAGTTGATGTTCTCCATATAGGTATCTTTGATTATGGTATCGATAAACCCCCCAAGTTTGTAGATGCAAAAAATACGGTTATTTTCTCTTGTGGAAATATTCACAACTCTCCATACTGAGAGAAATTTCGTTATTTAGATGGAAAATTGTGTTACAAATATCTGTTGATAATAGATTAACATGACCAATATCACGTTATCCCAAGAATAAAACCCAGTACAGAATGATTGGCAGTTTACCGAGGTTTGGATTGATCCGATGTTAACGCCTCCCTATGTGTTACTGCTGTTAGCTGATGCAACGGGAAAGTGTCAAATCTATGACCCGGCTAAAGGTTATCAAGTCATTTTTACCAGCGAAAATTATGAAGCCGCTAAATTATGGCTATTAGAGGACGAATATGAACCCCTTGAAGGAAGATTATTGTCCGAGGATTTATTGACTTAAAGCAGGTGCTACTTCAATAGCTAGTCCGTCTCCAAGTGCTAGTGAGAAACTTTGACCATAATCAGTTTTCTTAGTAATCGCTAACGTTTAGCTTGTGTTAAAGTATGTATTAAGATAATTTAAGATAAATACTAACAATGGGTCAGGCTTGGAAAAAAGTACAGAAGCATAGACAGGCAAAACATAAGCTTTATAACTTGATGGCTAAAGCAGATCAAGTCATCGTTATTCACTACTCTTGTGAAAGTTTCTACGAGAGACCTGATGGCTCATCACCAAGAATTACTTCGATTGCCGTTCGGAATCTAGAATCCGGTCAGACGACCTCTTTTTCCATTCATCAAGTAGCGGAAATCGAAGGATATTCAGCAAGTGGTTTAGGGCAACATTATAATAAACTTGAAAAAATAATGTTAGATCATTTTTATGATTATGTACGCCGTCATAGTTCTTATATCTGGCTACACTGGAATATGAGAGATATAAACTATGGTTTTCCTGCAATCGCTCATCGCTACAAGGTTCTCGGTGGTCAACCTGAACTAATTAATGAAAGCAAATTAGTTGACTTATCCCGATTACTGAAAGATATCTATGATGATGCTTATATTCCACATCCTCGATTAAAAAGCCTAGCTGAAGAAAATTCAATGTTACGTCAAGACTTCATAGATGGAAAAGCCGAAGCTGATGCTTTTGACAATGAAGAATATGTAAAACTTCATCAATCGACTTTGAGAAAAGTAGATGTTATTGCTAAAATCGTTGAGCGTGTTGATGATGGCTCACTTAAAACTAAGTCTAACTGGAAAGACATTTATGGAAATTATTTAGCAGCATTTGTTGAATTGATCAAAGAGAACCCAGTTATAAGTGCGATGGTAGCAATAATCAGTTTTGTGAGTGCAGTCATTGGAATTATTAAGTAAATACCTTTCACTTGATCCAAAGACTGTCTGAGTTAATGTTGGAGAGGTTGCCGAAAGATTCCGGTCAGGTTGTTAGTGGGTTGTTATCGAGGTTAAGCTCCTGCAATTGGGAGAGTTGGCTGATAACTTCCGGTCGGGTTGTCAGTTGGTTGCGACCAAGGTCAAGCTTCTGCAATTGGGAGAGGTTGCTGATCACTTCCGGTAGGGTTGTCAGTTGGTTGCCACCGAGGTTAAGCGTCTGCAATTCGGAGAGGTTGCCGAAAGATTCCGGTAACTCTGTCAGTTGGTTGAAACGAAGGTCAAGCGTCTCTAACTGGGAGAGGTTGCCGAAAGATTCCGGTAACTCCGTCAGTTGGTTGATACCAAGGTCAAGCTTCTGCAATTGGGAGAGGTTGCCGATCACTTCCGGTAACTCTGTCAGTTGGTTGTTATCGAGGTAAAGCGTCTGCAATTGGGAGAGGTTGCCGAAAGCTTCCGGTAGGGTTGTCAGTTGGTTGTCACTGAGGAAAAGCTCCTGCAATTGGGAGAGGTTGCCGAAAGATTCCGGTAACTCCGTCAGTTCGTTGTTATCGAGCAAAAGCGTCTCTAATTGGGAGAGGTTGCCGAAAGATTCCGGTAACTCCGTCAGTTCGTTGCTACCAAAGCCAAGCTTCTGCAATTGGGAGAGGTTGCCGAAAGATTCCGGTAACTCCGTCAGTTGGTTGTTATCGAGCAAAAGCGCCTGCAATTGGGAGAGGTTGCCGAAAGATTCCGGTAACTCCGTCAGTTGGTTGTTATCGAGCAAAAGCGCCTGCAATTGGGAGAGGTTGCCGAAAGATTCCGGTAACTCCGTCAGTTCGTTGCCACCGAGGTTAAGCCTCTGCAATTGGGAGAGGTTGCCGAAAGATTCCGGTAACTCCGTCAGTTCGTTGCCATTGAGGTCAAGCGTCTGCAATTGGCAGAGGTTGCCGAAAGATTCCGGTAACTCCGTCAGTTCGTTGCCTTGGAGGTTAAGCGTCTGCAATTGGCAGAGGTTGCCGAAAGATTCCGGTAACTCCGTCAGTTCGTTGCCTTGGAGGTTAAGCGTCTGCAATTGGGAGAGGTTGCCGAAAGATTCCGGTAGGGTTGTCAGTTCGTTGCCTTGGAGGTTAAGCGTCTGCAATTGGGAGAGGTTGCCGAATGATTCCGGTAACTCCGTCAGTTGGTTGCTATAGAGCAAAAGCCCCTGCAATTGGGAGAGGTTGCCGAATGATTCCGGTAACTCCGTCAGTTCGTTGCTTTGGAGGTAAAGCTCCTGCAATTGGGAGAGGTTGCCGAATGATTCCGGTAGGGTTGTCAGTTGATTGTCATTGAGGTAAAGCGTCTGCAATTCGGAGAGGTTGCCGAAAGATTCCGGTAACTCCGTCAGTTCGTTGCCTTGGAGGTTAAGCCTCTGCAATTGGGAGAGGTTGCCGAAAGATTCCGGTAACTCCGTCAGTTCGTTGCCTTGGAGGTTAAGCGCCTGCAATTGGGAGAGGTTGCCGAAAGATTCTGGTAGGGTTGTCAGTTCTTTGCTTAGGAGGTTAAGCGCCTGCAATTGGGAGAGGTTGCCGAAAGATTCCGGTAGGGTTGTCAGTTCGTTGCTGTGGAGGCCAAGCGTCTGCAATTGGGAGAGGTTGCCGAAAGATTCCGGTAACTCCGTCAGTTCGTTGCTTAAGAGGTTAAGCGTTTGCAATTGGGAGAGGTTGCCGAAAGATTCCGGTAACTCCGTCAGTTCGGTGCTTTGGAGGTAAAGCTGCTGCAATTGGGAGAGGTTGCCGAAAGATTCCGGTAGGGTTGTTAGTGGGTTGCTTAGGAGGTAAAGCGTCTGCAATTGGGAGAGGTTGCCGAAAGATTCCGGTAACTCCGTCAGTTCGTTGTCACTGAGGAAAAGCGTCTGCAATTGGGAGAGGTTGCCGAAAGATTCCGGTAGGGTTGTCAGTTGGTTGTTATCGAGCAAAAGCGTCTGCAATTGGGAGAGGTTGCCGATCGCCTCGGGTAACTCAGTCAGTCCCAGATTGCTCAGGTCGAGTTGGGTTGCACCCTCTTGCCGTGCCTTTTTAATGCGTTGTTCTGCTTTGCGGTACGCTTTGTCTGTAGCCATTGTTCACATCTCCCCATTTCCAACTTTAGTAATAGCCGTCATAGCATCATCTGTCTTTAACTATATTACCTGCTTGACGAAATATGGCGATCGCTATCGGCCGGATTTCATGGAGAGCGAAGTCGCGATTTTTTCCAGTTCTTGATGCTTCTAACTTTTGGCGAATTGCAGCTTGAACTTTCTCGTCAAAATCCGGATCGTTGGGACTCGCAATAATTCTAAGCGGACGCTGATTAATTCTATCGAGCGTAGGCTTGAAAGGCGGCTTTATTTCCCTGATGTTTCAGATATTATTGCTTTAATTCGGCGTTAGACATTGCATCGTAATTAATTAGACTCATCAGCAAACTCCCCGTTAGGTAAATTTGACATCTTCTTCGGCTTCTGGCAGAATAATCAAATTTCTAAGCATCATTTTTTCTACTGCAAATCCGCTCTTTAGCTGCTTCCCATGAACGACCAGAGTCAGGATTTTGTAAATAAGCTACTTTTTGCCTTTGACCGAGTTCCTGGTATCTTCTTTGGTCACGATTGTCTACAACTATTCAAGCGTCTCTCATGGGGAGAGGTTGCCGAAAGATTCCGGTCAGGTTGTTAGTGGGTTGTTATCGAGCTTATGCCACCGCAATTGGGAGAGATTGCCTAATGATTCCGGTAGGGTTGTCAGTTGGTTGCTACGAAGGTCAAGCCACCGCAATTGGGAGAGATTGCCGATCACTTCCGGTAGGGTTGTCAGTTGGTTGCTACCAAGGTTAAGCCTGTGCAATTGGGAGAGATTGCCGAATGATTCCGGTAACTCCGTCAGTTGGTTCCTACCAAGGTCAACCCACCGCAATTGGGAGAGGTTGCCGAATGATTCCGGTAGGGTTGTCAGTTTGTTCCTACCAAGGTTAAGCCTCTGCAATTGGGAGAAGTTGCCGAAAGATTCCGGTAACTCCGTCAGTTGGTTGCTTTGGAGGTAAAGCTGCTGCAATTGGGAGAGGTTGC
Organism: Capilliphycus salinus ALCB114379; assembly: GCF_047276495.1. Lineage (NCBI taxonomy): Bacteria > Bacillati > Cyanobacteriota > Cyanophyceae > Oscillatoriales > Sirenicapillariaceae > Capilliphycus > Capilliphycus salinus. The sequence goes on along the minus strand of NZ_CP178543.1, from coordinate 40,578 downwards.
CGAAAGATTCCGGTAGGGTTGTCAGTTGGTTGCTACGAAGGTCAAGCTGCTGCAATTGGGAGAGGTTGCCGATCGCCTCGGGTAACTCCGTTAGTTGGTTGCGACGAAGGTCAAGCGTCTGCAATTGGGAGAGTTGACCGATCGCCTCGGGTAACTCAGTCAGTCCCAGATTGCTCAGGTCGAGTTCGGTTGCACCCTCTTGCCGTGCCTTTTCAATGCATTGTTCTGCTTCGCGGTATGCTTCGTCTATGGCTATTATTTCATCGAGCCAAAGGTTCTGCAATTGGGAGAGGCTGGCTAAAGATTCGGGTAACTCCGTCAGTTGGTTGCTATAGAGGTGAAGCGTCTGCAATTGGGAGAGGTTGCTGAAAGATTCCGGTAACTCCGTCAGTTGGTTGCCATTGAGGTAAAGCGTCTGCAATTGGCAGAGGTTGCCGATCACTTCCGGTAGGGTTGTCAGTTGGTTGCCATTGAGGTTAAGCCTCTGCAATTGGGAGAGGTTGCCGAAAGATTCCGGTAGGGTTGTCAGTTTGTTGCCATTGAGGTCAAGCCACTGCAATTGGGAGAGGTTGCCGATCACTTCCGGTAGGGTTTTCAGTTGGTTGAAAGTGAGGTCAAGCGTCTTTAATTGGCAGAGGTTGCCGAAAGATTTCGGTAGGGTTGTCAGTTGGTTGGCAGTGAGGTCAAGCGTCTGCAATTGGGAGAGGTTGCCGATCACTTCCGGTAGGGTTTTCAGTTGGTTGGCAGTGAGGTCAAGCGTCTTTAATTGGGAGAGGTTGCCGAAAGATTTCGGTAGGGTTGTCAGTTGGTTCCTATTAAGGTCAAGCGTCTTTAATTGGGAGAGGTTGCCGAAAGATTTCGGTAGGGTTGTCAGTTGGTTGAAACTGAGGTCAAGCGTCTGCAATTGGGAGAGGTTGCCGAAAGATTCCGGTAGGGTTTTCAGTTGGTTGCTATTAAGGTCAAGCGTCTTTAATTGGGAGAGGTTGCCGATCACTTGCGGTAGGGTTGTCAGTTCGTTTCTTTCGAGGTCAAGCGTCTTTAATTGGGAGAAGTTGCCGAATGATTTCGGTAGGGTTGTCAGTTCGTTGCTTTCGAGGTAAAGCGTCTCTAATTGGGAGAGGTTGCCGACAGATTCCGGTAGGGTTGTCAGTTGGTTGCTTTCGAGGTAAAGCGTCTCTAATTGGGAGAGGTTGCCGAAAGATTCCGGTAGGGTTGTCAGTTGGTTGCTACAAAGGTTAAGCGTCTTTAATTGGGAGAGGTTGCCGAAAGATTCCGGTAGGGTTATCAGTTCGTTTTCCATGAGGTCAAGCCACTGCAATTGGGAGAGGTTGCCGACAGATTCCGGTAGGGTTGTCAGTTGGTTGCTATTAAGGTAAAGCGTCTCTAATTGGGAGAGGTTGCCGACAGATTCCGGCAGGGTTGTCAGTTGGTTGGGCTTGCCCTTTTTCCCAAACTTATACCCAAGCTTAAGAGTTTTCAGGTTAACAAGTTGACCGATCGCCTCGGGTAACTCAGTCAGTCCCAGATTGCTCAGGTCGAGTTGGGTTGCACTCTCTTGCCGTGCCTTTTCTATGCGTTGTTCTGCTTTGCGGTATGCTTTGTCTGCTGCCATTGTTCGCATCTCCCCATTTCCAACGAGCGTTATAGCAGTTGTAGCATTATCTCTCTTTAACTATATTACCTGCTTGATGAAATATGGCGATCGCTATCGGCCGGATTTCATGGAGAGCGAAGTCCCGATTTTTTCCAGTTCTTGATGCTTCTAACTTTTGGCGAATTGCGGCTTGAACTTTCTCGTCAAAGTCCGGATCGTTGGGACTTGCAATAAATAATTCTGAGCGATCGCTGATTAATTCTATCGAGCGTAGGCTTGAAAGGCGGCTTGATTTCCCCGATGTTTCAGAAAATACTGCTTTAATTCGGCGTTAGACATTGCATCATAATTAATTTGACTCATCAGCAAACTCCCCGTTAGGTAAAATTTGTAAATTTTTAGAGTCAACGCTAGTTCTTGGATAAATTAACAATTTCTTGAGTAAACCAAGCGCCCGCACTGGTATTAGTTCCCTCGCCGAGTCGTTTTAACGTTTCTTCTAACACCGAAATCGGCAACCCGTTCAACGCCACAGATTCGGTACAAATGTTGTATTTTCCCTCTTGTAACTGAAAGGCAAATACTCGCTGTCCGCGTACATCTATCACCCAATATTCTGGAATTCCTAACGCTTCGTAGAGATGTTTTTGTTGGTCTAAATCGTCCGCTAACGTTGTATCTGATATTTCTCCGACCAAGTTCGGAACTCGCCACCGAGTTAAATTAATTGCGTCAGGTTCTCTCGGTTTCCACTGCGGATAATCTTCTCCAATATACAACACCAAATCCGGCGCACAGGCTTGAGTTTCCGGTTTTTCAATTAAACATCTTCCCAAAGAGGTAAACACCTGTTCGGGTCGTTGAATCGCCCAGAAACCAAACATCATTGTAAACAAATCACTAACAATTGAATGATTAATCCCTTCTCCACCCATATCAACCCAAAGTTTTCCTTGATTATACGCTAACTTCATCCGCTCTTTAATCGGAGCATCCCGCAGGGTGATATAATCTTCCCAGGTTGCTTTATGCCACTCGCGCAGGGGCGGAATTTTAATCGCATCAGAAGAAAAAGTTGCCGTCATTATTCACCTTTAATGTTTCTGCTATTCTCTAATTATAAAGAACTAATCTAAATCTTTGGTGGCTTCGTCAAAAATAAATTTTAAGGCACCAAATAATTTAGGCAATTCGTTAATGGTGAGACTTTCAATATTTAGGGTAAAATCTTTACCGATTAATCGTCCAAACTCCCACAATTTCCCATCGGTGACGATACCATAAACGGGTTTTTCGGGATTATTATTCAGAAACTCTACTGCAACCAATTCGGCCAAACATTGACCCCATCCCTGTTCAAAATCATTCTTTTTGGCTTCCACAACAATCACCAAGGGATATTCCAACATTGTTTTACCCAGTGCGGAATTTTTGGAAACAATATAATCTGGAGTTCCCTGTAATGTCTCGTCAAATGCGATCGGCTTTTGAATCCAAAATGAGGTTTTTTGATAGTAGTTTTTGTACATCTCTCTCAGGGTTGGAAAAATAATAATTTCGCATCGGGCGGCTTCCGAGGAAAAAATATCTAGGTTTCTTTGATTAAATTCAAAGGCTTCAATAAAGGCGGGGGAAGGTTCATAAGGTTCTATCCCTACAAAGTTACTTTCTTGATACCGAATCTGATATTCAGCTTGAACCTGGGAAATCGTTTTATAGTCACTAAATGCCATAACTTTACTCAACAGTAATTGTCTCTATAGTTTTGAAATTAACGCTTGACATTTGTGTTGAATTAGAGGGAGTTTAAAAACTTGACAAACTCTTGATTGAGTACCTTGTATCCTTCTGAGTTTAGATGCAATTCATCTTTTTGGTATTCTCGTTTTACAACTCCTTTTTCATCAACTAAAACCGATAACGCATCAAATATAATTACATTTTCATCCGCCAAACTGTTAATATAAGTATTCACGTCTTCAATCGCCAGACCCACTTCATCTGACCAAAAGGGTTGACGTTCAAGGGGGATGTCTCCAACGGGAAAAATAGGGGTTAAAATGACCACCGCACCCAAAGCTTTTGATTTTTCTACGATTTCTTGAATATTCCTTTTAGAATCGCTGATTGTTAATTCTTTTCTCCAGGGAAATAACGGAATCGTTTTTAAGTCGTTAACCCCAACTTGTAGCAAGACAACATCGGGTTTTAGGGGGGTAATATGTTGTTCAAAGCGTTGAATTGTTTGGATGGAAGTCTGAGAACCAATTCCCCGATTAATAAATTCAAATCCCTCAACCTCAGGTGATGGCCAACTGGCGGATCGGGAGTCCCCAAAAAAGATCAAACGCACTTTAGAATTGGTTTTCGCGGGTGGGTTGGAGTCGAGAGGATACTTTCCCCAACCCAAGGGATCTAAACGGGTTGCATTTAGTTCTAGATAATATTTTTTACCAACGTTAAATAAAAGGAAATTTAAAGTTATTGAACTTCCCAAGAGTATTAAAAGGAAAACATTCAACAGAAGGGAAAATTTTGGGGCTTTCATACCGTTTTATACCGAAATAATGGATTAAATATCAAGGGCTTAATGTGTATATTTTATAATTTTTTATCGACAACTGTCTACCCGGACTGAGAAGGGGGGAGTGCGGCTTGAATACATCTAAATCACTCGATGAGATTGAAAAATCAGTATTTTTACGGAGAAACTCCAGCTTGTTTAGATGAACCAACCGTATTTTCCGCTAGAGATGAAACAGAAAGTTATACCTCAAGAAGGTGAAAATCAGGATTTTTGCGATCAGCCATTATCCTCATCCCCTTCTCTATATTAAAGTTTTTTGAAGAAAATCATAATGATTTCAAGAAATTCAGTAAAATTAATTTAGGGGAAAAATTACAACTTGATCAGCGGGGGAAAGATTAGAATGAATTTTAATATTGGTGTAAGCCCAGAAAAAATATTAATTAAAATTGGCTTGTCTTCAAAAAAATATTTGAGGAAATGAGTTGAGAGTTTCCTCCTGAACTTTAAAACAAGACTCTCACTCATAGAAGAATGAATTGGATTATTTATCAGGTAGCTTCATGCAGGACTTGAGATGAACAGTATAGAAAAACATAGTCACAATCAAATTCAGAATTGGGTTGAATGTATGCCCGTACCCTTGGCCATTTTTAGGGCTAACGATCAAGGTTTAATTAGCTCAAATCCTCGGTTTACTCAAGTTCTAGGATTGCATTTAGAAACACAGAAAAACTATTTTATCTATCATCTTTTTTTCCGCCAAGAAGACTGTCAGATTTTATTAAATAATTTGAACCAAAGAGGATCGATCCATGACCTAGAAGTTCAACTGAAACACCAAAATGGAAAGAGTTTTTGGGCTTCCCTGTCAATGGAATCTTTCATCTACAATGACGAACCCGCAATTATCGTTAGCTTTGTTTATCTTCGCCGTTTTCCCAAAGGTTGTAATACAACAATCTCCCAACTTTGTCAATTGGAAAATCTCCAAGAAGGAATTGTTGTAATCAATGTTAACGGTCAAATTATCGACTGGAATTCCACCGCAGAACAACTGTTTGGATATTCTAAATATCAAGTGATTAGTCGGTTTATCACCGAATTTAACCTATCGATTTTTGCCCCTCTGATTTCTTTAATCTCTCAACAGACTTCCCAACCTTTTGAACCTTTAGGGGAAGTTAATCGCCAACAAATTTACGAAATGGATTTTATTCATAAAAATGGTACAAAAGGACGGTGTGAAACCACATTTATTCCCCTAGCAGATGAGTCCGATTGCCTGAGTGCTTATATTAGTATTAGTCGCCAAATCGACCCTCCTACATCTTTATCTGTTGTCGAAAATAACTTACTCGCTACCCTACAAGCACAGGCAAAACAACAAGCCGCAGTTGCTCATTTAGGACAACGCGCCTTAGCCGGATTGGACTTATCAACACTTCTGAATGAAGCGGTTTCTCTGATGGCTAAAACCCTAGATGTTGAATACTGCAAAGTATTAGAATTAATGCCGAATGGTCATGCTTTTTTTCTGCGTGCGGGGGTGGGTTGGCATCGAGGACTGGTGGGTTATGCCAGTGTCAGTGCGAGTCTGGAGTCGCAAGCGGGATACACCTTATCGACCCAACAACCCGTTATCGTGGAAGACTTGCGGGTAGAAACCCGGTTTTCTGGCCCTCCTCTGCTGCACAACCATCGCATTGTTAGCGGGGTGAGTGTTATTATTCCGGGAACGGTCGAAGAAACCCCCGATTTTCGAGAGAATTCATTAACAGAATTTGACTCCTTTCCGGCTGCAAATTATCAATGTGTATGGGGAATTTTAGCGGTTCATACTCGTCAATATCGTCAGTTTACTCAGGACGATGTTCACTTTTTAGAAGCGGTTGCGAACGTGTTAGCCAGCGCTATTGAACGTCATCGTTCTGAGGAATGGATGCAAGTTATGAAACGGGCGATTGATAGTAGTAATAATGGGATTGTGATTACCGATCCTACTCAACAAAATAATCCGATTATTTTTGCGAATTCCGGTTTTGAAAAAATTACGGGTTACAGTCCCCAAGAGGTTTTGGGCAAAAATTGCCGATTTTTACAGGGTGAAAATAGAGACAATTTAAGCTTTGAAACAATTAGACAAGCGATTCTTGAAGGTCAATCTTGTAATATGGTTGTTCAAAATTATCGCAAAGATGGAACGGCGTTTTGGAATGAATTGTCAATTTCTCCGGTTTATAATCCCAAAGGTTATCTGACTCACTTTATCGGAATTCAATCGGATATTACCGAGCGTAAATATTATGAACTTGCCCTTGCTAAAAAATCTCAAGATTTAACTAATTTTCTTTCTTCTTTGAAGGATTTGCATAAAATTTCGACGCGAATTTATAACAATATCCAAGAAATGTTTGCGGATTATCTGCGAGCCGGATGTAAAATTTTTGATTTGCCCATTGGTATAATTACTCGACTCAATATAAACGCCGAACACATGAAAGCGGCGGAATTTTATCAGGAAGAATTACAACCGAAAAATTCGTTTACAATTTTGGAAATCAACTTTAAAACGCTGATTCAGCACAGAAAAACGATGATTTTAAAAAACGATAATCAACCGGGAAAACCTGACAATACTAGAGAAAATAAAAAACCCAATATAGAATCATATATCGGCACACCCATCTGGGTCAATGGCGTGATTTATGGATCGCTTAATTTTTATTCTTTTCAGGAAAGAACCCAAGGTTTTCAGTCTTTAGAACGAGAGATTATTGAATTGATGGCTCAGAGTATTGGTCGTTTTATTGGTATTGATGAAACTCAAAAAAAACAAGCCGAAGCTGAGGCGGCTTTGCGAGAAAGTGAAGAACGTTATCGTCGTTTGGTTGAACTTTCCCCGGAGGCGATCGCGGTTCATCGTCGGGGTGAATTTGTGTATATTAATTGTGCGGGTGCTAAATTATTAGGTGGTGCTTCTTGCGAGGAAATTCTGGGTAAATCTATTTATGATTTTATTCATCCCGAATATTTAAATGCTTTGAGAAATAACATCGATAAAACCGAATTAAAACTGGTTTCTGTGCCTTTAGAAGAACAAAAATTAATTCGGATTGACGGTCAAATTATTGATGTAGAAGTCGCCGGAATTCCCGCTAACTATGAAGGGGAAATTGCCACCCAAGTGATTATCCGAGATATTACCGATCGCAAAAAAGCAGAAGCCCAATTAATCTATGAAGCCTCCCACGATGCGCTGACTCATTTACCCAACCGCAGCTTTTTTAACGAACAACTCCGAAAGGCTTTACAGCGTTCTAAACAACACCTAGATTATCAATTTGCGCTGCTATTTCTTGACCTAGATCGCTTTAAAGTGGTTAATGATAGTTTGGGTCATTTAATTGGCGATCAACTCTTAATTGAAATTGCTCGCCGACTGGAAGGTTGTGTCAGTTCCCATGATACCATTGCTCGGCTCGGAGGCGATGAATTTACGGTATTATTAAACAATATACAAGGCTGTCGGGATGCGCTATTAATGGCGGAAAAAATTCACGATACTCTTTCTCAACCCTTTCACGTACAAGGACATGATATTTTTACAACGGTCAGTATTGGAATTGTTCCCAGTCAAAAAACCTGTACTTTTGATCCAACGAATTCACCCAATTCTCAAAACTATCAATGTCTTTTGTACAACAATCCTGAAGACTTATTACGAGATGCAGATATTGCGATGTATCGGGCGAAAGAAAAAGGAAGGGCGAGGTATGAACTCTTTGACCTAACCATGCAACAACATACTATCGCCCTATTGCGCTTAGAAACGGACTTGCGACAAGCTATTTCTGGACCGGCTAAATATCCCCACCTAAACTCATTAAACGCCGAAGAAAAATTGGGGTTGGAAATTGCCAAATCTCGGATGATCAATTCGTCTATTTTACCTTTATTTTCCTCCCCAAATCCTTTGGTAGAACCCCGAGAATTTGTTGTCTATTATCAACCGATTGTTAAACTCCCAAGCGCTAAAGTCGTGGGTTTTGAAGCGTTGGTTCGCTGGATACATCCGACTCGCGGATTGGTTTCTCCGAGCGAATTTATTCCCCTCGCGGAAGAAACCGGATTGATTATTCCTTTAGGAAGTTGGATTTTAAAACAAGCTTGTCAGCAACTTACAATTTGGCAACAGTCTTACTCGAAAGCGGGACAAAAACAAGAGGTTCAGAACGGTTCTATTCCAAGCTTAACAATCAGTGTGAACCTGTCGAGTCAACAATTAGTACAGCCAAATTTACTCGAAACTATCGATCGCATCTTAGCCGAAACCGATTGCAATCCCCACTGTTTAAAACTGGAAATTACCGAAAGTATCATTATGAAAAACTTCCAAGCTTCCAGTATCGTTTTAGAGGAACTGCGAAAGCGAGGAATACAATTATCAATTGATGACTTTGGGACGGGCTATTCTTCTTTGAGTTATCTGCATCAATTCCCCCTCAACACCCTAAAAATTGACCAGTCTTTTGTCAGACGATTACAACCCAAAACTTCTGACCCTTCAGGAAAATCCAGCCAACAAGTTCAAATCATTCGGGCGATCGTCACTTTAGCACACAATCTCGATTTAGACGTGATCGCCGAAGGAATAGAAACCGTTGAACAAAAAGAACTGCTTGAGGAACTTGACTGTGAAATGGGTCAGGGATACCTATTTTCTAAACCGCTCAATCCCGAACAGGCGACCCAATTTCTGTTAAACTCATAGCTGATAGAATTGTGAATCACAACAACAACGCATGAGGGTGTCAAATGCTGTTAATTCTTTATAGCAAACCGGGCTGTCATTTGTGCGAAGGATTACAAGAAAAATTAGAACAAATTCTCGCCGATCCCGAAAGTGAGTCCAAATTTGAGCTAGAAGTGCGAGACATTACCACCCAAGACGACTGGTTCAAAGCCTATGAATATGACATTCCGGTATTGTGCAGACAGCGGGATTATCAGTGTGGGGAAGAACCTTTACCTCGATCATCTCCCCGCAGCACTGTCAAGCAGTTAGACCAAATGTTACGCAAGTACCTGTAATTGTAACTGCCGATCCGAGTCCGAACAACCCCAACTTCACCAATTCCCCGGATCTCGTTGCCAAATATTTGGAAATGTGGTGTACAAGTCCGTAGAAAAGGGAGTAACTCATAACAGACGCCGTAAACAAACAAGGCTTTTACTTAAGATCTTGTCGGTTAAGTTCCGTTTAGGAGTGAACCCCTGCGGAAATTGTCCTTTTACGATTATGATGCAAAATTAAACCATTACCGTTGGTGAGGAGTTGTGATGAAATTAAAGGAGTTACTCGCAAAAGTTGCCGATCTGTCCGAGTTGAAACCTCATCCCGCTTTTGAACAGGAAGTTAAGGGGTTAGCCACCAATTCCCACGCCTGTCAAACGGGGGATTTATTTATTGGAATGCCGGGAACCCGAGTTGATGGCGGGGATTTTTGGCCCGTTGCGATCGCCAACGGCGCAGTCGGGGCCATAGTCTCCCAAACTGCTGCCGAAAAAACCTTACCCACCTCCAGCGATAACCCAGAACATCCCTGTGTGATCCCGGTGGCCGATATGACGAGCAGTTGCGCTCAAGTGGCGGCCGCTTTTTATGGTGATCCGGCTCAAAAGCTTAAACTGGTGGGGGTAACGGGAACCAACGGCAAAACTACAACCACTCATTTAATTGAATATTTGCTGGAATTGGCCGAAAAACCAACGGCCTTGTTTGGGACGCTCTACACTCGCTGGTTGGGCGAGCAAGTGACGGCCGCCTACACCACTCCTTTTGCGGTGGAACTTCAACAAAAGTTAGCTTCTGCGGTGGAAGCGGGTTGTCAGTATGGGGTGATGGAAGTCAGTTCTCATGCTCTCCACCAGGGACGTGTGCTGCAATGTCCTTTTGAGGTGGCGGTGTTTACCAATTTAACCCAAGACCATCTCGATTATCACCCGACGATGGAGGATTATTTTGAGGCGAAGGCGTTGCTGTTTAGTCCCCAATATTTGAAAGGTCGGGCGATTATTAATGCTGATGATTCTTATGGAAAACGGTTAATTGAACGGTGTTTAAAAACTCATCCGGTTTGGAGTTATAGCATTAACGATTCTAGCGCCGATTTGTGGGCCGATCAACTGGTTTATGAACCCAACGGCGTTAAAGGGGTTTTGCACACCCCCCAAGGGGAAGCGGCTTTTGAGTTGCCTTTGGTGGGTCAGTACAATTTATCCAATTTGCTGGCGGCCGTCGGTGCGGGTTTGGCGCTCGGTTTGGACCTGTCGGCGATGGTGGCAAAGTTACCCCAATTTTTGGGCGTACCCGGACGGATGGAACGGGTGCAAGTGAATTCCGAACAGGATGTTAGTGTGATTGTTGATTATGCTCACACTCCCGATAGTTTGGAGAATTTGTTAAAGGCAAGTCGTCCGTTTATTCCGGGGGATATGATTTGTGTGTTTGGTTGCGGGGGCGATCGCGATCGCACTAAACGCCCGAAAATGGGCAAAATTGCCGCAGAGTTGGCCGATGTGGTGGTGGTGACTTCTGATAATCCTCGCACTGAAGATCCCAATCGGATTTTAGAGGATATTTTGGCGGGTATTGATTTGGAGGTTAAACCGATTGTTATCTGCGATCGCGCTCAGGCCATTCGCCAAGCGATTTTAGAGGCGAAACCCGGTGATGGGGTTTTGATCGCCGGAAAGGGCCACGAAGATTATCAGATTTTGGGAACGGAGAAGGTTCATTTTGACGATCGCGAACAAGCCAGAGATGCGCTTTTGATGAGAATTTCATCTAGTCAATCTCCGCAGTCCTAGTTTCTGAGTGTGCAGATCTTTGACAGCTTGTAACTGTTAGAGGTCTGTCGGCATGAAATTGCAGGTTTTAAAAGGGCGGAGATTTGCGTTTTCTGGAGGGCTAAGTTTCGGAGTCGGTTGAGTCTGACCTCTGTTGCTAGTTCTCCCTTTTTTCTTGATTTTATCGTCTATCTCCTCCCGTAGAAACCTTCACAAAAATTAAGCCTTTTGATAGCTCAATGGTGAGAGATTACGTGTTAATATAAAATCTGAATCTTTACCATCTAATCAACTAGATGGGTTTGGAAAAAAAAGATCAAAATTTAAATATATGCTAAAATTTGCAAAGACTGGAGTTAATTAAACTCAACTTTCAGAACGTTATAGTAACGTCAAGCGTTCCCCTTTTGGGAAATATTGACTGGAAAATCGACTCAAAATGAGTTGATATTTTCACTCAATAGGGTCGCAGAAAATGACTTCTCTACTATTTGGGTGTGGGTCGGATACCGAGATCAGGCGATCGAGCCAGTATTTTGATAATATTGTGTTCACAGCCTTGTTAATATTGTAGTTAAGAAACTTAGCCCCGTTTGCAGAAATCTCTACTGGGTGGAAGCTTTATCACTGAAAATCGATTAAGTTTTTTGGGGACGAAGTACCAAAGGCAAAGCGGGACAAGGTTTTTCGATCTGGACAAACACTCGCAAATTTATGAAATTAATAATGGTCATCTACTGCATTGGCGGCTTGATAGCTTTCTTTGTTTGGTTGACACTATTACTTCGTGATTCCACAACTCCGATAACTGATGGCGATTCCTGGAAAATTTTACTTTTAGTAAGTTTTCTCTGGCCAATTACCGTACCAATTTCTTTAATGGAATTGGTCTTTAAAAACCAAAAAGTCAAGCCAACTTTCATTCATTCATCATCCGTTAATCCTTTACCTCTCGGCTATCTTTTGAAGAAAGCGGGTTTGGTATCGGAATCTCAAGTGATTCAAGCCTTAAAAGTTCAGCAAACCACCCATAATTATATGAGGATTGGAGAAATCATCGTCAGTTATGGATGGTTAAGCCAAGAAACAGTAGATTTTTTTGCGGAGTCTTTAATCCAAATGAGGACTCAACCCAAGCAACCGATTGGACAGTATCTCAAATCGGCTAAACTGCTCAACGATTTGCAAATTGATGCCATTTTAAAAGAACAGTACCACACCAATTTACGGTTTGGAGAAATTGCTGTTACCAAAGGATGGATTAAACCCGAAACGGTTGATTTCATTTTAGATTATTTACAGGGTCAACCTGGGACTGTTTTAAGTAACAGGCGGGTCAATCAATCTTAATTCTTCCAGAGAAACTGCAAAACTAATCGGTTTCTCTGGGAAAAGAAGGCGGGGTTTGAGATGAAATTCTCTCAATTTTATCTTGGCTACTTTGAATGGAATATTGCAGATCATTGACCAGGGCTTGAGTCATTGATAATCTTTCGCTCAGGTCGGAGATAGCATCCTGTTTGATGGTGTTAATCTGTTCCTGAGTCTGTTGGATTTTTTGAACCGACATCCCCAACAAAACCAGAACACCAATCACGCTGGAAGTGGAAACCAAAACCGCCACCACAATTCCCGTATTCAGCAGGGGAGTTAGGCGGCGAACCGTCGGATCAACTTCCGATTGTATTTCCCTCAAAAGCCGACTATTGTTGTCGAAATTCTCAGAAATAGATTCCGCGAAAACCGCAGTTGGGCAACTCACCGAAACCGCAAGAATTAACCCCCATAACCGACTCAATTTAATCATATCACAAAACAACAAAAATATCTCTAATTTTGGGCTAAAAATTAACTCTGATTTTGGATTAAACTTTGAAATCGTTCGTCGCGGACAAGAGACTCAAAATCGGTTTCTTTTTTGGCTAAATTCCTAACAACTGCGGGTTTAATATTCATCGCTCGCTCCAAGTTTTCTAGAGCTAAATCCAGTTTATCTTGCATTCCATAACAGCGGGCTTGATTGTACCAAACTAAATAAAAATCGGGATTTAACTCAGCCGCTTTTTGATAAGAATCAATCGCTTCTTCATAGCGTTTCAGTTGAGCCAACGCAAACCCCCGGTTATTCCAAGCATCCACATAATTTTCGCGGAGATTGATCGCCCGGTCGTAGGATAAAACCGCCGCTTCATAATATTTTAATTTCCCCAACGCCACACCCCGATTATTCCAGGCGTCCGCATATTCGGAACGCAATTGTAAGGCTTGTTCGTAGGAGGCGATCGCTTCGTGATAGCGGTGCAATTTCGTTAAGACTACCCCCCGATTATTCCACACTTCTACCCCGTGAGAATCGAGTTGTAAAGCGCGATCGTAAGCCTCAACCGCCTCATCATAGCAGCCTTGGGTAAAGAATTTATCCCCCTGTTTGGCATAATCTTGAGCCAATTTTAAATTTTGGGGACTGTCGGGAGAAACTTGTTGAGGAAATTGAAGATTTGATTGGGATTTGAGAGATTCTAAACGGCGTTCAACCTCGATATTTTGTTGTTGAAGATCGGATAAAATCGTCTGAGCTTCTGATAAAATTATTTCCAGTTGGGATAGCGCATCCGCTTTGAGACTGGCAATTTCCTGTTGGGCTAAAACCGTTTGTTGGGTTAACTTGGATAGCAAAAACCACACCCCACCGGCCGCTAAAGTTGGCAGCACTAACAGCAGAATTAACAACAAATTTACAGTGGAAAGTTTACGACGAAAAGCGCGATCCACTTCCGCTTCAATTAAGTTTTCCCTGTCCTGCTGTTCGGTCGAAATCGGAATTTGAGCAACTGGAGTCCCCGTTGGTTGCAAAGATAAAACCGAAATTGGAGTCGCAAAAGATAGACTCGGAAAGAATATAATTGATAAAAGGATCATCCAACCGCCAAAAGTCAACTGATTTGGAGTTGGATCGATTTGTTGACGAACTCGCCAAAATAATAATCGAATCGCCATCGAACCTTTTATTTTGTTGATTGACGCTCGTGAACCCCAAAGTAGAACACCTGTTCCCATAGATTTATTCAGTTTATTAAGCCTGTAAGTGTAGAAATCTTATCATGTCTGAGTGGATTGAGATTGGTAAAATTGTAGCCGCCCAAGGATTATACGGTGAAGTTCGAGTTTTACCCAATACCGACTTCCCAGAACGTTTTCTTGAACCGGGGAGGCGTTGGCTGTTGTCACCGGGACAGTCTGAACCCCAACCGATAGAACTTCTCGGAGGCCGTCAGATTCCCGGTAAGGGTTTGTATGTGGTAGAATTGCTTGGAATTGAAACTCGAGAACAAGCGGAAGCCTTGCGGGATAGCACGTTATTTGTCTCTCAAAGCGATCGCCCTCAATTAGAAGAAAACGAATTTTATTTGTTGGATTTGATTGGTTTGCAAGTGTTCAACCAACTCACTCAAAATGTGATTGGTATTGTGATCGCTTTGGTGCCGGCCGGAAATGATTTGTTAGAGGTAGAACTTTATCCATCGGCTTTAGAAACACCTGAAAATTTCGATGAATCTTCTGCTGATATTGCTCCCACTCCCCGCAAAAAACGCCGGCGAAAACCCAAAACAGTTTTGATTCCGTTTGTTGAAGAAATTGTTCCCGTTGTTGACTTGAAAAAAGGGCAAATTGAGATTACACCTCCCGAGGGATTATTAGAGTAAAATTTTGGGCGGTTAAACGAGGTTAAATTCTTTCATGGCGGGTAGAAAGTTTTGATTTTCGTGACTCGGACGGCTGAGTTTAATTAGTGCAAAGCGCTGAAGCGGTGTTAAATTTTGCCACTGGTCTAGGGTGAGTTTAACGCCCGTTTCTGCGGCTTTTTGTTCGACCGTTTCGGGAATTTTTTCTGTATCTAACCAAGCCGGATTTTCCTCAACGGGTAAGTCTTTTAAGGGAATATCGGTATATTTTTCGGCGAATTGTTGTAACAGATGGCGATAACTTTTGATTTCTTCCGGGGTTGTCGTCGGTTGTTCGACTAAAGTTTGACGTTCGCTTTGGGGGAATTGATTCCAATGGGCTAATTTTAATTTTACCCCACAGGTATCGAGTTTGAAGCGAACAATCATCGGAATACAACGCAAAGACGCTACAAAATCATCCTCAAATTCAAAAAAATAACTCATCACAATTTCTCCTCAAAATCAATTATTTTCGATTAGTATAGCGCTGTGACTCTCAGACTAAATCTCAAGATTTTTATTCGATTTAATGATAATCATCATTGCGATTAGAATTCGTGTAACGAATAATCCAATAACTAATGGCTAAAGCAAACAAAGCCAAAGCCAATCCCATTAAATCAATGCCGCTTTTCTTATCAAGATTAAACAAAATGATTTTTCGCGCCACCGCAATTAAAGAGGTGACAATCACCAATTCGATTTGAATGACGTGTTTTCGGAGATAAGCCGAAATATTCTCTAAAAGCTCCAATGCAATTAACAGATTTAAAAACAATCCGAAAATTTCAAACAGAGTATCTTTAAAAATAAGCTCGGGATCAAAAAGTAACTCTTTGCATAGGAAAACCAGTAAATGTCCGGTCGCGGAGATAATTAAAGCCACCATCGCCAAAGAGAGAATTTTGGAGATGATGACCTCAATATGTTCTAAAAAGTCAATGAATTTTTCATCATTAGACCAGAAACTCAGGAACTGAAACTTTTTTTTCAACCGCCCCATAATTTAATCAAATCTGTAAAACTTATTCAGATTGTAGCGGTTTTTGAGCCTGCAACCAAGCTATTGATAGACCGTTTCAGCAATTAAACCCTCAGCCCAGGCTAAACATTGATTGGCTTGAGACGCCCAAAAGTCAGAACCCCAGTATACAAAACAACTGGTTTCACACAACAATAACGCCCGTTCTTGTTCGGGAGAGAGCGATGAATTTGTCGAGTCTCGGCGAGCCGCACAGACTTGACTCAACCGTTCAACCGCTTTCAAAACCCCCTGGCGCAAGTCTCCTTCATTCCAGCTTTGATGTCCGCCAATCCAAGACCCCCCGGTTGATTTGAGGCGAACTTCCGTAGCCGGATTGTGGGCAACATAGCGATCAATATACTGGCTAACGGTTAAAAAAGCAATATCCGACCAGTTGTTTGATTGTCGAAACAACGGAGCAAAGGAGTTTTTAAAATACTCAAACATCATCACATTGCCATTTTCGCCGTCGGATGTTGGCACCACTAAAGGCGGAATTTCTGACTGTTTTAACGTGTTTCCCCGGTAGCGAATATCTTGAATACATCCATCGGTATTTTGACCGCTTTGTTGGCGAATTCCCATATCGGTATCGCGGACAACACAGAGGATTCGTTCCGTTTCTCCCCCGGATTCAACCACCAACCAATGCACCCGATTTTCGACTTCTGGGGTACTCCAATCGCTTGGATATTCTAACGCCGCATGGGGTAAAATTATCCACTCATAACCGCATTTTTTCAGCAACCGAATTAGTCGTAAAGCTTCGGAAGGTTCCCCCGTCATTCCCATTTCTGGGAGCCAAAATCCCCGCACGTTTGAGAGGGCTTCCGTTCCAAATAAATCGGCAAAAACTCGCCGCCATTCCAGAATTTGGGCTTCGTGATCCCGTTCGGGAGTTGCGGGAAAATAACAGTGACTGTAAGCGGTTCCTGCAAATTCAACCGCCTCGGAATGTTCGCTTAAAACTTCCCGCCACAAGCTAATTACATCCCCCATTGTTTCTCCGTCAACGTGGAGGCGATCAAATTGTCCGTTGCTCGAAAGTTTGGCTAATTCTTCCAACAAAACGCCAGAATAATCGACCATAATTCTAGGATTTAAACCCTCGGATTTCAGGTTTTTCACATAACGAGCCGGATTTTTGTAAGCCTGGGCGAACCATTGGGCGTTCCAACTTTCTTCGGAATTGGGTTCACCGTTGAGCATTTTTTCTAAATTGCCAATCAGTCTCGCATCTGAACCCTGACCGACCCAAATTGGCGGTTGGTGCATATGCAGCCAGGGAACAAATACGGCGAGAGGATTGGCGTTATTATTTGATGACATCAGGAAAATATTATTGATTCTTGTACTCACAAATAGGTTAACGTCTTTTGCTGGCGATCGCGAATTTCTATCAATTTTTTTAACATTTGAAATATTGTTTTTAGGAAAATGCGATCAAGGTTAATTTTGTTAAACTGTTGGTAGCACACTACAAATTCTAATCTATGGTTAGCGGTACGGCAATTACAGATGTTATCAAAACTTTCGGAGATTTGCAAACTCGCTTCGGTTTGTATCAAACAAATCAAGATGACTTTTTTCGGGAGTGGACGGAAGATTTACCCGCTCTAAATGAGCAGGAACAAGCAGGAATAGAGCGAATAAAGCGGCGTTATGACTATCATAGAGTCGATCATTTATTGTTGGAAGGTACGGTTAATTTAATAGTCGTTTCTCCCCTGTTAGAATTGGCGGGTTTTCTCGATCCTCCGTTCCGCATTCGTTCACCCTATGGAGTTGAATTATAACTTGATGATCCTGATGAAAAAATTAGAGGTTTTATTGATGCTTTAATTTTACAAAATAGACTGTGGATATTAACCGTATAATCCAAACGAAACAGCATTCCCGTTTTAGCCGCACTTCCCCAATTATTGGCTTATCTGTTAGCCAATCCTCAAGCTAATTCTCCCGCGTTTGGTTTGGCGACAAATGGCGATGAATTTATTTTCCTAAAACTCATTCAAAGCGATACTTCACAATATGATATTTCCCGAACGTTTTCTCTATTTCCCCGAAACCATGAGTTAGGTGAAGTCTTGAAAATTTTAAAACGTTTAGGACAAATTGTATTAGAATAGGTTGACCAATTGTCAGATTCAGAAAATCTTGAACATCTTAGATCGATCAGGCATTGGTGATACTTCTGTCAATTAGAACTCCAGATATAAAGTATTTCTCAAAATCTATCCTTGAGTCAAGGGTTGAAAAAAATACAAAATTCAGCTATGCTGATTAAAAGCACTAGGCTCAAGGAGGAGTAGAGGTGAAGGTTGAATCGATCTCTATTCAAAATTTTAAGCAATTTGAAAAGCTTGAAGTTATTTTCAAAAACCAAATTTTACAAGAAGTGAGTAATCGTTTTCTTGTACTTGGCGACAATGGTACTGGAAAAACTACCCTTTTGCAAGCAATTGCTTTACCACTGGCACTAGCAACAGGTAGAATTCAAACGGTATCTAATTTTGACTGGATAGGTTTCTTACCAGAGCGTTATTGGCGCTGGGGAACACCTCGAATAGAACTAGAACTATCGTTTGAGGAAGAAGAACTAGAAGCGACCCGTGAAATTGCTCAGAAATGGTACGATGCTCAACCCTCAGAGTTTAAAAAAGAGACACCATTCATTCAACCTGGTAATAGTCGTATTGTGCGGCTTATTTTAGAGGGAGATTATTGGAAAGCTGGAGAGACTCCGGCCGAAAGATTACAATTTCGAGGTAGATATTACACACAATCTTTCATCAATCGTAACGCTCAATCCGTTCGTTCTTACTTTTCTAAATTACCAGGAATTTTCTGGTTTGATCAGTTTCGCAATTTAGGTTCAAGTCCAAATCAAGAGATGGCGGGAGAGAGTTTTAAAGAAAGAAGTAGTATAGTTTCTTTTGAATTAGGTGTAGGTCGTCTGCGTCGGTATCTGGTGGATTGGAGACGAAAACAAGAGTCTGGTGGAAACTATCAAACCAATTATTTAAAGCAGTTGGAAGAACTTTATGAAAAACTTTTTCCAGGTAGAAGATTCTGGGGATTAGAGCATTTACCCAGCATAGATTCGCCAACAGAGGAGGATACATACTTTTTACTGAGTGATGGACATCGAACCTATGACTTAGTAGAAATGTCAGCAGGAGAACAAGCTATCTTTCCAATTTTGTATGAATTTGTTAGACAGCAAATTGCATACTCAATTGTGTTGATTGATGAAGTTGATTTGAATCTTCATCCATCAGCAGCTCAGTTCTTAGTCAACCAGCTTCCCAAAATTGCTCCGACGTGTCAATTTATCTTTACAACTCACTCAGAAGTTGTCGCTGACTTAGTAGGTGAAAGTGAAACACATCGCCTGCTAGGAGGATCGCTATGCCTATAAATATACTTTACTGTGAGGGAAATTCTAAAAGTATTGATATCCGTGTGATTAGACAACTATTACCCAAAGAGTGTATTGTTCGCCCTCTTGGGGGAAAAACTCGTAGCTTTTTTGACAGTGTAATTAATGATAGACGTATTAATCCTAATCTAGCTGGGATTGTAGATCATGATTTTGACTGTCGCGATATTGAGCCTATTAATCAACCACTTCCATGTCATCATCAACAAATACAGATTGGTTGGGCCTGGGAAAGAAAAGAAATTGAAAACTATTTAATCGATCCAATTGTTGTTCAACGCGCTTTGCAAAAGCAAGCCCCATCTTCGGAAGAATATCAATTAGCTCTTAGAGAAGCTGCTCAAAAAATTTCGACATACACAGCAGCTCGAACGGCTTTATCTTGTTTTAATTTTAAAAATTTTTGGGGAGAGGAGACCAAAAATCAATATTTTCCTAAAACCTATCTTTTCCCCAGACGTTTAGGAAAAGAAACTTGTGAAACAAAGATACGAGAAATTGTAGATCAATATAAAGGTGATCGCATTGTAAAAGCTGAAGATGTTATAGACAAATTTACTAATCTACTTGATCTTTTCCATGTTAATGGATTTCGATTTAATCACTACTTGACTTTCTTTTCAGGTAAAGACTTGTTATATGCTATGCAAGACAAACTAAGAACTTTTGGATTTGATTCGAGTAGCTCTAGTCCCCTAGAATTCTTTATTGAAAAAATAGTTACTCGTATGGAAAGAGCCGAAAACGTTTGGGACTGGCTTCCCGAATGGCAAGAACTACGAAAACTTATTATCAACTCAAGCTTTAATTCTGAATATTAAGCTAAAAATGAAACGTTAAACTCGTAGTTAAATTTTATATTTTTGATGCTTTGAGCCGATTAATTCAATTAATAAACAGTTATAAAACTTCTATAATAACTCTCGAATTACCCGACAAGGATTTCCAACGGCGAGAACATTAGCAGGAATATCTTTAGTAACAACGCTACCGGCGCCAATCGTTGTATTATCTCCAATCGTCACACCCGGACAAATAATTGCACCGCCACCAATCCAAACATTATTCCCAATTTTAATCGGGGTAGCGAGTTCTTTTCCGGTTAATCTAATGGTCGGATCAATGGGATGATGAGCGGCGTAAATTTGAACGTAGGGAGCGCAGAGAACATTATCTCCAATATGAACGGTATTACAATCTAAAATCACACAACCAAAATTCATATAAAAATTATCCCCGGCATAAATCTGACTCCCATAATCACAATAAAAAGGCGGGGTAATAACAGCATTTTTACCGACTTTTCCGAATAATTCTTTTAGAAGGTTTTGTCTTTCTTCCAGTTCAGTTTCAGTTGTAGCATTATACAAACGAATCAGCCGAAAAGCGCGTTGATGTTCCTCTGTTAGTTCAGGGTCATTTGACAGGTATAATTCCCCTGATAACATTTTTTGTTTTTCAGTTTTCATAGTAGTTTCAATAAAAAAGTAGGGTAGGACAAGAAATCCCACCCTAAAGTCTAACATTTACTCAGCTAATACGGCCATTCCTTTTTGAACAGCCGGACGATTTTTCATCGTTTCCACCCAACGTTTTAAGTTAGGATGGTTATCTAAAGTCACGCCCAAATATTCATAAGCAGCCACCCAAGGATAAGTGGCAATATCGGCAATAGAATACTCTCCCGCGATGAATTCTTGTTTGCCTAACTCCCCATCTAATACCCCAAATAACCGCAACGTTTCCTTCTCATATCGTTCGATTGCATAGGGAATTTTTTCGGGTGCATAGTTGCGAAAATGACCCAACTGACCAAACATCGGCCCAACACTTGCCATTTGAAACATTAACCATTCAATCACTTTAATTCGTTGGGCGGTATCTGTTGGCAAGAACTGACCCGTTTTTTCGGCTAAATAAATCAAAATCGCCCCGGACTCAAACACGGTAATTCCCGTTTCTTTATCCACAATTGCCGGAATTTTGCTGTTGGGATTAATTGCCACAAACTCCGGGCTAAATTGATCGCCTTTTCTAATGTCAATTTTAATCGGATTGTAAGCAAGCCCCACTTCCTCTAACATAATAGCCGGTTTGCGTCCGTTGGGAGTGGTAAAGGTGTAAAGGTCAATCATGTTTTTTCCTTTTGAATATAAAATTTTTGGGATTCATCGGATGGGAACTCCCCACCCGACAATAGAGTTTTTAACCGGTTAAACCGTCGTCAACACTTTCGACTCATCCAAGAAAGGATAGTCTGTATAACCCCGTTCATCGCCGCCATAAAACGTCGAGCGATCGTATTCATTTAACGGTGCATTTAAAGCAAATCTTTTCGGTAAATCGGGATTGGCAATAAACAGCCGACCATAAGCCACTAAATCCGCATCACCTGCTTCTAAAACCGCTTCTCCGGTTTCTCTCGTATAACCACCTGCGCTAATAATTGTACCTTGATAAATCGAGCGAAAATGACGCGCACCCAAGCCATTTCCATCATCTTCAACAGTTTGATTTCCTTGAATTCTTGGCTCAACAAGGTGGAGATAAGCCAAATTAAACCGATTCAATTCCGAGACAACATAATTAAACAACGCCTCCGGGTCAGAATCAAAAACCGTTCCAAATGTACTACTCGGAGATAACCGAACCCCAACTTTATCCCTATCCCAAACACTCGTAACCGCTTCTACAACTTCCATCAAAAAACGCGCCCGATTTTCGAGAGAACCGCCATATCTATCCGTGCGTTTGTTGGAACCATCGTGGAGAAACTGATCCAACAAATAACCGTTGGCACTGTGAATTTCTACCCCATCAAAACCCGCTAATTTTGCATTGTATGCAGCTTGACGATACTGTTCAACAATTTCGGGTATTTCTTCGGTTTCTAACGCTCTCGGGGTGACAAACGGTTGCTCTCCCGAAAAAGTATTTGCCATCCCTTCCGGGGCGATCGCACTCGGCGCTACCGGTAACTCACCATTCGGTTGTAAAGAAGGGTGAGAAATGCGACCAACGTGCCACAATTGTAAGAAAATTCTTCCGCCTTCGTCATGCACAGCTTGAGTAACTTTTTTCCATCCTTCTACTTGTTCGGCTGAATAAATTCCCGGTGTATTTGGATAACCCAAACCTTGGGGTGAAATTTGAGAGGCTTCACTAATAATTAACCCCGCAGAAGCCCGCTGACGATAATAAATCACATTCATTTCTTGAGGCACATTTCCCGAAGCGGCTCGCATTCGAGTTAAAGGCGCCATGACCATCCGGTTAGAAAGTTTATAAGCGCCAAGTTGAACGGGTTTTAACAAATTGAGATCGGTATTCATGGCTAATTTTTTAAAGGTTAATGACACAAGAGGAGGAGCGAGGAAGGCTTGATTTAGCCTTCCTTGACTTTAATTAAGCGAGGGAATTTGAAGTTGAAATTTGGTCGAACAATTCTTTAACTTTATTCGACAAAACCGCCTGATCGACAACACCTTCAACTCGATAAACGACTTCACCTTGATTGAAAAATAACAGCGTTGGAATCGCTTCAATTCGATACTGGGTTGCCCGTTGTTCGTAATTATCAACGTTCAACTTACCGACTGTCACAACCCCGTCAAATTCTGCGGCTAAACCTTCGATAATCGGATTCATTACCCGACAAGGACCGCACCAAGGCGCCCAAAAGTCAACAACAACGGGTGTGGTACTTTTGAGAACTTCAACCTCAAAATTGTCATCGGTTAATGTGATGTATTTTGCTGTCTCTGACATAATTGGGATCTCTCCTAAACTGTATTGGGGTCTGGTTGCACCGTTCCCCTATCTGAGGGTGATTATACGGCTACAGGAAGATTTTTCAATGTGGGGAGAATTATTTCTAAATCTAAATCCTTGGTGTCATCCGCTTCGATGAAGCCATCAACCCTGATTGCTGTTTCAAACCCTTCGGGTCGGAAAAATCAAGAACTCGCGGCTTTTATCTCCCTTTTCACGGGGGAATTTCATCCCAAATTCTCGACCAATCCGGGGGAATTATTGCGGAACTCGCCCACACGAATCCCAACTCGATTCTGATTCGATTGATGATTTTCTCCCCGTTTTTTCTTTGGGTTTTTTACTTCTTGAGTCCAATTCATCGTTATCCCCCTTTTTTTGAACGATTGTTCCATTTATGTCAAAAAAATAGATTCGTCTGCGGTCACTCCGGCTAGGAGGACAACGTTGAAAACGAGAAAATGTTTTTTCATATTCTTAGAATAGCAATTCTGGAACGAATAGTCAAGTATTTTGAATAAATTTCCTCAATCGAGTACACCGAGGAGAATTTGAACGATATCTTGCAAAACTTGCGGATCGGGATTAACCTTAGAGATGACGCGCAAACCTTGTAAATTGCAGGTGAGATAACGGGCCAAAGCTGGAATATTTTTGTCGGGTGAAATTTCCCCTTTTTCCTGCGCCCGCGATAAAGCTTTGTAGAAAGCCCCTTCAATGCAGTCGAGGTTATGGGCCACCCGCTTGGCGGTATCGGGGTCATGGGGACAAAGTTCAACCGCCGTGTTGGTGACGAAGCATCCCCGGCGATCTGGGTCTGCAACCATCCGATCGACTAAACTTTGAAAATAATCAACGATCGCCGCTTTTGAGGCGTCTGGGGCTTCTAAACGGGCGATCAGACATCGAACCACCGTCTGATCGTAGTGGGCGATCGCTTCGAGGAACAAAGACCGCTTATCCCCAAAGGTATCATACAGACTCCCCCGGTTAATCCCCATGCTGTCGAGCAAATCCTGTACAGACGTCCCCTCATAGCCGTAACGCCAGAAGGTTTCCATCGCCCTTGCTAAGACTTCTTCGCGATTAAACTCCTTATGCCTTGCCATTGCTGGTATTTGAAATCAAACACCCCAATTTTAGCATTTTTTGGAACGATTAGTCAAATATAGGGAATGGGGAATGGGGAATGGGGAATATAGGTTTTTCAAAAATCTGTTATTAAAGATACAGAAATTAAATTTAGAAGTTGTTCAGGAGTTGCAATTGTGAAAAAAATAGAAGCCCTCATCCGTCCCGTCCAGTTTGACCGAGTGGTTGCGGCTTTGGTTGATGCGGGAATAGTAGGAATGAATGTACACAACGTCCGGGGTTATGGTCGCCAGAAAGGTCAAACCGAGTCTTATCGGGGCGTCAAACACGTTATTGAGTTTCATCCCAAAATGAAGTTAGAAATTATTGTCGAAGATGAAGCTTGCGAGTTCGTTGTTGAAAAATTGGTTGCTGCGGCACAAACCGGTCAAATTGGCGATGGTAAAATATTCGTTCGTTCCATTGAACAGGCGATCCGTATTCGTACAGGCGAAACCGATTTAGAAGCCCTTTAAGCAAGCATGAAGAACCTGAAAAAGTCAGAAAAGTTTGGGAAAAGTTAAGGAAAAATCAAACTATGCTAGAACTGTTGCTGTAATGCAATGGAGTTAGCAGTGATGTTAATGTTGGGGAAAATCATCGTTTTTGCATCAATAATGGTCTGGGGGTGGGGGAATTTATCCGTTCAGGCGGAACCCAGATCACCTATTTTTTTGGTTCAAACCGATACAAACTCGCAATTTCCCCTTCCTGAAACTGTCCAAAATTTAACCAAACAACCGGGCGCCAATGGAACAGAGTCCCTTAACTTTCAAACTGATTTAAGTTTAACTGAAGCGGTTGAATTTTATCGCCAAAGCCTAACCCAACAAGGATTAAAAGAACGAGAAATTAATACCGCCATTACCGATACAACTTTTAACCTGGTTTTTGAAGGGGCAGAAAATGGATTGGCTGTTGTGGTCCAAGGGGTTGATTTGGGCGAACTCACCAATGTGAATATTCGCTATGAAAAATTACAGTAACCTCTTTTTCATCTTGTAAATCCTTCGGAACATTGACCGGATGCACTATTAACTGATTGGTGAAGGCTTCTTAGGTTTGTTGAAAGTCATTCCTCTCAAACTCCTAGACCGTCAACAAACTGACAAGCGAACCGAGTTTGATACTAACTTTTTTTATTGTATACTGTATTCAATTCTGTTTTTGACGCGAAATCATCTTACATCCCGCCTGAAATCATTAAAATTTATATAAAAGAACAGAAATTCAAAATGACAAAACCATCAGAGAGAGTGGGATGAGGATGAGAGTGAGAACAGCCGCAATCAATTTGAGGATTTTGGTCAACCATCGCCAGAGGAGATGAAAACGGTTAAGTTGTTATTGATCGGAAAATTCTTTACACAAAATATAGGAGAAAAATTTTTTGGAGAAAATCAGTTAGATTTATGTTGATTAAACCCTTGAACCGATGGATAAAAACAACTTTCAACGGCGTTCCGCTTCGCACCCTGTTAATTGTGCCTTTTTTCCTGCAAATCTTGGGTACTGTGGGAATTGTGGGTTATCTCTCCTATCGCAGCGGACAGCAAGTGGTAGAAGAACTCACAAACCAACTAATCACAGAAATCGGCGATCGCATTACTCAAAATCTCGACGATTATTTACATACCTCTATTGATATTACCCAAATCAATGCCAAATCAATCAGTTCAGGTCTCTTAGACTGGCAGAATAAATTGCAACTAGAAGATTACTTTGTCGATCAAATTAATACCTTTTCCCAGGTCAGTTCTATCTATATTGCTACCGAACAAAAAGACTTTTTGGTTGTTGCCAAACCCCAGTCTGAATCTTTGGTGATTCGAGAGTGGAATCGTCGCACAGGCAATCTAGAAAACTATGTTGCTGATTTACAAGGAAATCGTCTCTATCTACGCAATATTATTCCTAATTACGATCCACACAACGATCCTCCCAGTCAACCTTGGTATCCCATCGCAAAAGCAGCAAAAAACGGCACTTGGCAAACAGTTACTTCAGGCGTAAAAAAATCCAATTTAATCTTAGTCCTAGTTCATTCTTTACCATTCTACGATTCCCAAGGTAATTTTAAAGGGGTTGTGGGTGCAACGGTTTTTTTAGATAAAATGAGTGAGTTTCTGGGTCAATTAAAAATTGGGAAAACCGGACAAGCTTTTATTATGGATAACCGGGGATATTTAATTGCCACATCAACCCATGAATTGCCCTTTCAGGTAACAGATTTTTCTCCGAAATTAGAGACTTCCGATCCTCAAAAGTGGCGACTTTTCGTAGAAGATAGCCGCGACCCCGTGACTCAAACTGTCGGCAAGTATGTGAGGAGTAAATTCGACAATTTAAACTCAATTAATCATCGTGCGGTAAAATTGCGAGTCCAAGGACAAAATCAACGGTATTGTATCCGAGTTATACCCTATTCGTTAGACGAGGATTATAACTGGTTTATTGTGGTGACGGTTCCCGAATCCGACTTTATTAAAACGATTAAAATTAATATTTATCGGGCGGTATTATTGTGGTGTTTTATCGCCTTTTTACTTAATTTTTTAGCCGCCAGATTTGCATCAAAACACATTGTAAAACCCATCATAAAACTGAATTTAGCCGCTCAAGAACTCGCTCAAAATAACCTCGAACATCTCCTTGAAAAAACCAGCATTAAAGAAGTTAATCAACTCACCGATTCTTTTAGCCAGATGGCCGAACAACTGAACTCATCATTTCAAGCTTTAAAACTGAGCGAACGGCGATTTTCGGTCTTGCTTGATAGTGTTCCCATTGGTGTCAGTGTATTTGATAGCACCGGACAACATATTCTCATTAACAAACTAGGTCAACAAATTCTCGGACAAGGAATTAAAATCATTTCTCCCGAACAGCTTTCAGAAGTTTATCAAGTCTATATAGCCGGAACAAATCAGCTTTATCCAGTAGAACAATTACCCGGAATTAAAGCATTAAAAGGAGAAAAAGTTCACGTTGAGGATATTGAGATTGAGGTTCAGGGTCGTCGTATTCCTCTAGAAGTCACATCAATTCCAGTTTTTGATGAATCCGGAACGGTAATTTATTCTGTAATCATGTTTCAAGATATTACCGAACGCCGTCAAAACGAACAACTCCGAAGAAGTTACCAACAGCAACTTGAACAGGAAATCGCAGAACGAACCCTCAAACTACAACAAAATCAAGAACGATTAAAATTAGTCATTGATGCCACCCGGGATGGAATTTGGGATTGGGATATTATTAATAATACTGCTTGGTGGTCGCCTCAATTTTATCATCTTCTCGGTTTGTCAGTTGTAGAGATTCAACCCGATCCAATCGCTCAATTTTCTAACCTCGTTCATCCCGATGATCGTCATCACTTTCAGCAAGCTGTAACCAATCATTTAGAAAATAATCATCCCTATATCCTAGAGTTGCGAGTACAACAAGCCGATGGTTCCTACGGTTGGTTTTTAATCAAAGGACAAGCTTTAAGATATCCAGACGGTCAACCCTATCGCATGGTCGGTTCATTTTCTAATATTAATGATCGCAAACAGATCGAAGAACAACTCCGCAAAACTGAACAATGGCTGCAACAATATAGCCGTCAATCGCCCAGTTCAATTTATACCCTGGTTCTCGAACCCGATGGCCGTCTTTGGTTCGAGTATACCAGTTCGGCAGTAGAAAGCATCCATGAAGTCACCCAAGCACAAGCGCTGAAAAATGCTAATTTGGTGATCGATCAGATGCACCCTGACGATCGCGCGGGTTATCTGGCGGCGGCGACTCGCAGCGCCGAATCTTTGGAGTTGTTCTCCCACGAGTGGCGAATAATTACCCCCACAGGCAAACTTAAATGGTTGCACGCAACATCCAAACCGGAACGACGCAGCAATGGGGCGATCGCGTGGCATGGGGTGATTCAGGATATTAGCGATCGCAAACAAGTCCAAGAAGCTTTACACCAAAGTGAAGAAAGATTTCAAGAATTAGCTGCCGCTTCCCCAGGAGTGATTTACAGCGTGATTGAATATCCGAGCGGCCCCGTGTGCTATGAATATTTAAGTCCGGCTTTTGAAGACATTCACGAAATTCCTGTGGAGTCCGTTCTCGAAGATGCCAGTATTACTTTTAAACAAATATATCCAGATGATCGAGACGGCTATCAACAAGCGCTAAAAGAAAGTCTTGAAACCGGGAAACCCTTCAAATATGAATGGCGAATTATCACACCTTCGGGGAAAATTAAATGGATTCAAGCCAATTCTCGACCCCAAAGACGCGAAAATGGTGAAATTGCTTGGCATGGGATCGTTCAGGATATTAGCGATCGCAAACAAGCAGAAGAATTACTCCATCAATCAGAAGCCCGTTATTTGTCGATTTTAGAGCATCAAACCGAACTCGTTACCCGATTTCAACCCGATGGCAGATTGAGCTATGTTAATGAGGCTTTTTGTCGCTATTATGGTGTTTCCAGAGAAGAAGCAATTGGACATTGCTATAAGCCCCGAATTTATCCAGAAGACCAACCAATTATCGATCGCTGTCTAACTCAACTTTCTCCTCAAAAACCTGTTGGTATTGTTGAACATCGAGTGATTGTTAATGGTGAAGTGCGTTGGATGCAATGGACAAACCAAGCCATTTATGATACCGAGGGAAACTTAGTAGAATTACAGTCTGTTGGTCGCGATATTGACGATCTCAAACGAACGGAAGAATTACTCCATCAATCAGAAGCCCGTTATTTATCGATTTTAGAGTATCAAACTGAATTCATCACCCGATTTAAAGCTGATGGTACTTTGAGCTATGTCAATGATGCTTATTGCCGCTATTTTGGTATTTCTAAGGAATATTTTCTTGGACACCATTATCAACCCATTATTTATCCAGAAGACCAACTTGCTATCGATCGCTGTCTGGCTCAACTTTCCCCGGAACAGCCTGTATTTAACATTGAAAATCGAGTGATTGTTAATGGTGAAGCGCGTTGGACGCAATGGACAAACCAAGCCATTTATGATACCCAGGGAAATTTAGTAGAATTGCAGTCGGTTGGTCGCGATATCCACGACCGAAAAAAAGCCGAATTCGCCCTACAAAAAACCACCGAACAACTCCAAGCCTTTTTGGATAATGCACCTGCGATCATCCATTTATTTGACGCTGAGGGGCGTTATCTACAAGTCAATCGAGCCTTTCTTAAACTGTTCAACCTCCCGGAACAACAAATCATCGGACGAACTTTTGCTGATTTCTTCCCTGAAGACGTTGTTAACCTCTTTAACACTCGAGTTGAGGAACTGATCGAAAGGGGTGAACCGTTGATTATCGAAGATGAACTTGTAATTAACGGCGAATGTAAAAGTTTTCAATCTATTCTCTTTCCCGTGAAAAATGAAGGCGTTCCACCCCAAACATTTTGGTCGATTGTTACCGATATTAGCGAACGCAAACAAGCAGAATTAGAACTGCGTCAAAGTCGAGATTTACGAGATGCAATTTTCCATGAATCGGCTGATGCGCTATTTTTAGTCGATTCTGATAGTCTGCTCACCATTGATTGTAACCGTCGTGCGATTGAATTATTTGAAGTACAGAACCGAGAAGAATTAATTGGGATTGAAGGTCATACCTTACAAAAACGGCTATTTACCCCGGCAGAAATGGATAAAATTAACCAAGATATCGAACAAAAAGGAATGTGGAGTTTAGAAGTTGAATACATCTCCAAAACTGGCCGTCATTTCTGGGGAAATCTAGCCGTTAAGCAGGTTGAAATAGTCGGTCAACGGTTGAATTTAGTGCGGGTGACGGATATTAGCGAACGCAAATTTGCCGAACAAGCTTTATCAGAAAGCGAGAAACAATTGCGGTTATTAGCCGATGCTTTGCCCGTGTTTATTTCCTATGCCGATTGTGACGAACGCTATCAGTTTGTTAACCAAAAATATGAAGAAGAATTTGGCATGAGTCGGGAAGAAATTTGCGGTAAAACCACCCTTGAGGTTATTGGAGAGGTTAATTATCATCTGGTTCGCGGATATATTCAACAAGCCTTAGCCGGAGAATCTGTGAGTTATGAAGTCACCATTCCCGGTTCAGAAACCTCTGAAGAACGCCATCTTTCGGTGATGCTCATTCCCAATTTTGATGAAGATCTTCAAGTGAGAGGATACTACAGCTTAATTATTGATATTAGCGATCGCAAACGGATGGAACTAGAACTGCAAAAAGCCAAAGAAACCGCCGAAGCCGCCAGCCAAGCCAAAGGTGCTTTTATTGCCAATATGAGTCACGAATTGCGTTCACCTTTGAATGCGATTTTAGGTTTTGCTCGCATCTTAAAAAACGATCCGCAACTTTCATCAGAACCCCGAAAAAATGCCGATATAATCTATCGCAGCGGGGAACATTTATTGAATTTAATTAACCAAGTGCTAGACCTGGCTAAAATAGAAGCAAACCGAACCACCCTCGATCCAAAAGATTTTAATCTGGATAAACTCCTTGAGGATATTTACAGTATGTTTTCTCTGAAAGTTGAAAGTAAAGGATTGCATCTCAATATACAGAAAAATCCAGACGTTCCCCGCTATATTCGTACCGATGAAATCAAACTTCGTCAGGTTTTAATTAATCTTTTGAGCAATGCACTAAAATTCACAAATCACGGATCTATTACCCTGCGAGTTTTTGTTGCCTCCCCAAGTTCAGACGATAATATCATCTTAAATTTTGAAGTCGAAGATACGGGCGTTGGCATTGCACCCGCAGAAAAAACTCATCTATTTGAAGCTTTTAGTCAAACCTCAGCCGGACGAAAAATCCAAGAAGGAACCGGACTGGGTTTAACCATTAGTCGAGAATTTGTAAAATTAATGGGAGGAAAGATTTCTGTAGAAAGTCAACTCAATATCGGCAGTCTATTTAGATTTAATATAGCCGCTAAAATTGTCGATGCAGTTCTCCCAACTTCCCCCGTTTCCGAACAAAAAATTATCGGTTTAGCCCCAGGAGAACCCCTTTACCGCCTCTTAGTCGCTGATGATAACTTTGCCAATCGTCGATTATTAGTTCAACTTCTGACACCTCTGGGGTTTGCGGTACAAGAAGCAGAAAACGGCGAAGAAGCCCTTACCTGTTGGCAACAATGGCAGCCTGATCTGATCTGGATGGACTTACGAATGCCTGTATTAGACGGTTGGGAAGCGACAAAACAGATCCGCCATCTCGAACACTGTCAAAATACAACGAATCCCGTTAAAATTATAGCTGTTTCTGCCAATCGATTATCCCATTACGAAACCCTCGGCTTTAACAACTTTATTCATAAACCCTTTGAGGAGTTAGAAATCTTTACAGCCCTACAGCAACATTTGGGGGTGAAATACAGTTATGCTAAAAACGTCCCCGAAACAAGTGAAAAACCTGTGAACACTGCTAATTGGGTTGAAGCGATTGCTAATTTACCCCCTCCTGTACTACAAAAACTTGAGGAAGCATTAATTCTCGGCGATCCTCAGTTAATTCAGCAAATTATTCAGTCTGTAGAAAAAGAAAACTCTAACCTAGCTGCCGTTTTAACCCCATTAGCCGATCAGTTTGAGTACGGGAGGATACTGGATTTAATTCGTTCAGTTCGTTCAGTTCGTTAAGGAGTAGAATCGCTATGTCTGCAATTAATGAGATTCTGGTTGTTGATGATACTCCTGCGGACTTACGCTTATTAATAAACATATTATCGAGTAAAGGTTATCATACCCGCATTGCCCCCACAGGACAACTCGCGATACAGTCGGCTTTAGCCCATCCGCCCGATTTAATTATGCTCGATATCAAATTACCCGATATTGATGGATATGCCGTTTGTCAACAGCTAAAATTAGACGAGAAAACCTTTCATATTCCGATTATTTTTTTAAGTGCCTTGGATGGAGTATTAGATAAGGTTAAAGCTTTTGAAGTTGGGGGTGCAGACTATGTGACCAAACCCTATCAATCCGAAGAAGTTTTAGCGAGAATTAAATTACATTTAGCCCATCAACAACTGCTGCACCAACTCGAAACCCAAAATCGACAATTGCGACAGCAAGAAGAACGTTGGCAATTATTACTGCAAGGAACCGGTGACGGAATTTTTGACTGGAATGTGCAGACAGGCGAAGCGTTCATGTCAATCACATTGAAAGAAATGCTCGGTTATACAGATGATGAAATAAAAAATTGTTTTGAAGCTTGGAAAACTCTTCTTCATCCCGACGATCGCGATCGAGTCCTAACCTTCCTCTATAGTTATCTTCAACACCAAACTTCCGAATACAAAATTGAATATCGTCTGCGTTGCAAAGATGGCAATTATAAATGGATATTAGCCAGAGGACAAGCGGTGTGGGCAGAAGATAATACTCCCCTGCGGATGATCGGTTTTCATCAAGATATTAGCGATCGCAAAAAAGACGAACTTATCCGTCAACAAATGCAAGAGGAACTGCGACGCAACGAGGAGAAATTTAGGGGAGCATTTGATACAATTACAGCAGGAATGTGTTTGGTATCCATACTCGGACAAATTCTCGATGTCAACACCGCACTTTGTCAAATGTTCGAGTATTCTCAATCTCAATTGCTATCATTGCAACTCGCCGATCTGATTTTTCCCGACGATCTCGGCATTGATAACGACTTAGTTCATCAAATGTTTGCCGGAGAAATTCCCGGCTATCAAATTGAGAAACGATTTGTCTCCAAAACCGGAAAATTAATCTGGGGATTGATGAATCTTTCCCTCATGTATGATACCCGAAAATGTCCCCATTATCTCATCGTTCAGATTGTTAATATTAGCGATCGCAAACAAATTGAAGAAGCCCTCTGTCAAAATGTAGCCACTCAGCGAGCAATTATCAAAGCAATTCCCGATCTGCTGATTCGTCTTGATGGAGAAGGAATTTGTATTAGTATTGGTTGCAATGGAAACATCCCCTCGTTGGATTCTATTTCCTATCAGATTCAACAATCTATTTATAAAACCTTACCCCTGCGGCTTGCCAAACAACAAATGCACTACGTTCGCCAAGCGTTAACAACAGGTGAACGACAAATCTATGAATATTTTACAGAAGTCTATGGAGAATTATATTATGAAGAAGCTCGTATTGTCAAAGTTAACGACAATGAAGTTTTGATGATGATTCGGGATATTAGCGACCGCAAACGGGCTGAAAAAGACTTGCAACGGGCTAATAAAACCTTAGAACTGCTGGCGAATACCGACGGTTTAACTCAAATTGCAAACCGTCGTTACTTTGATGATTATCTCCAGAAAGAATGGCAGCGTTTAGGACGGGAACAACAGCCTTTATCTCTAATTTTATTAGATATTGATTATTTTAAATTCTACAATGATTTTTATGGGCATCAAGCCGGAGATCAATGTCTAATTTCAATTGCTCAAGCCATTAAAAGAATTTTAAAACGTCCGGCCCGATTTAGTCGCCCGTTATGGCGGAGAGGAATTTGTGGTTGTTCTTCCAAATACCAACCGAGAAGGAGCAATTATCGTTGCTCAACAGATACAGCACACCATTCGCAATCTCAGTCTGCTTCATCAAAAATCCGAGGTCAGCAATATTGTTACCCTGAGTATGGGAATAAGCAGCATGATTCCCAACTCCCTCAATTTCCCCAGTACGTTGGTCGCCCTGGCCGACAAAGCATTATACACCGCCAAGCAAGAAGGACGCAATCAATATTTCGTTTCTTGACCCCTGTTTGCGGAGAACAACCCAATTTTCATCCCCCTATCACTTCAAAACTGCATAAGCGATATTAAGTGATATATATGTAGCTATAGAAGGGGTCAAACCCGATGATATCTCCGTTGTTCACTCTCAGGAGCATCTACAATACCTACTGGCTAATCCTTTGTCGTTCATTTGTCTACTCTAGCTCATCCATCAACAACTCAAGATTAGCTCTCATCCAAGGTCGGCTAGTTCACATCCAACCTAACGTAGTGTATCTGTTTTTGTCCTCAGGGGAAATAATTATGATGATTCAAGAAATGCTGAAACAAGCTGTGAAGCAAGTTGATGAGTCTATTGCCTTTCCAGTTTTTCAACGAACTGAAGAATCCGTTGATGAGATTGTATTTGCATCCGATGTTAATGGCGTTCGTTACTATTTAGTTCGTTCACGTCCTCAAGATTACGATCCAGTTAATTTGAGTCCCCGTGAACAGTCAATCGCTCGTTTGGTCGCTCAAGGTCTACCCAACAAATGTATTGGAAAAGAACTCGGAATTAGTCGTTGGACTGTCGCGACTCATTTACGTCGCGTGTTTAAAAAACTCAATGTCAATTCTCGGGCGGAAATGACCGCTCGACTCATTCAAGGTAATTTACTTCAAGCTTAATTCATAGGATGTCCGATTGATTAATTCTCCTATTGGGATGGGGCGGGTTTATTCAAATGCAGCAGTAGATGTCACAGATAGTCGCCGAACTCGCCCCTACATCATGATTCTCGATTAATCGGACATAATACAACCGATTTTGCTTGAAATTCTCGGGGATTGCTCAAGATGACATTCTCAAAAATCATACTTGATCTAACTTATCCATCGGTGTAGAATCTTCCCTCAGAAACTTCACCGGCTCGGATAGAGTAATCCCTCATTTCCACTCACTTTTTCTATCTTTTGTTCTTGCTCTATTATGAGCTTAGTCTAATCAGGGGAAGGTTTTTTAAAAGCAACTTAGTCAACCCAAAAAGCAATTAATTATCAATTTTTATTCTATAGAAAGCACTTTTTTGTAAACGCGATCGCAACGTTCGGTTTCGACTCCCGTTGTCGGTTCATACCCGTGACTTTCGTAGAGTTTAACGGCTTCTTTTAAAACACTCGCCGTTTCGATCCAAGCTTCTTGAAACCCTTTCGCCTGTATTGTCTCCTCCAAACGACTCAATAAAAACTTCCCCAAGCCTTTTCCCCGTACAGATGGGAGTAAATACATTTTGCGAATTTCCACCGCCTTTATACCCCGTTTGATCGGATAATAAGCTGCGGTTCCCACGATTTTATTCTGATGTTCAACCACCCAAAATTCACCGCCAGTTTGCTGGTAGAATTTCTCCACATTGTAAACATCTTCATCCGCTCCCGTCGGTTCGCATCCCAACCCATATTCAGCCAAAACCGACGCAATTAAATTAAAAGCAACTTCGCGATCGCCCGCTTCCCAGGAGCGAATAATAAACCCTTTATACTCAGTTTTCATCCTTCTTTTTTCGCTATTTTATCGCTCAAAAACTAACTGTGAATTCTCGGCTTAGGAAACGGAGTCGAGAGAATATTACTCTCAATTTCTGATAATTCCTCCAAGCGTTCGTTAACAACATCCGTATCAAAATAAGTCGTCGCCAAAACCCAATAAGAGCCATAATGTCGAGCTTCTGATGCCATTAACCCCCGATAAAACTTCGCCAATTCCGCATCCGGACAGTGCGCCCCCAGCAAGCCCAAACGTTCGTGACTGCGGGCTTCAATCAAACTATAAACTAACAGAAAATCTAGCATTCGTTGCGGTTCGTGGCGGCGAATTTGCTTGTTTAATTCCGAACCATAGGGCGGCGCATCCAAAGGAGCCAAAGGAACTCCCCGCCGTTCTAACCATTGATTAACTTGTTCAAAATGTTGTAATTCTTCAGCCGCAATTGCCGTTAAAGTTCGGACTAATTTGGTACTCGAAGGATAGCGAAACATTAAATTTAAAGCCACTCCCGCCGCTTTCCGTTCGCAGTGAGAATGATCCAATAAAATAACATCTAAATTAGCCAAAGCCTTTTCAAGCCAAGCCTCAGAAGTCGGTTCTTTGATAAATTTAATTCGAGGAGTCGTGTTTGTATTCATAATGCTATCCTGAAAAAAGATAAGTATCCTTTGAAGAAGAAAGAAGTTCAGTAGGGGCGGGTTCCGCAAAAATCTGTGTCTTCCCAGAAACAATTTATGTAAACCCGCCCCGGAGTTCAGAAGTCAGAAAAAACTCTTGCCTGTTCCCTGTTGCCTGTTCCCTGTTGCCTGTTCCCTTTCTTTATTCTGCCATACGATCTAATCGTTCTCGAATCGAAAGATTAATGATTGATCGCAAAAACAAAAATAAACCGAATCCCGACACCGCAAAAATGGCGATCGCCCAGCCGTTATAATTGCCAATTAACAGGGCAATTCCACACAAAGAAGCAAATCCAGTCCAACAGGCATGAATCAGGCTTTTTAGGGCTAAATTCACCCGTCTGAGCGCACGTTCGCTCTCGACCGATCGCACTCTAACCCGCAATTCTCCTTCTTCGATCCGCTGTTCAATGCGGCGAATTAACTGTTCAGACTTACTCGGTTGTTGCAGTTTAAATTTAACAAATTCTCTCGCTTGTTTTGCCAATTCTCCGAGACTATTGGTTTGACCCGGAAGCGTCGTTAAACTTTTCACAAAAGGACTCGCACTCGCCACTAGATTATACTTCGGATCTAAAGCCCTGGCAATGCCATCTAAAGTGGTTAAAGACTTTAAAATAAACGTCATCTCAGCCGGTAGCCGAAACGGTTGTTGTTCAAACATGACATAAACTTCTTCTTTGAGTTGATTAAAGGCTTGAAAATCAATCGGTTTTTCCGTAAACTCCTCCAGTAAAAACCGAACCAATCTCCGCACCGGCGTCATATCCGGAATGGGGTCAATTAAACCAATTCTAATCAAACTATCTAAAACCACATCCGTATCTTTCCTCATCACCGCGAAAAAGGTTCTAATCATTTCATCTTTTTCCAGGGATTTAATCTCAGCCATCATCCCAAAATCATAAAAAATTAGACTTCCC
Organism: Capilliphycus salinus ALCB114379; assembly: GCF_047276495.1. Lineage (NCBI taxonomy): Bacteria > Bacillati > Cyanobacteriota > Cyanophyceae > Oscillatoriales > Sirenicapillariaceae > Capilliphycus > Capilliphycus salinus. Next base: position 3,621 of record NZ_CP178543.1, on the reverse strand, counting down.
TGGCGGTTGATCGCAATATTACCCGGATGGGGATCGGCTTGAAAGAAACCATCCTGCAAAATTTGTTTGAGATAGCAACAAATCCCAATTTGGTTAATCCGTTTTATATCCAGACCCAAAGCTTCAATTTGTTTGCGGTTATCGATTTTAACTCCGGGCAAATATTCCATTGTTAAAACCTTATGACTCGAATAGTCCCAATAAATTTTAGGGACGACAATATCGGGATAGCTCTTAAAATTTTCTCTAAACCTATCGGCATTTTTTCCCTCTTTAATATAATCAATTTCTTGATACAGGATAATAAAAAACTCGTTATAAATGGCATCAATATCATAAATTTTCGCCCAGTCAAAATATCGATAACAAAATCTGACAATTTTCCGAATCGCTTCCACATCCAAATCAAACAATTGTTTTAAACCCGGACGTTGAACCTTAACAACCACATCTTCTCCCGTGTGCAGTCTCGCTTTGTGAACTTGTCCGAGACTGGCGGCCGCCAACGGACGTTCGTTAAAATCCCGATATAAACTAAACAATGAATTTCCCAATTCCGACTCAATAATTGCGATCGCTTCAGGCGTTGGAAACGGAGGAACTTTATCCTGTAACTTTTCTAATTCTTCGACATATTCTGTCGGTAAAATATCCGCCCGAGTCGATAAAGCTTGCCCAATTTTAATAAAAGTTGGGCCGAGATCGAGCATAGTTTTCACCAACCATTGAGCGCGTTTTCGCTTTTGTAAAGAGCTATTATTAATTACAAACCGATCCCACCACAGGAAGAAAATAAATTTCCCGGCAGCAGTAAATACATCAATTTGTCGGGTGAGGGGAGAATATCGGGTTCGCTGCCAACGCAGGGGTTTAGGAGACGTCTTGATGAGCATACAAAGGTTGATGGGGAGTCTTGTTAATTCTAACTCGAACCGAACCGCTCCAATCATAACAGGCAATAGGCAGAAGTCACCAAGTCGCAAGTTTGGAGGTGGGGAAGCAGCAGAAGCAGCAGAAGCGGGGGAGAAACTGTTTACTGTAAACTGTTATCACTGGTGACTGTAAAAACTGGTGACTGGTGACTGGTGACTGGTGACTGTAAAACTGGTGACTCTAAAAACTGGTGACTGGTGACTGGTGACTGGTGACTGTAAAACTGGTGAGCCACCCTGTTGAATGCCCTAATGGTCACATCTTCCTATGAAGCTTCGTTCCTTTTTTACATTTTTAGCCGTCACTTCAGTGGCGATCCTGCTACTGGGTATCGGTACATTTTACAAGTTATTGGGTGAAAGTCCACTCGCTGCGGTAACGGGGGGAGTCACAACCACACCAACCGCCGCGATCTTTGTCCCCAAAACCGTTCCGGTGATGGTATCATTGCTGGTGAATCCTGATCGCATCGAAGCCTTTCAACAGGTTCTTACCCCACCCCGAGACCGTCCGCGATCGCACGCCGAATTTAACCAAATTAAAAAAACCCTCCTCGCCAATACCGATCTCAACTACAATCGTGATATTCAGCCCTGGTTGGGCAATGAAACCACCCTGGCGTTGATGACCACCGATATCGATCGCAACCTCAAAAATGGCGAACAACTCGGCTATTTATTTGTTTTATCTGCGGCTGATATCCAACTCGCCACAACCACCATAAATCAATTTTGGCAAAAACAGCAGTCCGAAGGGGTCGATGTGGTTTCACAACCCTACAAAGGCGTTAAACTCACCTACCGCCAACCCCCGGAAAACGGATCGAGGGTTTTAAGCACGGCAATTTTTAATCGTTTTGTCTTGGTCGCCAATTCCCCGAAACTGTTGCGAGAAGCCATCAATAACGTTCAAGCCTCCAGTTTAAGTTTAAGCCAGTCTCCGGCTTATCAACAATCATTGAAACAACTATCTGGGAGTCGGGTGGGTTTGGCGTTTGTCAATTTGGGGCGTTGGGGTTTAGACTGGGAAAATCCCGGGGTTAATCTCCCCGCTCAACCGACTTTAACCCTATCTATCGGTTTGAGTCCCCAAGGATTATTAGCAGAAACCGCCTTGGTGAAGGTAACAGACGAAGAAGGAAAATCAGTTCAACCTTTACTAGACGAACCTATAGAAGCTTGGAAATATATTACCGGTAAAACGGGTTTGGCGATCGCCGGAAGCGATCTCAATCATTTGTGGGAACAGTTATCGACAACGATATCCCGAAATTCTGTATTGGAAAATTTAGTTAATCAGCCCATAGCTGTGATTAAAGAAATTTGGGGTTTAGATTTACCCTCAGATCTCTTTAGTTGGGTGACAGGAGAATATGCTTTAGCAATGATCCCCCCTGTAGCCGAACAGCAACCCCAAAAACCGGATTGGATTTTTGTGGCTTCGCGTCTTTCTCCTCAAGCATCCACCGCAGTTCAACATTTAGATGAACTCGCGACAGAGGAGGGGTACAGTGTAGGAACTTTTGAACTCGGTGAACGCACCCTCACGGCTTGGACAACCATAAGTCCCTTACCTGATACCGTAAACAACCCAGATATTAACCCCTCAGTATTGCAAGCCAAACCTAAAGGAGTTCATGCGACCGTCGGAGAGTATGAAATTTTCACCACCTCTGTCGAAGCAATGGATCGAGCGCTGAATTTGGTTTCCGAGGAAAGTTTACTCGACGATCCAGAATTTCGCATCGCCTTTGACCGTTTACCCACCGTTAATGATGGTTATTTCTTTTTAAACTGGTCTTCAAGCGTTGGGTTTATCAAACAGCAAATTCCCTTGTTAAAATTGTTAGAATTATCGGCAAAACCGTTTTTCGATCACTTGCGATCGCTAACGATTAGTAGCGCCGGAGCAGTAGAAGGTGTTGCCAAAGCAACGGTATTTATTCGACTGAAATAACCGGTTTTTCATTAGCCGTAAAACGAGGGATAGTTGGAGCCACAATAGGTTAAAACCGGCGTTTGATAGGGGAGTTTAGACATCATCGTTACTCCCGCTGTAGCCGATAATTTCCGATAGGGGTTTACCCAACTTGGCTCGGGATTGAGAATCTTATTCAATAACTTTTCCACTTTGCGGCTAACCCGATAGAGTATTAAAGAAACCGGAGAAGGAGAAGGATGCAGTTCAATCAATCCATTGGCTTGGAGTTGTAATATAAAATCCATTAAATCGCGATCGCAGCGATGAGGATCGACCTGATATCTGGATAAAATCGCCTCGCGAAGTTCCTTAACCGTACGGGGTTGAGACAGCAGTATCCAAATAGTCGCTCCCACCCATTGAGAACCGTAGTATTCTTCCGTTTCGAGATCGAGAATAATCACTTCATGCTGAAGTTGGGAAGAACGCTGAGTTTTAGCGGGATAGATAATAGAGGTTTCTTCGATCATGGGCTGACAAATTTAAGAGGTAGAAAGAGATTCACTGAGTCCGAAAAAGAGATGATTTCTAAAAAGAATTCAGTTCTGACACCCTGATCGTTCCATCCTATTTTATCTAAGCGATCGTCCAGTTTACAAGTCCTATCCAGTGCGAACTGGAAAAACAGGACAACTGGGGCGATCGCGTTGGTTTTCCCCAAGGAGATTTAGGCCAAAAGTTAACCTAAATAAGATCGGGAAAGACATC